>JAIPEG010000020.1 GCA_021737405.1 Bacteriovoracaceae bacterium
GTCCTTCTCACTTTTAGCCGCCATTAGCCTCTGAGTAAAGTCCTGATCAACTCCATGCGTGCACATATCAAATAGCACACCTCCGCTTACACCGACAAAGAAGGTAAACCATTTTTCACTGGAATAAATCCATGTATGTCCCGAAACCTGTGCCAACTGATAAAGTTCTGACCAATCTTTTTGGGCGACTTGGGGAATAATATAATGAGCGGCAAAGCCTCCAAAAATAAAGAGAACCGATTGAAGTAAGTCGGTTCTAACAACGGCTTTTAATCCCCCAATCAAAGTATAGAAGAAAGTTAAAGTCGTAATAATAAGAAGAGCCCAATAGATAGAGAGTTCAAAATACTCTGCCACTAAAATAGAGCCAGCATACAGTCTTACTCCTACTGCTAGAAGCTTGGTAATGGAATAAATCGCGGCCGTAAACCTTGCTCCGGCCTCTGTGGCATCTTCTTTGCCCATGATGGCGTAAAGAGTAAGACCTTTATTATAAATCAATGGCACGATAAAACGCGCAATAAGGTAGCGACCTAAAATCGCTCCTAAGTAGAGATGAATGAAAGAGAAATTCTTCGTGAAAGCAAAGGCAGGAATTCCAATAAATGTTAAGGCTGAGACTTCTGTGGCTATAATAGAGCCCATACTCTCTATCATAGTAAGGCTTCTTCCTGCCAAATATTGATCCAAAACGATATCGTCATCACTATTTTCATGAGCTAAGTTTTCTCGTCTCGAAAAAAAGGCAACAACAAAAATAAGTATTAAATAAAGACCAATAACAAGCCAATCAAGCATAAATTCCTCTTTGATAAGAGTTATTTTAACTTGAGATTGGTGATTAGTGAAAAATAATCATATCTGTATAATGTTTTAATTTTTGAGATTCTAAAACAAAGGGTCCATCACCATCTTGTGATTTAAAAAGAGGGGAATATAAATTCTTGCGCTTTTTGTTAAATAAGAAAACATTGCCAATTTTAGCAGCGGGGTGATCCCTTTGAATAATTTGAGCTATGGTCTCAACACCTAGTCCAATTTCCTTAAAAGCATGTAACTTCCCCGTATAAAAAAGGATTCTATCTCCGGGATTCTTAGTTAAATATTTTGAAAGGTGATTCCCCATCACTTGATCTCTTAGACGAAGTTCATCAGAAAATGGCTCTTCTTTAAAGCTTTCTCTATCATCTAAAGCTAGGATCTTCATCCCAGCCTCTTTTGCGGCAACGATCATTTTGAGGTAGCCATCAAGGTTATATCTCCAATCCCTACTGAAGACGACCTCTAACTCCTCAAGTGAAATTCTCCCCTCGATGAAGTCATCGACACTTTGCTGGCTCTTAAAGTTAAACATCTCTAAAGCAAGGACATCAAAGCCATTATTAATCTCAATTGCCTTGGCCATTTCAAATTGATTTTTTTGATAAGTGTGCTGCTCACCTACTATTACGACTTGTTCTGATTCTAATTGGCCTAAGGCGTACGTTAAGTCCCCAACCGCGACCTTTGAACTTTTATACATGGAACATGTAAAATCTTGGTAGGTCCCCATAGTAAAGGCTTCTTCTAAGAGGCACTTATCATAGAGCCTATTATTCCCTGAATGGCCTAAGACAATTTCTAGTCCCGTCATCCAAGCCATTTCTTTATCTCTGGGATAAAGGAAGTGCTCGCTTGGAAGAGCTGTTGCTCCAACCTGGTGGGATAATGCAAGTAATATCAATAGTTTAGTTAAACCTATCTTCATTTAGGCACTATACAATCAACAAGTATTCAATGGAGAAAAGATGAAAAAATTACTCAAGCACCTCTCCAAAAAGTGGTCATATGTTAAAAAATGGCATGAAAGGTCTTCTGCTTACACTTTGCCTATTATCTTCGTTTACTGTCTTTTCTCAAAAAGAGCTTGAGATTCAATGCCAAATTGAAAATACAGATTTAGACTTAGTGATAAAGCGCAGCCCTGACACTTTGAGAAATTATGCTCTTCTCTTCTCAGAGGATGACTTAAAAAGCTATGTTCTCTTAAAGGAAGAATCAATCGAGTTAGAGAATGAACTTGCATTTAGATTTAAATTCGAAAACGAATATTTGACGATCGACTTAGAAAATCAAAATGGTGAATTCTCTTTGCCCCTCACAGGTCTTGAGACAGGCGAACACAAACTGATCAACTGTAAGTCCACAATTCTTATCGATTAAATTCTTGCTTAAGTCTTATAACTTATAGGTAATGACTCGAAAGTCCATGAAGTTTAAGCCCGTAAAGCGCTTAGGAAAACTTAGGCCTAATTTTTCTAGCAAAGTCGCCGAATCAAATCGGAATAAATAGTCCTCTATAATCTCTTCGGATTTATCTAGGTCTAAATATTCTTTAAAGTTAAACCAACCTCCAGCATTTTGACTATTTCCGTCTGCTCCATCTGTAGCAAAGCTGTGCACGGATATTCGTCTCTTTTGTTCAATTGATAGTTTTTCCGAGCTAAAGAGCTCCTTGCTTAAGGCCAATACAAAGTGAGAATTTCTTCCACCATACCCATACCTGGCCGCAGCTAGGTTAACTGGTAACTCTCCCCCACTTATCAAAACAAAAGGATTCTCTTCTTCAATACATTGAAAGATATAATTCTCTACAATCCGTAGTGATTCTTTATAATTTTCCTTCACTTCAATATCAAAAAACTTGATGGTAGATTTTGGAAATGACTTCCGTAAGGAGTTCCCTAAAACAGAGAGGACGTCTTTTTGATTTAAAACGCAACGGGTTGTGATCTCTCTACTATTTAATGAAATCCGCTTTTCTTCATTAAATCTATTCCATTCATTCGAATTGATTATAAATCTTAATTTTTTTTTAAATTTTGTTGGCATCTTTTCAACTAATGCTAAGAGATTTTCCCTAGATTGCTCTTGATACAAGAAGGGACGAGAACCTACCGATAGATAATCCTCACTTGGAATATCTGATTCAATGAAGGTTAAAATCTTCGTGCTAAGTGATTGATGAACCAGTCCACCATTTTTAACCAGAGATAAGGCCATTCTTATCGTATTTACATCAAAAATTTCCCAACCACTTTGAATAAGGAAGTCCCAAATCTCTTTAAAAACCTCTCGTTCAATTAGCGGCAAAGGATTTTCTATTAATGCAGATGATCCTCCTGAGATAAGGAGAATAAGACGAGTCTCATCATGATCTCTCATAAACTTTAGAGCGACCTCCCAACTTTCGATGGATTCATCTGTAAAATCTGGATGACAACTTTTCTTAGCAACAACTTTTTCCATCTCTTTTAGAAAAGGGGCTATCACCAGGGTTGGAGTTAATTCAGCATTTTTAATAGGCCAAATAGATCGAAGGGTTTCTACTTGCTCGTAAGCATTTTTCCCAATAGCGATCACTTTATAATCACGAGGGTCTTCATCTTTCAAAATATGAGAAAGCTTCTTTTTATAAAAGGGTTCACGATCGAATGATCCAATAACATCTTGAATGATTTGATTTAGTTCTTTCAGTTTAGCGATATGACTCATAGGCGGATTCCGTCGAGATATGGTAACCTCTTAGCATGGGAAAATTAAAGTTATTTTTACCTGGCCTCTTAGTTGCGGCCACTGGAGTCGGAGCGGGTGACCTTATCACTGGTGCGCTTGCAGGTCATTACTTAGGGCTTCTGTTATGGATTCCCATTGCAGGAGCCGTGTTAAAATACGTATTGACTGAAGGTATTGCGCGCTATCAGTTTGCAACAGGAAAGCCTCTCATTCACGGTTGGATTGATGATCTTGGTAACTGGGCGAAAATTCCCTTTCTAGTCTACCTAATACTCTGGTCGTATATGGTCGGAGGCGCCTTAATAAGCGCTTCTGGCAGTTCTCTTAATAGTCTATTGCCTATTGAGAATGGAAAATATATTTATGGTATTCTTCTTTCGGTTATAGCGATTGTTATTATTATCCCTGGTAATTTTGCTTTCTTTGAAAAGGTCATGACATTTCTTATTGGCATCATGTTTATTACCGTTATTTCTACTTCTTTCTTATTTCTAAAAGGTCCAAGTGAATTCTTTAAGGGGTTCTTATCCTTTAGCAATCTCTCTCTTATTGATCCTTGGTTTTTAGCGGTTCTTGGAGGAGTTGGCGGTACCTTAACCATTCTTTGCTATGGCTACTGGCTTCAAGAAAATAATCGCCAAGGCATTAAGGGTTTAAAAGAATCGAAGATTGATTTATTCATGAGCTACACATTAACAGGACTTTTTAGTGTGGCCATGATGATTCTAGGTTATCAACTTCCTGAGGTAAGTAAGACGGGTTCAATTTTCATCAATCAAGTGGCCAATTTATTTGAACTAAAAATTGGTGTCTATGGAGCTTTAGTCTTTAAAATAGGCTTTTTTTGTGGGGTCTTTTCCTCCCTATTAGGAGTATGGCAATCTGTCCCCTATCTTTTTGGTGATATTTACCACCTTCATTTTAAAAAGACAGAGAGGGATATTAAAAAAAGCAGTGCCTATAGAGGCTACTTACTTTTTATTGCTATCGTCCCGATGAGCAGTCTAATTATTAAATTCCAATCGATTCAACTCTTCTATGCCTTAATTGGTGCTCTCTTTATTCCTATATGCGCCCTAAGTTTAATTATCTTAAACAATGGAAAAAGGATTCCCAAAGAATATAAGAATAAGTGGCCTACAAATGCCCTGCTTTGCCTAACTCTTATTTTTTTCGTCGTTAATGGATTTAGAATTGTTTATGAAAAGCTATAGATCGCTTTAATTAAACAGCATTCATTACCCTCTGATGGCCTTCGGCAAAATTTTGGGAATGGCTTCGAATCTTTCTTAGGCTCACAATGAGATCTGAATATGTGAGTGCTGTCATTGGTTCATAGAGACCGGAGCCTACCCTCTCGAGATGACGACCGCGGATAATATTGGCCTCTTTTCTAAGTTCCTCACTCCGGCGATACATTTGCTCCATATCAATAGATTTATATTCAGTGAAAGCGTGACCAATACCTTGGTAATAATCGCGAACATCTTCAAAGAGGTTGAAGAAATCCGCTCCAGCATCTTCATCTAATAGAACTTCTATAGGCATTCTTTTTGAATAATTTGCGACGTTGGTCAAATAATCACTAATGGATTCAAGCTCATCTGCCACTCTTGTTAAGCTAAGAGCATCTTCAGTTTCTTTTGCGCTTAATGGTCTTTCTAGTAATTTTAATACGAAGAGTGTGATTTCCTTTTGAATATTATCGCAGGCCTGTTCATAGTTGTGTATTTTTGAGATCGTATCGTTAATCTCAGATTTTTTAATCGTTCCTCTTAATAAATTCTCCGTTAAGGAAAAAGCTCGATCAACTATACTTTTCATATGATTGGCTTCAACTCGCGCCTGAGAAAGGGCAGTGGCCGGAATAATACTTGAAGAATCACCAAGCATAACCAAATGATGTTGCTCCTTTTCCCCTCGATCTGGAGTAATTTTAGTGACTAAGGCAGCTAAATTTCTGAGAAATGGTAGAAAAATTAATGCTGCTGTCACATTAAAGATCGTATGCCCGGAAGCAATGTGTACGGCCATCTTTGAATATTCACCTTTCTCATTCATAAAGTTTGGATCTCCCGGAATGATCCAATCGATAAAATCCACATAGAATGGAAATATGCAAAAGATTACTATTACTCCTAAAAGATTAAAAATAGCGTGTGCTCTTGCCGTTCTCTTAGCTTCAATATTGCCCCCCACAGAGGCTAAAAGAGCAGTGATAGTCGTTCCAATATTTTCACCGAGAACCAGTGCAGCGGCCGTATGAAATTGGATAACACCACTCATGGCCAAGGCCATGGTAATTCCAAGCATCGCAGAACTTGACTGGACAATAACGGTTAAAAGACAGCCAACAACAATAGAGGCCAGATAGGCGCCATAGTTTTGATCAGAGAAGTAGGAAATCGCATTAAGAAATTCAGGCATTTTCCTAAGTGGTTTAAAGGCTCCACTCATAAGATCCAAACCAAAGAAGATCATGCCGATCCCAAATAGAATTCTACCGATCTGGCGAACATTATTTGTTTTGCCAAAAAGAAGAGGAAAAATACCAACACCTATAAAAAGAAGACCGTACTTACCTACTTTAATGGAAATAATCCAACCAGTGATTGTTGTTCCAATATTGGCGCCAAAGACAACACCGATCGCCTGATGAAGCTGCATAAGGCCTGCGTTTACAAAACCAACGACCATAACCGTGGTTACTGATGAACTTTGCACAAGCATCGTAACAACAATACCCACAACCAAAGCTGAGACTCGATTTTTAGTAAGTGTATTAATAATAGTTTTGATCATATCCCCAGCAATTGACTGGAGGGCTTCAGACATAGATTTCATGCCATAGAAAAAAACACCTAGACCACCAAGAACGGTATAGATAATTTTGAAAACTTCCATGAAAGACTCTCTTTTGACCAATATTTCTATAGACGCGAATTGTACCAATCCAAAAGAGGCACAGCTAGCGAAATTAGCCCTTTAACAGCTTTCCCATGCATGGCCAACAAAACCCTAACATAAGGAGTAATGATAACTTAAACTTATACACTTCCATTAAAATAGTTATTATTGATGATAGTCTTTCAAAAATGGCGTACTCTAACACCATGAATAAACATAGGCGGAATATCTTAAAAGTTTGTGGATCCCTCATTCTAGGAATGATGACTTCCTGCCTAAGAAATATTGCCCCGAAAGGAGATGGCAACATGCTTCAAAATAAGAAATTAAAAATGGTTTTGGCCCCAACTGAGCAACATTGGGTTGGAGATGGCTTCCATGTTCATACCCTTATACAACCGACTCCGGATCTTTATCCCTCTATCAGTCCATTTCTTTTGATGGACTATGCTCCCCCAAAAGAGTTTGGAGCAACCACAAAGAAGCAAGGTGTTGGTGAACATCCCCATAGAGGATTTGAAACCGTTACCTTCGCATTAAATGGAGAAATTGAACACAGAGACTCGGCCGGTGGTGGTGGCATCATCGGAGCTGGTGGTGTCCAGTGGATGACAGCGGCAAGTGGACTTGTCCATGAAGAGTTCCACTCCAAAGAGTTTGCAAAGACTGGTGGTACCTTTGAGATGGTTCAACTTTGGGTCAATTTACCAGCAAGTAAAAAGATGACGAATCCCCGTTATCAGGGAATTAAAAATGATCAATTTCCAAGGGTAACTCTGGGTGAGAGCTCCATTGCTCAAATTGTTGCGGGAACATGTAACGAAACGACTGGCCCTTGTAAAACTCACACGGATATCAACGCCTACATCATCGATAGCCAGAAAAAAGATAAAATAAATCTAAACTTTAAAGACGGAACTAACACCTTAATCCTTGTACTGAGAGGAAAAGTTGTAAATGAAGAAAAGTCTCATCTAGAAAAAAGTCTTCTCATTTTTGAAAGAGGTGGCACTTCAATCAATCTTGATCTTGAAGAAAATAGCAAAATCCTTGTTCTAAACGGAGAGCCTATCGACGAGCCCGTGGCGGCATACGGACCTTTTGTCATGAACACCAGAGAAGAGCTAATGGAAGCCGTTAAAGATTATCAATCTGGAAAAATGGGTCATCTGTAAAAAAAGAGGAATAGAGATATGGGTAGATTAATAGATGGGAAATGGCATGTGGCCGATGTGATTACGAGTGATCAAAAAGGTGCTTACGCTCGAATCCCTCGCTCATTTTTAGATACTATCTCTTCTGATCACGAAAAATTTAAGCCTGAAAGTGGTCGCTATCATCTGTTTGTTAGCTATGCCTGCCCTTGGGCCCACAGGACACTCATTTATCGCAAACTAAAAGGACTTGAGGAACACATTAGTGTGAGCGTTGTATCCCCCGATATGCTTGATCAAGGCTGGGTTTTTGATCCTCTATATCCAGAGGCGACAAGAGAGCATCTCTATGGTCACGATAAACTCTATAAAATATACCAAAAAGCAGATCCCCATGTGAGCACAAGTGTGACCGTTCCTGTTCTTTGGGACAAATTACATGAAACAATTGTTAATAATGAATCCTCTCAAATTATTCGTATCTTTAATTCAAACTTTAATGAATTAACAGGAAATAAAGAGAACTATTACCCTGAATCCCTGCAAGATGAAATCGACCAGTTAAATGAATTGGTTTATGAAAATGTTAATAACGGTGTTTACCGAACAGGTTTTGCCAAAACTCAAGAAGCCTATAATGAAGCCGTAGATCAGCTGTTTAATACACTTGATAAACTCGATAAACATTTAGAGGCAAAAACTTTTCTTTGTGGCGATATATTAACAGAAGCCGACCTTCGATTGATTCCGACTCTTCTGAGATTTGACGCCGTCTACTTTACTCATTTTAAATGCAATATTAGAAGAATTTGCGATTACAAGAACCTAAGCCGATACACATCAAACCTTTATGAAATTCCTGCGATCAAGGAAACAACAAATTTTGATCATATCAAACGCCATTACTACTACTCACATGAGTCAATAAATCCGTTTCGAATTATCCCAAAGGGTCCTGCTCATTTAATTTAATTCCTTGGTATTTACAGAGAAACTGTAAATACAAGGAATTAGAATCAAAGTAATAATAGTACCGATTGCGAGTCCCCAGCCCATCGTCAACATCATCTCTGCCAAGAGAGAATCATAGCCTCCAATTCCATAGGCCGTCGGTAAAACTCCCACCACTGTCGTAACTGTCGTTACAACGACGGGTCTTAGGCGGGTGGCAGCGACTTTAGCGATTAATTCGCGACTAACCTTTCCTCCCTGCTTTAGGGTATTATCAATCTTATCAATCATCACAATAGCATCGTTAATAACAACCCCTATCATACCTAAGGCACCAATCGCAGCGAAGAAGCCGTAGACACTCATTCCATGGGCCATTAACACATAGACAATACCAGCGAGTCCAAAGGGAATGACTGATAAAACGATAAAGGGCTTCACCATCGAATCAAACATAATAACGAGAATCATATAAATCAAAACGATGACCATCAAAACAGAATCGCGAAACTCTCCCTGACTTTCCCGAGAATCTTCGACTTCACCAGACCAAGAGAGAACTGCTGTAGGATATTCATTATAAATTTTGGGAAAGAAATCTTTTTCTAGACGTTCTGCAATTTGCAAAGGAGTGCTTAAACTGCCGGGTTTAGGGTTTGCAAAGACTGTTGTGACTCTTTTAAAGTTAGTCCGTGTGATATTGATGGGTTTTTGTATCTCTTTGAGCTCAACCATGTTTTTAAGATAAGTCATATTCCCTGCGCGATTTGGAACTCTTAACTCCATTAAGCTATCTAGGTTTTCTTTTGCATCATCATAAACGGTAAGCCTTACATCAATTTCTTCGTCACCCTTATTAATACTATAGAGGATTGAGCCCTCAACGAAAGCGCGAAGACTAGTCGTTAATTGAGAGGGCGCAACGTCATACTTTACGAGACGATCTTGTTTAATTTGAAAGACGTACTCATTTTTAAGAAGAGGTACTTCCACTTCGACATCTGTTACATCCTCCATCGCTTTTAGACTCTCCTCTAAACTCTTTGCAATGGCGGCACGTTTTTTGTCATTATTCTCCAAAATTTGAAGCTCTAGCGCCGTACCTGAAGAATTCCCCCAGCGCCCCCTCAGAAAACGAACATCAACCAATCCCGGAAGATCTTTACTCTTCTTCTCCCAATCCTCTATTAACTTATTAAGTGAGGTTTCTCTGTCATCTGCAGGGATAAGTTCAACGAGTATTGAAGCTTCGTTTTCTTTAACCTCTCCCCCTCGACGAGAAAGACCGATACTTGAACGAGAGGCGACAACATTGGCCGTATCCTCATAAAACATCTTCTCAAGTGGACCTATGGCCAGAGCTGTTTCCTTCCTCGTGAATTCCTGTTTCGCCTTTACCTTTAGAAAAATCTCCTGACTCTCCTCTCTTGGGAACATGACGAACTTCATTTTACTCTTATAAAGAAAAAGTCCTCCCAGAAGAAAAACAAAAAATACCGCCAAGATAGGAAATCTAAAACGAAAGACCTTTAAAAGAAAATCGGCATATTTTTTTTCATAGCGGTGATACCAAGAATCGGCCGTTTCCTCTTTAGAAATTCTATCTAATATAGGAGTTCGAGAGGCCAAGTGACCAGGAAGAATAAAGAGTGATTCAATCAATGAACCTAATAGCATTAAAATCACAATCAGCGGGATGTAAGAAACGAGCTTTCCAAAGAATCCTTCAAAGAAGATAAGAGGGATAAAGGCCACACAAGTTGTAATAATACTCGCCGTAATGGGTTTAATAACCTCTACAGTGCCATCAATGGCCGCTTCCTTAATATTCTTTCCTGACTCTCTATGGCGCGAAATATTTTCGGCAATAATAATGGCGTCATCGACAACGATGCCTAAAACAATAATGATACCCGCAAGAGTCATATTGTTAACAGTGTATCCCACAAGCTGGGCCACGATGAGGGTAAAGGCGATACTAAAGGGGATGCCCATGGCCACCCAAAAGCCAGTCTTCAGATTGAGAAAGAGTAGAAGAACTAAAATGATCAGAATGAATCCTAACAGACCATTAGATGTAACAATGTCCAAACGGTTTGTTACGGCATAGGATTCATCGTCCATTAAAACAATGCCAATCGGTGCATTTTCGTTTGATTTTTTAAAATTTTCAATAAAGCGCATGACGGCCTTTTGTGCCGTTAAAATGTCGGTGGAAACGTTCTTTTTAACATTAATGAAAACACCTTCATGGCCATTAACTTTAAAAATGGAAGTGGTCTCTACATAGCCTTCCTCGATAGTCCCCACCTGCCCAAGATTTAACTGAGCTCCACTATAATTTCCTCTTAAAACGAGCTTCTTAAGACTATCAACGTCCTCTAGTTCATTGACGGCCGTAACCTTACTCTCTCCCTTATCCTTTAAAAAGCCAATCGGAGCACGCACATTATTACTTTGAATCTGATCTTTAATCGCCGCCAATGTAATTTGGTTCTTTAAAATTTTATCGGGATCAATCTTTATTTGAAGTTCGGGTTTTCTGTAGTGAGACTTTTCGATAGAAGCGATTTCTGGCAATGCCAGTAGTTGATTTTCAAAGCTTAAAATATATCGTTGAACTTCTGCTCTTGATGATACATCTAAGAATTCATGACTTTTGTGATATACACCAATATCAAGTATCGCTTTTTCTGCACTTTTAAACTGACGAATAAGAGGTAGATCTCTTACTTCACTTGGAAGGTCTGTGCGAAAGATGGCGTCTTTTATTTCTTGAAGGACTTCGTCTTTATTGGGGTAATCGTCATCAATCGTTATGCTTAGATTGCTAGAACCCACACTTGATGTGGCCACAATCTCTTCAATCCCAACAACTCCTTTGAGTTCATCTTCCATGGGCTTTGTCACAAAGAGCTCGACATCTTCAGCAGGAGCTCCGGGGTAAATAGTGCTTACACGAACCCAATTACTGGCAAACTCTGGAAGTTCTTCCTTACCAATACGAAACCAAGTGAATACGGCCATTAGGATCAGGCCAAAGAAAAGAACATTTGTCAGTATATGACGCTCTGCAAAATAGGACACGATATTTTTCATGGCCCTATCTTATAATGACATTTCTCTCTTAGCTATAAGCAAAGGTGCAACAATTAGAATACAGACTCTTGAAGGTAATCATCATAAGTAATCTGTTTGTCATAAGTCACTTCTTTATCGAGGGTAATAACACGATTTGCTACCGTTTGAATAAACTCATGATCATGAGTCGTAAAAAGAACCGTACCGTCAAAGCGAATAAGCCCTTCATTCACAGCTGTTATACTCTCCAAGTCCAAGTGGTCAGTAGGTCCATCAAGCATTAGCACATTGGCCCCTGATAGCATTAGTTTTGAGAGCATGCATCGCACTTTCTCTCCACCACTTAAAACATTGGCTTTCTTCTTTGCTTCTTCCCCAGAAAAAAGCATTTTGCCCAGAAAGCCGCGAATAAAAGACTCGTCTTTATCATCAGAGTACTGGCGTAACCAATCCACTAAACTATCCGTGCTATCAAAATATCTTTTGTTATCTGAAGGAAAGTAACCAAGCTTTGTTGTAACACCCCACTCATAGGTACCACTATCAGGCTCCAACTCTCCACCAAGGATTTGAAATAACGTTGTTACAGCAAGTGAGTTATCACTGAGAAAAATGGCCTTCTCACCTTTTTTTAAAGAGAAGCGAATATTATCAAGAATCTTAACCCCATCTATTGATTTAGTAAGACCATCAACTCTTAAAAGTTCCCTTCCTGCTTCACGGTGAGGCTGAAAGTGAACATAGGGATATTTACGAGAGCTCAACGGTAAATCGTTAAGATTCAATTTCTCTAATTGCTTTTGCCGAGAAGTGGCCTGCTTTGATTTTGAAGCGTTGGCAGAAAATCGCTGAATAAAGGCCTTAAGCTCTGCGGCCTTCTGTTCAGTCTTCTTATTATCATCAGATCTCAATCGCTGAGCAAGTTCACTTGAAGTTTTCCAAAAGTCGTAATTTCCAGCATAGATGGTGATTTTAGCAAAATCCAAGTCAGCAATATGAGTGCATACTTTATTAAGAAAGTGACGATCGTGAGAAACAACAATCACTGTATTTTTAAAGTCCATTAAAAAGTCTTCAAGCCACTTAATCGCTTTAATATCTAAATGGTTCGTTGGCTCATCAAGAAGCAGGACATCAGGTTGTCCAAAGAGGGCCTGGGCCAAAAGAACCTTTACCTTCTCACTCCCCGTAAGATCTTTCATCATTTTATCGTGAAACTCAGTCCCAATACCAAGGCCCGCAAGCATGATTCCAGCGTCAGATTCTGCCTCCCAACCATTCATTTCAGCGAAGTCTGCTTCTAGTTCAGAGGCCTTAATACCATCCTCATCGCTAAAGTCTTCCTTTGCGTAAATGGCATCTTTTTCTAGCATGATCTTATAGAGCTTATCGTTACCCATGATCACAGTTTGAAGAACAGCATAATCATTGAAAGCGAAATGGTCCTGCTTGAGAATGGAGAGCCTCTCACCTGGGGCCATTGATACTTTCCCCGTTTGAGGCTCAATTTCACCAGAGAGAATCTTTATAAATGTCGATTTACCAGCACCATTGGCACCAATTAATCCATAGCAATTACCGGGATTAAATTTAATATTAACTTCATCAAAGAGCTTGCGCCCACCAAAGCTAAGACTGACGTTATCTGTACTGATCATCAGGTCCTCCATCAGGGAAAGACAACTCCCTGCAAAAATATGTCATTTGCCGGGAGCTTAACTTATATGAGGAAAATTGACCAGTGTAGTCTTAAAATCTATCTAGTAAGGACTTAAAACTTTGATTTTTACCAAGTTCCAGTATTTTCCATGGACTTCCAAGGCTCTGCGGGAGCAAGAGACTCCCCTTTTTGAAGCAACTCGATAGAGATGCCGTCTGGGGATTTGATAAAGGCCATATACCCATCTCTTGGGGGTCTATTAATGACGACTCCCTTGTCCTGTAGGTTCTTACAGGCTTCATAAATATTATCGACTCTATAAGCTAGATGCCCAAAATTACGTCCGCCTTTATAATCTTCAGTATCCCAATTGTAGGTGAGCTCAACGAGAGGGGCTTTTTTTTCTTTAGCTAATTCAAGATCTTCTGGGGCTGCTAAGAATACCAACGTAAAGCGACCTTGTTCACTATCATAGCGGCTTGTCTCCACGAGACCGAGTTTTTCACAGTAGAAATTCAATGATTGTTCCAAATCTTTTACTCTCACCATAGTGTGTAAGTATTGCATAGCGCCCCCTAACGAATTGCCTAAAAACACTACTACTCCCACAAGAATAGAATGACTAGGTATGAAAAACCTGACAAAAATTTATTAAACTTTTTTTGAAAATAAAACCAATACGAAAAAGTATTTTCCAAAAAAAGACCTCTATTACTATCTCCGAAGAACAAGTTGGCCATATCGCAAATTTGATTGTGATGAAGATGATGTTCATATTAACGATGAAAACTTTGATACACACAAATAAAAACAAGCACTTAGAACCTAACCTCCTCCATATTTAAATATTTATTATCTACTCTATTTTGAAAACTATCCGATAAGTATATGGATGAAACTCAACTCTTTTGACTCCATATTCAAAATCGGAATAGACCACGTTATAAGCGTCAGAGAAAAACATAGAATCAGATATGTTAATCGAGTTCTTTTTTTTGGCATATGTTCGACAATTATTTTTTCAGGAATAAATTTTCACTTTGGTTTAGAAAAGGCCACTGTCGTACTACTAAGCATTATTCCGTTTTACTTTTTTAGCTTTTACTTAAATTCAAAGGGTCGTAACGTTTTAAGTCCAGTGCTAAGCATCTTTGTCGCAACGACTGCCATTTCTGCGATTGCCTATGACATTAAAGCAGATATTGGAATTCAATACATACTCTTCTCAATAACCGGACTTCCGGCCCTTTGCCTCCCTAAAGAAAATAAAGTCACGATGCTCTCACTTATTATTTACATTTTTATAATGGCCGGAATTATACTTACATTAAACTTTAACAATGAGGCGAAAACTTTAATCTCACCAGAAAATGTAACCTATCTGTACTTCTTAAACTTTTTCCAAGCATCTTCTCTTTTTATCTTTAAAATCACCGTGACTCTACAAGAAATGGATAATCGTTATGATGCCTATTTAGAGAACCACTCAAAGCTAGAAAATCAAACAAGAATGAGTGACCTTGGAAGACTCACGGCGGGTATCGCTCATGAAATTAACAATCCTCTAACTGTCATAAAAGGGGCCTCATCTTTTTGTTTAAAGAGAATAGAAGGAGGTAATTTAGAAACGCCTCGTTTAAAAACTGAATTAAAGAGAATGTCGAAACATGTGGAGAGGGTTGTAAAGATCATTGAGGGCCTTCGTTTTGTATCAAGGGACGGTAGTAAAGATAATTTTGAATCCAAGTCCATTGGAGCTGTCATAAAAGACGCCTATGAGTTATGTAGCTATAAGCTTAACGGAGAAGGTGTGAACTCCAGTTTTGTGCCACTTTTTAGTGAAACCAAATGTAGTATTAGAGTCGTTCAGATTGAGCAGGTAATCTTTTCTCTCATTTCCAATGCCATTGATGCTCTAGAAAATCAAAGCGAAAAAAACATTACAGTTCTTATGTCCGAGAGTAACCGTGACGTCTTTATAAGAGTCAGAGACAATGGACCAGGTATTCCGAATGAGATCAAAGGAGAGGTCCTAAAACCATTTTTCACAACTAAACCAGTTGGTGAAGGGACAGGTCTTGGTCTTTCTGTTGCTGCGGAAATTATCAAGAATCATAATGGTCAACTTAGCATCGAAGAGAGCTTAGAAGGCGCTTCTTTTCTCATTAGACTACCAAAAGAACAAAGCCTAAAGGCAGCCTAAACATATGAGCTAGTATTCAGTGTCTTGTGTACCACAATGTGGCATTTCTGGGGCATAAGGGTTGTGAACCCGTGCCTTTAGCTTAGAGTTTTGAACCCACTTCTTTTTAACCATAGGACAAGAGTAAGCATTGTAACCTTCTCCAATGTCATAAGTATTTACTAAGTGAATAAGGGCCATCGAAACCAAATGGTAATCTTGATTATTCTGCTCACGCTCACTGTCTTTTTTGAGATCATCTAGTTTAGTTATTGAAAATTTTAGAAGCTTGCTTATTTCTTTATCCTCTACTGCCGACATTTTGCTTTTAAGATCTTTTGCCGCCTTTTCTACAGTGTCTCCTTTATAATCAAAGAAAGAAGCGTGAAGGGATTCATTGGCCTTTAAAACTGCAATGACCTGATTCTTAGTCGTTTCCGAAATCTTTTTGCGAGTTTTACTCTCCTCGGCGAAGCTGCTCTGTACGAAAAATGACAACGACAACATGATTAAAAGAAATGATTTCATTAGAACTCCTTAAATTGTTTTTTACTATGATGAAAGAAAAGATAGGGTAACAAAAGTAAACTCATTAGTTCAAAAATCATACCACCGAGTATTGGCAAGGCCATAGGCTTTATGACTTCACTACCTACTGAGCTGGCCCACAAAACGGGAAGGAGGGCCATTAACGTAGTAACGGTGGTCATCACCAAAGGCCTAATCCTTTTAACTGCGGCCGTAACAACGCCATCTTTAAGTTCGGTTAAATTCTTAAATGCCTGAAGATTTAACCCTTGAAGATTGGTCATCATAACGACACCATCATCAACAGCGATTCCAAACAAGGCGATAAATCCGACCCAAACAGCGACGGAGGTCTCAATATTAAATAGCCAGAGGGTTATCAGTCCTCCACTTAAAGATAATGGAATGGCACTAAATACCATCAAAGAGGCAAACCAAGACTTTAAACCCCAACGCATAAGCAAAATATTAATGAGTAGCGCAAGAGGAATTAAGATCATCAACCTTCTTTGAGCGCGTTGTTGGTTTTTAAATTGTCCTTCCCAAGTGAGAGTATAACCCTTTGGAAGCGTAAGCTCTTTTTCAACCGCTGCTTTTGCCTTTTGAACAAGACCGATAATATCTTGTCCATCTCCATTGAAGAGAACAGAGAATCGTAACTTTCCAGCTTCTGAATTTAGTACAGAGGGCCCCGTGACAATTTTAATATCCGCAAGCTGATGTAAAGGAATGTGATCTCCAAGAGGTCCTGGCACCAGTACCTTCTTTAATTCATCTATACGATCACGAAACTCTTTCTTATAGCGCACTCGAATAGGATAGCGCTCCCTTCCCTCAAAGAACTGACCAATAGTCATTCCACCGACAGCTGTTTGAAGTATTTTATTTATATCACCTGTATTAATCCCATAGCGAGAAGCGGCGACACGATCAATTTTAAATTCTATATATGGTTTTCCCGTTATTTTTTCAGAATAAATATTGCGAGCGCCTGGAACACCTTCTATTATCTTACCCGCTTGGGCCGCTAGTTTCTCGAGAATTTCAGGATCATCACCAAAAACCTTAAGACCGACTTGGCTTTTAATTCCCGTTGAAATCATTCCTATTCTCGTTTGAATAGGAAAATCCCAAGAGTTCACAAGACCTGGAACTTGTAATTTCGCATCTAATTCATTCATGATGTCATAGATATCCATTCCTCGAGGCCACTGATCTTGAGGAACCAGACGAATCACTGTTTCAAACATGGCAACAGGAGCTGGATCTAGAGCACTATCGACGCGACCAAGTTTTCCAACCACCATTTCAACTAAGGGATGTTCCTTAATGACACTATCTGTGTAACTTAAAAGCTCCCTCGCTTTTGTCATACTCACATCTGGAGTCGTCACTGGCATGTAAAGGATATCTCCTTCATTTAGTGACGGCATAAATTCACTGCCAAGCCGTGACCAACTAAAAACTCCAATTAAAATAATCATTAATGGAATAAGTAAATAGCCTCGTCCTAATTTAAGAATTTTTCTCAAAGTTCGTTGGTAATTCTTTTGAAGAAAGAGGGTCATTTTATTTTTTTCAATTGAAGGCAGTTTTCCCTTTAAAAGAAAAGCTGATAGTGCTGGAATCAAGAAGATGGCCACAGCAACGGACCCTGCCATTGCCAAAGTCTTTGACCATGCCAAGGGATGAAAAAGCTTTCCTTCACTTCCTTGCAGGCCAAAGACTGGTAAGAAAGTAATGATTGTCGTTGAAACAGCAACGACAATGGCCGGAGCAACAAAGCGTGCGCCTTTTATGATAGAGCCTAATCTATCTGATATGTTATTGGATTCATCTTCTAGAATTTCACCATAAATTGATTCCACCATGATGATGCCCATATCCACCATGGAACCGATGGCAATAACAAGGCCTGCAAGGCTCATAACATTGGACTCGATACCTATTACTTTCATTAAGATAAAACTAATTCCAACACCAAAGGGAAGAGTCAACGAGACTAGGAAACTTGAAGGAAGGTGCAGAAGAAAAAGACCAATGACGACAATAGTGATCACGATTTCTTCAACAAGTGCGGTTTTAACTGTATGTAAACTTTTTTCAATGACTTCAGTTCTGTCATAAAAAGGCTTAAGAGAGACCCCTTTAGGAAGCCCCTTTTTCACAACTTCCAAATGCTCTTTGACTTTATCAAGAACTTCCTTAGGGTTTTCACCAAAGCGCATCGTTACCACGCCCCCAACAACTTCAGAGCCATTCTTATCAAGAGCCCCTCTTCTAAAAGCAGGGCCGATCTTTATCGTGGCGAGGTCTTTAACTCTAATAGGTGTTCGATTTTTTATGGCGACAACAACATTTCCAATATCATCAATGCTATTAAAGAACCCCTTGCCTCGAACAACATACTCTCGGTCTCCTTCTTCTATAACTTCTGCTCCGACATCGATATTAGAGTCTTGGATGGCCTTTATGACGGCCGAGAAATGAATGTCATAGGCAAATATCTTCCGTGGATCCATATCAATTTGATATTCTTTTATAAAGCCTCCAATACTAGAGACCTCGCTTACCCCTGAAACACTTTGAAGTTGATAGCGCACATAAAAGTCCTGAAGCGAGCGCAACTCTGCCAAGGAATGAATCTTTGTAGCTCCGGGATCATTTTCAAGCGTGTACCAGAATACCTGGCCAAGTCCTGTTGCATCTGGCCCGAGGCTTGGTCTTGCATCACTTGGTAGTCCTTCCAAGGTTGATATTTTTTCTAATACCCTTGAACGACTCCAGTAATAATCAATATCATCGTTAAAAATAATATAAATAGAAGAAAAACCAAAACCAGATATACCCCGAATATTCTTCACACCTGGAAGCCCCTGCATTTGAACACTTAAGGGATAGGTAACCTGAGCCTCAACGTCTTTTGGTGAGCGTCCGGGCCAGTTGGTAAAAACAATTTGCTGATTCTCTCCAATGTCTGGGATAGCATCCACTTTTAACGTTTTGAGAGAATAGAAGGCAGCGATAGAGATAAGAAGGAATCCAAGGACAACCCAACCCCTTTTCTTTATGCTTTTTTCAAGTAGATTTTCAAGCATCTTTTATTTCCTAGTGGGTGTGGCCGGGGGATGAAGTCATTGATTCATATCCACCAAAAAGCTGGGCCTGTGCATCTATTAGGAAATTTCCATCTAAAACAATTTCATCCCCCATTTTTAAGCCAGAGAGAACCTCTACGTATCCAGAGGATTCAAAACCTGTTTTTATTAAGTGAGCGTGATAAAGCTGAGGGGATTTTTTCAACCAGACCACTTTTCTCTTTCCCGTGTCTATAATGGCAGCTCTTGGCACTACAAGTGGCTCTCCTTTAAGGAGAATCGTTAAAGAAGCGTCTGCGATCATACCAGGTTTTAATAATCCATTTTTATTTTTAACAGTCGCTCTAATTTTTAGTGTTCTTGATTTGGCGTCGAGGATGGGGGCAACAAAATCAACTTCACTTTGAAGCTCAATTCCAGGGAGTGCTGAGAACTTTAGATTTACCTTTTGTCCAAAATTAATAAGACCGGCATCTTGTTCATAGACATCCATTTCTACCCAAACATCACTTAAGTCAGACAGCTCAAAAAAGTTTTGTCCTTCTTTAAAATATTTTCCAGAAATAGCATTTCTCTGGCGGACAATACCTGTGGCCGGTGAATAAATAGGAATACTCTTTGGAATCACTTGATTCTTTGCCCATTCTTCTAGTTGCTCTTTTTTGATTCCCCAAAGCAGAAGTCTTTCACGGCTTTGCTTTAGTAAGTCTTTAAAATCTCTTGTTGGGCTTTTTTTATAACTTGATAAGTTAACCAGGTATTCTTCGCCTGCTGATATTAAGCGAGGGCTATAGTAATCTAAGACAAGATCTCCCTCTTTTATAAAACTTCCAGTTGATTTCACATAGACTTTTTCAACTCGCCCTTGGATTCTCGCGGTAATCGAGCTCTCTTTATCCTCAGACTGTAAAACATTTCCTAAAAGGCGCACTTCATTTTTCATTTGCATCGTGGTGACAGGAAATAGCTGGGGTCTAAAGTGAGTAAGTTG
Organism: Bacteriovoracaceae bacterium; assembly: GCA_021737405.1. Lineage (GTDB taxonomy): Bacteria > Bdellovibrionota > Bacteriovoracia > Bacteriovoracales > Bacteriovoracaceae. Next base: position 20,108 of record JAIPEG010000020.1, read on the forward strand.
AGAGTTTCTTAACATGACTTGAGCTATCGCCTGCTCTGCGATTTTTCGACTCCCTCCTCCTGACAAAACCATCGGGGTTCCATCGATTGGGCAGATGTCCTCTTTTAAACTTGTAACATTTGGAAAGTCTTTACACTGCCAGAGAGTTGTCTCAGCTTTAGGCATTTCATGATTATCAGAATGTTCGGGATTACTTGATTCAACCTTCGTTAAATTCATATGGCATATAGGACACTTCCCTGGCCCACTCTCTTTAATGTCGGGGTGCATCGCACATGTATAATAGATCTGACTTACCTCATGATCGACCTTCACTTCTGCTTTTTCTTGGCAACTGATCACTCCCAATAAAAGAAAACTTATTATAATTATTTTATTCATTTAATTTTTCACCTTTTAGATATTTAAGAGATAAATTCACTTTATCCATTGCCGTCTGAAAATTAATTTTTCTTAAATAAAGCTCTTGAAGTTTTAAATCACTTTGCAACAAATCACTATAGCTTAAATTGCCGAGGGCATAAGACTTAGATGTAATTTTCTGAGAATTTTCAGCGAAACGTATGGTCTTCGTTTCAAGTATATGCAGTTCATAAGTTACACGAGACAGCTGGGTTTTAAGGGATTTTAATTCATTCTCTTTAAAGGTCTTATAGGTTTCAAGTGATTTTTTAACAGACTCCTTCTCATAGTAAGCCTGTGCCTTACCAGCGTACTTAGAACTAGAGAATGGTAAGGGAAAAGAAACCATTGCCGAGACAAAGTCTCCTCGGTTATCAATATTAGATCTTTTCGTATAGCCAACTTGAAAGTGTATATCTGGAACCATATTTAACTGCATGGCCTGATGTTGATATTCTTTTGCTTGCACCTTTGCTTCAAGAACTTTCTCTTTAAAGTCATCACCAGAAGTATGTGATGATCTTAACTTCTTCCAAGGAGTCGAATTAAAATCAAAAGCTTTTGCCTTTTCACCGATTAAATAGGTTAGCTGATCATTAATTTGCTCTTTTTCAAACTCTAAAGATCTAATTTCAGTTTCTATTTCGGTTTTTCGAATTTGAAAATCTAAAACGGCTTGTTGAGTACCACGTCCATTGGCATATAATCTTTTAGATGTTTTCAAAATTTTATTAATCGAATTAAGATTCCCTTTGAGCACATTTGTTTTTTCTCTAATTAATTTTTCATTAATAAGTAATAGCCATAGATTTTTTAGAAGTTCACGATTTTGATCTCTGGCCGCAAAAGCTTCAGCGTCACCATAACTATCCCAAGTCATTTTTTTTCGTGAATATTTTGGCGTCAATGCTATCTTTTGGGCCAGCCCTAACTCAATTCCCGTCATAGGCGTCTCATCGCGGGCCAAAGTATCACGAGGAAAATTTTTGAAGGCCAGGCTCAACTGAGGGTCTCCCCAAGACCCTTCAACCTCTCCTTTCTCTCTTAAGCTTTGAGAACTTTTCTCAAGAGAAACGACAGAAGCATGCTCTTTTAAGGCTTCGACTGCTTCCTTAAATGTTACCTCTGCCCTAGTCACATTCAGACTTAACAGACAAATGGCAAGTATTATCAATATCTTATACGGATACATTAAGTTTTCCTTGATCTATTATAGATAAGTACGGATAAAGAATCGCTTTTGTGACATTAAATTAAACGAGAATTTTTCTGATTCTTAAACTATTAGAAACCACAGAAACCGAGCTCAAGGCCATCGCCACGCTGGCCAAGACCGGAGGCATCATTGGCCCGCCAAAAGGCACCAAAACTCCGGCAGCAATAGGAATCAGCAGAACATTATAGATTAAGGACAAGAAAAGATTTTGCTTGATGATATTCATGGTTCCTTGCCCTAAAACCAAGAAATCCAATGCTCTTTTAAGATCTCCATGGACTAGGGTAACATCGGCTGTGTTCATAGCGACATCGGTACCCGTTCCCATGGCCATTGATAAATCCGCTTGAGCTAAAGCTGGTGCATCGTTAATACCATCGCCTACCATCGCCACTTTTAGACCTTGATCTTGCAATGATTTAATTTTTTCGGCTTTTTCTACAGGTAAAGCTGCAGCAAGAACGTGGTCAATCCCCAATTTCTTACCAACAAAGTTCGCGACCTTTTCGTTATCACCAGTAATCATCCAAGTGATAATGCCACGCTCTTTAAACGCACTAATTGTTGCCAATGAATTCTCTTTAATCTCATCTCCAACAACTAGGGTGGCGACATGCAATCCATCTCTAGCCACAAAGATGTATGAGCCCATTTCTTTAACTGCTAAAGAATCATTTAACAAAACATGGCAATCAGTTAAGAGAGCTTCGTTGCCTAATAGGTATTCACCACCTTCAAACTCGGCCTTAATCCCTTTTCCCTTAACCGTTTCAAAAAGGTCAGGTTCATCGAGATTTAATTTTTCAGTGATAGCTAACTGAACAACGGCTTTTGAAAGCGGATGTTCAGAAAATTGCTCTATCGAAGAAATGGCCCTTAAGAGATCAGTTCTAGTTGCTGCGTCTTCATAAGCTTCTTCTATAATGACAGGCTTACCGACAGTGACTGTGCCTGTTTTATCAAAAACAATGGCGTCAATTTTCTCTGCTCTTTCAATAACTTCTCCACCACTAATAAGAATCCCCTTCAAAGAGGCATTACCAGTTGCAACGACAACGGCAGTGGGTGTAGCGAGACCAAGAGCGCAGGGACACGCAATAACTAAAACAGCAATTAAGTTACTAATACTATTTCCCCAGACAGGGCTAGGTCCAAAGAAAAACCAGACAAAGAATGTTAAAAAAGCAAAAACGATAACGGTTGGAACAAACACGCCACTGATTCGATCGGCATACTTTTGGATATCAGGTTTTGAGTTTTGGGCCTCTTCTACGGAGTGAATAATTTGAGACAAGAAGGTATCTTTACCTACTTTTTTTGCCTCAAATTCGATGGGGTTATTGCCACCATTAATCGTTCCAGCAACAACGGTGTCACCCAGAGCTTTTTTAACAAGCATGGGTTCACCTGTTACCATCGACTCATCAACGGTTGTCTCACCTTTGACGACTTTGCCATCGACGGGAAAACTTCCCCCACTTTTGACTCGAATGATATCGCCTACTCGCAGTTGACTTACATCCACCTCTACAGTTTCATTATCTCGAACGATAAGTGCTTTTTTCTCAGTTAATTTAAATAAAGAATTAAGGGCCTCTTTTGTTTTCTTTTTGGCCTTTTCTTCAAAGTATTGCCCAAGATAGATAAAAGAGATGATAAAACCAACCGCTTCAAAGTATACCGTAGGTACTAACCCCCATGAGATTGCCTTTTCCGTAAAGAGCGTCAAAAGACAGCTATAGAAAAAGGCTGCACTTGTTCCAAGCCCCACCAAGGTATTCATATTTGAATGACCTGTTTTTAAAAAGCGAATGAGAGAGAGTTGAAACTTAAAACCAATCCAAAAATAAATAGGCGAGCAAAAAATCAGTTGAAGATACCAATTTATTTTTGGTGAGGGCCAGCCCATGAGAGGCCACATCGCAAGTGAGAATAGAACCAATGAGAAGATAAGGCCTATCACAAACTTATAGAAATTATCCCTTTCTTTTACAGAACTATCTTTTGGTTGATTCTCACTTTTTTCAAGGGCCTTAAACCCAAGGTCGGCGATAATGTTTTCTATTTTTAATAATGAATCTTTTGAATCACTCCCCTCTTTTAATAAAAAAGAGCCCGTCTCCATGGCATAGTTCACCTGAGCATTTTCGATCACGGAGAGCTTTGCCACTTCACTTTCAATACTTGAAGCACAGCTGGCACAACTCATTCCTTCAATTTTTAGGTCTATTTTTTCCATTAAGCTTTTTTCATTCCCATGACTTCAAAGCCAAGGTCTTCGATAATGCTCTTAATCCCCATTCCTGAAAATGTTTCACCCATAATAGTGACTTCCTTCTCATCAACTGAGACGTCTACTGAGCTAACATCCTCTGAACCCTCAAAAGCCGTCTTAATCTTCTTTGCGCAACCACCACACTTAATTCCATCTACTTTAAAAATCATTGTTTTCATAAAAACCTCCATACCCCTAGGGGGTATATCAATACTCTAGTGACTAGGCAAGATTTTAAAGAGTCAGGAACAGGATTTTAGTTAGATAATTAACCATTTAAGATCAAGGTCTAATTGAGAATTGAAAATGATGCTTCACTTCAAGATGACGAATGAAGCACTCTGAAATCATCATGGCACCCGGTGTGTCGCAAAACTGCCTTGTCACCAATAGCTTTTGTATTTTGACTCCACATGAGCCATCCTTTAAAAAAAATGTCATGTTTTCCCAACTCTTATTTTTATAGAGTTCTTTCTTCATCTTTTGCTTTGGGTGACAGAGTGCAGGAGTGACTATCTGAACCTTGCCTTTAAGAACAACACCCTCATAAGTTATTAAATTATTCTCTGGTCTGACAAAACTTTGATTGGTGTAAGTGCTTTTTTCGCAAGCTTCGACAGAGAGTTCAATCAAATCACAGGGAATATCAAAAGCACTGCGAGCAAACTTGGCTTGAGTATTGTTTAGACCAAATAAAAGTAAAATATGAAGAATACTCAATTGTTTTCCTAACTGACTTTATTTAGGATATTATGACATATTCTCATTAAAAACTATAAGGAAGGATCACATGAATATTGCTATTTTTTGTATTTTTATCGCCAGTATTCTTCCGATTGTCTTTGTGGCGTTCGCTAAACTGACAGGTGGCTTCAAGCTTGGTCATAACCATCATCCTCGCAATTTTCTTAACAAGCTTGAAGGAAGGGCTTCTCTTGCCAAGTCGGCCCATGATAATTCCTGGGAAGCTTTTGCTCCCTTTGCTGTCGCTGTTCTTGCCTGTTTATTTGTAGGAGTTTCTAGACCTATAGTCGATCAACTAGCGATTTCATTTGTGGTCTTTCGCTTTATCTACGGGTTGGCCTATATTTTTGATAAACCCACTATTCGCTCGATAATTTGGTTTGCGGCCTGGAGTTGCGTGGCGATCCTCTACTATAAGGCTTGGTCCGTTTAAAGTTATTCTAATAAGTGGCCGGTTTTAACCAGAATAACCGTTTCTTCCTCCACTCTCGGATGATGCTGAGACATGTGAGGACTCCTGAGCCAACTATACTTGGGATAAATTCCGTGCTCATCCATAAAAGTCCCTTCTATGACAAAAATCTCCTCACCACCAAAGTGTGTATGGGGTAAAAAGACTTCCCTTGCGGGCCACTTAACAAGAGCAGTATTCTGGGTGCCAAAAGAGTGAAGAGGATAGACTAATAAATTTCCATGACCTTGACGCCAACCTTGTTCCCTCGTCACAATCCGTACATTCTCAGTGTCATTTGGATCAAATTGATTTAATTTTACGAAAATTAAGCAACCGTCTCTACTAAAAGGAGCGTGACGAGTACCAGGTGGGTTACGAATATAAGTTCCAGCTGGATAATCACCTTCTTCATCAGAGAATATTCCTTCAAGAACATAAATCTCCTCCCCTAAAGGGTGCAGATGTTCCTTAAATTTTGTTTCAGGCAGGTAACGAACAAGCGAAGTCGTATGACCTGATTCGGCACTTTCTCGCTCTAATGGGATCCTCAAAACATTATTTGCGGGAGATTCTATCCAAGTCTCAATACCGGTATTAACAAAGACTTTTTTATTAAAATTCATATTAAAGTTTTCAATCATGACAACTCCGGACATCAGATTAGTACAGGTTATTCTTAGTAAAAAACAATATCATTGCATAATATATGCTTATCACGGTAATAAACACTAATGATTTTAATTATACTTAAAAGTTAGTTAACTTCCCCACAGCAGAGACAATTCTGAAACGGAGAAAAACATGAAAAAACTAACATACTTATGCCTTTTACTACTCTCAATACAATCTTTTGCTCAGAGCGACTTTGATGAGAAAAGGATAACCTTTGTGGATTTTATTAATCTCTTTGAATTAAGCTGTAAAATACAAGTAGGACAAGATATCCCCCAAGAAGACAGAACATTTACTGTCCTAGAGAAAGTCTTACTTTCTTCAACAGAGTTATTATTTAAACATGAATTGGCGACAGCAAGTCACTGTGACTTAAGTACCCTTGATAAGCTTGTGCAAGATTCATTTACCCACTTCAATCATGCAGAAGCTACTATTACGATTATAAAAAGGACAGGTAAGTCACCCCGCATGGTCTTTGAAAAATGTCAGAGGAATTATCAAGAAAAAATCATAATTGACTTTGGTCAAGGAACAGTTCTTGAGACATCTCTGTTAGGAAAGCTAATACCCGCAGTTGGCTGTCGATAAGGTGAATAAGGGCCTTCCCATGGGCCCTTCATCTACCCAAGAAATATAGTCAGGTAACACGATTTTTCTCAAAATCACCATCAAATGAGCCGATAAAAAGCCTATGGATAAGGCCTTTTACCTTAAATTCAAAAAGTCTGTATGGATCATGATTGCAGTGATTTGTTCACTCGCTTTCTATATCGGCCATATAAAAAGCTACAGCTCATTTTTTTATTTTCCTATCGTTCTCGTTCCAATGAATCTGATAAGGCTCTTTATTGCAAGGAGGTCTTTTACTTCAAAAGTACATGAGGATGATCCGGTCATTGAATCAATCCTCAGAACTTTTGTTGGAATTGGGCAGGGCTTAATTCCCATTTATATGATCAACACTGGAGATACCATTCTTGAAACAATGGGCTTCATTTTTGTGTGTGCTGTGTCCTCTGCGATAACAAGTCTTTACGCTGAGAAAAAGATGATTGGCATCATCTACATCTCTCTCGTCACTCTTCCCGTCCTTTGCCACTCATTCCTTTTTGGAACTAGTGACTTTAAGATTATCAGCAGCTTTATGACCCTCTACTTTGTCGGTTTAATTATAAATATTATAGAAATGGATAGTGTATACTCCAATCTAAAGAAGCAGACGAGTGTCTTACAAGAAAAAACCTCTGAACAGAAATTGATGCTCGAAGAGACAGGCCTTGGTATTTGGTCATACGACAGTCAAAAAAATCTCTTTAATATTGATAATGGAATGATGAAACTTCTTAACCTAGAAGTTATGGTTATTGACTATGACCACCTTCTATCACTAATTGCAGAAGAACATATTGACCTCTTTCATGAAAAATTCACTCATATATTAAATGATGCTAAAAGCTTTGATATAGAAATTGATATTCACTTAGAGAATGGACAAACGAAACACCTTAAAATTCGCTCTGATTCTTATTTTGATCAAACTCAGTATCAAAAAAAGATTCTAGGACTTTGTTGGGATAATGAAAAAGAAGTGGAAATCAGAAATCTACTTATAAAGGCCAAAGAGGATGCTGAAAAGTATGCTAAGGCGAAATCACTTTTTCTTGCCAATATGTCCCATGAGATTAGAACTCCTTTAAATGGAGTTCTAGGTATGATTTCACTTTTAAAAGACACGACTCTTGCGCCTGAGCAACAAGGCTATATTCAGACCGTTGAATCCTGTGGAGAGAGTCTCTTAACAATTCTCGATGATATCTTAAATTATTCTAAACTCGAGGCCGGTAAAATAACACTAGAAAAGAAGCTGGTTCAGTTTGGACAATTGATAAAAGAAGTAACATCCCTTTTTGAAATGTCCGCCAAAGAAAATAAGATCACGGTAGAGACGATTTTATCTTCAAAAATGGAAAAAGCATATATTGGTGATCCTACTCGCATTAAGCAGATCGTAACGAACCTCCTTTCAAATGCTATTAAGTTCACACAAGAGAATGGCAATGTAATTCTCACTATTGACTCCGTTCCGTTTAAGAACAATAGTGAAACAGTGACAATAACCATTGAAGATAATGGAATTGGCATATCTCCTGAAAACCAAGAAAAGCTTTTCAAGTCTTTTTCTCAAGCAGATATGACGATCACTCGAAAGTATGGTGGAACTGGATTAGGCCTATCAATTTGCCATTCTTTGGCCGAACTAATGGGTGGTAATATAAAGCTAGAAAGCCAAGATGGAGTTGGCACCAAGTTCATCGTTTCTTTACCACTTGAGCCTTCCCAAGAGAGAGTTGAAAACATTGTCATCGAAAAAAGCTTTAATGAAGATTTTTCTAATGAACATCCTCATGAAATTCTTCTCGTTGAAGATAACCCGATAAACCGAAAGGTGGCCATTAAAATGCTTGGCCGATTAGGTTACGAAATAGATGTAGCCTGCGATGGAGAAGAAGCTGTAGAGATGGTTTCTAAAAAAAGTTATTCTGTTATCCTCATGGATATGCAAATGCCTAAAAAAGACGGTGTTACTGCAACAAAGGAAATCAGAGAGATTCATGGTGATAATTCACCTATAATCATTGCCCTGACAGCAAACGTCTTAGAAGAAGATAGAAATCTTTGCTTACAAGTAGGTATGGCAGAGTTTCTGACAAAGCCCCTTAGTCGAAATAAGCTTGCCACCGCCCTCTTAGAATTCTCGGCCAAGCAACCACTTAAGAAAACTGGTAGCTAATAAGTAAGAAATTGGAATTGCTTTCTAACGCTCTCTAGGCGAGCCAATAAAGTTTCCATGTTGGCATCAGATTGACTCTCTATTAATGCTGAATACTCAGAGATTAACTCCTCCAATTCTGGGAGAGAGAGCGAAGAGAGACCCTTATTAAGATATTCTGAAAATGTTAGAAAAATCTTATCCTCAATAGCTTTTAGTGCATCTGGTAATTCTTCATTATTTATAGAGCAACGAAAGTACCTAAGGCGGTTATAACAATCCCTTGATCCTCCTCCATAGCGTCGACACTCTGAACTTGCCTCAAAAGTATAAATAGTATGACTTATATCTCTTAGATGAATGGGTGTTTTTCCCATATAGTCCACACCAGTTTTTTCAAGAACTAAATCATTCCCTAGATTAAAGAAGGCATGGATATAGCTCTGTCCATTATGAAAGGTTCCAATATCTCCCCTTTTAGGAGTGCTCACCTCTTTACAAGAATTTTTTATAAATACTTCAAACTCTTTTAAATCAATTCCACGAATCGAATCGATTTGTCCACTTGCCAGCATTGCCACGCCAAAGCAATTTGGTCCTAAATATTCAAAAGTCGATCCTTCCAAATTTTCAGGAAAACCGACCTGCCCATAGGAGAGCTTAATTGCAAGAAGAAGAATGTAGAATAATTTTTGCATGGGTTATAATAACGAAATTAAGGTCATCTAGGCGAAATCATGCAAAAAATACAGATCTCTAACCTAGTAATCTTCTCTGATTCGGCCACTAAGCTCTTCTGAGAAGATTTTTTCAGTGATTTTCCAGTACTTATCTTGCTTTCGAGCAATGATAAAGCGGGGCTTTCTCAGAAAATGACTATTTTCTAGGACATCATCAACCGTCTTAATCTGGGTAGCAAATTCCGGACGTTTAAGGTGAGAGCGAAGAAAATTGATGTTGAATTTCTTTAAACTCGTATCATTATTAAGATAATGAATCTCTTTAAAGTACTTTGAATCATAGTCGTAATAGCGAACATCTAGATACTTATTACCACTTCGATCTACTTTTTCTTCTAAGTCTACTGAGTCCGGACTTAAGACATGCATATTTTTTGAAAGTTTGGCCTGCTTAAGCTTTGAATCAGCATCAACCAAGACAGCATTACAGTTTTCACAATCTCTCGCCGTTATATCATTTTCTTGGCCACAACTTGGACACAACTTAAATCGAAACCTAAAGCCACAAGGAACGATCTCTAATGTTTGATAATCTTGAGTCGCCCCCTTGCACTTTCTTCCAAAGTGTTCGATGAGGTTACCCTCATCATCAGTTAGTCCCCAAAAATCATTTTCGAATCCACACTTCGGACATGGAACTTGAACCGCCTCACTTTCAGTGGATGGCTTTTTCTCACCCACCTCAGGTGCATATATATCATGTCCCATTCCCGTGTAGTCTAAAATAAAACAATCCGTCTTTCCCTTATCTAAACGAAGGCCGCGTCCAATAATCTGTTGATAAAGGCTCACTGAATCCGTTGGTCTAAGAATGGCGATAACATCTACATGAGGGGCATCAAAACCCGTCGTAAGAACTGAAACATTGACCAAATATTTAAATTCACGATTTTTAAAACGATTAATAATCTGATCACGGATATGATTTTCCGTGTCCCCTAAGATCATCTCTGCTTCTTCTTCAGGAAGGCACTTTAAAATTTCCTCTGCGTGTTTAACCGTTGAGCTAAAAATCATCACACCTTGGCGATTATACTGCTCAGTAATATCAATAATATTTTTTATAATAAGGGGAGTAAGACGCTTCTGTGTTTTTAAAAGATCTTCTACTTCCGCCGTTGTGTACATTCGGCCTTTTTCGGTTAGTTCGGAAAAGTCATATGAAGTCACGGGGATATCTATCTTTATGGGCTTCGTAAGAAATTTATAAGAAATCATATACTCAAGAGGAAGCTCAAATACACATTGCTTAAAAAAACGTTCTTCTTGAGTTTGAAGCACTCCCCGACTTGAATATTCGTAAATCCACCCCATTCCTAAACGATAAGGTGTCGCTGTTAAGCCTAGTATGCAAAGGCCTTCATTTTCTTCTTGCAGCTTTTTTATAACTTCACCGTACTGAGTATCCCCATCACTATTCACGCGATGGCACTCATCAATTATCAAGAGGGAAAAGTCTTTGAAAAAAGAACTCGATGCCCTTGCTACGGATTGAATTGATCCAAAAATGACTTTTTGACTGGTCTCTTTCTTATTAAGACCTGCCGAATAAATCCCAGCTTCTAGTTGGTAAGATGAATACTTGGCATGATTTTGCTCAACGAGTTCTTTAACATGGGCCAAGACTAAAACCCTTCCCTTCGCAATACGAGCAAGTTCAGCAATAACTAAACTTTTACCAGCTCCAGTAGGTAGAACCACTACCGCTGGATCGCGAGTTTTTTTGAAATAGCCGACAGTATTATCAACTGCTTGCTGCTGATAGGGACGAAGTGTATACATATTAAAACTCTAACAGGAATATTGGGGATCTTTAAGTCAATAAAACCGACACACAGCGCCTACAATTGCCAAAAATTAATCACTTGCCCTTCTAAAAGAATATAAAGAAGATAGAAGAATGATCAAAAGATTAATGCGCCTTTCTCCCCTCTTTCTTTGCGCAAGTCTGCTCACCTACCTCACAATAAGTTCATTTACTCATAAGGCACAAAAAACCTCTCAGGACGCCATCAAGATCTATAAGTATGAAGACTGTGAACAGGTTGGATTTGATTGGATAAGGAGAGCTTGTCAAAAAACCATTTACTCTCATTTTAAGAACGAATGTTACTTATTGGAAAAGAGTCTCAAAGACGCAGATGAATGTGTTAAGCAGATCCCCAATGGACCTCAATCATTTGAAAAAGGCATAGCTGATCAAGTACTAATGACGGCCTTTTTACTGGGGCTCATTTTCTTTTATATGAAGCTAATACTAGTCTTAAAGAAGCTTTATATTAAAGAGGAAGCGCCTCTCTTTCGTCTTTTGGATAGATTAGGTGATTTTTTATCAAAATTTTCTGGAAAATAGAGCTTAGTCTAGCTGATCTTCAGTGGGGAGGTAATCAAGCTGAATCATTTCGTAAAATCCAGACTCACACCATACCGCCTGCACACGACCAAGTTCCCCTCCGGCCGTCTTTCCAAAAAAGACCACAGGGTAACGAGTATCATCTGCACAAAGACTTCTAAACTTTTGCTTTAGACTTGAAGAATCAAACCTCTCAACAAGGTTATAAATTGACCTTGATGTTATGCTCACAAAAGAATTGCCTTTAAGAAGGTCAAAGAACGCATAATCGTCTAACTTATCAGAGGCCACAAGAGTGCGGCCCATTTCTTTAAAGGCGAAAGTCATCGCCAAAGATGTACCTACACAGTTTTTACAGACATCTTCAGTAACTGTGCATGCCTCCTGATCCTTGCAAAAACGAACGCATTGCTCATCACTCTCACAAGTTAAGCTAAGCTTTTTTTCCGCTTTTTCAGTCCAAATAGTTTCTACTTGAAAAGCGAAAGTAGATAAATTTAAGAATAAAGAAATTATTAAAAACTTCATTTCAACATCCCTTTACATTTTCCAGGTATAATCATCTTTTTAAGACGACAGCTTGAAGAAGTGTCGCTTGAACTCTCGTAAGTTTCAGTGATGATTGGCTCAGAACATGAACTATGCTTTACACTGCCCTTACCATAAGTAGAAAGGTTAAATTCCTCAACATGCCCACCTATAATGGCACGCAGCTTCTCACTGACTTTTTCGGCACATGAGCTTAAGCAGCTCTTACCTTTTCTTAATTGCTTTACACAAGACTTTGGAATTTCACCGTATAAGGCCTTCGTCTCATAAGCGTCATAAGGGTGAACTTCCCAAGAACGTGGAATATTATAAGGATCTTTAAGTGACTTATAGAGGTTATAAAGTCCACGAACAAGGAAGAAAACAGGACCAACATTTTGAGTAGCATGGGCCACAACACCAGACATACTTTCGAAGTTTAGGCGACAGCTCAAACACTCACTGTGACCTGTTTGATTATTAGGGCCGATATCACTTGCTGAGTAAACATTTAGATCATGATCAGTTTCACTGTTACACGCGCCAACACTAATCCCGGTGAAACGCATAACACTATATGGATTGTTTGGGTTTCTATTTAAAGAAACGGCACAAGGAACACCTGTTAATGGTCCAAAATCAGCTGTGATTGCCGTTAAAATTTTCTCTTTCTTATAACGAACGTCGTACTCAATTTTTCCGTCTTTAACGAGCTCGTTAAAACTTGTGACCATTCTAGGCTGAAGTTCTGCTGAAGTGTAAATCATTCCTGGAACAAAGGCACTTGCAGCAGTCTGCCCCATGTCCCAAAGAAAGCTAAAAAGCGTAGAACGCGTTTTAAACCACGGATCATAAACTTTACAAGCCGTTCTCTCAGCATATGGATTAAAGAGATCAGGAGACTTAACCTTTTGCTCTAAAGACCAAAATGTTGAGGCGTACTGAGTAGCTGAATAAAGAGAAAGTGTGGCCTCGATAGTTTTCCTGGCACAATCACTCGCATTTGCACAAATGACATCGTCAATATTCTTTGAAGCAGAATACTGTGGAAACGCCAAAAGTGGTTTATTACTTTTCAAGTACTCTTCAAGTCTTTCGTCATACTTAGACTTAACTTTATTTTCGTAAATCTTTGCAGTGTACCAAGGAATAAATCCTTCTTTATCGAGATCAAAGTCTTCATCCCAAATGTCATGTTGCTTAAGAGAGTAACAAGCACTATTTACAGCATCTCCAAGAGTCATGAAGTATTTAAACGACTCTTCAGTACTAACATTTGATATTGAAGAAGTGAGTCCTTCTACGACTTTAGATTTAGAGAGAATTTCTAAATTCTTACGAATAAAAGACCATTTCTCATGTTGAGCAAAACTAAACTCACTACAGAGGTAATAAAGATCGTTTTTCTCTTGTAAAGAGAGAGTACTATTCTTTCCGCTTAGAAGTTTACCTTTAAATTGTTGATCGAGTCGCTTCAAGAGACTCTCAACCGGAATAGAAGTCGTAACAAAGTTAAAGAGATTTACGGCCTTAATAAGTCTTTTCTTTATCAAAGCGCGAGATTGAGAAAGGTTTCCTGAGAAACTCTCTAGCCAATCACTAGCACTTCGGTGAGCAGCAAGGTCAAGTTCATCAACGTTTACTGATGGGATCATGTCGTTAACAAGATCATCATCAGGACCATTTGGGGCTTCTGATAAAATATCAAGTTCTAAGGCCTCTTTCTTAAAGTCTTCCTTAGCAAATTCTCTAATTGAATTAAGGGCAAGTCGGTCTCCATCACATTTTGCAGGTGACAGTGAGCGACAACCATTTGGAACAAGCATCACACTTTCTTCAAGTGTGATTCCTTTGAAAAGTGGTCCAAAGGGAAAGGCCATTTTTTCCATTTCTGGAGCAAAACGAAAGGCAAAACTTAGGTAAAGACGAAGACTATGCCAGTAATCAAATCCCTTATTAACCCAGGTTTCTTTTCTAAATAATTTCTTTTCTTTTAAATCAGGAAGATTAAGTTCATAGGCCGCAACCTGAAGATTTTCCTGAGAATCGAAGTCTTCACAATGAGCAAACTTACTATCTTTACTAGCAACAGCATCAGCGATCATTTCAAGAGCGCCTTTGTCAGGTTTAGTTCCAAAAAGATTCGCCTGAAGAGGGCTAAATTTCTTTAAATAAGCACAAGTAAGCTCTTTATTAGCGTCTTTTAAATAGTCTTTATCTGAAAGATAATTATCTTCCGAATGGTAATTATCGACTTTAAAGAATTCAAGATACTTTGTTCCTGGACTCCATTTTTGACTAGCGATAGTCCAAATATCCTGAAGATACTCATCTAAAGCTTCACAGTACTCACCTTGCTTACATTGAGACATTACGTTCTTATAACGACCTGGAATATGTCCTTCGCCGCTTGTAATGTCACTTGGAAGAAGTGGCAACTGCCGACTCACCAAGCGGTTATGAATAAGGTTGATAAGAGACACTATAGAGAAGCGAAAACGCTCGATCCCCAGCTTTGTTGTCTCTTCAACATCGTCTCCCCTAAATTTGGCGAGACGATAAACAGCTTTTGCCGCATCAACATTTGAAACTAATAAGAATGCCGATTTAGCAGGTTTTTGGCTCTCTAGAGCGCACTTGGCCCTGTTAGAGAAATCGAGTTTTTGAAGCTCAAAACGTGGCGCCTCAAAGCTCCCCCATATGGAGGAGCAAAGCAAAATAAATATAAAAGACGCCAAGTACTTCAAATCAAACTCCCAATTATTGCATTGTACAGCCAGAGGCCTTACTCATAATCGTTGTGTAAAACATGATCATTGCTTCATCAGCAGGTGTGAAACCACGACGTGTTCCGCCCTCTTCTGTCATAAGACCATACATGTAACGATTTACTGCATAGTAAACTGAACGAGGAACATTAATTCGTTGTGTACACTGTCCTCTTCCGTATTTAACTTGAATTCCCCAGTAGTCCCGTGGCTGATCAGCTGAACCAATCGTTCCACCAGTATAAATATTAGTTCCACCACTGTTACCATTTGAACCTTCACCAACGTTGAAAGATACTTCCCAACCACCGTAAGTGTTGCTTACAGAATGTAGAGTACATACTCCAGCGTTACAGGCAACTTCAGCATCTGCATCAATTGCTAGAAGGATTTGGCCATCGCTAAATCTTTCAAATTCAAATTCATCTTCACCACCACCGAACATATCATCGATATCTCCAGCGAAAACGTTGGCGCTCAAAAGTAGAGCAAGCATAAGAAGTACATTTTTCATTTCCATTCTCCTAAAAGTCATTAGAGGATATCACCCCAATCAAAATCATCATTATCTTCATCATTTAAATCAATGCCACAATCAATTTCTGGTATTTCGTCTGCACCCCAACGTGCACTTGAAACAATATTGCTTTCGCGACTTCCACCAAGCTCAACAACTTCCCAGTCAGAGTTTGCTTCTTTATTAAGCTCAAACCTAGTCTTAAGAGTTATCTTTCCTTTTCCAGATGGCTCGCAAGTCCCACTTTGATCACACATAAGTCTGTACGAAGGTGGCCAAAAAACGTTATCGAGTTTTGACTGCCAAGTAGAAAGTGCACGCGAGAGACCATCAAGTTCACTATTTTCAAAAGACAAATTTCTAATAACCGGAATAACGGGAACTTCACCAGGTCTGCCAATCACATTGATCTGTGGAACCATATTGATCTGCCCAGAGCGAGAGAGAGGCCCTATATAATTTCGGTTGAAACGAAGCTCTCTAGTAACTCGACCTGAGAAGTAGGCAAAATCAAGATCAGGCTCTCTAAAGATAGCTTCAATTTCGTACTTCTTCCCACTTTCAAGAACACCTTGAGGAACCGTTACTCCCATACCGTGGAGTAACCCTTGAAAACTTGGAGACGCTACTGAACCATCATGCCAAAGTTTTAAAAATTCTCTTTTACTTCCCTTTACTTCGTAAAGAGAAAACTCTCCTACAACCGGCTGAGCGTAATCACAGGGAGAAGTACAAAGGTTTCCCTTACACTTTCTCTTGCAATTTGTATCAACAACTACGGGTAGACGAATTTCATCGTAATTATTACCTTGAGAAGTAATACTAACCTTTCCCAAATATAAATCAGAAGCCTGCCAAGTAGTAGGCCAACGAGGTCTCTCAACACCAAAGTCTTCACTAATTGGTGTTAAAGATGGAAGTGCCCCAACACTTAACCTAACAGGTGTCGTCGTTAATGCCGTAAGGTCTTGAGAAAAGCCCGTGGCATCTCCTGCAATATAACTGTTTAGAATGGCATTATAATCACTAAGGATCGTTTGCTTTTCTGCAAGAGTTCCTTCAGAGAGACATTCTTTTTTCACATCAAGATGCACTGATATTAAAGATTCAACTTGGGGCTGAAAAAAGCAGTAAGACCCGCTAAAATCGACACTCCACTCTCCACTTACTGATTTTCTTAATTGAGCACCCTGATTGTTCTTCAGGATATTGAAGAGCTATGTTTTCATTAAGCTCGGTTACTTGAACAACCACACAGCGATCAAAGAAAGCACGTTTTGCTTTATTTTTAGTGAATCGTTCTTCTTTAGTTTCTTCATTTTTATACGGATTGTTCTTAAGTACACAACTTAGATTTTCCTCTTGTGGAGTAAAGTTGAAACCAATCGTACTATTTGTAAGAGTTAGGTTTTCAATACCAAGACCTAACATTATAAATTTCTTTGTGAGTGCAGTATCTCGGCAGCTCTCTAGAGAGAGAGAAGGCCTTTCTTCAAGAAGTCTTTTTGAAGTATAAAACTTTCGTATTTCCTTTTGGAGGTCAACGTGAATATTTATTTCACGTGGCGCCAACGGCTGACAGGCCCAATTGGAAACAGAAATCAATAAAAATACAAGTAGAGAGAGTCTTTTCATTTTTTACCAATAAACGGAGTCCCGAAGGACTCCGTAATTAAAAATTTAAATTAGTTTAATTCTGGCTCGTTAAAAGAAGTGTAAGTACAAACACGAGCTTTTTGAAGATTCCAACGACGAAGTGACTCTACGCCAGTTCTGTTTGTTTCCTTGAAAAGGTAACGAACTTTACATTTTTCAATGTCAAAAGAGAAATTTACATTAGAGAAGTCAACAACCTGGTTACCATTAAACTGAGTCCAATCATTTACTTCTGTTTGAGTGTCTGAACTATCTTTTTTCTTACAAACAACTACTGTTTTATAAGCTAAACCAGAAAGATCTTCGTAGTTGTAACCATTGTCTGAAAGATCAGTAACAGTGATTTGTTTGTCATGTGAGTAGTTAAGACCTAAACCGGCTGGGTAAGTAATTTGAGTTGACTTGTAACATACGTCAAGAAAGTACTTTGCTCCGTATCTTTCAGAACCAAGGTTGAAAGTTAAAGAAGAAAGCTCTTTTCCAAAGGCTGCATTGTCTTGAAAAAGTTGATTAAAGTCATTTTTACCAGCGGCCATATTCTTTGTTTTCTTGCCTGTTCCGATTTCTCCATGGTCTGCCCAGTTTGAGTAACTAGCAGTGAAGTAATCTAAACGAAATTCACCTTGTCCATCGTTATTAAGAATGTCGCCAGTACAAACACAGTTACAGGCTCGACCTTCTTCACATAGGCTAGGGTTACAGCTGTTTTCAGGATTGTTACGATCGTAACAAACACGGTTGTTGTAAGGCTTGTGCATAAGACCAGCGTTACAAGCATAGATATCAGATCCTGAAGAAAAGATGTCTAGTTTGAATGTAAGAGAAATAGCATGCGTGTTGGCAGACAATAGAAATAGTCCAACCAAGAGTGAAAAGAGAGATTTCATTTTTGCTCCTAAAATGGTGTGTGAAAAATTAATAATTGAACGCTGCTTCTAACACATTGAAGGACTTTTCACTATTTTATATTTAATGATTTTTAATAGTTTTTTGAATGGATGTAATTTCTATAGGATTACTTCTTCACTGATAAAAATAAGATTCTATAACAACCTATTTCATTGACCCAAATCCTAAATTAGCCTATTAATGTGGCAATCTGGAGATAAAATATGCGCTACATTATAGCACTTCTTGCAATTACCATTGCTTGCACCAATTCCTTTGCTGGTACCTGCGACAACATTAATAAGGTTCCTATCTGTCATAAAGGTGCAGGTAACTCTAATGATAAGTATGTCAATATTTGTGTCGACTTTGGAGCACTCTGGGGCCACATCGCCCAACATCCAGATGATTACGTTGGGGAATGTACTGTTGACATCGAAGCAAACCTTAAAGTTTGGGCCTGTAACGCTGGCCTTCGCCACAAGGACCACCTAGATAAGAAATGCTTTGACATGAATAATGGCGGCATTGAGGTGACTAGCTGTCAGGGTCTTTCAAATTGCCTATGCTCAGGCGAAGCCCTTCCTCAGATTCTTAACGAATTTGATTTCTTCTCCTTTAATATCGCAAACTATTCCTTAGGAGCACAAACAAGCAGTTACGTATCAACAGATAAACGAGCTGGTCGAGAAAGCTTCACTCAAGCTTCATCGGCTCAAGGAACACAAATTCTAGCGAAAGAGACAGGTGTTACATTTTCATTAGGGTCTGAGCGCTTTGGTTCAGAGTACTTTGTGGATCTATGCTGGGAAGTATTAGATGAAAACCTATTAGAAATCCCTCTAAAAATGGAAGCTGAGATTCTCTTGAAATCAGACCTCTTTAATACTGGTAGCGGTTATTTAAGTAGCGCTCTTGTCACTCAACGAAATGGAGTCTTCTGCGATAAGACCACGGAAAGTGGGCCATACAGTTATTCAAATTCACCTGTTTTTACAACTGACAATATCCCCTTTCTTGCTGGCATAAGAACTTTTGAAACTACCGTAGAAGATGCCCGTAGCTGCTTTGTAAGAATGATCTTTAAAGAAAACCAAAACTCGATGTTAAGACCATGGGCTTTAAAGCAAGTGACAGTTGAGCCTACGATAAATGTAGAACCGGTTAATCCATTCCCACCCTTAGACACAGGTCTTAGATTCTGCCATGTTGATGTAATTAGAGGCAAACAAGCCAATTGTATTCAAAGAGATTTTGCAAACACAGACGACCTTAGAGTCTACATGACCACAGGATACAGCAATATTCCTGATTGGAGTCAAGACCATAACAAGGACTATCGTGGAACTTGTGAAGTCCTTGGTCCTTGCTCTGCCAACTAAGTTAATAGTTTTTAATTTCGAGACCACTCAAGATACGATTGTAGGTCGAGAATTTATCAATTTCTCCCGTAAAGAAAGCATCTCCTGAGTTTCCACTAGCGTCACCTCCGAAGCGTCTACCAAGACCGCCTTCACTTGAGTGAAAAGGAATTGATGTAAAACCAGCGGAGCGTGAAACCTGGGTGCTTCCATTATTTACGTTAATCAAAAAATTACCATTATCAAATTGAATAACGACCTTAACCCATTGATCAGATAAATCGATAATGTCTGTTATGAGCATTTGGGCCGGGGCTCCGGAACCAGCGCGAGCATCAGCAAAGAGATAACCATTTTCAATCCTTAAAGAGATACCATTCGTTGAGCCACCCTCTTCAAAAATAACTTGCTCAGTCATTAGATCTGCAGATCTAAAGTAGAGAGCATAGGCTTTTTGACTAAATTCGTTATTCCAATAAATTCCATTACTTAATTTTATTTCACTAGTTCCATCGAAACTAGCGACACTTCCTCTGTCTCCATCACTCGTAATAAGTATATTTTGAGCTGTTCCGCTAGGGCTTCCATTGCTATCTTCGCCAGGATTCGCCACATTATTAAAATCGAGAGATGCCTCCTGACCTAACTTTAAAGAATCATAATTTCTTAAGATTAAATCTCTCTCAGCAAGAAGTGCGCCTTCATCAAAAGTCAAAGCGCGACCGAAAATAAAGAGAGAGCTCAATTGCCCCAAAAAAGGATTTGGTGTTAATGGATCAAATACACTTGAGCCAAATATTTTAGCAATACCTCCCGTATCACTATGAGCAGGAATTGAAGAATAACCAGTCGAAACGAGAGTTTTTACATTATTTATCGATAGCTCTAAACTTCCTTTATAAAAACCCGCAACAACAAAAATCCAGCTATTGCCCAATCCGGTCAGATCGCCCCTTACCTCTACTTGCGTGCCCGAACCACCTGCACGAGTCGCAAGGATTAACTCATCATTTTCCACTCTAAGGGCAATACCATTAGTTGTGCCACCTTCTTCAAAAATAACCTGATTAGTTTGAAGGTCAGAAGACTTCATGAAAAATGCGAACGTCTTGTCACTAAACTCTGTATTAAAAAAACTGCCATCAGATAATTGGATTTCAGAGCTTGAACCATTAAATTCAGCGACAACTCCTCTATCGTTATCTATTGATGCTATTACATCCACAAGACTAACTGCTGGGTGAAGCCCAAGTGCTTCTTTACCGAGATCACTTGAATCGGAAAAAAGATAGACTGCGCTGGAATCGGCCATCAGGCTATTTTTAAGGAGTTCAATATCTACTTTCTTTTCGCCTGCTTCAATAGAAAGAGCGTGAAGTCCATTTGGTAAAAAAGTTAAGTCAATCACTTTTGACCACGATCCATTAATACAACCGATTTCAAAAGCTAAACTACCTCCAACGATAACTTTTTCAATATTTTGGCATTCTCCCTTTAACTCAAAAGAAGTCACATTCGATGAATCTACTTTCAAAGAACTACTGTAGGTGAGAATTGGCTGAAGACCGACAAGAGACAATTCCCCTGAAGGGTCAGAATCACTTCCACAGCTAGAGAATAAAAGTGGGATTACCAACATCATTAAATTTACTAGGTTTTTCATTTATTCTCCCTCGCGAAGTATTCGCATTAATATCATTGCAAGATTGAGGCCGAAATGAAATCCAACAAAATAGGTTAACCAATCGAAATCACAAATTCTTGAGTAAACTCAATTTGGCACTGACTAGAAGATTGACACTGTTAAAAGTATCTAAAATTACACCACTTTCTATAGGCTCTATAGACCGGCGAGACAATTCAAGCTATAAGAATCGAAATATATTAATGGGGACTGGTGCTTGAAGAGGGGATTTCTTTTTTTCTTTATCGTATTTGGCTTAGAGGCCAGAATTACCGATCTTTTTGATCGAAGTGGTATCACTAGTAGTGAAAAGTTCACCAGTCATAAATCTCGCTTTCTTGTAGGAACACTCAATCAAAATCTTAGTCCTAGCCTTGCTACACATATTATCGTTGTGGGTTCGGCGATGAGTGAAGATTCCGATCAATTTTTTCAATCGGCATTACTAAGAGGAAAGATTTTTCAAGATCTTTATCCTAACCATCAGGTGGTTATCATTTCTCAACCTGACGTCATTAAGGCCACCCAAGAAGAAGTCTTTGGTCGCTTTGGAGTAAAGATTGTGGCCACCGAGAAGGGTCAATTGACTGCTGCTCAACTTTATCGAGTGATGGCAAAGTTTGAACAAATTGCAAGTTTTGACTTCTATGGACATGCGAGTCCTTGGTCTCTTAGGCTCGGGCAAAAAGATGCCTCCATGTACCCTTCAAAAGGATATGCAAAATTAAAAGACAGATTTATGAAAGGAGCTTACGCCACCCTAAATGGTTGTAACACGGGCTTTAATATGGCGCCCGGACTTTCAAAGCTTTGGAATATTCCTGTAAGTGGAACTTTAACTGGTGCGCTATTTGAGAGGCTCCAGGCCGATGATCATTGGTACAAAAAACCAGATCGTACGCGCTCTGAATGGGTGACACAAAACCGAACAAATTTTGAAGATGCTCGCTCTTGCTCTGAAGGCGTTTGCTGGCGCCTCAAGGCCCAAAGAAATAGTTACGCTTCTTACTGGGGCTACTTTAAAGAGGGTGGACTTAGTTTTTCAAAGTTCTTTTGCAACTACAGTGATTCCGAAAATAGCTGTTTAGAGGGAATGGCGAAGAGTCTTCTCGCTTCACCAAGTACCAATTTGGCGAAGTTAAATCCTAGCTGGGAAGAGTTTGAAGCAAAAGTATTTGACCAGCTTTGCTCTACCGCCCTTGAACCAGAGTATTTTGAAAAGTGTGTCGAAGGCATCAAAAAGACCATCTCAAATGGTGAGCGCGTCTTTCAAATGCACCCAGGTAATGCTCTTCAATGTGATTTTAATGGTTGTAATGCGCGGGTTGATTGTGATCAAAGCAGCTCATCAAATGAGCCCAAACCTGGCTCTTGTCATCTTCAGACGGTTAAGAACTCAAACCCGACAACACTCGTGAATGAATACTTAAATTACAAGCGGGCATTTGAAAATCTTTAGGGACCACAGAATTAATTAGATTTAGAATTAATCGCCGGAGATTTGACCTTTGATTTCAGTCCAAGACTTAACAAAGGTCACAGCTGGGTAATCAGCACTATTATAGATATCGCGGATGATAAAAGACTTTAGTTTGTGCTTACTATAGGCTTCGATATCAGAGTCTTTATCCCCAACGGCAAAAGCAATATTTATGCCCTTCTCTTTAAGGCTAGTTAAGCGATTATATTTATACTCTGAATCGAAAAAGGGAAAATCCACGAGATTCCAAAACAGTACGGGACCTTCTGGAAAATTATTATACTTAAGCCAATTCATTGTGTGTTCTTTAAACATTTCATGCCTAGCAGTGAGATAAATAATATCGTACTTTCCTTTCAAAGCATTTAAGACATCTGAAGAAAAAGGAAGCTTTGGAATTTCTTTGTAGTTTTTAAAGAGAAACTCAGAAACAGAAACATCAGCAATTGTGTGATCAATATCAACAATAATAACTTGCTTGGTAATTGATTTGGTAAAATCTAATCTCTCTACATTAAGGCGGGCACAAGAAACTAAAAGTAGAAGATGAAGAACAATCAAGAATTTCATAAGCCCGTCACAAACAAAATATATTTATAAAAAGAATCACAATCGGCTCACTATAATACGAAGAAGTTAAGGTAACAAGTTACTCTAAATGGGCGGTGATTTTACTCAGGTAAAAACTCTCATGATCCTTATTTTATGAGGGTTTTTTCCGATAAGTGCTTAATGAGAATGATTGTATTCGTCCCCTTTCTGATTTTTCTATTTGTATCCTGTGAAACAAATAAAGAACAAATTCAAGGACAACTCAACCAAACAGACTTAAACCCCCAAGAGAGAGAAGCTTTTATCAGGGGTGATATGACCAGTATTGTAAACCCAAATTATCTCTCTGGACCCGCTC
>JAIPEG010000021.1 GCA_021737405.1 Bacteriovoracaceae bacterium
CCGACGCTGTAGAGTCTGGCCCATGGTTAAGAGATAAAGGGTTTGTAAATTTAATGGATATCCCAGAAATGAGCCACCTAACTCCAGAGACAGCACCAGTTGGCTCTATCCTTGTATACGATAAACCGGGAGCTAACCGTCGTAATCGCTATGTAGTAGATGGAGTCAACCGAGGAGGCCCAGGCCACATTGAGATAAAGGCTTCTGAAAACGAGTACATCAGTGATTTCATCAATGATGAACCCACAACTATAGGCGGAGAGAGAAGACCAATTGGTATCTATGTACAAATTCCTTCAGAGTTCTCTGCACGTCTACAAGAGGTACCGGTAAGATGAAAAAAATAACCACCTTCTTCATTCTTGTCATTTTTAGCTTGAGTTCACTGGCCACGAACCTGAAAGATTCATATTTATTGGAGCTAAAAAACATTAAAACAATACAGAAAAATGGAGATAACAAGCTTTTTTCACTTCTAAAAAATTCGTCAAAAGAACTAGAAAAAGACTGGTCTCCAGAACTTGCTAAGGAGCTAGCTAGAGTGTTCAATATCCTCTTAAATGTTAATCAAAATTACTTTCTGGTAGAGCTCATACAACCCGTGCTGAATCGTAAGAAAAAAGAGTTCCTCCCTATTCTTGATAAGGCTTTATCAAAGAAGAATCGTGAAGAATTCAAAATGATGCAAAAAATCCTTAAAAGAGAAGAATCTGAAGGCAATAAATAGTCGCACAAACCTGAGATAGCGGAAAAACAACGCTTTTTTAAATAGAGGAAAGTGGTATTGAATTAGCTAGGTCGCCAATGGCCTTGCCTTCAAGGCGACAATTAATCCACTCTGGGTCCAGAGTAGCACCAATTGATTTATAGAACATTATGGCGGGCTCATTCCAATCAAGAACCTGCCACTCAAAACGACCACAGCCTTCATTAACTGCTGTATTCGCAAGCCTTTTAAGTGCCAATTTTGCAAGACCCCTACCTCGATACTCAGGCTCGACAAATAAATCTTCTAAGTATAGCGATTTACCTTTCCAAGTGGAGTAGCGAAAATAACAAAGAGTGAAACCTGCTTTAATCCCATCACTCTCTAATATATGACAAAAATAGAGAGGGTTTGAGGAAAAACCATCTTGTAACAACTGATCTAAAGTCAACTTAACTTGATCGGCGGCTTTTTCAAATTCAGCGAGTTTGTTGATTAGAGAAAAAATAAAAGGAGCATCTTCAACAGATGCACTCCTCATATTTATAGACATATACTAAACCAATTTTTTAAAAAGTTTGACTATAAGAAACGTAAACTCTTCTTCTTAAAGGAGAAAAGGAAGAATAGTTGCGATCTGGGTTTCCAAAAGTTACATAATCGTCATTTTGAGCAGGAGGTCTGGTGTTTGCTAAGTTCTTTACTGAGAAGTTAAAGCGACCACCCCAATTGGCCGTATAGCCATAAGAGAAATCAAATTCTGAATACTGAGGAAGAGTCTCTTGAAATGCCCCACGACCAACTAATTGCTTTGAAACAGTAAGCATCGTGACTCTCATAAAATGATAATCATTTCTAAGGCCCAGATATGCCCGGTTCTTCCAAGAATCTGGATTTTCCTCTCTCTGTTCAAAAGTAAATCTTTGCTGACTTCTCTCGAAGATAAAGGACATCCCTGAACCTGCCATTAGGTCAAATCCTCTTCCAAGATCAAAGTCAGAATTAAGGGAAACATCAACCCCTCTCAGAGTACGTTGCCCAAGATTCACAACTCTAGGCATTCTAACACTTTCAATTTTACCGTTAACATCACGATTAATCTGAGCGCCTACTGACGCGAGGGCGGCAGCACCTTGTTGTGCTTCAAGCTCTGTGTAATCTCCAGCATTAAGGGCCGTTAAAGTATTCTCTCCATCAAAGTTCCACTGATCAATTGATAGAGTTGTTCTTTTATAAGGCTGAATGACTGTACCGAATGAATATGTCATAGCATTTTCCGGCGCAATTTCTGGAGTGGTGTAAGTCGTTACATCATAGAATGATGAACCACAATTCCCATTTGAAGTACAATCAACGGCATCTCTTAATCTTGTAACAGCTTGTTCTTCTCCAGCATAAATATCAGTAATACCTGGCGCTCTGAAACCTGTAGCAACACTACTTCTAAAGAGTACTTCTTTTATCGGTCTATAAGCTACGGCAAGTTTTGGATTCGTTGTATTACCAACATCAGAATAACTATCAAATCGGCCTGCAACCTGAACTTCTAATTCAGTAACAGGAAAGATCGAAAATTCTACAAACGCCGAGCGAACACTTCGACTTCCTGAAAAATTTCTTGTTGTTCTGGCTAATGAAGAACCATCAACCAAAGACTGATCGTTGTTAAACGCAAAGTCCTCAGTTTGGTATTCTGTTCCGACGGCCATACTAACGAGACCACCGTTTTCATAAGCATTCCCTAAGTCAAATAGCTCGCCAGAGAAAATCAGTTTATTCGTGAACATTGTACCTTTATTTCGGTACACAGGATTAATGCTCGCTTCTTCTAAATTTGATTTAGCCCCTTGATTAGCTAGGATATTAAATCGTCCTTCAAGAAACATTTCGCGCAATTTATTCTGATCAGCTTCTCCACTTAAAACGGTTTCTTCAAAGTCTGCAACAGAGTAGCCACTTAGGACTTTCCAGTCCCAATCTAGACCAATAAAACCACTAACCGATGCTTGAAGATTATAGTTGTTCTCTTTAGCTTCAATTAAGTAATCACCAAGTTCATCGACAAGGTTTCCTTTGATATCAACAAAACCATTATTTACAATGCCCGCATTGGCTATATCTGTTCGATATGGGCTTGATGACATTTGAGAAAAATCAATTGCATTGTTAGCTCCACCTTTTGATGAATTATTGGTCCAATCAAGAGTAAGTGGGTTTTCTAGTCTCGTTACATTCTTTCTATTATAGAGACCTAAGACAGCGACTTTTGTGTCCCCAAAGCTATAGGCTCCAGTTAAAAGTGCACTAATATCTTCATTGTCAGGTTGAGATTGATCAAAAATCAAAGGATCCGTTTCACATACACCAGTCGCACAAGTAGGGCCCACTTTCAATGCCCCACTTCCTTGGCCAAGAGTCAAGTTACTTGTTTTAACTGGAGCTAATCCACTACCACGATTGATACTGCCTACATCGGTTTCTAAAAAACCATCCGTATTTTCATATTGAAAAACTCCCATGATATTACCACGGGCAAAGTTCTTACCAAAAGTACCTTCAACATTTCGCTGAACGCCAAGACCTGTCTCAGGAACACTTGTGCTTAAGCCAATATTTGCCCCATCAAAATCTGTCTTGGTAATAAAGTTCATGACACCACTCATAGCGTCTGAGCCGTAAACAGCAGAACCACCGTCTTTAAGCATTTCAATACGATTAATTGCTGAAGTTGGAAGGTTTCTTACAGATGTATAGTAGCCACCATTTAGCTTTGGCATCCTAAGACCATTTAGAAGGATGAGAACGTTACCAGCATGTTGACCACGAAAACGAACGTGACCAACATTTCCATAAACTGCTTCAAAGGCAGGATCCTCTCTCAGAACCTGACCAACTTCAATACTTCCTGACTTTAAAAATTCATCACTAGAAATAGTGTCTAAAGGAGCAACACCTTGAACATCAATTTTTCGAATGTGAGATCCTGTAACTTCAACTCTTTCAAAGCCACTATTGTTGGCAGCAGGAGCAGAGGGAACTTTTATCACCTCAGTTGAAGTGCTCGTCGTCTGAGCGAAAACGGGAAGACTAAGGAGAAAAAACAGAATCAATTTCATAAGATACCTAGGAATTTAGAATTATTGAAACTAGGTCTATCGGGCCGAAGGCCAGTAGTAAATGCTAAATTTTGGGCCAATCGTAGCCTGATATAACCTTGTAATAATTTCAGGAAGATAAGAATTTTTTTTAAAAAGAAAAAATAAACTTGGTGACGCTCGCCGCGTCAAGGCTAGGGTAGCTGTCCCTGTGTAACAATCTGGGTATCTTCAAAAGACAAAGGTCCTATGGCCCCCTGGTTAACATTGATACGCCACCGACGATTCCCTCTTCTGTTAGACACGCTTAGAAGAAGATCCCAGTCATTTGCTGAGCAATCAACAACTTCTTGAATTTTGAAATCAAGACACCATTTGATAAGACGCATAGATGAATCAATCACAGGTAATTTCCATCCCTGAAGAGCCTCACCAAACCCTTGATCAACCACTCCTTGTGAATAGAACTCAAACTCAATGGTACTAGAGATGAGGTCATCTACCTTTTCTTCAGTAATATTAGAGATATGAAATTTAAAATAAGTGTTCTCAGCTCCCCCCTTTAATATCCACCAAGATTCGGGTCTTGCCTTAAAAAATTCTCCCCGAGTTTCAAACCAGTAAGGCTCATAAACAACTCGATCAATGCCTGGTGGCAGTGCAAAGGCAACACTTCTTAGGTCCTGGCTTAAATTGAAAAATCTTTCGCCTTTATCTGAAAATGACACTTCCGCAATTTCTTGAAAGTCAGCGGCTTCATTCAAAAAGAATCCCCCATAGAGATATAAGTCTCCAATTCGAGAATCTCCAGGACCAGAATTCCCAGAGTTAATTTTAACTTCTGTTCCATTAAAGGCCATGTCCCAGTCACCTCTAAGCAAGGCCTCTGCTTCTGACATCTTCCAGGATGAGAGAGTCTTAAAATTTAAATAAGTGTAGATATTTTTTTGAGGATTTTTAAGACAATCCTTATAATCAAGATTGGTGTAAACATTCCCACAACCTTTTGCTTCAAAATCCCAAAGAAAAGATTCTTTGCCTTCTGGTTGGATTCTTAATGTATAGAAACCTGGCTGAGATTGAGAGTCATAGTAATCAATAACCTGAACCTTGAAGTACTGCCCCTTTGACTTAAAACTATAGACTTGGAAGATCGGCCAAATGATATGATTGGCCTCATCGTAAGTGTACCAAGGACTTGTCAGAAAGATGTCCAATGATTCATCAAGAACATAAGGATAGGCCTTCTTAAGAAAGGCCTTAATATCCGTTATTTTTTCAGGAGGGGTGCTTTCAACAATTTCTCGGCAAGAGAAGATTAGTAGGGCTACAAGAAGAGGGATTAACTTCATAGAACCTCCATCTTTAGACCAATAAAGATCTGTCTTCCTAGTGTTGGTCTGTCATCTATGACCGGGACAACTGTATCTTGGATAGGGACTCTTGTTGTATTAAAAGCATTGTTAAGACTAGAGTATATCTTCAACTTCTTACTCCATTGATAGCTCGCCCTAAGATCAACGACAGAATACTGGGGAGAAGTCTTTTGGTTTTCGTTATCAATGTACTTAGATCCAAAGAAACGACTCAACGATTGAAAGTTCCACCGCTTGGCCACATCATAGTTCAAAGAGAAAAGGCCAACATGCAAAGGACGATTTGCTAATAGGTTATTTGTTTTTTGATTAATCGTCTCATTATAGGTGTAGTTAAGTTTTGCAGAAAGCCTTGAAGACACTTGGCTTTTCATTCCAACCTCGACTCCACGACTGATAACCTCATCAAAGTTGTCATAAGTAAAAAGGCGACTACTCGTGCCCGTTTCTCTCTCAACAGTATCGATAAGGTTACTGACCTTATTGAGAAAAAAGTTTGTATGAATCGTGAAGTCATTACTAAATTTAATCTCTTCACCCAATTGAATACTTACAGATTCTTCGGGCTCTAATTGATCGTTTCCAATAACAATATAGTTGGCAACACTTGTGTGATCCAAAGTAAAAAAGCGCTCTTTAACTGATGGGGTTCGAAAGCCTGTCCCCACAGTAAGCCAGCTCTTAAAGCTAAGAGACTGCCAATCAGTATAGTGAGAAATATTAACTTTTGGAGCGGCATAGGAGCCAAAATTGTCATCGTATTGATAGCGAACACCAGGACTTAGCTCAAAGTTTCCATAAAAGTAGGTGTCTTGAAGATAACCCTCATAAGAGCGAATTCTTTTTTGATCAATGTCTTGTGTTTTTACAATGATCTGCTCTACAGCTTGAGTTGTTGTTTCCTGGTTTACTTCATCCTCTTTAACCAAAATACCCAACGTCAAGTCGTGATTAGCGACCTTAATGTCTTTATAAATTAAATCAAACCTTTTAGCTTCAAACCTTGTGTCTTTTAGAGTTTCGTTAAAAGGTGTGTTCGGGTTATCGTTGAGATTCACGATATCTTCAGTTGTTTCATAGTTTAAAACACCACGAAGTGACCCTGGGCCAAGTTTCGTTTCTAACCCTAATTTGAAGTTTTGAGTTGTGGTATCTGTCTCATTTATGCTTGGGCCAAAAGCGCTAGAACTATAAGGTCTAGACGATTGAGAAGTCGTTTTCCCCTTAAGTAAAATATAGTTTGTAAAAAGATTAATTTCTCTCCATTTTTTTTCTAAATAGAGAGACCCGTGAATTTTCTCAAAACCAACGCCTTCTTTACCAATCGTCTTTGGATCGAGATCAAAGCTATCCTGGTCACGATAGGAAAGGCTCAGTTTTGATCCTATAGAGCTGAAGTGACCTGAGCTATTTAGCTGTAAATTTCTAGAAAAACCACTCTCTCCACTTGTTGCCTGAGCAGAAGAAATATCTAGATCAACCTTTGTTTTTTTCTGAGGTCTCTTTGTGACAATATTGATGACCCCGCCCATGGCCTGCGAGCCATATAGAGCTGAAGCTCCACCTTTTATGACTTCTACCTTTTCAATATCAGATGTTGAAATCTGAGAGAGGTCAAAACCAAAGGAGCTATTTTGAGAGATAGGGGTGCCGTCAATCATAACAAGCACACTATTTTCCCCAAATCCTTGAATTAGAGCAGACTTGGAGCCGGATCTTCTGGCCGTATTGGCGGTGCTTACCCCAGGAATATCAGAGATCCCTTGAGACAAGTCTTGATATTGCTGCTGCTCAAAGTATTCTTTATTTAAGACTTCTACTTTTACAGGAGCATCAATAAGGCCCGTATCCCATGATTGACGACCAAGGACAGTAATCTCTTCAGGGACGACCTCGGTTATTATTGCCTGAGACCATACAATTTGATGGCCTAGACAAAGGAGGAGCCCTAAGCTAAATTTTAGAAAACTTATATAGTAGTTTGACACTCCAAATTTTTATCACTTATAAAAAGTCTAGTAAACAATGCATTATAGAAGAGGTTCATCGTGAAAAATCTACTTATCGTTACAATATTCAGTATCTTATTGGTCCCAAGTACACAGGCACAAGAACGCTCTCCTTTTACTAACATTGATTTTGGCCTTTTCCTGGGCTGGGGCAATTTCATAAAAGTGGAAAATGTAGACCTATTTGATGAGGACAAGACTCACTTTATCGTTGAAATTAATGGCAAGGGCTATAAAGATATCATTAAAGAGGCAAAAGACCTTTACGGAAAAAATTGGAAATGCCAGATGGCCGAGCATTTTGTAGAAACAATGGGTGCTCTTGGTGTAACCGTCGGAGAGACCGTGAACTTAAAGCTTTATCTCTTTGACCGTGGTCATGAAGTCATTGAAGTTAATAATGTTCCCGTGACAGAAGAAAATCTAGAAGAAATTAAATTTGAAACAAATTTTTGTAGTTAAGGCCTAGGCTGCCCACTTCTTGTTACTTTTTATTGGTATTAAATGCAGCTTATAGTTCTTGCCCCAAATTCTTCCATGAAGAGGATGAGGGGCATCGGGTAAGTACTTACCTCCAAAAACCCTAAAAATATGACAGCGTCCTTCACTAGCATTAATCATTTGATTAACTGCCTTTACTCTTTGAGAGTGCAGATCTTTATCGATGCCACTTGGTCCACCCCATGCACAAACCACATGGTTTGAGGTTTCAATGGCCTCTCTTATGTATTTGTCATTCTTGGGGCCAATCACTGCTTCATCGCCAGACTTCTTAAACATTAAGCCTATATCCGCAGGGTTCATTCCTCGTCTTGCAAAAAGGTTAACGATCACGACCTGCTTCACTCCCTTAAAATAAAGCCTAATACACTCTTCCACGCGGCGGACAGTATTATCAGCAAACTCAGGAGAAGCAGCACTTGGATTCATCAATATGACACAAACTCGGTCCCCTTTTAAGACGTTTTCATATTGGAATTTCAAATTATAACGAAACTCCCCACACGCAGAAAACGCTGCCGTTATAGAATCTTTATCAACAAATGGGGAATGACTGATTGTTCTACCAAGCTTTAACTTCATAAAGGTTTTTCGGCTTTTTTTAAGAAATTACTTAAGAAAGTATTAAGGTTTAAGTAAGCCTCTAATATTGCAGACTCTTTAAGCAAGGCTTTAGGAAACCATTTTATTCAACCTTCTGGTGAATACTGCAATCAACTCGTCTTTTTTAATCGGTTTTCCAACAAAATCATCCATACCAGCAGAGGCACACGCGTCCTTATCACTTTGTTGAACATTTGCCGTCATCGCAATAATAGGTTTAGTATACCCACGTTTTCTTAGCTCGCGCGAGGCGGACAGTCCGTCAAGAACTGGCATCTGTAAATCCATTAGAATACAATCATGTTTTTTATAATCTGTAATTTCAATCGCCTCTTGACCATTAAGAGCAATGTCATAAGTGATACCTAACTTATCAAGTCGTTTGGTAAGAACTTTTATATTAATCTCATTATCCTCGACGACCAAACAATGAGCATCAAAAGCTGTAATAAACTCTACTACACTAGTGTCTCTATTAAATTCTATGATTTCATTTTCTGATGGTACTTTTAATTTCAAACTCAAGGTAAATAAAGAACCTTCCCCAATATGACTATCAACAAAAATCTCGGAATTCATAAGAGTCGCTAATTTTTGTGAGATAGAAAGCCCTAGCCCAGTTCCACCAAATCGTCTTGTCGTAGAAGAGTCGGACTGGCTAAAAGCATTAAAAATAAGTTCAAGATTCTCCTCCGAGATTCCAATACCGGTATCTCTTACAGAAAACTGTAACGTTACCTGACCCTGCTCTTGTAACGTTGTTTCAACAGAGAGACTCACCTCGCCCTTTTCAGTAAACTTAATAGCATTACTTATAAGATTTATAAGAATTTGCTTAATTCTAGTGACATCTCCCTTAACGAATTCAATTTTATCTTCAGGCACAAATTGACAATTAAAATCTAAGCCCTTTTCCTTGGCCTTCATTTGAAATAAGAATTTTAATTCATCAAGAAGCTTAAATAGATTGATTGGTCTGTCTTCTAACTCTAGCTTGCCCGACTCGGCTTTACTCAAATCTAAAATATCATTTAGAATAGTCAACAAACTATCTCCACATGAGGTAATCGTATCGAGCATGCTAGATTGTTCCTCAGTAACCGGAGTCTCTTTTATATGCGAAACCATACCAAGCATTCCGTTCATCGGCGTTCTAATTTCGTGACTCATGTTCGCGAGGAAATCTGATTTTATTCGCGCTAAATTTTCGGCCTTCTCTTTTTCAATTTGGAAACGAAAGCTTAGGGATTTAAAATTGTCAGCCGCCTTTGCAAGGACCCCAATCTCATCACTCCTATTTAAGCCTGGCACTTCGTGTTGAAAATCATTACTAAGGAACTCATTAAATGTACTCGTAATTTCTTTTAAGACTTTTGAGATATTATTGTTATAAAAGAAAATCATACCGATAATAATTGGTATAAAAAACAGTAGGCTTATCAATATTTGTCTATAAGAGTCTCCAATCTCATCCTGACTCTCTTTTTTCTTAGCTTCTAGTATTCTTAACATTAAATCTTTTAGTTTTCCTGCCACGGAGGTAAATTCTGTAGCATCTCCAGACATAACAACATTTACAAGCGCAGAGTAATTTCGATTAGAAATAGTCCCTTTTTCAAAGGTATCTTCAAAATCACGAACAACACTCCTTATTTCTTCGTTATATACTTTCAAAGAACTGAGATGATTCCTTAAATCTCTCGCCCTTAATATTGCTTCTTTTTTTGAATTGTAATCTTTATGAACAAAAAATCTCATTGCATGAAAGAAGGCTCCGGACCACAGGCCCGATGCATGTTCTTTTTCATGCTTAGTCTTTATATGTTTAGAAAGTAACACTTCTCCCTTATTATAGATTTCCATGGGTAATTCATTTGTATACAATTCCTTGCTTTTAAATAATGTTCTTAAACTCGGGATATTCTTCCCATAGTGGCTAGAAACTAATACAAGCTCCTTCACAAGCCCAGCCAGTTCTTCGTTTTTCAACTCAGCCTGAAGGAGATCAATACTCTTCTCCATTGTCTTAAATCGAGCCTCTAAGTTTTCATAAATACCACTTCCCCCAGTTTGGCCAAAGGCCAAGACCAGACGTTGTATCTCAGAGATATCTTTGTTCACTTGTAAAACAATAGAAGTCGTTTCTGAAAAACTCGCCAAACTATTTACTCGATCATCAATTCGATTTATGGCCCTGGCAGAAAAAAGAAATTGTAGAATAAACAAGGCAAAGAAAATCACAAATCCAATTGTGATTTTTAACTTTATTGAAATTTGATTGACTAAACTTTTCCCCATTACTAAGTATTTAGGAGCTCGTACCATTTATCTAAGCTATAGTCGTAGTTATCCATAACAGTGTTCCATACAGCGATATTAGAAAATCGCTTAACATAAGAACCACCATCGCGAACACTACCAGCCTTCACAGAGATTCTCCCATCTGTTCCCTTTAAATCTATTGAAGCGGCCTTGCCTTCATACCAATAATTCCATTCAGCCTCAGACATTTTAGGCTTTGAAGTACTAGGGTTTGAAATATAGTAGCCCTGCCGTGCTATAAAAGCGCCAGGGTAACCGGAGAGCCACCAGTTCATGTATTTATATGCAGCATCTAATACATGCCCACTAGTTTTCGTGGATAAGCACATCACTCCATACCAGGCCCTATAGCCCTCTTTAGGAGAAGCATAGGTAACAGGAACACCTGCCCCATTTGAAGTAGTTACTCCTGGAGAGAACATACTTTCAAGCCAAACTCTTTCCTTAACCATATACTCAACACTCTGAGGAACCGAAGTCCAAAATCCTGCGAAGTGGCCAGCTTGTTTTTTATTTTTTA
The DNA here is from genome assembly GCA_021737405.1 of Bacteriovoracaceae bacterium. Lineage (GTDB taxonomy): Bacteria > Bdellovibrionota > Bacteriovoracia > Bacteriovoracales > Bacteriovoracaceae. The sequence continues at coordinate 11,133 of JAIPEG010000021.1, forward strand.
GGATCAAAAATAGCTTATCAATCTCTTGAATGGTCATATTTCCAATATCTTTAAACGTCATCAGCCCACTAGCTTGTGCCGCTAAAGCAGCATCGAAGATGCCAATTGTGGGTGCATTAATTAAACCCACTTTACCGCTATATTTTTCATCTAATAACCAAGACCAGCTTTCCGTTTCATAAGCGACTCCTTTTGGAATTTTAGACGTGTTGTAACCAAATGAATCAACATTATGGACATACGGCATGAAGCTAATCTTTCCGGTATCTTTTCCACCTAAGGTTCCATCTTTTTGAACGAAGAGAATTTTGTTGGGAGAATCACCTGCTCCAATTTTTGCTTCTTTACTAATTCGCCCAGTTTTTGGAAGCTGGTTTATTTCAGACCAGTGCTCTAGTCGATTTGTTTCAATAGGTTGGATGGCCTTTGCTTGCCAGAGAACATTGATACTATCTGACCATTGTTCATATAAATCAAAGCTTCCAGGTTCAGCCGCCGCCTTTTGTAAAACAGCAGCACTCCCCATTGGTTGAAACTCAATATTTATTTTAAGTTCTTTAATCGCAAGTTTTCTAAGTTCTTCCTGAAGAGTCACATGGGTGCCCATAACTCTAAGAGTAGGAGTTTTCTGAGCAATAATTGCTGGTGCTGATAAAAGACCAATGCCAGCCCCGACACTTTTAACTGAATTCTTTAAAAATGTTCGCCTCTCAATCTTCTTAACAGATCCCATAGATTTCACCTAAACAATTAATATTACTCTCATTCTAAGGGCATTTACCCTCCATTGGCAGAAGCAAAGTTTTCCGAGTTATTCATTATTAAAATGAGTACAAATGGGAAAAAACAAGTATTATTTACCACATGCCTAAGTAACAATTTTTCAAATATAACCCTCTCTAAGACCTTTGTGATAGAAGTTCCCATGATTTATCTTCTTCCCTTTATCCTCCTCTCTTTTCTCAGCTGTCGGCCAGAAACTGGTCCCCTGCGATTCAAAGACAAATCCATTGTTTTTAAGGAAACCAAGCTTGAAGTTGATGAAGAAGATAATCACCACCTTGAGTACTTAGAGAACTTAAAAAAAGACTATGAGAGTGACCTAAATAAACTATCGATCAATGCAGTTAAGAGCTTTGAACCTATTAAAAAGATAATGAAGCGAAAGTGCTTTGACTGTCATGATTCGAGGGAGAAACTCCCCATTTATGGTCGGGTATTTCCTCGTATTAATCCCGTCAAAAAACATCAAGATGAGGGTCTCGTGGCCCTAGATATGGCGAAAACCTATCCATTACAAGCAAAAGGAAACCCTCCACAATTAGCTCTCTTAAAGGCCATTAAAGCCGCTGTATTAGATAAAACAATGCCCCTTAAGAGCTATCTTGTTGTCTATCCTCTTAAAAGAATATCTAAAAAGAACCAAGTAGCAATCTTAGCTTGGGTTGACCCACTTATAAGAGAACATGAACGCATTGATGAAGCTTATCAAGAGCTTTTCTTTCAGGATTCACTACAAGGAAAAGTTCAAAATCTTTTTAAGAAAAAGTGTCTCCGCTGTCATGGAAGTGGAAATAATAGAGGAAACTTTGGCGACATGGAAAAGTTATCAGAGCTTTTACAGCGTAAAAAGTATGTAGACCTTGAGGAGCCTACGCGCTCCCTCATCTACAAAGTTTCTCTTTCAGGAGAGATGCCAACAGATCCTCGAGAAAAGCTGTCAGAAGAAGAACTTCAATTAATGCTAGATTGGATTCAAGAAGCTAGGAACTTAGAAGAATAAACCGTTAAATCTGTTTGTGATTTAATCTCAAGTTCTTTTTTATAAGATGTATATTTAGTGGCCATAAGTGAAGCTAAACGAGTTCCTTTAGCTATAAGAAAGAATTCACGCCTTTCTCTCATTTTATCAAGATGTTTTAAAATCATATCTAAATCACCTGACTCACTAAAATCATAGATAAAATATACGTCAGCCTCAGGGAGTTCAAACTCACCTGTTAAGACATTTTCATTTACAAGAGAGCTCTTATCAAAAAGCATGTGATCAAAGACTCTCTGTCCTTCAACTTGACGCTTTTTGACGATTTCATAACCAATAAATTCACAGTCTTTAAAAATAGCATTCATGACAAAGGCCACTCTTCCATAGCCTGCACCGATATCGATAATTCTTTCCACCTTTTCATCTTTCAAAAAGCTAAAGGCCCGATAAATTTCGCTATAAGGCGTCTGTAGGGCTCCGGGATCTAGACCTATCCATGCCTCACAACCTGGAAAATGCTTTTTCTTTTGATCAGGTCTCTCGTTGAGATCATATTCTCGATATTTTTGCGAAAGCTTATTTTCGACTTTATTTATTCTATACCCGAATTTTTTATCTAGAAGTTTTGAGTGTTTGCGAGGTCCCATGCCAGTGGGAAGAAGAAAGAAATTCTGTAATTCAATTGCAGTAAATCTAATAAAATACCTAAAAAAAAAAGGGCCCCTAAAGGCCCTTTCGGAACTTAAACTTTTTTAACTTGAACGGCACAAGGACCTTTCTGACCTTCACCAACTTCAAACTCAACTGCATCACCGTCATTGATGTAACCACCAACGATACCAGTCATATGAACGAATAGATCTTTTCCACCGTCATCAGGAGTAATAAATCCAAAACCTTTAACTTCATCAAAAAACTTTACTTTACCAGTACTCATAAAAATCCTACTTAGAAAATAGATTCTCCGATATGGAAAATCTGAATAAATAAAATGTGACGATGATTAATTAGACAAGAAAAACAGACAACTTCTAAGGGAAATTATTGTAACTGAACCAAATAAACGCCTTCAACAATTCGATGATAACACCTTTTTAGGTAAATAGCTAGGCATATAAAAGCCTAAAGTATTGTAATCAAATTTTACGCAGTTCTTAGCCCTAAATGAGCTATCTATAAGAAATTATTGGTATAGATGATCTATAAATTACCTATGTTCAAACATCTTTTAATTAGAGAAAAAAATAATACGAAAAAATAATTTGATTTTGGTCTTATTAATTCACTTTTTTTACGAATTCAGATTTCAAATTCATTGAACCAAATCCATCGATTTTACAAGCAATGTCGTGGCCATCACCGGAGTCATGAACAAGACGAATATTTTTAACCTTTGTTCCAACTTTTACAGATCCTGATGAGCCTTTAATTTTTAGATCTTTTATCACAGTGACAGTGTCACCATCGGCAAGCGCGTTGCCGTTTGCATCTTTTATAACGCCATCATCACCAGATAAATTAGCCGCATCAACTGAAAACTCATGGCTGCATTCTGGGCATATCCATAATGGACCATCTTGGTATGGGTAGGGTGAATCACAACTTGGACAGGGATGAGCTTCATTTTCCAAAATTAATCCTTGGCTTTATGCTATTGGGTCTTGATTCTCTCTTTACCCCTTCATATTTGTCATCCAAAAAATCGGAAATTAATTAAGATTTGGTATAAAATGTTAAAGTTACTTTAAAATTAGACTTAAGGGTTTGAGAGATGGATGGGCGAGAAATAGATGCATTTCGTAAAAAAGCATCATTAGAGTCAGCGGGGAGCTCGTCAGATAAAATTCTTGATAGTTTTATTGAAAAAATATCTCGTTATATGAGTGGGGAAATGAGTCTCATCGACATTGGATGTGGACAAGGATCACTTCTTAGAAAAGTGCACAATCTTTTTCCAAAGGCCTCTCTGACAGGTGTGGATTATACGAATTTTGAAGACTATTCCTTCCCCTTCTTTCAACATGACTGTAACAAAGATTTTTCATCAAACTTTTCGGAATATGACATTGTTTTAGCAAGTGAAGTCATTGAGCATTTAGAAAATCCACGTCACTTTCTAAGGCAACTTACGAAGATTACTCGAAGTGGTGGTTATATTATAATCTCAACACCAAATCTCGAGAGCATTACAAGCCTAATTTCTTTTATCATTCGAGGCTACCACAGTGCCTTTGGTGGCCGAAGCTATCCAGCACACATAACCCCAGTAGGGGTGCATGACCTAACAAATATGATCAATGAAATCAATGGTCTAAACCTCTTAGAAATAGAATTTGTCGCGAATGGCCGAATGCCCGGGATCTCAATCCTCTGGCAAAACATCATTCCATTTTTAATCGGAAAACGCTTCAGTGATAATTATGTTGTTGTCATTAAAAAAATCTAAGGATGGCTCACATTAAATTAATTACGATTTTTATTACTTTCCTAGCGTTTCATATCTCTCTAAATGCGAATAAGCCTACCCGTGAAATAGTGACAGAATATCTTTGTCATGGAGACTTAAAGAGTCTCAAAACGACCATTAAGACAAATCGCGATGGGAGCTACACTCAAAAGGTAAAACTTCTTTATTCAAATGGAGAAGTTGTCATTGGAAATGATAGTGGCAAGAATCTAGAATTTAGTAAATTAGCCTCAGGTACTCATGAAAAGGGAAGTCGGTCGATCTTGGAAGGAGGAAATGTCCTTAGCGCAAAAAGCATAGATCTTATTTTCCATGAAGGAGATAAGAAATTATTAAGTAATATTAAATCAGGTTTAATTTTTAAAAGTAAATTCACAAAAAAAGAAGAATGGTTAAATGCCGATAGAACGAGATCCCGCACTTATAATTACACGTTAAAAGTTTTAGACAAAAAAACCATACTGAATAAGAAGTTAGGGAGTATTGAATCTTTTTTGATTTTAATACTTATGGCCGAAGACGACACCCAAAATAATGGTCTAAGTAATTATTCAGAATTAATTGGTCACTATTCTCCACGCTATGGTTATATCAACTTCACTTGGCTTGAACATTCAGACAGCAAAACTATTAATAGTGAAAGCTGCCATTTAGCGAATTGGGAAGAAACTAAGCTTTAAATGAAAATCGTTAATCCAATAGTTAACGAATCCAATAGATAATAATTACTAAAAACTCCCAATATAATCGACTTCTTTAGTGAGTACTGAATACCGAGAAAGGATTCAAACTTCTGGTTCTCTGCTTCATTATAAACGAAAGGAGGGATTGTAGTAGGATATCGCGACTCTTCTTGGCGGAAACTATAAGTAAACATAAATTTCTTTGTAAAGAGTGTCGCTGTAACTAACCTTACTCTTGACCAATTAGTGGCGTCATTTTTTATATAAGTCCAATCAAATGCCATTGAGGCCACCTTAAATCCAAAGGTGAAGGAATTTGTAAAGTAGTCCTCTGCCTGTAGGTTTAGAGTATCAAAATGATCATTTTTAAACCTTGCAGCTCCAATACTCACTGGCCCATAGGCAGCACTTATACCAAGCCCACCTTTGTAAGCCTTCGTGTTCTTATTATATTGGGCCAAGATTCCAAGATTTAATTTAAAAGAGCTGCCTTTTTTATCTCCTAATAATTGGGCCGCAAACAAACTCGTAAACTTGGGCGACTTATATTTTCTCTCTCCTAACTCCCGTACAATGTAGTTAAATTCGTTTTCGGGAGGCCTCTCTCCAAAAAAGGTCCCTTCGTTGTTTGAAAGAGAAAAAGAGGATCCGATAACGCCTGTCCCACTTATAATACTTACGTCATAAGAATTTCCAAACTTAAGAGTTTCTAATCCAAATCCCCTATCCGTACTCATACTTGCGGGGTTAGTGGGGCCAGCGGCACTATTTAAGGGGAGAGAGGCCGATGTATTTGAACGACTCGCTGAGAATGCATCAGGGCACGCCATCCAACTATAGACCTCACAAAGCCTACTTGCTGAAACATCAAAAATAATCCCAAAGATGAAAAAAGAGAATGCTGCTTTCATACACCTTTCATTTTAGTCTGGCGTACAAAACCATGCTACAGAGAAAATAAATACCTAAAATTTCTCTTGAGGAAAATGCTTTATATTAGGAGCTCTAAAATAGAGGTTAATCTTTCTCTTTTCCCCCTCTCTCAAGCTAATCACCTTTTTATTGTCTCGAAAGACGTCAATTGCGACACCTGCTGGAACAAAGGAAAGTATTCTCCCTTTTAGATTTTTGATGCTTTTTGGACGGTTACTTTTAGCAATTTCTTTACCGTAAATCGCTCTCAAGGGGATATAGATATTCAGCGGTTTATCCTCTTCGAGGTTACTTTGGGACAAATGCTTAAGGGCCGTTCTCAGACAAGCAAGTAAATAGCCTCCTACAACAACGATATTCTTACCTGTAATTTTTAAATTATTTTCTCCATTTTCAGATATTACCAACTTTGACTGGTTAATTTTTGGAAAGTAATCCAAATACATCTGAGCAGCATCGCTTCGATTCTTTAGAGTAAGAGAATTTGCAATTTCAGTCGTTTCGACCAAAGTATAAACCTCTTTGTTGTATCTAAGAAAAATGTCTGCAAAATCATTAATAGCGGCTTTTGCCTCGCCGCTTTGATCAAAATAGCTTGTTGGGTGGACAATGACCAAGGCATCGACTTTCTTAATATTTTCGCGGACTTTTGCCTCTTTGTATCCAATAAAAGTACTACAAGAACTCAGGCTAAGGGCGAATAATATTAATAACAAAGCCTTCAAATGGGTGTACCTTTTAAATAAAAAAATCTATAAAACTAATATAAATCATAGTCAGGAAAATCACTTCTTCACTACTATTAAGTAAATACCAAATTAAGGAATCATTTTGAAAAAAATAATAACGATAACATTATTACTTTTCGCGGGCTTAACCTTTGGAGGAGAACTTCAAAAAGGGCTTGGAAATATTCTGGTTCCTAAAAAAAAGCTAAACCTTCCTTATAAACATTATGTAACCATTCAAAAAAGTAATGGGCAATTTCTAGCATTCCCTCTTAAAAGTAAGTCTATCGATCTTAATAAACTCTCAAAAGATAAACTCTATCTTCTAGAGTTTTCTCCTTCAACGGAAGAACTGACCATAGGTGAGAAAAAGCAAAAATTTACAATTGTAAATTTAATTAAGGCAAAAGAGCTTAGTACAAAAGATTTAGGGACAAAAGAAGAGCTTAGTGACTTACAAAAGAATGCTCCTAAACCATTACCTGGTAAATCTCATTTGAGGATCAATGATACCCTTACCAATACTGTTATTATAACGGCTGGGGCCATTCTACTCGGCTCAATCATCGCCAATTAAGATTTTTCATTAAATGATCTTATCTTGCTACAAAGAATCTTTTTCGCTTGTTAGCTTTAACACCGAGGTTCCATGAATCCATCACTAGATTCTCTTCTCCGCATTGTATCTAGGGATGAATTCCTAAAGGCCTACAAATTAGACGAACCTCTTCTTGTACACAATCCAATCAATTACTTATCGGAAATAACAAGTCTTCCCCTACTTAGTTCACTGGAAAGCCTCATCAATTCCTGGCCAGAGAGTGTTAATGTTTATCTTCCAGGCATTAACGATGAGGTGAATTCTGCCCAAGTCGACAAGCAAGAGGCCCAAAAACTTTTTAAAGATGGCTTTGGCCTCTTTTTCGATGATCCTAATCGTTTTAATGAAGTCATTGATACTTGGCTTAAGGCGATCCATCGTGACCTAGGACTTTCACAACTTACATACTCACGAAGCCTAATCTATGCAATTTCGAAAGGTCATGGTACGGCCACACACTTTGACCAGAATATTAACTTTGTTTTACAAGTTTCTGGAGTTAAAAAATGGTGGCTTGCCAAAAATAATATGGTCACAAATCCTATGACTCGCTTTACTCTAGGTTCAGCTATTGACCCAGAACTTGAAACTTATCTTGAAGGTGAAATTCCTAAAGATATGCCTAGTGATGCTTTAGAAATAGAACTTAAACCTGGTTCGGTACTCTTTGTCCCTAGAGGAATCTGGCACAAAACAGAAGCTCAAAGTGATGCCATCTCTTTGAATTTTACCTATTCGGCACCTACATGGATTGATCTTCTAACAAGTTGCATTCGCGCCAACTTAAGCCAATCACCTTCCTGGCGCGCGACTGCTGACTTTGTTAATGACCCTATCCTTTGTCTAGAGGCTGAGCATAACCTTAACGACCTAATGGATGAACTTAAGAAAGAATTAAATCAAATAAAAGCTCACGATATTCTTGGGGCTACGGAGTTTAAACCTTACGAATAAACGCCTTCCCCTACTTTATTGATTTGATGAAGTGATTAAGATCATTTTTAATGATGCTTTTTAACAATATACTAGCAAAGATCAGTTCTAATATTAACTCAATCTCAGCGGAACCCGTTAGGCCATGAATACAAATAAACTAGAAGAAGTCGTCGATAAAATCATAAGTAGCTTGGGCATGGACTTGGTCGTCGGAACTCCCCTCGCAGCTGGAAAGCCCAATCATATACTGAACGCTCTCTATCAGAAGGCAAAAAATAATCAGGATCTAAAATTAACGATCCTCACAGCTCTAACTCTACAGCGTCCAGGAGGAAACAGCTTTTTAGAAAAACGTTTTTTTGACCCTTTAAACGAAAGAGTTTTTGGTAATTATCCAGAATTAGATTACGCAAAGGATAGAGACTTAAATAAAATACCTGAAAATATTCAAATTATTGAGTTTTACTATCCACCAGGTAAATTACTTCGCAATATTCATGCTCAAAGAAATTATCTCTCTACCAACTACACCCATGCGGTTCGAGATATCCTTAATAAGAAAATTAACGTCCTATGCCAACAAGTAGGTCAGGGGGAGATCGAGGGGCAGAGTGTTCTTAGCTTAAGCTGCAATACAGATATCACTTTAGATATAATTAATGGCGCAAAAGAGAGGGGCATGCCACTTTGTGTCGTAGGTCAAATTAATCAAGACCTTCCTTTTATGTATGGGGAGTCAGTTGTTTCTCCAAAAATCTTCGACATCATTTTAGATAATAGAGGGCTTGATTATAGAGTTTTTGGTCCTCCAAAAATGAGTGTTTCTCCTACAGATTATATGATTGGTTTTCATACATCTAATCTTGTTAAAGATGATGGAGAGATCCAGATTGGTATTGGCTCACTTGGAGACGCACTCGTTTACTCCTTGTGCATGCGCCAAGAAAACAACCCTCTTTATCAAAAGTATAAAGAGCTGTTTGATATCACACCCGAAACTTTTCCCGTGCTTAAAGAGTTTGGCGACACTTCGCCTTTTCAAAAGGGCCTCTTTGCTGCAACTGAAATGTTCGTGGATAGCTTTGAATTTTTATTTCGCTCAAAGATTCTTAAAAAGAAAGTCTATGACCATGTTATTCTTCAGCGCTTAATCAATAATGGTGAGGTTGAAGAAGAGTTCAATCAAGAGATTCTCACCTTTCTATTGAGGGAAAAAGCGATATCCTCTACTTTGACTGAAGAGGACTTTAATTTTCTTAAAAATTTTGGAATTTTCAAAGAGGATCTTACTTGGCTTGAAGACTCTATTAAGACACCTCATGGTGATCTTATTAAACCTGATTTAATAAATAATCTGCTAGAAATTCAAAATCATTGCCTCGGGAAGAAACTTCGAAATGGTGCTGTCTCCCATGCTGGTTTTTTCCTAGGCCCTCAATCTTTTTATCGTTTCCTCAAAGACCTTCCCATCTCCGAGCGCAAGTTAATTCGTATGAAGCAGGTCTCCAATATCAATCATATTTACGGTCATGAAAGTATCGATCGACTCCAGCGAAAGAATGGTCGTTTTATTAACAACTGTATGAAAGTCACTCTCAATGGCTCAGCTAGCTCAGATGCGCTTGAAAACAATCGCCAAGTCAGTGGAGTTGGCGGACAGTATAATTTCGTGGCCATGGCCCACGAGCTTCCTGACGCGAGGTCCATTCTTCAATTAAAGAGTACTAGAATTGGTGCTAAGGGAAAGTTAGAGAGTAATATTGTCTTTCAATATGGCAACTGCACAGTGCCTCGTCACTTAAGAGATATCGTCGTAACTGAATACGGTATTGCTGATTTAAGAGGAAAGACAGACGAGGAAGTTGCAATTGAGCTAATACAAATTAGTGACTCTCGTTTTCAAGATCAACTCATTTTACAGGCAAAGCAAAATGGAAAAATATCTACGAGTTTTAAGCTGTCCGAAAGATTTACTTCTAACTTTCCTAAAAAATATCAATTTCCTTTAAAGGCAGCACAGAAAGAGGGCCTTTTTAACCCCTTTCCCTTTGGAACTGATCTCACTGAAGAAGAAATCACTATTGGAAGGGCTCTTAAATATTTAAAAGCGAAAAAAGCAAAGAAACTTCCCTTTCTAAAGTTTATCCTATTGTGCCTATTTTTGAGAAAAGATAAGAGAAAGTTCGAGTCCTACCTAGAGCGACTTAAACTAGTAAACGCTAAGGGGCCAGAAGAAATCTTTTATCAAAAAATTATCATTGGCGCTATGGCAGCTTCTAGTTGAGATTATTAGAAACGAATCTGATAAAGGGTAATATTAGAGAAAGCACCCAAAGAGGTCGCAACGATATCTTTTGCGTCAACAGTATGATTTTTTGTATCAGTGCTATCATAGACTTCTTTTAGAATACCCGCCACGGTCGCGCCCGCCATAGCACAAAAGAATTGTCCCGTTTTATTAATACGGATATTTAATTGAAGTAAATCTGGCCCATTTCTGCAGGCAGCACTTGAGAAGTAACCAATATAAGAGCCCGCTCTAACATGCTTCTTCTTATCAGGCTCACTTTGTGAATCAACCAAGACTTCCGTTAGGAGCCCGACTTTTATCAATTCTTTAATTTCTTCAGTCAGTCTAGACTCAGAAGTCTTTTTACCAATATCTGAGTCACAGGTATAACAATCATTCTCATTGAAATTAAAATCTATATTGATTGGCGTAGAAATAATGATCTTTTCACAGCCCACTTCTTCACAGCGGGCCAAGCTTGGAAACTCTTCGGCAAGCAGTCCGCTCAGCAAGGAGAGATAGGTAAGGAAAATTAAAAACAGATGCTTCATGCCAATATACGAAGCAATTATGAGGCCATTTATAGCAATCTAAATCCCTAGAATGTCTTTGACTCGCTATCCATGGCCTGGCGACTGTTTAAAATTATGACAATTATCTAGATTGAGGAAATTCTGCTTCAATCAAGAATTGATCATAATACTTCTTTTCCTGATCACTAAATAGACGAACCTTACTGATTAGACCTTCGTGATTCACCAAATACTCCTCGCGAGAAATACCTTCCCCAAATTTTACTTTATGCAGGCCACTCCTTGAAACTTGGTAGTCAAAGTAGTCATACGACTTACCTTGAAAGAAAACCATTTTATTAAATCGATAGACAACAAGACTCTCGCCTTCAGTAATTTTCACTGGAATCACCCTACGATCTTCAAAACGAACTGTTCCAGTAGAGAAATAGGAATCTGCCCGTTTTTGAACTGACGCTGAAACATTGAGAGTTTTATCAAATTTACTACAGAGATAAGTCTGACGTGGCAGAAGTTTACAAGTATAACCGTCCGCCTTAAGAACTTGTAGGCGATCCTTGCCTGAACGAGTAAAACCATAAACTGGCTCATTTCTCTTGGAAATCAACACCTCTTGCTGACCATTTGGGGCAAAGGTGCCATTTAATTCGTAATAGTCCTCAGCAAAAGTAAGAGAAGAAAACAAAATCATCATTAAACAAAGTATTTTCATAAAAACTCCTAAAACTATTTTATAGATTTAGCTTAAACTCTGACATAATTTTCCTACTCTAATAAGACGCTCTGCAGTTAATTCGAGTTTCAAATCGAATAATTCGGTAATACTTTTAGCCTATAAAAGTCATACTTATATTGAGATCAATTAAAAGAGGAAAACTGAGGAAAAGCGTATGAAAAGCCTGAACGACCTTTAATAAGGTCATTCAGGGATTCTTCTTCTATCTTAAAGAGAAATTTTACTCACTCAAGGAGGGAAGAATTGTCCGTGCTAGTTAAAGATAAAAGACAAAATTAGACCTAAGATAGAAAGGGCCGGTAAAAAATAAATGAATAGATTCTTTACAACTATTTCTTTTCTCATAAAAGCTCCATTTAGAAATAAAAAAAAGCCGATCCTAGGACCGGCTTTTCATTTATTAGCTTATATCTTACTAAGAAGAGCTAATTAAGCAAGAATGTCGTAAGGACGGATTGTTTTACGTCCGTTAGCAGCACATCTCTTTTGAGCTTGCTCAACAGCTTGATAAAGAAGGTCATTAAGAGCTTCAAGAGCATCACTTGATACGTTGAAAGTTGTCTTTCCTGAACCTTTTAGTGCAGCTTTAGTTTTTGAACCAACAACTAGAACTTCTCTTCTTGTTGCTTTTTTTGGTGCTGCTGCTGCTTTTTTCTTTGTAGCTTTTTTCTTAGCCATGAATTCCTCCATAATGGGTTTTATTACTTGTACGCGAAATACAGTATAGGTAAGTTTGACGTATCCACAAAGCCTTTTGCAAGTAAAAAATCAAAAATAATGGCTCAAAATGGCAAATAAAGGCCAAATTTTATAGTTTAGAAAGAAAACTTAGTCCCTAAAGCTTGTTGACAATGAATCAGTCGGCCGTTCTGTTTCAATAATTCACTAGTGCCCCTACGCAAAGTTTAAAACTATTTAACTTAAAACTTTTATACTTTGCTCATTTTAGTTTTTTGCTTGGCTTACCCCTTTGACTAATGAGAGCAGCTTAAATCCGCTATTTTGATTCTCTAAAGAGAAGTTTTGAAAACCTTCCTTTTTTTGCTTTTTTCAGACTTCCCTCCCCTACTCGAGCAAAAATCGCTCCTAAATCTCAGAGAGCCTTTATTAATCGATGCTTCAAAGAGTTTTAAAGTTTTAAACTACAAACTTTAAAACTCTCAACTATTTAACTTAAGGCTCACTACCTTTAAACTTACAAACTTAAGACTTTAAAAGTGAATACTCACAAACTAAAAAGTTAGAAGCTCAAAAGTGTTAAAGAATAAAGTTTTAAGTTACAATGTTTAAAAGCCTAAACTTATGAGTTTCAAACTAGAAAGTTACAAACCCATAAGTGAATAGTTTTAAACTTTAGACTTTCAAACTAGGAAGTCTAAAACTCTTAAGGAAGAGAGGAGAGATTATGCCACGAATTATTTCTGTCACCGGACAAAAGGGTGGTATCGGAAAAACCACTTCAACCGTTCACATTGCCAGTCGTTTAGCTGACCTAGGTTTTAAAACTTGTATCATCGACTTTGATACCACCCAGAGTAATGCCACTAGGTCTGTAATTGGGCCGATTTGGGAGCAATCTGAGAAGGTTAGGGGCATATGTGACATTATGGCCAATGGCGGTGGTCTAGATGACGTCTTTTACTCTACGGATAGAGAGAATCTCTTTATCATTCCCTCTGAAAAACGTGATCACCGAGGGGCAAACTATAATATTGAAGCGTTATTGAATCAATTAGGTCTTGAAGGATTTAATCTTTTAAAAGATCTGATAGCTGAATCTGTTGAGTTAAGTTCCTGTCATTTTGTTTTGATTGATAATGCCCCATCTCTAGGGATTACAACGGTCAGCTCCCTTCTTGCGGCCGACTATTTTATCATTCCTGTTCAAACCAGTGATCTTTCAATGGAGTCTATTGGTGACACCATCACAGCGGGATTGAAAGTGAAAAGAATGCAAAACCCTTATCTTGAACCACTTGGATTCTTTGTTGCGAGTATGGACAAGCGTCCAAAAATGGCGAAGAAGGCAATCATTGAACTGGGGGAGTTAAGCACAAAGACTGGTATCCACTTCTTTGAAACAATGATTCCCATTTCTTCTAAGTTTGGCTTTCTCCCAAGAGATAAGAAAACAATTTTTGATACCACTAAGAAGTCCGAGCGGGGACACCGTGAATACTTAAGTTTAGTGGATGAAATTCTTGAGCAGATAAAAGAGATTGAAATGTCTGAAACAAAATCTGATCAAGTTAAAGGACCCAGGAAGGAGGCCTAATGAGTGGATCAATGGAAGACTTTTTTACCTCAGGAAGACGTATTAAGAATACTTCTACAGAAAAGAGTAAAGCAGAGCCTGAAGTTCAGGTGAAGACTCAAAGAGAATTTGTAAAAGATGTCCCTAAGAGTACACCCCCTCTGAGAGAAGAGACTCTTTCAGAAATGGAAGAGCGCAAGCGATATCCAGAGAGGACATTTGACCGTTATATCCAAAAAGGGGCGCGTTTAAAGGCAGAAGATGTTGATCTCTTAAAAATATTTTGTTCAGAAATCACAAGAGCGAAAAGAGATTTGCCCTACGAGTACAGGTCGAACAAAAGAATTACAGACAATACAGTTTTAAGAGTTCTCTTAAGTTCCTTTTGCGAGCAAATAGAGAATCGTTTGGACTCAATTGATTTTAAAGGTCTTCAAACAGAGGGAGAATTAAAGAGTTTTATTGAAGAAACAATGAAGTTTTAGATAGGGCTTCTACACACACAACTAAGTTGTCCCTACGAGTACACCCTTATAGTTATAGTAAATAATTAAACTTACTTACTTATATATAGGCCGTACCATTAGGGACTTTTAACACAAAAACAAATACTTAGAAGAGAGACAGTCCCTAGTAGTACAGTTTAAAGTCCCCATTAGTACAGGCAAAAGTCCGTACTAGTACACCCTTTTGTCCCTATTGGTACACCCCTACATGTTTAATGTCCCTAATCGTACAGGCTAGAATGAGCGAAAGTCCCTATTGGTACTGCCCTTTGTCCCTAGTCGTACAGGTGGGTGAATCTTCTCCCTAATGAACTATGCTTTCAGGGAACCTTATTCGTATTAGCCTGTACGACTAGGGACTTTTATAAAAGTAACTTCTTATATTCTCGATATACCGGTACTAATAGGGACATTTTTGACGGTTCTTCTGCTGAGGTTTTTGTGGATGACAATAAGGGAAAAAAATTTGCGGCGCATTACAAGTGAGATTTATTTTGCCCTGTACTCATAGGGACAAATTTTAATTTAGCCGCAACAGTGACATAGGCCTGTGTCTTTAGGGAGAATAAGCTCAGCCAATACTAATAGGGAGTCGCATTAGGCCCGGTACTTTTAGGGACAAAAGTGTGGCCAAGAGCGCATTCTTAAACGATAATTTAGTGACAGCGGAAATATTTGCCACAACCTCTAGCAGGGAAGAGCTATGCAGGGACGACCTATCATCGAAGATACAGATCTTGATCAATCACTTGTCGACTCAGTTATTAAGGTCGATCACGATCTTGAATTTACACCAATGAAGTCTAAGCACTCTAATGGGGCTCCCCCAGATGATCGCTTTAAGGTTGAAATAAACCTAGGGCTTGCTCTTCCTTTTAAATATTATTTAACAGACGACTACGATAAGACAGAGGAACATAAAGCAATTGTTCGAAGTGTGGATGATAGTGGCTCTGTTTATATGCTTGAAGTAACGACTCAATCAAACGAAGGCCCTCTTCAAGCTTTTGAAAATGATGTTCTTCTGGTTCTTTTAACGATGGCGTGGGAGCAACGAAATCGAAATCAAAACTCACGTGATAAGATGAACGGTTTTCGCGTTTATTACACTCTTGCAGAAGTTTGTCGCCGTCTGGGCCTTTCTGAAAACTCACGAAATAAAGTTGCACGTGCTATTAGAAAAATTAAGTCTCAAAGCATGCAAACTAAGAACTTTGCTTATAACGCCCATACGGGTCAGATTGGTCTCTTAAATGAAGACACAAAGATTATTTTAAAATCTGGTCGAGTAAGAGTGGGCGCAACAGACGTCGACTTTGCAAACTACCAAGATGTCTTCTTCGTTGAATTTGATAGCTATATTGTAAAAAATCTTTATGACGAGTATGTATCGGTTATTTCTTCTGATGCTTATTTGGCGCTAAAATCAGGTCCTCAGCGCCGTGTACTTATTTTTCTTTATTCAAAAAAGAAGAAGTTTGGTGATCAATTTCTCTTTAGCTTAGAAGAGCTTGCTCAGGTCATAGGCCTTACGGGCTCAAAGAAGAGAAGACGACAAATTGGTGAATATCTAGGACGGATACAAGAGAGTCTTAAGAATTTTGAGTTCACCATTAAAAAGAAAAGAGGCCAGCCGGATTGGGATATTTTCGTGACCTTTCAAGAGCGAAACCTTATCGAAGCAAAAGAAGATCGTGATCCCTTTTATCAAGACCTGGTCGATGACTTTGGAGAGAGGTCCTTGCGCGAACTCGACCTTACGGAAATTGATATTAAGAATATTCGTCGTGAGTTTAATTTTCGCTATAAAAAAGAGGCGAATAAAGAATACTTTCTTTATGGAAGAGAAAAACTTGATCCAGCAGAATTTTGTATCGACATTACTCTCTTTCAAGTGCTTCGCTCAAATTATCGCATCACAAAGTCATTTAAGGCCCTGGCCAAGGTTATTCTCTCAAGCATGATTGAGGGCGGAATGGAGCTACCTGAAAAATACCGCCACTTTGTTCAAAAGAGAGCGGAAGATGGCCGAAAAAAAGAAGTGACTGAAAAAATTCAAACGGAGCTTTGTAAAAAAGAAGACGCCAAAAGAGTGGAGATGGAGAGGCTTGAGAAGTCTTTTGATAAGATGTATGCCGATATGATTGCAAAGAACAAAAGTTTTAAGAAATCTCTTGAAGGAAAAGCGAAGGAGTCGTTAGAAAATGAAGGGGTGTGCCCTGAAGACATGATGTACAAGCTTACTTTAGAGCATCGTATGCGTGATCTTGCGCGAGTGGATTTTTTAAGCGGTGATATTCTAAATTATAAGGACATTAAATCAAACGCTAGAGATTCCCTAATCCAATAAAAATAAACTGGATAGAATCTAAAAAAGATAACTATTGCCAAGATAGAGTGACTTTATAACAATAATTAAAAATCAATTAGTAATTAGGCGAGATCGAGGATTGATCTCTAGCTATAAATGAAAGAGGGGAGAATTGCCGTGATCCCCTCTTTTTTTTGCCCAATTTCATTCTTTGCCAAATAATTACGGCACCTTACCGAAATATTTTAGGCCCTCTGACTTAAGTTAAACCCTTGAAATGACCGAAAAGAAGGCTATCAGCTCCCCCCAATGACTGGGTTTGGTTGGATAATGGTCCTATGAAAGAGTATTGGTTCTTATTGATTCTTTTAAGTGTCCCTTTTGCTTTAGGCGAGGAAGAAGAGCGACGTGGTGTCATCGTCGACAATGAGAACGACACCATGACGAAACTCGTTGAGAATGTAGAAGGTTTAAAACCGATTGTTGAAGGTTGTAGGGATGGAGGAGCAAATAGGCGCAATAGTGAGACTCGTCCGGATTGTATCTGGAGAGAAGTCGAAGATGCGGGACTTAGTGAGCAGGTTATCAGTTTAATGGAGGCTTCGGGCCAAGAAGGTGCCAATCCGTCTGGTCAGCAATATAATTATAATTTGAATAATTTTAAAAAGAAGAAAAGTAAGTCGATAGAGAAGTTAGAAGAATATTTAAGAAAGCGCATGAGAGAAGCTTTGTACGGCGCAACTCCTGATATGAAAGAGGTGAGGGGAGTGCCCGATCATGAAAAATTTTATGAGCTTTATAAATCCCAACTTGGACGAAATCTTATCACCCAACTCTCTGAATACTGTATTTTCTCTGATCCGCGAACAGGACGAGTTCCTTATGATTTAACAGGAGATGGGAAGAAAATAGCTAAATTTAACAGAGATAAAAATCTAGAAAATCTCGGTGTAATTAGCGCCAATAATCAATCTTTATCTTTTTCGAGCTTTAACGCTTGTATTGCTCAGGTAGCTGCTGAATGTACAGGTACTTTACCGGCAAGTATGACAGACCTTACAAATCCTAACGGACCGAAAATACCAAAATTTGAGTCTTTTAACAGTTTACCTTCAGACACTAGAAGGGATCATCCTGAATACGAAGGTAATATCATTCATCCTTGCGAATTAAATCGATACATGACGGGAGTTAAGAAGGCGCTCGTACAGGTTGAGGGTCTGGTTGAGACGATGAGAGAAGCGCCTCAAAGTACGTCTCTACAAATTTCAAATCTTCAAAACAAGCAGGATTTAAACACCGATGATATCGTCAATATTGGCTCTAAAGAGCTGGTAGAGGAATCAGGTTATGCTGATGAAGCGCAAAAGGAAGCTCAAACTCTAGAAGAGTGTCGTCAAAATCCAGATGGTGCGGATTGTGCAAAATATCTTTCCAATACTGAGGAAAATCAGAAAGTAGAAGAAGAGTTTCTCGTGAGAGGACTTGCTTTAAAGGCAAAATTAGAAAGAGATCTCACTGGAACAGAAACTGAAGTCGTTGAAGTAGATCAAGACAAGTTAAAGGAATATTATCTAGAAAATGGGATGAGTGAAGAAAACTTTGCTCTGTTACTTGAACAGGCAAGAGCAAGTAGGGAAGTACAAAACGGTACAACAGTCGAAAAGTATCTCCAAGACCAGATTAGAAATAAATATCAAAAGGAGCGAAAGGCTTTACAGGAAAGTCTTAATGCACGGTTAGATGAAACGGATGTAATGAAAGGAGCTAGTGATCCTAACGATCCGGCTTCAGTTGCTCAAAATACCACAACTAAGTTAGCCAATATCAAAACGAGAATTGAAAATAGTCCCGCAGAGTTGGCAACTCTCTATCATTACTCAAATATTGTTTCGTCGTTTTTTGAGGTTTCAGGTGGCGCTCAAGCCACAACAAACACTCGGGCCCTCGCTGAAGAACTTCAAAATAATTATTTCGATGGCAGTACACCAGGTAGAGGGACTGCCTCTGACTTCTCTCAACTAGAAGGTTTTGCAGATCCAGGTGGAAGCGATGCCGCGAACACTTCTTTAAATGCTAATGATATTGATAAGATTCAGTTTGGAATAGATGATAGAAACAACCCGCAGTAATCTCCGTAGCTTTACTTTTTAAGTTATCACTTCTTCTTTCCTCATATAAGATTGCCTCATGAAAAATGTATTAGGTGGTCCTTTAAAAATTTGTAGCTGTGAGCCCATGACTGGTTTTTTTCGTGACGGATATTGTCGTACGGACATCGCCGATAATGGAGTGCATACAGTTTGTGCTGTCATGACTGATGAATTTCTCGCTTACTCAAAGTCTATGGGAAATGACCTTTCTACGCCTAGAGAGGAGTTTGGATTCCTAGGACTAAAAGAAGGCGATCACTGGTGTCTCTGTGCAGGGCGCTGGTTAGAAGCCTATCGTGCCCATAAGGCTCCAAGAGTTATTCTTGAAGCCTGCGATGAAGAGACCTTGGCCATCATTCCCATTGAGGCCCTTAAAGAGTGTGCCCACTCCTAAAATTTAAATCCATAAACTAATGTTTGACTATTCAAACTCTCTTTGAAATATTCATTAAAATTCATTGAGGAAGACACATGAAAACCACCCTGATTTTAATTTCCCTTTTCTCCTTTGACCTCTTGGCCAGTGATGCACTCATTAGTCTTGGAGAGCGCCTTTTTAATGATGGCCGCTTCTCGCGCCACTTTTGGCAAAATGCCCAAGGACAAGTCAATGCGACTTTAAAAAATGGTGAGTCTCACCTTGATGTCTTGGTCACGCCTCTTGGACCAGTCGCTTCTCCCTTTTCAGGAGAGAGCACAAGTTGTGCTAGCTGCCACATGGTTGATCAGGCCTTTTCAAATGTCGGAATGAGAACCTATACGGACTTTGCACCAACGGCTCCCATCCCAACAAGAATGGATTTACAAACTCACACTGCACGGAATACTCCAGGATTAGTTGGTATTGGTTCTGCCTTTAATCGAAATCGCTTCTCTCACTGGGATGGGGAATTTAGCGATCACGCTGAAACAGTCCTTGGTAACTTTACTGGTAGAAATATGGGCTGGTTAAAGACTGAATCTTCTATCGCTTTAAAAAATATTGTAAAGATCTTAAGAGAAGATAATGGTCATGCCCACCAAGGAGCGGAGTTTGGAGGTTCATATGAATCTGTTTTTCGCTCGGGCATAGATGTAGAGGAAGATTTTCGTCTTAATTTTTCTGAGAGAGTCGACTTTAAAAAAGCCTCTGATCAGGAGGTCATAAATGCCGTTATAACTGCAGTTACAGCCTATTTAGATGATCTTGATTTTCAAAAAAATGAAAAGGGTGAATATGTTGGCTCCCCCTTTGATCAGTTTCTTTTAAAGAATGGTTTCACCACAGTTCCAAAAAAGGGAGAGACCTCAAAAGACTTCACAGAGAGACTAAGAAATTTTCTTCAAAAGTTAACGACTCCTAAGTTTATAGCTGAAGTTGAATTTCCTACTCACAACAAAAAGTTTGGCTTTGGTCACAGAGAACTTCAAGGCGCTAAAATCTTCTTTAATCTTCCCAATCATCCCGGAAATAAGGGCTCATGTTTTAAGTGCCATGCAGCCCCTCTTTTTTCTGATCAATCTTTTCATAATATCGGAACCTCACAGGCCATCTATGATGAAGTTCACGGCTTTGGGGCCTTTATCCAAAAGTATATTCCTAAGGAAGAATACCGCGCAGACCTCTATCTTAATCAAGCAGCCGATAATAGCGATCCTTCTAAAATGGATTTAGGGCTTTGGAATTTCTACAATAGAAATATAGAGGTAACAGAGTTCTTCAAGAAAGAGATCTGTCTCGGTGGACCGTGTGATCTTGAAATGACGATTGGTCGTTTTAAGACTGCTTCCCTCAGAGATCTTGCCCATTCAAACCCATACTTTCACCATGGCCAAATGGCAGACCTTACAGGAGTGCTCGCTCATTATATGAAAGTCGGAATTCAGGCGCGCCAGGGGCTCATGAGAAATCCCGACCCCATCCTCAAAGAAATTCAGCTAAATGGCCATGGGCTCCAATATCTACAAAAATTTCTAGATTCTCTTAATGAGGACTATGAATAATTGACAAAATTTAAGCTAACACCCTGTAAATACAAGATTTGGTTTTACAGGGGGGCTTGTGGAAATCTCGGATATCTGAGAAAACCCATTCGTGAAAGTATTTCTTCTTCTTACATTGATATTTGCAGTGCAACAGTCGCACGGTAGGACCATTTTTGGCTCCGATAAAATTGTCAATGGTAACGAATTTCTTCGCCATTCAGAAGAGATCATCAATGGTCACAACTTTCCAGACCTTGGAAGTACCGACCTTACAAATATTAATCCTGGCACCTACAACACTGTCGCCCTGGTAAAGGAAGATGGAAAGATTTTTTGTACAGGTTCAATCATTGCTACAAATCTTGTTGTTACGGCCAAGCATTGCTTAATGGATAAAGAAGGAAAAAAACTTAGACTCTACTTTGGTGATAATACAAATGAGCCCAAAGAAGAACTCTACCGACCTATTACCGATTACAAAGTTCGCTATCCAGTAGACTGGACCATGACTTTTCCAAGTTTTGATGTTGCTTGGGTTAAGTTTTCAGGTGATCTTCCAGCTCCTTTTAGGCCACTACCTATATTATCAAGTCCATTGGACTTAGAACTAAAATCTGAAATTCTTCAGGTTGGCTATGGTGATCATGATCCAAGTGTTGGCTCTGTGAAAGCTGGCAAAAAACTTTGGGGAAAAACTGTACTTTATCGTTATGTAAATAACCCGCGCTTCTTTCATATTCTTCTCTTTCATGGAGAAGAGGGACAGGGCTCTTGTCATGGAGACAGTGGTGGTCCCGCTTATGTAAAAGTGAAAGGTCAGTGGCATATTACTGGTGTAACGAATGGTTTTGATGTTGTCCTAACTCCAATGGCGATGACTCGTACTCAAGATCCAGAATTTCCTTATAATGTTAATTGCGCCAAAAACCAAAGTCTCTATAGCTTCTTAGGGGCCCATGGGAATTGGATCGAAGAAACAAGTGGTGTTGAAGTTTTTAAATCTGGAAATTTCTTAAAGCTTGATCGCGAAGAGGAAGCTAGGCACGAGCAACTTCAAGAGTGGTGCTCTCTTCAAGATATCGGTTCTCCCCAGTGGAATTTAATGAAGATTCTTCTCGATAAGAAGGTGGATCAGTTGCCCCAAAATGAGGCCGCTGCCTTTTATGAGAATTGCGACGAAATCGTTGAATACTTGGAAGGCCTTACTGAAGTAAACCTTGATCATAGTAGTGTTATGGAAGGAAAGCTCTCCTTTCATCCGTTAATCCTTCTACCAAAGTTGAGAAGGCTAGGGCTTTATAACTTTCCTAAAGAGATCGTGGATCTGAGCACCATTGAGTACCTTAACCTTGATGAGCTGATCTTAAAAAACCTTAGTATTGAGAATCTTGATTTTCTTAAACTAAATAGCATCAGGCACCTTTCATTAGAACAAAACCCTCTCTATTCATTAAAAGGGATCGAGAGAATTTCAGATTTAGAGGAAGTTACAATCTCAGGAACTTCTTTAAAAGATCTCTCCTTTTTGAAAGGACTTAATTTAAAACGCTTAAATGCCGTCGCCTTAAATTCCTCTGTTGTTTTAGGACTTGATAAAATTGCCGGGAACCTCGAAAAATTAGATCTAAGAAACACTATCATTTCAGATGCGGGAATATTGTCAACGATGCTTAACCTCAAGGAGCTTTGGCTGACTGGAGATGTTGGGGCCGTGGATCTGACGAATCTTAAAGATCTGACTTATCTCTCACTCAAGGACTTTAGAGAAGGTACGCTTATTTTCCCTCAATCTTTACAGAATTTAAAAGAACTTAGTGCGAGTGAGAATGACCTTAGCGACCTAAGCTTTCTTGAAAGTGCAACTTCGGTAGAGAAAATTAACCTCACCTTTAATCGTGTAAGAAACCTTGAGCCTTTCACAAGAGGCTATTTTCCTTATTTAACGAGCCTTAATTTATCTGCTAACCCAATTCTCAATGCAGCACCATTAGCAGCTTTAGAGTCCCTTCAAGTGTTAAGACTCTTTAGAACGCCCCTACAGAGAGGTCTTATCCCAAAAACAGAAGAAAATTGCCCAACTCAGTCCGGTGCTCTCCCTCTTCGTGAATTTTGTCAAAAATGAAGACAGACTAGTCAAGAATCGCGCTTTACTCTAAAATATTTAGATGAGCAAAAATGAAAAAAACCCTCTTCTTTTAATTCTCATCATTATCAATTCAATCGTTGTTGTCTTTATTCTCGTCAAACAATTTAGTATAGACGAAACTGTTGAGAAAATGACGATCGTTGAAACCGCAGTAAGCGGCGATTCATTCAAGTCGCCTCATTTCCCTGAAGCAAAAGAGAGTTATACCATTGTCGAATACCCCTTTGGAAATTTCACCGCAAACTTAGCAAGACCCAGTGGTCCTCAGCGTTTTATAAAGTTAACACTCACTCTCTTAGTTGAGACGCCACTGAATAATAATTTATCAGAAATTATAAACAAAACACCAAGCCTTAGGGATGAGATCATTAGTATTCTCAATACCACCAAACCAAAAGATGTTCTTAAATTAGAGGGTAGAGAAGTGCTTAAGAATATTTTAAAAGAGCATATTAATGGAAAATTAAAAGACGATAATGTAAAAAGGGTTCTCTTCACCCAATTTACGATTAGCTAGAAGAACGCTAATTTCATGCAAAAGACCGAACCTCCGGCCTTTAAAAATTCTCCTGTATCTAGCTCGTGAACAATAAATTTATGATTGATAAGTTTTTCCTTAAGAGTCTTTGCTCCTAGAGGAATAAGTATATTTTGCCCATCGATACTCCAACTATTACAAGCAAGGGTATCTCTAGCTTCTTCATAGGGAATTTCAATAGTCACAGGAAAGAAGCTATCAATAAGCTGTTGAGACTCTTCGCTAAATGCTTTTGGGGTCCATGCAACTGTCTTACTATCAAGGATGCACATACATGTATCAAGATGATAGAAGTTCTCATCAACAAGCTCTAGGGGAACAACTGCGAGGCCTAATGTTTCTCCAAGGTAATCAACCGCACTAAAGTCAGTACGAAAACCATGACCACACCATAGAAGATCCATTCCAAAATGCCAGATGGCGTCGCCTGTCCCTTCAAAGTGAATTACTTCATCAGGCAAGCGCTTAGTCTCGATTCCGTGATTCTCAAAGAAGTCAGCAAAGAACTGGACCTCTCCGCTCCTTTCAGCATGGGCCATCTTGCTTAAGATAATATGCCTTGAATCGATTGGCAGAGTTTGATTCGCCGCAAAAACCATATCTGGAAAGTTTTCCTGCCCGGGAATGACAAAGACCTTAAGTCCAAATTCCTCTGCTTTTGCTTTTAATTTTTCCCATTGGAAAAGTGCGCGTTTTTCGTCAATTTTTGGAAAATGCCCTTCCCCATCAACCATATGAGGATTAATCTTATAGGCGACTTTGTAGTAGTCTGGTTTTGCCATGAGAACCTTTCTAGGTGCTTCATAAGGAGAAAAAGGATAGTTTTTTAACTCTTCTAGAGTCTTTAGAATTGGCATGAAACCTCAGTAGATAAATGCTCATTTATAATGCCACTTTTTCAATAATAACACTAGGAGGGATTTTGCCTTACTTAGAGCAAAAAAATCATAAAACGTATTACCTATCAAAAGGAAGATCAAACAATAAATCTCTTCCACTAATTGGACTTCATGGCGGGCCCGGAGGAAGTCACCTTTCTCTTTTTTCTCTGACATGGTTATCAGATAAAAGACGAGTTGTTCTTTTCGATCAAATTGGTTCAGGACTTTCAACTTCGATTGAAAAAAATGAGATGAAGATTGAAACTTTTGTAAACAATCTAGATTCCTTAATTACCCATCTCAAAATCGATAAATTCCATCTCTTAGGTTCAAGCTGGGGCACAACACTAGCACTTGAATATTATTTAAGAAAAAAGGGCAGCGGCGTAGCTTCCCTTACTTTTCAATCGCCCATGTTTTCGACAAAGATTTGGGAGCAAGATGCAAAACGCTTGATAAAGAAAATGCCCCTAAAAACACAGAAGGTTATCAATTACTGTCATGAAATTGGTGCCACTGATTCAAAAGTCTACAAAGAAGCAGTCAGAGATTATTATGCAAAACATGTCTTTCGCCTTAAGGCAAGGCCTGAGTGGGCGCCGCCTCGAGTGATCAACCACCATGGAGAGAGAGTGTATGGCCATATGTGGGGACCAAGTGAGTTTTACTCCACTGGGACATTGAAGAATTATGATCGTGTCAAAGACCTTCACAAGATAAAGGTACCGACGCTCTTTCTTGTCGGCCAATACGATGAAGCGACACCTGAGAGTGCTCAACGATTTGCTCGCAAGATAAGAAATGCCGAGGTCGGAGTTATCAAAGGAGCAAGTCACTCAATCTTCACAGAAAAGCCCGAATTATCACATAAACGATTATCGGCCTTTCTCAAGGTCACTGAAGATAAACTTGTGATATAAAGAAGAAAAACGAGGAAAAAATGGCAGAACTATTTTACATAAATGAAGAAGGTAATAATGTGCATACCGCACAATTCCTAAAGAACCGAGGGTCTTGTTGCAAAACAAATTGCCTTCATTGTCCTTATGGAACGACTTTGAAAAGTTTTGGTCTCGAATTCAAGAGAGTAGGGCAAAACGATATAAGTAGAGCAAATGAAATTATCACCGAGAGTCTCGGTGATCAAAGTAGTATTGGGCAAAGTCTCTTAAATGAAGCCTTTGGTAACAATAATAAAAATAAAGTAACGAAGTTTAACTTCAAAGATTTTTACTTTTTTTCTTTAAAAGGAACTGTTGCAGGGCTCGTTAAAAATGGAAGGCTTCAGCTTAAGGATCTTTTTCTTAGGAAAAACTTCAATGAGCAAGAATTAGACTTGCCCACCGTAGAGATGTACTTTCCTAAAGGATAGATTCTATTTTATTTTTTAGATCTGTGGATAGAGGTTCAATTCCACTTTTAAAGCGGCCTACAACCTTACCAACTTTACTCACAAGAAACTTCTCAAAGTTCCATGAAATCTCACCACCGTCTTTTACTAAAAGCTTAATAAGTTGCGGTTTCTTATCTCCGAGTACAGGAGTCTTCATCGTTAAGGGAAATGTTACCCCATATTTAAGACGACAAAATTTTGCGACCTCTTTGTTACCCTCTGGAGTCTGGCCACCAAAATCATTAGAGGGAATTCCAACAATCATAAAATTCTTTGCCTTATATTTTTGATACAACTTTTCTAGGTCATCTAATTGACCGGTATATCCGCATTTTGTGGCCACATTAACAAAGAGAACTGTTTTACCCTTTAGTTCCGAGAGTTTTAATTTATCGCCATCAGTTTTAGTGACTTCAAGATCATAAATTTCACCTGCAAAAGTATAAGTAATAGCGATAACAATGCTCAAAATGATTTTTTTAAAGTTCATAATTCCTCCAATTAAAAGGAATTGTATTGAACAAATGAGAGCATGTCCTTAGAAAGGTGATAGACAATGAGGCTATTTCTTAGGTCTTACTTCATGACGAAAGAAAATCCCTGTGTCTCCAAATTCAGATGAAATGAACGATGATGTCGAGTAAATATCAGCAATTTTAATAGAGTCTTTTAAAAATGATGAGATATTCTCTTTTTCATAGTCATAGTAATTAAATTTCGAATGTTTATCTGTTACAGCATAAACACTATAGAGCAAAGTTCCTTCTGGAATTTTTTGAAAATCTTCTCTCACATCATGCTTACCGCGGCTTACCTTTAGCGTGGGATTTGGAACAAAGAAAATATGCTTCGGTGCTTTTGCCGACGTTACTTTTTTACCTGTTGAGTTAATATTGCTAAAGTGATTAAGACCAAGCTCTTCAGGATAGTCGGTTACTCTTTTAAAAATACCATGCACTAATTTTAGCCCAATTCCTCGGCCGATTGGTACAATATTTGAAAGGGGATTTTCAAAGAAGTTGTAATTTTCCTGACCTTCTAAAAGATATAAGGCCGACACATTAGCACTTGGAGCGCCATCTCTTAAAACCTTTAAGGCAAGCCCTGGGGCAAAATTTCGCTCTTTTGTAGGCCTATAGGTAATGCTCAATCTCAAAAGAGCGCAATCTGCTCCGGAGAAAACTCCCGTATAAGGATGGTTTTCTGTGGCAATAATTTTTACCTTTGCAACTGATCCTCTCCTGTGAAGGAACTTCTTCCATTTCTTTGGCGCCACATCTGAGTCTAATGCTTTTTTCTTGGTGAGCTGTTGTACCGTCATTCCCAATAGTTGAATGGCCCCAAATTTTTCAAATTCTGGTAGAGATGTGTGTTGAGTCTTTTCAACATTTTCCCAGAGAAAATCCTGTTTTTGGCAACCACTTAATGCTTGGTAGTTAGCAGGCAGGCCTTGATGAGCAAGGCCTTTGACTGTGAGTAAAAAACTAAAGATTATTGCTGAGTAAAGTTTCATATTTGGCCTCAAAATTTTGTCGTTTTACTTACTTTCGCCCTCTCCATTTTCTGGATGCTCATAGTACATTAGAAAATCTTCAGGGTTAGCTGGATCAACAAAAATCAGCTCAACTACATCTTGATTCAGAGCTTTTGTCGCATCAAAAATATCTACAAAGAGACCAATCCTTGTGGAGAGAACTTTATTAGTTTTATCATCGGCTTTTAAAGGTCTTACAAGAAACATACCTTCAGCTGGCTCAATTGTTTCATAAGTTCCTTCGAGGAAAGCACTTTTCTTATTAGTAAACATTCTAGCTCTTGATTTTCTCGATTTTTTCGCCATTTCAGGATTCAATTGAAAAGTGCTAATTTTCTGATTTCCCACTTGTTTTAAATCTAAAACAACATCATCAAGACGCCCATAGGCCGAAAGATAAGGTCCTGGTAAAAATTCCTTTCTCCATGTAGAGTCTAGACCGATTTTCTTATAAACGAAGCTCGCAATTGTGTATTGAATCCCGTTGTATTTTTTATCGTTATCTTGTGGAAAAAAGATTTCTTTTGGTTGTCCTTTTTTACCATTTGACGTGAGGATTGCACCAACAAGAGGATGCTCGAGATCCTGTCCTTTTTTAAGCTTTAAATGACGAGGGTTTTCGCTAGAGAGTGTGACAATTTTATCCCCATCAACCTTTACGGGATAAAAGTGATATTCCCCATCAACTGCTGATGGAACCATTTTATAGACTTCAAGCTTACTCGTAATATCCTTTAGATAGCCTATAACTTTATTTATAGCAGGCGCCTTGTTTGCAGCAACATATTCAGGGAACATATTAAGGAGATTCACATACTCATGAATAAGGGCATAATAGCTACCCTTTTCTCCTTCGATTTCATTGAGATAGAGTCGAGTAGCAGCGTTATTTGGTCCCTTCCTTCCCAATTTATAATCAGCAACACCAAGGTAAGATCCTGTTAAATCGTGGCCAAAGCTTGCCGGTCTTCGCCATTCATTTATTGAAGAGCACGACACAAAGGCCAAAAACGATAAAGATAATAAGAATAATTTCATAAAAGAATCTCCCAGAACGATTAAATCACTCATATCTTCTCATGTTAAAAGAAGCAGCGAAACATGCGACTTTTTTCCTTACTAAAAACCTCAATTAAGAACTCAAACACTAATTAAGCAATATTTACACGATTACTGAAAATTCTTCACCATGTTATTCTTTTAAAGAATTTAACCCCCAATTGGAGGCATCAATGCATTTAAGTAGAAACCTAGTCCTTGCGCTAATACTCATCAGCGCATCGTGCACAAGTAATAAAGACGTCAAAAGAGAGCTTTCATCCGAAAAAGATACTCGCACAAAGGCTGAGGCCGATAAAGACTATTGGGAACATCGTGGAAAAGATTGGTCTAAATTTAATTACGATGGTTACTCTGGCAAAAAGGTGGGCAAATTTGTTGGTGCCATCGCCTCTGGAGAGAACAGAAAATTCTCCTTTGAATTATCAGGTCGTCGTCAACAGCTCCTTGAAGAAAACCTTTTTGATACAGGCGTTAGTCCAAATGAGAATATCGATTGTGAAAAGATCATGAAACGAGTTCATCGTAGTGCCTATGGTGAATGTTACTTCTCTAAAAATCCAGAGCATATTACTGATCGAGATAAGAACCTAGCGAATCAATTACGAATGGGTGCAGTACATGAGAGGTTTGGACGAAATATCAATCAAGACACCATTGCAGAGGCTTCAAAGAATGACCTCATGAATCCGAGCCCTTTAGAAATAAGTCAAAGACTTCTCGCTAGAAATGGCAAACAAGTCGATGCACCAGTCATCAACGTCCTTGCAACAGCTTGGCTACAGGCAATGAATCATGATTGGTTTACTCATGGAAAGAATTCAAAAACAAAGTCTTATAATATTGATGCTCACAAATCTCATGGTGACTTTAAAGACGGTATGAAAATTCCGGCCACACAGACAGAATCAGAGAAGGAAAAAGCTCTCGATAATCATGGTTACGATAAGACATTTAGAAATAGAGTCACCCATTGGTGGGATGCTTCTCAAATCTACGGCAGTGATCCAGAAACCATTCGTAAAGTTAGAAGCGAGTATAACTCAAAAGGGGTACCAACTGGACGCATTTTAAACGACGGTAAAATTGCGGTTGATGCCAAAAACAGACGCTTAGTTTATGGAAAAGATGGTCTGCCGATCACTGGTTTTCACGATAATTGGTGGGTAGGACTTGAACTCATTCACACACTCTTTCACCTTGAGCACAATAGTATCGTTGATAAACTTCTAAAGCCTTTGGTTGGCAAGAAAATTTGCTTACCTGAAAATGGAAAAGCTATCTCTAAATCAGTATGTGGAGATATTCTCTTTGAGAAGGCCAGAATGATCACATCGGCCCTCATGGCCAAAATCCATACCTCTGAATGGACACCAGCACTTCTTGACAATGAGATGCTTCAAATAGGTATGAGAAGTAACTGGTATGGAATGAGAGAGGTCACAGGCATTAGTCTTCCAAGCCTTAGGGCAAAAGTGGATGGAGGCATAAAGCATTTAATCTCTGGTCTCGTTGGTAAGAAGACACTTGATCTCTACAATATACCTTTTACATTAACTGAAGAGTTTGTCGCAGTTTACAGGATGCACCCTCTTGTCCCAGATTTTGTGACCGTTAGAAACCAAAAAACAAATAAAGTAACGGAGAAAGTTTCAACTCATGAGATGATTTTCCGTAAGGCCAAAGACACTTTTGGAAAACACGGATCGGCCACATGGTTAAATTCCTTTGGAACTTCTTTTCCAGGTGCCATGACTCTACATAATTACCCAAGCTGGATGAAGAATTTTGTAGCAGAGAGAAATACTGGCAAGGCTCATGGAGATTCAATCAAAATGGATATGGGAGCTGTCGATATCTTTCGTGATAGGGAAAGAGGGGTTCCAAAATACAATGACTTTCGAAGGGCCTTAAATCTTCCGGCCATAGGATCATTTGAGCAACTCACGCCAAACAAAGAAGATGTCAAAATACTAAAGGAAATATATCAAGATGACATTGAATCAATGGATTTATTGGTAGGTACATTGGCAGAGGCGGACAGATACCCAGGTTTTGCCTTTGGTAATACTCCCTTCTATATTTTTGCTCTTATGGCCTCAAGAAGGCTTATGGCAGATCCATTCTTCTCTGATTACTATACCGATGAATACTACACAAGTGCTGGTATTAAGCATGTTCAAAAGCAAAACATGGCAGATGTTATCTTGAGACATTTTCCTGAATTTAAAGATCGATTCTATGGAAAACGAAAGGTTTTCCCAGGAGATAAGATGGTCGTTAAGAACGCCTTTCGTCCCTGGCTACCAGTTTACAATGACGTAAAAAAGGCGATCAAAGATATGGATAGTTTGTAATAAATCTTAAAATATAATGATTAAAACAAGGGTGCTTATTCGGCACCCTTATTTTATGATAGAGGAAAAAGGCTTTAAAAGTTAAGTCGTAAATTCAAAGTCAACATATATAACTTAAGGAAGTTGCGACTTGATCTGACAGTCCTTCCTTCTCGGTAGTCGTCTATCAGGTCATATTGTGACCCCAATTCTTCCTTTTTTTACTGTATGATTTGATTTTCGAAAACCTCCTCTGAAATTTTCTCATTGATTTTTTTTCTTTTACAATCTCTTTCCCTTCCAAAAATATTTGCCACGGAGTTCTTCCATAACACATCTTACCTTGGTGAGTCCTTTTCTTGTTAAGGAATTGGTTCTGCACATTCAATCTCTTCTAGGTCGGGCGTGTCCTGTGACCTTGCACTTATAAACAACACTCAAGATAAGGCTAATCAAGATATTCTTCATAAACTTTCCTATCCTTTTTACCATTAAATTTTTCATATTGCTCTAAGCTTATACGGATTGAATCTGCACTCAGCCGTCCACCCCAAGTGAAAATTTTATCCTTATAGGTGCCCATTTTCTCAAATGGTACCCCACATAGAATATCGCTAAATATTTGGAGGCGAGGTGTGTTGTATTTTTCATAATGTCCAGCTTGCGGTAGATAACCGTTATCGATATAAGTTTTTTGCTTATGAGTTTTCAAAAGTAAGTAGCGGATTTTTGCAAAAAAGTAAGGTCTTTGACCCGGTTTTAGCTTTTCAGCAAAATAAATAGCCGAACTGCAATTCACCTGTTTATTATGATCATCTTTAAATCGTCTCAAAGACTCATAGTTTGGCTTGATATTTGAATAAATATCTATAATTGCTCCATATAACTTAAAAGGGTGACGTGCCATCCAGTGCCT
>JAIPEG010000056.1 GCA_021737405.1 Bacteriovoracaceae bacterium
GATCTATTTCTATACCCAATCCGCTAACCAAAGAAGGTGCTTGTGGAAAATTCTAATCCTAATGATGTGGCCATCAAGGGTCACGAAAGCAAAGCAAAAGCCGCTAACTCTTCTAAACAAAGAGTTAGCAGGAAAACTACAAAGTCATCAATAAAAGTAGAGATGAACACTGCCGTACTATTAAAGGAGGTAAAGGAAAAGATTGAAGAGAAGAAGACGGACTTTAAAGTTAGTGCCGATGCAATCATTTACTATGCACTAGAAAAACTGAACGAAGGAGATTTTCAAAAGGTATTTGAGTCCTCTTTATCTATCGGAGAGAAGATTGAACTCGAATATGAGAAACACTGTGAGAAGAATGACGGTTCCGAATTTCTAACTAAGGACGAGTGGATTGCAAAGAAATTAAAAATTCAATAACGAATTAAATTAACGTGACCCTCCTTTGGAGGGTCTAAAGGA
The DNA here is from genome assembly GCA_021737405.1 of Bacteriovoracaceae bacterium. GTDB lineage: Bacteria > Bdellovibrionota > Bacteriovoracia > Bacteriovoracales > Bacteriovoracaceae. The sequence continues at coordinate 463 of JAIPEG010000056.1, forward strand.
GAAGTTATGAGCATTAATACTGTAATGATTGAGGGAAGAGTAGGTGGCGAACCACGCCACCATATTTTCGGAAATGGGGGTCAAGTATGCTCCTTTAGTCTCGCACACAATCAATATTGGACAGACAAAAAAGGCGAAACAAAAACCAAGGTAGTCTGGATTGAGGTTAAGGCATTCGACAAACTTGCTGAATTTTTACGCGATAAATGTAGCAAGGGACAAAGAGTTATCCTCACTGGATCACTTGACTTTAGTTCTTGGACTGACAAAGACACGGGGAAAAACAATAGTAGAGTGGAACTATTGGTCAAGAACGTGAGATTTCTGAATTCGACTTCAAGCTCTATTTCTAAGGAAAACGAGGACGATTTAGCAAGCGGATCGTCCAATCAAGGAACCAACGAGAGCTTAGAGGCCCGAGGTTACGAGGTTTTTACTGCGGTAGATATTCCCTTTTAGGAGGAGGTCATTATGCTTTTGACGTTTAGTGAAGTAGGCTATAATTTAGATATGTGGTCACGCATACTATCTAATTGGAACGACCTTGAAAAAGTCGTTCCTCCGCATCGCGTTCTAGCCTTGACCACACTTTCACTAAAAATTTACCTTGGAGGTTTAAATGTATTTTGAATACATTATCCCAGATTTACTTAGAGAACATAAGTTTTTGTATCTAATTGTGTTCGGTCTGTATCTTAGTGCAGCCAGTTGGACGCTTATCTTTCTTAGAGATCAGGCTTTTTGTCTCATTAGAAGCGTAGTCGATACCTTAATTTCTTGTGTCGGAGAACTCTTCTTAAAGACTTTTGATCTTCTCGCTCACTTGATCCAAAGCCCCTTTTACCTAATTGAATACTTCATTAGTAGAAAAGGTAAGGACTTTAAGCGAAGGAAAGAGCTTCTCCAAATATGGGCGCAAACTTGTACAGTCGATGAACTCAGGGAGCACATCTTTGGTAAATTACAGAGCGTCAACGGTCCACAAGAGCTTTCTGAGCTTGAGGCTTCGATCAAGCCTTTTTGGGACAATTTCTTGTACACCTATGGAACACTTGATCCAGAGGAGGAACTTGCGGAGGTCGAAAACGATCACTCCGACCCCCTTCTGATTGACCAAACTGTAGAACACGCTTGTCTCAGTGGTGAATTGAAAGAAGCCTCTTAGCTCGCCTTCTGAACCTCCACCAGACGGTTTTGGTGGCTTTTTTGGACAAGGATAGTCTCCAACTTTGTAGAAAAGGAGATTGATATTGATTACACAAAACAGCCTTTACAGGGAACTTTCAACAGCGTCCTACGATACCTTTTTCAAGGTCAACGGAGAGCACTTTCACCGTGATGATTTTATAAAACTCGTAGATGCATACACGAAAGCACTCTTTCAGATGGGACATATTTCCCTAAATCATTCAATCAGGTTTAACAATTTCCCAAAGGGTACATCACTTCTTAAGGCAATAAACCACATGACCTTAAAGGAAATTTACATCGACTACACCAACATTATGAACAATCAAATGGAATTTAGTATCTATTCATCTTAGGAGGTGAACCATGTACATTACAAGCAATGAAGACCAAGATAATTTAGAAACACTTAACAACTTTGATTTTTTCAAGTTTTTTTGGGAAAAATATGGCGAAGAATCTGGTATCAGGCTGTCAAAATATCGCCAAAGACTAACTATGCAACTTGAAACTGAACGACCTGTCCTCACAAAAGATGATCTCTATACGATCGAAAAATTCGTAGATCATCTCGATAGGGACGTTTTTCCGAAATTTACTTGGAATAGTGACGGTTCACATGAGCCTTTCTCAGATCCCTTGCTAGTTAAGTTAAAATCCATTGTTGGTGACTTAAGTAGGAAATACAATACCTACCACTAGAATTTTTAGACGCCCTCATCTAGCTAAGTTGGGTGAGGGCATTCTTATTATGGATCTCCACACTAATTTCTTTATTCGCTAATTTACATTCAAAAGTATTCCAACAAACGCCACCTTATGTTTTTTGTTAATGAAATCTATCGCAAAATTCAAGTCGCTCTTCTCTAGTCGCCTATTAAAAGGCTTGACCCAATTCTCCTTTCGTCGAATTGTCGTAACCTTTTAGGCTCCTTCCAAAGCCCTTTGTTGAATTCCGCGATCTAACGATTTCAACAAAAACACAAGGAGGCTATATGTCGGAAAAAGTTTTTAAAATTGTAAACGATCAAATTATCAACGCATTAGAAGAAGGGCAGATCCCTTGGAGAAAGCCTTGGGTACATCACAATTTTGGCCCTATGAACGCTATATCTAACAAAACCTATAGTGGTATCAACTTTTTTCTTCTCGCTCTTTACCCTCAATCAAGCCCATACTGGCTTACTTTTAACCAAATTAAAACCAAAAAGGGTAAGTTAAAAAAGGGCTCAAAAGGTGCGCCCGTAACATTTTACAAGCTACTAGAAGGAAAAGACTCCAAATCAGGAGAAGACAGAAAAGTTCCACTCTTGCGATACTATAGAGTTTTCAATGCGGACGATGTTGAAGGGGTCAAATTCCCAGAGATTGAAAAACCCGACTTTAACGATAATTTTGAGGACATCGAAAAAGCCGAGAAAATTCTGAAATTATGTCAAAGCAAAACCTGCGAAATAGAACATATCGAACAAGGCCAAGCATACTATAAGCCAATCTCACATCAAATTGTGATGCCTGTTAAGAAGCAGTTTCACAACCCTGCCGAGTATTACTCCACAGCGTTCCATGAGATAACTCACTCAACGGCTAGACCACTAGAGAGAGATATGTCAGGACACTTCGGAGATCATCTTTACTCTAAAGAGGAATTAATCGCTGAAATGGGAGCCTCTTACCTCTGTGCCTTTGCAGGCATATCACCCAAGACGGTTGAAAACCAAACTGCTTACATCCAAAGTTGGCTAAAGGTTCTAAAGAACGATCCAAAGTTTGTTATCCAAGCAGCAAGCAAAGCACAAAAAGCTGTGAACTTTCTACTAGAAGGTAGCGAGTTCTTGGCCGAAAGGGAGGTGGCATAATGCATACCCCTACAATCCATTATAAAAGAATTATTCAGTCCATCTTTGCCAACCCTCAAGGTTGGCAAAATGATCTTCTAGTAAGAGACAACATAGCCTTTCTTAGAGGCTTTTCTGAAACGCTCAAAGCTAGGTTTCCACTACCTAAAATGAATCTCTACAGAGGGCTACTTCTTCCCGAAAATAAGAGCGCAGGGGAGAAATTAAGGCCAATTCGCAATAGGTACTATACAAGTTTTTCATCATGCAGAGACATTGCACTCGAATTCGCAGATCCTTCACACGATTTATCCTTCTTGCTGGCCATGAACGGAAACACTAAGGGGTTTCTAGTCGAGCATCAGCCCAACGACGACGAAATTCTTTATCATTGGTGTTGGGGTGCTATTTTGAACTTCTACGAAGGAAATTTTAGACCTTTCTATTCTCAGAAAGAAGTTATCCTATTCCAAAACGGTCAAAACTTCATTCTTAATAGCCCCTTATAGGGGCTAATAAGACAAATATGAGGAGGCAAGAACTAAAGTTTTTGCAGTCATTAAGGGGCTACGCCCCTACAGATCCTCCTGAAAAATAATCATGGCTACAGTTCTCAGAATTTCAACAGAAAACTCTACAGACTTCGGCATCTTGATTTTCTCCCCCTGGTCGAAACTCAAGTACGCTCTCGTCGTAGTTTTTCCTTATGAAATTCTTCCGAGCCTCCACCAAGAATATTTTTTATCAGGACGCTCTTTCGGGGGCGTTGCCATGTTGAGGCGAACGAAGTCAGGAGGTTTTAACAAGCATGGAGGCGCGATTAGAAAGTTTTGGACTGATTAACACACACTTAAGAAGGGAGCCTGTAACTCTCTTTAAAAAATCGACCCGAATAGTTTTGCTTTGAATAGAGCGAGTTATTTAGATTTCTAAGGGGAACTGAACTTCCCCCTAGTTTTAACTCTTACAATAAGGAAAATGTAATGAACGAAAAAATCTTTAAAATTGACGTTTTTAAAAGAGAAAACGAGGACTGTTTTGTCATATTAGTATGGGATTTAGATAATGAATTAATCTATAGTCACATTGCAAACCTTAATGACTTTAGGTGTGACTATTACTTTTCATTTTTTTATGAGGACGTATCTTTTGACCTGATTACTTATGACACTGGCGACTTACTGGCCGTGAGAGTTGAGTCTTCTAACGACGATATAATCATTGGCTTTTCTTGTTTGCCCGATATTTACAAAAAAAGGGAGCCTGTAACTCCCTTTGAAAATCGACCCGAATAGCTTTACTTTGATAAAATAAGTTTTTTAGATTTATAAGGGGAACTGAACTTCCCCTTAACTCTTAATATAAGGATACCAGATATGAGCAAAAACACAAAGAACTGAGGTGCACCCCAAAAACTAGTCCACATAAATTGGTATAATATTACCAAAGGAGTCAGTTATGGGACGAGTTCATTACAAAGAGGAACAGATCATTGCTAATCTCAGAAAAGCAGAGCTTTTGTTCGCTGAGGGTAAATCCAAGACACAAGTCTGCAAGGCCTTAGGAGTTACACCAGTCACTTTCACAAGATGGAAGAATAAGCAGGCTCGTATCTTAAAATATTTCTGTAAGACAATAGGACTACCTGAAATTCGTTTTCATACGTTGAGAGCTTGCTTTGCTACTCAGTTAATTGGTTCTGGGGTTGCGCCTGTAAAGGTTATGAAGATTAGTGGTTGGAAGGATTTGAAGACGCTTGCTGTTTATTTGAGATTGGCTGGTATCGATGAGAGGGGGGCTACTGATGTATTACGCTTTCTTCCTGAATAAAGATATGACTTGAAAGTTAAATTTTCAGGGACTGTAAATAATTCTGTGCTTTGGACTGATTGAGTCATTCAAGTCAAACTTATAACTATAGGAGTTTGATTATGAACACAGAAAAACAGTCCAAAAACCTACTAGCAAACATTCACAGTCTGGATGATCTTTTTG
>JAIPEG010000022.1 GCA_021737405.1 Bacteriovoracaceae bacterium
CAAAAAGATCATCCAGACTGTGAATGTTTGCTAGTAGGTTTTTGGACTGTTTTTCTGTGTTCATAATCAAACTCCTATAGTTATAAGTTTGACTTGAATGACTCAATCAGTCCAAAGCACAGAATTATTTACAGTCCCGTCAGTAACCAAAAATCAATAAATTAGCTATCTCCTCTCTCCGGCTCCCGTCGGCAGACTTTCAATAGGGTCACTAGTATTCTCTTTTACTTCCTTACCAATTCTTCTTCCACCATATTTAATTGAAGTATCTAATTTATATATTTTTCCATTACAAATAACCCTTCCGTCTCCTTTATCTGACAAACAAATTTGTGAAAGATCATCATTATTGTTTTTCACCAACTTCTCACATAACTCTTTTTCTGTAGGATATCTCACTCCATCTATATTATCGCAGTTGCCACCGTTGCTTATCTCCAATTTCTCACATAACGCTCTTTCGGTAGGATACCTCACTCTATCAATATTATCGCAGTTGCCAACGTTGCTTTTCTCCAATTTCTCACATAACGCTCTTTCGGTAGGATATCTCACTCCATCTATACCATCGCAGTCGTCAGCGAATACTAAAACTGAAAATAAAAGGCTCATCACTAATAATGAAAACTTCATGAAAACTCCCTTTCGTTTACATTCGGTAAAAATCAAAGAAGCTTTAGCCGGCGCTCCCGATAACCACACTTCTTACAACAAATTGCCAAGAATAGTGGGCAATTTCAAATCAATTTTTGAAAACTACTCTACATTAAATTTAATAACTTATAACTTTATTTGCATTCCATGCTTAGTTTTTTAAAAGTTTTTCCGAAGAGAACTTATGATGATGTGTATGAAAAAGAACTTAAAGACATTTATGTTTTCCTTATTGGTTCTCTTTGTGGCGTCTTGTGAGACAACAGAAACTGGGCTTCAAGATGGTTATGGCGGTTATGTTAATACTCAGTCTCCAGAAGACCAAGAAAGACTTAATCAATTCACTAATGACGGCAGAGATATTATTCCAAGTGCCGAGAGGATAACAGCAGCTGCTAATGATGTTGGAGATATTTGCTATGACTGTAGTGCGAGTGATGTCGCGTCTACTAGAAACACAAGTGGAAGATCAACATATCCTACGGCGCTTAAGAATTACCCTAACCCTTCACGAGGTTGTATCCCTTTAGAAGATGTAAGCCTCTCTCAAGCAAGAGCGGCCATGCAAAGTCAAAATATTACCTTTGCCACAAGTGGCACTGACGCTCAGACAGGCCTAAGAATTCAAGCACCATCAGAGCAAAGTGAAAGAACTCTGGGTGCGGCCATTCTTCGTGTTCAACAGCTCAATGGTGGGCCAATGGCCGCCGGTCGCTATGATAGTAGCAATCCTTTTCAATTTAGGATTTTAAATCGTCCTTATAGCCGTCAGGAACCAGATCATATCAAGATCGCTCATTCTCACAGAAATTCTGTTGCCCAGTACGTTCATGAGTGGGCCCACTTTATTGCAAATAAGAATGGCCGCCAAATCTATAGTCAATACCAAAATAGGCTTGGAGGCGGCAGTAATTTTTGTATGGTCTCTGGCTACGCCGATGGAACCAGCGACAGTAGTCACGCCAGTCGTTGGAGTGAGCAGTTTGCTGAAGCATTTACCGCTTTTGTGACAGAGCCTTCTCTTCTTCTCAATAACGGAAGTGCGGCCTGTAGAAATGCTTATAACTTTTTTAAAGATGAGCTATTCAATGATGGAGATAGAGTCAGCGAATGTCTCTAGATTCTCTCTTCCTTTTCTAAAATTTTCATCGCGACTTTTATGCCATCGACAGCGGCTGAGGTAATCCCTCCCGCATGGCCTGCCCCTTCTCCACATGGGTAGAGACCTTCGTGGCTGGTTGAATTTAAAAAGACCTTGTCTCTTTCAATGGTAACGGGCGCTGAAGTGCGAGTTTCAGGGGCCAAAAGTAAGGCCCTCTTATCGCTGGCAAAACCTTTCATGCGCTGTTCAAAAACTTTCAGGGCCTTTTCAAGATGGTGAACCACAAATTCTGGTAATATTTCACGCAGGTCTGCGCTCACAAGACCTGAAGGGCAACTTGTTTTTGGAAGTTCAGCCGCTTTTTCATTTTTTAGAAAACTCTCCATTGGTTGAGACGGAACTTCTTTACCAGTCGCGAATTTTACAGAATATTCATAGGCCTTTTGTTCAACAGAGTGTTGAAAGTGAAGCCCTCCAAGGACGTCATCAACCGGAAAATCTTTTCCGGCCTCTACCGTGACCACCAGAGCAGCATTTGACCAACGGGAATTCCTTGCATAGTTACTCATGCCATTGACGACAATTCCGTTATTATCAGTCCCACTTGAGAGCACATATCCACCTGGGCACATACAAAAACTATAGGAGCCTTTAAGCGTCTCAGAGTCTTCCCAAGAAAGCCGGTAACGGGCAGCACCTAATTCAGGGCCACTGAAATCGCCATATTGGATGTGATCAATTAACTCTCGGGGGTGTTCAACTCTTACACCGATGGCAAAGTTCTTAGGACGCATGGCCACCGAACTTTCTTTTAAATGATAGTAAATCTCACGAGCACTGTGACCTGTGGCCAAGATGACGTGATCACTAAATAGCTCCTCACCACCATCGAGTTTAACACCAATCACTTTTTTCTTTTCACTGTCATAAAGAAGCTCGGTCACTTTTGAATTGTAACGAATCTCATGATCTTTCTCTCTAAGCTCATCTGTCATCTTTCCAATGAGCTGGCGTATTTTATTTGAGCCCAAATGAGGATTTGAAATCCAGGCCGTCTCTGGAGGCGCTCCGAAGTGAACAAATTTATCCATTACATATTGAACAAAAGGAGATTTAATTCGAGTGATTAATTTACCATCAGAGAAAAGGCCTGCTCCCCCTTCTCCAAAACACACGTTATTGTCTTGATCAAGCTCACCTTTTCGCCAATATTTTGAAATGTGGATCATTCTCTTATGAGCGCGCTCTCCTCTTTCAAGAATTAACGTCGGTACACCGTACTCGGCAAATCTGAGAGCACAAAAAAGACCAGCGGGCCCAGCTCCTATGATGATTGGCTTTTTAGTAAAAGGAGCAACTTTTGGAAATTCCTCTTGAGCAGAGGAGAACTTCTCCCCTTCTTTAAGCGCCTCAATGACATAGTGGGTTTTTGGGGCGCGACCCAAATTTGCCTTTCTCGCATCTAGACTTTCACTTTTAATACGAAAGTCCACCACCCAAGGATATGTCTCCTTGATATATCCCTGTAAATCTTCGTCATAAGAAAGTGTAAATTGCAGTCTTTCGGCCATGAGCGTACAATAGGCCGGAATAACGGTTTTTGGCAATGTATCGGCCGACCTTTACACACCAAAATTCATGTTTTTTGAGGACAAGTTATGAGTCAGTATAAAGCAAAACTTATTGTCATAGGTGATGAGCTCCTTACGGGCAAAATAAAGGACGCTAACACTATCGAGGTGGCCCGCTGGCTCGAATCTCAAGGCTTTGGCCTGGGCCAGGTAATCCTAAGTGGAGACTCCCCTGATGAGCTTTTTGAGGTCATTAAGGACGCTTTGGAAACAGCAGACTTAGTCATGACAACAGGTGGTCTAGGCCCTACCCCAGATGATGTAACAAAAGCGGTCTTGGCCAAGGTCTTTAAGGGTGAACTTTGTGAAAGCCAGGTGGCGCGGGAAATGGCGATAAAAAACTATGAACGCATTGGCAAAGAGTGGTCTCCTGAAAAAAATAGTTATCATTTAATCCCTTCTACTATGAACCCCATCGAAAACCCTCAGGGACTCGCCCCTGGACTTTCAAGGATAAGTGATAAAAAGCTATTTATGGCGGCCCCTGGAGTGCCAAGAGAATTAAAAGCAATGATGGACTCTCCCTTTATTGAACTTTTGAACCAAGTCTTTTCTGATCGAGAAAATAATCACCAAGTTCTTAGCTTAAGAACGTATGGAGTTCCTGAGGAGAAAATCTTCTTTGAACTGATGCCTCAATTATGGAATGAACTCTCTAAAGAAGGAAAAGTTAGCTCCCTTCCTCAAGTCTTAGGAGTGGATATTCATCTCTCTTTTTCTGGAACAAATAATGATTTAGAAGAAAAAAAAGAAAGATGGCAGCAACTTTTAAATAATAGTCCTCTAGGTCCTCATATCTGGGCCTATGAGGCAATTGCCATTGAAAACTATATTGTAAGGGAGGCCACAAGAAAGAGTCTCACCCTATCCTTAGCTGAATCTTGCACGGGAGGACTCGTCGCTCATCGCCTGACCAATGTCCCAGGATCAGCGGCCGTTTTTATGGGGAGTATTGTGGCCTATGCCAATGAGGTAAAGACAAATATATTAGGAGTGCAGCAAGAAACTCTTAGAAACTTTGGCGCCGTAAGTGTTGAGACGGCTAGGGAAATGGCGATCGGCGCTCAAAAAGTATGTCAAACCAACTTGGCCGTCTCCTTAAGTGGAATCGCTGGTCCTGGAGGAGGTACACCAGACAAGCCCGTTGGCACCGTTTGTATTGGAGAGAGTAATTCAACGGGAGAAGCGAGTGCTAGGCTCTATCATTTTCGTGGAGATCGGGAGTATTTAAAACTAAGATTCTCTGAGATGGCCCTTCATCGCTTAAGAAAGGGAATTTTAAAATATTAAAATTTACTGATATTTTTTAAAGACATTTTTCATAATGTCCTTTTGGGCCTGCTCTAACTTTGCCCTCTCTTGCCTTTCTTCTGCTGTTTCTACTTTATACTCATCAATTGAGAAGAAAGGACTAGCTGGCAAACGAGAAGGTCCTTTTTTTTCCTCATCAACATGCTTTGTTTTTGCAGTGTCATCAGCGAAAAGAGATTTTCCGGGGTGGACATTTGTAAACGCTTCCATAGAAAGACTTTTAATTTCTGCGTCAGTCATGCCTTTAAGTCTTTCTTTTGCATCTATCCCCTGTGAAGGAGTAATTTTATTTGAGGCCAAAAGAAGATCTATTATTTGAGAAATATCTTTACGCTGTAACTTAAAGTTTTTGATAAGAGACTGGATGGCCGGTCCTGCATTTTGAGCAAGCACAAGTGGATTTATACTAAATCCCAGGGCAACTGATAATCCGATAAAAAATGGGCGCATAGGTTTTTACCTCTGGCATAATTGAGTCTATTCCTCTCATCGGTGGGCCTTTAGTAAAATCTAGAATCTTTTGAAGAAAGAAAGACAATTGGTCAAACTTGCCTGTTTTTACTGGCGCTTAAATCAGCAATTTCTTCAGCGAGAAACCATCTAAACATAGTATTTTTAGGTACTTAACCTCCTTTTCATGATAATTCACCAGACTTTAACTTACTATAAAGAAGGAATTGGGTGTTTTTCTAAACCACACCCTCATTTTGACCGATAAAAAAGTGAGATGTAATTTGGTTCAAGGAAGCGTAATTACCATGTTTAAAGGTCTTAAAGGATTAAGCCTCTATTCTCTAACGAAAAAGTTATTGGCCATATTTATTTTGGGCCTCTTTGCCTTTTCGTGCGTTCAAAATCAAGGAACTAGCACCCGTCGAAAATCAAATCAAGGTGCTTCAACAGACAATACTAACCCAACTCCTGAAACACCTGTCTTTGAAGGACAAGCAAACTTTCTTCAAAATGGCAGCACAAAATCAACGACAACTTTAACACTAGCTGGTGACTTTGCGACTTCTCTTTATCTAAGAGGAGCTCAAGTTGATCAATTCATAAAAATCGAAAATAAAAATAATGTTCAATGCCTACTAATTCCTCATACAAATACAGCGATTCAAAAGACTCTCATTTTGGCGGCCTTTCCACGCTTCTTCTTTAACTTCACAACCAATGCTCAAGAGTATTACTACGAAGTAGAGCCCGCCAATACCAGTAACAATGCTACTTTTTGTCAGCAGCCAGGTGTACTTTCAACTATTGGTAGTGACTTTGTCGGAACAACACCTGTTTATCAACTCTCCGATGTTTGCCCAAATTGTAGCCTCTCGATTATCTTAAGTGACTCCCTAAAATTACTTACGGCAAGTGGACTATCGATTCCAGAGGTCACTTTAATAAATCTTAGAATTGAACTTAGACCAGAAACCACAGTAGACGTTCCCAGTAATCTCTCTTGTAACACCAGTTCTGAGTGCCAAAGTAAGGGCTTTGATTGCTGTAGCTTTGGCCAATGTGTAAAGGATAAACAAGTTCGATCAAGTGTTGATCAAAGCTCAATTGATTTTCAACAGGCCCTTCTTGATATCCAAGACAATCCTGGTGCCGTAACAAATTACCCAGAGTTCTTTCACTTATGTGCAACTAATATACCTGGAGATCCAGATCCAACGCCCAGACCAGATCCCGCCGTTGGTGCGAGTGAACGTTTTCTTGAAAGAAAGGCCCTCTTCGATTGCACCACTCCTACAGAAGGAGAAATGGCGATTTGCGAGGAAAAATACATCGACGTTCAAAAAACCATTACAAATACTGGTAGTAATCAATTCACGACAGGTGCAGATGATCGAAACTTTAACACCAACTACTCGGGAACAAGTACTCTCCTTCCCCATTCAATATTTCAAGTTGATTACGCTGGAGAGACTCTCTTTACTAATGGCGCCATCGTAAAAGGCATGACGATTGGACCCGGTGGTAATAACACTGGTAATGATAACCTTGACGATCCCCAGGTTATTAACTTAACGGCCACACCTGCGGCATCTGCAGACAATGACAACCTGACGATTAAGTATAAAATCGATGGCTCTTGTAAGCAGATTTCTACCTTTATAGCACAATGTTTTAAAGTGTATGTTCAGGGTGAAAACAAAGGTAAAGTCACGGATCACTTTCCGGCCTCTAATGAGTTTCTTCTACCTTATTATGCTGATGCCAATAAAACCATCACGGTGACAGTTGATGACGCTCAAAGTTTACAGTTTACAAACTGGAATCTCATCCAAACGACCCCTGCTCGCATTGAATTTACGGGAAGCTCTCTTGCTGTCTTTGATACGCAAGTTGTAAAGATAACTTTTTTTGTGAATCTTCAAAATTATCAAAATGTCCTTTTAAAGAAAAAGGCCGCAAAAGACACGATCAAAACTATTTGCGCCTGTGGCACACTTGATTGTTCATTGGTGCCTGTAGAAGATAGCACTGGAAATGTTGTTGATTTCAAATGCTTCTATCCACCTCCACCACTACCGCCACCACCTTTACAGCAAACAGTTTTAATTAGTGCAAAGACAGCACCTCACCGTTTTTATGATAAGGATGGGGTCTACCATGAATCGGCCGAAGATTCTTTGACTGAACAAGAGGGGCCTGAGTTCTTATACACAGGCAGTAATCTCTTAAGACCCAATAACGTAGATAATTACATTGGTTTTAATGAAATTTATGGCTCTTTCACTAAGAAAACGAGTACAGCACTTCCCGCTAAAGAAGTGAGGGTGGTTGTTGGTAAAACCTATGATATTTTTACAGATTCTGGATCATACTCATCTTGCTTTTTTTGTGGAACCGACTACTTTAGCTCTCTTGCAAGAATTTTCCCTCAAAACTTTCTAAGTAATGGCGGCGGCTATACGCCAGACCTAAAGGAAAATGATCCTCTCGCCACAAAAAACTTTCGCCGTGATGATCTCCTCTTTGGTAGAGCGTGCTTCGTGCCAGCAACAATGATTCCTTGGACTCATGCGACAGAATCAAGTCGATCAGATCAACGTCAGAAACGCCTCGCTGCCCAACACTTTCTCTTTGCCAATGGCTATCAAAGAGATTGGTATGGTTTTGACTATGGTTCTGTGATTGGCTCTTTCGATGGAGTACGTTGGTTCTCCATTGGAAATCAAAGAAGAATTCAGGCCAGGAGCACAAAACTCTTTATCGCTATCAATAGTTATTACGCTGACTTCACAGACAACACGACCTTTAGTGTAACCGTACAAGATACTTCAACTGTTTCTGGACTTGGCTCTTTCGTCACAAGCGACTTTGTCTCTGATGGTGCCGAATGCCAAAAGGAACATGTTTGTGAGACTGACTCAGACTGCGCTTCAAAGCTAGGTTGGGATTACTCGTGTGAGTCCATTACAAACTTAAGTTCCTCATGGCCACGCTTTGATAGCAACGGCCTTGAAGTCCCTGGAGTATCAGACGTTGTTAATCTTAGAAACCTCTTTGGTCAAACAACAGGATCAACAAAACGTTGTGTTTACAGGGGCCGAGGATCAATGTGTAACCAGGATTACACCACATCTGATACGGGCACCAATTATTCAGGAACCGCTCAACCAGGGCTTCATGCCTGTTCAAATAATAATTACTGTCAGCCTTTTATTGAGGGGGTTGCCGTTACTAAATTCAATAATAAGATTGCCCGCTTTGGAAAAAGTGTAAAAGCACAAAATGCAAGTGATCTTGTTAGCGAGTCAGACCTGGATACTATTGGCCTAGGGGCCCGCATAATTGGACGTCCCTATGCTTGGAGAGGCACAGACTCAATTCCGACAGACGCACAAACAAATCTCTCTCAAAATAACGTGACCTCTCTTTGTATTCCGGGAAGAGATAATAATGACGATAATTTTTTAAGCAATCACTCTTCCATTCCAAATTCAGAAGCTCTTGGTGACCAATTTAATGGCATTGGCGTTACCCCGAGCCTAACTGATGGTGATGGAAGTCGGCTTGACTACCTATCAAGATGTTCTATTTTTGACGACGGGAATAATTATCTTTTTAAAAGTACCGCCGAGAGAAATTCAACCCTAAGCTCAAGTTCTATTAGTAAACTTGCAGCAAGGCAGGCCTTGAGTACGAACCTTCTCGATATTTTTGAATCCGATTTAATGACAGGTAACGAAATCATTAAAAATTATGAGGATGAATTTATTGATGAAATAGTACTTCAAGAAAATCGCTGCCTAAGGGCCCCTGGATCAACTTGTTTTTCCGCTTTAGATTGTGCCCCAAATTCATTTATTGCTGATCAAGTTGCCAATCTAAATATTGAAGACCCTAATGTAACGGACAATATCAATAGATATGAAATAAAATTTTGGCAAGAAGAGCTTGTCTGTGCTCAAGATAAAGTGCCAGGTGCTACTGATTTTGATCTTGGTCAAAATCGTTGCTGTAGGGAATCAGACAAAATCCTTACGATTGGGACATCTTTAGTCAATAGTGATGGTACGAGTGGAAGGGATCTTGATTTTAGAAATATTCCCGGCGTGACGACTGATATTAACTCTACAACCAGAAACTCCCGTCTTTCGACGGTATGGGATCTCATTCAAACAAGTGACCCAAAGTATCCGCGTCTGAGAAGCGTCAGGACAGATGCTTGTGGAACTGGAGCATGTGGTGATCCTGATATATTAGATAATCAATTTAATACTTTTTCAGAAATTGCGACTCGAACGTGTTGTAGTAAGAACTGGATTCGAAATTTTGATAAAGAAGAAAATGGCGGTGGTCATACTTGGGGTCCAAATAAAACCCAGCAAATTCCGAAAGAGACTTTTCGCTGTTACAACTATGCTCCTTGCGTAGATGGTCCAGATGGAGACCCAACGGACTCCTGTGGTGATGATCCGGGAGATGGCTTTATTGGCTTTACCTGTAGTCATACGGATGAACCAGATGATCCCAATTGCCGAGCACGCCAGATTACTGATCCAGAAGCAAAAGTCATTTTTGATTGGATGGAAACATTTGAACTCACTGGTATTGCCCAAGTAGCAATTAAAGGTGTTGATCACCCAGATATTACCTGCAAGGCCGACCCTAACGATCAGAGTGCCTCTATTATAGGCCTTCAAGGACCATCTGGACTCATTAACTCTACGCCACCCGTGAAGGAATACTCCGATTTAAAATTAAGTGCCGATGATATGACAAATTTTGATAGTACGATCAAAAAGGTTTTCAGTAAGGACCAGGTCACATGTTGCTTACCTGCTGGCACACAAATGCCATCTGGGGCCAATCCAAGTGACTGTTGTACTGGTTTTATTGGCTCTGCAGGAAGTTGTCAGTTACCCCCTTACACTGATGTGTCTCTTTACTTAAATCGCTATGTAAGCTCTGAAGCACAGGGGGAAGATGTATCGGCCTTTGATGCTAAAACGGGTTATCTAACCAGCCCGTTTGATGTTATTAGAATCGCGTGTAAGAAAAAACTTTGTGAATCAGGTTCTCTTGTAGAAGGTGTGGCCCTTAGTAATCTTAGAACGAGAGGTCACGAAAATAATGATAAACAAAAATTCCGTTTCCTTGATGGTGATGACGAAAGTAACACTCGTGATGGATTTGCTGAGCTTTATGACAGAGGCCTAAAGTGGAACACACATTACTATTGTAATGATCCAGATTTAACCACGCCCATACCAGGCACTATTAACTGTAGTGACTTCTAACTATAGATGAAGATCAAAAGTGCCAAAATGAGTCGATAAAGACTAAAGAGCCACAACCCCATTTTCTTGATAAATTTCAAGAAGTAATGAATCGTGAATAAACCCGTCCCAAATGAGATGATTATCCCAATTAGACAAGTTGATAAACTAAAGGACTCTCCCCCACTTATTAACACAGGTAATTTATAGAAAAATCCTGCCATAATAATGGGTAGTGAGAGAAGAAAACTAAAGCGAGTGGCCTCTTCCCTGCCAAGACCTATAAAGCGAGAAATTGTTAGGGTTCCCCCACTTCGACTCACTCCTGGAAAAATCGCCAAGGCCTGAAAGGTGCCAATAAGTGTTGAGCGCCACCACTGAAAATCTTCCATTTGCCCCTTTTCTTCATCTCGACAAAAGGCATCGGCAAAGAACATAAAGAACCCAAATAGAGCTAAGTTGAGGGCAATCATCATGGGGTTTCTTCCATACATTTTTGAAAAGTCTTTTAAAAGAAGAACCAAAATAAAAGTCACCATGGTCGCAAGAACCATGTTGATAGAGACAAAACTCTTTGGTTTGTTTTTCTTAAAGATAAAGGCAAGAAGATCATTTATGAGTGTGCGAATATCTCGATAGAAATAAAGAATAATAGAAAAGGCAGTTCCAACATGCATCGACAAATCAAAAATAACACCGGGGTCTTTAATATTAAGAATATGGGGCAGTAAGGCCAAATGACCACTAGAGCTCACGGGTAGGAACTCCGTAAGTCCTTGAAGTATCCCATAAATTACTGCTGACAATTCACTCATTCATTTCTACCTAACTAAATATTAAAGTAATTCTTATCTTGGGCCTGAAAGGAAGACCATAGTTCTTTCCATTGGTTTAAAAAGAGCGCTGAAAAGTTCTTCTTCTTTCCTTCATTCTTAACTTTTATGATGCTACTTAAGCGAATGATATTGTAGCGAAGGCCTTCGATCATGGCTTTATCCTCGCTTTGAATGGCCTTTCTGCATTTTTGATAATAATAGCGATAGAGAAATTCCTCCAAGATCTCTTGGGTCGGTTGCTCGAAAGATTGATTGGCAAGAAGATCAATCGCATAAAAAGGCGTAACCTCTGCTTCAAGTCGAGGTCTTTTGAAGAAGTCATAGTAATCAAAGAACCACTCTCCATTGGCCAAAAAGGATTCTCTAAATCCTTTTGAACTTAAAGCGCCTGGCAAAGACTTATCCCAGCCCATCTCTAGCGTAAAAGAGTTGTGTGTTCCTATTGGAATATAAGTGCTAACAACTTGCTTATTAAAAGGAATATCATCGCTAAAAGTTTGCCTAAAACTTAGAAAGTCCATATTTCCCATTGTGATCATATCCACTTCTGGGTGCACACCAGGTTTGCTAAGGGAGATCAAAGCATTCCTAACTTCAATAAAGCCTCTCAAAAAAGGCCCATAGGTTAGGATATGGCCTACAATATTTCCCATACCGAGCTCAAAACTCGCTTTAATGAGATTCTTAATATCATCTTTTATCATAGGGTTCATGAGGGATCGATTTTCATTAAATGTTGAAAAAGGCTTTTCTGCAAAGCCTGCTCTCTCTGAATGAATGGCTTGGTGAAGAGCCGGAAAAGATTTTCTAAAAAAGGGATTCCCCCGCTCTCCTCTTTTGAGAAGGTCGAGTAAGTAAATCTTTAAACCTACTTTTAATTCACCCGTCGTTTTATTAGCGTGATCATATATTAAAAGATAAGGGCTTAAGCGCTTCT
Source organism: Bacteriovoracaceae bacterium (assembly GCA_021737405.1). Lineage (GTDB taxonomy): Bacteria > Bdellovibrionota > Bacteriovoracia > Bacteriovoracales > Bacteriovoracaceae. The sequence goes on from JAIPEG010000022.1 coordinate 12,198, forward strand.
TCTTTTTAACTTTAACAAATTCAAAATCGGGAAATAAACTGAAACGACCATTATCAAGAGATGAGAAGGTTTTTAATTTAAACTTCTCACTGCCATAACTTGTAAACTTACTAAAATCGTCCCCCGCCTTTAAACCCTCTTTCTCTATGTTCTCAAAACTGACGATCAGACCATCAATAAGGGTAAGGTCTTTAAATAAAGGTCCTGAGAAACTAAATAAAATCGTCAAAGGCAAGAAGAAATAAAGACGCCAATCTTTCTTTCGTCCTCTGTAAACAAGCTTAGAGCCAATTAAGTCCTCTTTAAGAGTTACCTTATTAAAAAGAAGGGGAAGATCAAAAACCAAAAAAGGTCCCATTACAGAGTCGATCATGACTCGAGCACCACCACCTAGGCGTTGCCACCACCAAGGTCCGGTTGAAGTGAGACCGGCCAAATGTTCAAAGAAGCTAACGCCAAAAATGAATGTATGGATAAAGCGCAAGATCATTGTCATCAAATGCCAAAAGATAAGAAAACCAACCAACTCGGGGGAAAACCCAAGGGCCAAGGCGATGGGTTTAATTGATTCAATCAGTCTATCTTCAAAAAAAGCAATCGTTGGAAAAGAGAGTAAAAAGAAGGAAAGCAGATGAGCAAGGCCTAAGTCCCCAGTAAACGCCAAAAAACGTATCCAGGGCCTTGCTAAATTTGTCTTTTTACTCGCATTTTTTGACATACGTCTTTTCAAGCCCTTGGCCGAATCAGTTGCCCAATTGACTACTTAGAGAGGCACTTCATCAAAATTGATGATAATTCCTTCATGTGGCAAACCTATTGAAATCCTTAGATCTATTGTACGGAAATCCCCTCATTTGCCAATAATTCACAAAACTTTAGCCTTTTAGCCCGAGTTTTTGGGTCTTCTATTACAATAGAAGTACGCGAAAAGCTTAATATTACTGCTGGTTAGACCGAAAAAGTAGAAGGTAGAAGTGCTATGAAGAGGATAAAAATGGAACCAAGCTTAACGCCTAAGTCCCCGAGAAAGAGACCTCCAAAAGGTCTGTTAGGTAGATTAGTAAAAGCAACAACAGTGCACGCACTTTGCTTTGCTCTTATCTACACACCTGCGGTACAGGCACAAGAACTCATGCAAGCCATTGGTGGAGCAATGCAAATTGTTAGAGGTGGCTTTCAACAGGCAATTCAACAACAACAGGCCGCAATTGCCCAAGCACAACTTCAACAACAAATGGCCTCATTACAACCACAACCTGTTCCTTCAAAATATCATCCACAGTGTGCTGTATCAAAAGCAGTAACAGATTTTCCTGTGGGAGCTTGTTCAAACCCAATTACCGATGAAGCAGGCCAAGCTCAAGCTGCGGCCTTTAGAGAGTTAGCAGTTAGTTACGACTCTTTTTTTCAAAATCTCTTGGCCGAAAGTCAAAATGGCGGTCAAGCAATTGGTGTTCAATGTATTGCTGAAGAAAACAAAAAGGCCGAAGCTAAACTTCAAGACAGAATCAATTCACTTCAAGCAATCATTAACCAAGTAAAAATGGAATCTCAGGTCTTTGAACAAAATCAACAAAAGATAAAAGAGGAAATGGATAAGAATAGAGATATTCTCTATGGAAATAAATCAAGAAACCAAACAACTCTTAATACCAATTTTTTAGCTGAGTTCACCCCAAGCTGTCAGACTTTTTATAAGAATACAGGACAAACAACTATTCTTGGTAAAGGATTTGCAGGCCTTAGAGACAACTCGGAGGCCATGAAGAATCAGGCCGGCACTTTTATTAATAATCAAACGAGTTACGTTGAAGATATTAACAATCAATTAAAGGCCGTAAGAGATCAGATTAAAAAAGATGGTCTCTCTGTAGCAAGTCCACAAGCTATAGAGAATATTCTAAAGATCAACGGTAAAACCTTTGATTTTGGCTCGTCTAAGGTTGTGATTGATGCCACTATTCAGAACTTTTCAAGTGACTTTGCCATTATTCAGAGAGATTTGGCCGCTGTTGGCTTTAATGTCGATCAAACGGACCTCAATGGTGACTTCAATGAGAGAATGTCCCGCTTTTCTAAAGGCGCCGGAGAATTCTTCAGAAAAGAGGCCGTTGCTAGTTGTGTAAATGGTGAGGGTGACACGGGAATTGGTATCAGCACTCAGCAAATTCTTCAGGGACTAAGACACCGAACGGCCTCAGGCTCTTCTACGACATTGTCTTCTTACCGCACGGCCCTACAAAACATTTTAAACTCTGATGCTTTTATTAATGACAAAATGGCCGCCATACAAAGACTTGATCAGCGCTATGGTGTGGGTGATATTTTCGTTCAGGTTCAAGGAGCAGATGCTCAAACTCGCTCTGTTACTCCTTATGGCCTTTACAAACAACAAATTGAAATCTGTAAGGCCCGTATCGAGCAAGATGATACCTTCTCTACGAGTGAAGGTTTGAGAAAAAAAGGTGGCTCAGTTTCAGAGAGAATCGCAGATGCTGAACGAGCACTTAAGAAGGCCATTAATCTAGAGAAGAATTTTTCAAACGAACTGACTAGCGCCATTTTTAACCGAGTTGTTAATTGTAAAGGCATTCAAAAATCAGAAGAAAAATGTATGCCAGGACAAAATGGTAGTCTTCCAGCACTCAACACGGCAGATGATAAATTTTGTATCCAACATGCTTCAACCTGTGCCAATCAGGCAAGAAACTGTTATATCGAAACTGATACCATTGTTAAGAATAAGCAGCAGGCCATGAGCACCATGGCAGCAGAATATAATGCAAGAGTGAGTGGCCTCATCGCCAAGCAACAATTTTTTCTCAAACAAGTCGTTGGTGAAGTCATTCAAAGTGCTGAATTACTAAAGCAATTCATCCCTGGATCAAAGTACGCCTTTCCTGCTGATCTCTTCGTAAAGATGCCCCAAGAAAAAATAGATCCAGAATATGGTGTGGCGATTGCTGGTGACTTAAATAATATTGATGAACTTACAAAAGACTTACCTAGAAAATTGGGTGATTTACAAAAACTTCTAAGAGACCAAAAAGACCTCGTTAGAAACGAGCTCGCGAGCTATCTTGCCGCTCAAAAGGCAGGCATGAATAAGGACAAGGGAAAATGGGATAAATTAAAGGGAGAATGTGAGGCCGCTATCAATGCCTTCAATACCTCTATTGCCCAAGGTAACCAACAAAGCCAAGAGGCCTTCGGTAAATCCCAGGCCTTCTGTCAAAAATATAATGCCGCAGCAGCCGCTGCTTCAAGTAGTTCCAACCCTGCAGCAGGTTGTGGCGTTGCCGATGATCTCGCCAGCGAAGCTTTTGAAGTCGCTGCGGGTCTTGCAAATCCAACCGCCGTTCGCCAGGCCGCACTTGAATTTCAACAGCACTGCCAACAAGCGAATAATGAAGGTGAAGAGCGGGAAGAGCGCTCTTCCGTTGAGGAAGACTTTGATTTACTCATCGGCGCCTGTAATGACAGTGGAAGCACGGAAACACTTCTTGAAGACCTAAGGGCCAGCGCTGAGAGAAATATTCCCTCAAGCTTATCAAGTAGTGATCGAGACATTGTAGAGAGAATGATTAATGGAGAAAATTCTCGTGAACTTGCGGGCTCTTTGCCACCAAGCTTTCAAAGCAGTCCTTTTTATCGCAATGTGGTTAGACCCTTGTCCCGTATTGGAACAGATGGAAGTGTAACTGTTGCCTCTTTGGATGCGGCACTTATTACGAGACTTACGGAGGCGAGCTTTGAGTATCCATCAGATGTAAGTAGCCCTCCGGCCATAAGTACTTTCTCTGCTGAGAGAACAGAAAATCTTTGCGATGGTATCAATTCTTTAAGAGTTCGCGAAGGCCTAAGATTAGCTGGTGAGGAAAATGCAACGGATAGAAGCGCTAAGTTTTTAGAAGGGTATCAAAACAATACCCCATCAGGCTTGCCAGAAAATGTCAGAACCATCGCAAGTATTGTGAGCGATATCAATCGCCAGACAACTCAAAGTCAGTCAGGGCGAATTGGTGAAAATATGAATGCTGTTCCTTGTATGGCACAGCAAGGCGCCAATGGTGCCAATGGATTTGATTTGAATGGATTTGATCAAGGCTTTTTAGGAGCTGCAGGGGCCGGTGTCCTAAATGCATTAGGTCTTTAAATAAAATAACAAAGCTACAGGAGTCAGCTTAATTTGAGGAAGGAACCGAACACAACATTGCTCAAAATCATTCCCTCTCTTTATCAATGGTATAAAGAAGTGGGGATAACTTTGCCAATGGTGGGCGCTCTCTTAACAATTGTGAGTTGTGTTCCTTCGCAAAATGGTGGCGGTGGTGGCGCTAAAAGAGTTCGCGGTGCAACCACAGATAATTCTACTTTTAGTGTCTCCCCTAATTTTGGTCGCTACCTCGATGATAATCCTATCGCTTTGTCAGGAAACACTTCACTTGATTCTACAACACCTTTAGGTAAATTTTTGAATCAATCCCCAAGATTTATCACTTCTAATCAGTTCTTAATCGCTCCCTGCGCGTCTGGTGGCGCCGGCCTTGATCAGTGTCTTGAAGTTAAGGAAACGGATACATCGTCCTATATAACCGCCACCGAAAATCGTTGGGCCTTTAATACCAGTACTCAAGAATTTCTACAGGTTCAAACTTTCGCCAATATGAAAGATATAATGAACAAGTTTCATACGACACTTGAATTTAGCTATAACATTGCTCAGGGCTATGGTTATAACTCGGCCATTCCAAGCCAGCTTTTTACCAGTGATGACAATGCCTATTGGTTTAAATCGGGCATTCTAAAAGGATATTCAAATTGTGGGGTTGAAAATAATGCTTTCTATGACCCTGCAGGAAACACTATTTGCCTAGGCCATATTACCGTTGAACCTCCTCTTTATGTAGCGACAGACCCAACAGTAACATGGCATGAAATGGGCCACGCTTTTAATAAGATTGGCATGAACACTCGTCACCGCGCCTTTGAAAGTAGCATCAGTGTCGACTCAAACTTAGGTTTTCTCTTTTATGATGAAGCAGGCGCTATTAATGAAGGGCTCGCGGACTTCTATGCCCTTTTCATGAACAACAGAACCCTCTTCGCTGATTGGGCCCTCGGTCGCTATTTAAAGCAGGCAAGACCTTTAAGCGAGTCTGAATCCGTTCACTCCCCAGGAGTAGAAAAGACTCAAGACGGAAGACTGTCCTATCCTACATATATTACCTATGATCCAAATGAACCTGAGAAAGCTTTTGAAGATGTTCACTACGCAGGCCAAATTCCCTCTCACTTTTTTAATGCCTTTTACGAGTCCCTTCAAGACTCGAGTATCTGTGGTCTCAGTAGTGACCTCTCTTTAAAGATGACTTATCACCTCATATTTGAAACTCTCGCAGAAATTGGCGATCAGACGGCCACGGGCTCAGGGGTTCTCACCACAAATCCTGCTAACTTTAAAGTCAATCTTGATCCAACAAATGCAGTCGAATGGATGGCCAAAAATAAACCCATTACTTTCAGAAGATTCTTCCAAGTTTTTTCAAAATACTTTTTAAGAACTCTTGGTAATTCTAGTTTTGCTATTTGTAACGGTAGAGAATACTACCTAGATGATTATGAAAAACTTCTTGATAGCTATGGGCTTCTTCTTTTTAAAACCTATAATGAAAATGATAATAATATGTTCACTGGGCACAGTGGCTCAAATACGACTGTTACTCCTACCAACAGAGTCAAGTCTCAGCTTATTTCAAAGGACCTTCTCATTTTAGATAATAGAGAAAACGCCACCACGGCCTTTGTTATTGATAATCAGCGTGACATAAAGGCCGCTATTGAATCTTTAATTCTCTCTGGAAGAATTTCTTCTATTTCATCTCAGATAGATGGAAACTTTGCTTTTAATAATGGAAATGCCCAGATTAGCCCAGGAGAATTAGTCGCCGTGGCCGTTAATTTATATAACAACTCAAACTCAACCATGGCCGGAGTCCATCTCTTGGCCAATGATTGGGATCATGTAAAGAACGGAGCTCCTTGTAATAACCTTGGTGATAACTTTCCTCTCGATTCTGAGGGGGCTGCCAATTTAACAACGGGAGAAGGCGCTCAAGGTGGTTGTGACTACACCACGCGCTACAATGGTAAGAATATCCTTGTTGAGCCCAATGAGGAGCTCGCCCCAGTATGCTTAGTAGAGCTTCCTGATGAAGAGGCCACAAAGTGGGTCACTCAAGATAAGATGCGCACGAATATTGGTCTCGCAAAAACCAATTGTCTTGGTGGGGATACGTCTCTAAAAGATTGTTTTATCCGCGCCGTAAAAGGGGCCGATCATGCTTTTTACTCACGGATTGATTCAAAGAAAACGTGGGCCGAGAGTTTAATAACAGAAGACGGGGTTCCTGAATTTAATTCAAGTAACGTGATCTTCTTTGAAGTGAGCCCGTGGATTCCACCTGGTACGACTTTTAATTGCCGTATGAGAGCTTCATTCACCAACTGTGAAGACTGCCATCATGATGCCAACAATGGATATGATGATTATCTTGATTTTGAATTTGCAGGAGCAAAACCCTTTAAGATCATAAACTTTAAGTTTACCGTAATAGATTAAGGACGATTCAAAACACATGAAGAAGTTATTTCTTTTAACCACATTTCTCTTTGCCTGCACTCTTCTTTATATCTTTATCATAAGAGGCCCTGAAGGCACTCAAGAAGGCCAGTGGCAAACCTATAAGAAAACGGGTCCTCAAAATATCTACTCCTACCCTACAACTCCAGAAGAGAAGAAAGAGGCGAAAATTGTCGATGGTCCCAAAAAAGAGGAAAAACCCCTGAGATCACCGGCCTCAAAGAAAGTCGAAAAGATGAAAGAGCGCACTTCAATAAAGGGCAGAAACTGGTCGCTGCTTCCAGGACAAGATCTTCCAAAAACCATCACCTACCTCAATAAAGTCAACGATAATTGGAAAGGCCTAATGGGCCAGGACATCTTAAGGTTTTTGCGTCCAAAAACATCTCTCTTTATTAAACCACAAGCCCGTCTCACCCTATTAGAAAGAGATGGAGGCCGCCATGTAGAGCAAGTCATGGTTAAGATGCTCAGTCCCGAAGGGCGCCATTTTAGCTATCAAGCCTACATCGACAGTGAAACAGGAAAGATCATTAAGACCTGGAACAATACCATCCACGAGCCTATGGGCAAAAAGACCACCACCTTTAGAGCAACCGGCTCAATCGGACCAAGCGGATCAACGCGCTTCTAATAAGACCTTGTAACTCCCTAAAATAACAAATTTTCCTTCTGTAAAATACTTTTACACCTCCTGAATATACTACCTATGTCACCCTTGAGCACCTCTAAGGACTGTATCATCTATTGGAAATCAAACATCGGAGAAAAACATGTCAACGAAAACACTTGGAATTATCGCGCTCTTTGCTCTCTCTGCTCCCCTTTTGGCCCAAACGAGAAAGAGCCCTTACGACAGAGGAACCACCAAGAAGTCCGTTAAGACAGTGACTAAACAAGAGGAAAAGGGTGAAGACCTTTGGGAGCTTAATTTAGGTATTGGTGCTCAAACGTTTGAGGTGGACGGTGACTCAGATAATTCAAGCTCCAATCGAATTGAAGTTAATATGGGTCGTATGTTTAGGCTCTCTGAAAATATCACGACAACAACTCTCGTAAATGCTTCCCTCACTTCTATTGGACAAAGTGATCTTGATAAGGCCAACGCCGATGATTCAAATATTGGAATTAATATTGATTCAAGTCGATTTACAGATATAGGTCTTGCTCAAAAATTCTCCTATGAAATAAACTCCAATCTTGGAAAGTTTAAACCTTTCATTCAAGGTCATTACTCAACTGGTACCTGGACTACGAATATTACTGCCACTGGATTATCAGGAGAGGTCGATATGAAAATGGATTATAAGCGATACGGGGCAACTGCTGGCGTAGAACTCGTACTTGCTGGCGGAATTGTGCCTTTCGTAAAGTATACCATTGATGAATATGATTTTGATAGAAGTGGTAAACTAGAAGGAAAACTAGGGGGAATCGCAGTTAATGAGACTATAGAAACAGAAGATGGAAAAGCATCATCCAATACCATCTCAGTTGGTCTTGGTGTAACCTTCTAATTAATAAAAAGATCTTTTTTCTTTTTGTACTAAGTTTTAAAATGTTTTAACCACAAATTCTGAGAGATAAAATAAATGGCCTCTTTAATCAAATAAGAAGCTCTCAATCTCTTTAATATCTTTGAAGGTATTTTTTTCGTATTCAATTGTTGGGAGGCCATCCAATTCATTTCTTATAACAAACAAAGTCTGATTGCATATAACCTGAGATCTATAAACGCTTAGAAGTCTAAGAAATAAATTAACTGGAAAGATGGGATCCCTTTCCTCTCGGTAGTCTAAAACCATTTTTTTGTTACCTTGCCTTACCCCACATAGAACCTCACAATAGCTTGGTTTTTCATCAATATTAAAGTGATCAAGAGAAAGATCATTTAAATCTTTATTTCTTTCAATGAAAACTAACTCGGGGTATTTCTTAGATAGCAATGTATATAGATCAAACCTCTTGTAATCTCTTAAAAGAACCCAATAAGATATCATCAAAATCGGTACGATAAAGACAATGGTAATTTTAAAATAGTAGTATAAACTTATAGCCTCTCTATTTAGAAAGAATCCAACACCCAGAGCTGTTAATAATAAGCATAGATAAAATAGGTAGAGCCAAAAATCTGGTAGGCTTTTAACATATTTCCACATTTTTATTTCCTTTCGAACTTCTTAATAAACTAGTAGCAGGATATAAAACTAATTCTCAATAACTTGCTTAATATTAGTTTTAATAAACCCAATAAATAAGAGATTCTCTTCCTCTGAAAAATAACGGAGAGGAATAAGGAAATAGATATATTTCGTTTGAAAAAGAAGAATATGGTTTTTTGTAAGTAAAGCCTTTTGGAAATGATTCCATTTAATATTACTTTCCACACTAGTTTTTGTTAAAAATATATCTTCATCTCGAAAAATATAGGAAGCTGGACTTTGATTCATTTCTTTGAAACTGTCTTTGATAAGGTGGGTAGTACGAATATAAAAAAATGAGGACAAAAAAATAGCCACAGGTAAAAAGATAACGACAAAAGAGATCAAATTATAATTGTCACGTATCAATAGAATCCCCAACGCCATTAAAAGAGATGATAAGACACCAGCTGCAAGCTGTTTCTTCAAAACTATATTTTTAACAAAAGAGATGTCATTTTCATTGTAATTGATGTTTTTTATAACAAGATTCATCAATAAATCTTATAATATAAGCTAAAAATGTAAAGGAGTTTTACGATGCAGCCACATCATGACTTAGATGACCTAAAATCGATCATTATCTTAACAAAATTGAGTATGGATTCAGGGTTATCTGCTGAAGAGAGTTTGAAGGTAATTCATCAACAAAAACCAACAGATTTTAATAGAGAATTATTGAAGCTTTGTAAAAAGGTTAGCGATTTAGAAAGTCTATCTCTAGAATTTCGATTAAAGCACGAAAACAATATTTTAAATAGATTTCTTTATTTTCTACACTACTACAGCTCAATACAGTCCAGAGAGTGGTGGCCTGAAGCGACAGAACTCCTAAGAGAGCCTATTAAAAACCTCGTTGAAGAATGTCTTCTTGAAACTCCCTCAGACTCTCTGACGATACTTTGGTATTTAGATTTTTGCCTTTCACAGGGATTAAGTATTGGCCAAAGCTTTAAGGTCATTGAATCATGGGAAAAGAATTGTTATCACTCACTAGTCGTTAAGTTATCCCAATCAGACAATTCAGATCATCTGCTTAAAGTATTAAAGGTTTATGCTAAGGAAAAGAATGATCCTTTCTTAGAAAATTTAGGATATGGGCTTAGTGTTCTTTTAGAAACTGGCGGAAATATCGTAGCTTACTCATCTTTTTTAAGAAGGACACAAGTAAATTTTCGAGCATAATTTAAGAATATCCTTTCAGAAAGATCAAAAATTAGTCACAATAGTCTCATCCAAAATAAACAAGGAAAAAAAATTGAGACCAGACAGATATGAAGAATTAGAACAATTTATCCAGTCTTATACAGAGCACCCACAGGATGAGGGTTGGGAATCCTCTTTGTGGTGTGAAGTTTTTCACTACGATGCCCAAAAAATTATAAACAACTTCTTAGTAGTCGACTATAACGACCTAGTTTCAAAGTGGTCTGAACGGCCTCTTTGGTGGAAAAAGCATTGTATTATGCTCTTAGAGCCCTCAACCCTAAACCTACCCGTTTTTAATGACTCTCTTAGGAGTGAAGACGATATTCTCGCTTTTTTGGCCTTGAGACAAATGAGTTTTTGGTATGAATCAACTCAACGAACCCTATCAAAATTAAAAGAGCTAAGAGTAGAAAACGTTATGGAGACTATCTCCTCCACTAGCAGTGAGCAATTTCGGCAAGAGTTTAAGCCTTTAATAGAATCTCTAAAAAAAATGGATTAGCTAATGATGAAAGCTTTATTTTTCCTTTTGATTTTTTCAAGCTGTACTACGGGCCATAAGCAAAAGATTAATGATGAATCTTTTGGCGCCTGTGGTTGTAGAATTTGGAAAGGATCTGAAAGATTTACCAATAATTTATTTTTGATAGATGATGGAGAAAAAGTAGGCATTCTCGTAGACAATGAAATGCTCAACCTAAAATCCCAGATAAGGGAGGTACCAGAGTACTTCCAACATCAATTAAATGAGAGCTATAAAAGAAGTGATATTCAGAATGATTGGAAAATTCAAACGGAATGGAAATGTATAAGCTCTATTGGTGATGAGAGTGGTCCATCATCAGTATCAAAGGAATATGAAGTTGATGTAACGATTAACGACAAGTTTATAAATGAACATTTCGTAGGTTATTGTGGATGTTAAGATTGATTACATTCATTTCATAGTATTTTTTCCAAACGTTATAACTGATTTAATTTTCCACATTTGTCCAGCGTCAATCTTTTTGGGAGAACAAGGACACAGATAAGCAATGCGCTTATTCTTAATAGTATTCTCTTAAGTCATATATCCATTAAAACCATTCACGATGGCAAGACCACCAGAGAAAATGATACGAGAAGCTACCAAGGGGCGAAGCAACCTCAGAAACTGTCCTTAGCACTCCTAAAAAACGGTAATGCGCGTCTCTAAATCAAAAACTTCCCTATGGCCCGAGCGTCCATTTTGTATTTAATCAGTAGGTTAAAGGCCATGTGCCATAGAATATCGGCAATTTTTCGACCCCTAAAAAGCACCCCAAATACCCATATTTAAGCACTTAGACCCATATTTGCATTTTTCCTTAACCTGAAAACCAATCCCGCGTATCATGAGTCTAAGAGCAGCATGAAGTTATTCTTAACTGTTAATGCACGAAGCGAATATTAAAGTTGTTGTACGTTTTCTTAAAGTTGCCGTGGAGGTTCTTATGAGTTCACTAAAGTTGAAAAAAGTTGCCGCACTTATTCTTACGACTATGATTACTGTTCCAGTTTTTGGTACGGACATCACGGATGGGTCCATCCCATGCTCAGATGTTGCACAAAATGAAGAGGCCTATGGCTGTTCAATGGGTGAGGAAAATGCTGTAAACATTAAATACAAATGTCTAAAGGCGCTAGGAAGTTTTGAAGTGCCCATGATGAGTGAGCCTAATGTTTTTGCAAATCCAAGTAAAATTAAAAAAGGTGATAAGATGATCGCCCTTGGCAAGCAAGATGGCTCCATCGTTTTTGGTGACGACCAAAAAGATTACAAGCTACCAAAAGATAAAATTAAAGAGGCCATCATGAGAAAATTTGGTGACCAAGCAAGAACAAAAGAAGATTATAAAGTTACTTTTCAAACACTTACGGGAAAAATCACTCTCAAGTTTAAAAAGAAACCAGGAGTTGGCCAAGAGGCTTTTGATCTTGGAAAGTGGGAAAAGGTTGAAGAGAATGCTGATTCAAGTTCAGATGATAAGGCCTTTGTTGCCCTTGGAAATGAGGCTCAACAACAAGCACAAAGTTCTGGTGCCCTTAATAACATCCAGCAGAGTATGGATGAAAAAGTAGCAAGCTTTCCTTCAAAAGTAGATCAAAAAGTTGAAGAACTAGAGCAACTCTACCTTCAAAAAGAGCGTGAAGTTGATCAAAACTCTGACCTTAACAGCATGGAAAAAGTAACCATGAAAAGAACGATTAGAAATGAAAAGCAAGATAAGAAAAATCGTTGGTTACGTAAGAAGAGAAACCTCGCAACTCTTAGACAAGAGGCTTTGAGAAAGTGTATTGGCCAAGAGAGTCTGATATCTGAAAATGTCCTTCGTGGCACTTCTTCTGAAGCTGGTGGTCATGGTTCGTCAGGAATTGCATCAGCGGGAAGCAGATAAGATGAATTGATAAAACTTAATCAAAGGCCTTCGGAAGAAGGCCTTTTTTTTTATTTACTCTGGAAACATGATCTCTTTACATTTTTTGTCATCAGTACGCTGACTAAACTTTGCTCCAAGAGTCGTCTTATCAACGAGATAACAACCACCGTTTGTAAATTTACTTGGGTGAAAATATTTGACTTCTAACGCCTCGCCCTTTGGACGACAATTCTTCTTTGCAACTTGATTTACATATTCTTTAGGTCCATTTTCACTATCAACCTCATAGCACTCCGCTTTTAAGACATCTTCTGGTTTTTCAAAATACCACACATTTTTAATTTTCTTAGGTCGACAAAGCTCTTTTTGAACACTCTTATAGTTGGCCACTTCTCCTAATAAATATTGCTCATAACAAAGACCTTTCATCATCTCTTTAGAATCACTTTTCCAACTGTAAACCTTCTGATTATCATGACAATATTTTAAGGGAACACTCTTTCGAAAACCCAAGGCCCTATCCGTTGGGTCCACTTCTAAACAATACTTTTGATTTTCATTCATGAGCAAAGAGAGTTCGACAGTCTGAGGCCTGCATTTATCCAGCGCCACAACGACTTTAAAGACCCCTCCCCTTGTTTGCCTATCAACAAGGTGGCAAGTGCCACTAGCAAGACTTAAGGGAGTAAATTGTACGCTCGTCTTAAAGAGAGGGACACATTTTTCATAAGTCACTTTTTCTTGATAATCAGAGCTATCAATGCTTAGTAAATAACAAGTACCTGAATCTACTTTGTCTTGAATCCACTTGTAACGACGATCCTTTGGTCTACAAAATGAATTATTAACTTTTTTAATATAGCCTTCTGAACTTGAAGTTTCATAACATACTGACTGATTTGCTTCTTTTATGGTTACAAATTGGGTTTCGGCTGGCTTACACTTATCAAGGTTCTCATTAAAGACCTCGCCTGACTCAGAATCAAGGGAGACGCATCGACCAGACAATCCATTGGCCGAGATCACAAACTGTGGTTTAAGTCCCTTTGGCTTACAGCGATCCTTTGATCCATTTATAAGAAAAACATTACCATCGCTTAAAACTCCTTTTAAATAACACTTTCCCTCGATGATGTGCTCCTCTAACTCAGGGGGCTCACAATCCTTTTGGGGCGTGGTTTTAGAGAACACCCTTCCACCACTTTCAGCATCGACAAGATAACAGGTCCCACCAGGTCCATCAGAATTTTGGTACCAAAGAGTTTTTAATTGATCAGATTTAGGCCTACAACGATCTTGTGTGGCCTTTTTTTGAAAAATTTTTCCACCCGTTTCCCTGTCGACCTCAACGCAACGTCCTTTGGGAGGATTTTGACTTAGGACAAGCCATGTATAAACGGTGGCATCTCTATCGAAACTGGCCAATATTGAATTGATAAAGAAGAGGAAAACTAGCATCAGCTATTGATACTTCTCATACTCTTCTAGACATTCTGGATTTGCGACGGCCTCGATATTTTGTAAAGGTCGCTTTGATAAAATACGACTAATCGCGAGCTCCATTTTCTTTCCACTTCGAGTATAGGGAATATCAGTTACGGCCCACACATGGCGAGGGACGTGCCTTGGGGTTGTCCCTTCTTTTATTGCCCCTTTTACTTCAGCAATATGAGCGTCCGTTAACTCTTTTCCAGGGGCTAATTTGATAAAGAGTACCACTTCAACATCACCATCAACGGCCCTTCCGACACAAAGACTATCTGTGATCCATGGAAGAAGTTCTGTTTGACGATAAATTTCAGCCGTTCCAATTCTAACTCCTCCAGGATTTAAGGTAGCATCACTCCTGCCATAAACGAGCACTCCGCCGCGAGGGGTGATTTGTATAAAATCACCATGATGCCATACATTTGGATATTTATTAAAATAAGCTTCCTTAATGCGCTCACCATCTTCATCACCTAGAAAGTAGATAGGGCGAGAGGGAAAGCTTTTTCGACAAACCAGCTCCCCTTCTTCTCCAATGACAGCAACTCCAGAATCGTTAAAGGCCGCAACATCCATACCAAGACCCAGACACTGTATCTCTCCCTTATAAACGGGAAGATTAGGGTTCCCAAGCATAAAGCAGCCAATGACATCTGTTCCGCCTGCAATAGATGAGACGCAAATATCTTTTTTAAGAAAGTGATAGATATAATCATATTGCTCTGGCAAAAGTGGAGCACCTGTTGAGAGAAGAGTCTCGAAGTGATCAAGAGGATCACGATTTATATAATCAGAATCTTGAAGGGCCTTTAAAAATTTAGGACTCGTTCCAAAAATATTGATCTCTTCCCTTTTAATAATCTCAAAGAATTCACCTAAACTTGGGAGTCCTGGAGAGCCTTCATATAAACAAACCCTTGCTCCAAAGGCCAAGGAGCTCACAAGCCAATTCCACATCATCCAACCACAAGTTGTAAAATAGAGGATACTCTTCTCAGAAGTTAGGTCGGTGTGAAGTCCAAGTTCCTTAAGGTGCTGCAAAAGTGTGCCACCAACAGAGTGAACAATGCACTTAGGCCTTCCTGTTGTGCCAGAAGAGTACATAATATATTGAGGGTCAGAAAATGGTACACGGTAGTAATCTAAGACTGATTCATCTGATAAGAAATCTTGCCACGAAGTAAAGATACTCGAATCAAGCTCACTTAGATCATCTCCATTTTCTAAGAAATCTAAGACGACGATCTTTTCAATAAAGTCCAATTTCTCAGCAATCTCCTTAAGTTTTGGAATCAGGCTATGAACTTTTCCGTTATATTGATAAGAGCTAACCGTCACTAAAACTTTCGGGCGACTCTGGCCAAAGCGGTCAACAACGCCTTCAACCCCAAAGTCACAACTGGTGGAAGTAAAAACTCCCCCCAAACTACTGGCGGCCAACATACTGATAACCGTTTCTGGAATATTAGGCATATAGCAAGCAAGAACATCGCCAGGATTAATCAGCCCACGTAAAGAGCCTTGAAGTCTCGCAACATCACACTTTAGCTCACTATAGCTGATCTTACTCTGCTTTCCTGACTCATGAATAAAGTGAAGGGCACATTGATCAGGAGCACCCTTTGCCAATAGGTTTTCCGCAAAGTTTAAAGAGACATTTGGAAACCAGCCATATTTTGAAAAACCTTGATCCGTACAGACTGGTTCAAGACTTCCAACATATAATACTCCATAGAAATCCATTAAGTGGGTCCAAAACAATTCGTTCTCTTCAACACTAAAGCGATGAAGTTCTTCATAACTAGAAAAGCTACGCTGAAATTTCTCTTCAAGAGATTTTTGAAAACTCGTTATTTGAGTTTTCTCTATTCTCTTAGCGCTTGGACTCCACAATGGCTGCATAGGCGTCTCTTATTATTTAAGGTGAGGAGCCAATTTTTCCTTTGACTCACGATCAACTATCTCATGAAGACTATTTCCATGAGCATCCATTGTCACAACAACGGGAAATTCTTCAACAGTGAGTTCCCAAATTGCTTCTGGCGAACCAAATTGCTCTTTTAGATAAACATTATCGACTGACTTAATTTTTTCCGCCAAAACTTGAGCAGCACCACCAATGGCGTGAAAGTAAACACAACCATAAGTTTTATTGCCCTCTAACGTTTTAGGACCCATGCCGCCTTTTCCGATAACGCCAACAATTCCATGATCTCTCATGACTTCCCATTGGTAGGGTTCTTCTCGAATTGATGTGGTTGGACCCGCAGCCTTTACTTCATAGGTGCCATCTTTGTTTTCTAAAACAACTGGACCACAGTGATAAATAATTTGATTTTCTAAATTAACGGGACTTGGGTTTCCTTCGTGAAGATACTTATGAATAGCATCGCGCCCAGTGAAAAGCTTTCCACTAATGAGGACCATGTCGCCAACTTTTAATTCTCTCACTTTTTCTTTTGTAAAAGGATATTCTAAACGGATCATATTTTCCTCTCTCTTAGTAAAGCCACTTGTTGATGGAGTTGTCTTTTTTAAGGGTTACACCCAAACGTCGAAACGCCCAACACATATAGGATATGGAAACAAAATACGAGGCCGGTAATCTGTTAAGAGTACCAATCTTACAACCTAATAACGTGGTCTTTCCGCCAAAGCCCATAGGACCAATACCAAGAGTATTTGCAGTTTCTACGATATCTTTTTCTAGCTTTGCAAGATCAGGATGATCATTAGTATCATCTAGCCTTCTTAAAAGTTGCTCTTTTGATTTAACGTAGCTACTACCTCTATCACCACCAATCGTTATGCCTAGAACTCCTGGCCCACAGCCTTTTCCTTGTGCCTTTTGTACGGCATCGAGAATCACTTTTCGTACTCCATCTAAATCTCGTCCTGCCCCTAGTGCCGTTTGAGGAAGAGAGTACTGGGCACCTACGTTTTCACAACCACCACCCTTAAGCATGAGTCTAATTTCAAGGGTATCTTTATTATGCTCGTGAAAATGAATATCAGGATGCCCTGGTCCAATATTCATGGTTTCATTTTTTCCGGTAAGAGAATCAACGGAGTTTTGTCTCAGGTAACCAACTTCAGTTGCCTTAACCACGGCCTTATGAACAACCTTCGTAAACTCACCTTGCTTAAAGCCAACAGGATGATTGACGAAGAAAAGAATCGTTCCCGTGTCCTGACAAAGGGGTTGTGACTTCTTCTTTGCCAGCTCTATATTGGCCTTTATGATAGTCATCGCATATTCGGCCGTCGTATTTTTCTCTTCTCTCTCGAGCGCCTCTAAAATAACTTTTTGCACATCTGAGGGAATTTCGACAGAGGTCTTTCTAATCAATTCTAAAATAGAATCAAACAGTCCTGCGCTATTAGCTTGAGGATCAAAAGAGGCACTAACAACTTTCTTCGTTGGGCTAGGTTCTTTCTTTGCTACTTTTTTTGCACCTTTTTTAGTGGCCTTCTTTTTGACGGGCTTCTTCTTTGCTGCCTTTTTTGCGACCTTTTTAGTGGCCTTCTTGGCGACTTTCTTTTTGGTGGCCTTTTTCTTGACGGCTTTCTTTGCTACTTTCTTCTTTGCTACTTTCTTCTTTGCGACTTTCTTCTTGGTCGCCTTTTTGGCCACCTTTTTAGCTACTTTTTTCTTAGTTGCCTTTTTGGCCACTTTTTTAGCTACTTTCTTTTTCGCCATACATTTCCCACCTTTAAATGAATATTTTTAGTTATTTATTGAATTTTTAGATGCAGAAATCTTAACGAGTGATTCCCATTCAGGCCAGAGGTGAAGTAAGGTAACTCTATGATCTCACTTAGCGGATTGAATCCCGAACAACGCATTGCTGCAGAAACTGTTGAAGGCCCCGTTCTCATTTTGGCCGGTGCTGGCTCTGGCAAAACGCGCACAATTACTTACCGCGTTGCTCATATGGTGGCGAACCTTGGAATCAAGGGTAAGAGCATTCTTGGAGTAAGCTTTACCAATAAGGCCGCTAAAGAAATGCGCGAGCGAGTGATTACTCTTCTTGGTAAGCGCCAGGCCCGTGGACTGACCTTAACGACCTTTCACTCCCTCGGCGTTAAAATACTGAAGAAAGAAATTGATAAGCTTGGCTATCACTTAAATTTTTCGATCTATGACACAAGCGATCAGCTAGGAATCGTACGAGAAGCCCTTAAACTCTATCACGCAGAGAAGAAGTTTGATCATAAGAGAATCTTGTCAAAGATTGGCTACCTAAAAAATAGGGCCATCACTGCTGACGTTTTTGGTGCGACTCCCTACTTTAACGAAGAAGACCCGTATGATCTAGCATGTGAATATGTTTATCGCTTCTATCAAGATAAGTTAAAATTTTATAACGCCATCGATTTTGACGATATTCTCTTTCTCGTCGTTCGCCTCTTTCAAGAGTACCCAGAGGTAGCAGAGAGTTATTCGAAGCTTTATGAATACATCATGGTTGATGAGTATCAAGACACCAATGGACTGCAATTTGCACTCATTCGAGGCCTGACCTCTTCTCACAGCAACCTATGTGTCGTAGGTGACGACGATCAGTCTATTTATGCTTTTAGGGGTGCAGATATTACGAATATTTTAGAGTTTGAAAAAGCATTTCCAGGTGCAAAAATCATAAAACTAGAACAAAACTACCGCTCAGTCTCTCCGATCTTAAGTCTGGCAAACCACGTGATTAAGGACAATCCTAATAGGCGGGCCAAGACTCTTTGGTCCACTAAAGAGTCAGACCAAAAACCCCTTCTGTGGGCCATGGCAGATACCGATCATGAATCT
The DNA here is from genome assembly GCA_021737405.1 of Bacteriovoracaceae bacterium. Lineage (GTDB taxonomy): Bacteria > Bdellovibrionota > Bacteriovoracia > Bacteriovoracales > Bacteriovoracaceae. The sequence goes on from JAIPEG010000022.1 coordinate 30,942, forward strand.
CAAGTGGTGGTTGATGATATTGCAAAATTTCAAGCTACTGGCGGTCACCTAGGGGATATTGCTATTCTTTATCGCTCGAACACACAGGCCCAGCCTATTGAAGACCAATTAAGAATTTCACAAATTCCCTATACTGTTCTTGGTGGTCAAAAATTTTACGAGAAAAAAGAAATAAAAGATCTCATCGCCTACTTTTCCATCATTCTCAATCCTCACGATCAGATGGCACTTAGAAGAATTCTTAATGTTCCCAATCGAGGCATTGGAAATGTCACCCTGAATAAATTTCTATTAAAAAGTGACCAAGACAAGATAAGCGTCTTTGAAGCACTTGAATCTAGCCCTGATCTTGCTGGTCCTCGCGCAGACAATATCGTTCAATTTGTTAAGCTTATTCGCCAATACCAAAAGAAGTTTAAGGAACTTCCCCTAGCACAGGCAAGTTCGACTCTTATTGAAGAGATCAATTTCCTAAAATTTATCGACAAGCAATACGATAACCTTAAGCAAGCAGATCGTAGAAAGAATGATGTCATGATGTTCCTTGAATCAGCGGAGAGATTTACTCGATTTCATGGAGAGCACGCGACCCTTAAAAACTTCGTAGAAAAGCTCTTACTTCAAGACAATCAAGATAATGAAGATGACTCAGAAGATAATGATATTAGGAAAAACGAAATCACTCTTATGACACTTCATTCTTCTAAAGGTCTAGAATTTGATATTGTCTATTTGATTGGTATGGAAGAAGAAATCCTTCCTCACAAGAGAACCATCGTTGATGGTGAAGATATCTCTGAAGAGAGGCGCCTGGCCTATGTTGGTGTTACTCGTGCAAGGGAAAAGCTCATCATGACCTATTGTAAGGAGAGAAAAATTTATGGCCGAAAGGTCCCTCGCCATCCTTCTCGCTTTCTCAATGAACTAAATGCTCTCTACTTGGATCAAGACCGCACCACTTTCGGCCATCTTTCTGAAGATGAAAAAGAAAAACATATCAAAGACACATTTGCTAATTTTGCAGACTTACTAGGTGAAGATTAAGATTCCAGTAGGACTTTTACTTGTGATACCACTGATTGCAAACTAAAGGGCTTTTGAAAGAAGTACTCGGCCTCGGCCATCTCTGGGTCACCAACTTCAGCGTGACCGCTCATAAAGAGAAAACGTACTTCAGGTTTATTTTCCCGAATATAATTCAGAAGATCTTTTCCAGACTTACAAGGCATTTTTAAATCACTAAGAACGAGATGGGGACAATCTGAATTTAAAATATCAATTGCATCATCAACATTTTCGGCCGTTCTGACCATGAATCCCGCATCTTCAAACTCCATTTGCAAGAGTTCTAAAAGTTGGACTTCGTCATCGACGATTAAAATTTTTGTATCACTTGCCTTCATACAAGTAACATTCTAACGATATTTTTGAAGATTTCTTCATTTATTTTAATTAATTTTAAAAAAAGGGGCCTTCGTGGCCCCGGGGCGCTCATACTGAGCTAGAACACCCCATCCTTGGGTACTAATGTCTTCCCTGACAAGTAATTTTTTATTTAACTTTTTGTCTGTGCCTCCACCTGCAAAGTCATCCTTTGAACAAAGGGAAAAACACTAAAAATTTGATCCCAAAAAGACTGACTGATTTGATAGCGAATAAAGGCCAAGTTTTTACACTCTATTTTCTTCTCACTCATAATCTCCGCGAGCTTAAGCGTACTTGCAGAACTCTCAGTTCCCCCAAAGGTCCAAACTTTCTTTTGCCAAGTGAAGTTTGGCTGAAAAATAATGTTTCTATTCACAAATTGGGCATCAAAGGCCTGGCAACCTCTTCCCGTGACTTTAAGACTACCGCCACAGGAGGTCATCAGAAGAGCAGATAGGAGCAAGAGAATCACCTTCATCTCTCTGCTCCTGGTTCTATGCCATAAGCGGAAATCACATAGTCCTTAGGAATATAAAAACCTAAACTAAAGAAGGCCTTCCAAAAAGAGGAGGTTCTCTGAAATTCGTGAACACTTATGGCCGAGGCACTTACTAGCCCGACTTTATAAAATTCTTCATCCAGGAAAACATCTTGATCGGGAGCAATAAGTCCCCAAAGATAAAATTCTTTGGTCCCTTTTACTTCGGCAAATTTAGTGTGATCTGGGCGATCAGTGAGATAGAGAGGAATCAGACCCTTTCCTTGAAAAGAAAGGTTCGTGCAACTCGCAGTGAGCAGGGTCAACCCTGTTACAAGCCAATAAAATGCCTGTGGAAACTCTTTTCCCACCTTAAGCGCCTCCCGCAGTTACTTCCTATGTCCTTGGATTTATTTAATTGTCAGATTTTTAAACACGGATTGTCAACTTTATGAATTAATGATCGCAAGTAACCCTACAGTGCATTTCATTATTACTTTTTGAGCACTTAGCAATCGCTAAATTCTTGGCAACTGCTTCGCTACCACCATAGGCCACAAAGGTATCTCCAAAAGCTGTCGCCTTACAAACCCACTTGGCCGTATTCGTTGGGTTATCTCTCTCTTCTAATTTAGAAATGGTCTTATCAAGACGTGTTACTAAATTTTCAAGAATTTCTACTCGCTTCTCGAGGGCCTTTAAACTTGTATCAGCAAATGTAGGCATTGAAAAAAGTAGAGAAATGAATAGGATCTGTTTCAAATTATTCTCCTTTAAAAAGAGGGTCTCTCTTTTCTTTAAGGGCTGCGAGCCCCTCAAAATGATCATCTGTTCTTTGAGTAATTCCTTGAAAGGCAGCTAGAAGATCAAGGGAAGTTTGAAGATCCTTTTGAAACCCAAGTTTTAAGGCCTTCTTCGTCATCTGAATGGCAATAGGTGCATTCTTTGCGATTTGGGAGGCCCACAATGCTCCCTCTATGAGTAATTGATCTTCCTCTACGCAAGCATTAAGAAGACCTATTTTTTGGCACTCCTCACCTTTATAAATTTTCCCCGTTAAAAACATTTCCAGCGCCTTAGTGTAACCAACGACTCTTGGAAGAAAATATGTTCCTCCATCTCCAGGAACAAGAGCGAGCTTCGTAAAAGTTTCTCCCATTTTTGTTCCAAGCGTCCCAATACGAATGTCACTCATGCAAGCAAAGTCACAGCCTGCACCAATGGCCGCGCCATTGACTAGGGCAATGGTTGGTTTTTGAAGCCTCTCCATAATGAGAGGAATACGCTGAATACCTTTTTGATAGTTTCTTCGAAGCTCGTCACTTTCACCTTTGAACATTTCCCGCTTTTCTTTCATGGCGGAGACGTCGCCACCGGCACAGAAGTTATTTCCAGCCCCCGTAAAAACAATCACTCTAACGTCATCGTAGTGATCGGCCCATTCTAAAGTACTCACAAGCTCTTCAATCATTTCCAAGTGAAAGGCATTAGCGGCTTCTGGTCGATTTAGTGTCATCCATAACTGATGATCTTCTAATTTGGCCTCGATAAATTTAAGATTTTTGAGTGGAACTTGAGTCATGAGTAAATTCACTTATATTAGGGTTTTGGAATAAAGAGATTTTTATCGCCATTTATATATGCCTGCAAAAATTTTGACGTTGTGTTCTTCTTTAAAATTCCAAGAATAAATTCGGAAGCATTACTTAACTTTTCTAAATCAATTCCAGTTTGAATGCCCAACGTCTCACAAAGGTAAACGAGATCCTCCGTGGCCACATTTCCAGTGGCGCCTTTGGCATACGGACAACCCCCAAGACCCCCAGCAGAGGCGTCAAAGACGCTTATGCCAAAACTTAGGCCTACCAATATATTTGAAAGAGCAGTACCGCGAGTATCGTGAAAATGGAGCGCTAATTTATCTTTCGAAATTTCTTTTAAGAGTAAATCCAGCGTTCTTTGAACATTTATAGGAGTTCCGGTTCCAACAGTATCGCCTAAACTAATTTCATAACAACCAAGATCAGACAATCGTTTGGCCACTTCCGTTACTCTCAATGGATCAATATAACCTTCATAAGGGCAGCCAAAGGCCGTGGATAAATAGCCTCTAACTTTCATTCCCGATTTTAGAGCATCTTTTATAACAGGTTCGATTCTCTCAAAGCTTTGAGAAATGGTGGCATTTATATTTTTCTGATTAAAAGTGTCGCTACTTGCTGTAAAGACGGCGACTTCTTTAACCCCAAGTTCTTTGGCAACTTCAAGCCCTTTTAGATTTGGCACCAAGCAGGCTAAAGATGTCCCAATTTCATCAAGATCCTTAACGAGAGGATAGAGTTCACGAGCATCATTCATCTGAGGCATGCGATCTGGGCGAACAAAACTTGTGACCTCAATAGATTTATGGCCACTCTCTTGAAGCATTCTGATGAAAGTTGCTTTATCTTTTGTCTCTATAACCGTTTTTTCATTCTGAAGGCCATCTCTTGGCCCTACTTCTACGATTCTAATATTTTTTGGAAAGGTCGAAAAATCCACTCTAGACCTCCCCCGACTTTTCAATGTCAATCAGATCGACTCCCGCTCCTACGAGCTCACCTTCTTGAAAAAGAACTTTTGTCACAAGCCCATCAAAAGAAGCCTTTATCGTATGTTCCATTTTCATGGCCTCCATCACGATGAGTCCCTGCCCAGTTGTGACAGTGTCTCCTTCCTTAACAAGATGCTTTAATATTTTCCCTGGCATTGGTGAAGACATTTCATGATTTGCGCTCTTTTTTCCTTTTGTCTTTCGCTGCTCTCTTGGGTTTTCAATTTTTAGGCTTTGGTCACCAATACTAATATGGTTTTTTGATTTCCACGCCTGAATATTCTTGCCGTCAATTTGAATCACACTGCGAGCATTTTCTCTTTCTAATAGACGGCCCTTAAAGGTCAATCCATCAACAGTTAAGAGAATCTCATCTCCTTGCCCCTTTTCTAAAGTGTAGCGAATAGATTCATCATTAATGAGAAGTTCTTTTTCCATAATTCCTACTTAATTGAGACGAAAGCCAGAAAGTTGATCCCATGCGGTCGTCACATGAGCTTCATTTTCAGCTAATTTCGTCGTTGTCCCCATAAATTCATAGGCCAGTATCGCTTGAATAACTTCTTCACGGCTTAATGAGCGGGCCTTCAAATCATCTGCATAAGTTTTTACAAAGTGAGTAAAAGTCACTCCTTCCCTAAAGGTCTCATGTTTTAAAATTCTTTTTAAATAATCTCTATTCGTGGTGAGCCCAAGAAATGGATAATCACTTAAGGCCTTGTCCATTTTATTAATCGCTTCTGTGCGACCGGTACTCCAAACAATCAGTTTGGCAATCATCGGATCAAAACTTGTAGTCACTTCATTCCCCGCCTTATAGCCACTATCAAGACGAACACCTAGTAAGCGGCTCTCTCCTACGACATCAATGGTGCCAATAGAAGGCATAAAGTCTTGATCTGGATTTTCTGCATAAATACGCACTTCAATAGCATGACCATTTTGATGGATTTCACTTTGAGTGAAGGGTAATTTCTCCCCTTGTGCCACTCGAATTTGAAGTTGCACGAGATCACTTCCTGTAACCATTTCAGTGATCGGATGTTCAACTTGTAAGCGTGTGTTCATTTCAAGAAAGTAAAAGCTTCCATCTTTATCAAGAATAAATTCAACCGTTCCCGCGCCGACATAATTCATTGTTTCAGAAATCTTAACCGCCGTTTGGCAGATCTCTTCTCTTAAGCTTTGAGACAAAGCAGGACTTGGGCTTTCTTCCACAATTTTTTGGTAACGCCTCTGAATAGAGCACTCTCGCTCCCAAAAGTGAAAATGCTGACCATGAGTATCACTCATTACCTGCACCTCAATATGACGAGGGTCAGTGATATACTTTTCAATTAAGACCTTATCGTCTCCAAAGGCATTCATGGCCTCTCTTTTGGCACTCTCAAGGGCTTCTTGAAACTCAGAATCCTTTTCAACAATTCTCATCCCTTTTCCGCCACCACCGGCACTTGCCTTGATGAGGATGGGAAAGCCTATTTTAACGGCTTCTTTGGCCAAGAAATCTGACTCTTGATTGTCTCCATGATAACCCGGAATAAGAGGAATCCCTGCTTTTTCCATAATCTCTTTTGAGGTTTTCTTATCCCCCATGGCCTCCATGGCAGCAGTTGGAGGTCCTATTAATTCGACTCCTGCTTCTTTTAATGCTTTTGCAAAGGGCGCTCTCTCTGAAAGGAATCCGTATCCAGGATGAACAGCATCAACCTTGTGCTCCTTACAGAGTTCGACGAGCTTTGAAATATTTAAATAAGTATCACTTAAAGGACCACTTCCAAGATTGATGGAAATATCACCAAAGCTCGCGTGAGGCAGGTCCTTTTCTTCGTCGGTAAAGAGCATCACTGATTCAATATCAAGCTCGCGCAAAGTCTTGGCCACTCGAATGGCAATTTCACCACGATTAGCAATAAGGACTCTTTTAAATTTTTTCATGATTGATCCCCAGCCGATATCCAAGAAGGTTTTCTTTTTTCAAGTAAGGCACTCATTCCTTCCTGGCCTTCAGGACTTGTTCGAACTCTTGCAATCGTTCGACAAGTAAAATCTTTTACTCCCTCATGACCTGCTGGAATTCTCGTCAGCACTCCCTTGATGAGCTTCTTTGCTTCAATCTGGGCCATAGGGCCTGCTTTTAAAAAGCGTTCGATTTGCTTTTCTGTGGCTCCGCGAAGGTCATCACTTTTTACAACTTTATGAATAAGGCGCATATGAAGTGCTTCTTCTGCACTAAAGCGCTCACCACTTAAAAAGTAAGCGCGTGCATTTGACTCTCCAATTTTTGCCATCACATAAGGAGAAATAACAGCAGGAACAAGTCCTAGACCCACTTCTGTGAAACCAAATTTTGCTTCTGAACTAGAAATAACGTAATCACAACTTGCCACGAGACCTGTGCCCCCACCAAGAGTTGCCCCATTCACTTCGGCAATAACTGGCACCTCAATAGTGTTAAGCACTTCAAAAAGATTACTTAAACGAACCGAATCCTGATAATTCTCGTGATCAGAGTAGTCTTTCATGCTCTTCATCCAATTAAGATCGGCTCCAGCACAGAAAGATTTCCCTTCCCCTGTTAAAACAAGTAAGCGGACATCAGTATTTTTTTTAACGTCTTCAAGGGCTTCAGTAAGTTCTTTTATAAAGAGATCATTAAAAGCATTATGAAGTTCGGGACGATTTAAAGTTAAGCGCCAAACGCCTCTCGTATCTCCCTCTAGTTTTATATATTTTTTTGACATCATTTCCTCACATTCTAAAGACGCCAAACTTCACGTCTTTTACAGGTGCATTTAAGCTAGCTTCTAAAGCAAGTCCTAGGACATCTCTCGTCTTTGCCGGATCAATCACCCCATCATCCCATAAACGAGAGGTCGAATAGTAACAAGAACCTTCTCTTTCATATTTTTCTAAGATTGGTTTTTGAAACTCTTTGACTTCTGCCTCTGTCATCTCAGGTTTTCCTTTAGCAGCAAGGCCCCCTTGGCGAACAGTGGTTAAGACTCCTGCCGCTTGCTCTCCGCCCATGACCGAGATTCGTGAATTAGGCCACATGAAGAGAAAGCGCGGTGAATAAGCTCGCCCACACATTCCATAGTTTCCAGCGCCATAGGATCCCCCAATGAGTACCGTAAACTTTGGTACATTGACCGTTGAGACAGCGGTCACCATCTTCGCACCATGCTTTGCAATCCCTTCGGCCTCGTATTTTTGGCCCACCATAAAGCCCGTAATATTTTGTAAAAAGACGAGAGGGATTTTTCTTTGACCACAAAGTTCAATAAAGTGGGCACCTTTTTGGGCACTCTCACTAAAGAGAATGCCGTTATTAGCGACAATTCCTACAGGAACACCATGAATGGCAGCAAAACCACAAATAAGAGTATTTCCATACCTCTCTTTAAATTCGTGAAACTCACTCCCATCAACTAAGCGAGCAATAATCTCACGAATATCAAAAGGCGTTTTGGTCGTGTCCTTTGGAAGAATGCCGTAGATATCATCCATGGGATAAAGGGGATCAACTACTTTCTTTCTTCTAATAAATTTTTGATCTTTTCCAAGAGACTGGTAATTGAGGTTTTCAATAATATTGCGAGTGATATTTAAGGCCTCTTCTTCATTTTCAGCAAAGTGATCTGCAACACCAGACTGACTGGTATGAACGTCTGCACCACCGAGGTCTTCGGCCGTGACTTCTTCTCCCGTCGCCGCTTTCACAAGTGGAGGTCCCGCCAAAAAGATGGTCCCATTACCTTTTACGATAACGGACTCATCGGCCATTGCCGGAACATAGGCACCACCTGCTGTGCAAGAGCCAAGAACCACAGCAATTTGTGGAATCCCTTCTGCAGACATTTGGGCCTGATTATAAAAGATGCGCCCAAAGTGATCGCGATCAGGAAAGACTTCATCCTGCATTGGAAGAAAAGCTCCACCACTGTCGACCAAGTAAATACAAGGAAGTCGATTTTCTCTAGCAATATCTTGAGCGCGTAAATGCTTCTTTACCGTCATTGGAAAGTAAGTGCCACCCTTTACGGTAGCGTCGTTGGCCACAAACATACACTCCACGCCATGGACCCTACCAATTCCAGTGACAATACCAGCGGAAGGAACGGGACCCTCTGATTCATAGAGATCATCTGCGGCCAGAGCACTTAACTCTAGAAAGGGTGAACCTTCATCAAGAATGCGCTCAATGCGCTCTCTTGGTAGAAGCTTTTCTCTTTTTCGATGGCGTAAAACCGAGGCTTCACCTCCACCCATCTCTACATTATTTAAGCGAGTGCGAAGTTCATTTAATAAATTTAGGTTGTGCTCTTTATTGGCCTGAAAATCAGGAGAGCGACCATCGATGGCCGCCTCTAAAATATCCATGAAATACCTCTTGCCCAGTGTGTCTAAAATTCACTATAAATTCGCTCTAGTATGCCTGTCACAGGCGTCTTTCGTCTAGGCGGAGCATGCTAAAGCTTTGGATTTTTAAAGCTTTAGCGAGGAAAAAAGGAATATGCGAAGTAAACTCTTTAAGGAATCACGGCCAATCGATGGACCTTGCGACAAAGGTCAGAGGCCGTCTCCATAAATTGACCAGCAAAGTTTCCACGCCCCTTAAGCTCCTCTTCAAGAAGAGGAAAGAGAAGCAGTAGATAAACATCCACAAAATTTGAAGGACCCCAATTTTTATGAAGATCAAATTTCTTCTTATCTTTGTACTTTGAGGGCAGCATTTCACCAAAGAGAGTTAATAGCGCTGATTGAAGTTCTATTTCTCGTCCTCTGCACTTATCTTCAAAGACTTTTGTTAGATTTGAGCGCTGATTCTTGGACTGTCCTTGGAGAATCGCCATGATGGCCTTCTTACCAATGGCCGTAATGTGCCAGTTATTTGTATGGGCCAAGGGGTGATAGCGCAAAATAATGTAGGGACCTCGAACATCAATGAGAGGCGGAATATTCTTTGG
>JAIPEG010000023.1 GCA_021737405.1 Bacteriovoracaceae bacterium
CTGTATAAAGCATACATATGCGAATTACAGATTGAAGGTTCTAAATGCCTATGGCCAGGGCTTGAGTGCGGTGTGTTCCACCATGAAGGGATAAGAGTCAAAAGAAGAAAATGGCGCGGAGTGAGGGATTCGAACCCCCGACCAATTGGTTCGAAGCCAACTACTCTATCCAGCTGAGCTAACCCCGCGCTTATTTATTAGAAATATCTTAATCAAGCCCTGTTTCATTGTCTATGATGAACTTTAGGCCTTCTTATTAACTCTTGATTCCATCCATAAAACGAGAATAAAACCGACAATGCAAAGAGCTATTGCCAAGAGGACCCCACTATCAAAGCTCTCTGGAAGAATATTGGCTTCTCTGAGTATCTTTGTTTTGCCTCTAATGACTTTTGATTCAAGGACCTCTTTCCAAGGCCATACTTTCTTCATAGAGCCAATGAGAATTCCTGTGAGAAAGGCCATCGTTTGACTATGATAGTGCTTCAAAAACCAGTTGAGAACACGGCTAAAGCCCGCGACCCCCGTTAAACTTCCAGCAACAAAGGTCAGTAGAATAATGAAATTTCCCTCACCAAAAGGATTTTTCACGGCTCCCGTTATGAACTCATACTTTCCAAGGATAAGAAGGAGAAAAGAGCCGCTAAGCCCTGGCAGAATCATCGCCGAAATACCGATAATGCCACAAAGATAAATGAACCACGAGTCCGTTGGCGTATCCACGGGGATTAAGCTCACCATGACCCAAGCAAATACAGCTCCAATGACGAGGGATAAGATATTGTCCCACTTTTTAGGATCCTCAAGTTGCTTAAAAATCACGATGATCGATGCCGCTATAAGGCCAAAGAACATCGCCCAAGTTGGAATGGGGTGATCTGTAATTAAATAGTGCATGAGTCTTGCCAGCATAAAGATGGCAGAAAGCATGCCTAAAACTAAGGGAATGAGAAAGCGGATGTGAATAATGCTAACGGCGGTCTTTATATCACCCTTTAAAATAGCACCAATCGACTTTTTATTAACAGAGCCCACAGCATCGAGAAGACCCTCATAGATCCCCGTGATAAAAGCGATCGTACCACCAGAGACTCCAGGAATTAAGTCGGCCACTCCCATGCAAAACGCTTTACCAAAGAGGACTGCATAGTCTTTCTTTTCTTTTGGGCCAGGAGAAGCAAGAAAAGCTTCTTTTAATGATTTATATTCCATTCCTAAACCGTTGCCTGAGACTCTTCATCTTTATCAGCAAAAGGAGTGATTGAGTAATCAACCTTATGCTTGCACTTTGGACACTGAAGTTGCTTGCCTTCTCTTTTCGTTTCACGATAAGTCATGATGCCATAGCCACAGCTTGGACAGTCATACTCATAGGGCTTAGACCACAGAGCGTTTTCGCAGTTGGGATAATGGCTACATCCATAGAAGAATTTTCCATAGCGAGACTTCTTCTCAGCAAACTTACCGGTCTTACACTCTGGACAAGTAATGGGCAGAGTATAAGGAAGAGTTGTTTCACAGTGTGGATAATCTTCACAGCGAACAAAGCGACCATACTTCCCAGTCTTTACTTCAAGTTTCTTATTACAAGTTGGACAAGGATCATGAAACCAGTTCTTTGGAAGAATGGTGATTTCGCCCTCAAGATTCTTTTTAAAGTCATGAGTTGAATTACAGTCTGGATAATTACTACAAGCGAGGAACTGACCATTTCGTCCCCACTTAATCGTGTATTCACCATCTTCACATTTCTTACAATGAATCCCTGTGGGGATTGACTGCTTTTTAAGGTTTTTCATTTCCTCTTGAGCTTTTAAGAGAGTCTTTTCAAATCCTCCCCAAAACTCTTTAAGAACCTTACGCCAAGGAATCTCTCCATCTTCAATCTTATCAAGAAGCTCTTCAACCTGGGCGGTAAAGTCGACATTCATCACATCCGGAAAGGATTCAATAAGCATCTTACAAACGACAGAGCCAAGTTCTGTCGGAAGAAATCTATTTTCAATTTTTTCAACATATCCTCTATCTTGGATATTTGAGATAATCGAAGCATAAGTAGAAGGCCTGCCAATACCTTTTTCTTCTAAATCCTTAACAAGTGAAGCTTCGTTGTATCTTGGAGGAGGAGATGTCCAGTGTTCCGTTTCAATCGCCTCTTGTAAGGCCTTCAACTTTTCATCGGCATTTATCTCAGGTAGTAAACCTGATTTAATTTCATTATCATTTTCGTTTTCACTATCGTCATCATCACCCTTCTTAGAGCGTTTCTCGGCTAAAGCCTCAAGATAGACTGTTCTAAAGCCTGGAAACTTAATGATTGAACCATTGGCCTTAAAGTAGTGACCATTATTTTCAAACGTCACTGTCGTTTGATCGATAACAGCTTGGCTCATTTGTGAGCTAATAAATTTATTCCAAATAAGCTCGTAGAGTTTTTGTTGTTCTGGCTCAAGGTCACCGCGAACTTCATCTGGTGAGTACAGGAGACTTGTAGGTCTGATGGCCTCGTGGGCGTCTTGTACTTTATTAGAGCCTTTCTTTTTATAAGTATTGGGTTCCGCTGGTAAGTATTCATTACCATACTTATCTTTAATATACTCTCTTAAGGAATCAAGCGCTTCAGGAGCTGTTCTGACAGAGTCTGTTCTCATGTAAGTAATAAGACCTTGCATTCCATGGTCACGAAGCTGGATACCCTCATAAAGTTTTTGGGCCACCATCATGGTTCTCTTTGCCGTAAAGCCCAGCTTATTCGCAGCTTCCTGTTGTAACTTTGATGTTGTAAAAGGAGGCGTTGGATTTTGCTTTCTCTCACGCTTTTTTACATCTAGAACAAGATAAGGCTTGCCTGAGACATCACTAACAATTTTCTTAACGACGTCTTCTTCTGTTAGCTCTGTCTTCTTATTGGCCTGCTCACCGTAGTACTTAAATTCAAATTTGGTATCTTGCTTTTCCATGATGCCGGCAATGGAAAACCACTTCTCAGGAATGAAGGCCTTGACCTCATCTTCACGCTCTACGATAATTCTAAGGGCAACTGATTGCACTCTCCCCGCTGAAATTCCACGCTGAACTTTATCCCACAGAATGGGTGAGATTTTATAACCCACGAGACGATCAAGAACCCGTCGCGTCTTTTGAGAGTCGTACATGAATTTTCTTAGCTTGGCAGGATTAGCAATAGCTTCCTGTACAGCTGATTTTGTAACGGCGTTAAAGACTACGCGATGAATCTTAGACGGCTTTCCAATTTCCTCCGCAAGGTGATGCGCAATCGCCTCTCCCTCGCGGTCCATATCGGGAGCGAGATAAATTTTATCTGCGCCTTTTGCAAGCTCTTGGATTCTTTCAATTTTATCTTTCTTTCCCGTTATCGGCACGAGATCAATTTCAAAATTACTTTTAACATCAACTCCCAGCTTAGATTTTGGAAGGTCTTTAATATGCCCATTTGAAGCAACAACTTGATAACCTTTTCCAAGGTATTTTTTAATGGTCTTTGCTTTAGAGGGTGATTCCACAATCACAAGATCATAGGGTCCACTAGGGATTTTGGTGACCTTTGATTTCTTAGTTGTGGTTTCTTCTGTGGCTTCTGCTTTCTTGCTAACTTTTTTCTTTGCCGTTTTCTTGGCGGTTTTTTTAGCAGTTTTCTTAGCGGTTTTCTTTGCCGTTTTCTTGGCCACTTTTTTAGCAGTCTTCTTTTTAGCGGCCTTCTTCTTAGTGGCTTTTTTCTCAGTCTCCGAGCCAGAGCTCGAAGCCTTGTTAGTTTCTTCCGTCACTTTTTTACACCTTCATTAAGAGGCCAGTTCCATGGAACTTAAGCCTCGGGTTTACATACGATAAAAGGATGGACACAACAAAATGAATGTCTACAGTTGGTCAGTATTCAACAACTCGTCGATTTCTTCAAGGTCAAATTCAGTTAAACCATAAGGATTTTCTTTGGCATTCAAATCTTCATCAAGAAATTTAAGGCCAATTTCACCTTCAATTTCATTTAAAGACTCAAAAGCATTAGGGTCAAGTCCCTTATTGCGCTTCTCAATATTGTTGAGATCTTGGGTTTCAAGAAATTTATCCTCATCAACCTTGGCCTCATTGAGAGACTGTTCAGCTTCTAGGATTTCATTTTCTAAACGCTCAAGCTCCTGTAGATCGCGCTCATGGTCCTTTATAATAGACTTCTCTCTCTCTTGGCGCTCTAGTTCCTCTAGTTCATCTTCAGTCAGTTGCACCTTGTCAGCTTTTTGAAGAAGATCTTGACTAACATCGTCTAAACTCAATTCGATGTCTAGTTCATCTAACGCTTTGCCTTCTAGATCTTGGACACCTTGAAGAATTCCTCTATTTCTATTCATCGCATCTAATGCAGCCTGTTGCTCAGTTTTCGTAAGAGCAATTGTTCCATACTTGATCGCTTCTCTAGAATTGGAGATGAGGGCCGTCGCAAAATTATCTGTTAAACTAATGACGGTCACTTCACCAATCTTATAAGTTGGATCTGGTGTTAACCTTTTTTCCGTCCCCTTATCAAGAAATGAGTAAAGCTCAAAGACAGTTCCCATCTCTACGCCATCAGCACGCCCACGATCCAGGTAAATCACATCACCAAAAGAGAGACCGCCACCACTGGCCTGATAAGCACCAATAACGGCAGCTTCAATATTTCTCTTATTAAAGGTTTTAATAATTTTTCCAATTTTAGGAGTGTAAACGGTAACTCGGTCCCCTCTTTGCACAAGACCAGAGATTTCCGTCACTTCACATTCCCACAACTGATTTATTTTTTTTACTGTTTTTACCTGAGCGCCAATTGTGTACTTATAACCTGCCCTATCTGAAACAGTATTTGATATCTGTCCACCTGGTACATAAATCGAATATTGATCACCTGGTTTAACTTTTACAGATTTATCAAAATCCACATAGATTTTATCAAACTTATTGATGAAAATATTTTCATCACCCTTGCCAATAATTTCCCCAAGATCTTGCACAATATTAGAAGTCACAAAGGTGTTGAGAAAGAAGCCTTCTTTGACATCAAAAACAATCCGAGAGTTTTTATCAAAGCCAGATTCATCATATTGCTCACCTGGTTCTTTAATGACGATATCAGGAACAGGTGGCTCGTAGGAGTTGTAATCAGTCTTTAGGTTTTCAGAAGCAATCGTTTTAAGGTCATCAAAAGTTTCATCTGAAGCAAATTGAAAATAAACTCCATTATCAATGAGCTTTTTTCTCTCATCAATCCAATTAGGTTTAACTTGATCACCAAACTCTTTAAAATTAATAAAGTCGTCCTTTTTACTTAGCTTATTTTTGAGATTACGACTTTCATCATCTCCAAAATCTCCTAAGTTTATCTCTGGCATTTTTTCTGTATCCCCAGTTGAGAAAACGAGAGTCATACCAGGCTCAATCTCGTGGGGGTTCGTAATTTGTGGATTTAGAGACCAGATTTTTGAATAATAAAAACCAGAACCAAAAAGTTTTTGAGAGATTTTCCACAACCAGTCACCCTTTTGAATGACGTATTTATCCAATTGGGAGGCCGCTGAGATTTCATCCCATTCTTTTAAAGGGATTTTTCCTTCCACAAACTTTGAAAGTTCAAGAAGTTCTTTCTCTTCAGCACCGACATCAAAAATCACTGCTTGATTGGGTTTTAAATTACCATTTTCATTTTCAGCGCCTTCTGCGATAACCCCTGGCTCATTAACAGTGCGCCCTTCTGAGTCTATAAGCACTTCAACATCATCGTCACCAGAGAAGGCCTTAGGCTTGTCGACACTCTTTTTGTCTTTTTCTTTTTTTACTGTCTTATCTTCGTCAAAGATAATTTCACCGATATCTTCTTTTAAAGAATCTAGATCATCGACTTCTTCAAGATCAGAAATATTAAAATCTTTCTGACCTTTGTCATTATTTTCTTCTATAAGAACATTCACATCTGATGGATCTAAAAGATCAAGAGAATCCACGTCTTGTCCGAAGCCTTGGCCGGCCACAAGAAAAAACAAAATGAATAGCGTACTCTTGCTCTTTACGTTCATCTAGGCCTTAAGCTCCCTGCTCAAAGAAGTCATGTAAAATTGAATAATATTTTTCTTGTTTGCCAGGAAGTTTTAATTTGTCACTACAGACGATAAGGCGACCAAGGGTCTTTATAACAAGCCCAGAAAAAGCATAGTTTCCTAAAATTTCTTCAAAGACCTGAAGGGCCAAATCATATTCGCCTTGAGTAAAAAGGATTTCACCCATTAAATATTTTGCTCTTACAACCACCTGCCTAACGGGAGACTTCTCCAATTCTTTAATGAGGTTAATCGAGGCATCATATTTATTTTCAGCTACAAGCTTCTCAGCTTTTCTTACTTTTGAAATATGGTCCTCAATCAGAGCACTATCAATTTCTCCTGTACTCATCGGTCGACTTGGTAGATTCGGGTCTGTTATCTGAGCATTTTTTGTTTGTTGAAAAACATCAACAGTTTCCGCGAGCTCACCAGTATCTTTAACATTACTTAGCTGATCAACCACGGCCGAAGGGTCTCCCCCTTCCATTTGGTTCATCATTTGGTTGGCTTCTTTTCCTTCAACCTTGTCCATGCGTCGCTCTTTTAAGAGAGCTTCATACTTCTTGGCAAGGGATTCATATTGGCTTTTAGAGACACTGCCAGCTTCTGAAGCGGCCTTTTCCTCTTCACCATCTGCTCCAAAAAGACTCCGTCTAGAGGTAACCCATGAACACGAGGTCATGCTAAGAAGGCTTATGAATAAGATTGCGTTTTTTGGGGAAATAAATGGTGCAAAAATGAACCTGTCGAGGGCGTCAGTACTTTTCACAATATGTCCTCCATGACATAGTAGCGAACAACGGTAGAAGACCAGCATGGTCAGCTAATTACTTTGCTTCATATAGCTCCGCTTATCTTAATTGTAAGTTATTGCTGAATGAAGTCAATCACTTAACTATATGAAAAAAAAGATGGAAACAAATTTAAATTCGTCCGCAGAGCTTAGGCACATCATTGTCAGAGTTCCAAAAGATCAGGCCGCATTTCTCTATTTTCAACTGGAGGCAAATGAAGGGCTGGCCTTCTATAGCACTATCGATAAGAGCTTGAGAGAGCCATTTAGAGACATTGAGATGTTCTCCCCCATGAGCCTGAGTAAAGAGATCAGTCACTTTATTGAATATGTTCAAAAAGAAGTTCCTTTGATTTTCTTAGTTGATGAAATTATTCAAGATTCTTTGGTTGCTGTTGAAAACTTTACTAAATTGGGCAAGAAAGCATTTCAAAACGATTAGGCCCCAACCTACTGAGAAATATATGAGAGATAAAGATAAAGAGCAGGAAATTTTTAATAACAAAAGCACTGTTTATGGCCCTGTTAAAAGTTGGCGCTTTGGCATGTCTTTAGGAATTGACCCTATTTATCAAACAAGCACTTGTTCTTTTAATTGTTTCTACTGCCAACTTGGTCAAATTCAAGAAGTCACTGATCTTATAAAAGAGTATGTTCCGACAGAAAAAGTTTTAGAAGATTATAAGTTGGTCAAAGATTCTGGAGAAGTGATTGATGTTATCACTTACTCAGGCAGTGGAGAGCCAACTCTTGCAGCGAATATTGATGAGATGATCGCGGGCATTAAGAAACTTAGTCCTGACGTTCCTCAATATATTTTAACAAACGCAACAGAGCTCTACCGCCCTGAAGTGAGAAAGAGGATTTTAGATCTCGATTGTATTACCGTGAAACTCGATGCCGCTGATGAAGATACTTTTCAAAAAATAAATAGACCTGCAAGTGGTGTAACTTTAGAGAGAGTTGTCACTGGAATAAAGGCCCTTAGAAATGAATACAAGGGAAAGCTAGAAGTTCAAAGTATGTTCATGCCTTTAAATAAGAAAAACTTAGATGACTACGCAAAGCTTTTAAGCGAAATCAAACCTGACCTTGTTCAGCTTAACACGCCAAAGAGACCCTACCCTAGTGAGTGGCACCGAGAAAACAGAGGCAACCACCACAAAATCTTTGATTATAATGTTACTGATTTAAAAACTCTAAATGAGAGCGAAGCAAAAGAGCTTGAAGAGTACTTAAAAGAAAATACAGGACTCTCCTTCTTATCTATTTACCGCTAATTTCAAATTCGGCAAAAACGGGAAAGTGATCTGAGTACCCTGGATTCTTGGTTTTCTTATGATCAAAGCCTTTAGGAATCCCAGTCACTCGAGAGCCCCAAAATTGACCTTTCTTGGTGTACTCAGTAACGGTCTGAGAAAATTCCGGTCGATGAATATCAAATTTCTTTAAACTAAGCCTTGAAGAATAAAAGATTCTATCAAGTAAGTTCCAACTCATGGTCGGCTTATAAAAGTAAGTGCCTCCCCCTCTAAATTCACGAGAACTGTCACTGAGTATTTTTTTCATTTCATTAAAGGGATGGGGATATTCATTATCCAAGGTATTGAAATCTCCTAGCGCTAAAATTGAAGCTTTAGGCCTCTCTTTCAAGACCGCCGCGATGCGCTCGTTTAAAAGAGCTGCCGCTGCCAATCTCTTAGGAGTCTTAGATCTTTGAGAAGGCCAATGATTGACGAAAACGACAATGATTGATTTATCTTTTGCTTCTAGGTGAACTTCTAATAAGTTTCTTGTTTTAAAAGTAAGTGGCCACTCTTTTTTATCAATTAGTTTGAAAATATTTTTGTCATAAATGAGTGCCGTATTGATGCCCCTTTTGTCCGAACCAGTCGTTGTCACTGAGCCAAAGAGCTTTAATTGGGTTGCGAATAATTGTACGAGTTCTTGATTTTCTATTTCAATAAGGCCCAAGAGATCAATTTTGTAAGGGATCGAAGAAAGTACTTTAAGGTGTTGTTTTAATTTTAAATCAACTTTTTCCTGGGTCCAATTTAAAGTCTCACAATACTTACGATAATAGTTCTTCTTTATTTTCTTACACTCTTTCTTATGGGGGCTCTTTATTGGAAGGTAAGTGCTGTCATCTGCAGTCTTTGACTTATTGGCGTCAAAGAAGTTCTCCACATTATAAGAGACAACCCCAAGACCCCAGGTCGCAGGTGCAATAACAAGACAAATGATCAGTAACAATTTACGCATAAAAAAACCCTCCACAGGAGGGTTCTATTATAGGACTCTTTGGACTGTCACCTTAAAGGTTCTCTTTTATCCAATTTAAAACGTCATCATGGTGAGATTTTGTTTTGACCTTATCCATGACGTGCTTAAGTTTGCCATCTTTACCGATGATAAAAGTTGTTCTCAAAATTCCGTCATACTTTTTACCCATAAACTGCTTAGGTCCCCAGGAGCCGTATTTGTCGGCAATCTTATGATCTGGATCGCTTAAAAGATCAAAATTAAGACCTTCCTTATCAATAAATTTCACCAAACGCTCGGGAGCATCTGGGCTCACGCCAAGAACGACTGTTTTCGCACTTGCAAACTTCTTCTTTGTGTCCCTAATTCCACAAGCCTGAACCGTGCAACCTGGAGTCATCGCTTTGGGATAAAAATAAAGCACAACATTTTTTTCACCTTTAAAATCTTTTAGGGAAACCTTTTCACCCGATTGATTAACAAGTGTGAATGCTGGTGCTACGCTACCTACTTTTGGAAATGCCATTTTCTTCTCCTTTATTACCAATGATTTCTCAATTCTCTTAGTGTTAAAAAAACTTCCTTTCGAGTTTTTGGACTCCCAGGTAAGTTACCTATGATCTCGTCTGAATCTAGACGAAAGAAACAATTAATCTCTAATTCATCTTTTAACGTCGTTGTCACGGGAGCATTTTCCCAGTCAATCTTTTTATATTTTTCAAGCCACTCTTTGGCCTGAGAATTACTTGGCTCGTTTTTTAAAGTAAAACCTAAATTATTCCCTAAATACTCGTGCCCTGGATAAACGATGACTTCATCAGGAAGGGTCAGAAACTTTTTTTCGATGGTTTCAAATAAGACTTCTGGACTGCCGCCATTATGACAATTCCCCACTCCTGCATTAAATAATGTATCACCGGTAAAGACGGCAACCGGTCTTCCCTTTGAAACAAGCAGTAAACAGAGATGAGCAAAGGTGTGACCAGGAGTATCGAGGGCTTCTAGGTAAGTTTCATCATCAACCTGAATCTTTTCTCCTTCCTTTAAAAAAACATTGGCCTCTTTAATTTTGCCCAGACCATTAGGGTGAGCATAAACGACACAGCTAGTCTTTTTGACTATTTCTTCATTGCCTCGCGTATGATCCCAATGCTCATGGGTATTGATAACACCTTTGATAAGGCCACCAATTTCTTGAGCGCTCCTGATGCTCTCTTGCCCATCCCATGGGTCAATGATGAAAAGATGGCCCTGCGCTCCTTCAACAATGTAGCTAAAGTTTCGTAATTGAGAACCGGTATAGTTTTGATGTACTCTCATCTGACCTCTTTAAATTAAGTTCAAACAAGGCTATTCTTTGTTTTCAAGGTTTTCAACTGTTGTATAAGGTTAAAGATAATGAATATTGACGCACAAGCTGTAACTAAACTTTTTCTTCTCTTCTTATTTTCAAAGTCCGTTATTGAGTCCTGGCTTGAGGCCAAAAATAAAGGTCATATTATTGCCAATCGCAATGAAGTTCCTGATAAATTTAAGGAAACCATTACTTTAGAAGAGCACCAAAAAGCAGCTGATTACTCGGTAACAAAAATTAAGGCCGGAAAGCTTTTTCATTTTATTGATCTCTTAGTTCTCCTTGGTTGGACCCTCGGTGGTGGATTAAGTATGCTACAAAATTTTGTCGCAACTTTTTCTTTGTCTCCCATTTATGAGGGTGTCGCTTACCTTGCTATCTTCGGCCTTATTTCGACTCTTATTTCTCTACCTCAAAGTATCTATATGACTTTTGTTATCGAAGAGAAGTTTGGCTTTAATAAAATGACTCCTGCTCTTTTCGTTAAAGATATGTTTAAAGGTTTAGTACTAGGTTCCATTTTAGGACTTCCCCTTTTTGCGGCCCTTCTTTGGGTTATGCAATCCCTTGGTAATAACTGGTGGATTTATGGCTGGGGCCTTTTAACAGGTTTTCAGTTTATTCTCCTTTGGGGCTATCCACGCTTCATAGCGCCCCTCTTTAATAAGTTTAGCCCAATGGATGAAGGACCTCACAAAGAACGTGTGCTTGATCTTCTAAAGCGCACGGGCTTCACGAGTAACGGTCTCTTCGTTATGGATGCCTCAATAAGAAGTGCCCATGGCAATGCCTACTTCACAGGCTTTGGAAAAAATAAAAGAATTGTTTTCTTTGATACTCTTCTTAAGACTTTAGAGCCTGGTGAAGTTGAAGCTGTTTTGGCCCACGAGCTAGGCCACTTCAAAAGAAAGCATATCGTTAAGCAACTCGTGCGCTCTGTTGTCATGAGTTTTGCGGCCTTCTTTATTTTGGGTCAGCTCATCCAGTCCATGACTTTCTTTTCAGGTCACGGTGTCACCACAAGTAACCTTCACTTAAGCCTTCTTCTCTTTGCCATGGTAAGCGGTGTTTATACTTTTTGGGTAACGCCTTTAAGTGCTTGGATAAGTCGTAAATACGAATTTGAAGCTGACTCTTTTGCAGCAGAGTTCGCAGAACCAAGAGAGCTTATCTCTGCTTTGGTTAAACTCTATAAAGACAACGCAAGCACCCTAACCCCAGACCCAACATTTTCTGCTTATTACCACTCTCATCCTCCAGCCCTTATCAGGGTGCAGCATTTAGAGGGACTTTCTAAGCAATAGACTCGGGGTAATTTTGTCCTTTATGTCATTTTTATAAATGTAAGATGAAGGTTTTTCTTACAATATGTGTTTAAGTTATTGGATATAGGACAGTCTAAAAATTGTCCGTATTACGGCCTCTTGTCACAATTAATAGAGAGGTTTAAAAATATATCAAGTACAGTTTTTATTAACGGAGTCTCGTATGAATATTTTAAAAGCTCTTTTCACAGTTCTTTTATTACTAGGTTTTGCTAGTCATTCATTTGCTAGTGAATCACAAGAGGCACCAACAGGTACACCCGGATCAATTCTAGGTGATATCATCATTAAGCGCCCTCCTCCTGGTGAAGATGGACCTGGTGGACCTGGTCGCTAATTAAATTATCTCTTAGTTTCATAAGCCCTTCTTTTCAGAGGGGCTTTTTTTTTCAATTTTCTTAGGCTCCCATTAGCACGCGGCTCCTTTACGACCTCTTTTAATTCTCGATACGCTTTGGGACACACACACTACTTAGGAGCCAATATGAACTCAAAAAACTATATCCAAGATGCCATTCGTACAGAGTCTACAGATTTTCAAAGTATGGACCAACGCTTGGGGGAAAATGGCACGAAAAGGCTTCTTCATGCAGGAATTGGACTGGCAACAGAGGCGGGTGAATTTCTTGATGCCCTTAAAAAACATATCTTCTACGGAAAAGAACTCGATAGAGTAAATCTTAAAGAAGAGATGGGTGATATTTTCTGGTATATGGCCATTGCCTGTGATGAGCTTGGTGTAGAATTTGAACCCCTCATGGAGAGAAATATCGCCAAGCTAAAGGCCCGCTATGGGGAAAAGTTCACTGAAAATAAAGCTGAAAATCGTGATCTAGAAAGTGAGAGAGTTATTCTCGAACAATAAAAGTCATTTTTTTTCGGGGGTTGGAGGGCTACTTTTAAGCAGCTTTCTTTTTAACGGGTCTTGGCTGCTGCTGCGCTTGAGGTTTTGGCTCAGTTGCCTCTTCTTCCCCGATTGTCGCATGTTCTCTAAGAAGCTTTTTAATCATCATTAGCTCATTTTTAAGAGCAGGAACTTTTTGATTGATTTGAGTTAAAATTTTATTCACCTTATGCTCTAGCAACTTTGTATCAGCATGGTGCCTTGCAATGGTCTCCGTTAGCTTTTCGGTAACTTCAATTTTTACTCTGGCCTCTATTTCAATGGCCAGGACTTGATTGGTTGCAATACTCTTTTTAAGCTCATCTCCTAAGCGGTACTCTGGACCAATGTAAACTTGCTGTTGCACTGGTGCCGTTTGTTGCGCGGGAGCAACTTGCTGCCGTTGTTGAGGCTGAGCTTGTTGTTGTTGTTGTTGTTGTTGTTGTTGTTGCCGTGGTTGTTGTTGTTGTTGTTGTTGCCGTGGTTGTTGTTGTGGTTGTTGTTGAGCTTTATCACGGGCCGCACGTCTTGCTTGCTTAGCTTCATCTAAGGACGCACCACTGCCTTCAGGCTCATTGCCAAACTCTAAGTCGACGTTTTCAAGGACTTCATTCTTCTTCCGCTCGGCTTCTTCCCGTGCTTGGATTTCCTCGTCGTCTTCAAACTCAATGTCGAGTTTATTAACCCCCATCGGGCCCCTTACTCAAAATTAATAAACGAGACTCAGGCAAATTCGGCCTAATCCCACACTCGCTTATCGGGTAAAATTAACGAAAGTTTAAGGGCTTAGCCGAGTAGAACGGGCGAATAACGGCTCTAACCTATTGAATCTTCGATTACCTGGTGCCCTTCAAGCCTAAGAAGCTGTTTTTTCATACTCAAACCCGGCGCAAATCCAACCAAAGCGCCTGATTTTCCAATTACCCGATGACATGGAATGACCAAAGGTAAGGGGTTCCTATTGGCCGCCCCACCTACGGCGCGTATGGCCCGTGGCCGATTAATCGCCATAGCAACATCTTGATAACTTTTTAAATGTCCAAAGGGAATGAGGGCCAAAAAGCTCCAAGTTTCCTTTTGAAAATCTGTTCCAACTAGTTTGTAAGGAAGATCAAATTTAATGAGATCGCCTGAGAGAAAGGCCAATATCTGTTTTTTGGCTTCTGCATTTAAGGGATTACTATTTTCAATCACTTTATAGACTTCACCTAGAAACTCTATTTTAATTAAGCTACTCTCCTGACTTGTTACTTTTATCCCCCCGATTTTTGAGGAAAAAATACTATGGGCCATATTGCTATCTTTGATTGCGCAATTAAAAGACCCTCTTTGATGTGCTTTAATCGATTGGTTCAAACTATTAATCTCCCTTTCACTTACCATAGACCGCCCCTTCATGGATTGTCATCAGCACAAGAGGACACAAATGCATTGGCCTATATTATTTTTGGAAGTGCGAGTAATGTAGAGGAGCGCCTAGACTGGCACAAGTCACTTTCAGATTTTTGTTACGAGAGGCTAAAAGAAAATAAACCTGTATTGGGTCTTTGTTTTGGTCATCAGCTGATGGCCGATTATTTTGGAATGGAAGTGACAAAAAACCCACAGCAAATGAGTTTATACGGTACCCGCTCTATTATCTTTGAAGAAAACTTTGGTCTTATAAAAAAAGGTCATGAATCAAATGTCTTTATTGCTCACTCCTACCAAGTTGTAGGCCCTTTAAAGGAATTAAAAGTTTTAGCTTCTAGTATTGATTGTCCCTATGATGGCCTATACCACCCG
This sequence comes from Bacteriovoracaceae bacterium, assembly GCA_021737405.1. Lineage (GTDB taxonomy): Bacteria > Bdellovibrionota > Bacteriovoracia > Bacteriovoracales > Bacteriovoracaceae. The sequence goes on from JAIPEG010000023.1 coordinate 14,489, forward strand.
AGTATGCCTTACTGGGGTTTTCAAGGTCATCCAGAAGGATCCCTTGATTTTTATCAACATGAAATTTTGGATCATACGAGTCCACTAGAGGATGATTTGTTAAAGAATTCTCTCAATAATGGTCTTGATATTATTCGACAATTTTCTCAGGTGGCACAAAAGTTAGTGCGTAGTCTTTAAACTTTTTTTCAATTTCAGGAGTAAAGGCGCCCAATTTATTGCAATCAATATCAAGCTCAGCAATCATTTCTCCACTTTTATTTTTTAGGGGAAGGATTAATTCACTATTTGTTTTTAAAGAACAAGCTATGTGGCGAATATCCTCATGAACATTGGCAACATTAACGACTCTCTCTTCCCTTAAAGCAAGACCACACAATCCCCTATCAAGTGGAATAACTTGATGATCCGTCGCCTCACCAATGTAGGGTCCTAAATATAAGTCCGTTGTGTTTTTTCCGAGAAAATAATTGGCCTTGTAATAGATGCCAATCCAATCGGTAACCTCTGGAACAAGATTCTTAGCCCCTAGAACCCAGGTAAAAAGATCTGTCGCATAATTCCAAAGCTCCCTTTCATTTTCCAAAAAAACGAGAGGACCAAGAAGATCAGCCATTTCTTTAGCTTCCTCTTCACTGGCATCTGTACTTAAAAGACCAATCTCCTTGCCATTAAAAGAGACAGACCTCTCTTTCATTGGCCCATCACCTTTTTGAAGTAAAACCAATTCGTGAGATTCTAAAATAATCGACTTGAAATTAAACCTCGATAAAATACTGAGAAGACTTATATCTGTCATAGATAGTCCAAAAAGGAGTCTTTAAGATACTCAAAGTAAGGTGTTCTATATTTTTCTATTTCATTATGAATTTCATGATAAGCACCATCAAAAACTCTTAATTGAAACCCCTTTTCAATATTTTCAAAGTAATCGATTAACTCTTTAGGATTAACGATTTTATCCTCACTACCTACAGATACATAGGCTGGGCACTTGACTTTAATTGGCTGGCAAAAAGTTTCACCTGAGCACTTAACCATTTCAAGCAATAGTTTTGTATGCAAAGTCATATGATTCTTACTATCAAATTTATAATTCTCTTTTACCCGAGGATCATGACTTAAGTTACCAAGATCGACTAAACCACCTAAACGAACACTCACGGGATTTTTCGCCAGAAAAGAAAAAACCGAACGCGGAGACCACGAAATAAGAGGTCCGGCAGGACCCCCAAAACCCACGGGAGGTGCATTTAAATATACCTTTTCTGGATAGAAATCGGGCTTCACCTGACGTTGCATGAAACTCGCCGTAATTAGGGCCCCCATGCTATGGCCAAAGAGACAATATCTCTCCATACGGTAGCGAGATTTAAGATAAGCAATTATTTGATCTAGGTCTTGAATATAGTCTTGAAAATCATGAATAAAAGCATCTTCGCCCATAGAAAGGCCATGACCTCTTAGGTCATAGTAAAGAATATTATAAGCAGAGGAGAAAAGTTCTTTAATGTATGAATGACGACCAAGATGCTCCCCTATTCCATGAGTAACGATAAGCCAACGAGGGTTACCTCTCTCATAGATTTCTGCGTGCAACTCGACTTCATCACGCATTTTTATAAAGTGCTGCTCCCCTTGCATATTCCTTCCTTTGCGCCCCGTTTCAACCTAGACAGAATCCTTCCTCATGGTACACTTTTCTGGATGTATTGTCCTAAATGTTTAAACCAGACCCTCTTTATTCAAACAAAAGGTGTCGTTGATATTTATATAAATGGAAAGAAACGCGACAATGGTCGCTTCCTTTATAATATGGATCCTGCCTATGAGGATGCCGTCATCTCCGACTTCACAACAAAATGTGAAGAGTTTTTCAAATGGTATGCTGACTTCAAAAATAAAGACACCATTCAATACATTGAACTTTTAACTGTCGATATAAAGTGTGAGAGTGGTTGCCGCTTTTCCCCAATGGAGAGGTTCTCAGCAGTGGACACCGTTATAAGTAGAGAAGTCATTCAAGATGTTCTTACAAGTCTTGGAGAAAAATACAGTTTAGAAGTTGAACTTAAGGTTTAATTATTTTGAAAGAACCCATCGACATGACCCCGAAAGAAAAAAGCGCCTACGCTCAGAAAGTTACGATTTTGGGATCAATTGCCGATGCTGCGCTGGGGTTTTTGAAAATTTTTATTGGCTCAATCTTTCACTCTAATGCCCTCATTGTTGATGGGATTCACAGTTTTACCGACGTCTTCTCAGATATTTTTGTTGTCATGATCACCAGGATCTCTCATGAAGGCCCTGATGAAAAACATCCCTATGGTCATGAGAAATTTGAAACTATTGGCTCTGCTGCTCTTGGCTCTCTTTTAATTGCTACTGGTGGAGCACTTATTTTTGAGACGGCAAAAAGCCTTCTTAGTGGTGAAGTCGTCCCCACTCCGGGATGGCCGACTTATGTTGCAGCTGCCCTTTCACTTGTCATCAAAGAAGGACTTTACCACTATACTTACCGAGCTGGAGTAAAGCTTAATAGTAAACTCATTATGGCCAATGCTTGGCACTCGCGCTCTGATGCTCTCTCCTCTCTTATCGTCCTTATTGGTCTCGCCTTTTCAGGTTTTGGTTATACTTGGGTCGACTCTTTGGCCGCTGTTATCGTCTCTTTCATCATTGCAAAAATTGGCTGGCGCTTCGTTAAAGAAAGTCTAGTAGAGCTCGCCGAGACAAGTGTTGAAGAAAGTCTTGAACAACAAATAAAAGATTCCATTTTAGAAGTTGAAGGGGTCGATAGCTGTCACGCTCTTAGAACCAGAAGAATGGGTCACAAAGCACTTGTCGACGTGAATATTGAAGTCAACTCTCACCTTACAGCTTCAGAAGGCCATGAGATTACTTCGTGGGTTATCAAAAATTTAAAAGAAAAAGTAAAAGAAGTAGAAGATGTGACCGTTCATCTTGATGTAGAAGATGATCGTGATGCTCATGAGAGTGATAAATTTAGCCACTCCTATGATGATGTCCTACCTCTTAGAAAGGAAGTCTTAAAAGAGCTTGGAAATGTTTGGTACTTTTGTCCTCTCTTAAATGATGCTCGCCATATTCGCTTACACTATATTAAAAGAAAGGTTATTCCGGAGATTATACTTCCTCTGCATTTGGCAAAAGATCCCGCCTATCAAGATGTCTTAGCATTGGAAAAAGGCCTTAATGAAAAGGCCCAACATATTCAATGGTATGGAAAAACAACTCTTCTTTTTGGTGAGCTTGGTTACTAATTAAACTCTAAATCCCACCACATTTGAATTTCAACACAAGGACTGTTGTCTTTGCTACCACAAAGATTTCCGCCAGGGTGGTTACGCCCCATATTTGATCCAGATGGCATGTTAATCATTTCATTGTTTGTCATTGAGCCCCCGTTCGCCGGACTTGGAGTTAGGAGGCTACTAAAGTTTTGATCATAACTAAAGGCATGACAGCCAGAACATCGATTATCTAAGAGCGGCTTAACCGTTCCGTTATAATAGTTGAAACCTTCAATTGTTGAAGTGTAAGCAGTAAATGTATAAGGAGAACCCTGAAGCTCAGTCTCAATACCATTATCATCCGCATAGACATATAAAGTATGTGAAACACCATCTCTATAAAGGATTGGCACATAGAAAGTGAAAGCATGGGCGCCAGCAATTCCTCCGTTAAAGCCCGCAAGATTGGCTTGAATAGGAGAATTATTTAAAAGAATTCCAGCTCCACTTGGGCCATCAAGATAGAAACTAACCCCTAGAGTTTTTGTAGGGACAAATGTATCTCCAGTATAACCAGTTGCTTTTCCGGTTGAAGAGACAACAGAGATCATGCCAGTCACTCCATTAACATTGACTGGAGGAGGCGTTGGCGTCGGCGCCGTAGGTCCTTGCTCTTGAGCATACCAATCAACGACAACCTGACAGACAGTATCAGTAGTCCCACCAGGACAACGGTTACCTCCGGCGTGACCAAGGATTCCTTGCATCTTTCTAATCAGCTCATTATCAGTTGCATTTGATCCATTAAGAAGCTTTTGTCTCATTTCATTATAATTATAAATTTCAAGAGGACCTGGCAGAGGCGGGTTCGCTGCAAGGGCAGCATGGCAGACCATACAATTATTTTGAAAATTTGGAAGTACCGTTGAATTAAAAAAGTCTTGTCCCGGATTTCCGATAGGCGTTGTCGGAGCAGGAGGAACAGTCGGCATTGGTGTGACAGTAGGAGTTGGAACATTGGTATTAGTATTTGTGTTTTCGATAGAAGAGGTCGAACGGGAATTCTTCTTCGTCGCGGACTTTGGCGGTTCAATCACACAATGGGTAAATGCCCCAAGGGTCATTGAGAGAAAAATCAAAACGAAAATAATTTTAAAGGGATCGCTATTCCCGTTGTTGCCTGTGCTCATATCCTACTCCTCGTTACCTTTTCGGAGTAAAAAGATCAGAACTTTACTTATTCATTTATGCAATTTTAGGCACTTAGAGTATTAGCTGTGTTCTTTTAAGAACTTATGGATTTGAACGAGTGCCCTATTACGGATAGCATTTCTTTCTTGAAGAACCTCGTGCTTTGATTCCTTTAATCTAATGAGACGGCAATTATTCACGGCATGAGCAAATTGATCTTGAGCTTTATTGCAAACAAGTTCATCTCTTTCCGCCTGTATAAGAAGAAGGGCACAATCGAGTTGCTTTTTTTCCTTCCAAATATGGCGACCCATGACAAGTGCTTCACTTAACCAGCCATATGTAGGTGAACCTATCATAATTTGAGGGTGGCGCTTTTCCATTTCTCTAAAGAAAGTAAATCGCTCTTCACAACCTGTATTAAAATTGATTTTAAAGGCTTCTCTCTGATCCTTGCCTTCTCTTCTATTAACGGGGTTCGTTTTTAGCCAAGACTTTGTCATCGTCTTTAGTGCCATACGGGCCAAGGGTTCTGGTACTTTTCTTGTCAATACTTTCAACATCGGTGAAGAGAGAATCATGCCTTGGCACAAACCTGGTGCCCGAAGAAGTCCCGTTAAGCCGATGGCTGCCCCCATTGAGTGAGCGAGCACAATTGTTTTTTGATATTTCTTTCTTTCTTGAAAGTGAGAAACGATATCCACAAAGTCATCAGCGTAGTCTCTAAAGCTCTCTACATGCCCAAGATTATCTAACCCAAAATAGCGCTCACTAAAACCTTGTCCTCTATGATCAAGAACTAATATATCAAAACCACTTCCCTTTAACTCTAAGCAAAGTTCGGCATACTTTAAGCTAGACTCTGCACGACCTGGGGAAATAATAAGTAAGGACTTGTTCCGCTCTTCAACAAAGGAGCGGCAATGAACTGAGCCAATTCCAAGTCGATAGAAAAAGTGACTCTGACCTTTATTCCAATAATACTGATAGCTGTTCTCAAGAGCTTCTCTAAGGCCCAAAATTTCTCTTGGACCAGAGCTTTCGCTACTCACGGAGTCTGAAGAAATATCAAAAGTCATTTGGCGACTGTCTAATGGCATATATCTATTGTAATCGGCCCAGCACTCGAGAAAAGCCGGGAGAATATTTGCCTGTTTATCCTCTCAAACGATATTTGCAGCGCGTAAATGATTGTCAGACAAGCCTCCCCTTCCTAAAATATTAAAAGACTAATTCACTCTGCCTTAGGGGGCCCACGATGAAGAAACTCATTACAGGAATTTTCTCGTTAATATCTTTCTGTTTACTAGCAGGAGTCATCGACCGCGGCGAGTACCCTAGTGAATGGTGGGTTGAAATCCCTCCTGAGCAAGGAAGGGGTTGGGAAATTTTACCCCATAAAGCGAAGCCTGGTGAGGTCATCCTTTCAAAGAGAACTGTCCTTGGTGTGTTTAGTAATTTTGCCAAGGCACCATTTATCCTAGACGGCATCCAATACTCTTCTATTGAAGGTCTTTGGCAAGGATTAAAGTATCCTGATCCAGACCTTGCTGGAGATACCCGCTTTAATATATTGGATTGGCCCCATACTCGCGCAGAAGTTTTTGCTATGGACGGGTGGGACGCAAAGAGTGCCGGAAATCAAGCTAATGGAATTATGAATGATAACCAAATTGATTATGTCACATACTTTGATAAATCATTTAATTATGTTGATGGTGCAGAGGGATCGGCTTTTCACTTAGAACTCATTACTCGAGCGATTAGAGAAAAGGTTTTACAAAACCCAATGATTAAGGACCTACTGATTCAAACAAAAGGGCTTATCTTAAGACCAGATCACTTCATGAGTAATCGCTACCCAGACTCTTTTTACTATCACAAAATTTTAATGAAGATTCGTGATGAAGAACTCTAAATCCATATTATTAAATCTATTCTTTCTTATACTTTTTGGGTGTTCTCAAATTGTTGAGAGAGACCCAAGAGGCATACAGGAGAACACAAGTTCGGCGAAAAGTTCTCCTTACGTGGTGATGATCTCCCTTGATGGCTTTCGTCACGATTACCTAAAAAAGTATGATGCCCCCTTTATGAGTAAGATCGTGAAGACCGGCATACAAGCAGAGCGTTTAATCCCAATTTTTCCAAGTAAAACATTTCCTAATCACTACTCTTTAGTGACAGGGCTCTATGCTGAAAACCACGGCCTTGTGGCCAATCGTTTCTATGATCCAGAATTGAAAGAATCCTATCAATTAGGTAATTCAAAAAATACTCGCCAAGGAAAATGGTACGGAGGCAGTCCCTTGTGGCTCAGTGTGCGTGAGCAAGGCATGCTTAGTGCCAGCTTCTTTTGGGTGGGAAGTGACGCCAATATCAACGGAAATTATCCCAACTACTATATTCCCTACGATGGAAAAATATCAAATGATGTGAGAGTAGAAACAATTTTAGAGTGGCTACAATTACCCGAAGAAAAACGGCCTCACTTTCTCACTCTCTATTTCTCAGATGTTGATAGTGCAGGTCATCGTTATGGACCTGACTCGCTGGAAGTCGCCAAAGCAATAAGAGAAGTCGATCAACAGATTTCAAAACTCGTTGAAAAAACGAAGGCCCTAAACTTATCCATTAATTTTGTCATCGTCTCCGATCATGGCATGAAGGCCATTGAAAATGCGAAAAAAGTCTATTTGAGTGAATTCATTGATCCCTCAAAGGCACAATTTAAAGAGCGAGGCCCTCTTACACTCATCTACATGAATAATCCCCGTGATTTAAAAGGCTATAAGAATGCCCTAAAGAAAGTTCCTTTCACTAAAGTTTATGAAAGAAAAGATCTTCCAAAGAGATTCCACTTTTCTAAAACTAGTCGTGCAGGTGATCTCATTCTTTTGGCGGAACCGGGGGCCTATATTTATCCTGAGAAAGAGAAGAAAGATGAACAATCTTCAACAGAAAAATACTCTGGTGGTACTCATGGCTATGACCCAGGCCTTTCAAAGGAAATGTCTGGAATATTCTTGGCCTTTGGTCCAAATGTCACAAACGATGGTCTGATCAAACCTTTTGAGAATATCCATGTTTATCCTTATGTCATGGGACTATTAGGTCTTCCCGTTAAACAGAAAATAGATGGAGATCAGTCGGTTTTAAAGAGTTTTCTTAAATAATACCGTAACCCATGAGGGGCGCTAGTAAGTAAGCGACGACTAATAGAAATGAGTAAAGAAGCATGTCGCTTATAAATTCTGCGTAAAGAGATCTCATACGTTTTTCTAAGAACTCAAGCAATCTTTTCTTAAAGAAAATACTCACAACACAAGTTAAACAAAATAAGACAAAACCTAAGATAATTTTTGAAATTTCTACGGCATGACTAACTTTCGTCGGATTATTTATTCTCTTTTTTTTTTGAATAGGACTTATGAGAGGCACTTGTTTGAAATCATCGTCTTTAGAAAGTTCTAATTTTCCTGGAATGATTTTTCTCTTTTTTGTATAAAAGCGGCTAAAAGCGGGTCTTGCATCTGTTGGGTTTGCTTCAATAATAACTTCAATATTGACCTTCTCCCCTACGACCCAGCCGCCTTGATCGAGGGCCTTATTCCATTTGATATTAAAATCTTGCCGATCAAGAATTGCCTTAACCTTAAGAAAAAGACTCTTTTTCTTTTTATCTACCGGATCAGAATACTCCCCCTTCCAGTCTATATCAAAGCTATAGGGTCTTTCGATGCCCCTGATAGTTAAGAGACCTTTAATTCTAGAGGGCACTTTCGATTTATAAATGACCTCATTACCAATAAACGTAATCGACGGGTACTCTGAGACATAGAAGAAGTCCTTTCTTTTCAGATGATTGTCTCTTTTTGGATCTCTGGTATTTATAGAGCTCACTTGGATGACAAATTCTACTTGAGAGAGCTTCTCGCCATCCCATTCAAATGCCCCATGAAAAAGGTCGAAAGTTCCTTTAACCTCGGAGATTTTCATATACTCAAGATCAAAATTTACAAAGCTATGCTGACCATTCACTTCATAGGTTTTACAAAGCAGGCCCTGGCTTAATAGAAAGAAAAGTAAGGCGAGAAAAGGCTTCAACTTATTTTCCACCCATTTTCACAATATGTTTAAACTCACTGGCCGTAACAGGAGTGACACTCAGGCGAGTTCCTTTTTGGAGGATTTTCATCCCCTCAAGTGCTTTTTCCTTCTTAAGCATTTCCAAAGGAATATATGTAGCAAAAATGGCTTGAAACTGAACATCAACAGATATCCAACGAGGTGACTCCTTGCTGGCGGATTCATCAAAGTACTTACTCCCCTTTTTAAATTGGAGAGGATCGGGATAAGGGGCACTTGCAATCGTCATTGTCCCCGCAATTCCCGGTGGCTTTGTACTAGAGTGGTAAAAGAGAACCTCATCCCCTACAGACATTTCATCTCGTAAGAAATTTCGTGCCTGATAGTTACGAATGCCCGTCCAGGGTTCTACGTTCTTTCTTTTAAGATCCTGAATACTAAATTCATCAGGCTCAGATTTCATCAACCAATACTTCTTTGGCATAGACTAATCTTTTAGCCACTTACTAAGACGTTTCTTCATGAAATTTGGTAGAGCAAAAGCCCCTTGATGAACTTCTTCATTGTAATAGTCAAAGTCTAGACCACTTTCGACAACTCTTCCTGCAGAAAAATCCTTTAATGGGTGATATTTCTTTGAACCAAAAGTGAAAGACCAAAGCCCACCTGGATAGGTCATATTGCTGAAGTTATAAATTGAAACTTTTGGAAAAGTCTCACTAAGAATCTCTACCAACTTGTTTTGCATTTTCTCTTGATAAAAGGGACTCTCTCCCTGGCTAACAACAATTCCATCTTCGTTCAGTGCCTTGTAAATATTTTCATAAAATTCAAGACCAAAGAGAGGTTGTGCTGGGCCTATCGGGTCAGTCGAATCAACCAAAATCACATCAAATTTATCACCACTTTTAACAGCGTCTTCTACAAACTTCACCCCATCGCCAATGATGAGTTCAATTCGAGGGTCTTTTAGCATCGAAGAGGTTTGAGGGATATGTTCAACACAGGCGTTGACAACCATCTCATCAATTTCAACCATGGTGCATTTTTCTACACTTGGATGACGAATAACTTCTCTGGCCGTACCACCATCGCCACCACCGATCACAAGGACCTTCTTTGGGTTTGGATGCACAAATAAAGGAACGTGAGTGATCATGTCATGATAAGCAAATTCATCTCTCTCTGTAACCATAACGAGGCCATCATTAAGAAGCATTTTACCATGCCCTCTCGTTTCGACGACATCAACCGTTTGAAACGGACTTTTACCAGAGAAGAGAGTCTTATCAACACGAATTCTAAGGCCTAAAAAGTCTTCTAATTTTTCTTCAATCCAAAGTTCTGAGTTCATAGTTATCCTAAATTAATTCTTTATAACGATAAACCTTTTCTGGTTTATCCGTTTTTTGATTGTAGTAGCGAAAGTGAACATCGTAGCCAATATCAAGTTTATCTTGGACGTGGATGGTCTTCAAATAAGTTTCACCAAAGTCGAACTCTGTAGAACAATTAAAGGTCATCACATCAAATGAAAATGGTCTTAGTATTTCTAAAATTTGATGAAGAAGCACTTGGCTCTTTTCACAAATCCTTAGGTTCGTTTCAAAGCTTATATAAGGACTTGTCTCCTGTGGTGTGACGTGAACAGTAAAATAATCTTCGCCACGAATACCATTGAGAGAGTAACCATAGGGTTGAAAAACAAAGTCATCGAGTTCAAAGTTAGGTAAGAGGCGCTCAAATTGGAAAAAATTCCTTATCTCTTCCTTCGTCAGATCTTCTCTTGTTAAAAAGGAGATCACTTCAGGGGCCATATCATACATTAATAATTCGCAAGTCCGATCACTAGCAATTGGTTCATAGGCACTTGTCGTATGAAAAAGTTGGGTGTGATGGGAATGCATTTTACCTAGGCGAAGGGCTGCACCATCCATTAGATTACCAAGAATTTTCGCGTCTTGAATAAAATCACTTGTCTGAAGGTGGGAGCGGTATTCATTCTTTCTTTGAAAGAAAAGACAATCCACACTGTCCCTTCCAAAGGCTTCAATAAAAAACTCAGCAGATTTTATAAGCTTCGTTTGGCCACATGTAAGCATCAAAAGACGATCATCCCAAACAAAGAGGCTTGACTCACTTAAGAGAAATGCCACTTGCTTTTCATTTCTAACACTAGAGAGAATCGTCGCTTCACATTGCTCTACAAGCTCTTTCCAAAAGGATTCAGGTTTTTCGTATAAAGGCTGATGTTCTTTACTAACGATTATTTCTAACTTTTTCTCTGCACCTTCAAAAAACACGGGCAATCCTCTCTCAAAAAATGAGTTCGATAAGAGCTCTTTTGAAGCCTTGTTTTGATAATTGCCTAATGTAGTGAAAAAGCTCTACAAATTCATGACTTTTTGCAACATTATACCGTTTTTACAGGGTTTCAATCCTTAGTATAAGCTTCTTAGGAATTTTTACTTTTATAAGGGAAGGTCAAATGAAGATTATGGGTCATCGTGGTGCTAGAAATGAGGCTCCAGAAAATACACTAAATGGTTTTCAGTTGGCCCTAGACCTCAAACTGCCCTCAGTAGAGCTCGACATTCACCTAAGCTCTGACCATGAATTGATGGTTATACACGACACATCTGTGGATAGGACTTGTGAAGGGACGGGCCTTGTCAGCGAGATGACCTCAATTGAGCTAAGAAAACTTGATGCTGGCGCTGGTACTCAAATCCCCTTCCTAAAAGAAGTCTGTGACTTACTATTGCCTAAGAATATTGAGATTCAAATTGAGATCAAGGATGGCAAGACACTAAATCCCCTTCATAAATACTTATCCGAATTGAGTTCTACAGAAAGAGAGCTACTCACAGTTATTAGTTTTAATCATCTTTGGTTAAAAAGCTTCAAGGAATCTAACTCCTTTATTAAAACGGCGGCGCTTCTCTATGGTCGACCACTAAATGCTCCAGAGATTGCAAAAGCGGCCAAAGCAAATGGCCTGAGCTTTAATATTGAATTTATTGATGAAGAGATTCGCTTCCAGACAAAGAAAGCAGGACTAAGCTTAACAGGCTGGAATGCCAACAATGAATTAGACTTTAAGAAAATGGAGACATTAGGTCTCGACTACCTCGGAACAGACACTCCGACCCAAGCTATAGAGTGGGCACGTAAGGCTTAAGAGGCACAAGACCATTACAAGTGTATGTTTTTGAAGAAAAAATACTTCTCACTTTCTTTAGCTTAAGAGAGCGAAACCTTCTCCCCTGAATAGTACCAGAGACGAGGCGCTTTTCTTTTCCAGCAACATCGACGCTGTCTTTTATGAATTCAAAAGTATCGGGGCTAGAAAGTGTTTCTAGTTTATAAAAGGGAACATAGTCATGGGCCGTTGGACCTCCAGACTTTATAATAGAAAGTTTCAATTGATCGTCTCCATACATTGAGACAATGACAGCACAATCACCAGAGCCAAGATATTCTCCAACCAACTCTTCAGGATCTAATCCAGCAAAAGTTAATGTTGAAAATAAAAGTGTTGTAGAAACAAATAATTCTCTTAAAAACATACTTCCTCCGAAGGACCAACTTATGGCCTAAATCAGGAGGAAGAGTCAGCAGATTGTAAAATTTCTAGGGATTAATTATCTTCATCATAAACACATTTCAAGAGTTTAGAGAGGTTGCTCCCAGTTGAGTTTTGAAGAGGTCCAAAATGATTATAGGCCCATCCTGCATAAAAGTGAGGTGTAACACATCTATTAGACGAACCTTTAAAAGAACCTCCAGGCCGATTATCTGGATGGGTGTTTCGACTATTACTGGAATTCACCTGAACCGAGAAGGTTTGCAGGAGTTTATGAACCCCACAATAAGCGTTGAAGTGCTGCAGCGAAGAGCCTACCACGCGAATCATATCTGAGCGCCCACCATTTGAGAGTGAGCAGTTTGGATAATCACGATTCCACTGCTTAAAGCAAGGGTTGATATTACCACCGTAGCTTGGGGTAAATTGAAAAAGACCAATATTGAGCCTGCTCGCTTCACTTTGGGCAGGGTCATCATAAAATTTAACTCCCGCAGGTTTTCTATAACCCGAGGGTGCGTATTTTGAAGCTGTTCTTTCAGAAGAACTTGTATTGGCCGTGCTCAAACTCTCCGCATAGGCCAAGCAACCAAAGAATTGTCCCCATAATTGCTGAAGCTCTTCCTTACTTTGCTCTCGCCCTTCAAGATATTCTTGTCGTAAACGATTATGATCATCAGCAAATTTTTGTGCCAAGGCGATTGTTGTCGTTCCGGGAACTTTTTTAATAGTCGCTCCAAGTGAACTCTTGGTCACACGACAAAGTGGGTGACTAATAAGACTTACAGGGTAGTAATTAGAATCATTTGAACTCATGCCATAAAAGGAAGCTATTCCTTGAATTTGGACAACTTGGGGCCGAGATAATTCGGAAATAAAATAACCAATGGCATCGGCAAATCGATTATTCTGATCAAGTTCAAGATGACAGGCATCTCCTCTTGAAAAGTCCTCTTGAGTTCTTCTAAGTGAGAGTTCATCGTTACGATTTACTCTATCGACGAAATCAGCGATCTTATCAGCAACCGCCTGCCAAGTAGAAATAGGATCAGCTACTGGGGGCTCTGGTTCAGACACGGGAGGTTCTGCTGGAGTTGGCTCTGTTGGAGTAGGCTCCTCTCCTATTGGGTCATCCTCTACCGTGTCTCCTGGTACATCTCCAACATTCGGTGGATTGTCACCGTCTTGCGGCGAGTCACTAACCTCACACTTTTGGTCGGGGGTTTCTGAAGAGCATTCTTCAGGGGTACAGCCGGCAATTAGAAAGAGCAGGCCCACATAGGTCATCAAAACGATTAGTTTTCTCATGAACATTGTATCGTCAGAGAGCCGAAAGCCTTTACTAGTAAGCCTTTTGAGACTTTTAAAGGTTGCTTTTGCCTAGTGCCAAGCGCCTAGCAATATTTTCTCAAGCACTCTAGGATGAGCTTATTTCGACAAAGAATTAAACCTAAGGAATTAGTATGGATTTAACTTCATTGAAGGAGACTCTTAAAAAGTCTCAGTATTACAGTGAGTTAAGAAGTCAGACCAACCGCGCGCACGTCTTGGCCCTTCTTAACGGCGACCTCGTACAAAACCAAGAAAGTATGGATTCAGGACTTTCTTGTCGAACTTTTCATAATGGTGGTTGGGGTTTTGCGAGTTCTTCCCTGGCAGCAGCACAAACCGCAACAGACCTTTTGGCGAAGGCCGAGAGTAATGCTCTCTTTATGGCAAAGGCCTCTAAAGAAAACGGAATTACTAACCTTCCTGGTGGCATTCACTCTTTTCAGCGCCCTTATAAAGGAAAAGGTAGGCTAAGCACTAAGGAGCAAGTTGAATTTCTGCAAGAGCTCAATAAAATTGTTAATGAAAAATACCCTGATCTAAAATCAGTGCAACTAAGTATCGCTTCTCATGAGCTTGAAAAGACAATGGCGAATTCACTTGGTTCAGAAACTTATCATGTACTGCCTAGAACTTCTTTTTACATTCAATTTTCTTATGAATTAGATGGAGAGGTTTCTTCACTTATGGACTTCTATGGTGACTTTGGAAGAACGGCAGACATTATCACAAGGCCCGAAGACTTTTTGGAGCGCCTAGAAACTCAATATAAACAAGTTCGCGATAAGGCCCATGGCGTTCACGCGCAAGGTGGCGTTAAAGACGTCATCATCTCTCCAGAGGTAACAGGCGTTCTTGCGCACGAGGCGATCGGCCATCCGGCAGAGGCTGACCTCGTCAAGGCCGGTTCAGTGGCAGGTAATTATATTGGCAAGAAAGTTGCGAGTGATCTCGTAACCATGGTTGATTATGCTCACAGCTATGAGGGTAAGGAGTTACCCGTTCCCGTTTATATTGACGATGAAGGTGTCGAGGCTGTTGATGCTCCCCTCATTGAAAATGGCATTTTCAAAGGCTTCATGAACAACCGAGAGCTCGCCGAACATTTTGGTCACACACCAACAGGAAATGCCCGCGCTTATGACTATTCTGATGAGCCTCTTATTAGAATGAGAAATACCATTATTCACCCAGGAAAAAGTAAAATTGAAGACATGATAGGTGCGATTGATGACGGCTATTACTTCATTCAAAGATCAAATGGCCAGGCCGATCTAACGTCAGAATTTATGTTTGGTGTGACGATGGGCTACGAAATTAAAAAAGGAAAACTCGGTAAGGCCATAAAAGACACGACTATCTCTGGTGTGGCTTTTGAAATGCTTAAAACAGTAGATATGGTCAGTGATGAGTTTCATGTAGGAACAACGGGTTTTTGTGGAAAAAAACAGCGCATGATTGTCTCTCATGGTGGTCCATCTTTAAAATGTCGTGTCCATGTAGGAGGTAGATAGTGAATCTTTTAGAAGTATCCCAACAAGGATTAAAAGAACTTAAAATTAATGGTGCAAAAGACGCGAGTGTCATCACAGGGTATACAAGTTTTGATGAACTCGTTTATGAAAATGATAAGTTCACTCTTTTAAGATCAGTCGATGAGTACAGCACAAGTCTTACGGCCCTTATTGATGAGAAGAAAGGTGGATACTCAATCAACCAACTCTCTCCAGAGGAACTTAAAGACGCTGGTAAAAAGACACTTGAAATCGCCATGGCCGGAAAACCAGATTCCGCTTACGCTATAAGTGCAGGCCCTAAGAAAATGGAATTTAACCATGGACCAGAAGTGGCAGACAAAGAGGCCATGCTTAACATGATTCAGAAATTTGTTTCTGATTCACAAAAAGCCTTTCCTCTCATTGGACTTCGCTCTGTTACAGTAAAATTCACTCAAGGAAAAACGCACTTTCTAAACTCCAATGGAGTTGAAGCTAATGCAAGAAAGGGTTACTACACTTTTAGTGTTCTCTTTAATGCTCAAGAAGGAGAAAAGTCTTCTTCTATGAACTATGACGGTCTAGACTTCACTGATTTCAATATAGACCTTTTAAGTGATGAAAGATTTGGAAGAACTTTTAAAGACACCATTGCCCATCTCAACGCTGAGAAACTAGGAAGAACCCTTACTGGTAAGGCCATCTTCATGCCTTCATGCTGGCAAGGGTTTATCTCCTATGCCCTTAGTCATCTAGGAACAGGAAGTCTTGTCTCAAAGACCAGTCGTCTTCAAGGTAAGATTGGTGAAAAGGTGGCAAGCCCACTCATGCATTTAGAGTCACGCCCGCAGGATCCTCTTTTTGCCAACCCCAACTTCCTTACAGGAGATGGGATTGAAACAGAGAATCTAACAATTTTTGATAAAGGCGTATTAAAGACTTACCTTCTCGACCTTTATGGAAAAAATAAACTCAATGAGGGAAAAGTCTCAAACTTTGCCACTCGTCTTTATATGCCAAAGGGCGATACGGCACTTGAAGAGATGATCTCAGGAATTGATGAAGGTATTCTCATCGGTCGTTTCTCTGGTGGTTACCCCAACACAAATGGAGATTTTTCTGGAATTGCTAAGAATAGCTTTCTCATTAAAAATGGAAAAATAGATAAGGCCCTTAGTGAAACAATGATCTCAGGAAATTTATTTGAGGTTATGGAAAAAATCTATGCAACAAGTAAAGAGGTCTACGAAAATGGCACCTGCCATATACCTTATGTAGCATCTGATAATATTTCGATCAGCTAAGAAGTATTTCTTAATGAGAGGGAGTCACGACTCCCTCTCTCTTTTAGCATTTCAAAAAAGCCAACTCTAGAGATTCAGCTCTTCCAAACTGCCGATTTTTAAAAAGTTCTTATCTGGAAATTTTTCTCTCATATGCTCTTGAATCAAAACGCCATGACTTTCTCGAAACTTCATGGTTAGCCAAAAGAGTTGCGAATTCACTCTCTCTTTACAGTGAGGAGGACGAAAGGGAGCCTTGCCTGGGAATAGAAAGCTTTTGACTTGTCTAAAAAAACAAAGCCAAGGGGAAGGGTCTAAGAAGATGACAAGGTCAGCTGAGGGCCAGCGAATATCAAAGGTCATTCCAAAATTTCCCTCCATAATCCACTCATCCCCTCTCACCAGTTCCTGACAGATGGAGCGAAAGTCTTCATGAGCAACGGGCTCCCAATTTGGTTGCCAAAAATATTGATCCAAACTAATGATGGGTCTCTTTAGTTTTTCACCTAAATAGCGTGCAAGAGTTGATTTTCCAGAACCAGGAGCACCAAGAATAAGGATTCTTTTAGAGTTCTTTACAATGTTAGATGCGGACGCCAAATCCAAAGGTGGTCTGATACTCACGGTCACTTCCTTTAGGCTTTCCCGTGAAAATAACAGTGACTCCACCATTAGCAAAGAGATTCCCTGCTAAATTTACCGAGAAACCTGTTCCCGCATAGGGCGATAAATTAACAGCAGGATTGAGTTTAGTCGTGACCCCCGCTTGAGTTCTTGTAACTTCAGAGCGACGTGCCTGTCCACCAGCGCGTAGGTACCATCTAAGAATCGCAAGATTAAAACTAGATCTTACCCCTAACTTTGCAGCATAAGACTCTTCTTCCTCTTTTAAGTCTTGCTCATAAAGCGTTTCACTATCACTCGCCCTTGTCACTTCTGCTTCAAGAGAGAACCCTGGAGGTCCAAATAAGGCCCGTGCTCCAACCACTGTTCTTGTCTTTGTTTTAACGACTGGAGAGAGTTTTTGAATTCGCTCAAGCCCAACAATAGGCTGAACCTGAAGCCATTCGGCTTTTGTAATATTCGACAGGGATAAAAAGAAAATGAAGGATAAGATAAGTATTTTCATAACTTCATTTTGGCAAATCTTAAAGCCAGAAGAAAGGAGGGGGCAACATTCGCCCCTAATTACCGGTTGATTCGACCGTATAGTGATTATAAAGGCCATAAATAGTCAGAACCTCAAGTATGGCACTTAAGGGAATCAAAACATAAGGCAGAGCAATCTCACTAAGGCCTTTAGATAAGGCCAGTGCTTCATCAGCAATACCTAAACTTAGACTATAAAAGAAGAAAACAATTAAAGTTAAGGCAGACCCTAATATGATTCTTCTTTGAGGCTTTTCCCTAAAGTTAATGGAGAAATAGCGAGGAAGATACCACCTTACAATTGGAAGAGTTATTAACTGAGTAAAGGCCCTGATCGCGACAAGGACACCATACCAGCGAGGAAAATCTCCTTTAAGCAGAAAGAAGATGACCAAAATAAGCTCAAATCCTTGATCACAAGCCCGATCAAGATTGCGCCCAAACTCACTTGTCGTCTTTAGTCTCTTGGCCACCTGCCCATCTAAGACGTCAGTAAGGATCGCGAGGACAATTCCAAGCAGAACGAGGAGATACTCCCCTTTTAAGTAAAAGAGTCCAGATATGAAAGCAATAACAATCCTAAGAAGGGAGATCCCATGGGCCAACATCATAGACTCATTATACCCTAGGCAAAAAAAAAGGCCCTCAGAAGAGGACCTTTTTTTCGGACAACGAAACAGGACAACAAGGACGGACAACAAATCTTAACGCTTAACTGGAATTTTAACTTTCGCAACTAACTTCAACTTTCGCTTCAACATCTAACTTCAACACCCACTTTAACAACTAACTTCAACACCCGCTTTAACGTTTATCTAGTGCAGCTTCTAACTCAATTCTGCGTTTCGCTCTGTTGAAACCATTATCTCTTACTTTGGTGATAATCCCTAGTAAAGGACTCGGAAAAAGCAAATTTCACCATAAGCCTTTAATAATTCGTTTATCCCACTTTTATCAGGGGTCGAAAAATTGCCAACTAAGCTTGTCACTCGCTTGTAGGTAACCGTTTTTTCGTAAACCCTAAGCCTACATCTTAAAAAATTAAGAAAAAATAAAAGGAAAAAGTTTATGAAGTTAAATAAGTTCAGTTACTTAGATGTCTTAGAAGAAGTATTTCGAATCAATATTTCAAGGCCTTAGTTCCACCCAAGTTCATCAACAATGTCTTCAATATTATCCATTGCCTCGTCGAGATCCGGTGGATCTTCGACCCTCCCCTTTAAACCTGGATACTTTTCGGGATTATCAATAACATCCTCAAAAACCTCTTCAATATTTTTAATTCGCCATTTGGTTTTAAGATAAGGAAATCTTTTTCTCAAAGCATTTGCCCACTTAAATTCAGAAAAAGGAACCGTTACTTTTTCAAGAATTTCCGCCTTAATTAAAAGATAGGCCATCCCTCTAAAGAAATCTTTTTTCATCGATTGAAAATCATTGGGAAGATCACGCCAAGCAATTGCACTTCCCTTAAAATCTAAATTTATACGATTAGTCCCTTCCATAAACTTACGATACTCTGGCTCCCCTTTTCCTTTAAATGAGGCCGTTCGATGATAAGTAAGCTTTAAGGACTTCTCTGGGAAGCGCTCTTCAAGAACCTCTCTACTTTTAACAAGTCCTAAAAATAAATGATGGCGATCGTGGATGACCCATTTTCCCTCAGGATTTTCAACGTAAGGAATGGGTCTCGCATCTAAATATTCTTGAATTTCAGAAAATGATGAATCCTCAAAACGCTTTTTAAGTAAATCTACCTTTGGCCTTCCATAACCCAATTGTCCGGGTCTTGTTCGTTCGATTGCACTTTTTAAGGTGAGCTTTGTCTGAAGACTTCGCAGAACCCCTCTTCCTTTGACAAAGCAAGCCCCCATACCATTGGCAGGCAACCTCTCATTCGCTGGTTGATGAGCACAGCCCAAAAGAGAAAAAAGGATAAAAAGTAGGATTCTTACATTTCGCATAACACTCCGCTTCTCGGTAAATTATCTCCTAACCTTCACTCTAAAGGGCTAAACAAAATACCATGAATCTATCAAAAATGCCTCCTGGTGCCACTTTGCACCATTTTAAAGAGAACCAGGCTGACACCACATTCCCGACTATTACAGTCAACTTTCTCACAATTTCTTACATACCCTATGATTTATCGCATCATTTTTACCTGATTTGAGATTTCTATCAGTAATCGAGGTATTAAAGGAGTTCATAGTTGGAGAAATTTAATGAGATACCTATTATTACTGGCCATTCTTTCGTCACCTTTTACCTGGGCCCAATCAGCGGCACAGCTACAGGCTCAACTAGGTGACCAACAAAAGCGGATGTGGGGTGCTACTCTTGTGAGCACCACTTCAACCACTATTTTAGAGGCCGACGATTACCGCTCTAATACCAACTCCACTGTCACCGGAATTTTCCGTTATAGATTTCCAAGCTTTAACACCCGGATTTTGGTTTCAGGAAATAAAGACCTAACAGGTGCAAAGCAAGATAGATTTACCACAACATTTTTTGAAATATCAAAATCTGTGAAAGCACTTAGTAATGACAGTCTCACGACCATTTTTCAAGGACGAGTAAGTGCGCCTGTAAATGATGAAAGGCGCTTCAATGAGAGTCACCGTGGAGACTTCTCTGGTGGACTCCTTTTTATTATCACTCCGCCAAATCCAAAATTTCAGGTTATTGGAATAACCAGAGCAACAAAGAATGTTCATGAATTTGAAATCAATAGAAACTTTGGTCAAAACACTTCAGTGTCTTTAATGAATTACTGGGGCGCATCTTACTTCCCCTCGGCAAAGTGGGAGTTGAATGTAAACGTGACCAATATACAAGGATGGGACTACCAAGGTCAGTCTGGTGAAAACGCGACTTTTCTTGGTCAAAGTATTGGCTATAACTACAGCCAAAACCTCATCCTCACTTTCGGTCATGAGCTTGGCGGAAGAACTTATGGATATGATCAAAACAATCTAGACCTTGCTTTATTTGATTCAGAAAAATCAAGTGTCTTTGCTAGTTTATCAATGAATTTTTAAATTTTATAGATTGATGAAGGAATATAGAAAAAGGGACCCTATGAAAAACAAACACTCTTTAAAAATTTTAGTCACTCTTACAGCGTTACTCGCTCTAGGTTGTGCTAAAGAAAAGCCATTTGACGTACAGTACAAAGAGGTTGAACTCTTAAGTAAAAGTAATTTTATTACAGAGGAAACTGTTCAACTTGAAGATGGTAAAACCATCACGAGACCAGTTGAATACCTTTATGTTCCAATGACTCTTGGCACGCCAATGAACGTCACTGATGCTGATCCCTTTTATCAAGGACAAGAAAAGCTCGTGCGCTTATCTTGGTCAGAAGAAGGTCTAGAAATTAGGGAAATTGAAAAAGATAGCCGCTTCGCTGGAAACGATCTTAACGAATACCCTGTTCTTACCATCCCTGGGGATTATAAGTCTTATCGCTGTCGTGAAGATGCCTACGGTGAGTGTACAAACGTAGAAGAAGAAAATACGGAACTAGAGTGGTACCAGAAATCATCTTTTCTTCCTAAGTTTGAGAATATTAAAAAACGTGAAATCAATGAACTTGATATCTTTACTTTAAACAATGGATCTTGCCTCACAGAGGGAGACACTAAAGTTGTTGATTATGAAGTCACCCCTGGTGTTATCAATATTGAAGTAGAGAAAAACTATAGAATGAATAGTGGAAATTTCTTTTGCTTTCTTATGAGCTTTTACAATGATCAGCTTAATACGAATGGCTTTAGAGTTAGAAATTTCTACTCACTTGTTCGTCTTGATAAGCTTGCTACTCCTGGTTACGAGCCCCTCAATTACCCAGAGCCAGATCATGATGAATTTGGTTTCTTTACAAAAGAAGAGCGCACGTTAACTGATGAATTTGATCGTCAACGTCGTAAAAAGACAATTTTCATGGAGCGCTGGAAGGGAGGAACTGCTGATAATCCAACAACTGAAGGATCAGAGTACTCACCACGTTTCGTTAAATATCACCTTACTCCAGAGTACTCAAAGCCAGAAAACGCTTACATTCTTGAAGCGACAAAAGAAGCGATCGGTACAATGAACAGTGAAATGAGAGCCTCAAACGTTCCTGTTCAGCTTGAGCTTATCGAGCAACCAGATCCTGCCAAAGCTGTAAGCCCAGGTGATCTTCGTTACACTTCACTTGTTCTTATCGAAGACCCACTCGCAAATGGTCTTCTTGGATATGGCCCAGCTGTTTCTAACCCTTATACAGGGGAGATCGTTAAGGCCCATACAAATATGTACCTTGGTGTTTTAAAGTCGATGACTCGTTGGGTTTACCAAGCAGCAGTTGATATCACTGAAGAAAGATATGCTGAGGCCAACGGTGGTTCTCAAGCGACATTATCGACTATTTCAGTTTCACCTGAGGCCCTTTCTAATATTCCACAGCCTTTGGCCCTAGGTCACTTTCCTGAGTTGGTAGAAGCAAATCTTCCTAAGCCTCAAGTACCTACTCCTGTTGTTGTTCCAAATAATAATGACGATGATCAAGGAGAAGACGAGCAAGGAAACAATGATAATGCTGTTGTTGGAAGTATTGAGCGTGCCCTTCATAATAATCACATGCACCTTGGCGGCCTTGATAAGAAAGAGGCCCTAAGAAGCATGAGTTTTAAAAAGCTTGAGCAACGCATTCGTCGTCGAGTTAAGTCAAAGACTAATTTAAAGGCGGCCTTCATCCTTCAAAAGCTTAAGGAAGAAGGTACTCTTACCAAAGATCAAGAATCTCTTTTAAAAGAACAAGCTCGTCTTGATCGCTATGCAGAAAATAATGCTTTAGCCGTTGAATTCTTCCCAATTGGTGGAACATCTAAAGTTATTTATCCAGAGCTACTCACAATCAGTGGTGTCCAAACAGAGCGTGGAACTCTTAAGCCTTTTGAAGAATTAACAACAGAGCAAAAGAGGGCCGTCCAAAAGGCAATCGTTAGAAGTTCTTATAAAGCGACTCTTGTTCATGAACTTGGTCACAACCTAGGTCTTCGTCACAATTTCATGGGTTCATGGGATAAAGATAATTTCTATACTGAAGAAGAAGCTCGCGCACTTGGAATGGAAGGAGCTCCTGCTTATTCTTCAATCATGGATTACTCGTTCAGTGAATTTAACCAGCTAAAGGCCTTTGGAAAGTATGACCTCGCTGCCCTTCGATTTGGTTACGCTCGTGAAGTTGAGCTTAAAGACGGTCAATTCGTAAAAGTAGAAGGCTCACTAAGTAAGTTTAAAGAAACCCTAGGTTCAAATGATCTCAAAGAATACCAATTTTGTACGGACGAAAACGCAGGTCTTTCTTCAATCTGTAACA
This sequence comes from Bacteriovoracaceae bacterium, assembly GCA_021737405.1. Taxonomy (GTDB): domain Bacteria; phylum Bdellovibrionota; class Bacteriovoracia; order Bacteriovoracales; family Bacteriovoracaceae. The sequence goes on from JAIPEG010000023.1 coordinate 37,237, forward strand.
GATTTGATGAAGGAACAACCTTAGTTGAAGTTTCAAAGTACTTAATTAAAAGGTACAAAGACTATTACAAGTACCGTAACTTTCGTGATGGCCGTGAAGACTTTAGTGCTTACGATTTACCAGCATATATCTTTGGTAGAAGGAATGAATTCTTACGAATCCGTGACATCATGGAAGAGTATGAATTCTTTGCTGAAATCTTTGGCCCTGGCTTAATGGCCCAAGGCTGTAGCCCTGATGAAGTTAAACAATTTCCCGTTTGTAAGATGATCAATGACCGTCGTGATTCAGTGGCCGTTGTTGGAGACTTCTTTATGGAAATAATGGCAATGCCGGATCACCTTTGTGCTCTTGCAAAACCAGAAGAACCAAATGTTATTGTAGAATACCGTAAACTTGGTGAAATCTATGATGATATTAAATTTGACCTAAATTATGTTCCGACAAGCTGTTTTGATCCTGCTGTAAAAACAAAGGTTGCTGAAGCTGCCCAAGATCAAGAGCCACGCATCACTATTGGTGAGACTGGTAAATTCTTTAATGGCTTTAAAGATATGGATCCTGATTACAAGTATGTTACAGACCGTTTTGTATTAGGGACGTGGCCAGATAAATTAATGGCGTTTAACGCTCTTTTTACAAGAACATGGGGGAAAGGAAACACAGACAGAAACCATATGTCTCTTATGGATATTCCTTCAATTAGAGTAAGAGCTCAAGGCTTTCTCGATCACTACATACTAGGTAAACCACTTCCTGAAACATCCGTTTTCACAATGGAAGATGGAAATAAATTTAAAGTACCATACGCTTTTGGGACTGATTATAAGATCAATCCCCTTGAGAGATACTTTGGTTGGTTAAAAGAATTCTTAGGCCTTCCTCTCGGAGAGGGTGCCAAGGGTGATTTCTTAGAAGCGGCCCTTCACCAACTTAAGACAAACGTGGAATATGGCGTTGATTACGAGGACGTTGCCTTTGAAACTAGAAATTTAACGGCCGTTACTCAAATTAATGGATTTGTTCCTGATCAGGATAAGAATCCTAATGAGGTTTACTACTATGACGCTAAAAATCGTATGACTTTTGCGGCTGATGAGTACACTCCTTATGCTCAACGAATGATCAAATCAATCAATGAGTTTGAAATCTTAGAAGCAGCCGGACGTTTAAGCGCTCTCAAAATTGTTGAAGCTCGTAAGAATCCAATGCCTCCTCAGACACTTCCGGTTCCTGTTCAGTACTTTTGGGTAGCAGAAGCTGAACTTCAACAAACTCTCATCACTGCAGCCACGAATGGTCGTGAATTTACGGTAGCCCAGTTCATTCAGTTCTTTGGCCAACCGGTGGGACCTGCTCTTCACGCTGTTTATATGCAGGGAGCTGACCTCATGAAGCAAATTGTTGCGATGAAGGAAGTCGCTATGAAGACCCCTGCAGCTGATCTAACGGCCGAAGAATTAGCCCTTTATAATGTTCCTGTTGAACTTGTAGAGGATTATGCAAAGGGATTGATTACTGAAGAAGTTCTAGACTACTATGCTTCACAACTTCGTAAATTACCTTACCGTCATAGTTACCGCACAAATGATGGCCGTTTTAGCCTCTAACATAATGACTAAAGGCCTCGAAAGAGGCCTTTTTTTTCACTCTATCGGTGTTTTAAAGAGACAATACTTTACGACCTTAAAGGCCTCTACTTTTTCTCTTTCAGTAAGAAACGGTCCTACAGTGCGCCAAATATTAACCTGATCCTTTAGGGGAAGTTTACAAACTCCTACCCCACTATTGATGTAACATCCTGGATGAAATTTAAGAGTAAACTCGGTGATATGCCGACAGGTTGATTCATTAGATTCACTTTCTGGGCAATTTCCTCTAAGGGAACACTCTTCAAAGAGTCCTTTTTGTAAGCAGACCATCACGGTATAAATCCACTCCTCACCTTTAGAAGAAAATAGACCCTTTTTGATGTTTGAGACATAAGATTCACAGGTGGGTTTGGCGAGTTTTTGAAAATACTCCACTCCCACATCCATGCATTGGTACTTCTCTTCCATACAGCGATAATATTCACAATTGGTATAAGGGTAGCAGTGAGTTGCTCCAGTCGCGTCCTCTAGTTTTCTTGAGCCCCCATCCTGTGATAAGCAGTCTCCTCGATGACACGAACCAAGCACACCTTGGGCATTCACTAGGTAGGCGCCTTCAAGCTCGTTTTGAAGAGCTCTTAATAACTTTAAAGTGTCTTTTCCCGTTGAAGGTTTTGAGCGGCGAGGGTTTTGCCTCTTTTCTTTACCTATCAGGCCAAAAACTTCTAGCCTCTCTTTAAAAAGAGACTGTTGATCCTTTGAGAGTCCTTCAAGAAGACTTGCCTCTAACTGAGCATGAAGGGAGAGAGAAGATAAAAAAAGAGTTAAAAATACAGTTAATACATTCATGCCTAAAGCATGACGTGAAAAAAACTAACTGTCATTTCCCGTCTTGTTACTAAGAAAATCAACCACTTTTGCGTCTTTTGAGTATTTGTGATCCCTTTCAAGCTGATGACAAGATACCTTTTCTACAGAGGCCAAGTTTTTAATATCCGTAATAAGGCGATCCATCGCACGGGCATGACCGTATAAATAGAGATTGTACACAGAGCGCTTCTTATCGATAACGTCTTCAAAGGCCTCATCAAACTCCACTTTTTCTAGCTTTAATATTTCAAGAATAGATCTTTTAACCGAGCCTAATGAGAGAACTTCAATATGAAAGTAATGTTCTCCCTCTTCGCGTTCTAAAAAACGATAAAAAGGATTAATCCACTTAAGAACAAATAATACTGTAATACTAAAGAGACCAGCACTCACGGGATAGCCGACACCAATGGTGTAACCAATCGCTGCGA
>JAIPEG010000024.1 GCA_021737405.1 Bacteriovoracaceae bacterium
AGGTAAGTATTTTTATTCTCTATGTGTAAATACTCAATTTCTGGTTGACAGGATTAGTCAAGATCGATAAATAGGGATTTCAACCAACGACTTGAATCTCAGGAAGTCTGGTCAAAGCACAAAATCCGATACAGTCCCTCAAAAAAATTTACCTATATTTATAACGAACATATCTAACTTCTTTTGTGTCATATTTTAATTTCAGTATGATCTAATCAAGATCAAATAGTCCTTTATAGTTCAATCCTCTCGCTTGATCCAAATCTGCGAGATAAGATTTCAGTTTTTCTAATTCTAGAGGACTTTGACCTTTCCTATTTAGGGCATCAATAAGTTGTTCTTTTCTTGAAAATTTCAGGTTTTTTATTTTGAAAACAGCCTCCTCTCGAACTCTTTTAGGGGCAACACTTAAATGAAAAAAACTTGGAATATCTACGAAATTAAAGGCCGGAGGAATTTTCATGTCGATTGACCAAGATAATAACTCTGGCAGGTCTTTTATATTTAGGGCGTGGATCGTAATGAAAGGTCTTACGAATATTCCATGCTCCCTTAATATTTTAAAATTCTTTAATACACTGTCGAGTTCCCCAGGAAAGCGAATATAATGAAATCGCTCTGGATTTAAAGTATCAATACTTAATAAAAGTTCTACATTTGAAAACTTTTTAAGTAGATCAATTTGCGCTTCTTTTATAAGGGACATGTTACTTGAGTAGAGAAGATCGACAGAGTCCTCTAATTGATTTTCTAAAAGTGCGTTTAAAAAGACATCATGAAATGGACTCAGGAAAGGCTCTCCCCCTACGATCTCTATTTCAACCCTATCTGATCTCGATTCTTTTATCTTCTTGATGAGATAGGGAATGAGTTCAGGATTTTCAAGCCATTTTGAATTCGGTTGATATCCATTGGAAATGGAGTGTTTTTCTTGTATCTTAGATTCAGGGCCCCATGCGCTACTAAATATTGGTCCACAGTATAAACAGCGAAAATTACAAATATTACCGATCTCAATGTTTATATGCCGTAAACTGCCATCAATAGTGGGTTTGCCAAACTTTGTCTCAAACCTTTTTCGTAGGCTTCTAAGGCCAGAGCTTTCATACTTCTGGCAATTTAAACACTCCGGTGCAAATTCGCCGTTTTCTAGGGAATCTTTGATTCTTTTAATTGTGTTGTTATTAGAGAAATGTTGCTCAAGTGATTGGGTTTCTTTGTGGATGAGAGAATTCTCTAGTGCCTTTTCACTAGGCCAAGAAGCCGTACAACACGCGTTTATCCCACCATCAGACCTGATGAAAATGGAATGGCTAACAGCTGTACAAGTTATCGGAGGTTTCATGATTTAGAATAACTTTATCACAGCTTTAAACTGTGGCATATGGCCTATTTTGAAGTGATACTTACTAATTTAAGTTGGGCTGATAAAGGCACATAAGAGTAAGTACAAATTGACAACAAACTATGACTAAAATATCATTTACTCTATGCGAAAAAAACTGAGAAAGTACTCGTCTTTTATAGGATTACTTTTTCCTTTGTTTCTTTTTTTTATCGGCAAGTGGAGTGGCGCAATTCCACCGTCAGATTATTCCTTCTCACTTTATTCATTTAAGAGAAATGGTTTTCTAAAAAGTAACCCCGGTTTTTTTCTAAAGGAAAAAAGAGAACTATTTCCGACGACTCATATTGATCTCGATCCCGATACTTTTCCTCGTTTTCAGGCTCGAATGCCTGGTTTTGTTGTTCTTTGTGATTTAAATAATGACGAATTTGAAGACGTGGTTACCATTTATAATAAACCAGATAAATTTGGTTTGTTGGAAATTTTTAAAAATGACAATGGAAATAAATTTTTAAGAGCAACTAATGAGATTGGTCTAAAAGAAGCTCAGGAAAACTATTCTTTTACCGTTGCCGCTTGCGCTGACTTTGATAATGACGGTTGGCTTGACCTTGTATTAGGTGGCATAGGACAAAACTTATTCGTTTATAAAAATGATCGCGGCCATTTCAAGAAAAACTCTGAAATATTAGCCTTTGATGAAACAAGGGTAATTAACATTTTTGATGCTAATAAAGATGGTTATTTAGATATCTTTATTGGAAATTACCGATTTTTACCAAATGGTAAAAGCAAAATGGCCAGACGTCTAAGGGATGGAGGCGTTGGTATGAATAGTATTAATGAAAAGGGAGGTATTGATAAGATTTATCTAAACCAAGGGGATGGTAAAACATTTATTTCCCTTGCAGAGGATAACTTTTATGAGGATGGCTATACTTGGGCATCTGGAATCAGTGATTTTGATGGAGACGGAAACGTAGACCTACTTGTCCCCCACGATTTAGGAAGGGATGAAATCTTCAGGGGTGATGGAACTGGTCATTTCAAAAATGTCACAAATGAAAGCCTCGGGCCATTAAGGGCAAGGGGGTCAATGAGTGCTTCTGTGATTGATTTGAATGATGATGGTTTACAAGATGTATTTATTTCTAATACTAATCGACCAGGCTTTGCGTATGGTGATAACAGTATGTGGATGAATCGAGCAGATTCCCCCGGTGATTTTCAAGATAAGGCAATTGACTTTGGAATAGATGCTTGTGGAGTTGCATGGGGGGCTCAATTTGCTGACCTCAATCAAGATGGCTGGCTTGACTTAGCAGTGGTTAATGGTATCAGGGGGCTTTCCGAGGGCATAACTGAGAAAGGATGGTTTTGGTGGGTTTATACCAGAGGAGCACCTGATGTAGATTTAGATTTTCTCTCTTCAGATAGACTCAGGCTCTTCCCAAAAACTAAGCAAAAGAAAGTAAAAAAAATGGTACCTATCGCGAGCTCTCAGCAAAAATGTCTATTTATGGGCGGCTCTAGTGGTAAGTTTCTGGATGCAGCACCTATGGTTGGTTTTGCTAATACTCGCATAGCCCGAGGCTTAGTCATTTTCGATTATGATAAGAACGGAACGGAGGATCTTCTTATGGTAGATCCCTATAATGGTCCCATACTCTTTGAAAATACAGTGACAAATCCAGGGAAATGGATCGCTGTGAGGCTTAAAGGAACAACATCGAATTATTCAGGTATTGGCTCTAAGTTGCAAATCATAACAAATAAGAGGACGATTTATAGAGAGTACTTTCCATTTAATGGCTTTCAAAGTGGAGCCTCTAGAGAAATTTTCTTAACCTTTAGAGAGAATGAATATCCCTCAGAGATCAAAGTGATTTGGCCGACGGGAAAGGAAAGTGTGCAAGAGATTCATGATATCAACAAGCGATGGCACATACAGGAGCCAAAAATATGACTGGCCTTTCATTACCTAAATGGAATCGCCCAAACTATGCCATAGTTTCATTACTATTTTCCCATTTTCTTTATATACTTTTTCTCTTTAAGTTCGCTTCTAAGACTCGTTTTTTAAGTTATCTAGTTGTCGCCTACATATGTAGTATACTTTTTGAAACATTGTTGAGAAGTTTTAATACTAATAAGGCAAATAAAAACTTCTCGATCTGGGTGCCTCTTGCCATTGCTAATTCCACTTTTATAAATATAGATGCTGTCTCGATCTGGGGAATAGTGTTCGCTATTAGTTTTTCAATTCTTTCTAAAACTTTTATAGTGGATTTGAGTGGAAGGCATATCTTTAATCCTTCAATCGCGGGTGTGGTTACTGCAGCTGTATTTTTTCCGACATTAGTTACAAGTAGCTTACATTCATTTCCTGAACTCTATCCTGCAAACTTCTTATTAATCGGGTTTGGTCTTGTTACTGTAATATTGGCCAGAACTTGGATGATTGGTTTAACATATCATATCGGTTTTTATATTCTTTATTTAGCAATGGATATGATTGGTATAAATCCTTGGTTAGAGGGAACCTATGATATTGGCACCAAAATGCTTGCCCAGACAACCACTGGTATTATTATCCTCACGTTTGGTGTAATTTCTGATCCGAAAACTTCACCGAAAGGTTTACTTAACCAGGCAGCTTTTGGTTTTACTATTGCTCTAATTGACTTCATTCTTCGTGAAAATTCAGTAATTCTTTCAGAAGCGTTGGCCTACTTAGGGGCACAAGGGATTTGGACGTTTAAGAGAGATGTGCTTTCAAAGACAAAACGTGAAGTATCTATAGCTTAATATATGGTTTTTTTTCTTGGTATTATTCCTACTGGTCACAAGGAGAAATATTGATGTCTACCAGTATCATCCATAGCTTTTACGCCAGGTGGGCGAAAGTGTTTCTAATGACAATTACTGCTACTCTTTGCCTTACTGGTTGTCAGACTGAAACAGACACAAGCTACGACGGAAATATTTTTGGATTGACTGGGGTTAAAGGCTCTCTCACGGCACCAAGGGCAAAAAAATATGGTTTCCAAATTGCGCGAAAAAGCGACGGGTATCCTATTCGAAGTGGAGATAGTTCACTTCGATTTGAAGTGCGAGCAGGGGATTGTGGTCGAGAGGAAGATTGGGACGATTGTTCCAATGAGCGCGAACGTAATGAGCTGACTTCAGGTAATCTTGATGGTGAACAATGGATTCATTGGTCTCTCTTTTTGCCAAAGGATTTTCCAAACATCTATCCCGTTAAAACGGCCATGGGCCAATTTCACCAACGCCTCTCTGGGAAGCCCTCTTTCATGTTTCAAAACCACAAGGGTGGTTACACCGTTGATAATCAAACAGGTGGCAACAATATTTCCATCGAGCAAAAGATGATACTTACTGACGCCGAAATGCGTGGAAAATGGAGTGATATTCTTGTTCACGTAAACTGGACTTTTAGTGCCGAAAATGGATTTTTCCATGTGTATGTAAATGGAGAGGATATGCCACGCTACACTTGGTTTGGCCGTACTCGGTTTGACGGTGGTGTTCCCTATTTTAAATTTGGAATATATCGCTCATTTGTTACACGCCGTGATGGACCAGAGCCAACCCAAGTCGTATACTTTGACGACATTGCTGTCAGCTCAAGTTGTTCAACATCTACTCGCAAATTTAATTGCACTGCTATTAGTCAAAATCCTCCAAAACGGAAGTTCAGAAGGTGAGTTTAAAAAAAGGCATATTTTAAAATCCGGTTTGATCCTAATGTATTGAATTTCCGTAAGTGTATTATAATATATTAATATACTAGAGTTTGAAGGGGAGGAGTAATTCCTTAATATTGAAGAAACCTATTCTAAACAAGTGGTTTGTGCAAATAAGTCAAAAGGTGGTGTGGTCTTTCCGAGTTTCAAATCTTTGTTATACTACTCAAATATAATAAATTAGTTTAATTTTAAACAGGAGTGATTAATGAAATTTAGTATGATTTTAGGTTTAGCCATTTTAAGTATTTCCTCCTTACTATACTTTAATGGATCTCTTTTTCAAAAAACACCAGATAGCAATTATGAGATTCGTTGGTCAATGGCGCATGAACCTGCAGACTATTTTCAAAAAACTGCAGCAAAGTTTGGAGAGATCGTTAGCAAAAAAACCAATGGAAAGGTTACTGTTAAGGTTGTAACGGTTGGCGAAAATGCAAACAGTGCAGAGAGACGTAGCTATAGAAGAAGTTTACTTAATTCGGTCGAGAGTGGTGAGGTGGATATGGTCCAAGTTTATACGGAGAGCCTTGCAGGCCATACGGACCCCTCTCTTCATGTGCTAGATGCACCATTCTTATTTGAAGATCACCGTCATGTGGATAGGGTTGTAGAAGGTAAAATTGGTCAGGATCTAATTAAACTAGCTCAGAATGACAAAATTCAATCGATGGCCTTTACTTATAGTGGTGGTTTCATGGTTCTGCCCTCTCATGAAAAGGAGATTCATAAGCTAGAAGACTTTAATGGCGTTAGAATGACGACCATGAATCACACGCAAAAAGAGATATTTACAAAAGCGTTTGGTATAAAAATTGTGCCAAGATCAAAAGAGTTCTCTGTTAATAAAAATTTTCGAGAAAAGAAAACTGAAATCACACATGGAACCTACGCAGACCTACATGGCTTTGTCGCTTATGATAATGTTAAAGTTGTTAATGACACGCGTCACCATGTTCTCTTCACTTCGCTTGTGATTAATAAGAAATTTTTAAATTCGATTCCCACCAATTATCATCCTCATATCTTTCAAGCAGCAAAGGAAGCCGCTAGGTATGAAAGAAGACTTATCGAAGCTGATGAGGAATTGACGATTAAAATGTTGGAGAAAAACTCTAAAGTGAAGGTTGTAAGAATGAATAAAGAGGAGATGGAGCGTTTTAAGTCTATTTCCAGGGCGCATTATCATGTTCTTCCTCCTGAAGCTCAGGAGTTTGTAAAAAGGATTAAAAACTCAGGAGTTGATAACAAAATTTCCTTAAATAACTAGATATTTTTTCAACCGAAGCGCTCTTGAGTAGGGTGTTTCGGTTGAAAAAATAACTCAACCATGGCCGGGTAATTTCTATCTAAATTATTCGATCTTGAAAGTCTTAAGCTTATTTTTTGCGCCTGAAATGAGAGTGACTTGTGATTTTGAAACCGAAAAGTGCTTGGCCAATAATTCAATAATTTTCTTATTTGCTTTTCCGTCTACTGGTGGCTCTTTTACTCTAACCACCAGATGATCTTCAAAGACTTCGATACCTTCTTTTTTACTCTTGAGTTTGACTTGGACCTGTAATTTCAAGCTACCGCTCATTACCTGGGTAGTCTTTTGCAGATTCTGGGTCAACTTCAACAATTTTTAAAGAACAACCATAGCGAGGGTTTGCATCCATCTTTGCCATTGCTCTAAAATTTACACCTCTAGCAGAGACTTCTTTTCGATTATAATCAACTTCAAAGTCGGAGAGGATGCGGGCCTCTTTTGTCACCATTCGACAGTATTGTTCTGTTTGTTCAGAAACAAAAATACAAGAGCACATCTCTTTGGCAAGGCCTGCTGAAGGGGCCTCTGTATATTTACAGCTGGACACAAATCCGAGCAATGTAATGAAGACTAAAGTTTTAGATAGGGGTTTCATTATTTTTCCTCCACAAGGCTATCGAGGAGTAGTTTATACATCTTATCTCTTTTTAACTTCTTCTTGGGCTTTCTGCCGTCACTTCCCATTCTCACAATGATTAAACCTTTTGAAGGGATGACACCCATTGTTTGACCTCGAAAGCCCATTGCTTGGTAAAGATCATCTGGAGCATTTGGATAAGGTCTTTGCTTATTCATTTTGAGTTTTTTGTTTAGCCACCAGTAGGCACCGTAAGACTCTACGTTTAAGCGCTCTTGTCCTTCTTCAGATTCTCTTTTCACTAGGGCCGGGGCAACTGTTCTTGTGGCAAAGTTTGACCACCACTCTGGAAGAATTCTCTTTCCTTCCCATACTCCATTGTTAAGCATGAGAAAGCCAAGTTTTGCGTAATCTTTTGCCACTCCCCAGCCGCCACTTCCACCAAGAAAAGTCTTTGATTGATCTCTTTCATAAACCACGCTACTCATATTAAGCGGAGTGAAAAGAGCGTCCCAAGGAAAGTTCTCATAAATTGAAATATTGTTGATGGCCTTTTTTAGAATACCCATCGCTAGCATAGGCTCATGAGTGCCGTAGTTAAACTGCTCATCAGGCGCAAACTTCATTTCTGTTTTTGCCACTTTTAAAGCGACATCTTTGTAAGCATCTTTTGAATAATAGACAAAAATAGAATCACTAAGCGCTATGTTAATGGGATTTTCTTCATAAAATTTAAATCCAGAACTCATGTTAAGCACATGGCGAAGAGTAACGTCACGTGCTTTTTCTCGATCCATTTCAGGGTAAAAGTCTTTTACTTTTGTTTGAAGAGTTAAGTGTCCTTGTTGAATGGCCGCACCAATAACGGTACTTGTGAGACTCTTTGAAAATGACCAAAACATATGTTTCTTTTTAGGGTTATAGCCACGGTCATAACCCTCATAGACGACATAGCCGTCTTTGATGACCACATAAGCGTCACTCTTATGATTGCCTTCATCTTCCCAAACATAATCAAGCAGCTTTTGAAATTTCGCCCGATCAAAACCTGCTTCTTCAAGAGATTTTTTTCGCCAACTCTTTGTGGGCCAATAATCTCCATATCTATCAGGCTTTGATATTGAAAATGATGGAATAGAGTAAAGGAATAGAACAAACGAGAACGTGAGTCCAAGTATACGAAAGGTTTTAAAAGACACCATATCTTCCTCTTCTAAGGTTATGCTTGATATGGGGTCGGGAAGGTTTTATATCAAGCCTTGCTGTTGTGCGCAAGTGCGACCCTGAGCTTTGCGTAATAAATTCAAGCTTCTCGGCCATTTTGCTACCAAAAATACCACTTGTGGAGGGCCTAGGCCTATAAAGTCTTACATTATTCGCTTATTGAAGCGAACGACCGTTTGGATAGGTTGGCAATTAGCAAATTGGAGGCAACCCTAAGGGACAAGGCGAACTTTTGAAGACAAAGGCCTTACCTTTATTTGTGTTGCCGCACCGAGTAGGGTGAGTATTTCTCGCCAAAGATAGGTCTCTTTGTCAAAATGGGGGAATGAAAATTCCCCCATTTTTTTACCTTCTTTTATTTATGACTCTTAGCTGCTCTCAAGCTCCCAATTTGAAAAAAGAGAATCAAAGTTTTTATGAGTTGGCCCAAAGGGCTAAGACTTCAATGATTAAGCCAGAGTATAAACGCTGGTTAAAATCACAGCGGGAAGAGATAAAAACTCAGTTGGCGGCAATGGGTGGCCAAGAAGATCGAGAAGGTCGTGTGTTAAATCAGCATGAAGTGATGACTGAGAGTTCTGCAACAGTTGGTGGGCCCCAGGATATTCATGGTTTTAAAGCGGATCGAAGTCGTCAGAGCCTTAAGAGACTGGATAACCGCAAGAAAATGCTGGAGAAGCATCTCTTCTATATTAATAGCCAGCTCTCAGAGCTCGATTCAGCTCTAAAGTTTTAGCGGCAAAAATTTCCTCTAGAAAGAAAATTCCTCTGATCAGCATTCGGCTGACCACTTTAATCCGATAACGAATTGATGAGTTGCGCCCTTCCAAGGAGTAGGATCGCATGCGTGTAAATACTAACGTGGTTGGGATTAGTTCTCGATCCAAGTTAGAAAAAAACATTACTGATCTTGATCGGCAAAATAGAAGTTTGGCGACGGGGGATCGTATCTATAGGGCGGCCATTGATCCGGCGGGTCTCAGTATATCTGAAGGTATGCGCGCCCGTATTCGCTCTTCAAGTCAGGCCCAGAGAAATGCAACAGATAGTATTTCCCTTATTCAGGTCGCCGAAGGCTCCTTAAGCTCCGTTCAGTCTATGGCCTCAAGAATGAAGGAACTTGCCCTTCAAAGTGCCAACGACACTTTAGGAAACGAGGAACGAGGGCTTGTTGATAGTGAGTTTCAGCAAATGAAGCGTGAGATAAAGCGCATTATTTTAGCAAGTGAATTTAATGGACAAAAAATACTCGATCGAAATGCCGGTATCTATGAATTCCAGGTTGGAATAAATAGTGATGGAGCAGGCGATCGCGTAAGTTATGACATGGGGAGTGTTCTAAGTTCGGCCGAAAAGGTGAGTCTTGGAAGTGCAAGTGTGCGCACGAAGGCTGGATCTCAAGCAAGTCTTTCCGAAATAGATCGTATGCTCACTGAGGTCAGTGGCGCTCGTGCTTTCTTAGGGGCCACGCAAACTCGAATGCAATCTACAATTCAGAATTTGTCCGTATCAAGAGAGAATACTGCAGTATCGAACTCAAGGATTAGAGACACAGATGTTGCTAAGGCCACTGCTGAGAGGGCCATTTCTTCAATAAAAACAAGTGCTTCTACCAATGTTGTGGCCCAGACAAATAAGCTACCAGAAGAAGTAAAAAGACTTTTGTGATCTGTTAAAAAACTTTTAGAATATTGTTATGTTTAAAAAGTTTTCTCTCATTTTCATTTTGATTCTTAGTGGTCGTATTTATGCAGATTTTGAATCTCTTTGCCATGAATTTGGGGGCACTTTAAAAAAAGGCCATAAATGTCCCAACACTTCCTTTCCTCTCCTTACCCCAGTTTGTTTTTTTAAAAATGAATATGGTGAGGAACATTTTACTGATGGCTGCACGGGCCCAAGTGGTGGACACAATGATTTATTTTTAAAAAGCTGCGTCAAGCACGACCTTTGTTATCATCATGAGCCTCTAAGTAGTGGTAAAACTCAAAAGCAATGTGACCTTGAATTTAAAGATAATATTCTAAGAGACTGCTTAGATGCCCCTGATCGCAGTAAATGTGAAAGATGGGCTAATGTCATGTACAAAAGCTTACGAGCTTTTGGAGGCTTAGCCTATCGTTGTGACAATGACTTTGTTAAAGATTACTACCAATATCTATAATCGTGATAGTGGAAAAGTCAGACTCTGAGGTCGTAGAGTATAAAAATAATTTGGATAAGAGAAAAATTTTATACACCTCATATTTTTTGGGGATCGTACTTTTAGCTCTCATCTTAACAGAGCTTCTGTTTTACTCTCAAAATAATTTACTTCAAAATAACCAGTGGATCGGTGAAAAACGAATGCTTAAATTTTCGTTATTAGGGTCTGATGAGTTTTTATTATCTCGTTCAACGCTATCTAAAAACCAATTGGACCTATCTACTTTTTGGGGTTATCAAGCTGTTAAAAGTAAAAAAAAGTTTATTCCAAAAAGCGGCTCCTTTGATTTTCTAGTACCAAAGAATTCGTATTTAGATTTTCAATTTATTCTCAGTGAAAATAAGCGAATAGGAATAAGACTAAATAACTTACGTTCAAAAAAGATTGTATCATTTATAAAATCAAGTAATGGCGAATTCTCAAATAAGTTATATCTTGAACACACATTGCCAGAAGGATGGTCAAATTTACAATTTTTTATTGATCAAAAAAGTCTTAAGCTTTTCCTAAATAGTATTGAGATAACTAGGATAGCCTTAAATGAACCACTAGAAGCTTCTATCGGCTTCCATGCGGGCATTACAGGTGCAATTGTCGACAATATATTTGTGGAAGAAAAAAATGGAATGACTTTTAAAGAATCATTTCGTTTTAAGACTAAAGCAAGGCCTCAGGTTGTTTTCATCCATGGGATATTAATGTTTTTGCTAATCGAAATTCTCACTTTTTTATCAAGATTGATGATTAAAACAAAATCTAATTTCCGCATTAAAACTAGGCTTTTTTTTACGTACCAATTTATAATGGCCTCTTTTTTGCTTTTTCTATTTGATTTTTATTATTTGTCTTCCTTTCAACATTTTAATTTATCTAAAGAAATTTTCACAAGAGAAAGTGCTGTGTTGAATAAAGGTGAATACTATCGATTTGATTTTTTTAGAAAATGGGCATTGGCATTAAGGGTAATTGAAAAAGAAAAAAAGTTGTTAGAGTTAAATAACTACACAACAAATAGGATATGGAAAGGACCACTTTTATGTACGTCTAATCCTGTACGCTGTTTAAGCTATGGTCAAATAGATGAAGTAACTAACAAGTTCTCTGATTTTAGAAATTGTAATCGGATCATCTTTTTGGGTACATCGCAAACAGTAGGAGCAGGAGCTAGCGACATCGGTAAAACAATTTTTGCACAAGTTCATGAAAGTATTTCTAATCATCAACGTGAAAAGTGCTTAGTCTCTTTGAATTTGGCCATTTCTGGTTCTAATGCAGATGAATTATTTAAAAGATATAAGGATGCTTTTAAACTTTTTAGCGCCAATTTGATGGTGATTAATTTATCAAATAACGACGTACCAGATAACTTTGGAAAAAAATTATCTTTAATTTTAGATTATAATAAAGGCCTGAATACAAAAAGTATCCTCGTTAAGGAGGCGAATTCAATTGATCATGATAATGTGAATTACTTAAGAGTAAAGCATGAAATTATGAATGAGGTTGGCCACAATTATAATGTGCCAATTCTTCCTTTTCATTCCGCTATGTCGAATCTACAAAATCAAGACTTGGGTATGATGTGGTGGGACTTTGTTCATTTAACTGACTTTGGTCAGAAGTTAGCCTCTGACTGGTTGAGTAAAGAGATTTTAAAAATAGGATTTTAGTAGTGAGCAGGGATTTTTACAATGAATGTCGTGCCCTGGCCTTCCTTAGATTCTACGGATATCTTTCCATTGTGAACACTAACAATATGCTTAACGATGGCGAGCCCAAGGCCCGTTCCACCAGCTTCTCGAGAGCGGCCTGAATCAACCCGATAGAATCTCTCAAATAATCTTTCATGGTGTACCTTAGCAATACCGTGACCAGTATCTCTTACTTTCAAGATATCCCATTTCTTATTTTCTGAAAGTTTCCACGTGATAAAAATTTCGCCGTCTTCAGGAGTATATTTAAAGGCATTTTCTACTAGATTTGTGAGAACTTGATCCATAAAAGGAGGGTTAACCCAAATTTTTTCAATCTCATATTCGGCATGGACTTTAATGTTTTTTTGACGATAACTCTGCTTTACGTTCATGAGAACATTTTCAGTTAGGTCTTGAGGATGAATGGACTCTTTCGTTATCTTCTGTTTAGATTCAATGACAGAGAGGTGCAAAATGTCATTGAAGAGAGTAGTGAGCCTATCAGCATTAGCTTCAAGTTTATCGAGAAAAGGCATCACGTTAACGTGATCTTCTGGACGGGTATCTTTGATAACCTGAGTGAAGCCCTTTATTGCTGTCAAAGGTGTTCTAATCTCATGGCTTACGTTGGCCACAAAATCTTCTCTCATTTGATCAGCAAGTTTTCTCTCAGTCACATCATGAAAGACGCCTACTGCCCCAAAGATATCGCCTTTTTGATCAAAGAGAGGGTTTACCTTTACGTCAAAGAAGGAGTTTCTTTTTCCACCCTTTATTGGAAGCTCAACATTCCTTCTTTTGACTGGCTCTCCAGTGAGAAGGCAGTCATTAAAAAGGGACTGAAGCTCTAAGTCTCTAGTGATTTCCCAAATCTTAAAATTAAGGATGTCCTTGTCTTTAATCGTCTTTGAAAGAAAGTTCTTCTTGAAATGATGATTGGCAAAGAGGATATCTTCATCAAGACCAATGGCAAGTATAGAGTCCGTGATGGATTCCATAACGGTTCCCATCTTTTCGTTTTCATTATAGAGCTGCTCAATGTAGCGCTCTAAACCTTGCTGGGCCTGATCTAGAGTTTTCTCGACGATTCCCCATTCATCATGGGAGGAAAGGCTAATCGCCGGAACTTGATCCTTTGTAACGCGCTTCATGCGATCGACCTTTTTAAGAATTGAGCGCAAGGGAGAGGAGACTTGGAGGGATCCCCATAAACTCACCAGTGAGGTAAGAATTAAGAGCGGAAAGAGAAAAACAATAATAGAGCGATCAAGCTCCTTCATCGCGCGGTCAAGCTTGTGAAGGGGAACAGTTTGTCTAATAATGTAGCGCTCTTTAATTCCGCTGATAAGAGTATCAATACTGACAGCCCCATAGATCATATTAGTGCCTGCTACTTGGTCAAAACGGATTTGACTTGAAAAGCCGAAGCGTAAGGCATCTTGAATTTCAGGGTAAATCAGTTGATCTTCCATTAGTTCTGGCTTTAGGTAATTATCGCAAAGAACTAGGCCTTGGGTATTTATTAGAGTATAGCGAGTGGTCCAATTGAGCTTTAAACTTTGGCACCACTTAAGGGGAGAGATATTTTGAGTTTGAATGGAGTTTTTAATGAGAGTGAGAGACTCTTCAAGCTGCTCTTCAGCTTGAGTTGTAATATAAGTTTTTAGATAGTACCTGGCCATCCAAGCCGTTGAGATGATGACCAAGGAAGATACAAGGATTTGCATAAGGGCAAGCTTTCGAAAAAAGCGCCAAGGCAGAGAGTCCATGAGCCTATTGAAGCTTGCACCAAGCTCTTCAGAGTTTTGTTCTCTTTTTATAAATCGATTAAGACTCTGAGGCCACGCGATAACCAATACCTCTTATTGTTTCTACAAGTTTGGCATAATCTTGAAGCTTTTTTCTTAGGCCAAAGATATGCGTGTCAATGGTTCTATCCGTTACATGAACAGGTCCATCTTGAATATATTCAACCAATTGATTTCTAGTAAGAACCTTTCCAGGTTGCTTAAGAAAGCAGACGAGTAGTTTGTACTCACTTAAAGTGAGGTCAAGTTCACGCTCTTCAATCCAGGCCTTACACTGATTGGTGTCGACTGTTAATTTATTGACTGTAAAAAGAGAGTTCTCCTTACCTTCTTCTGCAGATTGGAGAGTTTCTGCTCTTCTTAATAAAGCACGCACGCGGGCCATAAGAATAGTCGTGTCAAAAGGCTTGGTTATATAATCGTCTGCACCTGCATCAAGACCATCAATGATATCTTGTGGTCTCGTCATTGCCGTTACCATTAAAATAGGACGACTCTTTGTTTTCTTAAACATGCGTAAGAACTTACAGATTTCAAGTCCTGAAGTGCCGGGAAGCATTCGGTCTAAAATATAAAGATCTATTTGATGGTCATTGTTTTGAATTTGCTCCAGGGCTTCGGCGCCGTCAGCTATTACTGTGACGTTATGACCTTTGTTTTTAAGTTGAAGGCTCAAAATATCAGAAATGTCTTTTTCATCTTCAACGATGAGAATATTGGCATTCATGCAATCTCTCCTCAAGTAAATAACCGATACCTTTTCTATATCACTAAAATAGGCCCAAATGCCACTTCACTTACTTTAGGACTGGGGCAATTGTTACAATCTTGTTGATAATTTAACTTAAAGAGATGGTTTATCCGTAAGGATGGCGCGTTGTGCCACGCGGATTTCCAAGGTAGCGTCCTTTTTTAAAGTCCGTTAATCTATGATTTTAAAAATATGAGTAAAAACTTGGAGTTATCAGTGAAAAATTCTTCACTCTTTATCGTACTTTTTCTTCTCTCGGCATGTTCTTCTTTTCAGGGACCGTATCGTACGGTGCCCATGGCGCCAGGAGAGACTGCTAAGGAGCATTTTAAGAGCGGCAAGAAATATATGATTGCTACTCAAGGACGCTATTCAACGAGTGCAGGCAAGAAGATGATGGAGCTTGGTGGTAATGCCATGGATGCTGCAGCCGCGGTCTCTTTTGTCATCTCAGTTGAAAGGCCTCAGTCAACTGGTATTGGTGGTGGTGGTTTTCTCCTGTATTGGCAACCAGGCATGGCGGAGCCGACGGCCTATGACTTTAGGGAAAAGGCGCCTCTGCTTGCCAATAAAAATATGTTCTTAGATAAAGCTGGAAATGAAGTTTCAAGAAAGTCTCTCGATGGAATTTTTGCAGGAGGCGTTCCTGGACTTGTTGCAGGAATTATTGAGTCCCATAAATTGTATGGAAAATTACCCCTCGCTACTGTTATAGGTCCCGCTATTGAGTTAGCGGAAAAAGGATTTCCCGTTTATTCAGAATTGGCCAAGGCCTTAGATTACAGAGCGGATACATTAAAGAGTTTTCCTGCTTCAGAAAAAATCTTTTTTAAAAAGGGAAAAATTTTAAAAGAAGGTGATCTACTTGTTCAAAAGGATCTCGCCAAAACACTTAGAGAAATTCAAAAAAACGGAAGAGATGGTTTCTATAAAGGCTGGGTTGCAAAAGCTATCGTCGCAGAAGAGCGCAGAAGAGGTGGTCTCATTCGTATGAATGATTTGAGACGCTACAATGTTGTAAAGAGAAAACCCATGAAGGGAACTTATAAGGGTCATGACGTTTATTCCATGAGTCCTCCAAGCTCTGGAGGGATTCACGTTATCCAAATTCTAAATACGGTTGAACCCTTAAATCTTGGTCACTATGGAATTCAAGACCCGCGGACAGTTCACTATACAGCTTCGGCCATGCAGCAGGCTTTTGCTGATCGGGCTAGATACTTAGGTGACTCTGACTTTGTAAAAGTTCCGATAAAAGATCTCACATCAAAAGAATACGCCGCTAAAGTAAGAGCAAAAATTCCAGCGGATAGACCACTTACAAAAGAAGAAGTGGCCCATGGTAACTTTGAAGGCTATGAGTCTCCGGAAACAACCCATTTTACAATCATGGATGCTGAAGGACATGTGGTCACCTCAACTCAAACGATCAATGGCTACTTTGGTTCTGCCCTCGTCATTCCTGGCACTGGGATTGTCCTTAATAACGAAATGGATGATTTTGCTACCAAGGTCGGCGCGACAAATCTATTTGGCGCAGTTGGTGGAAGAAATAATTTAGTAGAAGCAGAAAAGAGGCCACTTAGTTCTATGTCTCCGACGATCGTTTTAAAAAATAATCTTCCCGTCATGGCCGTGGGAACTCCTTCTGGCACTAGAATTTTAACTTGTGTGGCACAAACAATATTGAATTACCTTGAACACAAAGAACCTTTATTAAACGCTGTCGCAGCAGTTCGCTATCATCAGCAGTGGTACCCGGATGAGTTAAGGGTAGGGGAATTTGGATTAAAGAAAGAAACCGAAGATAAACTTAGGGCCATGGGTTATAAAATTAACCATAAAAATCTAGGTTGTCGTATCCAAGCGATAGCGTTTGAAAATGGTGAATTGATAGGTGTTTCTGATCCACGTGGTCAAGGTATGGCCGATGGGGAGTAGGATTTTGGGCTTTCTTTAATATGAGGTATTATAGAGGCAATGAAGAAGCCTCCTTTCAAATACAAAATTTGTTCAAAACCCTTTAAGTATTTTGAGGTAAGCTCTCCTCGTGCTGGCCGCATTCCTTGTTATAGCTGTTGCCCGACAATCCTTCCTAAGGAGACAGGGGATCTGGCCGAAGCAGATTTTAACGAAATTTGGAACTCCGAGAGTTATCAAGAGATTCGTCAAAGCATGGTGGATGGCACCTTTAAGTTTTGTCGTTATGATCTTTGTCCGGAGATTCAAAGTGATAATCTTCTCGATGTCGGAGCCTTGGATAAATTACGAGGCGATGAAGATATCTTAAAGGCGATAGAGCAGGGGATTTTAAAAGTTGAATCTCAGCCCGATGAAATTAACCTAAGTTATGATCCAGTTTGTAATTTAGCCTGTCCAAGTTGTCGTAAAGATTTTATTACAACTAATAGCGAAGCAGACGATCTCTTAATGAACAGAGTCACTGAGCAAATCTTAGCGCAAGACTTGAGTAAAACGAAGCTCATCGTCTGCTCTTCAGGGGACCCATTTGTTAGTCAGCATTTTAGAAAATTACTCTTCGAACTTGATGGATCTAAAAATCAGGGATTAAGAATTCAGTTGATGACTAATGGCTTGATGTTTAACCGACAGGCTTGGGAAAAGATGCACAAGATTCATTCTAATATTGTAATGGCCTGTATCTCAATTGATGCGGCCACAAGTGAGACCTATGCTATTACTCGTAAAGGTGGAAATTGGGACAGTCTTCATAAGAATCTAGAGTTTATCTCTGGTCTGCGCTTAAGAGGAGAGTTGCCATTTCTCCGTTTAGACTTTGTAGTTCAGGATCATAATTTTAGAGAAATACCGGCCTTCGTGGAAATGGGGAAAAAGTATGGAGTGGATCAAGTCTTCTTTCAAAAGGTCGCGAATTGGGGAACTTTTTCTTTAGAAGAATATAAGAAACGCTGTATCTATGATGAGGACCATCCTGAATTTAAAGAGTTTTATAAAATCATAACGGATCCTCTGCTTAAAGATGACATTGTAAATCCTGGTAATTTTGGACATTGGATAGGGCCTGTTAAAAAGGTCCATCGTTTTAATCTGAAAAATGCGATCTATCACAGTTTGAGAAAGAGAATACGGTGGATGAAAAGAGTCTTAATTAGATAAAAAAAAGCCCGCTTAAAGCGGGCTTTTTTATTAGTTCAATGTCTGAGATACATAAAGTCGAAAAATTTTATCGTGGCTTCTTCTAATGGTTGAAGTCCCGTCATTTTTCTTTTCAATAAGAAAGTCATAAAATTCGGGAAGAGTATCTGCAACTTCCAAAATACTTTTTCCTTCATGGTCACCAAAGTCGATAAATACTTGGTCTTCTGCAAGAATCCCTGTTACTGGGCTTATGTTTTGTTGTGCCATGACTTCCCTCCTTAGAATATCTGTGGCTAAAAAAAGCACGAAAAATTTGAGGTCGTCCACTCCCTGACTCTAACCTCAAGAAAATTGTTACAAGTCTGTAACACTTTGAAAAGAAAAAAATAACGGGGAGCGACACTCCGGTATCGGGGCAAAAGGGGTTAGTTTTTGTCGAAAAAGAAGCTCTTAAAGTAGCTGACAATAAGGCGAAACTCTTGAGGATACTGGTCGGCAATAAGAATTTTTATTAGATCAAGAGACTCAAATAGCTTTGTAGGGCGCCTGAAAGGTCTTCCTGTAATCATGGCCGAGATGACATCCATTACAGTTATTAGCATTGTTTCAAAGCCCGCAATGAGCTCTCCACTTTGCTCCTTAGACTTTAGGTTTAATTGAAATTCATTTTTTAACAAACTAAATGAATGATGATGTTGGATAATGTTGATGTGATTTGGAGATAGGGGCAATCTGCCCCTAAGGATTTGTACCGAATGCTGAGCATGGCGACTTAGCAATTCTTTCTCATTTTCACTTAGGTTATCCTGGTCATATTTTTCAGCTGGAATTGATGACATACCAATGTCTTTAAAATATGAGGTGATGAATAGATTTTCAATTTCTTGGTCACTGTAGAGTTGAGAATATTTCATCAGTCCAAGAAGAAAGATAGAAGCAATAAGAGGTTGAGCGTAAATAAAGTGATGCTTTTGTTTGATAAAATCTTTTTGTAAAGGCTCAAGAATGTTTATACGATTGATAAGAAAGTAGGCTAAGTTTTTAGCACATTGATGCTGAAGTTTTAGATGCTTATCATTTGTGGGGTCTTCGTATAAATAGCCCATATTAATCGTAAGGAGATTCATTGCAGATCGACCTTTTTCAACAGCATTTCCAACTGACAAAGATCTCGTTACATTTAAAAGGTTCTTCTGAGCGGTATCAATAATGAGATGACGATCCTCTCTTTTTACGAAAAGGTGAACCTGGCCTTTTGAGATAAGGTCTCTAAGGAGAGGCTTATTGGTAAAAACACCTTTTCGAAGTGTTCGATGAAAGAGTTGGTTTTTAATTCCAAAAATATCACAGGGCGCAGTTGATATAAAAAGTAGTTCTCGAATGCTGATAGGGACAACCTGAAGAGTCAGCTGGTTTTGTTTAAGAGAACTATGGCCTTCGGAGAGTATCATGAGGTTATTTTATCGTGTTTTAAAAGACTTTGCTTACGAGGACTTAGGGGAAATTTTTGTAAGGCAAATAGACTGAATTTGTCTTCTATAGGGCGACTGTAAAAAAAACTAACAGGTACGCCTCAGTCTGGTTAACTAACTGTTTGAAATTAATCGGTTTATGGGGGCAAGTCTTGGTCTTATTCTTGCAGATTTAAAAGCATCATGATGCAATTTTTATTTTCTAGGTCTCTTTTGGCCTTAACATTCTTAATGCTTTTATCAGGCCAGTCCTCAATGGCCCAAGGCATGGATCATTTAAATAAGCGCACGGTAGAAATTCAATCTTTAGCCTTATTGAGTTACTCAGAAAAACTAGCAAGCTGGCAAAAAGAATTGGCCAATTTATATCAAGAGATGGCCCAGTTTTCTCGTAAAAATAAAGGGGCCATTGATCCAAGGCATCTGGTCATCTTAAAAGAGAAAGTTAAAGAATTTCATAAAGTCCATCTACCACGACTCGAAGAAATCATCACCAATGAGCCAAACTTTCTAAGCTTTAAAAACGTTTTTGAGTTTACTAATTCAAAAACCAAAATTGACGAAGCGATAAGGGCAACTCCTCTTCTAAAGGCTCGAACGCGAAGACAGCGCGATTCTATTCGCTTTCATCAAGTAAGGGTTAATAGATATGAAGTAAACCCTAATGATGAAATTGGCTCGGTTTATTGGGGTCATTTTAAGAATCAATTTTTAGCAAAGATAATTCTCCTGGAAACTTATGTATTAGGTCTTTCTCCTTTTATTGAAACAGATGCCTTTCGCTCTGTACTCATTAGAGACGTCGAAGATGATGCAACGGTTGAAACACTAGAAGATCTCTGGTTTAAATCAATTGAAGAGATGTTTAAAAGGGATCACCTTGTAAAGGCCCTCTCTTTATATGAGGAGGGTTTAAAACTAGAAACAACGAGCAATATTTATGATGAGGTATTTGAGAAGTTGCTTGATAGTAGTGTGGTTTATAAGGAATTAAATCGTAGAAGGAAAGACTTCTCTTTTTTTAGAGACATGGCCAAGAACATGGCCTTTATGGCAAAAAGAAGGTGGGACACTTATAAGAAAATTGGTATTAGCGTCCTTTTCGAAGGCTCGAGAGTCTTTGGTAATGTCGTTGGTATGTTTCAGTCTAGGCAGGGTTATCTACATAGTTGGACTAAAGAGGAAGAAAATGAAGTTGCAAAACTCTTTAGGCCTTTAGATATTTTGATGGAGAAAACTCCCTTTAGGCTAACCGATCGCTTTATTCCCGGTCATTTTGGTCATGCCGCTATTTGGATTGGTACAGAAGAGCAATTAAGAGAAATTGGTGTTTGGGACAAACTTCCAGATGTTTTCAGGAAGGCCCAAGAAAAATACTCTTACAAAGGTATGTCTTTTCAAAAATCAATCCAAAGGGGCCATAGGATAATTGAGGCCTTGAGACCTGGTGTTCAGTTTAATACGTTTCGCCATTTTCTCGAAATTGATGATTTGGCCGCACTTCGTATGCGAGACTGTGAAGAGGGGGAGACTCCTTTAAAGAGTCATAAGAAAAGTATTGATTGTTTAAATAATGAACTCAAAAGGGAATATATATTAAAGGCATTTGAACAAGTCGGAAAAGATTATGACTTTGCTTTTGATGTAAATACAGAAAAAACGATTGTTTGTTCTGAGCTTATTTATAGAAGCTATCTTGACGTTGATTTTGAGATCTCTCTTACAGCGGGCCAGCACAATATTTCACCCGATCAAATAGCAGCACAAGCCGATGATGAAGAAGACCCATTTGCCCCTTTTCTTTTTTATCATCAAGGAAAAAAAGTCGAAGAGACAGGAGAGTCCTTAAGAGTCTTTATGAAAAATCTTATGTTTCCTTAAGGATTTCAGCCTTTGCCATGTAAAAGTGGCAAAAATTTAAAAACCACCGTAAACAGTATTTATTGCTAAAGTGTGGCTTAAGTTATTGAAAGTATTTTGGTTTTGGAGAAAGTGTTTGAATTTCTTCAAAAAATCCCTCTATTCGCTAATCTTAGAGGACCCAAGGAGTTTCTATGTTGAAAAAGGAAACAAAAAAGCATTTTCAAAAATACTTAACCGAGCACTCTCTGAGTGAGCCTTTATACTTTGGAAGCAATCAAGTCCTAAGCTTTCACTGGGCGAATGATCAGCTCGCAAGTGGGTATGTGAAATCTCTTAAGGATGGTGGAGAGAAGAGCTTTTCACAAAGAATTGAAACTCTAAAGGCCGAACTTGATAGTTTAAAAGAAATCCCCTTGTGGTTAATGAGTCGCAGAGGGCAAATTAAAAGTGACCTTCATAATTTATATCAAAGTTATCTTGATCCACGATTAAAGATTCAATGGTTTAACCTTGAAGAAATTCTTGTTTCAACAAACCATGAAGCTGGTCCCTT
Source organism: Bacteriovoracaceae bacterium (assembly GCA_021737405.1). Classification (GTDB taxonomy): domain Bacteria; phylum Bdellovibrionota; class Bacteriovoracia; order Bacteriovoracales; family Bacteriovoracaceae. The sequence continues at coordinate 21,696 of JAIPEG010000024.1, forward strand.
TTCTTCATTGAAGTCGATGCGTTGGTTTGATAAAAATATCTATGCTAAATTTATATACCTAAAGATGCTTGAGTCTTGGGTGCCTCAAAGAAGCTTTCGACTAAGTTTAGATATTCCTGTTGAAATTCGTGCTGGTGGATCTCCTTTTGATAATATCCAAGGCAAAATCCATCAAGTCTCAGCTCATGGAGTCGTTCTTCATTTGAGTTCTTGCAGTAAGGCAAAGCAGTGGGGAAATGTTGACGAAATTATTTTTCTGAAAAAAGAAATGCAACTTGAGGAGGAGAGAGGAATTGAGACCTGTCTCAAATCAAGAGAGTGGCTCTCTAGTCTTGAGAACTTCACTGTTAAAGGTGAAGACTTTCAACTTATTATTAATAAGGGTCTAGAAGGTCAGGGAGATAAAGATAATTTTCTCTTTATTCCTTTTACTGCGATGAGAATGCTCTCAATAAAAGCGCATGAAAAATGTTTAACGAATTTATTGAGTCTTTTTGAAGAGACAGAGAGTACTATTCATCGCTATATTGAAGCGGCTTAAAGATTAAAGCAGGCAACTTCACGATTCTCGTGGAATCTCAAGGTCGGGACTTCTCCCTGACATTTTTCTGATGCTATCGGGCATCTTTCATGAAAGTTGCAACCTTTTGGTGGGTTTAGCGGCGAGGGCGGCTCGCCAATGAGTGGCTCATGTTTGTCATTATCCTCAAAAATATTTGGAGACGATTTTAAGAGTGCCTTTGTATAGGGGTGTTGGGGGTTCTTGAAAATTTGTTCTCTCGGGCCATATTCGACAATTTTTCCAAGATACATAACTAAAATATCATCAGCAATATGTTCGACAACATGAAGATCATGGCTAATGAAAAGATAGGTGAGCTTTAACGTGTCTTGAAGTTCAACCAAAAGGTTTAGAACTTGTGCCTGAATACTGACATCGAGGGCCGAGACTGGTTCATCACAAATAAGGATTTTAGGGTTTAAAACTAAGGCCCTGGCAATACCAAGGCGCTGCCTTTGGCCGCCTGAAAACATATGGGGATAGCGGTTGGCCATCTCGGGCCTTAAACCAACTTTTTCCATTAATTCACAGGCCTTATTAAAACATTCTTTTTTTGAAAGGTGAGAATTTATTAAAAGAGGTTCTGCTATCAGGCGCCAGGCTTTTTTTCTTGGATTGAGAGAGTTATATGGATCTTGAAAAATCATTTGTATTGTCTGAAACAATTCTTTTGAATTTAAATTTTGAGAGGGCACTCCATCGAAAGAGACACTGCCAGAAGTCGGACTCTCTAATCCCATTAAGGTTTTTGCAAGAGTTGACTTTCCACAACCACTTTCTCCAACAATTCCTAATGTCTTTTGAGTGGAAACTTTAAAGGAGACGCCATCTAATGCTTTAACCACCCCTTTTCCACCGATGATCGATTTTATTTGGTAATGCATTTTTAAATCATTGACCTCAAGTTGACTCATAGAGAACCTTCCTTTGGAAAATGACAGCGAAATAACCTTGATTCATCTTTCATCGTGAGCTCAGGATTTATTTGGCAATTATCTTGGCGGTACTCACAGCGAGGCGCAAATTGGCATCCCTTAGGTCTATTGTTTAGGCTTGGTACTATCCCTGCGATTGATGCGAGAGGTTGGCGAAACCCACTCGTTTTATTACTTGGAAGAGATCTTAGAAGTCCTCGAGTATAAGGATGAACAGGACTATTTAAAAGAGTCTTCGTTGGTCCACTCTCTACAATTTCTCCGGCATACATGACTTGAATTTTATCTGAGACTTTGGCAACCACTCCTAGATCATGAGTGACGAAAATCATCGCCATATTGTATTGAGTTTGAAGATTCTTCAAAAGACGAAGGATCTGATCTTGAATGGTAACATCAAGGGCAGTTGTGGGCTCATCAGCGATTAGTAATTTGGGACGACAGGCAATTGCCATTGCGATCATGACCCTTTGGCTCATTCCTCCGGAGAGTTCGTGAGCATAAGATTTAATACGCTCTTTCGGAGCAGGGATTCCCACTTCTTTTAAAAGTTGTAAGCATCTTTTCTCGCGCTCTTCTTTGGTGAGATCTGGTTCATGAATTTTTAAGGTCTCTTCTATTTGATGGCCAACAGTGAAGCTCGGATTCAGGGCACTCATCGGATCTTGAAAAATCATTGCCATTTCTTTTCCGCGAATTCTTTGCCAACTCTTTTCCGTCATTTTTAAGAGGTTCTGCTCTTCAAAGAGAATCTCTTCTGCTAACACCAGGCCGTTGTCGGCAAGAAGTCCCATCAGGGCCAGGTTGGTAATCGATTTACCACACCCACTTTCTCCAACTACGCCCAGGGTTTCACCTCTTTTTAAATGAAAAGTGATGCCTCTCACGGCCTCAAGTGATCCTTGTTTTGTCGTAAAATTAATATTGAGGTTTTTTACAGAAAGTAGCATTTATTTCTTTAACCTCGGGTCCAACGTATCTCTTAGTCCATCTCCAAAAAGATTAAAGCCTAGTACAACTAGCAAAATACAAAGACCTGGAAGTGTCACCAGCCACGGATCACTTGATATGAATGCGCGTGCATCAGCGAGCATAATTCCCCACTCTGGGGTTGGTGCTTGGGCGCCAAGTCCTAAGAAACCAAGAGCAGCAGCATTTAAAATACCATCGCTAAAACCTAACGAAATTTGAACAATAAGAGGGGCCATACAATTGGGAAGTATTTCACTAAACATTATCCTCATTGGAGAGGCCCCAAATGTTTTGGACGCCATCACATACTGCTTTTTTCTCTCGGCCATTGCCGAGGCACGCACGATTCTAATGAAGGTAGGACAGGCCACAACCGCCACAGCAATAACTGCATTCATGAGTCCCGGGCCCATCACGGAGACAACGACGATTGCTAAGAGAATACTTGGAAAGGCCATGAGGATATCGACGAATCTCATAATAAACCAGTCGACCTTTCCTCCAAGATAGCCAGCAAAAAGTCCAAGCACTGTGCCAACACTCGCAGAGAGAAAGACCACCATGAAGCCAACACCCATTGAGATACGGGCTCCGTAAATAAGACGGCTTAATAAATCCCTACCAACATCGTCTGTGCCAAAGAAGAATCGAGAGTCACCGCCCTTTAAAAATGCTGGGGGAAAACGAAGTGCATTCGCTTGTAGTTCAGAGGGGGAATAGGGGGCAATTAGGGGGGCGAGTAGAGCAACGAGAACAAAGAAGACAATAATCCCAAGGCCAATAACAGCACCCTTATTTTGGCAAAACATATCCCAAAATTCCTTAATAGGATTTTCGAATTGTTCTTCAGTTTTTTGAGCTTCCACTTTTTCCATTAAGTTAGTCTCACTGGCGCATCTTTGGGTTTACGAGAGCATAGATAAAATCGACACTCAGATTTATAACGACTACCATTGTCGCAATAAAGAGAACTCCCCCTTGTATGACGGGGTAGTCGCGCGCATTAATACTTGCAACTAACCATTTTCCAATACCAGGCCATGAAAAAATGGTTTCTGTTAAAATCGCCCCTGTAATAATAGAGCCAAACATTAAGCCTAGTACCGTAATGATAGGAATGAGGGCATTTCTAAGAGCATGGACAAGAATAACTTTTTTATAAGGAAGTCCCTTCGCTCGAGCAGTACGAATATAATCTTCACCAAGGACTTCAAGCATACTTGACCTTGTCATCCGCGCAAGGACTGCTAAAGGTATGGTTCCCATGGCAATGGCCGGTAAAATAAGATGGTTTATTGCACTTCTAAAGGGAGCAAAGCCTTCATCACTTATGAGCTCACTATCTAATAGAGTATCAATGAGGTAAAAACCAGTGAGTGTTTTAATTTCATAGACCACATCAATGCGTCCACTCACTGGGGTGAGACCAAGGCCCACGCTAAAAATGATGATGAGAATGAGTCCCCACCAAAAAATGGGCATAGAGTAGCCAATAAGGCTTCCTCCCATCAGAAAATAATCAAAGAAACTGTTGCGCTTAAGAGCGGCTAGAATCCCTAAGGGGATGCCAATGAGTGTGGCAAAAATGAGAGCACAAAGGCCTAATTCTAAAGTCGCAGGAAATCTTCCAAAAAATTCTTCAGTAACTTTTCTCTTAGAGATGATGGAGCGACCAAGGTCTCCTTTAAGGGTACTTAAGACAAAGCTACCATATTGATTGATAACGGGGCGATCAAGGCCCAACTCTTTTTTCATCTCTCGGTAAACCTTTGGGTCAGCTCCTCTTTCTCCAAGAAGAAGCATGACAGGGTCCCCTGGCACCAAGCGAATGACAAAGAAGGAAAGAAGACTCACGCCCACTAAAGTGGGGATAAGGTCTCCTAATCTTTTTAGAGTAAAGGCCAGCATGACTTACTTAAGTTCTACCTTTTTAAAAATATCGCCACCAAGAGGATCAATCTGATAACCAGAAACACTCTTTGACATTGCTCTAAAGACTTTAGAGTGGGCAATCGGAACCCAAGGGGCTAAATCATGAAAGATCTTTTGAGCTTTTAAATAAAGCTGACTTCTCTTCGCGACATCTGTTGTGAGTTTGGCCTCACTTACGAGGGCCTCAAAATCTTTGTCACACCAGCGTGCCACATTTGATCCGGCTTCAACACCTGCACATCCGAGGAGAACATTGAGAAAGTTATCGGGATCCCCATTATCTCCTGACCACCCTAGTTGAATAAGTTGGTGAGCACCCTCTCGCGCTTTCTTAAGATAAGTTGGCCAATCATAAGAGATAAGTTTCGCTTTAATGCCAACCTTTGCTAAATCGGCCTGCATCATCTCACCCATCTTCTTACCGTTGGGGTTATAGGGGCGAGTTACTGGCAGGGTCCAGATTTCAGTCTCAAATCCTTGTGGGTAGCCGGCTTTTTTTAGTAACTCCTTGGCCTTTTCAGTATTAAATTCATAATCCACAATTTCATTGTTGTAAGACCAAATGGTGGGGGGGAGTGGGTTCTTTGCTCTAATGGCCTGGCCTAAGTAAATGGCTTTTATATACGCTTCTTTATCAAGGGCCATGTTGATGGCCTGGCGAACGAGCTGATTATCAAAAGGTTTCTTTTGAGTGTTTATGGCTAAGTAACCCACATTGAGGCCTGAGCCACTAAGCAGTTTTAAACTCTCTTCTTTTTCAATGGCCTCTAAATCGGCTGGGCTTGGTTCAATAATCAAATGACATTCACCCGCTTTTAATTTTTGAAAACGCACTGATGGGTCAGGGGTGATGGCGAAAATTAAGCCTTCAACCTTTGCCTTTTCTCCCCAGTAATTTTTATTTTTCTTAAAACGAATAATACTGTCTTTTACATATTTCTTAAAAACGAAAGGGCCAGTTCCCACTGGGAATTGATCGATCTTATCAAGTTCATTTTTTTTCATGAGATAATCGCCATACTCTTTGGATAGGATACTCATAAAACTCATGGCAAGGTTTGCTAAGAAAGGAGCTTCTGGTTTGTTAAGAGTGATACTGACGTTATGATCGTCTACCTTCGTCACATCTTTGATAATTTGGCCCATCTCCATGCCATTAAAGTATTCGTAAGAGCCACCACCAACTTTATGATAAGGATGCTCTTTTAAGCGCATGCGATTAATTGAAAAAAGTACATCGTCAGCATTAAAGGAACGAGTCGGTTTAAAGTCTTCTCTTTCATGAAAGGAGACATCTTTTCTAAGTTTAAAAGCATAAGTTAATCTGTCTTCACTTATTGTGAAACTCTCGGCCAAAGCAGGAACAATTTCAGTAGAGCCATATTTAAAATCAACAAGCTTTTCATAGACCGTATGAGCAGCAGCATTGTTTGAAGTGCCATCTGTTGTGATCTGGGGATTGAAGGCCGTAGGAGAACCTTCTGAACAATAGACGAAATTATTCGAATCATTTTTCTTTCCACTACATGAAAAAAATAAGCTACTTATTAGAAGCCCCATCGCAAGAGTCTTACGCATTGTGTTCCCCAGTGTTGTTATAAATATCTGATATTTTGTTATGCCTAATATAAGAGAAATTGACAATCATTTATGCTGCTCTGCTTTTCTTGGGGGTCGGCCTTTAGTGATTTGCGGCTTTTACCTTTTGTGTCCAAAAGAGTGAGCCAATGAGAAAGATCAAGCTCGTTCCCGTAAGAAAAAGAGCAAGACCCATGGCCTTTATGACGCCAATCTTATCGGCGAGCTGACCAAAGCCCAAGTGCATCACTACTAGGTGCAAACCAATTCCCGAGAGAACAAACTTGGTTACTTTTTGAAAATCATTGGGAAAAGTTTCTGCCATCCAGTCCATAAAGGATGGAAAGAAGAAGGACATGCTAAGACCAGTAAGTGAGAAGAAAAAGAGTTGGCCCTGCATTCCTAAGTAGCAAAAGATTCCTGTTATTAATAATGACGAAATTAAAAGTGTTGCTCCTTTAAAAGGAAGATTCACGAGACCAAGAAGCAGCCTTCCACTCATTAAGAGAATAAAAAAGGCACTTAAGTAGTAGCCGGCATGAGCATTAGTGAGTTGGTAACCATCTTCAAGAAAGAGAACCAAGCGACTTGAAATAACAATCTCTGAAGCGACATAGGTCCCAACGGTTAAGCCAAGTAATATTAAAAAGGGAAGAGGTAGGTGAAGTGCTTTTGATTGGTCTGGAATTTTGGCATAGATTTCTTCTTTGTGAGGCACGAGAAAAAAGATAATGGGTCCTACAGTACTTAAAAAGAAGAAGAAATATTCCCAGCTTAAACCAATCTTTTTAATTCCAGTGAAGACAAGGGGGGCTAAAAATGAAGCCACACCATAAATGGCGTGAAGCGCTCCATAGGCGCGGCGACGATGGCTTACAGGGCTGCCAGCTTCAATCATCAGGTTCATATTCATGCCGGTAATCCCCATTCCAATTCCTTGGGTTATAGCGGCCAAAAAAAGAAGAAAAGCATTTTGGAGTATGCCTGCTAGCCCCATCATAAAAGAGGCGAGTGCCAAAATAAGCCAGCTAAAGCGCATTCCCTTCAATAGGTCTAAAACTTTTAACCAGCGTGAGGAAAGGGCAGTCATGAAAAAGCTAGTCAGAGAAGTTAGTGCGAATAAGAAAGAGCCTTGTCTATTGCTTAAACCAAGACCTCTCATGATTTCAGGGTAGGCTGGTCCTCGGCCATTATCAAATATTCCAAAATAGAAAAGCCCAATAAAAGCAGCAATTAACAAGTGGTAGTGAAACCCCTGAGTTCCTGATAATCGCACACGAAAAAAATTCATCTCAGCCTCAGTTAAGTTTTACAGGGATTTTTTTAGAGAGCTTAATTTGCTCAGGTGTCACAATACATTGGTAGGCAAGAATTTCGACACCTAAAGCATGGGCCTCTCTTAAGAGTTCTCCGTAATGAGGATCTATGTCATCGGCAGGGCCAAACTCTGAAACATCTTCTCTATTAACCACATAAAGCATGGCGGCCCTGATCCCTTGATCGACTAGGCCCATCAATTCTTCTAAATGTTTTTGTCCACGAGTAGAAACAGAGTCTGGAAAAATAGCCCTGTTTCCTTCACCTAAGAGTGTGACATTCTTGACTTCGACATAGCATGGATCGGCACCGTCATTTGAGAGGAGAATATCTATGCGGCTTTTTCCAATAGTTGCCTCGGGCTTTATGGTTTTGTAACCCTTAAGTTCTTTGACGACACCATCTTTAATTCCTTCTATCGCAATTTTATTGGGAAGGCCGGTGTTAACCCCAATCCAGGTGTCACCATTATTGGTGAGCTCAAGAGAATATTTTAATTTACGTTTGGGATTATCATGAAAGGACATTAGAACAGACCAACCGGGCTCCCAGCAAGTTTTCATGCTTCCAGTATTTGCTGTATGGGCAGTAATAATGTCGCCATTTTCAAGTTCAACATCTGCCAAGAAACGCTTGTAACGCTTTAATATTTTCCCTTTGATAAGGGGTTCTTGAAACTTCACGACACCTCCTGATGAAGAGAGTATGACACTTCAGATGGGGACAGTCATGTCTTACTGATAAACGTTTAGTAACAACTGGCCAATTTGGTGTGGCCTTTGCCATCATAGGTTGTCCCTAAATAAAGAGGAATCAATGAATCCTATTCAAGAAAAAACGGCGCAATTGTTATTGGAAATTGGTGCTGTCGAAGTTAGACCAGATCAGCCTTTTCATTATGCAAGTGGATTAAAGGGACCCATCTATTGCGACAATCGAAAACTTCTCTCTCACCCTATTGCAAGGCAACAAGTACGGGATTTCTTTGTCGAAACGATTAGGGAAAAAAATATTGATTTTGATCAGCTTGCTGGACTTGCAACAGCAGGGATTCCTCATGCCGCTTTTATCGCTGATCAATTGAGTCAACCAATGATTTACATTCGCTCTAAAGCTAAAGGGCATGGTAAACAAAATCAAATTGAAGGAGATGCTGTTGCCGGTCAAAAAATTCTTCTTGTAGAGGACCTCGTTAATCAAGGTGCCAGTTTGGAAGAGGCCCTTCAAGGGGTGAAGAATGCATCCCTTACCCCAGTTGGGTGTTTGGCCATCGTGACTTATCAAAGTGTTGCGTCGCAAGACATTCTTTCAAAGTGGAATTTACCACTTCACAGTCTTACTAACTTTGATTGCCTATGTGAGGTCGCACTAAAGTTAGGAAAAATTCATGCAGATCAAATGGATATGCTTAAGAATTGGCGCCAAGACCCAGGCGCTTGGTCAGAGTCCATTGATCTATAAATTTGGGCAGGCCTTTGTCTTAAATTTTAGTTACTCAAATTTCCCTTGTATAACGCTATTCCCTTTGTTTTTATTGGGAAATTAACTTATATTTTATCGATATTATTCAAATATTGCCTGTAGTCATTAAACGTTCAAAATAAGTGGAGGAAGCATGTCCGGAGAGATTGCGAAGTTGGAAATCGAGGGGAAGATCATTGAAATTCCTGTGATTACTGGAAGTGAGGGAGAAAAAGCCTTAGACATAAAAGCCCTTCGCGCCGAAACTGGTTACATTACTTTAGATAATGGTTTCGTAAACACTGGCTCATGTACTTCAGCAATTACCTTCTTGGATGGTGAAAAAGGTATTCTTCGTTACCGCGGATACCCAATCGAGCAAGTGGCTCAACAATCAAACTTTCTTGAAGTGACTTATCTTTTGAACTTTGGAAAGCTTCCCAATAAAAAAGAATATGATTTCTTTGAAGAAAAGGTCACATCTTTTGCGACTCTTCCAAAAGGAATTACTAATATTATCGATCAGTATCCACTAGATGCTCACCCAATGGGAGTGATGAGTGCTGTAACTTCATCACTATCAGCCTTTTATCCAGAGTTTCTTGATGCCCCTCTAGATAACATTCAAAGAGAGCGTGTGATTGCACAATTGATGGCCCAAGTGAAAATTATTGCGGCCTATTTTTATAGAAGAACTGTTGGTAAAGAAGCCCACCGCTCTCATCCAAGTCTTGGCTTTTCAAAAGACTTTCTTAACATGATGTTCTTTGAAGAAGGTAAAGAGGTAGACGATGCTGTTGGCCATGCTCTTGATGTTCTCTTCATGCTTCACGCGGATCATGAACAAAACTGTTCTGCTTCAACGGTAAGAGTGATTGGCTCTTCTCAGGCCAATGTGTTTGCGGCCATTGCTGGTGGCATTGACGCTCTTTGGGGCCAACTTCATGGAGGAGCAAACCAAAGAGTTTTAGAGATGCTAGAAGAAATTCAAAAAGCTGGTGGAGACTACAAAAAGTTTATCGCTAAGGCGAAAGACAAGAATGACAGCTTCCGTCTGATGGGATTTGGTCACCGTGTTTATAAAAACTTTGATCCAAGAGCGACAATCATTAAAAAACAATGTGACATCATTCTTGAAAAACTGAACGTCCAAGACCCTCTTCTTGATATTGCTCGAGGACTAGAAGAAGAAGCGCGTAAGGATGATTACTTTGTTCAGCGAAATCTTTACCCCAATGTGGATTTCTACTCTGGGATTATTTACAAGGCCCTTGGAATCCCAACAAATATGTTCACCGTTATGTTTGTTCTAGGGCGTCTACCAGGCTGGCTAGCTCAGTGGAAAGAAATGCGTGAAGATGTGGCATCTAAAATTGCTCGTCCTCGCCAAATCTATACTGGAGAGCGCTTAAGAGATTACGTTCCTATGAAGGATAGAAAATAAAGAGTTTAAGCCCCATTAATTGGGGCTTTTTTTTATGAAAGAATTCTCCTATCAAAAATTAAAGAAGAGTTTCCTAGCAGCTGGTCTAGAAGATCGAGCGATCGCTCATATCTTAGAAGAAATCAAAATCCTTTACACCATAAGAAGAGAAGGCCTTCCTGAAAAGGTTTGGACTGAAGAAGAAGTGAGTGCTTATACCGCGTTCTATTTGCCAACTAACGCTCGAAAGTTTGATTTTCTCATGGATCAATTGGATCCAAATACTTTAGAGGGTCTTAGTCAGTGTGAAGTGATCGATTTTGGCACAGGACCAGGAACATATCTTTATGCCTTCTTAAATTATTTCGGAGGGGAGAGCTGTGGTCATTTATGGGGGATTGATAAAGAAGAGAATATGCTTCTTCAAGCCGAAAAGGTCATCAATGCCTTTTACCCTGAGTTTAATAAGAAACTACATTGGCAAAAAGAAAGAGAGGTCTCGCAATCAACTCGGGATCGACTTCTTATTTTTGGAAACTCATGTAATGAAATGAGCCTCTCCCAAATAAAGGAGATTGTTTCATTTTATTCTCCAAAATTTATCCTTTTTCTCGAGCCTGGTGTGCCAACAGTTTTTGATGCACTGATGGAATTAAGGCCTTGGCTCGTTAAAGAAGGTTTCGATTGTAATTACCCTTGTCCAGATATGGTACAAATGTGTCCAGTTAATAAAAGAGTGCAAGCAGGTCTTGAGGACTGGTGTCATCAGGTGTGGCGAGGAACCCATGGGCCAGAGGTTGAAAGAATCGGCCAGATGGCAAAACTTGATCGAAAAGCAATGGCCTTCATCGGTCACCTTTATCAAAAGAAATCTGATTCTTCAGGTTCTTTAAAAAGTAAGGTAGACGCCCGTTTTATTCGATACTTAAATGAAAGTAAGCACGCCTACCTTTGGGAGGTTTGTTTGTTGCATGATGATGAGCTGCAAATTAAAACTTTTGAAATCCCAAAGAAATCTATGAATAAAGAGATGAGTAAAAGTTTTAAAAAGCTCTCTGTCGGTCAGAACTTTTCTTATCAACTTGTTAAAGAGCTTGGTGATGGTAGCTGGAGAGTTAAGGTAGGCTTAGAAAATTAGCAAAAAAAAAGGCCACTTGTAAGTGGCCATTTTTTTTGAAGATAATTAGTCTTTCTTCGTAGGCTTTGCGTACCGAGTACCAAATTTCTTTCTGAACTTCTCAATACGACCTTCAGTATCAAGAACTTTTTGCTTACCAGTGTAAAACGGGTGGCAAGAAGCACAGATATCAATTTTATCAAGATTTGTAGTTGAACGAGTTTCGTAAGTAGCACCACAAACGCAGTTGATAGTTACTTGATTGTACTCAGGATGAATTCCAGCTTTCATAAAAGGACCTTTGTTTTGTCTTTGCTTAATACAAGGACAGGTTTATAGCTTCGTAAGTCGCGCCATATTGCCTTAAATACGGGCACTTGTCAACGCATTGTGGAATCACTTTAGTGAGCAGCACAGGAGCCGCAGCCACCACCATCTTGTCTCTCTGATCTGTCGATAAAGTCCCAGTGTTGGTAACGCTGATTAATACTATCAATGGCATCGGGTAGAGCGGGGTATTCTAGTTGGAAAACCTCTTCTTCGCTGTTTTTTAACACAGTGACGAGATAGAGGAGTCTCGTTTCATCGCCATAGGGCTCGGCCCCAAGGTGAATGAAGGCCAGTAAATCCAAGGATTTATATCCTGAGAAGGTCCAGTTTTCTGCATTGATTCTTTTAACGTCTTCCATTTTACTTACATACCAACAAAGCCTTGTCATCGCAATAAGGAGGGTGTAATCTCACCACCGCTAATGTGAAATAAAAGTGGAGGCACCTCATGGCCAAGGGACCCAGAGTCATTATTACTTTAGAGTGTACTGAAGCGAGAAAGTTAGGAAAAACACCTTCTCGTTATACGACAACTAAAAACAAGAAGAACACACCTGATAGAATGGAAAAGAAGAAATACAATCCTTTCCTTCGTCGTCATACTGTTCACAAAGAAATTAAGTAATTAGATCTTAATATTCGTTTAAATTTGGGCTTCCTGTAGGGAGGCCTTTTTTTGTTTAATTTCAGTATGTTACGGCTTATAAAAGCCTAAGCTTTCTCCTCATTCCACCGATAAGTTATGGTAGGTCTCCCTAGGCCTGAGGAGCTAATTTGGCGTTAAAAATCCTAATTGTCGATAAAGATGAAGAGTGGCTATTTGCCGCTAAGGAGTACTTTGAAAAACTCCTTTATCAAACGACGTTAGTGAGTAACGGAAAAGATGCTCAGATGGCCCTTTATAACGACAAATTCTTTGCTGTTGTTATGAATGTTTTAGTTGAGCGCCACTCAGGGGTTCAGGTTTTAAAATTTATCAAAACAAATCATCCCTCCCAAAATGTCATTATGATTACGGAGCTTGATGAAAATGCTGATGAAGAAGATCAGCTCACTCCAGAGAAACTAAAAAAAATGGGGGCCACTGAAGCCATTCAAAAGCCTTTTGAGTTTGATGAATTAAAAGGACTTCTTGAAGGGCATCAAAGTGTAGGGGACATGGTGTCCTCCGTCCCAAGAAGAAAAGAGCTTGGGCCAGAAGAAGAAGTCAATCTTGAGGACGATAAGTTTACGAGTGTAAAAATTGATGAATTTTATACCTCACAGGCCGTTCTCTTTGATATTTTCATAAAGTTAAAAAGTAATCGATATATAAAAATTCTTCATGCAGGAGATGCATTTTCAAAAGAGCGTTTGGATAAATACAAGAATGAAAAGAATGTAGAGTATTTATATTTTGATAAGAAAGATCTTTTTAAGTACGTGAAGTTTAATAGTTTCTTTGCCAAAAAAGTAATAGGCAATAAAAACGTCGGCGGTGGCAAGAAAGTAAAAATGCTTCAAAATGTTACAGAGAAGTTTCTTGAGCAAACTTTTCAAGAAGGTATGAAACCTCAAATTGTTGATCAAGGAAAAGAGATCGCTGAAAGCGTCTATGAGCTTATAAAAGAAAGTGGTGATCTCTTTCAAGTCTTTAAGGATTATGCTGATTTTGACCCAAATGCTTTTACCCATGCCTACTTAGTCACTCTATTTTCAACGTCAATGATTAAGCAATTTGAGTGGCAATCAAAGACAACAATCGAATGTACGGCGTTAGCTTGTATGTTTCACGATATTGGTAAAATGAAGTTAGATCCAAGTATTGCTCAAATGAAAGTTGATGAGATGAATGATGAGCAATTACTGGAGTATAAACGCCATCCGGAGTATGGGTTAGAGTTAATCGATGGCAACGCTTTGATTAATAACTCTGTAAAGCAAATCATCCTTCAGCATCATGAGCATTTTGATGGTACGGGGTTTCCCTTTAATAAGCGTGGAAATAAAATTTTGACTCTGAGTAATATTGTCTGTTTGGCAGATAACTTTGTTCATATTATTCAAGATGAAGAACTAAAGCCCATTGAGGCCCTAAAGGTTCTTCTCTCTCGCCGGGACCAGCTGACCTGGTATAACTCTTTAATTGTGGAATGTTTGATTAAGGTATTTGTTGATCCAAAGAAAATTGTGAAAGAGCATGACCTTCCGTCAAACTCTCGAGTTGTTCCTAATAAAAAAGTTTCTTAACCGGAAAGGAGCGTAGCCTCTTTTCTGATCGTTGAAATAATTCAAGTACCTTTTTATTTAAAACGTAGGGGAATGTTCTATTTGAGGGTTGGATAATAAAATATTGCCACTTTTCTAATTTCACACCTGGCAGAGCCCTGATGAGTCCTGAGACGAGATAGGTGTAACTATTATTTTGATTATCTGTAACGACAATTTCATAGTTTGGCTTTTCAAGGTATTCTGCAATTGACTGAGCAAGTTCCTCACTAACTTTATCCAAGATTAAGGCGCTTCGAAGGTCTGCGAGGTCCCCCATGAAGTCTTTAACGGCCTCTGTTTTTAACAGAAGGTTTTGCTGACCAATCCAACTCATTTTATTTTTCTCTGCAAGTAAGCTAATGTTTTTTCGCTCTTTTTGACCACGGAAAATTTTAATGCTTTCAATGGAGGATTGATCAAAGGTGAAAATACGCGTGTCCACAAAGCTTGCAAGATCTAAGGTATTAAGAGTCGTAGAGATATTATCAATATGATAAATGGCATCTTGATCACTGAGACTAACATACGTTGAATTATCTAGAGGATTCACCAGACCAAACTTTAAACTTGATGTCTTCTCATTACTTCCAATAAGGGTGATTTCTAAAGATGTTGAATCGAGGGAATAGTTTGCAATATTAATAGCGTCACTTTGATGGACACTTCTGATCTGAACATTATTAAGATCTTTCAATATAGTTTTAACGAGGGAAGAGTTTGCGGGGAGTTTTCTTGGAGAGATCATGGTCCAAGGAGTATCAGGGTCAGTTGCCGATTTCTCAAAATGAAAGGTGCCCAAATTATTTTTTAAAATAAGTTCTCTAATGCCAAGAATCTGACCAGGCTGAAAGAGGGAGCGATAACGGCTTATTTCAGGGTTAATGTCGATTGGCGCTTGGAAAAAGTCACTGTAAAAACCAGTTAGAAAAAGAATAATGGTGAAAAATCCCATCATCCAGGTGGAGAGGGAGGATTTTTTTATATCAAGACGAATGAGCATAGTGTCGTGAGTCCTATTTTTGCTTTAAGTCATACCGAGTTTAACTTGATTAAATGCAGTTGCATAGGGATGATAGGGGCAGAATTTTGGTTATTTATCCATGAAAAATGAGGTCATAATGCAGATCGTCCAGATGTTAAGAGAAGGTGGCTTTATTATGCTTCCTCTTCTTCTTTGCTCACTCATAATTTGGATAGTATTTTTTGAACGAATCTACTTCCTCCATCAATTCAATATTCAAACAAATCTTCTTCTTGAAAAGGCACGTCTACTTATATCTGAAAAGAAGATGAATGAAGCGAGAGGGCTTTGTCACAATGTGCATCCTATAATAAGTGCTCCTTACTTAGTCGTGTTTGATGCGACTGAATTAACGCTCGATGAGTGGGAAGGGCGTATGGGAAGGCGATTAAAAGAAACTCAATTAGGTTTAAAAAAATACTTATGGCTTCTTGGAACGATTGGTAGTTCAGCGCCGTTTATAGGACTCTTTGGAACCGTAATTGGGATCATCAAATCATTTGAAAGTATCGCAGCTTCTGGAAAAGCGGGATTTGCCGTTGTGGCCGCAGGGCTTGGAGAAGCACTTATTGCAACTGCTGCAGGCATCATCGTTGCTGTCATCGCTGTGGTTTTTTACAATTATTTTCAAACACGTTTGAGTACGATGAATGTCGAATTCAAAAATAAGCTTGAAGATCTTAAGGAGATTATCTAGTGGCCATAAAGATGGATGACCAAGAAGATCAAATCATGGCAGAGATCAATATGACTCCTTTGATTGATATCATGTTAGTTCTTCTGATTCTATTTATGGTGACTTCCTCTGTCTCTCTTGAAAGTGGCCTAGATGTTGAACTCCCACAGGTCGCTGGCAACACTGAAAGTAAAGAGGGGAGTGCTGTTATTATTTCATTAGATAATGAAGGCCGTTTGTCTGTTCAAGGAAAGCAGACGACTCTAGAGGATTTAGGTCCAGTGATAAAAGAGGCCATGGCCGTTGAAAAAACTGGGCTCGTTATTCTTGAAGGTGACCGGCAATCCAAACTTGGAAATGCCGTTCAAATAATGGATATCGCTAAAGCTGCTGGCGCTTTAAAATTCGCTATTGCAGCTGAATCTGGGGAAGCTCCTTAAAAGTCTAGGCCCTCAAGTCCATCAAAATCTCCACCGTCTTCTTTTACTTCGGGCGCAGCTGCTGCAACGACCACTTCTTGAACATCCGGTTCAATTGATTTAATAAATTGGCGCAATAGAGTTCGCTCTCCATCTTTAAGAAAGGAGAAGCGTGCAACAATACGATAACTAACTTTCTTTTCTGAAATAATTCGGCTACGAATGTTAAAAGGTCGACAGTAAACGACATCAGCGTTCACTACGAATCGCTTAGGAACCTGAAACTCTATGACAATTGATTGTCCTTCTAAAAATTTTTCGCCACCAAAAAAGTAAAGACTATCCATACTTACTTCGCTGAGAATAGTTACCCCTCGAGTAATTTTATTGTCCGAAATATTTTCACTTGATCTTTGAATAACTTTTAAAGGACTGCTTCGGTTAGCGACTGCTTTGAGAGCACTCTCTT
>JAIPEG010000005.1 GCA_021737405.1 Bacteriovoracaceae bacterium
GTATATATTTAGACGCTCTTTTTTTAAGCTTATCACTTTTCCATTTATTATACTTATACCTAAAAGTCAGGCAGAAGAAATAGAGAACCTTATGTTTACATAAACCACCTGTCTCTAGAGTGGTTTTTATTAAATCACTCTGTTTTCTTGAACGCTGGGATTGTTCGAAAAGGAGAGAGCCGAGAAGTGCCGGGGTCATCGAGAGAATGGAATCATCGTATCATTAAGAAGGTAACGGCCACTCGAGTTTAAAGAAGGCCGAAATACTCTAGCCCAACGCCACAACTGATAAGTTAAGTACATCACTATAGTAGAGATACTTAAGTCAAGTCCCGTCAGCACCAGTTGCTAGGAAGTTTACTTCTTCCAATTAGAACCAAAATAACCACATAAATTATTGAAAAGTAGAAAGAAAACTAGTCTGGCACGAAGTAAATATCACAAAAATTTGATAAAGAATATGTGTGAACGGTGAAATAATGCGATCAATTTCTTGTTGATGAGAGCCGAGAAGCGCCGGGGGTAAGGTGAAGATGGATCTAAACGGATAAGAAAAATAAAAGCCCTTTTATAAATAACTCCCCCTATCCCCTAACCTTTACTATTGGGGGGAATGGGGAAATTTTTGGTTAATTTTTTTAGGAATTGGAAATGAGTTTGGGAATGATTGAGGATGGGTTTATTAAGGAGAGATTTTGTACACATTAAAGGAAGCGCAGGCTTTGGTCGAGAAGTGGAGAAGAGAGTATAACGAGGTGACGCCTCATAGTTCTGAGCGCCAGCACCGCTGGTAGTATTACCTAGCCATGAAAAAGAGGTCGTGCTAAGTAAGATAGATTAACTTAGACTAGTTTATGGGGACACCTCACTTTTTCAGCAGACTAATATTACATTAAGGGGATTATTGTGGAAGATAAGACTGCACTTAAGCTTTTAGAGGAGTTATATCCTCAATTAACTGATGAGCAAAATATACCAGAAGTTTTCAAAACTTTATCAGAAATCGCAGTACGCTATCATGGTATCAAAACAGCTCAGTCGCTTGCCCTTTTTCTTTCGCCTTTATTGGAATTATATCAAGACAGTCTAGAGGGGGTACTTGAAGAAAAATCATGGAGACTCCTTCATCTTCTTTTATCTTTAGAAGTACCAGTTGTTAAATGTTTTGAAATTCTTGGACAGGAAGTCCTTTCAAAAGAATTTAGTGATTTTTTCTTTAATATTCATGCCAGCATCATTTCAGGTGAAATTGTATCTGAATCCTTTGCCTCAACCTCACTTTTCTCACAGGACTTCCTTGAGGAACTTAAAGGAAATGAAGCCGAGGGAGATCTACAATCATTTTTTGAAAAAGAAAATGTAGAAAAGTTTAAAAATAACTTTTCATTAAGAAGAATAATTAATAAAAAGGACAAAGAGTGATAACTATTTTGGTTACTATTCAGCGTCTTCAGTTTTAAAAACGTCACTTAGTTTGTCATAATGGTTTTATAGGCTTTATCATTCGTTTCATAGGCTCATTACGTTGTTTTCCATTTTTTTTGTGTAAACCTTATCTCTTACTTTTTAACCTGTAATAAGTTGATAAAAGTGTATGAGCAAAGATTATTGTGAGGATAATTGCGGCAATAAAAAAGAAGGGGGCAAGTGACCACAAATGTGCCTTTCCAATTGTACCGTCAATTATAACACTACTTGGATATGACAAAGTTATAAAAAATATAAAGAGACTTAAGGGCAGAAACATAAAAACTAAAAGGTAAGATTGAAAATTTTTCGAATCCTTTTCTTTAAAGAAAGAAATCCTTTGATCACGTCTTAAAAAAATAGTCCTTACTAATTCCTTAATCATGGGATAGGTAGTCCAACTCAAGATTAGACTAAAGAATATGATAATAATATCTCCGAAAGCAAATTCAACCTCAGTAAAGTACATGTTTAAAATCCTTTTTTTCGCTTAAACGCCCGATTCTCTGACAAGTCATTAGACCAATAGCTTAACACTATTCTCGCGAACTCACAGGAGACCCGCTTTTAAAAGTGAGCTTTTCCCAAAGACTAAGTTTTGGAACTGGAATAGCATTATGTAGATTAAGTATCTCAATTCTCTTAGATCGTTGTTTTTTTGATAGCTTAGGATTTTCATAAATCATTCTCTGGGCAGTTTTACCTTTTGGAGTTAAAGCATTCACGTCTCTAGAGTTTTCTATAATTAATTTAAAAATATCAAGGTTGCTATGTCCATTCATGCATAAGAAATGAATCGGCAAAAGCCCTACATATGAATGATTGATATGAGTTACTTCGTCAAAACTAGCCCCAAGAGACTTTAATTTTTCAAAATAACCAATAGTGACGCTTTCGCCTTCACTATACAAGAGAGCTAAGTTTAAGTGCCAGTTGGCCCAGTCTTTTTCAATTTTACTTTTCAATGATAAATTCTTTGGTTTTAATGTATCTATCCATTCTTTGTCTTTAGATAAGGCCCCATAATAGGCATTATAGGAAGTTCGAAATCCATGTTTTAATAGAAATTTAACAAATGCGATATCTCCAACGTGGACTGCTACTTCTAAGGCATCTGGGTCATGCACTAGGCTTGGATTGATTTTAAGTTCTTCCTTTGCTTTTTCAAGTTGAAAATCAAAAATGGATTGAGCAAAGTTTGAGACTACACGCTCTCCACTCCAGCCTTCAGCCAAGTTTATTAGTCCCACAGACAGACTCTCCTTTAGAGAAATATAACCTTTTTCAAGAATACTTATTATAGCATTATTTAGGAACGATACATAAGTTTAAGGTCGTCAGGCTTTTGAAGTGTGCGGGGCTCGGATACCAGCATATTAAACTAGGCCATATTTCTTGATCACGTTAATTCAAAAATAGTTCTGCGCGCGCCAATTAAGGCAAGAGAAACAGAAGACAACGAAAAAAAGAATTATATTCTACCACGCCGAACTTCTTAAATCAGTTGAGCAAATGAAAGTTCATGGCATTAGTTCAATCTATTTAGCAATTTCAGAAAATGGAAGAAAGAAACTATCACTAAGAGGTAAATATGATTCATAAGTAAATCGTCTTTAATCCACGTCTAGACTTTGTCGGCTTATTATGAATGGGTGTATTGATAAGGAGAATATGGATGTTGAGCCTGGAGAATGTCCCTAACTAGATCCCTTAAATATTCTCTGGGGTTAATTTTGTTTAATTTGCAACTCTGTACTATTGAAAACATTATTGCTGTTGTTTTTGCCCCTCGCTTAGAATGAGTTCCATACCAAGTTTTCCTGCCAATAACAGGTGATCTCAACTCTCCTTCTTGCGAGTTACTATCGATAGGAAGCTTCGGATCTTTAGTAAACCGAACTAGATCTTCAAAATTATTTATAAAATAATTACAAGCACGGATAAGACAAATGAAGCCCCTTTTCTACCAGTTACAACATCCATTATAGGGGGGAATGGGGAAAGTTTTGGTTAATTTTTTTAGGAATTTGAGATGAGTTTGGGAATGATTGAGGATGGGTTTATTAAATGACGGGGTCTCACTTTGGCATCTCTACTATCGTGACGTGCTCATATCGTCTGCGTGGCGTTTCCGCTCGGATCTTTTGGCCTTCGTTTTATCCGAGTAATCGTTACTATCTTGGTGATACGATGAATCCGTTCTCTCGATGGCCCCGATTTTCGTCGACTCTCTCTATTGAGCAATAGGTGCTTTTTATTCACGGTCCACTTCAATTATTTTATCATGATTCTATGTTAAAATAGAACAACCAATGAAGATTCGTTTATCTAAATTACAATAACTTACTGCAAGGTTTGTAATAATTTTATTTGTGTAAATTGAACGAATAGATATTCCTTTTCTGGGGGAATAGGAGCATTTTCGAGTAGTTTACTTTTTGATACTTCATCACCGTGGCCACAGGCAGTACAATGTATTAGCAAAAAAATTGCTCAGGAAGGTCGATAAGGACAAATAAAAAAAAATGCTAATAACATTTATGATATCTAAACAGGCAAAATTGTCTTTATCCATGCTCCTTGGTAGGCGGTGACTGTGGTTAGTCGTATCCATGTTTTATTTGCAACAACTTCGTGGACCATTTCAATAATATATTTATTTTGATACTTTCTTTTTAAAACACAATGGCGTTCATCAAACCTTTCTTCTAGCTCTGAGGAAATTCGTTCGGATATATTTGAGAGGGTATCTCTGGGAATTAGTTGTTTATTTATGGTTAAGACTTGAGCCATGTCACCTCTTCTTATTATGATTTCTCCATTCGAATCGATTTGGATGCTTTCCCAGTCATCATGTTTCATAAATTGATCAAGGATGCCGAGTTTAAAATAACAAGAATACATAAAGTCTGCTAAGAATTTATTATCGTCGATATTGTCTAATTCAGACAAGATAAGATCTATATTTCTCTCCTGATTACTTTGTGCTTCGTCAACTTCTAATTGTGCAATTAGTTTTTCGAAAATACGTATCTTTATCTCAGAGAAACGCTCAGGGGTTTCAATCGAGTTTAATCTATTTATAAATTCTTCTAGTTTCATACTTTAACCTTCTGGTTATTTACCTAGGATTAAGTCCTACAGGCTTTTTTTTTAAGGATATTAAAATGATCTTCCCTTAAAAAAACGTACCCACTTTTAAGCAACAAGACAGTTAGTCTTTTCAACATGATCTACTGGACTCAAATAGCCAAGTGATGAGTGAAGTCCATCTCGATTATACCAGTTTATATATTCAAAAATCATTATTTTTGCCTCGGCAAGATCATTAAAACATGTCTTTTCAAGTTCATTTTTAAGTGTGTGAAAAGAACTTTCCACAAAGGTATTGTCGTAGCAGCTCCCTTTCCTAGACATAGACTGAGTTATGCCTAGTAACGAAATCTTTTTTCTGACGGCCTGAGAGCAATATTGAACACCTTGGTCTGAGTGAAACGTAAGCTCTTTTAAGCTGCCAGGAGTACCTTTCACGGCATTTAACAGAGAGTTCTTAGTATTATCAGCGTCCATTGAGTCACTAATATCCCAGCCTTTTATCTCACGATTATAGAGATCCATCACGACAACCAAATAACAAAAGCCATTTTTAGTCTGAATATAAGTTAAGTCTGATGCCCATACGTCTCCATGTGTTGTTAAGCTATGAATCTAATTTACAGGAAAATTAATAATTGAAAATGTGGGGTACCTTGATGATTTACGGAAAAGGTTTCATATACCTACGATAATTGGTTTCTGGATCGTTTAGGCCCTGCGGAGCCTTTTGAAGAGTATTGTCGAAGATCTAGAAAGTATGCGATGTACTATATTCTCAAATATTCCAATGGGGATAATTTTCTGTTTGCACCGGTCATGACAACTGAGATTACAGCTGGCTTATAACAGCACATTTGTAGATTTATAGATCTAATAATAAGTCCCACATTTTTCTTGAAAAATCACAGAACAAACGGATAAGACAAATGACGCCCCTTTTCTACAAGTTACAAAATCTATTATAGGGGGGAATGGGGAAAGTTTTGGTTAATTTTTTTAGGAATTTGAGATGAGTTTGGGAATGATTGAGGATGGGTTTATTAAGCATCTTATTATCATTTTATCCATCGAAAAAGTTATTCTTGCGCAATGGGGCGGGTTCATAAATGACAGGTCGTTTCTTAGGCGCTCTAATTCTTGGCATATCTGTCGTATCGTAGTGATGTCAATCATGAACCCACCTATAGAAAACTCTGACTGCTGTGAGGTGGCGATTGATACTATGAGCGGAGAATTTCTTTTTAACTAAATCAAGTTGGTAAGCTTTGATCTCAGAAATACACAGCGACTTTCCCTCTCGTCCTTCATAAAAGTCAAAGAACTTTTTTAGTGATCTTTCATAGCTAGATATGGTTCTTGGAGATAGTGCTCTGAGTTCCATCTCATCTCTAAAACGTTTTTGTTCTTCATTATTCATTTAATCCCTCATTGGATTGTTTATCGAAGGGAGTAGAATAAATGATAGATTAATTGTTTATTGTAATGGTTAATTAATTGATGAGGGCCATGAGTAAGGCCGAGTTAGGCTATAATTAAGGGCTGCGTTTCTGGTCGCCCCACTTGCAAGGCGGTTAGTCCATTGCCAAATAATCCGTCTAAAATAAAGGCTATTTTCGAGCGTTATTTCCTCTACTCTGTGTTTTTTCAATTTTTTAAACTAAATTGAGGGAAGGTCAAACGACTGTTTACGATAATCTTGCTGATTAATTTAGAGGTTTAGTATCCATTTTCGAAAAACTTAGCAGTAGCTCTCTAAATGCCTTTAAATTTATAAGCATAAGTGTTTTGTCCTCATTATCACCTGTATTTAAAGCATGATAATCATAAGTTATATCAATATTTTTATTATTAGATTTGTATTTTAAATGATGCCATTCTCTCTTATCAGGAGCTCTACTCATTGGACCTGTTCTTCCTGCTTGAGACTTAGTAAGCTGATTCTTTGATATGTAACTGCTGATTTTCTCTATTTGTTCCTTAGAAAGAACAACTGAAGGACGGCTTTGTGGAATCTGACTAGTCGGTCTTGAGTATGATTTACTATAATGAACACTTTTGCCGTCAAAAATCATTTCATGAGAGCTTCCACTGTCAGATACATTTTCTTCTGAATATTGAACACTATAACTTAACCTATCAACGATCATATTCTTATCCTGTTTTTTGTTTTGAGCAAAGCTAGATTGCAAGCTAAGAAAATTAACTATTCCAAATAAAAAGGTAAAAAAATAAATTTGGTATTTCTCATGAGATGAGCATATTAAATTACGTATCTTCTTTAATTTATAAAGGTAGAATTTTTTTATATTATTCTCAAGCCTAATGGTTGTTTCTCTTCTTAAGGCCATTTTAATAGTCTTTCCTGTACATTGCATATCCAAGTATAGTTCCATAATTAATAGACATAAAGATTCTAAACGTGTTTTCTCATCTACAGAATGTGTGTGACAGTGGACTAACCGCCTTGGGGCGGGGCGTATTATGGCGAAAGCCCTTGCTATAACCAAATCTGGTCTTATTTAGTGTCTAAAACCTTAACCTTTTTCCCTCAAAATGTCCTCATTTTTCTATCTTAACCCCTCCTATTAACAATCCTAGGAGGGATTAAATGAACAAAAGAGAACAGCAAAGATTTACTGAAGAAATGGAAGTACGGGCGACGGATAAGACAAATGAAGCCCCTTTTCTAACAGTTACAACATCCATTATAGGGGGGAATGGGGAAATTTTTGGTTAATTTTTTTAGGAATTTGAGATGAGTTTGGGAATGATTGAGGATGGGTTTATTAAGGAGCGCTATGAGCGGTTGCAATGCCTTTTAAAACCTGCCCCGGCCTTACTGGAAATAAAAACTTAATCGAGCTAGTAATAACATCAAATAATGAGCTTCTTGCAGGTATTTTTTTTGATGGGTCTATCAATCCAGAATCAGAAAGGCGGGCCAATGCTTTTGAGACCTCAGACTGGCTTAAGGATAAAGAGCTTGAGATTTCATTCATGTTCCAATCTTTATTTTCTAAAGCAATGATCTTCAATAATATAACTATGTCTTGTGCTTTCAACATGGGTCTAGTTTAGCACGAATATTCCATATTCCAAATCGGAATATAGAATATTCTCTTAAATTCGGAATCTTATCAGCATCAACTCCGCTAACCTTTAGATTAAAAGGCTATATAGAAAGTATAAAAAATGCCAAATCCTTAGAAGTTGATAATCAGAATTACTATCCTGTAAAACTTAAAAAGATCTCTGTTTTAATAATCCAAGTCACTAGATGACAGAGTGATTCAATAGAAAATCACTCATTAGAAAAGTTTCTTAGATTGAGGTCTAGGGAAGAGTCCACATATAGCCATTTGTTTCTGATATGGAAGACTTGTTTCCAAAGAAAGGTCCGAAATATAATAGTCTATCGTTGTTATCTTTTTGAAAGTCAATATTCATATATGAAGAACTGTACTCAACATCTCCAACGTTTAGTGTAATAAAACCACCAATTTGAATAAGGTCTTTTATTGAATTTGCTGCATTCAATTTTAGTCTTGTCCGTGCATCCGAGTTTCGAATACTTCCCTGATTAAAATTAGAAAAACCACTGATTATAGCATTGTTTGGAATTAATATATTTGCCTGATCAACTCTTGATTTATTTATAAAGGCAAAGTTACTTCCTACAAATCCAGAAGCCTCTAAAAGAGTTTTATCACCCCTATCAATTAAGAGAGTATGGACTATTGAATTATTAATAATTCCATAATTATAAACAGCAAAGCCATAAACATTAGAAGAGTTATTATCTGCAAATATAGTTGTGCACTCATTGATAATACCTTCTTCAAGGTTTGTTATAACAAAACCAGCGCTATACGTGGAATCGCTATTCCTATTTTCAATAGATAAATCACTACTCACATGTACGTTAGATATTAAGCCATTATTTTCACTTATAAAGGGTGTCTGCTCATAAAATGAAACTTCTTCATTGCTATAATATCGAACACTTAATTTAAGATTTTTTATTGTGCTATCTTTTTTCAGTCTGCCAATGAGATATAAAGCTCGTTCATCAAAATCAGTAATATCAATACCTAAGTTTAAGTTGTAATTTTGGCCGTCTAAATTGCCACGAAAGGAAGGGATCTGGACATCTTGAAGTTTTAAGTCATAACAGCTTAGGTCGGAAACAAGCAAAAATTTATCATTAGGATATTTTTTCAATAAGCGAAAATCGTCACAGCTTCTTATTGGGTATGTAAAACTAGAAAAAGCGTTTAATGAAAAAATTAACACAAGTAAGCTAAAACATATTTTCATTCAGTTCTCCAAAAAAATGGTAATTTTATCTAATTGTAATAGAAGTTCTTTTTCGTGTATATATGGAACTCGGGTAGCTTGAAGCTTTACTTCAAGCAATAGTTTGGAGTTGAATTTTTCCAAGATGTTAGTGAACCTGACTAAAACACCTGTATTAAAAAAAGTAACTTTTTGAGAGTCCATTTAACAGGAAATATGTGACAGGCCTTGATCTTATTTCGGATGGTCGAAAAAATTAAGTCATAAGCACGGATAAGACAAATGAAGCCCCTTTTCTACCAGTTACAACATCCATTATAGGGGGGAATGGGGAAATTTTTGGTTAATTTTTTTAGGAATTTGAGATGAGTTTGGGAATGATTGAGGATGGGTTTATTAAAGACCGAAATGATGGGGTTTTTTAGGAATTTGGGCATAGGGGTTTGTGAGAGAAGTTACCAGTTTGTCTCTTGATTGAATTCTGTGTCAAAATTGGCGGCTTCGAAGTCTTGTGGTGGTGCTCTGGCCGTATCGAAGGTTGGGGAGCTGGTTGAGATTTCTAAGTGGTTTAAGATTTTCTTGGCGACTATTCTATTCTTTATCGTGGCCACGTACTCAAGTGTTTCGCCACAGCGGTGACAGGCCGTAACATCTTTGAGGAAGACATGTTTTAAAAGTTCGGCCCATGGTGTGCGGTAGGATTTCTTTTTAGGAGCTTGATTCGATTTTTTTGATTTCTTTGAATTGGCCCAGTCTTTTGCTTTCTTTGTGACACTTTTTCTTTTCTTATTATTTGCGGCAAACACTCCATGGTAGCGAACGAGGTTCATTCTTGGCGGAGGGATGAGTGCCATGAGACGGGCCGTAAACTGCTCTTTTGTGAAGGATAAGTGGGTGGTTCCAGATTTATAGGGCGTTTTTAATTTTAATAGCACCCTCTCCTGCCCTACGATTGTGATTCTAGATTTTGCCAGCGGGCCTCGAAGAATGTAGCGGCACATTTTTTCTAATGCACCTCTGGCATGACCTGGTATTCTGGAGTTCGCATGGAGACTAAAGCCATCTAGATAGGCGCATCTCTTTCCCGAATACTCCTCAAAAGGAGGGTCATAAATCTTTCCAATTTCAACAGGCTTTTTTAATTGGCCCTTTTCTTCTCTTACAAAATTAAGAACACTTTGGGCATGTTGGTCACTACTCTTATCATCTGCTGCTTCTTGGAAATCATCATCAAGGAGACCTTCCTTTTTAAAAATGCGATTGATGAGTGTTTTGCACTTTTTGATGAGATCTCTAACATCATCATCATCTGGTAGGAAGAAATCATCCTCATTATAGACGCCGTCCATAAATAAGATATGGAAATGGGTATTTAGATTAAGAGCTCCTCCAAAACGTTGGATAACAGAAACCGACCCCTTGACCCCTTTATCTAGTCCATAAATGCGCTTTGCTTTCTTCTTATAAAAGGTAGAGATGGCACGGATAATACAGTTTAAAACTTTTGTATTTAGAAGCGGGTTATAGGCCAGGTGATAGCGGTGTTTATAAGGTAAAGAGAGTACCCATTGACTCACCGACACCGGAGGAATCACCTCATGAAGCAAATGCTTTGCTGTATCCGCCATTTTTCGACCAGTGCAGCTTGGACAAATAGTTCTGCCCTTGCAACTAAAGGCCACCAACTTGTCACTCTGACAAAGATTACAGCGAAGCCTAACAAAACCTTCTGAGAGAACTCCACAAGTGAGATATTTTTTTTACTCCCTTTGAACATGAAAGGGAATTGGCTCACCTAAGTGCTCTTTTCTTTGACGAATGTCTTCATAGCTGGATTTGATAATTTTATGGAGGTCTGTTTTCGTGGGGTCACGAATATCAGAATGATTTTTGAATAAGTCTAGCGCCTCCATAAGGAACAGTTTTATGGAAGATAAATGAATGGGAATAGCTAAAGCTTAGAACTATTTTTTATTTGAAATCAAATTCATGAGTGTTAGTGAAACCTATAACCCTTTTGAAGAGATCTTGAAGTGGCGTGAAACTTTTCCAACGGAGAGGGAGGGGTTTTCTATAATATGGGACTCTATCCATTTCTTAGTGAGGCATGAGTATCCACCTATTCCCCAACCACTTCCCCAGCTATTTACTACCAGGTGACAATATTCGCCTTCTTTTTGATGAAGTTCTTTTGGTAAGGGCACACTGCCAATGGCCAAAACGGTATGAGCATATTGCTTCTCAATTTTCTTCCCTTTTTTTAGACCCATTGAAATTAGGCCATCATTGATGAGAAACAGGTCATCAACATAAAATCCCATAACCGTAGGTTTACGGTTTTTCACTTCTTCATATATGTCTTCAACTTTGTTGATGGAAGTATAACTTTTTAAAAAATATTTCCCATTAAAGCAGCTCTCTTTTAAAGGCAAATGAGTGATGTTCTCGGGTTTAAATTCATAACTATATGGGCAATGCTTCTCTTCAGTCATAAAGGCAGTTTGTTTTGCAAGGGTCTCTAAACCAATTCTTGCCCAACTGCCAGCAAGAGTGCATTTACTCTTTTGGCAATCAGTTCGGCTTAAATAAAAGAACAATTGCTCTGATAAATTTAATCTTTTAGGAAAGAGATTAATCTCCATTGCCCTCACAGAAGCAAACGCCGCACAAGTTGATCGCTCTCCCTGATGGCGAATAGGGAGGGAGAAAGTTTTTGAAAGAATATTTTGTTTTATAACAGAAGGAGATGAAGCTCCCAACAAGACCACCTCTTCTGTTGATGATTTTAAGAGCCCAGAACTTTTAGGCGTTTCCTGAGCCTTTTCCTTTTTTAGAGTCTTTGCTGGGATCAGGTATTTCTTTACTCTCTTAATACTTTTATTAAACTTTTGTTTTTCAGTACTCCACTTTTCTAAGATTTTCTTTTTATCTTTTATCCATTGCTGTTCTTTTTTCTTATTTTCTTTAAACCAATTATTCGTCTCTTTTACTCTTTCCTTTTGCCAAGACTCCTCTGAAGGTTCATCAAAGGCGCCACCGAAAGTAGGTTCTACGTTTTCTTTTGGTACAGGAGAAGGTGTTGTATTGTCGGTAACTAATACCTTTCTTTTTTCTTTAGCAACTTCTCCCTTAACAGAGCTGACAACAATTTCTTCATAGGTTTCGGGGTCGACTCTCCAATCATCACCAACAATACTCTGTGCGTAATTAGCATTCATCCAAAAAGTGAGTAATAGAATTGTTTTCTTCATAAATAGCTTTTAAAGAGGCTTAGTAAGGTTCTTCAACTATCACAAATATCGAAGTTAGTGCCCAAATTATTTTGCTCTTTTTCCTAGTGACCTAACTCTTGGAAAGACTATAAATCACCAAAAAAGCGCAGCGAGTCATGGTGTCGTCTTTCTCAGTACTTAAAGAGCGAATAGCCGCCTTTATCTAGACAAAGTCCCTGTGTTTATGATGTTTTAGGGCCTCTTAAATTAAAAAAAGGTACAGTGAAGATATGAGCAATATTAAGGCCGACCCAAAAGCAAAAAGACCTGATTGGCTAAAAGTCAGGGCCCCTACGAGCAAGTCGTATCACAATATTAAAGACATGCTCGGTGAGTTAAAGCTCGCGACTGTTTGCCAAGAGGCCATCTGTCCTAATATTGAAGAATGCTGGGGCGGCGGTACTGCGACCTTTATGCTTATGGGTGACACTTGCACCCGTGCTTGTCGCTTTTGCGCCGTGAAAACCGGAAACCCTAAAGGTATTCTCGATTTAGAGGAACCTCAAAAAGTTGGTTACGCCATCTCACAGATGAAGCTTGATTATGTGGTGCTTACCAGTGTTGATCGAGATGATCTTGAAGACCTTGGTGCTGATCACTTTGCAAGAACGATTGAAGTGATCAAAGAAAATAACCCTGACATGGTTGTGGAAGTTTTAACTCCTGACTTCAATGCCGTGCCTGAACATGTGGCGCGTATTCTTGCCGCAAAACCAGATGTCTTCGCCCATAACATTGAAACGACTGAGGCCTTAACTCCTCAGGTAAGAGATCGTCGCTCTCAATACAGAAAGTCTTTAAAAACGTTAAGCCTAGCTAAAGAAATTAACCCCAAACAATACACCAAGACTTCTATTATGTTGGGACTTGGGGAAAGTGATGAAGATATTCTTCAGGCCCTCAAAGATCTCAGAGAAGTAGGCTGTGACGTTGTTACTTTTGGTCAGTACCTGGCCCCAACGAATCGCCATAAAAAATATCTTCCAATCCTGGAATATGTTAAGCCAGAAAGATTTGATCACTGGAAAGATGTGGCCGATGAAATGGGCTTTCTTTACTGCGCCTCTGGTCCTCTCGTCAGAAGTTCTTACCGTGCTGGTGAGTTCTTTATGAAAGGCGTGATTGAGAAACAGCGTAAAGAGGAAATGATGAAAGACACTCGCCCAAGTTATCCAAGTCTCTAATGCTTGAAATCCATCAATTAGGTCTTATTGATTACTTGGAAGCTTATAACTTTCAAAAGAAGCAAGTAGAGCTTGTTAAAGAAGGCGAAAAAGAATGCCTCATCGTCTGCTCTCACCCCTCCGTTGTGACTCTTGGAAAGAAATCTAGCCCCGAAGATCTCAAGGGGTGGGAAGGAGCTCTTTATGAAATTGAACGCGGCGGTAAGGCGACTTATCACGGTCCAGGGCAAATCGTCATTTACCCGATCATTGATTTAAAAAAACGAGGACAAAATATAGCAGGATTTTTAGAAGTCATGGAAAACGCCATGATTACCGTTCTCAATGAACTTGAACTTAAGGCCTCTGGAAATCCTCAGCGTGGAAAACCTGACTATACTGGTGTTTGGGTGCAGACAAATCCTCCGAAGAAAATTGCCTCGATTGGTGTTGCCGTCAGTCGGTGGATAACCTTTCATGGTCTGGCGTTTAATCTTTTTAAAGATGATGCCGCTTTTAAAGGCATTAGCCCTTGTGGCTTCACCACTGAGACCATGACGGATCTAGAAACTCTACTCAATATTAGATTAGAACGATCAGCTATTGAAAAGAGCTTAATTGATCATCTTCAAAGTGGCTTTTCAAAACTCCTTGTATAAGAGACAATACCCTACGAGATTTAGAGCTGCATAAGAGGAGCAATATGAAACTTTACGAATACATCCAACAGGGTGGAACCATTATGTATATCCTGGTTCTTCTTAATATTATTGGTTTTGCTGTCATGATCACTAAATTTTGGCTTTTCAATAAAGAGAAGGCCAATGCTGGATCTCTTGCTGAAGAAATTGGAAACAGAATAAAAGAGAGAAAAAGCCAACAAGACCTTCAGGCCTTAATTGAAATCGCGAAACAAGAAGTGGCTTCTTATATTAACCAAGTAGAAAGAGGGCTTAATACAGTAAAGATCATCGCTAGTATCTCTCCTCTCCTAGGTCTTTTAGGAACTGTGATTGGGGTGCTCGTTGCTTTTCAAATTATGTCAAAGCAAGGTCTTAGTGACCCAAGTTATTTTGCTCAAGGTATTTCAATGGCCCTGATCACAACGGTTGGAGGCATGATTGTCGCTATTCCTCACTTTGTTGGTCACAGCTACCTTTTAGGAATGCTCGATGCACTTGAATCTAAACTAGAAAAAGAAGTTCTTACGAGGGTGCTTTAAGATATGAAAAAACGCTCACGTGAAACGGCCATGCCTGACATTACCCCTCTTATTGATGTGGTTTTTCTTCTTCTTATTTTCTTTATGGTATCCACCGTATTTAAAAAAGATGAACTAGCACTTCTTTTAAGCCTACCAACGGTAACTGAAGGAGAGGCCTCTTCTCAAGCTCAAAAGACGATTATACTAGAGCTCTCCACAACTGAGCTTGCCTACAATGGTAAGAAAGTCACTTTTGAAAATATTGGAACAGACCTTTCAACCGTCACTGATAAGAAGACTCCAATCGAACTTAGAGTGGATAAAGACGTTAGGTACGAACGAGTCGTTAAGGTCTTAGACGAGCTTAAAAAACAAAAACTCAATAACCTCTCCCTCATTACTAATAAGTAGCCTTATGATGAAATTAATCCTCTTATTTGCCTTTTCTCTTTCTCTCTCAGCCTCTTACACACCTCTTGATGTGAAGCCAGGTCTTTGGGAATACACAACGGACACAAGTGCAATTATGGATCAGACGTTAGCTAATATTCCTGAAGCTCAAAGAGAAATGGTTAAGAAGATGATGGCAAAGTCAGCAGGAGTTATAATTAAACCCGTCAACGTTTGCCAAACAAAAGAGATGATCAAGGATCCTCAGGGGGCTTTTAAACAACAAATGGCGAATAATCCCAAAATGAAAGAGTGCAAGTACGACATTCTTAAAAGCTCTAAAACTTACGCGAAAATTAAGTTTAATTGCAAAGATGGTATCAGTGCAGAGGTTGAGGTGAATGTTAAATCACCAACTGAACAAATCACAACAGCAAACACAAGCTATCCCACTCCAAATACTGTCATTAAAACTGTTGGCAAGTGGATTAGCAATGACTGCTCTGGTGCCACGAGTAATTAAGGCATAAGCTCTTTATAAACTTCCATCATTCTTTGAGAAGTATTCTTCCAGTGAAATTGTTCGGCAAACTCTCTTCCTTGACGAGTCATGATATCTCTTAAGTCATCATCAAAGAGAACTTTTTCTATCTTTGCCACGAGATCTTCTACATCATAGGGATTGCAATACACTGATGTGGGCCCTGCTGACTCAGGAAAGCATGAGCCCTCAGAGGTGATCACTGGCACTCCACTAAAGAGAGCTTCAACATTGGGAATCCCCCAGCCTTCAAAGAAAGAAGGGTAAACAAAGAGATCGGCCATTTGATAAAAGCCTGGCAACTCCTCTCCTTTTACTTCTGAATGAATTGAAACTCTTTCTAAAAGTCCTTGATGGATAATTTCTTTTTCTACTAGCTTCTTATACTCTTTACCATTACCAACAAGAACAAGGTTATGAGGAATAAGATCCTTGAGACGAGCAAATGCTTTCACGAGAGAGAGAGCATTTTTCCTCTCTTCTAGTGCACCAACATATAAAATAAAGTGCTCAGGTAACTTAAACTTATTTCTTATTTCTTCTTTTCTCTCGATGCTTAGGCCCGCGTAAAATTGAGGATGACAAGATTGATAAACCACCCTTATCTTCTCTGTTGGGCAGCCCAGAAAATGTATAAGATCATTCTTCGTTTGCTCACAAATGGCGACAACAATATCTGCGCTCTCAATAGCGTGTTTAAATTTTCTTAAATAGACTTGCCGATCAATCCAGGGAAAATAATCTGGAAAACGCAGAAAAATTAAGTCATGCACAGTAACAACAGATTTAATCTTTGATTTTTTTAGTCCTGGAGGGAGCTCATGAGAGAGACCATGATAAATATCCACTCCGTTATTTTGAATGATATTTTTTAAAAATAATGAGCGCCACGATGAACTAAACGCCTTGGCAATGCCACTCTTAGGTGTCACGACCAAAAGATTAGAAAATCTCTTATTCCACTCTCTCGCCCGTGGATCATCAAAGGGAGGAGTGAAAAGTACATAATCATTTTCGGGGTAGTGCTTAACTAAACTCTCTACGAGTGTTCGTGAGTAGTTTCCAAGTCCTCTAAAATTATGAAAAATGCGTTTAGCATCAAAGCCTATTTTCATATATAGAGTGTAAAGGAATCGTTCACAAATGGTCTAGAGGATATCTGACCTAAATGCTCCCTATTTAGATAGGGAGAATGATTTTTTGCTTTGGAAATATTGTTCTCCCCTTAAGGGAATTGGCCTCAACAATTGTATTTACGCTAATACCAAACTTTCTCGCTATCTGATAAAGATTATCACCGCGGCGTACAACGTAAATTCTCTTTCCTGAGCTTTTAAGGCGTAAGCGCTGACCTATTCTTATCTTACTTGTTCTAAGCCCATTGATGTCTTTTAGCTCACTTACTGTGAGATTAAATTTTGAGGCAATCGTTGAAAGATTATCCCCTCGCTGCACGCGATAAGTAGTGATCTCTTCAGTTCCTCGAACTTTTAACTTCTGACCAACAAAGATCCTGTTACGAGTTAAACGATTGTCTCTCTTAATCTTACGAATGGTGGTGTTATACTTTCTCGCAATCTTATAGAGACTCTCCCCTCTTTGCACACGGTGTATTTTTTCCTGAGTGGCCACTCTGCGATGGGCCTTACTCTTTGGTAAGGCTTCAATCTTTTTTGCGGCCAATTTAGCAATATTAGTGGGAAGAAAAAGACTATGACCTCGACGACGCTTACTGACGTAGTCATAGCGAATATCGGGATTTAAATCTTTTAAAAGAGTTGTTGAAACCTTTAACGACTTTGCTAAACCCTTAAGAGAGACACCTCTTTCAATTTCAACTTCAGTTGCCTCTTGATAGACTTTTGCCGTTTCCGTTTCTTTTAAGTGATCATATTTTTTAAGCACTAATTCTTTCGCTGCGGCCACTTTTGGAATGTAAAAAATCGTTTCTTTAGGTAGAAGCTTTTTAGAAACAAGTTCTTTATAGTCTCGAGTGTTTCCTTTTCTAATGGCATTTATAATACGGTATTCACCTGCATTATAAGCACAAAGGGCAAGTTCCCAACTTCCAAAAATATTATAAAGATCCTTAAAATAGTTTGCAGCTGCTCTCGTTGATTTAAAAATATTTCGTCTCTCATCTAGCTCCGAGTCTACGATAAGATTGTATCTCTTAGCCGTCCCCTTAATGAATTGCCAAGGCCCAACCGCAGAAGCATGAGAGCGAATGTGGGTGTTATAACCAGACTCGATGAGGCCCACATAGAAAAGATCTTTGGGAAGACCTTCCTCTTCAAAAATTCTCTCTACTACTTTTTTAAATTTCAAACCGTTTTTAACGTGCCTTTTAAATCTCGCTTCTTCTCTATTCGTAAAATAATTAAGCCAGAATTTATAATGCTTTTCTTTGTAATCTAAAACAAAAGGCGCTTCACTTTCGGCTACTGTACTAACAGGATCTTCTTTTTGAAGATCTTCTTTAGCATACGTTTTTAGAATTTCCTCTTCAGCTTGAACAAGCTCTTTGTCGGGTACACTTTTGTTAACAATCGCTTCTTCTTTCGAAGGATTTACGTTTACTAATTTATCTTTTTCATAAATCTCTTCGATTTCAGCAATATTTTCTAATTCAATTTCTTTATCTGTCGTCTGTTTAACCGGAGGGTTTTGAGAACTCAATGGTCTAATGGAAGCACAAGAGGAAATAATGAGAGATAAAACGATATAAGAGGCCAGCATCCGTGCCATAGAAATTCTCCTTATAAGACTTCATGTCTTATTTCCTTTATTTTAAAGGAAGGCATAGTTTGGAACAAGTAAATGAAAATTAAATTAACGCCCTAACTTAAGACCGAGTGAAACACCAAGGTTTCCTCCAATCTTCATTTTTGTCCCAGGAACTCTTTCAACAACAATTTCAGTATAAATAACAAAAGTTCTCTGGGTTTTAAGAATATCGCGCCAATTAACGTCCTGAACCTTCAACTCAAGCTCGCGCCCTAAGCCCCCAAGGCTTTCTCTATCAATCTCTTTGTCATAGCTAGCGATAAGTACACCTTGGCCTTGGCGATCGGTTTGGCCATCAGAGGGAAGCGTAAAATCGATAAAAACTCTGAGCTCTTTAATGAAGTCAAAATTGGCAAATTCCCAATCAATAGCTTCTACAACCTTTAAACTAATATTTTTAATATCAAGCTTGCTAATAATACTCCAATCATCGATTTGATCGAGCTCAGGAGCAAAGTAAATCACAGGATCAATCACTATCCTCTGGCCATCTTCCTCACCTAGAACAACATTAGCGAACACTCCAGCAAGCTCTTGAAACAGCGGTCCTAGTACATCAACCTCACCAAAGTCTTCACCGAAGTCTTCAACATCTACTGGGTCAATGGGAATACTCACTTGAAGAGGCTTCTCACTTAGCTGACTATCAATAGATTCAGGGGCCCAAGCAGGCTCAATGCTCTCCTTGGCACTACAGCCTAAAAGACAGCTGAGAACTATCAAGATAGCTGCAATGTTGGTCCCTAAATGGATTTCAATTCTATGTTTTGAGATAAACAATCCTGTCTTTTTTTATTGCGCAGAGCGTTCTAACAGTTCTTAGGGGCCTTGCCTAGATTGCCTGAAAGTATTACCCACCTAAATATAGCTAAGTTATTGAAACTACAATTATCAAGAAGACCGTGAAAAAGGTTCTCAATTCTACTTCTCTAGTGGCGCCGCGCGTCATAATCACATATATTTCCTCCATGATTCAAAAGAGTGTGAAGAAAACCCAAATTTCCTGGTTAAAGGGCATCGTTAAGACGGTCGTTTTCTTATGCTTTAGTGGGGAAAGTTTCTCTGCCTACTATGACACCCTACCTCGCGGCGTCCGCATGCTCGCCCTTAAGCAAGTACAAACGTCTACGATTGAATCTGCCTTTGATCGCCAACAACAAGAACAAAGTTATTTCTTTCGTCTTAACCTAGATGCTTCATCGATTGAAAATGTTGATGAAACTCTCAAGGCCGCCTTTCAAGAGGTTAAAGCAATTTCTCCTCTTGCTTATGAGCAACTAACCTTTGGTGAATACCAAGCAAGAGGCTCGGCCGACGTAAAAGTAGATGGAGCAGGTCTGGCCTTTGGTCTTTCTAATAGGCTTACCATTTATGGAACATTTCCTTGGTATGATGCTCGTGTAAATTTAGACATAAGAAGAACGCGCGAGAATAACTATCAAGATGTCGCAAATACTCTAAAAGAAAATGGTGAAGGAGCTGCTGCAAATATTTTATCCCAAGTAACTCCTGGTCTTCCTGACATAAATGGCGGCGTCGTGCAGTCAGTTGTTGTTAATTACCTAAACTATCAGCCTCTTGGAAACTGGCAAGCAGAGGGCATGGGAGATATGGAGCTAGGGGCGATCTATCGTCTAACAGATTGGGATAATGCGGGTCTGGCCCTTACTGGTGGGGTTATCCTTCCAACGGGCCGAGAAGATGATCCCGATATTTTACAAGACTTTGCCTTTGGAGATGGTCAGACCGATGTTTTTTTGGAGTTTGGAGGAGGCATTAACATTCCTAATAGCCGCTGGAGTTTTGAGAGCTTTCTTCGTTATACCTATCAATTCTCTCACGACAGAATCATGCGTGTACCAGAATCATCTGACTATCCATATGGCTCTGAAAATGGTCTCTTTAGAGAAAAACTAGGAAATATGATCGATGTTACCACCAATGTAAATTTCCAATTAAAACGCTGGATCGGTTTTAGTTGGGGGTATTTATATAACTATATTGGCATTGCAAATTATGATTCTCAATTTGGTGTAGCAAACGACATTCACGCTCTGTACACAGAGAGAAGTCAAAAAACATTTAGAGCTGGTCTCCACTTATCAACGGTACCACTTTATAAATCAGGAGACTTCTTTCTTCCCTTTAATTGTAATATTACAGCACAGCAAATTGTTGATGGGATGAACACGCCTAAATACGCGCGCTATGATGTTGAGTTTCGATTCTATTTCTAATGAGAATAGGAAAAGAAGAGTTTGCCATTTTCTTCATAAGCCAATTTAAAAGGCTCTTCTTCCAAATGCAAGAAACCATCTAGATCTAAGAAATCGACGCCATTAGCGATATGCATAGCACTTGTAATACCAAGAGAAGTTTCAATCATACAGCCAAGCATTGTCTTTAGGCCCAAAAGCCGGGCCTCTCTTAACTGGTTTAGTGCTTTTATATAACCACCAGCTTTTTGTAATTTTACATTTACCCCGTGAAAGGCACGTTGAAAATCATCTACGACAGTGCCGTCTTGAAGGGATTCATCAGCAATAAGAAGAAAGGGTGACCTCTCTCTTAATTTTACGCACTCATCAAAATCAAGATGAGACAAAGGTTGTTCAAGTAGTTCAATATTCATATCTTTTAAATGACCACAAAATTCTAGAACTTCATTTGAATTTTTAAAGCCTTCGTTTCCATCAATTCTTAAGGCACCTTTATAAAGTTCTCCAACTTTTCGAACAAGGGCCACATCATCTGCTCCAATCACTTTAATTTTGATCGAAGGAAATCTCATAAGGTGATGCTTTTCAAAGAAACCTTCAACCTCATCAACATTCATATGGGGAATAGAATAACTTGTAGATAAATTATTAACTTCCCTAACCC
Organism: Bacteriovoracaceae bacterium; assembly: GCA_021737405.1. Taxonomy (GTDB): domain Bacteria; phylum Bdellovibrionota; class Bacteriovoracia; order Bacteriovoracales; family Bacteriovoracaceae. Next base: position 21,100 of record JAIPEG010000005.1, read on the forward strand.
CAAGAACACGTTGGGGTTGATCTTCCATTAAATTGGCCAAGAAATGAATATAAGAAGACTCTAGAGCGAAACGAAGATTACTTGGAATGGGCTCTTTATGAAGTTCCTCTAACATATTTTCAAGGCCATTTATATCCCTTGGAACTCGCGCCTGAAATGCTTCAAAAGCGTCTTCGACATCGCTTACTGTTACATCACCGTGAGTAATAAAAGCGACCTCTCCTCTTCCCTCAATCTGATCTTCACGAAAGGTAACAACCATATTGGTTTTTTCCTTCATAGAGCCTCTGGCAATTTTCCAGTTGACCTTTAAAGGCAGGTTTATTTTTTCAATTGTCCAATTACCCATTATTTTCCTAAAACAATTAATGTCGTCTATTCCAATTTATGTCGTCTTAATTTACTCTAAGATCATACCATTGAACCTTAGGTAACGAATGCTTAAAATTAACGTCATCATTAAAATCCTATCCATTTGTGTACTCGCCTATGTTGTCTCAAAATTAATCGCCCCCTTTATTGCCCAAGCACTCTCTGGTTTCCTTTATGGAAATAAGAAAAAAAAGAACAGCGATATAAACTTTGATCATATGATTGAACAAAAAAAGTCCATGTTAAGAACAGATGGTCATGGTCCAAAGGGAGAGGCCTTGGCACCACAGAGTTCTAGGAAAAATAGAACCGAAGAGGCGTTACACCTTGAATATACCGAGATTAGTTCTATAAAAAACAGGGACCAACTTCAAGATAAGCGCTTGCAAGAGCTTAAGACCTTTATGGCGATGATCGACTCGCTCCAGTGGGGAGCAGGACCAGAACTTAAAGAAATTGCAAATAAGTTGGGTCAGTCTATAGGACAAAGAATTGAAGAGGCTCAAATTAATCAAGACTTTAATACCTTAATTAAAAGAGAGGCCTTCCTAACGGCGAGAGGCAACTTGCAAACACTCTCTTCTATTCGAGAGATCATTGAATGTTTTACTTTTACCAAGCTATTTTTAGAGAGCAGCGCCTTGAGAGAACTTCAGGCAAAGAGGTGGATGATGTCACCCCTTTGCTTGGTTAAGGGGATCGTCATGGTATTTGATAAGAAAACGGGAAAGGTAAAACTTAGGGAACTTGTCCAAAATCGAAGTCCTACTCTTCCGTCAAGTGAGCCGCAAAACATATTAGGTTTATTGAAAAGACCAGATGGAGTATTGAGAAAGAAGTTAGAATTATTAACTGAAATTAAAGAAGAGGCCGAACTCTTTCATACGCTCTCCCCCATGCCACCCTTAAAGGGAAAAAACGACAAAGAAGGTGCTTTTAAATCCCTTGGGCTGGAATCTAGTGCGACGCTAGATCAAATAAAAAAACAGTACAAAAAGCTCGCCCGCCTTAAGCATCCAGACCGCCTAAAGGGAAAAGGTATCCCAGAAGAGTTTGAGTCTATTGCTACGGAAAATTTTACTCAAATAAAAGACGCTTATGATATATTGATAAAAGAATCTAAGTAAAAGTGTAGGAAGGATCATGCCTCAAAAGCAGCAGTTAATTGACGAACTTACTCATGAACTCATCAATATTATAAGTGAGACAAATGGAATTAACCTTGATGACACCCTAGAGTTGTTGGCATACTCACCAAATATTCGAAAAATTCCCGCTATTCATAAGCAGATTCAAGAGTTTAAAAGACTGCTCTGGGGATTTCATCAAGATGAAGTAGATATTGAAACACTTCTAGGTCACCCCGTAAGTGATGCCTTCTTCAATTTCTTTAACCTGTTTCCGCTAAAATATCGTGAAGAGCATATCCATTTGACGGGCTCTTTAACGGCAGAGTTTATTTATCCTCGACTACTTAAATTAATTACAGGGCCACATAAAGAAATCTATAAAAAGAAAATTATAGAAGTCTATGGTGAAGAGTCCTGGCCGATTAATTCTATTGAAGATGTGGACAAATTAATCCGCCTTCAGGATGGTGAGCAGTTTATGACTTACCTTCGAATTTTGTATCTTCCAAAACTTGTCCTCGTTGATCGAGAGGCCCACGAAGAAGCTGCCTTTCATATGGCGGAAGAACTCTATGAGAAATACAACGTCGGGCACATCCGTTTAAAGTTCACTTTAAATCGAACGACAAGTAATACATCGGAACAGATTCCTGGTAGTGAAAACATTACTGAAGAGGATGTCGTTTTTGGTCTGTATAACGGATTTAAGAAGTTTCAAAAAATACATCCAGAGTTTGACTTCGTTCTTTCTCCAAGTTTTAGAAAAGAAGCAGATTTCTATGATCAAGAGAACTTTGAAAGCAAACAAGAACACTTCCTTGATCAAGTTAAAAAACTTCTAAAGATAGTAGAAGACAATCCTGAATTAGCGCCCTATCTCGTTGAAGTTGATACCGTCGGAGATGAAAAAGAGCTCTATCGCAAGAAACACTTTAAGGAGATGAAGGCCGGTTTACGTCGACTTCAATACAATGGTTTTCGTATTCGTTCTCACCATGGTGAAACTTGGAAGACTTTAAGAAAAGGTGTTCAATCTGTAGATAACTCAATGAACATTTGGCATATCGATACATTAGAGCATGGGCTAAGTCTTGGGATTAATCCGAACTATTACTTTCACCGCTTATTCCAAAGAGTGATGGATTATAATCGCCAAGGGCAATCACTAGATCCAGCAAGCATTGAATTTAGAGAGCTTATGGATATGGAATGGCTTGAACCTGAAGTTAGGGATAAGCTCATTGCAGGAGTTAAGCTTAACGATCCAGAAGAAATTACTTTTATTAAAACTAAGTTTCACACAGCAAGAGAGATAGAAACTTATCAACATGACATCTTAAATCGGATGATCAATAAGGCCGTAAGCCTTGTCGCCCTTCCAACCAGTAACATTAAACTTACCAATTCTTTTCCAGATGTTAAGGATCACCCCTTTTCATGGTGGGAAAAAAAAGGAGTTAAGTTAGGAGTGGGGACTGATAACTATGTCACACTTTCAACAAACTTCATTCGAGAAATGTTAATCTTACTCTTTTCAGATCCAGAGCATTTAAAAATCACTAAACTTTTAATGGTGGTAACTGGTGAATCGAGAAGACCTTATATCAGTCACCTCCTGTGGAAGATTCGTAAAAAGTTTAACGCTTCTTAGGAAGACTCTTTTTTAATAAATCCTTTCACTTCGTTGGCCACTCTCTCCGGAGTGATCTCTACCATACATTCTTGATAAACTTCCCTTTCGCAATTACCACGACCATCTTTTGTGCATGGTCTACAAGGGAGGTCGACTTCAAGAACTTTCAAAGACCCAAGAGTCGGATAACCAAAGGCCGTAGGCCCTATTAAACTTAAACCTCTGACTCCAGCAAGATCGGCCACTTGTTGAAGACCAGTGTCTGCCGTAATCAAAAAGCGAGCATGGGCCGCATGAATGCAACTATCGGCCAATGAGTATTGACCGGCCCAATTCACAACTCTACTTGGGGCCACATTTGCAATTTCTTCACAAAAATCATCACTCGGTCCGCCGAGAAGAATAAAGGATTCTTCCGGTAAAAGTTCAATTAATTTTTTCCAATGTCTAACAGGCCAACTTTTCATAGGCCAGGCCGTGGCCGGTGCTAAGACAATACTCTTCTTTAATATTTTCCACTCTTCCTCTCTTGGACTTTCGGGCCAGGCGATTGTCTTTAAAGAACCTTTTAAAGAAAGATTCTCTTTAAGAGGCAACCAATAAGACTCCATCGCTTTGAAAGGCTTTGGAAACTTGTTGATACCAAACTTAAAGAGCAAGAGCCGCTTGATGCGACTCTTAGATCTTACGATGAGTTGGGACCTATTTAAAAAGCAGATAATCAAACGTACGATAAAACTTCTAACATTATTGTGAGCATCATAGATGACGTCATATTGTTCTTTTCTAAGATTAAGACTTAATTTTATGAGCCCTACCAATCCAACAGAGCGCTCAAAGCTTAGGCATTTATTTAAATTGGGATCCTTTGCTAATGCACCAACTAAATCAGACCTTACCAACCAGTCACAGGAGTAGCCTTCCTCTTTCAAAGGGGCCAAAACACAACGGCCGTGAATAATGTCACCAAAACTAGAAAAACGAATGATTAATAACTTTTTAGGCATAGCTAAAATATAACCTGATTAGTTGTGAGTGTCTTTTTTTGAAGGAGTATTTTAAATATAATCAATGCGGCGCACACAAGGCTTTTCCCTTGTCTCCCCTTAGCACTCAGCTACAATAGAAGTTCATGAGCTTTACAAAACAAAACCTCGTTAGTCTTATTAAGGTCGCTGTTGATCACGGTGCCAGTGATGTTCACATTAGAACAGGTGAACAACCTTGTCTGAGAATTCGAGGAGAGCTTGTTCCTATCCAAACAAAAGAATTTAGTGCAGAAGACGTGACTGAGATTGCTAAGATTGTGCTTCAAAAGAAAGAGCTGATTGAGAAGATCACGCGACTTAAAGAATATGATGGTGGTTTTGCAATCCAAGGTCTGTGTCGTATTCGTTACAATTTCTTTCGCTATGATCGCAAGATTGGCCTCATCATGAGGATCGTAAATGCAAAAGTTCCTTCCCTAAAAGATTTGGGGCTACCAAGTGTTCTTGCAAAAATTTCAGATCAAAGAAGAGGGCTTATCCTAGTAACGGGACCCACGGGTTCAGGGAAATCAACAACTCTAGCGGCCATGATTGATCATATAAATGAGACTCGAAGTTGTCATGTGATCACGGTTGAAGATCCCGTTGAATATTTACACCCTCAAAAGAAGGCCCGTATTACCCAAAGGGAAGTAGGTAAAGATACGGCCGACTTCAATATTGCCCTAAGAGGAGCTTTGAGACAGGACCCTGATGTTATCCTTATTGGAGAGATGAGGGATCCAGAGACTATTCAGATTGCCCTGAAAGCAGCTGAAACAGGTCACATTGTTTTTTCAACTGTCCACACGACAAATGCCCTTGCAACAATGGGGAGAATCATCTCGATGTTTCCACCAGAGGAACAAAAAGATGTAAGAGAGAGGCTCTCAGTTAACCTTCACGCTGTTGTTTCTCAAAGGATGTTAAAGAGGGCCGATGGAAAGGGTGTCGTTATTGCCCAAGAAATTATGGTCACTACTCCCGGTATTCGCGAGTGTATTGAAGGAGATGAGCCACTAGAGAGAATTGTGGATATTATTGAAGAAGGTTATGGACCAGGTGGAAATGGCTCTCAGTCTTTTGATCAGCATATCATGTGGCTATTTGAGAATCGAATCATCGACAAAGCAACTGCCCTAAGCGCTGTTAGTTCTCAATCAGATTTTATTCAAAAACTTGATTTTAGCTAAATTTATTCGTCAATATTAAGCGCTGTTCCTAAAATCAAATCGTGAAGGCAAGGAGAACTTTTCACTCCCATTAACAGACCGATAACAGAGATCATACTTATTGGCTTAACTATAAACTCTCTTAGAAGTATAGTTAATGTACCAGGCTCCTCTCCCATCTCTTTACTGCCTATCGTGATTTTCATAATAGACTTTCCAGGAGTCCTACCAAAACTTAAAGTCGGTAAGAAAAGAAGAAGAAAGAAACCAATAAAAACAAAAGCACCGATAAGGCAGTTGTCTAGAAGTTGGGGGTCTAAGGTTTGATTAATGCCTTTTTCAGCTAAAAACTTTATGTAGTGATAGTGTAAAACTGGCTTTAAATAAAACCCTAAAAAGCCCAAGCCACCTAAAACGCCATAATCTATGACAGTTGCTATGATACGATTCGCAAACGTTGGAGGCGTTAACTTAGCATACTTCTCTAAAGCAGCGTCCCTCTTCGCGACGGCCGTGCGAGATATGGCCTTTCTCTTAACCTGATCGACTTCTAAGACATTCGTTTTCTTCGTTTTCTTAATCTCCCGTGGAGGTATTGATCCCGCTCCCCCCGAAGCTTTTTGAGGCTTACGTTTGACCTGAACTTGCTCTAAGTGCTCATCACTGACCTTAAAATTCCAGTCATCATCGCCACTTTTCTTCTTAGATTCAGTCATGCTCCATCCTTAGAGACTATTTACTTTGTTTAAAACGTTATCGACTTTAATCTTTGCTTTATCGCATTCACTTTTCCACTCTTCGTGACTCAAACTATCATCTTGATTTAGTAAAAGTCTTCCAAGCTCCCGAGTCGCATCGCTAAATTCTTTTAAAAGCTCCACCGCCAAGGCTTCATCTTCAATCTCTTCTAATTTGGTTAAAACTCTTTCAACCTCAGTATTATCGATTAAATCTTTCAAATTTACTCCACCATGCTAAGTTTCTTACCCTTAGTCTGTCTTACGATATCGTCCATAATAAAAAGAGTCTCCTCTATCATAGGATCCATCGTCAAAGACTTTACCCAATCTTGTTTTCTTTGTTCAAAGTCTTTTTTCCAACGTTCCTTATCTGCTTCACGAACATTCTCGTGGGCCATTAAGCTCTCTTCAAAGTTTGAGACGAGAATACTTTTATTCTCTTCTTCAATCTTGAACGTTTCAGTAATCTTCTTATTGGTCTCGTCTTCTTTTAAGAGTTTTGAAAGATTAAGACTGACCTCTGTGTCATCTTTTCTCTTCTTTAAATAATCAATACTTTTAACAATTTTATTAAAACGATCATTTTTGTTCACACGAGTCTGACTTCTCTTCGTCAAAATGGGAAGCTCGTAGCTAAAGTTCTTCCATGAATTAAAATCTAGGGCATCAACGGTATCCCAAGGAATAGCATAATCTAGATCTTGTTCACGATTTTCAGCGTAGCCCATTGGATCAGGTAAGATTATGTCTGGTGTCACACCTTTAAATTGAGTTGAAACTCCAGTGATACGGTAAAACTTTTGAACCGTCATTTTCATGGCACCAAGTGGTTTATTCAAGAAGTTCATCATAGGGCTTTGGCTAAGATCAAGAATCGCCTGCACGGTTCCTTTTCCGTGAGTAAATTCTCCCCCCACAATCACAGCACGTTTATAGTCCTGCATGGCCCCCGCTAAAATTTCAGAAGCCGAAGCACTGAATCTATTTACCATAACGATAAGCGGACCATCATAAGTGATGTCTTCATTAGTATCCGTAAGAACATCAATCTCACCATTATGACTGCGAATTTGAACAATAGGACCTGATTTTATAAAAAGACCAGACATCTCTTGAGCGTCTTGAAGAGCGCCACCCCCATTATTTCTAAGGTCTAAAATCATCCCCGAGATATTTTGTTTTTTAAGCCTCTTAAGCTCCATCAAGACATCTTGAGTACAACTGCGCTCTACATTATTAAAATCTCTATAGAACTTTGGAACGTGAATATAGCCGATACGACCACCCAAATCCTTGTGTTTTAGGATTGAACCTTTGGCATAACTCGCTTCAATTTGCACAACATCACGAATAATCGGAATAACCTTTCGAGATCCATCGGCCTTCTTAACAGTAAGTCTAACTTCAGTTCCTTTTTTACCACGTATATAGCGGACAGCATCGTCCACTCTCATATTCACAAGATCAACGGGCTCTCCTTCGGCTTCAGAAGCAAAGAGAATAATGTCATCAACTTCTAAACCTTTATGCCGCCAAGGGGCTCCTCCTGGGACAATTCTAACAACTTTTATATAAGGACCATCTTCTTGAAGAACAGCACCAATCCCTTCTAGTTGACCAGAGATATCGATATCAAAGTCTTCCTTTCTTTTAGGTGGGAAATAAACAGTATGCGGGTCATATACTCCTGCAACAGCATTAAAGAATTTTTCGAGATGATCCATTCGACGATCTTTTTTAAGTCTTGTAAAAAATCTTTCGTATTTCTCATTAACTGATGTGTGAGCTTTTTTTCTAAGCTCTTTATCAGAGACAATTTTTTTCTCTTTCTTACTTTTCTCTTTCTTGTCTTTTGCCTTTTTGATTTCTTCTTTTAAATCCTTCTGTGCCTCTAAAGATGAAATGTATTTATTTAAAACAGCCTGCTTGTAAACCTTTCTCCAATGATCTTCTAGCTCTTTAGAATTTTTAAAGAAGCTTCTTTTCTCAGGATCAAGCTCTAGTTTCTCATCTTGTTCAAAGTCAAAGTCCTTTTTAAAAACTTTCTTTCTATATGAATCAAGTTCATCAATACGTTTGTTATAGATGACAATCGTTTCGTTTAAGAGTGTATGTTCACCAGAGATCATCTGGTCATCAAGTTGATAGCGAAACTTCTTCAATTTTTTAATATCTGAAGAAAGAAAGAACTGATGACCGAAATCGAATCTTTTTATGAATTCGTCAAAAGCTTTTTCAGACAAACTGTCGTCTAATTTCTTCTTTGTGTAATGAAACCTTTTTAAACGGGCCCTAATCAGATTACCGATGAGCCTCTCAACACTCTTATCAACTTTCTCCTCAGTAACGGCAGCCGTTGACATATTTTTATCCGCTATCGCCGAGGATAGGGTTAAAAATTGAGATAACACTAAAAAGGACAGAAACAAATTTCTCATTAATACTCCGTTAAAACCCAAGCTTGGAAAAACCTAAAGCCCATCTTTGGGATAAATCCAATATGACTAAGAGATTTCCCACTACACCATAATAGGGTATGGCGAATTCTCCTAAAAGGGTGAAATATCGCCCTAGTCAAAATTGCGACGCCCTCTTTTTCGATTATATCAAAAAGGGTGCTCTAGTAGTTCAATTTATTTTCATTCTTAACCAGACTTTTACATTCACAAGACCCAAAGCCTATCAATGACGAGGAGGGCAAAGGGCATTGCGCTATAAACCGAATAATTTTCTCATTGTCAGAAAGAGCAACTCTTCTAAAATAAGGACCTAACATCATTATCTGAGGAATTTAGGCATGAAAAGCATCAACACAGCTTATTTAAAAAGTCCTACCATTAAAGGCGACCATATCGTTTTTGTCACCGATGATGATCTATGGTCAGTGAGTCGTTTCGGAGGTCGCGCCATTAGACTCACCAATTCTCATGGCATGTGTTTCGAGCCCCATATTTCTCCAGATGGAACGAGAATCGCCTACCTCTCTAATGCCAATGGACAATTTGATATTTACCTTATCCCAATTGAAGGTGGAATTCCTGAGCGCTTAACTTATAAAGGAGTTAATGCCTTAACTGGTTGGAAAAATAACTCTACCCTCTCCTTTGCAAGTAATAGCGATACTTTTAGTCCTAGAGTGACCTTTCTCTATGAGAAACATGTTGATACTCGAAAAGAGACCCCCGTTAACTTGGGTCACGCAAAGTGCCTAATCCATGATGGAAAAAAACGAATTTTAGGTAGAAATATCGGAGACCCCGCAAGATGGAAGCGCTATCGCGGAGGCACGGCCGGAACACTTTGGATTGATGAGCAAGGACAGGATAATTTTAAAAAATTACTTCCTAAAATAAAGTCTAACCTCTCTGCCCCTAAGTGGATTAATCAGCGAGTCTTCTTTATTTCTGATCATGAAGGCATTGGAAATATCTATTCTGTCGCTACAAATGGTCGTGGAATGAAAAGACACACCCATTGTGAAGATTATTATGTGCGCTCGTTTGATCACGACAATGGTCTTATCTGCTACCAATCAGGGGCCGAACTTTTTCTCCTTGAATTAAAGTCTGGTATTTCAACACTTGTTGAAATCAATGTGCCCTCAAGTTTTAATCAATCCACAACGAGAATCGAACACGCCGAAGAGTTCCTCCAAGAATTTACGCTTAGTGAAGATGCTAATGAAATCGCTATTATCACCCGTGGCCAAATCTACCACCGCTCTCCTTGGGGTGGTGCTCCTCTTAGAAAGGGAAAAGAAGACTTGCGTTATAAATTACCTCTTTTCCTAAAGGCCAAAAAAGGTAAGAAAGACTTGAAGTACCTCTTCGCTGTCGAACTTAATGAAGAGAATGAGGAGACAACAAAGATTTTCGAATTAAAAGAGGGCCTGCAGGATAATGATGGAAAAACACTGGCACAAAAAAATGACTGGGGTAAAATTCTCGAAGTAAAAGACAATGCCGATCATGGTATTTTGGCCATTAGTAATAATCGTAATGATCTTTTTCTCTTAGAGTATCCAAGTGGAAGGGTTGAGAAAATCCAAAGTAATAAATTTGGATTTTACGAAAAGTTTAATTGGTCTCCTTGTGGTCGCTACCTGGCATTCTCTCAATATGAAAGCAGGGACAATCCAAGTCTCTATCTTTATGATTTAAAAACGAAGAAATCTCAAAAGCTTCTTGAAAGTGTCCTATATGATTTTAGCCCCGCCTTTTCTCCAGACGGTAAGTACCTTTACTTCTTAGGTATAAGAAATTTTCACCCCATATATAGTGAAACTCATTTTGAAATCAGTTTTCCTTTAGCAGTTAAACCATTTGCTCTGTGCCTGACAAAAGATTGCCCTTCTCCTCTTGATCTTCACTTAGACTTCGAGCAGGATGCGCAAGACATGGAGGAAGAGGATAAGAAACGAAAATCTTCTAAGGTAAAAGAAGAGACCATCGAGGAGACGAAGATCGACTTTGATGATATCGAACAAAGAGTTATCGCTCTCCCCGTTCCTCTTGGAGGTTACCGCGAACTCAACTGCATTCAGGATAAAGTCTTTTTACTAAAGCATGTTCTCTCCGGTGATGATGGTGACCCAACCCAACAGAGAATGCCTTCCCCAAAAACTTCACTGTACACTTATTGCTTTAAAGAGAGAAAATTAGAGCTCTTTCATAAAGCTTGTGAAAGCTTTGAATTAAGTCGAGATACCGGTCATATCCTCCTCGATACAGAAGAAGGTGTGCGCTTAGTTGCAACGGACGCAAAACCAAGTGAAGGGGACGAAGCAAATCGAAAGGATGGCTTTCTCCAATTTGAAAATATTAAGCTCTCACTTAATCCCAAAAAAGAATGGCGCCAGATGTATCAGGAAGCATGGATTCTTCAACGAGAGCATTTTTGGTCGGCCGATATGAATAAGGTTAACTGGCAAAAGGTTTATAAAGACTACTTACCTCTTCTCGATAAGGTTCATACAAGATCAGAGTTCAGTGATCTAATGTGGGAGATGCAAGGAGAGCTTGGAACTAGCCACTGTTACGAGTTTGGTGGGGATTACTTTAGAAGACCATTTTCTTTTCAAAATGGTCACCTTGGAGCAACCCTTGATTGGAATTCTTCTCACAAATCTTTTGTTATCAAAGATTTAGTCAAAGGAGACTCTTGGATAATACCTTCCTCCTCTCCTCTTACGGCACCTGGAGTAAGCTTGAAAGCAGGAGACCACCTTGTAGGAATCGATGGTAGGAGCTTTACAAAAGCGGAAGACTTAGCAGAGGCCCTTGAAGGACGTTCTTCTGTAAAAGTAAATCTTCTCATCAAAAGAAAGGGTTCTTCAAAAATAGAAAATGTTTCTATTAACCCATCTCGAAGCAACCACCTGGCCAGATATAGGGACTGGGTAAATGCTAATAAAGAAGAGGTTCATAAACTCTCAAAAGGAAAAGTGGGTTACGTTCATATCCCAGATATGGGTCTACATGGATTCTCTGAGTTTTACCGCAACTTCTTAAAAGAGCATAAAAAAGAAGGTCTTGTTGTTGATGTACGCTACAACGGCGGAGGCCATATAAGTCAGCACATACTAAAGATTCTTGCCCAGAAGCTTGTGGGCTTTGATAAAACCCGCCATATGGACATTGAGCCCTATCCGACATTTGCCGTAAATGGACCAATTGTTGCTTTAACAAATGAGCATGCTGGTTCTGATGGAGATATTTTTTCTCACAGTTTTAAACTCATGAATATTGGAACTCTTGTTGGCACTCGTACTTGGGGAGGGGTTGTTGGTATTTGGCCCCGTCATCCTCTCAATGATGGAACTATCACGAGTCAACCAGAGTTTAGTTTTTGGTTTAAAGATGTTGGTTATAACGTGGAAAACTATGGGACAGACCCTGATATTGAAGTTGAACGTTTACCAAAAGATTGGAAAATGAATAAAGATAATCAACTTGAAGTTGCGGTCAAAGAGGTCTTAAAACAACGTGTAAAAAATCCACCTTTAAAACCCAACCTCAATCAAAATAGACCAAACTTAAAAGCACCAAGGCTGCCAAAAGTTTAAAAGTGACTTATGGGTGATGACTTTTCTTCTTCACCCATAAGGTTTTTTTTACCGAGGCAATAATTTTCCCGTCACTATCGACTATATCGACTGTTAGAACAGGTTCAACCTTTTTTTTGAGCTTCACCTCTTCTTTTATTTCATTGACCACTTCATCGGTGATTTCAAATGTCGCCGTCACTTTACCAGTCCCAGGCCTAATAAATTGAATCTCTGCGGACTTATCCCAAACGATATAATCTTTTCCTAACCTTTTCATTAGAATGAGCATGAAGAAGGGATCAACCATTGAGTACAGGCTTCCCCCGAAGTGTACTCCCACATAATTTTTATTAAAAATATTAAGAGGCATAGTCACTGTGAAGATCATTTTCTCTTCATCTGTGAGTTTGACTTTAACACCCGCCCCCAAATAAGGTGGGTAAATGTTCATGATTCTAGCGATATTTTTTAGGGATAGCTTTTGATAGATCATTCATCTAAGAGGTTTGAAGGAAGTTTAAATGAACCCGATTCATTACAGGGAAATTCAAATACCTTTTCAACAGCATCCAGATTAAGGTCGCCATAAATATGAGGAAAAATGAGTCCCGACATAGGAGCCTCTAAAGGTGGCTCGTCTTTAATTTCAGCTGAAACTTTAGGTCTATAAATTCTTAGTAAAAGAAGATCTCCCCGAGATCTGTAAAGTGAATTTGCCACATCAATAATTTGATCTGTGTTGCTGCAATGGATGAAGCCCTCAATATTAAGACTAACGGGCGAGTAGATGCCGTGCTTTTGGGCCGAAAGCCAATCTTCTTTTGGGATAATGTGAAATATATTAGCCATAACTCATCATAATTAAAAAAGGCCAAAAGACAAAGGGAGGCAATGCCTCCCTTTGACTATAATTGTTTCTCACTCTCCTCTCACAAATCTCATGAGAAACAAACTCTCTCTCCAAAAAGCTTAAGTAAAACACTCTCCAACTAATAAGATAAACATCAATGTTAAAAACATGCAGAAGAATATCGAAATCACATACGTCGGCGTTTGTCTTTCCATGCAGAAGTTATCTCTATTCCGATGAGAAAAGACTAGAGTGCGCTTAATTATCTGCGCCATGTGGAGCACCAGGCACAGAATACCCATGTAAAATGCTCCATGTGGTCGATTTTCAAGTCTTTAAGACATCAATTTAGCAAGCGAAAGGCCTTTTTAACCAAAAAAAGGCCCACAATCAGTGGGCCCTTCTTTAAAAGAATGATGTTTATTATTAGTCTTTAAGCTTTCTAATTGTGTACTGAAGAATACCACCATTTTTGAAATAGTTGAGTTCATCTTCTGTATCTAATCGTGATTTTAAAGTAACTTTCTTCGTGTCACCATTTGGATACTCAATAGTCATTTCAAAATCTTGGCGTGGAGTTAGTTTTCCTCCAACGGCAATAATTGAAATTTCCTCATTCCCCGTTAAGTTATAAGTCTTACGAGTTTCGCCATCTTTAAATTGAAGAGGAAGAACACCCATTCCAATAAGATTTGAGCGGTGAATTCTCTCAAAAGACTCAACCACAACAGCTTTAACGCCTTGTAGGAATGTTCCTTTTGCGGCCCAGTCACGACTAGAGCCTGTTCCGTATTCCTTACCACCAACAACGACAAGCTCTCGCCCTTCGCTCACATATTTCATGGCGGCATCATAGATGGCCATTTGTTTACCTGATTCAATGTGCTTCGTATAACCACCTTCAACACCAGGGACCATTTCGTTCTTAATACGGATATTGGCAAAAGTTCCACGCATCATTACTTCATGGTTACCACGACGTGAGCCGTAAGAGTTCCAATCTGCTCTATCAACACCATTGGCCGTTAAATACTCGGCAGCTGGAGAACCTTTTGAAATATTACCAGCAGGAGAAATATGATCTGTTGTGACAGAGTCCCCTAGTAGGGCCAATACGCGGGCTTTTTTAACTTCAAATGTTTCTTTCACGCCATCTTTCATTTGATCAAAAAATGGAGGATTTTGAATATAAGTTGAAGAATTATCCCAAGCGTACATCTCACCTGTTGGAGCATTTACTTTTGCCCAGTTCTCATCACCCTCAAATACATTAGAGTAACGCTTCATATACATTTCTCTAGAGATATGTTTAAGAACAAGATTGTCAATTTCCGTTTTTGTTGGCCAAATATCTTTTAGGAAAACATCTTTTCCATTTTTATCCTGTCCAATGACCTCTTTGCTTACGTCCATCAGCATGTTACCTGCTAATGCGTAAACAACAACAAGTGGAGGAGAGGCCAAGTAGTTTGCCTTAACATCTGGACTAATTCTTCCCTCAAAGTTTCTATTACCTGAGAGAACAGCCGTCGCGAGGATATCATTTTCATTAATAGACTTACTAATTGGAGCTGGAAGAGGTCCAGTGTTACCAATACAAGTCGTACATCCGTAACCGACAAGGTTAAAGCCAAGATCGTCTAAATGGGTTTGAAGTCCCGACTCAACAAGATAATCCGTCACAACCTTAGATCCTGGAGCAAGAGAAGTTTTCACCCAAGGCTTAACTTTCATACCAAGAGCATTTGCTTTTTGAGCAACAAGGCCTGCTGCGATAAGAACTGATGGATTTGAAGTATTCGTACATGAAGTAATCGCGGCAACAACAACATTACCGTTTTTCATTTTGTAAGACTCACCTTCAACATTAAATTCTTTTGTTGCAAAGTCTGCTGAGTATTTAAAGATATCTTGTGCCGCTTTTTCAAAAGCTGCTGAAGAATTTCTTAATTGTATTTTATCTTGCGGTCTCTTTGGTCCAGAAATACAAGGTTCAACCTCATCCATGTTTAACTCAACCACAGAGGTAAACTCAGGTTCTGAATCATCACCCCAAAGCCCTTGCTCTTTTGCATAGGCTTCTACTAAGCGAACCGTTTGTTCGTCACGTCCTGAGAATGTTAAGTAATCAATTGTCTTTTCATCGATTGGAAAGAAGCCACAAGTCGCGCCATACTCTGGAGCCATGTTGGCGAGAGTTGCTCGATCTGCAAGAGAGAGGGCCTTCATACCAGGACCATAAAATTCAACGAATTTACCCACAACTCCATGAGCTCTTAATTTCTCAACAACATTGAGAACAAGGTCAGTTGCCGTAACACCTTCTCGCATACTACCTGTTAAGCGAAAGCCCACAACTTCAGGAATAAGCATCGTCACAGGCTGACCAAGCATGGCCGCTTCTGCTTCAATACCACCAACACCCCAACCAAGAACGGAGAGACCATTGATCATTGTTGTGTGAGAATCTGTTCCCACACATGTATCAGGGTAAGCTTGAGTTTCGCCGGCTTCGTCTTTTGTCCAAACAACGTCGGCAAGATATTCAAGATTCACTTGGTGAATAATACCGGTCCCTGGAGGAACGACTCTAAAGTTTTTAAAGGCTTTTTGACCCCATTTAAGAAATTTATAGCGCTCAATATTTCTCTCATATTCAATATCAACATTTTGTTGAAAAGCCGCTTTTGTACCAAAGTGCTCTACTTGAATAGAGTGATCGATGACGAGGTCAACTGGAACAAGAGGGTTAATGGCCTTTGGGTCACCACCAAGATCTTTCATCGATTCACGCATGGCCGCGAGATCAACCACCGCAGGAACACCTGTAAAGTCTTGCATCACAACTCTCGCCGGATGGTAGGCAATCTCACGCGATGATTTCTTTTCCTTAAGCCAATCGTTTACAGCAACTGCATCTTCCCAAACAACTGAGCTGCCATTTTCATGACGAAGGAGGTTCTCAAGAAGAACTTTTAAGGAGCGTGGCAATTTGTCGATGTCCTTAAGACCAGAATTTTTGGCCTCTTTCAAACTCCAGTAGCTGTAGGTCTTTCCTGCTACTTCAAGGGTTTTCTTAACCTTGCTCATAATTAACGCTCCTCAATAAATTAAATCATATTTTATGGCCGAGTTTACCTAATTTATTGGAATCCGTCATGAGTTTAGAGGTAGGCAAAAAGATTTTAAGGAAAATTTTAAAGAATTATTTTGAAACAGTTGGTCATTATTTTTTATCACCCATAAGAGTCCAACGACCGCCACCAAGGGATTTAATAATAAGTCCGTAAGGCCCAAGCTTGCGACGCAAATTGTAGAGGTGTACATCTAGTGTCTTTGGGTGAACAGAGGTATCCCCCCAAACTTTATCTAAGATGAGGTCCCTATCCACAACTCTATCTTTTTGAGTATTAAAAAGAGAAAGAAGACGCTTTTGCTTGCCTGTTAGCCCCTCAATGACAACACCATCAATTGAGACATTTGGTTTCACGGGTTTTACAAAAGACTGATTATTCTTAAGGATCGTTTCTATTTTTACCAGAAGTTCATTTCTCTTAAATGGCTTTGTTATGTAATCGTTCGCCCCTTCTTTGAAGCAGATCCTTAGTGATTCAATGTCATCATCTGAAGAGACAACGATAAAGGGCACCTCATCGCCAAGGCCCGGATGAAAGTCTGAGGTCAAAAAACTAAGAAAATTACCATCATTAAGCATTAGGTCGGCGATAATGATAGAGGGCCTTATACCATTCGATTTAGTCATCACTTCACTGTAGCGATCCTTAAACTTTTTGATATTTTCAAAGTAAATTGTCTTAAAGTCATTCTTTAACATTTGCTCATAGACAAACTGACACCCCTCGTCGTCTTCTAAAATCCAAATTAAGGGCTCATTTCTTATACTTTCCATACTTCTAGGACTTTTTATTTTTGTTAATGCTCAAGAGGAATAAGCAGGCTCAATGTATTTCCTCTGTCGTTTTTCGTAAATTCTATAAAACGTGGATCTTCTTGTAACTTCTCTCTTATTAAGGTCACTCCTAAAAACTGTCTGAGCTTTCCCTTTTCTGCCATTGAACTCTCTATCTTCTCTCTTAACCAAGACTGCTCAAAAGCCTTTCCCTGAGTCTCAAGAATTAACCGAGCAAATCGACTATTTTCAGACTTCACATGGAGTTCAAAATTTAAATTGAATCTCTTATCTTCATCAGCCGCTTTTATCTCATCCATAAAAAATGAATAGAAAGTAAAAATCATTTGTAGGAGCTTTCTCCCACTATCTTTTACTTTTACATCATTCAATTTACTTGAAGTTAAAATCGCCTGCTCGAGCACAACAAAGTAATGATTCTTTATAAGTTCAATGGCACCTTCGTAAATCTCCCCCAAAGGGAATGAATCATGATCATTTATAGAAACCTTTAATCCACGACGAAAAGAGTCTACGAGTTTTGAAATATAATGAGTTGAATCACTCATTCTCTTTAAGTACTCTCGCCCATCCTGGTTGATATGCTCTTCAAGTTCTTCAAGGCAAAATTGAAGGACATGAAGTTGAGCACAAAGATCGTGGGCCACAACCGAGGAAGTGTCTGAAAGCTCCCTAAAGGGAGAGATTTCTTTATTTTCTTGATTCAAACTAAATTCCGCATATTGTTAAATAATGTCTGTTTATTCTCGTAGATTTGTTAAGACTATACAAGAGGGAAGTTTTTTTTATATCTAAGTAAGAATGAAGGGGTAATTCCTTGAAAATATGGTCATAAGCAAAACCTTTTGCTATGCATGCATAGATGAAAAAGGAAAAAATTATCAAACGTGATGAAATTTTTAATTCTCCACAGGAGAATATTGAGCCCTTTAAGTTTAATAAAGATGTGGCCCAAGTCTTTGATGACATGGTCGCAAGGTCCATTCCTTTTTATGAAGAAATTCACCGGCTCATTCTAGATCTTACAACCCGCTTTTATAAAGGCCGTGGTGAAGTCATTGATCTAGGCTGCTCCACTGGAACGACGATCAACCTTTTGGAAAAGCATTTCTCAACTCTAGGAAGACCAATCAAATTCGTAGGCGTTGATACGTCAAAGCCCATGTTACTTGAAGCGAAAACAAAGTGCTCTCAAGTGAGAGAAGTTAAGTTCTTAAACGAAGATATGACTCAAGTCGATTTCTCCAATGCTGAAGTCGTTATACTCAATTATACTCTTCAGTTTCTCAAGGTTGATCAAAGAATCGATCTTTTAAAAAAAATCTATCAAGGCCTACCAAGTGGAGGCTGTCTTATTCTAAGTGAAAAAATCAAATCTCCTCAACCCAAGATGGAGAGCTGCATTACCGACCTCTATTATGATTTCAAAAGAAGAAATGGTTACAGCGAATTAGAGATTTCTCAAAAACGCGAAGCTCTCGAAAATGTTCTCGTCCCCCTCTCCCCTAAAGAGCAAATAACCATGCTCAGTGAGGCGGGCTTTGAAGACTCAGAAATGCTCTTTAGATGGTATAACTTCGCTAGTTATCTTGGAGTAAAAGCTTGAAGCGAGACTTAAGTTACCTCTCCCCCTTTAAAAAAAATCTTCAATGGTCACAGCTTTGTGAGCTAAAAGACGAAAGGGAGGCTTGGTGGGAGCGTGAAAGTTCTAAGAAATGGCTTATTGAAAAGTACCCATCCCTTGAAATTTCCGAGAGGGACTTTTCAAGTTCTTGGATTACCATAAAAGGCGAAAACCCTCCTGAAAAGGTCGCTCAGTTAGAAGAATTAGCAAAAGGTCTAACTCCTTGGAAAAAAGGGCCCTTTAATCTCTTTGATATCGAAATCGATGCTGAGTGGCGCTCTGATCATAAATGGGAGCGTCTTCTTCCCGCCCTTGATTCACTTAAAGATAAAGTTGTTTGTGATGTTGGCTGCAATAATGGCTACTTCATGTTTCGTATGGCCCATCATGAGCCGCGTCTCGTGCTTGGAATTGATCCCGTCCTCCACATGCAAGCTCAATTTGATCTGGTTCAAAATTATGCCACTGCCCCTGGTCTTCAATTTGAACTCTTTGGCGTCGAGCATCTTCCTCTTTTTAAAGATGTTTTTGATGCTATCTTTCATATGGGAATCATTTACCACCACCGTCATCCTATTCAACAGTTAACTGATATCCGTGAGTCCTTAAAACCAGGTGGAGTCGTCTATTTAGAGACGATAGGCATTCCAGGTGAAGATTCAGTCGCTCTTTTTCCTGAAGATCGCTATGGAAGGATGGGAAATTGTTGGTTTGTTCCAACGATGAGTTGTTTTATCAACTGGGCAAAGAGAGCAAAATTAATTGATGTAGAAGTGATTGCCAACACACCTTTAACAGAAGATGAGCAAAGGCTAACCCCTTGGTGCCCGCCTCCTTTTCAAAGCCTCAAAGCGAGTCTTGATGAAGAAAATCCTGAATTAACGATAGAAGGCTATCCTGCTCCTCGACGCTTTTTAATTAAGGCCTATAAGAAGAAATCCTAGATGGTCTCCGGTATAAAAAGAATCATATTTCTCATATTAGGATGGTTGAGTTTAGTTCTCGGGATCATTGGTATATTTTTACCCATCCTACCGACGACCCCTTTTGCTCTTCTTGCGGCCTACTTTTTTTCAAAGAGTTCTAAGAAACTCCACCTTTGGCTACTTAAGCAAAAACATCTGGGTCCCATCATTAGCAATTGGGAAAACCATGGTGTCATTCGTCTGCGCGCAAAGATTCTCGCGACAGTAACAATGGTCCTTCTCTTCTCTTATACCCTAATTTTTGTTCTTGTTTCTGTATGGATTAAGGTCACAGTAGCAACGATTGGCATTAGTGTGCTGATTTTTATTTGGACAAGACCTTCAGAAATTTCAATTAATGCCCAATAAGGTACTTCCCCTCTTCTATTCGTGGTAGGCTTGGGCCATGGAAAAAACATCTGTCCATGATTCAATCAAGAGTTTAGACCGTGACCAATGGAATGCTCTTAATCATGAAGATAATCCATTTATTTCATATGAGTTCTTCCTCTGCCTTGAGGAAGGCCAATGCGTAAAAGAGAAAAGTGGCTGGCATCCGCTTTTCTTTAGTGCCAAAAAGAAGGGAATTCTCTCTAGTGCAATTATCATTTATCTAAAGACAGACAGCTATGGCGAGTTCATCTTTGATTGGGATTGGGCACGGGCCTATCAAGAGCACGGACTTCGCTACTATCCTAAGATGACTGCTGCGATTCCTTTTAGTCCCATTACGGCGCCAAAGTTTATAGGAGATCATCAACAGATCGAAAAAGAGCTCCTTCCCGCACTTTGGAGCTTTTATCAAAATAACGAC
Organism: Bacteriovoracaceae bacterium; assembly: GCA_021737405.1. GTDB lineage: Bacteria > Bdellovibrionota > Bacteriovoracia > Bacteriovoracales > Bacteriovoracaceae. Next base: position 41,405 of record JAIPEG010000005.1, read on the forward strand.
GTCTCCGGTTTACACTTTTTATTCACCGATGTTGAGGAAGGCAAACTACTCAAAGAGCAAGGACTGCTTGAAAGAGATTCCTTTCAGTATCATTGGCAACGAAATCAATGTTTAGATTTTAATGATTTTTTAGGGACGCTTAAGAAGAATCGTAGGAAATCGATAAAGCGCGAGAGAAGAGAAATTAAAGAGACAGAAGAATTAGAGATACTGCAAATTCATGGATCAGAGATCACTTCAGATTTAGCCTCCTTTTTCTATGAATGTTACCTTACGACTATTGATAAAAAATGGTCACAGGCTTACTTAACAGAGTCTTTTTTTCAAAATTTATTCCTAAAGCTTCCACAGTCAACAATACTTGTCTTGGCCAAACAAGCCGGCGAACCCATAGCATGTGCTCTATATTTGAAATCAAAAACAACATTATTTGGTCGTTATTGGGGAGCTAAAAAAGAATTACCCTTTCTTCACTTTGAACTTTGCCTCTATCAAGGTATAGAACTGGCCTTAAAGCACAACTTAGGTCGCTTCGAGGCTGGTGCCCAGGGCGAGCATAAGAGGATCAGAGGATTTAGGCCTGTTCTCACCAAAAGTTGGCATCACCTTAAACATCCACAATTCTTTGCTGCCATTGACGATTTTCTAACAAGAGAGAAATTAGGCATTGAACAACTCTTAAAAGATTTTGACGAAGAGTGTCCCATCAAAAAGTCACCTAAGAGTTAATTAACGTCTTTAAACCTTGATGAAAACACCAGGCCTTCCCTATAAATTGCAAAGCTCTGGGGGTTTTTATAATACCTGCACCATCAGGAAGGGCATAAATGGGGTTTTTTGTTATAAGGGATTGTTTTCTTAATTCCCTGTCGTAACGAACTGAATTTTTGTAATGAGGAAAGAATTCAAACTTTACTAAATTCATGGCCTTAAAATTTGTTAGGTCTTCTTCATTGTCATCCTTATCAAAGTCAGGATAACCGGCAGTATTAATATTTGGGGTCATCAAAATCCCCCCTGCACTAAGTCCAGATAATAGGCCGCCTTCGAGTGCATATTCTCTTAAAAAAGAAAGATAACCTCTTTTTCTTAATGTGTTTAAAAAGTAATAGGTGTTTCCGCCACCAAGATGAATAAGATCACTTTGAAAGACTTCTTTTAAAAGTACATTATCTTGAGGTACATCAATTGGAAAATAGAGAAAACGACTTATACCAAATCGCTGATAGTGTCTGACGAAATCACGAAATTCGTAGTCTCCATCATAAGAGCTGCAAGGTATAAAGACTAAGGTTGGGTTATTATTTTCTAGTAGCGAGAGGCACTCTTCATCGAGTTCAATGTTTTCTTCCTCGCTGCCGCCACTATAAAAGACAAGATTCACAGACCCTCTCTGTAGTCCCTTACCACCTGCAAGAAGCCCCTCATTAATTGTGATTTTTGCCACTGATTCTTTTCAAGACTCTTATCCGTATCAGGATCCAAGTTTTGATACTCTGAAAAGTTCTCGAGAAGACTATAGAGTTTGTCTGGAGAGAGATTATCGATTTTCTCCATCATCATATCAGTTATTGTAGTGATCGAATCACCCGTAACTCTATCGTACTTATTAATGATAGATGAGCGCATTGTGAGATTTAACAAAACATTATTTTGAGTGATTTTCTGAAGTGAGCTGGCTGTTTTAACCAATTGCCAGTAAAGGTCTTGAAAACTGTCGATCTTTTTCTTGCGGTAGGTTGAGAGGAGTAAGTCTTCTTCAGTGGCATAACTAGATTTCAAAATCTCTAAAAATTCTTTTCGTTTTATTGATTCACCTCTACTTAAATAAAGCTGAGGAAGCTCGCGCAAAATATCGCGCATACAAAAGATAGCATCCCAATTAATGCCATCACTTACCTTCTTAGGTCCCTTTACTGACTTTGCTCTTTCAAAGTAGGAGAAGGATTTAGAGAACTCTTGAACGAGGTCACAATTTCTTTCAAGGATTTGATCCCTCACTTCCTTTTTAAAGCCAATCTTATAGAGAAGATTCTTAAGTTTAGCTGTTTCAAATACCTTTTCAAAGTTTTCACTCCACGGTTCTTGAGCAAAATCTTTTAGGGAGCGCCTTTCACCTGTTTTTAAATAATCTACAATTTGAGCAAAGTTTTGAACGGTATATTTCGCCTTATTCTTTTGCTCTATTATGGACGTAGAAAAGCGATCTTGATCATCAAAGCGATATTCACTGTGAAAAAGTCCAAATTGACGAACAGAACCATAATCAATGATTCCACCATCCATGAGAACATTATCCCCATCCCAATCGAGCCAACAAAAGATATATTCATCTTCAAACTTCGCTGCCGTCTTTGCAAAAACCTCAGTCTGCTTTTCAAGAAAAAAGTCATATCGTGCATGAGCGTTCTCTGGCATATCCGTCCATACACCATTCTTAATTTGGCGATCAATATAGTAATTAACAACTTTTTCTAGTGCATCAAAGTTTGACTGCTTTAAATGATTGAACATATGACTTGGTCTCAGAAGATTATCATGGACCCTGATTGTAATCGCATAGCCATCTGGAAATTTTAAAACCCCTAGCACTCTCTCCGTTGTCACTTGATTTTTGTGAAGTATTTCAGAGAAGAACATTGTGGCAAGTCCTTCATCAAGCTCAGCGTAACCGCATCCATATGAAATTGAGGGGTCACCCGTTTGAAAATATTTTTTCTGGATATGAGTAGCTGGACTTAGGCAGGTTGCACCTGTTCCACAACTAGATATATCCCAAATACCATTTTTTGTTTCAAGACAACCATTCCAGATACTTCTTCCATCTCCAGAGGTTTTCCCCTGCTTATTTGGGTGTTGGAGTTGGAGATAGCGCGTGGCCATATAGAAGTTTGGCTTTATATCTTTTTCTGGATATTTAATTTTATTGATCTGGTCATATTCATTAATAATAACAATGGCAAAAGTATCGACGATGGCCTTTTCAAGATCCTTAGTCATCTTGTCTGGATGGCCCTTTGGTATTAGACCCATCGCTCGTGCCAATTCAAAGTTAAACACAACGACTTTTCCACCGTGGCGTACCCTAGCTCTATAGGCCACAAAGGAGTCTTTTGTTTCTCTTTGAAAGGGATGCTTTCCATTAATTTTTTTGAATTTAGAATACGTCCTTGCCGTTGGCTTAAACCCGGCTTCTTCGCTCCAACTTCTTAATGAATTTTTCTTTAATCTCGTCATAATCTGATATTCATTATAACATCCTCAAATCCTGTGGGAATGAAGACTTATAGCGGCAACATTTTTCAAATAAGTCCCTGCTCAATTTCGTATTAAATAAAAAGTTTATTAATTTTAAGGACTTGGAATGAGCAACAATAAAAGTAAAGTATGGGGAAGCGGAAAGACCGAGTTTTTCTATCAACTTAATCCAGACGTTATTCTCGATCATATCGATAAGCTAGGCCTTAAAACAACAGGGCGCTGCCTAGCTCTTAACTCATTAGAGAACCGAGTATACGAAATTGAAATTGAAAATGATGATGCAAAAACGGCAAGTGAACGTTTTGTTATCGCAAAGTTCTATAGACCAGGAAGGTGGACTCGTGAGCAGATTCTTGAAGAGCACGAATTTATTTTCGATCTTATAGAAGCCGAGATTCCCGTGATTGCTCCCCTAAAGTTTGATGGTGTCTCACTTTTTGAAACTGATGATAATAAGTTATTTTACTGTCTCTTTCCTAAGCGTGGTGGTCGAAACCCAGATGAACTTAATGACTCTATGGCGAGAGATCTAGGACGCCTTCTAGGAAGAATGCATCTTATTGGAAGAAAGAAACCCTTTAAGCATAGGCTGTCATTAACTCCAGAAACTTATGGAGACGCAAATCTTGAGTCTCTTCTTTCCATGAGTGTTATTCCGGAAGCCTTTAAAAGTGGTTACGAAACGTTGGCCCATCAGTTTGTAGATCTTATTAAGCCTCACTTTGAAAAAGTTCCCTTACAAAGAGTTCATGGTGATTGCCACTGGGGAAACATTCTTCATACAGAAATGGATGGCTTCTTTTTTATAGATTTTGATGATGTCGTCTCTGGCCCAGTTGCACAGGACCTATGGCTCATTATTCCTGGCCGAGACCAAGAAGCTCTGCGACTAAGGGAACTCTTTCTTGAGTCTTATGGACTATGGAGTGATTTTCCTCGCAATCAACTAAAACTCATTGAAGCCTTAAGAGGTCTTCGCTATCTTCACTTTGATCATTGGATTGCTAAGAGATGGGAAGACCCATCATTTCCACAGGCCTTTCCCCACTTTAATACTGAAAGATATTGGGGTGAGAGGATCAATGATCTGCGTGAGCAAATCTCCCTCTGCGAAAGCCTAAACCACACCTATTATGACTATGAGTAAGACCTTAAAGTAGTGGTGCTAAATCAGAAATATCAACAGCTCTCTCTTGTGAGTCAATATCGACCACATAGAGAAGTCCTTTTAGCATGGTCTCATTTTCATAACTTACTCTAAGACCTGCCGCCTGCATCATTTCATTAAGAAGATCTTGTTGATCACGATACTTAACACCATCATAAGAATTCTCTCGGGAAGCGATACAGCCAGATGTTGGGTAAAAGGGATACCAAGAAGAAGCAGGATCAGTATTAATCATGCCGGTTCCATGAATTCTTAAGAGGCTTCGGCCAACGTCACGAGCAACTGTTCCTTCACGCCACCAGCTCAAACCTTGAGTGAGCTTAGGCATTAAAGAAAGTAGATCTGCTTCATTTCTGCTCGAATTAATAAAGTTTAAAATTAAACGGCGGTACTTACCAAAGACCAATCTGCGGTTTGCTTCTGGCATGACAGAATCAATCGTATAAATCCCTTGTGGAGTATCTCCATTGACCTGATGGGAGGGAAGGCCATGACGAGAAAGACCAAGTTTTGGCTGGTGCCAAAATTCACCAGAACTATTTTTGACCCATTTCCCTTTAGAGTCTTTCATCATAAGAAGACAAGGGTGTTCTCGGTTATGGCGACAAAACATAAATAAGCGCACTTTATCTTTATAAGATCTTAATGAACGACGTAACTTAGGATCAAAAGTTAGAAGTTCTTTCACTTGATCAGTGCTCCACTCATCTTTTGCCAAAGCTTTTTGAAAATCACTTTTTATGGTTTTAAAGTTAGAAATTCTCTCTTCATTAATAAGAGCCATATCTTCAGCCGAAAGGAACTTTGAATAATTTTCCTTTAAAGATAGATAACTTAAAACATCTGATCGCTTCCACTTTGATTCATTCCAATCTGCAATCTCATTTTTAAAAGAGTCGGAACCTAATTTATTTTTCAAGACTTGGATCTTTAATTTATTAGGCACTGTGAAATTTTGAGTATTAAGACCCTGAAGTGTTAAGCTTGCCTCAGCTAAATCCTCTGGAGAACCTAAATCAAAAACTTTATCCCAAAGGACTGTTACCTGAGCTTCCTCTCTCAAAACATCCTCTCCTGAATTCCAATTAAAAAAGCCCTTAGAGTTTTCGATGTATTCATTTATTAAATTCTCAAGTCTTTGCTCATCTTTTGCAAACGTCTGGAACTGACCAATTAGTACTACCAATAATAACCAATTTTTCATCTACTAACCCTCCCTAAGGGCGATGTTAACGCAGTCTTGAAGATGCAATCTAGCTTCTTCAAGGGAATCTTTGCACGCTGAATAGCATCATCTTTCACAGATTTCTAACTTATTTCTGAAAATGACTCATTGTTTAATTTTATGGAAAGATAAAGAAATAACAAAGAAGGGAAAAAAAAGACCTGGATTTTACCCAGGTCCATCAAAAGGCTTCTTAATGATCGTGGCCACCGGCCCCATGGACATGTCCATGATCTAATTCTTCTTGGGTTGCTTCCCGAATTTCTTCAACAGAAACATCAAAGTTTAGGTTAACTCCTGCCAAAGGATGATTACCATCAATTTTAACTTCATCGTCCGTTACTTTAGTAACAGTGACAACCAGTACACCCTGCTCGGTTTCAACCTGAAATTGCATTCCAATTTGAATAGTTTCAGTGTCGTCAAATTGGGTTTTTGGAACCATTTGAGTAAGTCCCTCATCTCTTTCGCCATAGCCATCTTCTGGCTTTACTGAGACGTTCAACTTATCTCCTTTCACTTTTCCTTCTAGTGCCTTTTCAAGACCTGGAATTAACATACCAATTCCATGAATAAACACTAGGGGTTGAGCATTTTCTGATGAATCAAGTATGTTTCCATCATCGTCAGTTAGCTTATAGTGAATACTGACAACTTTTTTTTCTTCTACTTGCATAAAAATTCCTTAGTTATTTATTAGAGCTCCAGGTAAGCATTCTGAAACAATTTATACTCATTTTGATTGAGAGGATCCTTACCCTCTAGATAAAGCCTAAGATATGGTATTGAGTCATTACCCCAAAAAATTTCTTGTCCCTCTCCATTATCAACTAAAAACGTCGGAAGTCCAAAAATTCCTGACTGAATGGCCTCGGAGGTATTGCTCTTGAGCATCTGACGCAAATCTCTATCACCGACCCTATCGAGCCACTTTGAACCTGGAAAACCGGCCTCATTGAGAATACTTTCAATGGTCTCTGCATTTCCTAAATCAAGTCCATGCTCCCAAGCACCGCGATAAAAAGTATCAATTACTTTTAACTGATCTAATCCACTGCATTCAACTAAAGAAATTCTCAAGGCGTAAAGAGAATTAAAAGGTAGAGATGCTGGTGCTCTAAAAGGTATGTCATGAAGCGTTGTAAAGCGTAGGCAATCTTTCATCAAGAAATTACGTTTGCTAGGTATCTCAGCAGGTCCCTTTGTTTCATTGGCCTTAATTATTGGGGCCAAAGTAACGGGCTTTAGGGCCAGTTTCCCAATTTCTCGTAACTCTTCATGATTTTCTCGCAACCAACACCATGCCAGGTATGAATAGGGAGAGAGGAAATCAAAATAAAATGTGGTTACCATAAATGCTCTCTAACGTGACTTTTGATTAAAGAAACCATTTTTAAGAGAAGAAATAAAGAAATCTTTACTAAAAATGAGTCTTTTTTAAACTTTCCCCCCTAGTAACCATTGGTTATTCCGTTAAAATATCTAAATACTGAAAAGGTAATCATATGGATTTCGTTCCCCTTAGAATAACGACCGTAAAAGCAGAGAAGTCACTGACTTTTGATCTTTATATCTTCTTTAAAGATCAATATCTTTGTTACTCCTCTAAGGGCAATATTCTTAGTGAAGAAAAACTTGAAAAACTTATAAAGCAAGATGTTGCAGATTTCTTCATTCCTTTCGATCAAGTTGATAATGTCACCATTTTTTTAGACAAGGCCCTTAAAGAAGCCACCTATGCTGAGGGTTTAGGCACTGAAGAACGTTTAGATGTTGTTGAAGGTGTTGCCGCCACTTCAATTGAGCATATGTCCGAAAATCCTAACGAAGCTAATTTCAACATGACAAAAAATGCAGCAACGGGGCTTCGGGAAGTGATAAGAAGAAATCCTCATGCCTTAAAAAGACTCTTTGGTAAAAAGGGCCATGAAAGTGATTTAATTATTAAGCACTCCTTAAATGTTTGCGCCTTGGCGACTCGATTGGCAGAGCACTTAAAACTACCTGAAGACGAAATTGAGGATCTTGCAACAGCGGCTCTCATTCATGATATTGGAATAACAAAACTTTCCATTGAAGATGTGCCTCTTTTTGAAAAAGATAAAGATGATTTTTCTCCGGATGAGAGACTTCGCTACGGCCAACACACAAATAGTTCGGCAAAAATTCTTTCTGAAAAGCCCTTTATTAGTAAGAGAGTGGAAAATCTTATTCTTAATCATGAAGAAGATTTAAGAGGCACTGGTCCCCAAAAATTAACTAAACTTACTCCTAGCGAAGAGTGTCTAAGCCTATGTAATGCTTTTGATAAGAGACTCATCTCTACCAATCAGAAGCCTTCAGAAATTTATAAATCTTTTCAAGTTGATTATATTGGTCGTTATAACCTTGAACTTATCCAAAGGTTTGAACTTGTTTTAAAAGAAGAAGGATTATTAGAATGAAAAAGATACTGATTCTGATGCTCCCCTTTTTACTTTTAGCCTGCATGTCTGATAATGAGAAAGAGCTCATTAAAGATTGTGACGGTCTTGCCATGCTCTACTATAGAGGCTTACCTAAGCCATCTAAGCTTTACAAAAGTCATTGCCAAGAAAAAGAGAGCTCACTTGAGTACAACCCTGGAAAATGTAAACTTGCCATGGGCGATTTAATGCTCAACGGAAGTGAAGTCCGTATAAAGAAAATGTTCGGTCAACGAATCATGGAATGCTTTAATAAAGTAGACCTCGACAGATTTATAAAATAAGGCGAATTCCCTCTAATCTTAGACGTGCTTGCTTTGAACTATCAAGCATTGCTTTCTTTAGAGCACGCATAAGGTCCACCTCATCTGGTGAAATTGCAGGGTTTATTTTACTTAGGGCCTCTAGCCTATCAATCTCTTCTTCCATATGATCAAGCATTTTTAGTCTTTGTTGTTCCAAAAGTGTTTCAGCCTGCTCCCATGCGCAAACCTCACTTCTCTTTATTAAATCTTTAATAAGATTTTTTGGAACTTTTATCGCCTTCTCTAAAGTACTCTTTTCAGCTTGAACCAACTTACTATCGAGGGTTTCTTTATCCCATTTATCAGCAAAGTCCTCGCCTTCTTTATCGACCAACGTCCGAATAAGAGTGGGTGGAAAAAATCTCTTTGTATCCAAAAAGTCAGGTGCCGGACAATCTGTAACAAAGTAGACCTCGACAAAGGACTTCTTGCCTCCGCCGCCCTTTCTCATGGCAACAGTCATATTTCCATAGCTCTCACTTAAGATAAGATTAGAGATTTCTCTAACCATAGGATGATCCCACGTTAGGAATTGATAATCTTCTCTATCTAAGGCCTCTCTTCTATCAAAAGTTATCGTTTGTCCTTCGGCCTGCAAGTGAGGGAAGTAAGGAATAAACATATTGTCATTAGGTTTTATGTAAGTCGCGACTTCATTAATTTCCTCAACATCAACGCCAAAGCAATCAAAGCAGTCTTCCATAAAGTTTTTCAAGAGATTTTGGCTTTCACTTTCTCTAATCATTCGAATAATTTGATGTCCTACTTCTGGATCAAATGAATTCATTTCGATGAGTTGATCACGACTTTCTTCTAATTGTTTCTCAAGTGCTAATCGATAATCTTCTACCCTCTTAATGAGCTCATCACTTAAATCGGCAGCTCCCTCAAGAATGCGATGAATCTCTTCAGAAAAGTGCACGAAAACAGGAGTCCCGACTGAGCTAAAGCGCCTAAAGCTATCTAGTCCTCGGTCATAAATATTAAAGAGAAGTTCTTCCCATGATTTTTCGACATAAGGCACATGGATATGAATATCAGCTTTTTGGCCAATACGATCAAGACGACCAATTCTTTGCTCAAGAAGATCTGGTTTCTTAGGTAAATCAAATAAGACTAAATTTTGAGCAAATTCAAAATTTCTGCCCTCTGAGCCGATTTCGGTACATAAGAGAATTTGTGCTCCTTGCTCATCAGAGAAGTACGCGGCTTGCCGATCTCGCGCCATCAAGGAAAGCCCTGAATGAAAAAGAGCCGTTTTAATTTGAGAATCATGCTCCTTTATAAACTTTTCTAAGGCCATAATAAGTGCCTTACTGTGACAAATCAGTAAAACCTTATTCTCAGTACCTTTAAGAAAATTCAATAACCACATGGCCTTCTCTTCAAAGCCCAATACGTCACCAGTTGTTTGAGAACATTTTATCGCAAGTGGATGAAGTATCCTCTTTGGGAAGAAGTCATATTCTTTCCTCATTGCCTGGCGAGTATTTCGAAAAAAGACTCGACCTGTACCATGCCTATCAATAAGCTCTCGAATAATTTTTGTCTTATCCTCAGTGCTTAAGTTTCCTTTATAGACATCGTCAAAAGAGCTTTGAGACAACCATCCTTTAAGATCAAATAGATTCGTTTCTGATAAATTATCTTGTAATAGATTTTTAACGGCCAAGGCCACTTTTTCATAACCAGCAACCTCTTCTTTAAAACTTTCAAAGTCATTATACCGGTCAGGATCAAGAAGTCGCAGGCGATCAAAATGACCTTCCATCCCTAACTGCTCAGGCGTCGCCGTTAAAAGTAAAACAGAGGCAATACGAGAAGTGAGATCTTCAAGCAGAGAGTATTCAAATGAACCCTCTTCCTTTTTGTACTGATGGGCTTCATCGATGACGACAACATCAAAATCTGCCTGACTCAACATATCTTGAGCAAGCTTTGAGCCTTTAATTAAACCAAGTGAAACGATAACTCTTTCATTAGCTAAGAAAGGATTTTCTCCTGGCTCTGGAGGAGTCTCCTGATTTATGGCCGCAAAGCCTAATTGAAATTTACGGTGCATTTCAAAAAACCATTGATACACAAGAGAGTCAGGTACGACGACAAGAACCCTTTGCGCCCTCGCACTAATAACCAACTGATGAATGATCAAACCAGCTTCAATCGTTTTACCAAGTCCCACCTCATCGGCCAATAAAATACGAGGAGCGTGTCTCTTTAAAACTTGAGAGGCAATATAAAATTGATGAGGAATGAGGCTTATGCGCCCCCCTAATAATCCCTTTACCGGCGAAGTTTCCCAGTTCTTTTGGTATTCCAACGTTCTTAAGCGCAGCTGAAAAAACTTTTCTGTATCGATCTGACCATTGAAAAGCTTTTCTTCTGGTCTATTAAAGGCCAAATGGTCGTCTAGATCGCGCTCATGTAAATTTTGACCAGCTCCGTGATAAATAAAGTAACCATCGTCTTCAGAAACTTCTTCAACTTCTAAGGCAGAACCTTCCCTAGATTTAACAGTATCACCGCTCTCAAAACGAACCCTTTTTAAAGGTGCAGTCTTTACGCCATAAACTCTTTCGGTTTCACTAGCACCAAAGAATACTTTTACTTGTTTATCAGCAACTTCAGCAATAATTCCAAGACCAAGTTCAGGTTCGGTCTCACTCATATATCGCTGACCAGGTCTTAAACCTAATCTCATAATTTCTTTCCGGAAAGGTAGTTGTTTCTAGGTACTCATTACAATAATAAAAACAGCTCCGGCCAGTGCCACGCCAAAAAATACCATTAGCTGAAGCCGGCCACTACTTTTTTGAGTTTCCGTGACCCCTTGGTCTCTTCTTTGCTGCTCTAATAACTTTTGTTTTTTAAGCTTCTCAACACGTTTTTTAATTTTTTTCTGTTTGCGATCCATAGTCACGGGATTACTCCAAGCCTAGGGGTTTACGAGGTGTCTATCTTATTAGAAAATTTTAACAATATTTAATCAAAGAGAATAGGGCTCGGCTTTTTCTGCTGTACTAAAGATTTAAATAACCATGCGCATTAACTACAAAATTGATTGGCAGGCGCTAGGAACCATGTCTGGCTCAAAAAAGCTAAGCACCAAAAAGCAGCTTATCCTGGAGTCCGCCCTTAAAATCATCACCCAAAAGGGACTTCAGAACCTCAGCGTCACAGAAGTAGGACGCAACACAGAGCTTTCAAAGCCTCTTGTTCTCTATCATTACGAGACAAAGGAGCGAATACTAGAAGATATTTGTTTTTTTACCTTTAAAATGGGGGAATATTTCGTAGGCTCGGCCTCTATGGAAGAAGATAGCTTTGAGGTTAAGCTCAGAAATATGGTCCGCGCCTATTTTCGCTGGTACCTATTCAATGACGAAATTTCTGAAATCATCACTTTAATGCCCCACTTTAGAGAAAAGTCCTTACTTTTAAAGAAATATTATGAAGAGTCAGAAATTTTTCTAAATAGAGAGTGGGAGAGAATTTTTCTAGAGAGTTTACGCTTTCGTTCCTTGGAAGAATTAAAGATAAGTGTATTTGGAGTGCGCTCTCTCTTAAATGGCGCACTAAGTGCAATTATTACTTCCCCTGAGAGAGCTAAATATCAAGAACAAGCGCTTCGTTTAAAATTTAACCTTGAAACTAATTTAAAGGTAGAGTTACCCTCGTTCGATTTCTAAGGAAGTATTTTGAAAAAAACTGTTGGAATATTGGGAAATGGCTGGCTTGGAAAGGCGCTCAAAGATTATTGGTTAAAAAAATTTCCAGATCTTCTTATTTACTCTTTTAATAGAAGCCCACAAATTGGAGCCATCACCTATAACCTCGGCAGTCAAACAACAACTCCTGGTGAACTCGATGATTGCCAAGTCCAATATATTCTAATTCCACCAGGAAAAGACGGTGACCTCTATATAAATTCACTCTATCGATTAACGAAGGTATTTGATTCATCAAAGCAAATCATCTTTATGAGTACGACTTCTGTCTTTGCTGCTGATCAGGGCCATTGCAATGAAGATACGACTCCTTTGCCACAAGAAAGTCGGGCAAAATTACTATTAAAGGCTGAACAAATCATTCTTACTAATTTTCCAAAATCTACTATTATTCGCTCTGGTGGCCAAATTGGTCCCGACCGCTACCCTGTGCGATCGATGGTAAAAAGAGAATCCCTACCCAATGGAAATGTACGGGCCAATATCATTCATCAAGAGGATCTTGTTAAGATTCTCTCCCTTCCTTTAATTATGGAAGTGCCTAGGATTATTCATGCCGTATCACCATTTCATCCCTTAAAAAGTGATTTTTATTCACAGCAGGCGAAGTCTTTAGGAATAGAGATCGGCTTATTCCCAGAGGGAGTCGAAAAAGAGAAAGTTATTGATTCTCAATTTCTAAAGAGTATCGACTATCAATTTGAGAGAAAGAATTGTGAGGTTTAAGCGGCGTTATTTTTCTCATCGGGTAAGAATTCTTGTAAAGCACGGCTAAAAGAACTTAGGTCATAAGAAAGTGCTTCAATCTCATCTTCTAATTTATCAAATTTAAGATAATGACTAAATTTTTGTATTCTTATAATTCGCTCAATTGAATTAAAGAAAGGGAAATGAGAAAGTACGCCATATAAGTCAGTTGATATATTCACAAGCTCCTCAGAGTTTTTCATCCGCAGATAGTAAATCATATCGGCCAAGGCAACAGGGTAATAATCAATAAAGTCTTTAATCGTCGTTTCGATAATATCCCAGTCGCCTCCGAAGTGTGACCAGATATCAGATGCCGACAAGGTGAAGTTTGGTCCCTTCTCATCATTTAAAACTTGCGACCCTTTTTTCATATCCTCTTGGCTCAATCCAACGGCTCGCTCAACATAACACTGGAACCCAACTATACTAGTGAGTTCCGTCTTTTCGAAAAATATCTCACCTTGTAAAATCTCAATTATATTAAAAAAGTTGGCAAGAGAAAGAGGCTTTCTCACTTGAGAATCTAGTCGGTCTTTTTGGGTAACGATGAGTTTCTTCCACTCATCACCAGGCCAAGTGTGATTAGAGTGTTTCAAGGAAAAATTAACCTTACCATGTCTTCCTCCAATAAAATTGGTCTCAACGATAAGTTCAATATTTTCTTCACACCCTACTTTTAGTGCTCCCTCAACTAAGGCCATAAGAGCCAGCCTTAACTTACTACTATCTAGCCAAAAGAAGCTTTCCGCATCCTTATTGTAGGTAAGTTGAAAACTATTATTTGTTTCAACAGCAATGCTCTTCCAACGCCTTTCAAGACTTTTCATGAGTTCATGAAGATTTGTAAGCACAATATTGGCGCCTTCATCCATACTTTGATTTAAGTTATCATCCCAAAGTCCATTGATTTCATCTTGAATTAATTTTACTTTCTCAAAGTGTCCGATATCAGTTTTTTCGTGAACAATAACTTCTTCTTTAACAATATCTGATAAGTCCTGAAGGATGATTCCCATTTTGGTAACATATTCTAATTTTAAGCGTCTCGCATGCAAGGCCCTACGGTTAGCATCAACAAGACGCCTTTCATATTCAATCTTCTGACTATCATCTGTAATAACCATTAAGTGAAGATCGATTTCCGGAAATGGTATGCTCATAAATGTGGAGTTTCCAACCATATCCTGGCCATGATTGGTTTGAAATGACCAGTCTCCAGTTATGACTTTCCCAACTTTCAAATCATTAACTGTATTTCTTAGCTTTTCGAGAGAAGAATTTCCATCCATTTGATAGAGTGGAAATAAAATAGCAGGGTGAAGTTTATCTAATTGACCCATCTCTGTTAAACCAAAAAAACGAATCGCCGCTTGATTCAGAGATCGTATTTCTCCCTCTCCAAAAATCAAACATGGTGTTTTTATGGATTCAAAAAGCAATTCAAAACGCTGTTCAGCAAGCTTTTGATAGGTTATATCTCTTACAGTTCCGCTTATAAAGATTTCTTTCCCGACTTCTCTTCGACGTGCATAGTAATGTAGCCAATAATTCTTCTTATTTTTAGTTTGAAGACTAATTTCAATATCGAGTATATCACCCTTGCTAGCACACCTATCGACGGCCTTCATAAAGTGTTCTTGAAAGCCTTCAGAAAAGAGTGAGACTTCATCATAAAGAAAAAAGGATTCGCTCTCTTCTCTAATTTCAAAAATTCCTGATAAATGATTAGACCTCTTTGTCTCTTTTGTTTGGTAATTAACTTCCCATGAAAAAGTATTCCCTCTAATTTCACTCTCTCTCAATATTTCCTGAAGTCTTCCCTTTTCCACTTCTAATTCTAGATAGCTTTTCTTCCATGGACGATAGATTGAGAAATAAACAGCTCCTAAAATAGCGACAAACATAAAACTCACGACAGAGAGGATAATGTTCTTTACCAAATTTAAATATTCTCTATTTTTCTTCAAGGCCTTAATAATTGGCCTTAATCGATCTAATGTTTTAATTGAATGAGCTTCATGTGCAGAAAAAACGGGTCCTAATTCATCCCAACTTTTATTATCAAAATGCCCTGTAATCGTTTTATTAATTTTTAACAAATGGTTGAGGTTCTCATCTAAAAGCCATTCATTTGAAAAAAATAACGTCGACACCTTAAGACTTCCGAGAAAACCAGCAGATTCATTGCTCCATAAATGAGAGGCACTCTCTTTTAGTCTAAGATGCCTTTTCTTTAGATCAGCTTTAAACATCTGATGATTTACTTTTCTTTTACGAGCAATGTTTCCTGAATATTTTTGGAGATAAAATAGTTCTGACGAAATTTGATTCTTTATTTCTGTTAGATCAATTAATGCATCAGCATTAAGTTTCGTCTCCATTTCGGTTTTAATGAGAGCATATAGGCCAAGAGAGCCTACGATAATGAAGCCAAGACTCATAAATAGAAAAGAAGACCGCTTAAAGCCTTTGGTGATTTTTATTCCCATCTATTACCTATCGGTAAAAAGCTTTAAACGCTTAAGCCTGGGAATTGATGAATAAGTCATTTAAATCAAGTACTTAGCCTTTAATTCTTTCAGCTCCACCCATATAAGGCCTTAAGGCTGTTGGGATCGTAACACTACCGTCTTCATTTTGGTGGTTCTCAAGAATACTGACTAAAATTCTCGGTGTAGCAATCGCCGTATTATTAAGGGTATGAACAAATTGAACCTGACCTTCTCCATCACGATAACGGGTGTTCGTACGACGAGCTTGCCAGTCGTGAAGTGCTGAACATGAGTGAGTTTCTCGATATTTTTCTTCACTTGGAACCCAGCATTCAACGTCAAACATTTTCACTTTTCCTGTGCCCATATCTCCTGTGCAGCATTCGACAACACGATAAGGAAGTTCTAAATCCTTAACAATTTCTAATGATGTATCAAGTAAGGCCTTATGCCACTTCTGGCTTTCCTCAGGATCATTCTTACAAATCACAAATTGCTCAACCTTCATAAATTGGTGAACGCGAATAAGTCCTCTCACATCTCTTCCGTAACTACCTGCTTCCCTTCGAAAACAAGGACTATAACCGGCATATAAAATAGGTAGCTCACTCTCTTTTAAAATTTCTCCAGCGTGAAGACTATTTAATTGAACTTCAGCTGTACCTGATAAATAGAGGTCATCTTCAGGAAGATGGTAGACTTGATCACGCCCCTCAGGAAAGTGCCCTGTGCCTATTAAAGCATGCTCTCTGGCCATGGCGGGGGTAGATATAAGATTAAAGCCCTTTGCCTTAAGTTTCTCAAGTGCAAAGCGATGGGCGGCCATCTCGAGAAGGACCATATCGTTTTTTAAACTATAGGAGCGACTGCCGCAGACATTTCCAATCTTTTCAAAATCAGCCCAATTATTTAAATCTAAAATTTCAACATGATCTCTTGGTGTAAATGAAAAAGTAGGAAGAGTCCCTCCCTTTTCAACTTCAACGTTATCATTTTCATCTTTTCCAATTGGCGCATCTTTTGCGGGTATATTAGGTACACGATAGAGAAGCTGAAGAAGCTGCTCTTCCATCTCACTAACGAGTGGTTTAAGTTCATCAAGCTCTTTGCCGATCGTTCTTCCCTCTTCAATTAAGGCCGGTCTTTCTTCAGCTGTTGCCTTAGGGATTTTCTTTGAATGAGAATTTCTCTTTTCTTGAAGATCTTGTTGCTTTCTTTTTTGCTCCAAAAGTAATTGATCGATCTTTAGGATTTCATCCACAGATACCTTTAGATTTTTAAGCTCAACGGCTTTTTTAACAATGTCAGAATTCTCACGAATGAACTTAATATCAAGCATATAATTAACCTTTTAGAGTGAAGACAAAATTTATGATATTTTGAAGGTTTTGCCAAAGCCCTCTTTAAAAGAATATAAACATTTAAATGAATTCTCCATGCAACCAGGAGCGTCATTTGGAGTCAACAAAGTGCACAATATTCTTGTAATCGATGATGAGAGTATCACTCTTAAGATGTCAAAAGAAGGTCTAGAAAGACTTGGTTACAATGTGGCCATATTTTCTCGCCCTGATAAGGCGTTGGATTATTTTTCAAAATCTCATAATGACCTTGATCTCGTCATTACTGACAAAAGTATGCCTAAAATGAATGGAGTCGAGCTTGTTAAGCAAATGAGAGAAATAGATGACTCGATCCCGATTTTTATTCTCACAGGATTTGCTTCAAATGAGGATGATTTGTCTTTACGAAAGGCTGGGGTTACGGACATTCTCTACAAACCTCTCTCAATAAGAGAGATTTCTTCAAAAATAAAAGAGATTTTAGATTAAATCTTGTTAAAATTTTCGCAAACTACCTCTACGATTTTTTTGCTCTTCTTTCCTTTTATCCGTTGAGTGGTATTAACAAGAACCTTTTTGAGTTTAATTTTCTTAGGATTAAATTGAGAAAACTGCACTTCTAGCTGATAGTCTCTTTGTTCGTCTTTGCTAAAAAAGGAACTCTTTTCTGAATCATATACTTCTTTATGGCGAAAGATCAGATGAAGCTCACCAAAATCTGTGCGAATGGCCTTAATCTGCCCTGCCTCCTTTGCATTGTCGAGTTCAATTCGCTTAATACTTTTAAAGTCAAAACTTTTAGAAAAATCGAGAGTTTTAAAATTAGAAACGTAAGCAGAGTGACCATATAAAACAGAATCAAAAGAGATGACCTTGTTCTTATCTACACCTGAGAAGCTCACCATAAAGCGCTCATAAGCGTAATCCTTTTCAGTCTTAGGGTGTTGCCCAATTCCTTTTTCATACAGAAAGTTACAGCCCTGTAGGCGGTAACGCTTTAGTTGGTCTTTTTCTTTTAGCCCATAGTAAAAGCCCACGAAACTCTTAGCTTCTCTCTCGATTCTAACGTAGTCCCCTGATAAGTCTTCAGTGGTGACCTGAGAAAAATTCGATAAAGAAAAGATGAGTACAGATATAAAAAGGCTTACTCTAATAGATGACATAATGTTCTCCCGATTAGACTATTGTAACCAATAGTCCGACAAAAAACATTATTTTAGAGCACTTAAGATTTCTGAACGAGTTGGTATCTTGTATTGAGTGATACCATCTTGATCTTCTTTGGACTTATAGTCGACCTTAAGCTGATGACCCTTGTCGTAACTGACCTTAACCTTGCCCAATAAGGAGTTTGCTTTGTCACAACGAACTGTTAGAGAGCGACCAAAGCCATTTCCCTTAAGAATGAAACGGATAAAATTTTTGTCTTTAATAGGGTCCCAATCATGCTTTTCTCTGTGTGTCTTAGAGAACTGTACTTTACCAAGCATACCCTTAATAGGATCTTCTACTTTCTTTGGACAGTCTTTAAAGGTTACAAGCTCTCCCAAATCAACTTCTAAGTTCATAAGACCATCGACGATATCACTCTCAACCGTCTCACTCAGTGAAGACTTTGGAAAAACTTCCTCTTGGATTTTTGCCATCATGGAGAGAGTCTCCTGAAACTCTTCATTTGCTAGCCACTCTTTGTACTTCTCATTTCGTAGCAACTCTAGCCCTTCTTTAAGGTCAGGATCCTCTTGCTGATCGATCTGATTTTTCCATTCAAATAATTTGCCTTCAAGTTCACGAATCTTTAAATACATTGGAGAGGCCTTGCTCACCCACAATCGCATAGACTCAATTTTCTTCTTACTTATGTTATTAAGGAGACGAGAGCCATACTCTAAATACAATTCACCAAATGAGCTCTCCTCATCTTCTATCAATTCTTTTTGAGCTATTTCTAAAATCTCTTCTGCAGCGACACGGGCAAGATCTTCTAGACGAACGACACGAGAAAGTCTCTCCTCTTCATGATTATCCCAATCAGACTTTAGCGTTGCCACATCATCCATGCGAGGAGCAAAACAAGGCTTCCCCTCAGAACAACTCAAAACACCGCCTTTCATAAAGTATGAGTGTGGCCAAGGACCAAAATTGGCTTGTCCTGCTAGTGACATTAGGGCCGTTAATGAAAAGAATAGATTTTTCAAGGTCATTTTAGGGTCTCAGTGGATAAAAGTTCCTAACGCGTAGCAATAATACCAAAGAATAGGCCCTCCAGGGGGCCCTCGTGAAAAAACTATAGTGACCTTAACCCTTTGAATTCACTATAATAAATTTATGGATAATAAAACACCAAGATACCTGCCCCAATGGGAGTTACCTCCTTACGCTTTTATTCCAGGAAAGCATCCTCACCCTGAGAAGAAGGGCGGCCATATGGAAAATACTGAGGTTTCAGTCGAACCTCTAGATCCTACGAGCCCTCTAGAAAACAAGGCCTTCTTATATGGGTTGGATCTCTTTAACAACGGCTATTACTGGGAGTCACATGTTTGGTGGGAGGCCCTTTGGAATAAAGCCGGCCGAAAAGGCGAGCTGGCCGATTTTCTTAAGGCCCTCATAAAGCTTGCCGCTGGTGGTGTAAAAATAAATCTAGATCAAAAACCCGTAAGCCAAGGTCATATCGATAGGGCGCTTGAGTTATTGATTCCTCTTGAGGAGGAAATCTTCTGTGGAATCAATATAAAAGATCTCATAAGAGACTGTAGAGGTTTAGGCTCTTCTCTTCCCTTTAAAGAGCTCAAGCTCAAAATAAATTAGAGAACGCTACAGACTTCTTCTAGAGATCGGGCAAAATTATTTCGAAGATCAAGTGCATCTTCATAATTAATATCCACACTTAGATAATTTCTCTTTTCCTTATTTTCAAAATCTGGAAAGTCCCAATGAACTTCTGCAAATATTTGAAAATCTCCTCCACCCTGAGCATTAACACTCTTAACTTTTACACCAATGCGATAACGAAAACTTGGTCTATCTTTTTTTGAGAACGATTTTGCTAAATCAATAATGCCTGCTCGTGTTTTAGGATTGTCGGTTTTAAGCCCATTTGCCAATTTCTCTTCCACTGACTCTATGAGAAGAGTTTTATCATCAGACCAAATTGGTGATAGTTCACCAGTGGTATCACTTTCTATATAGCGGTAACTAAAATTCTTAAGCGTAAAAATGAAGAACCCTGTAAGTTCCTCTAGGCCATTCATTGCCTGGAGAACCCTGATCTTTAGCTCTTCCTCTAGACGCTCTTTATCCTCAACACTCATTTATTTCTCCCCACTTGAAACCTCTGCTACCTTCCCTAAATTACTATTCTTTGGCAATGAAGCATTAGCCACAAACTCTTGCCATTATCCTCAGCAGAATCTTGCTAAAGGGAATGTCTTTACAATCTATAAGCAATTAAAATTACTATCATCTTAAGGTGACTTTAATAATTTAGCTCTTTTCTTAGCTAAATGATTAAGTCTGACCTAAATTGTCCGATAAAGTATCAAATGTAGTTAATAATAATTGTGGGCTTTAGTGGAGGATGATGTGCTTATGAAGTTTCTAATATTCACACTCCTTTTTCTTGGAATTAATATAACAGTCTTTGCTACTCATGCGTGCAATCAACTAGAAAGAGACTTCTACGCTAAATGCAATAAACATGACTCTGCTTGTACTGACTTGAGACTTTGCCAAGAGCTCCGCCAAGATTGCCCCCAGCCAATCAACAGTTATGCCACATGTGAAGTATTTAGAGAGTGCGTGGCCGAAAAATTTCCGAATGGGACAAAATTTAATAGCTGTATCTACAAGTGGAACACTACTCCAAATGCGCCTGGAATATGCGCTAATGATAATCGCTTCCTAGACACTATTGCTTCCACTTGTCCTGGCTATAAAGTTTATTTCAATGACCAATTTAGTGATACTAACTTCAATTGTAACGGCCATAAAGGACGCTACTGGAGCCTCCAAGCAGAGTGTAAGGTAGCCCGTGATGCCTATGAAAAATCCATTCAAGAAAAGCATTGTGAATTTACCAGCAATTTACCACAAGTTTCAAGATGTGAGGCTGCCTTTAACTCAGTAAACCTAATGGAAAGTGCCGAAGCCCAATCAAATGAAGTTGTTAATCTTCCAAGAGATTCATATGGTCTTTACGACAACCTTCTAGAGACCCAAGGACAATTTTATACTGAAACTGGCCCAGACTCACCTCCGCAAGCCGCACAAAAATAGCTAGCGCTCTTTTACCCTACAACGATATTAACAATCTTCTTAGGGACAATAATGATTTTCTTGATCGTTTTTCCTTCTAACCATTTTTGAGAGTCTTCATTTTCTAAAACGGCCTTTTCAATCTCTTCCTTTCCAAGATCTATGGGAAGGTCTAACAGAAAGCGCATTTTACCATTAAACGATATGGGATAAGTAAAAGTACTCTCTATTAAATATTTCTCTTCTGTTTGAGGCCATGGTGCTTTAGAAACAGAGTCAGAGTTCCCTAGAAGTGACCACAACTCTTCAGCCGTATGAGGGGCAAAAGGAGAAAGGGCTATGACAAGAGGGCCTAAGACTTCTGCTTTATTGCATTTTAACTTACTCAACTCATTCACAGCGATCATGAAAGCCGATACCGAAGTGTTGAAGGCAAAGTTCTCCATATCTTCGCTAACTTTTTTCAAACATGTATGAAGAACCTTAAGCTCTTCTGGCTTTGCTGATTCATCTGATAGTTGAAGGGAGTCACCTTCGTGAAAAAGATTCCAAAGTTTAACAAGAAAACGATAAACTCCCTCTATTCCGTTTGTATTCCATGGCTTTGATTGCTCAAGAGGGCCTAGAAACATTTCATAAAGCCTAAGAGTATCAGATCCATATTTTTCAGCAATAATATCGGGGTTTACAACGTTGTACTTTGATTTACTCATTTTCTCGATGGCCCAGCCGCATTTATAAACCTCAAGATCTCCTTCTTTTTCAAGAACAAACTCTACGTCTTTAAATTCTGGTCGCCATGACTTAAAGGCTTCGATATCTAAAATATCATTACTCACGATATTTACATCAACGTGAATCTCTTGAGTTTCATAATTATCTTTTAGGCCGAGAGAGACAAATTTCTTTTGATCATTTTTCAAGCGATAGACAAAGTTAGAACGCCCTTGAATCATGCCTTGATTGACCATTTTCTTAAAAGGCTCATCCTCACAGATGACTCCAAGGTCATATAAAAACTTATTCCAAAAACGTGAGTAAATAAGGTGCCCTGTCGCATGCTCTGGACCTCCGACGTAGAGGTCTACATTTTTCCAATAAGAGTTGGCCTCAATAGATACTAACTGATCCTCATTGTGAGGATCCATATAACGGAGGAAGTAAGCACTTGAACCTGCAAAGCCTGGCATCGTAGAGAGTTCATAAGGATGACCTTCTTTTGTTTGCCAATTTTTCGCTCGGCCAAGAGGAGGCTCGCCCTCTTCAGTTGGAAGATAGGCATCAACTTCAGGTAACTCTAAGGGAAGCTTGGAGAGCTCAAGCATTTGCGGTTTGCCTTCTTTGTAATAAACAGGGAAAGGTTCACCCCAATAGCGTTGACGAGAAAAGATAGCATCTCGCAGACGATAATTAATCTTCTTTGAACCAAGGCCCCGTTTTTCGACCTCATCATTCATTTTAGCGATGGCCTCTTTGACGGTGAGACCGTTAATAATATCAGAATTTATGCATATACCATTTTTTGCATCATAGGATTCGTCTTGAACATTTGCCGTGCCCTCGCCTTCAATGACAGGAATAATGGGAAGATCGAAATTTTTAGCGAAAGCATGGTCTCGACTGTCGTGAGCAGGAACTGCCATGATGGCGCCCGTTCCATAACCACCAAGAACATAATCTCCAACCCAAATAGGAATTTCTTTGCCCGTAAAAGGATGAACACAGAACCCACCAGTAAAGACACCGGTCATGGTCTTTGTATCCATCATTCTTTCACGTTGAGATTTCTTCTTACAGTCTTCTAGATAATTTTCAACTGCTGCTTTTTGCTCTTTAGTTGTCACTTGAAAAACGTAATCACTCTCCGGCGCCAGGACCATGAAAGTCACACCATAAATCGTATCTGGTCTTGTGGTAAAAATATCAAAGCCAAAGTCTTTGCCAGAAACCAAGAAATTCATCTGGGCCCCAACAGAGCGACCAATCCAATTGCGCTGAACTTCCTTCATTGACTCTGACCAATCAAGAGTCTCAAGACGATCAAGAAGTCTTTGAGCGTAAGCAGATACTCGTAAGCACCACTGCTTCATAACCTTCTGCTCTACGGGGTGACCGCCTCGCTCACTAAGACCATCTTTCACTTCATCATTGGCCAAAACTGTTCCTAAGGCCGGACACCAATTCACGGGAACCTCATCAAGATAAGCGATTCGATAGTTTTGAAGAATCTCTTCTCTCCTATCTTCACTAAACGCCTTCCACTCGTCTTTGGAAAAACTAAGTTCTTGTGAAGACCAAGCCTTTACAGAATTTGTGCCATTTTTTTCAAAGGATTCGATCAAATTTGAGATGGGTTGGGCCTTATCCATTGCCACGTCATAGTAGTGTTCAAACATTTGGGTAAAGGCCCATTGAGTCCACTTATAATAAGCAGGGTCACATGTTTTAACTTCACGACTCCAATCAAAGGAGAAACCAATCTTATCTAATTGTTCACGGTAGCGTTTTAGATTTTCTTCGGTCGTCACCGCCGGATGGGTGCCTGTCTGAATAGCGTACTGTTCTGCAGGAAGACCAAAGGCATCGTAGCCCATGGGGTGAAGAACATTAAAACCATTATTTCTTTTAAAGCGCGCATAAATGTCGGAGGCAATATAACCAAGAGGGTGTCCCACGTGAAGGCCGGCCCCAGAAGGATAAGGAAACATATCAAGGACATAATATTTTGGACGAGACGAATGATCTTCGGTCTTGAAGGTTTGATTTTCGGCCCAAAATTTTTGCCACTTCTTGTCAATTTCTTGGAAATTATAGCTCATAACGCACTCTATCTACAGGGGGTTTAAAACATCTTTAAAATAAGCGATTTGAATTCTTTTGTCTAAGAGGGTCCCTTAGGAATCTCTCAAGCAAGGATCGAGGGCAGGAATCTCTGCTGGAGTATCAATGTGCTTCTCATCCCCGTGCCAATCGAAAACTAAGCGACTCGCTCTCAGCTGCAAACCACGATGATCTTTGTTCTTTCGCCCATAAACAGGATCTCCCATAATGGGGTGCCCCACTCCTTCAAGATGCTTTCGAATCTGGTGGGTTCTTCCTGTTCCTAGGCGCAGCTCTAAATAAGTTCTATTATCAAGGCGCTCTAGAACCTTGAAGTAAGTGATGGCCTTCTTTCCATCAATCATCGCATCAAGGCGGCCCTCTTCCTCTACCACCTCGCCTAAAACCCAAGCGTGATAGATTTTTTGAACAAGGGTTCCTTGCCATTTAGCACTGAGAAGCTTTGCGGCCTTCGCATTATGGGCAACAACCATCACCCCATCAGTTTCTCTATCTAGGCGATGAATGAGGAAGGGCTCATTCTTGGTTTCTTTTTCAATCATTCGCAACAAGGACATGGAATCTCCGTATCTCGTACCTTGAGATAAGAGACCAGCTGGTTTGTACCATGCGCTCCAGTCCCGCTCTTTCTTTATAAGAGTTGGTGCAGCAATATCACCCTCTCTTTGACGTTCAAAGAGCATAGGATCGTAATAAAATTCCACATGATCCCCAGGCCTAATCGGAGTTTTTGCGCGCCGGATGCGACGCAAGGCCTTACTATTGCCCTTTTTAAGCCAGCAAGATCCTTGGATCATCGCTTCTTTTAAGATCGATTTTGAAAGAGGTAATTCTTTATCGAGAAACTCGATAATTTGAATCTCATCACCCTTAGGAACAGACTTTTTTAAGACAACTTTTTTCTTCATCATTTTCTCTCTCAAGGACGCTAGACACCCCTATACCATTAAGGCAAACTTCGCCACATGACAACACCACTTATAAAAGCTCATGGGCTTAGAAAGCAATTTATTAGCTATAAAAAGAACCCAGGGATTATGGGAAGTTTCACTTCCTTTTTTAAAAGATCACCTCTGATCAAAGATGCTGTAAAGGGTTTTGACCTTGAGGTTAAAAAGGGTGAGATCGTTGGTCTTCTTGGACCAAATGGTGCTGGAAAAACGACTTTGATGAAGATGTTTACGGGCATTATTGTTCCCACAGAGGGAGAACTCAAGATTATTGGCTCAAATCCTTGGGAGCGAGATAAGAACTTTAGAAAGCGCATTGCCCTTGTTATGGGTCAAAAGTCGCAACTCTGGTGGGATATTCCTGCCATGGATAGCTTTCTTTTGCTTCAAAAATATTATGAAGTTTCGGATGAACGTTTCCAAGAGCGCATTAAAAAGATGAGCTCTCTGTTAGGTGTAGAGGAACTTCTTCACATTCATGTGAGAAAACTCTCCTTAGGCGAGAGAATGAAGATGGAACTTATGGCCTCCCTTCTTCATAACCCGGAGGTCATTTTTCTTGATGAACCCACCATTGGCCTTGATCTCGTGGCCCAAGAGAATATCCGTCACTTTATCAAAGAATATCATCGAGAAAATGAGTGCTGTATCATTATCACTTCTCACTATATGCAAGATGTTCAAGCCCTATGTGACAGACTTGTTCTCATTTTTGATGGAGAAAAAGGCTATGATGGAACCCTTGAAGATTTTGAAGACATCTTAGGTTGTGACAAGAGTGTCACTTTTTCCTTTAAAGAATCTCAAGACCCAAATCAACAAATTTTTCAAGGCCTTGATGCCACATGGAATGAAGACCATACAGGTGTTGAGCTAAGAGTCCCTGAAGAAACGTTATGCCCAATAAGCTCTAAAATCATTGATCAACTTCCTGTTGAAGATTTTGCTACGGAAAAACTTCCGATCGAAAGAGTGATGAAGGAGCTCATGAATAATCCCGAAATTCTTAGGGCCCGTAAGGAAAAAGAAGCGCGTGTTTAAAGATCTCACTCTCGCTAATATTGAAAAGTGGTGGATCACCATTCAAATAAGCTGGGTCAAGCACACGGCCTATCGCTTGAATTTCTTCCTACAAATCATAGGCCCTGCCTTAGTGTTTTTCTTTGTTAAATATAATTTATGGGCCTCTATTTATGCAGGCGACAGTGAACTCATTATCCGTGGGTTTAACTTTGAGCAAATGATTAACTATCATATCTGGGCCTTTGTTGTGGCCTTAGTGGCCCAAGGCCATGGCTCTTGGAACCTTGCTGAAGATATTCGCCTAGGCCGTATTTCAAGTTATTTAATCTATCCCTTTAACTTTTGGGAATTTCACACCGCCAGCTGGCTCTCCTTTCAAGTTATCCAAATGGTCATTGCCACCTTTACCCTTGGAATCATCAGCTACTTTGGTCTTCTGATTTTTCCAAGTCTTAATTATTTTCTTATTGGTGTCGCTTATACCTTATTCATTTCTCTTTTTTGGTTCACCCTTCAATACCTAACGGGTGTTATGGCGTTTTGGCTTGAGGAGACTTGGATTCTTAGAGTTATGTTAAATATCATCGCCTACTTCCTCTCTGGCGCCATCATTCCACTTGATCTTTATCCAAAGTGGCTTGTTGATATTCTTAACTACACCCCTTTTCCCTACCTCACTTACTACCCTATTAAGATTTTTATGGGAGAGATGACAAATCTTTCCTTAGGTCTTGCGATTATCTCGTTTTGGACAATTGTTTTTGCCATTATCAATCATCTTGTGTGGAAGAAAGGCATTAAACTCTACACAGCGGCGGGGATGTAGAGATGACCGAAAAAATGGCCCACTATTGGGATGTTTATAAAAAGTTTGTATCGACTTCAATCTCTGTTGAAACAAGTTTTCGAACGAGCTTTATTCTTTTGATCTTCATGGATTTCTTCTTCTTCTTTTCCTCTATTGGATCTGTGAGCTTTATTTATGACCACGTTGTTAATATTGGTCCCTGGCAAAAAGATCAGCTTCTCTTCTTCCTAACCTTTATGCTCGCCATTGATAATTTACATATGATGATCTTCTCTCAAAGCTTCTGGGAATTTTCCTTTCATATTAAAACAGGTCAACTTGATTACGTTATCCTAAAACCCATGAACACCATCTTCAGTGTGTTCTTTCGCCACTTCAGGGCCTCTAGCCTTTTTAACACACCCCTCTTTATGGGTTACTTAATTTATTATGGAATTCAAGTGAACCTTAGTTTTCTTGACTGGACTCTCTTACCCTTTCTCATCGTTCTTTCTTTGGCCTTACTTGTCGTTATTGAATTCATTTTAAGCACTTCTATGTTTTGGCTAACTGATGGAATGGGGATTAATTTTTTAAGAATGCAGATGCAGCAACTTGGTCGTTGGCCCAACTTTATCTATCAAGGATTCATTAGAAAAGTTCTAACCGTTGTCTTACCCATACTTTTAGTGGGCTCAGGCCCTGTTCACTTCCTTTTTGACAAAAGTGCATGGCAACTTTTAGTCACTATGATCGCCGCCCTGTTCATCTTGGTCCTTGTCTTATTAGTGACTTGGAGAATTGGAATTAGGCGTTACGACTCCGCTAGCTCCTAAAATCAACGCATCACAAGATAAACTGCCCCTTGCGCTTTTCGTTTTGGCCCCCATCTTTATTGCATGACAACTTTAATCATAAGCCAATTTCCATGGCCTGCACTCGGTCTCTTTATAGGACTTCTTGTAGGTGGACTGATTTTCTCTAATCAGGATATGCTTGAGGACATCCAAAATGACCAAAAAGCCCCTGAGGAAAAATGCAGAAACAAATCCTGTTTTTAGTCGCCTTATTTACGTTCTTCATAACACCCAGCTATACGCAAATTACTAAAAGTCTCGATGGATCGGCCTTACCTCTTTGGGAGGCAGGAGCAGGGTTCGTTGCCGCCAATGTCCCCGCCTATCCAGGATCAGAGGACAGCAATAATTTCTTTATTCCGATTCCAACCTTTTTTTATCGCGGGGAAATTATTCGCGCAGATGAAGAGGGTGGCATGCGGGGCCGCTTTCTCAAAACGGACGATTTTGAAATTAATCTAAGTATCGGTGGCTCCCTTCCGGCAAGCTCTAAAGATGTGGCCGCTCGTGCAGGAATGCCAAACCTTAAAACCATGGTTGAACTAGGCCCTGGGCTTCTCGCTACTTTATGGAGAAAAAGAGGTATCCAAAGTTATAAGTTAGGTCTCAATATCCCCTTGAGAGCGGCCTTCACAGTAGACTTCTTTGAAGCAAAAGAGAGAGGTCTTGTTTTCAATCCCCTTCTTTATTTCATCACTGAGAACCTCGTTGGAAAGAGAGTCTTTACCTTTACCAGTCTCTCAAGCATTGTTACCTCTCATAAATTTCAAAAAGTCTTTTATCAGGTTGACCCCCAATTCGCTCTGCCAACAAGACCGGCCTATGCGGTTGAGTCTGGTTATCTAGGATCCACCCTTTCTCAAGGTTTTAGTAAACTTCTCTTTAATGAAATTAATGCCTTTATTGGCGTCAATTGGACCAATCTTCGAGGGGCCTCTAATCAAAACTCCCCCCTTTTTAAAAGAAAAGATAATTTCTCTGCTGCCATTGGTTTTGTCTGGTGGTTTTATGAATCAGGGCCACGCGAAAAGAGCTAATGGATCTTCACAATCGCCTTATCTCCTTTCTTAATCAAAATGAAATTCAATATGATTCGCTAGAACATGTTGCGAGCATGACCTGTGCTGCCTCAGCAACAGCGCGCGGAGAAGATCAAAAGATTGGTGGAAAGACACTTCTCTTGAAGGACAAAACTGATTTTAGACTCTTTGTGATGAGTGCCGCCCTTGAATTTGACTCTCAGAAGGCCCGTAAGATTCTAAAAAGTCATAAATTAAGATTTGCTTCAAAAGAAGAACTGTTGCAACAAACAGGTGCTTTAAGTGGGGCTTTGCCTCCCTTTGGTCGTCCCCTGCAAAGTTTCGATCTCTATATAGACCCATCAGTCCTCGACAACGATAAAATTGCCTTTAATGCAGGTCTTCTGACTTGCTCTTTTATTATGAATACGCAAGATTGGTATGAGCTTGTTAAAAGTCACGCCAAGCTTTTGAGTTTTACGAAATAAGGATGAACTATGGCCGATTCAATCTCCCCTATCTTTGATCCCGAGCAGTGGCTTGAGGTTCCAGAGTTTTCTTTTACTGATATCACTTACCACCGAGCGAAGAACCAAGGCACGGTCCGAATTGCCTTTAATCGTCCAGAAGTTAGAAATGCTTTTCGTCCCCATACGGTAGATGAATTATATCAGGCCCTCGAACACGCCCGCACAACAAGTGATGTCGGCTGCGTTTTACTCACTGGAAATGGTCCCTCTGAAAAAGATGGTGGCTGGGCTTTTTGTAGTGGAGGGGATCAAAGAATTCGTGGAAAAGATGGTTATAAATATGAAGGTCAAGGAAAGATTGATCCCGCAAAACTAGGGCGGCTCCATATCTTAGAAGTTCAGCGTCTCATTCGCTTTATGCCAAAAGTTGTCATTGCCGTTGTTCCAGGCTGGGCCGTTGGTGGTGGTCACTCACTTCATGTGGTTTGTGACATGACTATTGCTTCTAAGGAACATGCTATTTTTAAACAAACTGATCCAGATGTAGCAAGCTTTGACTCGGGTTATGGATCTGCTTACCTGGCAAAGATGTGTGGCCAAAAAAGAGCTCGAGAAATTTTCTTCTTGGGTCTTAACTATTCTGCCCAAGAGGCCTTTGAGATGGGAATGATCAATAAAGTCGTTCCTCATGCTGAGCTTGAGAAAGTTGCCCTTGAATGGGGAAGTCTAATCAATTCAAAAAGTCCTACGGCCATGAGAATGCTTAAATATGGCTTTAATATGACCGATGATGGCCTTGTGGGCCAACAGCTCTTTGCAGGTGAGGCCACTCGCTTGGCCTACGCTTCAGAAGAAGCAAAAGAAGGCCGAGATGCTTTTCTTGAAAAGAGAGATCAAGATTACAGCTCTTTTCCATGGCATTACTAAGTCCCACGAGTATTAGAGAAATAATTGGTGTCCAAGGTGATCAGGATATCGATCAACTCATTGGACTTGAGTCACCGACAGCTTGCGACTATGCGGATACAGAATCCTATAGTGACGGGTTTACGGGAGCCACTGCCCTCTTCACCGGCTATCAAGATTTTCTCTCTATTCATGATGATTTAATTAAACGAAATTTAACAAGTATAGGGGATTTAGGGGCCGGTAATTGTCGCTCTAAAATTCTCTTTGATTTTTTAAAGGCGCCTTTTCAAACCTTTGCCTATGAATTCGTACCTGAAAGAGTAACTGCTGCCATTAATTGCTATCAAAAATTATCTCTTAGTGACGTTGATACTATTATTCAAGCTGACCTAAAAACTCATGAACTCCCATTGCTTGATGCTTATTTTATCTACCTTCCCGTGGGAAAAACGTTAAAGAAAATCATTCAACAATTGAAAGTGCTCTCAACACAAAAACCGCTCACTCTTTATGTTATTGAATCCCATGGTGATCTCCTTAATTATCTAGAAGATCAACTATGCGCCTTAGAAAGGGTTGGTGAATTACCTCTAAAAGGAGTTCGTCATTATCCAAATATTGTCATCTATCACCTATTTGATAGTTCTGAACAAATTAAAAATGAACGGACTCTCCTCGTGAAATCAATTGAGGCCTTAAAGGATCACCAAGGCTTTAGTTTGAAGAACCTAAGGCCATGGCAAAAGTTTTATCTCTTTGACACTTATATGGAGTCTTTTAGTCTTCAGTTTCTCATCTCTGAGGAAGATAAATCATGGCTTGCCTCAATAGAAGATTGGCAATATGGAGTTCAAAGAGGAACCATTGAAACGAAACATCCTTTTCGTATTCACAATCTTGATCAAATCAACGCTATCGTTGAGCCACCTAAGAGTTGGCTAACCTATGTGGATGAGAGAAGAGATACCTTTCAGCCTCCCCTAAGCACGATCAGAAAAATTCTCATCTCCCCAGAAGCCGCAATTGAAAGGGCCAATGGTGCCTTAGAGCCTGTAAGCGAATTATGGCCAGAGCTTGAATTTCCTGAGCTTTTTTAAAAAGAGAAGTCCTCAGAAGCTGGACAAGCGAACTTGCCCAGCCTCATCATCGGAGTATGTGGAGGAGAAAAAAACTAACTAAAGAAGAGGGAGAACTTCTTTAGCTAGAGGAGGACTTAAATATAGTTAGGTCCTCCATGATCAAATCCTTGGCCATCATTCGATGGAACGGAGATCTTGAAGGACCTATATTCTCTCTCATCACTCATTCTTTGCAGGACAGAATGAGCAAAAGTTGATTTGAAATTTGTGGCACCGTGCGCCCGTAAAGGGAGGAAAGCAAGGCGAGAGTTGGAGTTGTGATAAAACCACAAAGTGATCATCATAAGAGCGGTCATTACGACCAAGAGTGAAATAAGAAGAGCATTTATCACAGTGCCACCTAGAGCTTCGATTGATCCAACTATCAATCATTTCTTAAACCTAAGTTAATATATGCACCGAAAAGAACAAGGTTCACTCAAGTGAATTGACAGAGACTTTACAATTAAAGGGTGTTGATTTTACTTAGCAGCAAGAGCACCGCATTAAAACACACATAAGATGAGATTCTTTTAACTATTTTTTACAGATGAAAGCAGGCCTTGAAACACTGACCTTCTCACACTGGCTCAGCCAATTGCCTGCCTTATAGTAGGCAAATCCAAAAAACCAGGTAACTTTCTTAGAATTCTTATTGAGAGAATAATAAGGAGGAAGAACTTCAGGTACTTGACCATCAACTTCATAGCACCAACCGTATGAGCGCATTTCAAGTCTATTGATAATTTCGAGGGCCTCATCTCCAGTAGGTGTCCCCAGCATTGTATTAATGCCTAAATCGCTTCCAACATACTCAACACCTAATTTATCCAATAGAGACGTTGTTAAAGAACCTACTTCTAAATACTCACCTTCTACTTTTTCTAAATACAAAGAGTGCCCAGTACAAACGTCTTGAATTTCAAATTGAAGAGCGAGAGATTTATAAGGAAATAAAATAAGAACGAAAGTGAGGGAAATGATCTTTAACATAAGCGCCTTGAAAATATCGCCCTCTCTTAGTTTAAAAGAGAGGGCTTTAAAAATTACTCTTCAGTTGCAGGAGCTTCTTCAGCTACCGGCTCTTCTTTCTTTGCAGGCATGGCAACTTTAATGAGGCCTTCTCCAAGAAGTACTTTTACTTTGTCTTCTTTGTTGATCCATTTACCTTTGGCGTTTTTTACACCATAACGACCATTTCTCTTTTTAAGAATTGTGAATTCTTTTGTTTGCTTTACAACTTCCATGACATCTCCTTTTGACTGTAGTCACTACTCGTTAAGAATTAAGAATGCGGTAATATAAAGGCCTAGGATGAATAATTCAAGCCTTTTGTGGCGCGTCAGCAACAAGAATTGTGATACAATTAATCAGAGTCTTGTGACCCAAGCTCCACCGAGAACCCTAAAAAGGTAAGAAAGGTATGGGCAGATACTTTATTGGCATCCCTCTCCCACTAGAAGTGAAGAAAAAGCTTAAGGTCCAAAGTTGGCCCGGACTTAGCCGCTATAAGGATGAAAAGCTCGTTCCTCAGAATAACTGGCATATTACCCTCGCCTTTATTGGCCAATTGGATGAGGAAAAGCTTGAAGAACTCAAGAGCCTGCTTCAGGTTTTCACTTGGGGCGATGCCTTTAAAGTCGGCATTCGCAATTTTGGAGCCTTCCCCTCTTTTGAGGAAGGACGGGTTTTATGGATGGGTTGTGAAAAAGGCCATGACAGTGTCACCGTTTTGGCCAATAAAATCAGGCGCCAATTAGACGATTTAGAAATTTCCTATGACTCTAAACCTTTTGTCCCCCATATCACTTTAGCTCGTCTACGTTCTCCTAAAAACCTTTCTCGCTTAGCCGATAATGGAAAAATGAAACAAGAAGTTACTTTCAACGCTGAAGAAATTGTTCTCTTTGACTCAGAAAAAGAAAAAACCCCATACGCTGTTGTTGAAAGAATAGCTCTTAATAGTTTATGACCACTTTTTCTCAAACTCTTTCCCACTCTGTGGCCTGTGAACGCAATCAAGAACCAATCAAAGATGTTCTTAAAAACGAAATCATATTTGGACAAAATTTTTTAGAAATAGGATTTGGTACGGCCCAACATGCTTTCTTCTTTTCAAGTTGTTTTCCTGATATCAGTTACTATGCTGCTGATCAGGAACAGGCTCATTTAAATTACCTGCAAAGAAAAATGGTTTTGGGAGCACCAGAGAACTTATTTGGTCCCTTTCAGTTTAAGGCCTCTGATAAAGGAGTTCTTCATAACCTCAACGACGAAAAATTTTCTCAGATTTATTCGGCCAATACTCTACACATTATGAGTTGGCCTGAGTGCCAGAGTTTTCTAAAATTTGCTGCGAACCTTTTAGAGGATCAGGGAAAACTTTTTCTCTATGGCCCCTTTAAATTCAACGGAGATTTCACGAGTGAAAGCAACGAAGCTTTTGATAAAAGTTTGCGCGCGAGAGACCCAAAAATGGGAATTCGCTCTTTTGAAGATGTAGAAAAATTGTTACTTGGTCAAAATCTCCATCAATCTAATGTTTATGATCTACCTGCTCATAATAACCTCTTAGTTTTTACCAAAAGGTCCATTGAATAGCCTATAAATAAGGCTCTAATTTCAATGGGTTATGCTTAAAAAAGTCCTCATTTTCCGACGAAATCAATCCGAAAAGACTATTGTGAAAAAATTATTCCTGCTCCTAGCTCTTTTTGGTGTTTCTCCCTTCTCGTTTTCTCAGAGTCAAAGAATGACTGAATCATTTGTCGATACCATCCTATCTTTGGGACAGAATAAGCAGCAGGTTGGCGCTCAAGATATTTACTGTCGAACTGGTTCAAGAGCTGAAAAGTCTGGTCCAGAATTTCCAGAACTCATCGATAGGTGCATGCAGGATATTTGCGGCACTCCTCAACAAAATCCGACAACCACACTAACAGAGCATAATCTTAGTCAATTTATCCCAAAAAATATCGACTCCAGAATGAACTCCTTAAAAAGGGCCATTCAAAATGCTGTGGCCACAGAGGTTGATAGTAACTTTGATCATATATCGGCCGCAAGAAAGCTGATGGTTAATAATCAAATTAGAGTCAATCCACGAGATATGAGCTCTGGTGATTGGCAAAATATCCTTCATAAAGTTTATAGTCCATTTGTTCAGATGTACAAAGACAATGCTGCTAAAGATGGGGAGAGGTTTGAAGTTGCCATTGATCTTAAGGTTAAACAAAACATCAGCGAAGAGCATGGTTTAATCCTAAGAGACTTTGTTTCTCAACTTAAGAATCATGTGAATAATGGTCCTTGGTTTGTAAAAGTAAAATATGGTGTTTTAACAATCGATGAGATTAAAAGAGAAATTAGAGCAAATTATCAAAAGATGCACGCAGATATGGAAGAGGCCATTGATAATGATACCACTTTTAGTTTATCAGCAATTTTTGGTACTCGTGAAGAAAGCAGACTTACAGAAGTTGAAGAGATGTTTAACAATTTAGACAATCTTGATACTAATGAACTTCATCAGTTAAGCCGTGATTTGGTTGATGCACATGCTGAAATTACAGGCGATGATACAAACCTCAATGTTAGCTTTTGCACATCAGGTCCATGTGCAGGAGGAGTTCAAGAGTATTTAAATCAGATGGATATGGGGTCCATTATTAACAGAATTGAATCTCAAAATAATCCAAATATGGCGATCAATATCATTGATCAATGTCGATTCAAAGTGCTAGCTGATAATATTCTTACCCCTGACCCAAGTGCCATTTTAGAAGCTTTTCCTGAAGTTCTTAATAATTTTAATAGAAATGTTTTAACCAATTACAGCGATCACTCAAAAGCGGCTTTTAACCGCATTGCTCAAGATGAACTAGAGATTAGGGCAGCAGAGCATAGGAGTAGCAACGTTCAAGAGGATTTAACTCAAAATTTTGAAAATATTGCCCTTGAAAATGAAATTCTTAATGATCAACGAACATCTCTTAGCAGTTCAGACATTCTCTCTTGGATCTTCAAAAAAAATACCAACTCAACAGTTTCTTACGAAGAAAGTATTAATTGGGATGTGGATGCCTTTTCAAATATAAATCCTTGTCGAGGATCAAGACCTGATCTTGGTGGCGACATGTTTAGAGCGAATAAGGCAGGCTCAGGAAGAAGCCCTTATGAAATAAAGGTCTCTCCTCATACCTGTACTCACTTATCTTCGGGAAAGGGAACATTGGCCCATGAAATGGGTCACTTCCTAAGCCGTCTTTTTTTGGATAACCGCTTAAGCCAACAGTCCTATGAAGACTATTCCCAAAAGCGAACTTGTGCTTCTTCTGCGTACAAGTTCCTAGAACCAATGCCACCTGGGATGAGTGGTACTCATGAACTTGATCATTTGAAAACAGAAGAGGACACAGCAGATCTCATTGGCATTATGGCCATGAAAGATCAGGCGCAAAACTCTTCCCCATCAAGCTGTGCCTTACTAGTCCCCAATCAATACAATACAGGCTATGAGCATAGCAGTTTGATAGACTACGCAGGACAACACTCCACAGCTCCCTTAAGAGTTTTAACAGAATCAATTCATCAAAATCGTCCCATTAGCCCAAGCTGCAGAGAATTGATCTTGGCCAATCGTGAAAATTTAAGGTTTGGGGCATGCTTCTAAAGATTATAACGATATTCACTTTATTTATGGTTAGCATTAACGCTAAAGAGTTTTCTTATAGGTACGGTCAAAAATCTTACGTCGTGCAATATGATGAGGAAACACTTGGCCTCAAGAGTGTGGATATCAACTTAACGATTAAAGCGAGTAAGTGCTTTCAGAATCATTATAAAGACCTTTATCGTCAATTAAGTACCCTACTTAAAGAAAGCGTTATCCCAAGAAATGGCCAAGAAAAAGATATTCTCTTAAATTATGAAAATAATGATTATCGACTTTCGAAAAACTCCACGATAGGCCAGAGAGTATTAGAAGTTCCTCGAAGCTTTATTCAATATAAACTCATGGAAAAAAAACAATGTGGTCTTCAAAAGTAAATTAATAGATTATAATGGCCCCATGGAAAAACTATTTACGATATTAAAACAACCCGGCTATACCCACGTCATCAGTACGTTAACTCTCATCCTTATTGTTTTAAGCGTCAGGGCCCTTCTTATGAAGAAGGTTCGAAAGACTGATTGGCGCACAGAAGACAAGAGAAAATGGTATGTGACCATAAGAAACTGGTCCACGCTCACCCTTGTTTTTGGAGGACTTGGGATTTGGGGCACAGAAATCCAAACCTTTGCTTACTCAATTATCGCAATTACCGGTGCCCTCATCATTACGGGCAAAGAGTTAATACTTTGTTTTCACGGAGGGCTCCTGCGCGCCTTTAACAGTATGTATAAAGTCGGAGATCGTATTGAAATTGATGGCATTCGCGGTGATGTTATCGACACTAACCTAATGATTACTAAAATTTTAGAAATTGGTCCAAGCAATTTTACCCATCAATTCACAGGACGCTCCATAACGATCCCCAATTCCCTTTTACTTTCGAAAGTTCTTATTAATGAATCTTTTATGCATAAGTATGTCCTTCACGTCTTTAAAGTCACTTTTAAGAGAGAAGAAAACTGGAAAGAAGCGGAATCATGCATGATGGAAGCTGCGAGAAAGGAATGCGCAAACTTCATGGAAAAGGCCCAAGAAAATATGGAAAAGCTCGCACTTAGAGAAGGTATTGAAGTGCCTAGTGTCGAGCCAAGAATTACCTATAAGTTCTCATCAGCTAGTGATCTTGAAATGATCATTAGGGTTCCAGCTCCTGCCAGTAGAAAAGGAAATATTGAACAACATATCCTTAAGCGCTTTATGGCCATGTATCTCGTTGATAAATCTGAAAAAAACAAGCACTCATAAAATGGGAAAAAAGAAGTCAGGATCAGATCAATTTGATGAGTTTTACCAAGAGTTCTATCAAACGAGGTGGACGACATTAAAAGAGTCCCTTCTTAGCCCAAAATCTCACGTCATCTTAAAGAACCCCTATCATCAAGGCGCTCTTGAAAATGTTTCCCCTTTTCATGATCTTCCGAACCTCTATGTTGGTAGTGAAGAGCTGCCTCAGCCTCAAGGAGAAGAACTTCTTCCCTATTATTTTCTAGATGGAGCCTCTGCTTTTGCACCTTTGGCCCTTGATATTAAGCCCGGTGATAAAGTTTTAGATTTATGTGCAGCCCCCGGTGGAAAAAGCTTAATTATGGCCTATGCCTTAAGAGGACACGGTCATCTTTCTGCCAATGACAAATCCGAGAACCGAAGATTTCGCCTTCAAAAAGTTCTAAGAAGCTTTCTTCCTCCTGAAATCTATAAAGACACCATTAGAATTACTGGTTTTGATGCTTCCTCTTGGTGCCTTTATGAATTGGAGGCCTACGATAAGATTCTCTTAGATGCTCCTTGTAGTTCAGAACGACATGTTCTTGATTCTCCAACACATCTCTTAGATTGGCGACCCGGTCGTACAAAGAGGCTTGCCGCCAATCAATGGACTATGCTCGCCTCGGCTTGGCTTGTTCTAAGATATGGGGGACGTTTGGTGTACTCAACATGCTCATTATCCCCATTAGAAAATGATGGCGTCGTTTCAAAGTTATTAAAAAAATTTGGCGAAGAAGTTCTGATTTCAAAACCAGAGATCCCAGGTGGTGAACCAACTGAATGGGGAACCATTCTTCTTCCTGATAAATCAGGCCAGGGCCCTTTTTACTTGTCGATCATGGAAAAAGTTAAGACTTTAAGCGATAAATCATAAAAGGAATATTCCAAGAACTAAATAAATCTATCCATCGTTTTTGAGAAGACTGGATTTGGTCATTAGGAGATTTTACTTCACCTAAAATATAGTCGCCTTTTATTCGATATAAGAAGAGATCGGGTAGTCCACTTCCATATTGGCGTGGGTCCTTAAGGATCTGCTGACAAACCTGTAAGATGTCCTTCTTAGGAATATTTTTACACATCTTTTTAAGATCAGCTGGACTTGTCTTCTTCCAATTCGTTAATCGACAAGCAGTCGTAGACTTTTCTTCATAGAGATCTATTATTTCTGATTCCCAATTCTCATGTTCTTCCCAATAGAGACACTTTTTTTCAATAGCGACAGATTGTCTTTGATAGAATTCACCACTATAAAAATCTCGTGGCGCTTGCTCAAAGGGATGATAAAAAACTCCTGGACCACTGGCCCAAAACTCCTCCCAAAAGAGTAAAGCCGTTAGAGTAGTCCAATAATGATTTTCACAATAGAAGCCTTTAAAACCTTCAGTCTTTAGGTGTTCAAGCACCTGAGTCTCCACTCGTCCTGACTTATCCCATTTGAGAGGGAGTATTTTTTCTTGGGGAGTGGGTAATCGTTTTTTTGTAGCATAAGGGAGAGAGAGCTTTTTCTTCATTTTCTCTATAAAGAATAAGGCAAAGAAGCGTTCACTCTCTGATATCGGATTCTTTAGGATGAGCTCACATTGCTTGAGGGACTTTTGAGGATCCTCCAACTTATCATAAAGCCTTGCGACCCTCTCTCTGGCCGGCTCAATTGATGATTTCTGATATATTTCAAGGGCTTTTTCATATTCCCTTTCGCTTTCAAGAAGCTTGGCCATTAAATTATAAGAGCGAGAGAGTCTTCGCTTGAGCGGTGAACTTCTTAAAGAAATTCGTAATATGTCTTTAAATATTTCAGTGGCACTTTCAAGATCTTTTAAATCACAAGCTTCCCACAGATGCGAGTGAAGGATGATCCAGTTGTAATGCTCATCCAGGTGTTTTCGGCCTTCAAAATAACGATTTTTCTTATCAATTCGAATCTTCTCAAATTTCATAATACCCAGATCTTCTAAAATAAATTGGGCCATATCCAAATCAAGATTTCCAAAGAAAAGAAGTTTGAATCTCTCTACCTCTTCAGCAAAAAGAGGCCAAAGAAGCTTTTCTTTAGAAATTGTCCATTGATAACAATCTTCTTTAAATTCTTGGCAGGCCTGTATGAGGTTTTCTCTCTTTCCCGTTGCTGTTATTTCCGGATGACTTGCTTTAAGAAAATCAGAGATTTCTTTTACGGTAAAAGGACCTAAAAAATCAGGAAATTCGATTAAAGGATTTACTTCAATGAGTTTATGTTTTTGAAGCTCATTTACCGCCGCTTCAAGATCAATTTCTGGATAATTTAACTTGCTCAGGCGATAGAAATCTTTACTTCGAAAGATCAGGCGGACATAGAGCTTTTGACCATTCTCACTAAGGTGCGAGAAACACTTTAAAAAGTCTCGCTCCTTTTTTTGCAAGATGTCGATATAGACCTCTTCCACGAAGCTCAGAAGCTTTTGAAAATTGGTTAAGTAATAACCCTCATCTAAGGTAATGCTTCTTGGATTTGGTCTTTTGCGCTTGGCCATACACTTAAGGTACTCCCATGCTTATTAGACTGTCTAATGCGAAGGCCTTACAATGCCTAAATATTTAATCAACGTTGAATGAGCATCATTTTTCAACAAGGGGCACAAAGATGAAATTAATGAACTACTGTTTAGGAAATTGGCAAGAAGGCCTTGGCGAGGGTTCACAGTTAAGAGATGCCATCTTTGGTAATGTTGTAGCGACGGCCTCAAGTGAAGGATTAAATTTTGAAGAAATTTTACATTTCGGACGCACCGTTGGAGCACCTGCTCTTCATAAAATGACCTTTCATGAAAGAGGTCGTGCTTTAAAAGCATTGGCCTTGCACCTAACTGAAAAAAAGAATGATTTCTACAAAGTAAGCGCTTTAACTGGAGCCACTAAAATCGATTCTTGGATAGATATTGAAGGTGGTATTGGAAATCTTTTTGCCATGGCCTCCAAAGGCCGGCGTGAAATGCCAGATGACGTTCTCTATGTTGATGGAAAAGCTGAAATTTTATCAAAGAATGGTAGTTTTATCGGTCATCATATTTACACTCCCAAAAAAGGTGTAGCCGTTCATATAAATGCTTTTAATTTTCCCGTCTGGGGAATGCTTGAAAAGATTGCCGTTAACCTACTGGCCGGAATGCCAGCGGTTGTGAAACCTGCAACC
The DNA here is from genome assembly GCA_021737405.1 of Bacteriovoracaceae bacterium. Classification (GTDB taxonomy): domain Bacteria; phylum Bdellovibrionota; class Bacteriovoracia; order Bacteriovoracales; family Bacteriovoracaceae. Next base: position 81,486 of record JAIPEG010000005.1, read on the forward strand.
TCAACTTCGTACCTCACTGAAGCTGTCTTTAAAGAGATTATTGCTTCAAAAATATTGCCCGTTGGAGCAGTCCAGCTCATTTGTGGTAGTGCGAGAGAGCTTCTCAATTTTGTGGACTCTCAAGATGTGGTCACTTTCACAGGAAGTGCACAAACCGGTCAAATGCTTAAGTCTAATAAGCGCATCATTGAAAAGGCCGTCCCTTTTAACATGGAAGCCGATAGCCTAAACTGCTCGATTCTTTGTCCAAATGCCGATCCAAGTAGTGAAGAGTTCCAGCTCTTTGTCAAAGAAGTCGCTAAGGAGATGACCGTTAAGGCCGGTCAAAAGTGTACGGCCATTCGCCGGGTCCTCATTCCAGAGAACCGAGTCGAAGAAGTTGCCAAGGCCATCACTGCTCGCTTAGAAAAAGTCGTCATTGGAGACCCAAAAGAAGAAAGTGTTAGAATGGGTGCCCTTGCTTCAAGAGATCAATTAAAAGAAGTCGAGGAAAAAATTGAGCAATTGAAAAAGACAAGTGAGCTCCTGTATCAAAATACAGACTTTAATCTTGTTGGTGGTGATAGAGAAAAAGGCGCTTTTATGGCACCGACTCTTCTCTTATGTAATAATTCTGGCTCTACTGACGCTCATACAATTGAGGCCTTTGGTCCAGTTGCAACTTTAATTCCTTATAAAGATGCTGAGCACGCCATTCTACTGGCCAATAAGGGCGAAGGCTCTCTTGTGGCCTCCGTCGTTACCCATGACCAAGATTTTGCTCGAAAAATCGCCCTTGGTATTGGCTCTCATCACGGACGCCTCTATTTTCTTGATAGAGATTGTGCCAAAGAAGGTACAGGTCATGGCTCGCCCCTTCCTCAACTGGTCCACGGAGGTCCAGGTCGCGCTGGTGGTGGTGAAGAAATGGGAGGTCTTAGAGGAGTTTTTCACTATATGCAAAGAACCGCGATTCAAGGTCACCCTTCTATGCTTACAAGAGTAACTGGAGTGTATCAGCCAGGTGGTGCCCGCCCAGAAAGTGAAAAGCATCCCTTTCGCTATTACTTTGATGATCTAGAAATTGGTCAAACTTTAACGACTCACAAGAGAACGATCACTGAGGCGGACATCGTAAATTTTGCGAATCTCACTTGGGATCACTTCTATGCCCACACCGATGACACTTCTTTTGATGGAACTTTTTTTGAAAGAAGAGTGGCCCATGGCTACTTTATCATTGCCGCCGCAGCAGGCCTCTTTGTGGATCCAGGAAAAGGTCCCGTTCTGGCCAATTATGGACTCGATGAACTTCGGTTCACAAAACCAGTTTATGTGGGAGCGACGATTAAAGTAAAACTCACCTGTAAAGAAAAGGTGAATCAAGAAGATCGAGAAGGCGAAATTCCCCGTGGTGTCGTCAAGTGGCAGGTCGAAGTTACTGATGAAGAACAAGAAGTTGTCGCCCTTGGAACAATTTTAACGATGGTCGCAAAGAAGCAATCCTAGTTCAGGAAGTACCATAAGTTTTTGGTTTTATTGAAATACTTTGGCCTCTATGTTAGCCTAGTGCGGCACATAATTTAAAAGAGAAAAACTTGAGTAAAGAAAGCGTTCTCATTATTGGAGCAGGACCCGCAGGCCTGACCGCAGGCCATCTTTTAAGTGAAAAAGGGTTTCAAGTTTTTATTTATGAATCCCATCCTCATTTAGTGGGAGGACTCTCTAAAACCGTTAACTTTAATGGATTTTCTTTTGATCTTGGAGGCCATAGATTTTACACAAAGGCCCCTGAAGTTGCCGAGTATTGGCACAGCATTTTAGGTGATAAATTCATGAAGAGATCCAGACTCTCTCGTATTTATTACAATCAAACATTCTTCCAATATCCATTGAGACTTGCTGATGTTCTTAAGAATCTGTCATGGTGGAGAGGTTTTACATTTTTAACGAGCTACTTAAAAGTAAAAGTCTTTCCGATTAAAGAAATTGTATCCTTTGAAGATTGGGTAACCGCTAATTTTGGCAAGGGTCTCTATCAAGCCTTTTTTAAAAGCTACACCGAAAAGGTCTGGGGAAGGGCTTGTCACGAAATCTCAAAAGATTGGGCGGCTCAGAGAATTAATAACCTCAACATTTCTAAAATCATTATTCAATTTTTAAAAGGTATCTTTGGAATTAAAGATAAAGAAGTCATTAAAAGCCTAATCGATTCCTTCGATTACCCAGAGAAAGGCCCTGGAATGCTGTGGGAAACAGTAAAAGAGAGAATTGAAGACCATGGTGGACAAGTATTCCTTGGTGCTGAAGTTACTGGAATAGAGCAATCTGATAGAAAATGGACCGTTACCCTTGCCAATGGGACCAAGGGTCCAAAAGCGGAGCACATCATTTCAACTTGTCCTCTAAAGCAACTTCTAGAAAACCTAACTCCTTCCGTATCAGAAAAAATAAAAGATGAACTTTCTTTGATTTCTTATAGAGACTTTTTAACTGTTGTCTTAATGTTTAAAAAGAAAGAGTCCTTTCCTGATAATTGGATTTATATACATGATGACAGAGTCAAAGTCGCAAGAATTCAAAATTATAAGAATTGGTCTCCCCACATGGTGCCGAGTGATGATTACACAAGTTATGGTCTTGAGTTCTTTTGCCAAAAAGATGATGAACTCTGGGCCCTCAGTGACGAAAAGCTTAAAGAGCTTGCGATAAAAGAAGTTAAAATAATAGGGCTGCCATTTAGTGATGAAGAGCTAGAAGCTCAAGTCATTCGTATGCCCTATGCCTACCCTGTTTATGATCATGAACATCAAAAAAGATCGCTCTTAATAAGAGAAGAGCTCAAAAAGTATCCTAATCTGCACCTGATTGGCAGAAATGGCATGCACCGCTATAACAATCAAGATCACTCCATTAAAACAGCAATGCTAGTCGTGAATAATATCATTAAGGGCAAAGAAGAATATGATCCCTGGAAGGTCAATCAAGATGCCATCTATTTAGAAGAAGACAAAACCTAAGGGGATAAGAATAATGAAACCCCATCATATGAGTACTCTTTCCAGCGTTTAGGGATAACATCCTTACAAAAATTTATATTCTGTTTAAAAATTAAAACAGCTTTTTCTTTTTTCTCTAGGTTCTTATCGGGCTTAATCTTAAAGTCCCAACCTCGTATACATTTAATTTTGTCAGCATTAAAGTAAAATGAAGGGCAATTCCCACAATTGAGTACGACCTCTGTTTTTAACTCCGGGTGATTCTTGATCATGCCAGGTATGTCGATTTTATTAGAGAGAGAATAGAAGTTCTTTTGAAAAACAAGAAAGAATACAATTGAAAGCAAGCTTAGTGACTGTAAAAAGCGTTTCGTTTTAAAGAACTCACCACAACTTTCATAGAGATAGTGTGTAAAAAGTAGGGAAAAGAAAATACTTGTATGAGCAAGGTAGCGAAGTTCAAAAACCGGAAAATAGGACCAAGAGATGAAGATACCTGCAATAAAAGGCAGGATCAAAAAGAATAACCCCATAGTAACAACTGGTTCCGAGAATTTTCTCTTTTTGATTATATGATAATTTAAAAATAAACCTAAAAATATCAATGCGTTTAAGTGACCAGAGGTCGTTAAGACTCCTGCTCCAAGTATTTTCAGTATATTGGGAGGAATATAATTGGGATGATAGAAACTAGAGTTCTTTAAAAAAAAGACATTTAAAATGAGAAAAAGTAAATAGGTAACCCCCCAAAAAGCGAAACTAAGAAAAGGGGCTACTTTAAATAATTTAAATCGTCTAAATAGAACGACTGCCAATACAAAGAGAAAGCTTACCGCCTGTAGTAATCCATATGGGTGAGTCAACATCATTAGGAAAACAGATAAAAAAAGACCTACCATATTTTTCAAATTGAATTGCGCGCGTAATGTTTTTGTCAGAAAGTATAAACCCGACAATGTCAGAAGGATGAGAAGTGGATAAGGTCTCATCGTATGGGTGAAATTCAGAGGATAAAAGGCAATTCCAAAAAGTGCAGTTGAAAAGAGGGCCTTTTCCTTTTTGAAGAATAGACAAGAGCTCTTCCAAAAGACCAAGAGACTTAAAAGTGAAATAAGAATCCCGGGTATTCTTAAAACAAGTAAATTATGAGGAAATATCTTAACGATTGGATAATACAACATATATGCAAGTGGCAGTTGTCGTTCGTGGTGCCTTAAATAGAGAGACACTTCCTTCCACTTCGAAAGAGATAAAATATCGTATTGAATGAGCTCATCAAAATTAAGAGGGAAGAAACTCAATAGAAAGATACGTGAAAAAACCCCTAAGAATAAGGCAAAGAAAACAATCCTCAAGTAAGTGCGATTGCCCTTCATTGAATAAGTTTCCTATATTTTAAGAGTTGGAAGATCATATCTTCCTCATTTTCGACGCTAAATTCCTTAAATAAACCTAAATGATGAAAAGTGGCATAGGAGAATAAGCTGGGCATCGCGACGTCATCACTGAGAAGCTTATGCCCATCAATATCAATGACATATATAGACCGTCTTAAAAGAACAAATCGTAATGTAGATTTTAAAAAAAACTTTTTACGATTTTTTAAGGTAATTTCTTTTAAGCGAATCTCAGCAGGTGCCATTTGAATCAATTGCTTCCCCTGATGGCGCGCTTTTCGAAGCGGGCTAAGGACACGACCAAAAAGTTTAAAAATTAGATTCATAAAAAGTAAAAGATAAAAAGAGTCGAATGTTTTAAAAAATCCATATAAGGATATCGTTAAATCTCCGATGGCCCACTTTACATAATTAAGCCTATTAAATTTTTCCTTCTTATTAGCTTTCTCTTTTAATAGTCCAACTGGAAGATCCGCAAGCGATTGCTCTTCAAAGTCTTCCTTGGAGTCATACTGGCGAAGATAATCATAGTCACCCTCAATGCCCATCCACTCCTGAGGTAAGCTCCATTTGCGATTATAATCAATTTTTGTATAACCATCTGCAAAGGATCTTAGAAAATAAGATAACCAACCCTCTCCATGATAGATAACATAGGCTCGTGCCTTTTCAGCAGAGGCCAAGGTGTAGCCACTATAAGAAACCCTGCGGGCCAAATCAATATCCTCATGGCGCTCTAGCGCCTCATCAAAGCCTCCAACAAGGTCAAACGCCTCTAATCGGTAAGCGCATGCTGCAGAATTAATCATAGGTGATTCTCGAACCACCAGATTCATTAAACAAAATGTCTCTCTAGTGGCCTCTCCGATTGTCCGATAACGATACTTATTAATACTCTCTTGGCCATCAACGTCACTTGGAATAATCATTCCCTGTGCTCCACCAATTCCAGGGCGTTTAAGAACCTCTAGGATTTCAGAAAAATAATTAGGCTCGACAAAGACATCGGCATCTAAGAAAAATAAAATCCCCCCCCGCGACTCCCTTCTCCCCGAATTTCGAGCAATACTTCTCCCCTGTCTTTTTTCCTTTACCACACAAATGGGGAAACGATTGGCAATCATTACCGTTTCATCTGTTGAATTATTATCAACGAGAATGACCTCCATGAGTTCTTTATTAAAATTACTTTTAAAAATAGAATCGAGTGTTCTAAATATCGTCCTTTCAGCATTAAGGGCCGGGATAATTATCGATATTTCTACCTGCTCGTTACTTTTCAACAGACTCCCCTAGCCTAAAGATTGGTCTCATGAGCAATTTTACACCGTGGTAGGTAAGTCCAGAGATGGCCCCTGAAAACATGATCAATTGATCTATAAAAGTCCAAAAGATACTCATAAAGCCAAACACAAAGCCTTCTGCAGAAACTAAGAAAATGAAGAATCTAAAATTAAGAATTAAATAAATCAAAAAACAAATTAAGGTGGTCCGCCAAGGAAAGAAATAAGAACCAACAATCGACAATAGAACGACTAATAAAGAATAGACCTGAATAGGTTGAATATGGCTGAATTTACTTTCACTCTCCTTATTAAAAGTGGGCAGATAGGCGCGCCAACCTTGAAATAACCAAAAAGAGCGAGCAAAGCCAAAGGGAATGAGAAAGTCATTTCGAATCAAAGAGCCTAGAGAGTAATTCTTATAATGAATAACTTCTAAATCAGACATAAAAGTAATCTTCTTGCCCATTTTTGTTAAGGTCATTCCTAATTCTGTGTCTTCTCCCCACAAAAACTTTTCAGGCCAAGGAATAAAGTCCTTTTTTTGAATGGCGCAAATACTTCCATAGAGAAAATTCACATCAAAGGATTGAAGTCCAAAAATGAAGTTCATATAAGCATTTTTATATCTTGAAAAAAATGAAGGATACGGATGTGTGAGAGAGAGTCTTCCCGTTACAGCAGCACTCTCTGGATAGAGATTAAAAAATTGCCGTATTTTTTCTAAGCCTCCCTCTAGTATCTGCACATCAGAGTCAATAAAAACCAAAATACTCTTTTTCGCTTGGGAGACCCCATAGTTTCGAGCAAAACCCTGTCCCTTATTGACCGGAAGATGGTGAGCACAGAGATTCTTATTTTTCTTTTCTAGTTCTTCTAAATATTCGCGAATTGGCCAATCAGAAGCATCGTCGATGACTAATAACTCATCCCCAGCTTTAAGCTGGGCCAATAATGCTTCAAGACAAGGAGTTAGGACATCCAAGCGGTTGAATACTGGAACAATTATGGATAGATCCAAGGTGCACTCTCAATTAATAGGGTGCTAATAGTTTACTCTATAGGAGCAATCCTTGAAAAGTTCGAAAAATTAAGGTTTATCCCCGTTTTGAGGAACTTTTTGAATCTCTTCTACCTTATAACCCAGATGAGTTAAGCGCTTTAGCGCCAATTGATAATTTTCAGGACTTAAAACTGACTGACGGGCCATAATCCAGACATAAGACTTATTGGGGACACCCACTATCGTCCAGCTGTAATCCTCGGCGAGATCGATGACGAGATAATCAAATTTTAAAGGCCAAAAGGGCTGAACCACCCAGTGGGACTTTGTATTGTCATCGAGAATCCAGCCTTTTTGGGTAATTTCCCCCTTTTTTCCATTAAACCCGCCTTTTCTATAGGTAAAGGAGATATCGACCCTCTTAGCTTCTTCGTTCCATTTATAACTTTCTAGACCATTATAGACGCCTTTTTCAAAAGGAGTTGGAATAGAAGCAATAACAAACCAATCTCCCATAAAGCGGGGAATATCCACCTCTGTGACCACCTGATCCTTAATTTTACTAGGCATAACATAGGGTCCTGTTTGGCATGAATAAAAGGTAACACTTGATAGAATAATTAAGAGAATCTTCATGAGATAAGTTTAGCAATGACTGACTAAAGAGGCCTCTAAATCATCTTAGACAGGTTGCTGTTAACACTTTTGACACTCTTTCTCTTTTACCGAATTTACTTTAATCCACCACTAAAAATTGGTAACTTAGAGTCTATGAGCAAGGGATCTAAAAGGCTGATTAATTTAAATACCATATCAAATGAAGATCTCCTTCAAACTCGCCTATGTGACCTTCCCATAGAGCTTAAGAATAATTGGGTTCAAAACTGTGTGATAAAACTTAATAAGGAGCTCTCTTCAAAAGGCATCCGACTTAAGCCCCATGTTTGGATCTCTGATGATTGGTTTTCTCCAGATGGTGTACCTGGATTTGCTGTACCTTTTTTCATTATGCATCCTCGATTAATCGCTCTTGAAAAAGAGATGATCGGTGAAGTAGAAGGAGGCGATAGAGCGTGGTGTATGATGCTTATGCGCCATGAAGTAGGTCATTGCATTGATAATGCCTACCATCTAAGAAAAAACAAAAGACGCCAATTGCTCTTTGGACTGACAAGTACCCCATACCCTGAATCCTATAAACCAAATATTAAATCACGCCAATTCGTTCGCCACCTTGATGGTCACTACGCACAAGCACATCCCGATGAGGATTGGGCCGAGACCTTTGCCGTTTGGCTAACCCCACGCTCTTCTTGGCGAAAAGTTTATGCTGACTGGCCCGCCTTAAAGAAACTTAATCTTTTAAATGATATTTTGGAAAATATAAAGGGTGAACTCCCTTTGGTAAAAAATCGTGACCGTATGGATGAGATATCCAATATGAAAATGACGGTTGGTGAATATTATAAAATTAAAAAGCAGCGCCTAGGACTTAACAAAAGCCCTGTTATGATTAGAGATCTTAAAAAAATCTTTTCAAAAGAAGGAGAACTTCCCGCTTGGCGCTTTGTAAACGACTCAAAAACTCAAATAATCGGGCAAGTTGCCAAAAATACCCGTCTCCAGCATTATAAAATTATGAAAATGTTGCGAGAGGTTCAAAGCACTTGCCGCCAAGAGAATTTAAAAGTGGATAAATTACCAGGTGTCAGCCGCAAGCAACTTATCAATCTGATCACTAAGAAATCAGAGGGATTTGTAAAAAGTAGCTCGCCTAGGATCATTATGTGAAATCACAAAGAATTCTCGTACTCATGCACAGCGATCTAGTCCCTCCTGAAATGCCCACAATTGAAGGCCTCATGGATATCCCAGATGGATCAAAGCTTGCTGATAAAGATCGCCTAGAAACGCCTTGGACCACCGAGTATGATGTTCTCTATCACTTGGCGGCCATGGGTCACAAAGTTAAACCCCTAGGAGTTTACTCGGATCTCTCAAAGATTCGTGAGGGAATTGAAGCCTTTAAACCCCATATCGTTTTTAACTTATTAGAAGAGTTCGATGGCGAAGCAGTCTTTGACTCTAATGTCGTCTCCTATTTAGAGCTTTTAAAAATCCCCTACACTGGCTGCAATCCTAGGGGACTAATGATCGCAAGAGATAAGTCTCTCACGAAAAAGGTTTTGATCTATCACAGAATAAAGACTCCTAAATTCGCGGTCTTTCCAAAAAATCGTCGAACAAAAGTTCCAAAATACTTAAGATATCCTTTAATTGTGAAGTGCCTCGACGAAGATGCTTCTCTTGGTTTATCTAAGGCATCCATTGTTTCAAGTGAAGAAAAGCTTCTAGAGAGAATTCAGTATATCCACAAGAAAATTGGAGTGGATGCTATCGTTGAAGAGTTTGTCGAAGGAAGAGAATTTTATATCGGTGTGATAGGAAATTATCGAATGGAGCTTCTTCCAGTCTGGGAGGTCTTCTACAATAACGCCAATAAGCCAGAGAAGGAATTTTATTCGCGCTCGGCCAAATGGAATGATAAGTATCGCCAAAGAAAAGGCATTGATAGTGGAAAGGCTCAACTCTCCGCTGACTTAGAAAAGAAATGTCACGACATTGCCAAGAGAACCTACAAATCCCTTGGTCTAAATGGGTACGCTAGAATTGATGTCAGAATGGATGCCGATGAAAACATCTATGTCATTGAGGCGAACCCTAATCCCAACATAGCAATCGACGATGAATTTGCAGAGAGTTCATATTATAAAAATCAGTGGGATTTTCATAAAATCCTTCAAAAGATTATCAATAATGGGCTTAGTTGGAATAAAGGAAGTTAAAGGAAACTTCTTACGGGCTACCTCAAAGGCAACCCGTAAGCCGTTATTAATGAATTAATCTTTTCTTAATCGTTTTCTTTGCCTCTTCAACATCACACTCAAAGACAAATGAGTATTCCTTTGAAACTGTTTCGAGAAGTTCATTCATAAGCTGGCGCTCAACTGCACCCTTATCTTTAAGTTGATAAATTTCTTTAATCACACTTAAAATATTTCCAAGTGTCACCTGATTTGAACGAACTTTTTCCTGATAACAGGCAATTCTCTCTTTACGGTTTTCATATGAGTTTTTAACTTCAGTCTTATGAACACGATCAAGTGAGCGGTTAAATGATCCCTTTGTCGCAACTTTTCTGATCAGAATATCAGAATCAGTTGGAATCATGTTCTTCATTTTTTGATGCATGCTCTGAATTGTAAAAAAAGAGCGGCCAAGACCTGGCATATGCTCGACCCCTACCATTCTACCAATACCAAACTTTGGTGAAACCACGATGTCGTCTGGTGAGAATTTACGGTCTTCAAAAATCTCTATTACTTCTTTATTTGTCGCTGTTTTGAGGGAAGATGTTGTCTGAGTCTCGATAAGACATTCCTTTGTTAAAGTAGCAATCCATTGCGTTAAAACTTTTCGCCTAAAAAAAGTTGGGTATGAGTAATGGTATCAATAAAAAAATGGGAAAGTCTAGGAAACGTCTGGCAAATCTTACAAGAATCGCAGGTTTAGGTGCATTTTAATCTACTTTGGTGTAAAGCTATGCCCATGACCACCCTTGTAAATAAAAATATTCCTTCAGATGTCGAACTTAGTGACGCTTACTGGCAACGTTTCTCTGGCATCGCTCGTCTTTATGGAGAGGCGTCTTTAAAGACCTTCTCAAAAAGTAATGTTGCCATAATTGGAATCGGAGGCGTGGGCTCTTGGACTGCCGAAGCCCTAGCAAGAAGTGGTGTTCAAAATATCACCCTCATAGATCTAGACGAAGTCTGTGTGACTAACACCAATCGCCAACTTCATGCCCTTGAAAATACTGTTGGAGCGACTAAGGTCAAAGTAACAAAAGAGCGCCTAGAGCAGATCAATCCAGAGGGAATCTTTTTAGCTGTAGAAGACTTCTTAACTGAAGAAACCCTCGAAAGACTATTATCCCCAAAGTTTGATATCATCGTCGATGCCATTGATTCCTTAAAAAATAAAGTTCTTCTTGCCGTCTACTGCCGCCAATTCAATATCCCTCTTGTAACTGTTGGTGGTGCAGGTGGGAAAAAAGACCCCACTCTTATAAGGAGAGGCGATCTTAGTGAATCGACTCAAGATAACCTTTTGAAACGGATGAAAAAGAAGTTGCGCGTTGACTTTGACTTCCCACGTTTAGGCCCCATGAATATAACATGCGTGTACTCACTTGAACGTGCCGTTTACCCCACAGAGGAAGGCCTAACATGTTTTAAAAAGGATTTATTGGACAAGTCTCAAGCAAAGCTTGATTGTGCTACGGGAATGGGGACTGCAACTTTTGGAACAGGTGGTTTTGGCTTTACCGCCGCTCACTGCGCACTTGAATTATTAACTCAAAAAAGATGAAGATCGACTTTCACTGCCATCACCCAGAAGCCACTGATGCTGATCTTGTCATCTACTCTCATGCAAATATTAACGATCCCATTCCAGAGTTTGTAAGAGAAAATAGCATTCTCTATACTATAGGTCTTCACCCCTGGTTTTTACCAAATGATCTTAAAAGTGGTCTGAACGAAATATCAAAACATTTTTCAAGCGATTACTTTGTGGGTCTTGGTGAATGTGGACTCGATAGATTAAGAGGGCCAGACCTTGAAATTCAAAAGAAGTTTTTTTCTGCTCAATTAGAATTAGCCCACCATTCTAAAATTGCCTTTGTTGTCATTCACTGTGTCCGTACTTTCCCAGAGTGCCAAAAAATAATCATGTCCTCACCCTTTCAAGGTAAATTCGTTTTTCATGATTATGGTGCAAATCTAGACATAACCGATCAACTATTAAGAGATGAACGCATATTCTTCTCCATAGGTCGCGCGCTAAACAGAGAGGTTTTTTGTAAGGAAACTTTAAAAACTATTCCATTAGAGAGAATTCTCCTAGAGACAGATGACGAAACGATCTCAATTAACTCGCGTTATGATCAACTCAAAAAGGTCAAAGAATCTCAAATTGAAGACGTCCTTTCTCAAAACCTGACTAATATCCTTCAAAACGCCTAACCCATTGAAACTGTAATTATTTTTCCTGTTCTTACGCCTAGCGTGAATTGGCCTTAGAATAGATAAAACAGGCAAATACATTTAGGGAATGGAGAGATGAAAAAAGAAAATATCATCGTTAGTGTGATTATAGTGGCCTCTATTATTGGTTACTTTATTTTTATCACTTTAAATAGAAAGCAAGCACAAGATAATGTTTTTCTTAACCGTCAAAAGATAGAGATTGATACCCTCGCGCCTAAGGAAGAAATTATTTCTACCCTTCGTTACAAATCAAGAAAATTTTCTTTTAAAGATCTTCCGGAAGATATTCAAATGAGAATAAAAAATGAGCAACTTGTTTCTCATATAAAAATCACTGGAATCTTAAAGGACTTTATCGTTCGCTTTCATCAAGCAGCAAAATCAAAGGATGGTGATGTGAATTCTGTTGATATAAAAAATCTTCCGAAGATGAGCACCATAACTTCTGCAAGAGTAGGAGATAAATTGATTGAAGAAGTTTATCAAAAAAATATTGATAAATTTAAGAAAGGCCATGATCCCATTGTCATTAAACAGCAAATCAAAGTGGAGCTTCTTGCGCAGGACGCCTACGAATATATCATAAACCTCATTGGAGAAATACGAAAGACCACCAACTCTAAGCTTCCAGCTTCGCCAAAAGTTCCAGAGAGCTGGCTCATTACACAAGGAATTTCTCCTACGTTTGGGGAAAACGATGCAACAAACCATCTTATTTGGATAGGATATTATGGCTGCCCTAATTGCTCAAATTATAGTGATGAGCTTGGAAAACTCATTCAAAAATATACTCTAAAAAATATTCGTGTAACCTTTGTTCCTTGGACATATAACGATATCGACACTTATGCCTTCCTCAATCTAGCAGCATTTTGTCTTAGAGAGGAAATTGATGAACAAACTTTCTGGCGCTTTCATTCTGTAGCAATGAGCAATAGCGAGAAAATCTTTGGAATGAAGCCAGATGACCTGAAAAGAGCACAAACCTTTTTAGATAAGATTCTTGAAAGCATTGAGATCTCTGCAAGTGACATTAAAAAGGTTAATCGTTGCGCAAATGACCTAAGTTCTCAAAATAAACTCTTGTACAAAATGTCAGAGGCCAAACGTAAACTAGACTTCATTCCAGATCTTATAAAATCTCCAACAATCTTTTTAAACGGGAGAATTCTAGATTTAGAAGGAACAACACTTTTTGAGGCTGTCGATTTAGAGCTCTCGCAGGTTGAAAAGTAAAAGGGGATTCAATCAGAATAGAAAGTGAAAAGATATTTAGACATTTAGTTAAAGTTTGGACCCATCCATTCTTTGTCTTCTTGACACTCGTTTTCGTCCTTTATGGACCAAGCTTAAGTTTCCCCCCTTTTATTTTTGATGACTATTTTCATATTTTTGATAACAAAAATGTTCTCGTCCCGACTCTAAAGAGCTTTCTCTATTATTTAAAAAGTTCCTTAACACCGATTCCTTTTCTAATTTGGAAGGTCATTGCCTTGATTGATCAAGGTGACTCTCCAGGGATATTTCGAGCATTTAATTTTATCTTACATGCCCTTAACACTTGGCTTTTCTTAAGAATAAATCAATCTTTTTGGTCTCAGCAATCTCTAAAAAAGGATGAAGTTATCTGGCTTAGCTGGGGGGCAAGTCTTGTCTATCTTCTTCATCCTGTTCAAGTAGAATCAGTTCTTTGGATATCTTCCATGAGAACCCTTTTAGGATCATTCTTTGCTTTTCTTAGTATTTTCTTCCTCTTAAAGCATGAGTTTTCTCCACATCAAAAAGAAGTGTCATTTAGTGAAGCCCCAGCAATCTATGCTCCAACTCTTCTCTCATACTTTCTAGGACTCTTAAGTAATCCAACCATGGCCCCAGCTCTGATATTTGGCGGACTTCTCATTTTTATCGCTAAGAAAAGAATTTCTCGCGCGACCTTACTTTTAATTATGCTTACAGCGATAGCCACCTTACTTATTGTTACCTTTACCCATGAAAAGGATATTTTAACTACTTATTTTGACAATTTATCTGCGGGTCTTAGGCTAAAACTTATTTTCATTAGCCTCAGTACCTATCTTATTAATATTTTAACTCCCTTAAATTTGGTTTTTGATTATCAAATAAACGCTTTCAGTATCAGTTTTCTTAATGAAACATCTCAGCTTGGGATCAAATTATTCCTCTCTCCTCTCTTAATTATTTATTTTTCAGTATCTTTTTTTAATGAAAAACTTAAAGAATCTGCTCTTTTAATGGCAGGATTTTTTCTTTTAATCCTTCCCCATGTAGGTATTATTCTCCATGACTTTAATAATATTTCTATCGTCAGTGATCGCTATCTAAATTTAGCTTTAGCCGGCTTTGCCCTATTCATAAGCTATACTCTCCTTCGAATCCACTCATGGCTTAAAAGCCACCAGAAGTGGCTACCGACTTATCTTATCCCTATCTTAATCCTTATTTCTTTAACTTTTCTTACAGGTCTTCAAATCACGAAATGGAAAAATCCGACAGTCATCCTCAACTCTTCTCAAAAACTACTCTCCCTTAGAGCACCCACTCTCATCGCCCTTGGCAATCAATTTGCTCAAAAAGAAAACTACAAAATGGCGCGCCATGCTTTTAAAGATGCCTTAGCATCTGAGCCTGATTCAACGGCCGCCCTTCTTTCTCTCATAAAGGTAAATGAACTCAGCTTTTCAGAAAAAGAAGACAAGTTTATTGAAAGCTATATAAGTTCTAACCAACTAACCATTAACTCTGAGCTTGCTCTACCTTTGGCAAAAGTTTGGGTAAGGCGACATCGATTCAATGATGCTCTTGATCTCATTAGCATGAGCCTAGAGCGAAGCAATAAGACCAAAAAGGAGGCCTATCTTTTGAGAAATCAAATTGAGGTATATAAAGAAGAATACGCCTTTAAAGCACTCGAAAACTTACAGTCTTATCATGCTAGTAAAGGTCAGTTGAAAGAGTCGCTTAAATACCTAGAAAAAATGATTCTTCTGAGACCCCTTGATCAAAAGCTCCTGAGGAAAAGGAGAATTCTTTTACAAGAACTTAAGTATTAAAATAGAAAATGTTTAGGAAAAGCCAAGATATTGAGGCACGAAATATGAAGGTATCTTTACATCTGTAGAAGGTTTTATGAAATATCAGGTACTTATTTCTTCAAAACTTAAATAAAGCAATAAAATTACAAAGCTAGCTTAAAATATCCGATAGGACGACATAAACAAGTAAAAAGGACTAACGTGTGAAAAGGCTGAACTTTATCACTTTTCTCCAGGACTTATCTAAAGACCAAAAGGGTTTTTCCCTAGCGGAAGTCATGGTGGCGGCCGGCATGCTCGGTGTAATCTCTCTTGGTGTTACTCAGCTCATGCAAAATAGTGCAAAGACGGAGAAACGCTTAGGTCAACAGATCAATATCGTGAGCCTCGAAGCAGAGATTGGAGAAGCCTTAAGAAACCCTGTTGGTTGTGGGCGAACACTTAACTCTGGAGATACCAATATTACGGGTACCCCAACTGTTGATATGGGAAGAACTTGGACGGATGTTCCAGATGGAAGAATTTATCGGGCGAATAATCCTGACAACCTTTCCGACAACAAGGCTTCTTGGGGAACGGTTGTAGAAAAATGGGTTGATCCAGCTCAAAAGGTTGGCGTCTATGGTGACGGATCAAATATGGTATCCGTATTAAATATTCAATACCGTGGTTTTTACAATAACATTGATAATCAATTTGGTCTTGGAACTAACTACAATGCTGGCACTGCCAATCTTGAGCCCATCACAGGTGCCCCAAGCGATAGCATTGGCACCGTTGTTGTTAAGGTTGATTTCACTCGAGGAAATTATGGCCGTTTTTCTACTCTAGGTGCAGCGGCTCAACAAGAACTTAGTAATAAGCTAACAACTGGACCCTTCAGAGTCAGTAGGTTTTATAAGGTAAGAGTACGAATAGACACAGCCTCACAAAACTTGATTCGCTGTCTTACCGCTAATGATGACGTCATTGATGCCTACTGTAATGCTATGGGTGGTTTTCTTGATGGCGACGGTCAATGTAAAAACATTAAAATTACCGATACAGAAACTGCTCCTCTAGGAACTGCTCCTGGCCAAGATAATGGATGGGCGATAGCGGCTACAAATAGAGGAGTCACAACTGCCGGTGGTAACCTCCTCGCAGAAAATCATCTGGCCGTTGGCTACGATGACGATGGAACAGATACGAGAATTACAGGCGTTACTTATAACGGTGCCGGAAACTCGACAGGAACGACAACCGGACTTGTCACAGGGGCAACACTAGGTTCCGGTGATATCCTTGCAAAGAATAATATCACCGCAGATCAAAATATTTTTGCCCAAAGAGCTCTTAATGTTGGGGCTCCTGCTACACCCGCCACCGCCTATGGTGATGGGGCCTTCGCAAGAGATTTGAATATCTACCGTGATAATTATGTAACAAGAGATCAAAGTGTTGGCAGGGCCTTAAACGTAGGTGCTCCGGTCGATACAGCGACAGTTGCAGGAGACGTGGCCATTGCACGAGATCTTCAGATTGAAAGAGGTGTCAACATCGGTACTTCTGGTGGTGCGGGAATCACAACGAAGGCAAATGCTGCGGGTACCCTTCTTGTTCGAAGCAGAATCACTGTTGGTCAAGCAACCGCTGATGCGACTTCCTCTTTTAGAGTTGGTAGTGGTGAGTCGCAATTTGTGAATGGAACCAATAGAAGAACCGTCATTAACTCACTAACCGGCTCTGCCCATATGCAGATTTATAATAGCGCCACGAAAGAAATCTTAAGAATTAATAATAACGGTCAGATCGTGATGGAAGACGTGGAGACCACGGGTGATAGTATCATTATCGGGGTCGACAGACCAGAAGCTGGCTATCGAGCGATTAGAATTCGAAATCAACCTATCACAACAAGCACCATGACTTTTTCAGAGACCACTGGTGAAGATCGATGGGAAGTACCAACAAAGCTATGGGTTCGTAAAATGATTTTTGGACAACTCTCTTCTAACCCAACTCTTGTTGCAGACGTTGTTAACAATATCGTCGACTACGCCCAACACAATCAACTTGAAACCATCAGGGCAAATATGTGCAATAGCATTACGCTTAACACTTTCTCCCAAACTTCTGGTTGTAGTTATAATACAGGCACAAGAACATGTACTTGTGTAAACAGTAACTGTTCCAACACTGGTTCAGGAACCCTTGGTCAACAAAACTGTGGAACCATTGAATCAACTGGTGCTCTTATTGCCAGTACCTTTATGAGAGCACCTGCCATCTACACCACTGGTTCAGCGAACCCAGGCGTGGGTAACATGGGAACCTCAGCACTCTATGCTTCCTCATTTGTTAATTCAGCTGGTTATATATATGCAAATTCCTACATTACGACCAATGCATATTTAACCACAAGGGGTAATATCACTGCCGGTGGGGTAACGGGTTCAACAGGTGCTAATATTTACGCGAAACGGTCAACAGTCGGTGGTAATATTATCGCGGATCTAGATGTTGGGGCTGGCCGCAGAGTGTGCGCAGAAGGAGCCACCGGGCTTACTAATTGCTACACTAAATTTGGTAAGCATATGTGTACGAATGGTGGCTTTATGATTGGTATTGCTTATGGTCACCCAGTTTGTGCGAAAATTCCAGGTGGAGCAACAGTGCCGCAAAGGTTCTAATTTTTCCACTTAGAAAGGATATTTTGACTAAAGGCTCGTTGGGCGTCGGTGCAAAAGGATCCATGCATCAAGACGCCATAATAGTTGAGAGCAGTTACCAAAAATGATTTAATCTTAATCAATTTTAGGGGAAGTCCTTCAGTTGTTAAATTATCGGAAGATTGAAGGCTTAATATTCCATCAGTTTCTTTATAGAACCCCTCTCCTTCTAAAGTAAAGTAAGCCTTAGTTGAATCCTCATCTTGACGGGCAACAAACTTTTTAAAATTTTCCTTATAAAAGATGAACATCACCTGATTTGTATCAAGGCTACGAGAACAGTTAAGTGTTGTTATTCCGATCGCCTCATCAGTTGGACCTTGAGCAATCTCATCAATTGCTGATCGAGCGCCAATCATTTTACTTTCTAATTCTATAGAGAGAATAGACGCCATATCACTTGTCAGGGAAGAATCCAGTTTCTCTATATTTATCATCAGACTTCGAGCATAATAAAGAGAACTCACAAGAAGAGTGAGAAGGATAATTTTCTTAAGGATTGCTATTGATGCCTTCATAGACTTTTAGTGTAAACTAAAGAGATAGCGCATGCCATATTTGAAACTATTCATTAATTATACTCACTAATGGAGAGGGCCATTCACTACGTTAAGAAATTTTTCACAACCAACTGGGGAAATGAGGCGCTTTATCTGACTATAACGGTTGCATTAATTGGGGCAATCTTTCCTCTTCAAAATAAAGTAAAGAATCTAGAGTCGAAAATGGCATTAATCCAATTATTTAATGAACCTGAGTATAAAAGCTCCCCCTTACCAGCTCCCCATGTTGATTATTTCAAGATTTTTAAAGAATTCTATTGTGGTATTTTCCAAAATCAAATCTTTACTCTTCACTTTACACCCAGTGGAAAAGTTTACATATGGGCCCAGCACAAAAGTAACAGACCTTTTAATTTTCCACCAAAAGGAAAACCCCAATTCATCAACAATTATCACTTTTATAATGAGCATCTATATTGGACGACAAACCTTTTTGGAGAAAAAATATCCTTTACCTCTCCGCTCATTTTAAGTTTAAATAAAGGGGCAAAGTTGGAGTTTCTTAAAAGTGATCAGGCCATTTTCAGTCCTCTTTCCTGCTCCCTGATAGCTGACCTTTAATCAAACTTAGAAGAGTCGCTTTATCGATTTTAGGAAGATCATTCGCAACAGATAAGAAGAAACGTGTCAGACGTTTTAATTTTGTTTCGTCACAATTTTTAAGAACACTCATTGCCACTTCAAATTCCTCTTCAGGAGGAAGGCTCCACAAAGACAATTCTTTTGGTTCATAACAATTATTTATGGTTAGACGCATGGCCATAGAGTCGACGAAATCAACAACGACAGGAAGTTCATGGTAATTATTTTTCATAACAAGAAAATGCAGAGTCAAAGATAGCGGACTTAGCCCTCTCTCATCTCTGCTCTTTTCATACGTCTTTAAGTCCTTAATTGTTTGCAAGACAACCTCTAGACGTCCTTCCTTTCTGATACTTGAATAAAGCACAGGATCAAGGCTATCTACAGAACATATGATATTTTTAATCTTTATCTTATCAAGCTGGGATTTAATTTTATCTGTTAATTTCCAATGAGCATTTGTCGTAAAGGACCAAAGTACATCGGGGTTAACCTCTGAGATCTTTTCGATTAAACGATAAGTATCCTTTTGAATAAAAGGTTCTCCACTTAGTAACTCTATCTCTTTAATATACGGGAAAAAATCAGTCTCAGCCCGATCCCAAAAACCAATCCGATCATAAAGACCATTTTCCATCATCCAAATATCACACATCGTACACTTTAGATTGCATTGACCATTAAAGTTTGCGGTGAGTTTTAAAAGCGGCTGACTCTGGATCTCACTAAGCTCGATTAAGGGGAATAATGTGTAGTTATCTGGTGAGAGATGACAGGAGTCATTCTTAATTTCTTTAGCACAAGTTGAAATATTGCCTGTTAAAAACTCTTGTCTCCAAGATTTAAGTTCATCACTATTCCAAATTTCGTCCAAAGATTTTCCCAATATATTTCCGACAACATGCTTCGTTCCCTTTTGCCTACAAACACCAACATCTCCATTAGGGTTCAGTATTAGATTAGTAAAAGGAACAATACAGAAATTTTCAGGTAAATTATTTTCAGAAAAAAGCTCCAAAAGCTCAAGCGGCGTGGGGTACTTTGGTGATGCTTGATTGTCTTTCATTCTAGTATTTTATCACTATATTTATTTGATACCAATTGCTTTAAGGATCTGTAATTTTCTGTGATACAATTTTTCCATGAATGACACCCAAGACCTTTGTTTTGTTAAGGTTTATACTGATAAATTCTATTTCACAGAGGCGAAGAAGTTCCTTGCACTAAAGGGCCCAATTGGCATGAACATTGTTCATGACTCGATGTATCCTCTCCTAAAATTTGGTACTTCCATTACTATTGCAAAGGGAAGCCCTGAAAAAGGGATGCTGGCCTGCTTTTGGAAAGAAGACATTATCCATCCTTGTGTTATCTCAAGAATTAATTCAGACAAATCATTTGAAGTTAAATTCTTAAAAACTAAAGATATTGAAGGACCTATTCCAGAAATGTTTTTTCTAGGTAAGATTATTTCTCCAAAAATTAGTTTGTGGTGGCGCCTTAAACTATGGCTTTTGACCAAATAGAAAACGCGCCCTTTTACATTCTATGAAAAATTCTTTTAATTCAGGAAAAATGTTTAAAAAAGATTTTTTATAGCGTTTATCATACTCGTTTACAAATCCAAAGAAGTCAGCCCGAAGAGAATCTCGCTCGGACTCATCGACCTCCTCCCTTAACCAGTTAAAGATTCTTCGACACTTATTTTTTTCAAAATCATCAAAAACACTACTCTTATCCATAATTTCGAGTGCAGAAATCATAGGTCCATGAAGATCGGAGCCCCCAATATTGGCCCTCAAATACTCAGGTTCACGCAGGTAACTCATATCTAAGATCAGATTGGGAAAAGATTTTTTTAATTTTTCTATTTCCAGAATCAATTTATCAATTTTAGGAAGTGAGAAGATACTAAAAGTCACCATCACGGTAATAAACTCACAGGTCTGGCTTTCTAAAAAAATCTGAAGATTATGGAGAAAGGTATCATAATTAAGGCCCTCTCTAATATACTCGGCCTGTGCACCAACAGAGTCTACACTGGCATAAAGGCTAAAAGACTTGATCGCTTTTTTTTGATTTATCTCTTTTAAGAGAGAGAGAAAGCGCTCAATACGATCTCTCTCAACACCGAGGTTTGAATTTACAGCAAGCTCAAGTTTTTTTTGAGGATGGTCCAAGCAGTAATTAAGGACATTATAAGTATGTTTGCTTAAGAGAGGCTCCCCTCCTGTTATACGAAAGACATGTAAATTATCCCAAATCTCTGGCAACCACTTCCAAAAGGCCAATACGAATGGATTCTCTTTAGCTTTAAATGAGCGCTTCCATTCGGGATCTTCCATCCTGTGGTAAGAGCGCTGTACAGGATAAGGACCAAATTCTTGCATTTCTTTTTTGATGGAACTACTAATATCAGCAAGACAATAACTACAAGAGAAGTTACAAGCATTATCAAACATCACTTCTAAATAATGAGGCGCATAATTCCCCTTGCTTCCACAGTCCAAAACATCTTGAAAATAAGGATAGGACCAAGGATCAAGTGACTTCACGATACGATCGGAATAGTGCTCCCCAGGGGTATCCTCTATATTCCAGCAATAATCACATTCTTTTGGCCTAATTCCCCTAAGCATTTCCTCTCGCACTTCCTTCTTAAAGGCCGTGTTGTGGAGTGCCCAGGGGTTTGTTAAAACAGTGGCTTCATCAATAGCATGACGCTTAGGGTGATGGCAGCTATGATTTGTCCCATGAAGGAGGTCCAGAGTAACTTGGGTCCATTTTGCCAAGCAGAAACTCTTTGAAACCTTATTGATTCTATCAACTTTCTCTTTTTGAGTAACTTCCTTCAAATTTCCCTTCTTCATAATTTGCAAAGGAGGCCTTTGCTCAATTATTATAAACTAATCAATATTATGTCACTCCTCCTAGGACAAATCAAAGTACTGTAGAGGATTGTAAGCTAGCCCTTAAAAAGCATGGAAAGGATATATTTATGAGCACCAACATTCTTGATAAAACAGTGAAAGTTCAATCTGACCTAGTGGCAAGAAATAATGATGATGGAACTATTGTTGTTATGAAGATGGATGAGTCTAATCTATTCTTTAAAATCGAAGGCATTGCTGCAGAAGTTTGGAAGGGTCTAAATCAAAATAAAAACTTGAAACAAATACACGCTGATATCAAATCAACATATGATGTAGAAGATACTCAACTCCTTGGTGACATAGAAAACTTTATCAATGATTTAAAAAGTAGAGACCTCGTTCAAATTAGCTAGCTAATTTGGAAGCTCTTTTTTGTTAATAAGATAACCATTTTCTTTTGCCTCCAGAAGAGAACCTTCCCAAGGTCCTTTATGAGGATCCTTCACGCTTAATATCTTTTCGGATTTATCAAAGGGTTTTGCCCAAGGTAACAAATAACCATTCTCAAGACTAAAGTCTTCCTCAGTCTGTTTTGCTCCATAACACTTAAAAAAAGCATGAGCATTTGGATCACTAAAGCCAGTAAAGATTCTCTGGGCCATGAGGTCACTCATGGACTCGTGTTCTTTTCGAAAATCTAATAAATCCTGAACAATTCCCCTTGTCTTTAAAGGCTCCTTTTTAGGAACAGAGTCAGCGATACTTTTTTGAATCAATTCTATGGCGTGATCTTGTGTGGCAAAACTCTTTCTCTCTATGGGGTCTTTTAGGTCAATGGCTTTTTTAAAAGCTTTAACTAAGTCAGTGATGTTAATAAATGGCCCAAAGGAGCCTAGTCTCACTTTGACCTCACAAACTCTTTCAGGATAGCGAGAGATAAAATTCTGATGACCTCCCCAATTAGTTAAGACAAGTTTTCCACCATTCTCAAGGGCAGACAGTGCGGCCATACCAAAATTCTCATCACTATGGAGGCTCGGTCCACAAAAGAGGAAAGCCTTATTCTGGAGCACCTTATAAATCTCATCTCTCTTAACAAATCCATGAAAACAGACATCTGCAATAGATTGTTCTTTGACTAAAGATTTGAGCTCATCAAGGTAACCGAGCTCACGTTGTCCCATATTGGGAGAACCTAGGTTGTCCTCTTTTCCAAATATATGAAGCCTCATTTCATTAAAATCTTTTTTTAATAACTTGAAGGCCATTAAAAGAGAATGTAAGTTTTTCTGACGTGATATTCGGCCAACATAGACAAAGTCTTCGATTCTACCGTCATTTAGCTTTGGTAACATTTTTAAATTTTGTTTTGTAAAAAAGGTTCCCATTTTAAAACATGCATTCTCATGAGCAAGTAAAAGGCTATCTTTATCGCCATCACAAGTTCCAATAAAACGATCATTTGTTGTAAGTAGATCGCCAAGGCCAAGAGCATGCAAAGGCCAAAGTCCCACAGTAGCAAGACCATGCAAATAAAAATACCAAGGGCTATCAACTTTTAAGTGCCCTCGAATTAAGTTGAGGTACTGGGCCATCTTACCGTTAAAGGCTGAAACAACGATTAAATCGCTTTCAAGAAAGTCTTTAATATACTTTTGAGGAGAATCACTATCAACGTCAATGGTTACGAAATTTACATTTTCTCTTTTAGAAAAGGATAACCAACTCTCTTGAATGCAAGGAAGAATTTCTTCCATTGAAGTCCAAACGAGATTCTGGCTAGTTTTTAAAAAGATAATCTTTTTCATCACAGTTCAACTTTGGAAATCAATAAATCATTGAAAACCAAATGGTTCACAACAGAATGATTAAGGAAGTGAAGTGCATCCTCAGGTGATTCTACGATAGGTTCCCCCATAATATTAAGACTCGTATTAAGAAGAATGGGCAACATTCCTTTTTCTTGGCAAGTTTTAATTAATTTATGAAATGCAGGGTTTTGCTGACTCATAACAGTTTGCATACGGCATGTTTTATCGACGTGAGAAACTTCTTTTAAAAGTTCGTAATATTGACTACGAATAGGAGTCGCAAAAGACATAAATGGGTTTTGAAAGCCTTCCTCAACGTCAAAATATTCATGACTCTCTTCCCACAGTACACTTGCCCCATAGGGTCTAAAGTTTTCCCGAAATTTAATGGTTTGATTCAACTGATCTTTCAAACCTGGCCTATCAGGACGGGCCAAAAGACTTCGATGACCAAGGGATCGAGGTCCACACTCGCTTCTTCCCTGAAACCAAGCAATGACTTCCCCCTTCTTTAGTAAGGAGACAACCAAATGGAGATCTTTAAGCGGTACCGTATAAAAGTCCTTAAAAAAGAGGTGAGCCTCATTACCATAATTCCACCCAAAAGCCGAAGTTTGCAATTCATACGGAATTTTTTTGGGGGTTATATTTTTGTCTAAAAACGCCTTACCAAAAGCTAGGCCCAAACTTATCCCCTCATCTCCTGGATTAGGTGGAATATAAATATCTGGAAAGACTTTTTTCTGATAGGCTTTAAAATTGGCAGTGCAATTAAGGGCACACCCTCCCGTAAAAACCAAGGGAAGATGATTTAAAGATCTCGCGGTGATCTTTTCAAATACTCTCATAAGATTTACTTCAAATGCCTCTTGAACAGTAGCCGCCTCATCTTGCCAATAAGATTGATTCCCGTTTTTTTGCCAAATACCTTTATCTTGTCCAGTAAAGCCTTTCGTCCAATCGATATTTCTTTGTAAGGTGACATGGTCTTGATTCTTAAACGATGAATGACCAAAGGAAGCCAACCCCATCACTTTACCAGAACTTAGATTATCATTAAATATTAACTGAGCGACCTTTTCATAATAGGAACCAATACCATTACTAAACTTTTTCGATGAGTCAGAGTAATTTTCATAAACAAGTTCCTCTTGAAAGAGGGGTGTTAAATGATGTCCATCCCACTCATATAGACTTGTATGCTCAATACTATTGTCGGCAAAAGTCTTCAAACCATATTCTTTAAACTGGCTAGATTCATATTCTTTTAAAGAGCTTCCTCCCCCATCCATGACCAGTATCAATGCCTTTTCAAAGGGCATGAGGGCAAGTGAGCTAAAAGCGTGAGCAAGATGATGAGGAATGAATAAGATATTTTCATTGAATTTGGAGCAAAATAAATCTAATTTTTTATTTTTAAGAAGTTCATAGAACATTCCCTTCTTCTGATAAAGATCCTCCACAAACCGTGGAGTTGTGATATCTCTATTTTCAGCGATACCTTCATAATCCGATGGGCACGCCTTGATCTTTTTTAAGGCGATCTCAGGCCACTGTCCAGACCATTTCTTTCGACTAAGCCGCTCCGATAGTAAAGTGGTCCACTGATACTGATCCCCTAGAGTCAGCTCAGTAATATTACTATTATAAATGGTTTTACCTAGTCCAAGATATTTCATTTAATTTTTATCTACCTTTTCAGAAGGCCGCTGACCTTCACTAAGCTTCCTTAAGCCATTTAAGATTGACTCATCGACATTGTCCAATCTACTGACACAATTAATTAAATTTTCAGTATGAATAAAGAAGTTAATATCAACACCTGAGTGCATCCACTGGCCATAGAGCCCCCAAATCTCCCACTTTATCTGACAATCAAAAAGTTTTCTATATATTTTGGGCTGCTCTTTCAAGTTGTCCAAGTCATCTTCAAAACCATTAAAAAGTAGGGCAGGCCCTATCCAAATCTGGGGATAACAGCATAGGAGAAAAACTCTTAAATGAGGGTGATCCAAATAGAACTGATTAAGACCAACATTATCTTTAAAATTTATTCTAAAGAATGTCTCAAAAAAATGATCGATTCGCTCATTTGCTTTAATGAAGTCACAAAAAAGGTGGGACTTAAGAATTTTTAATACATCTCTCCAATCTTTAGTGATTTTATTTGCCTCATCAATTTCTAATAGAGAAAGGAAACGATTGATTTTTTTCTCACGACTTAAGAAGTGCCCTTTCATCTTATGCAGATCATTTTTCAACCAATTTAGTGAAAAAACGACTTTTTCGATATTTGTAATTTTTTTCTGAAAATTATAGTCAATCTTTTGCAAGAGGATTGGGTCCCTCGATAACTCGATAGGATTTGCAAATTTTAAAAAATCATGAAGTCCTTGTTGATCGTAATAAGCGATTTCTCCAAGGTGAGGAAAGAGAACTTTAAATTTACCAAGAGTTCTTTCTATTTTTTGAATAGAGGAGCGATCGAATTTTTCATTAAAGTAATAGGTTAGGTCGATATCACTATGACCAAAGACAATGTCCTTGAAGAAAAGACTATTTCGAAACCAAATTTGCCCCTTTTCATTACCTAGCCACTTTTTAAAAAGCCAAAAGGGTGTCACATAGAAGAAATCACATATGGGTGCTGGTAAGAAGTTACCTAGTTTGATAATAGACCACTGGAATATACCCAATCTCTCCATTTATGAGTTCCTATCTTGGTCCATTTTTACTTAAGAACATGGCCCGTCCTAAATCACGGCTTAATTGCATTAAATCTTTTGAATAATAAAAAACCTTGAAATAATCCTCAAGATCACGATTTAATGATGGTTCTTCTTGAAAGAGAGAACCTTTTGGAAACTCAAGTTCTTCAAAGAGCCTCTTCCTTATGTCTTCTTGCCAATTTTTAACTTCAAAGGGCGAGAGAGTCATTCCATGATTTGGACTTAGCCGAATAATATTATCAATATTTGTTTCAACATTTTCAATAGCAGGACTTTTCCATCCACTTCTTAGAAAGTTATGAACAACACTTGAGTCAGAACAAAATAATTTCTGTGGATTAGCATTTATAAACACAGATTCTCGCTCATTTAAATGACCTAACTGAGAGTAATTAATAACTCTGACATCACCCTTAAATATATCTTTTAAAGGTTCAAGGGACTCTGCTCTGTCATAGTCAAGATAATCCTCTCCCCTCATTTGATTATAAAACGGAAGAATTGATAAAGAGCGAGTATCATTTTTAAACTTAAGGACTAAGCTTTGCAATAAATCACTATCCTGGAGTTCATGTAAGTTTAAAATTAAGACTAAATCCTTTTTATCAAAACCTTTCTTACCGATGGTTACAGTTTTATATAGGAGAACTGACTCACACCATGTTTTTGGAATTATAAAGGCGAGATCCTCATGAATAAATATCTTTGAATGGAATCCGCTAGGTTCTGGAAATCTTTGAAAGAACCTTAATAAAAGTACAACTCCGTCCCTAAATAAGACGTGACTAAAAGAATTTAGATTTTTCAGTTCTTTTACTTCAAAAGAAAACAGAGGTCTTAATCTTGAAAAGTAAGGACGAGAGTGCGGTGATAAAAACTCTAAATACTTCTCATCAAGAGTATCTTCTTTATTCCAGTTCTCACGACGATTAAAGAGATTGGTTTCTTCATTGGCCTCATCGCCATAGAAAGTCAGCTCATCTAATAAGGGATTTATAACTTTACTCATTTTCAAAAACCTCTTTATAAGCCGTCCAGTATGGATGATATAAGTCTTTATAAAATAGACTATAGTTTCCACCAGGACCCCGAAAAGGTGCTCTTGGGTTATTTTCAAATAGAGAGCAAAGTTTAAAGAACTTCTCATTAAATCCCGAAAACTCAGTAATTTCACGCTTACAAAGACTTTCAATTTGTTTAGAAATTTCAGTTATTCCGAGATTATTGTGAGAATTTTTTGAAAGTGCCCTTCTGTCTGTCCCCATTGATAATGTGGCCATTGCCTTAACGGCCATGGCCTTTTGAGGCTTATGTCGTTGCTCGCCCGGCTCAACAGGGACAAGTCCAATAAAACTGGGCGAATAAGATTTAAAAGAGCTATAACCACCCCAGTCGGTCAAAACACAGGGAAGTCCACAGGATAGAGCTTCGGCGGGGGCCATTCCATAATCCTCATCATTATGACAACTAAGAGAAGTAAAGACATCAGAAGCACAATATGTACCAAGTAAATCTTCCTGAGAGAGGTTTCCTAGATAAACGATCTTCCCTGCTTCAACCAGGCCAAAAAGATCCCTTAAACATTCTTCCCAGTGAAAGAAAAAAGTTCCATCTAATGCTTCCTTACCCAGATAGGGAATTCCTAAGTCATCCATAGGTCCACTTAGAATAAGCTTAGCCTTTGAATCAAAATTTTTAGAATAGGCAGAAAAAGTATAAATTAAGTCGATAATATTTTTTTGATAACTCAGCCTTCCACTATAGTAGAAAATAGTTTCACCATCTTTGAAGTTATACTTTTTTCGATAGGTTTGACGAATTTCGGATGAAAAGAAGAAGGACGTTTCATTTACAGGAAAGGCCATCACTGAAACATTT
Organism: Bacteriovoracaceae bacterium; assembly: GCA_021737405.1. GTDB lineage: Bacteria > Bdellovibrionota > Bacteriovoracia > Bacteriovoracales > Bacteriovoracaceae. Next base: position 109,458 of record JAIPEG010000005.1, read on the forward strand.
TCATCTGTTGCGCTTTTAAGCAGTGATTTAACCAAATCTCTTTGTTTGTGAGATGCCGCAACGAAATGTAATTTTAGTTTATTTCCCGTTTTTCTGATTTCTTCTTCGACGCCACCCCACATAGGAGCATGCAATATAAAATCACCAAAAAGGTGAATAACAAATGGAGGACATTCATTCTTTGCACAATTATTTAATAAGAATTTAATAAGACCATAAGGATGAGGGTAATGATCGAGCCAAACGACAAGGTCAAACTCCCCCTCTAGAATCCGTTTTCCCAAATCATGAGATTCTAAATGACCTGCTTGAGAGCTATAGACTAAAGTTTCGACTTCATGTCCTTCTCTTTCACAAGAGTTAGTATATGCCTGCTCCAAATTGCTGGTAATACTCTGGCAACTTCTCCAAAAGGAGGAGTCCTTTTTTTTGACAAGAGCTAACTTCATAATTGATTGGCCCCAAACAAGGAAGTTTATTTTGATGACTTCTATATGATATCATGGGTTTAGAACCTAACCAATTACCTAATGATGGAATATTCAAATGGCCCAAAAAGGCTCAAAAGACTTTGATATAGAGGTTTTGAAGCAAAAAATTGCTTCAGGTCGTGACCATACTTTAACAGTAGTAAGCGACTCTATGATTCCCCTCATTGCCGTTGGGGAAAGCATTACTGTAGGCCCCATTGAAAATGTGGCAACTCTAAAGGTCTTCGATATTGTCCTTTTTTTCCAAGGAGCCCGCTTAAATGTCCATTACTTGACTAGAATAGACCATGAGCAAGGTCAATACATCACCAGATCCCTGAAAAATCCTCATGAACAGGACTATCCGCTCAAGCGAAGTGATATTTTAGGAGTCATAACAAATAAAAAACTAAGCATTTGGCACAAGATAAAAATTCTTCTGTTAAGCTAAATATAATATGAAAATCTTTTTACGCCAGCTCATTTCCTTAACCTTTGCCAATATGAAGGCCCGCTATCGAAAAACCATCGCGGGTTTTATATGGGTCATTCTTAATCCAATTATTCTTTATTCTGTTCAGAGTGTGGTCTTTAGAAAAATTCTAAGAATTGATGTACCAGATTATGCCCTCTTTCTCATGGGAGGCCTTCTTCCCTGGATATTTATAACGAACACTTTAGAGATGAGTATTCCCTACCTTTACAATTCTCATAATCTCTTAAGAGGCTTCAGAATAAATCCATTTCTCTTGATACTTTGCCAAGTCTTAGATAATTTCTTTAATTTTATCGTAGCCTTTCTTGTTATCCTTATTCCGGTTACATTATTTTCAACTTACACTCATTCAGCCTTTTACTTATTACCCTTACCAATACTTGTTCTTCTAATAGGGATTGCTTCTATTTCATCTCTAGCAAGCTTAATGAACGTTTTTTATAGAGACACAAAATTTGTTCTAACTTTTGTTTTAAACATCATGTACTTCATTACCCCTATTTTTTACCCTGTCGAATTTGTTCCTGAAAAATACCGCTGGGTAATTGATCTAAACCCCCTATTCTATCTTATTGAAGCCTTTAGAAATGCAGTGTATGGCTACTCACCAGAACTCTTTTGGCCGGCACTTGCAAAGGCAGCCCTCGTTTCGACAGGCCTAGCAGTAATATCTTATCTCTATTGGAGTCGCAGGAAAAATGACCTCTATTACTACATCTAAGACTCCTATTCTAAAAGTAGAAAACCTCTACCTCTCTTTTGATTTAGATCTTCAAAAGGGACACACCATTAGGGATATCTTTGTAAATCTTATCTCGCATCCGGTTCACTCACTACTTGGAAGAAAAGAGGTTCATAGAGTTCTAGAGGATATAAGCTTTGAGTTAAATATTGGCGAGAAAGTCGCCATCATCGGAGAAAATGGCTCCGGAAAAACAAGTCTTTGTCGATGTGTTGCTGGCATGATTATGCCGCAGCAAGGGGAGATAAAAACAAACGGGGTTATTCAAGCTGTATTCTCAACGGCCAGTGCTATTCACTTCTCCCTAACAGGAAGAGAAAATGCCTTCCTCTTAGGTGAGTTAATATTCCCAAAACTTAGTAAGACAGAATTAAAGGACGCTATTGAGGACGCTCTCGATTTTTCAGAACTAGGAAAATTTCTTGAAGCACCATTTTTTACTTATTCTCGTGGAATGCAAGCACGTTTATTTTTATCAGTCGTAACCGCCCGACCTACGGAGCTTTTAATCTTAGATGAAGTCTATGATGGCGCAGATGAATTTTTCCAAATGAAGATGCAAAATCGCATGAACAAAGTCATCGAAAAATCAGGTGCTGTTCTTTTCATCTCTCACAATGCCGAGCTTGTTAATGAAATATGTAATCGAGCTATTGTTCTTGATAAAAGAAAAATTATTTACGATGGTAAGAACGTCGCAAAAGGCATTGCTCTTTATAAGTCCCTCCATGTTGGAGGCTACAAAACTGGCCAGTAACTCCCTTATTATTATAAGCCACCTTAAATCATTAGTGTAAAATCAGGTACTTAGACTGGCCGTAATCATTTGTTTTTCTCTGAGTAACAAAGGGTTATAATGAGGAGAGCTATTTATTTAAAAACGGGATAGGAGTCAGAAACATGGCGGATTCATCTGATAATACAAAGAAATTACCTTATAGTTTTGGTGGCATCAACGATTTCAATTTAGAAGAAATTGAAAATGAAGTCCTCAATGACAGTGTCTATCTCGACGTTTTCGCAGGATCTGATGTTCGTTTCAAAGAAAATGTAAAACCATTTACTGGAGGTTTACAGAATATCTTAAATCTTCAATCCTATACCTATAACTACAAGACAAAAGAATTTACTGATAAGAATTTTCCTGAAGAAGAACAACTTGGTCTAATGGCCCAGGATGTAGAGAAAGTCGCTCCGATCGCAGTAGCTACTGATGATTCAGGCTTAAAATATGTTAATTATGCACGATTGGCGCCGATGCTCATCGAATCTATAAAAGACCTTCATCATATTATCGAAGAGCAATCAAAGAAAATTTCTGAGCTTGAAAAAAAGATCAAAAATTAATAGGGCAAAGATTATCCGCCCACCACTCTAATGATGGACCCCCTTAAGCACCATCTCATTTCTACTCGTAGAAAGGATTTGGAAAAAAATCTTGATCAAATCAATAATGCAGGATTTGATCCTAAGAAGTTTTGCCTTATGCCTTTCGTTAATATTATCTTAGAACCAAATGGCTCAGTTGGCCTTTGCCGCCACAAGGGAACTGAGCACTCGTTAGGAAACCTTAATAATAGTACCTGGAATGAAATCTGGAATGGGCCAAAGGCAATGGCCTGGAGAGAGGAGTTCCTCGTTGGCAAGCCTCAAGAATGTCTTAAAGAGCTCAGGGATCAAAGTTGTAACCTCTGCCCAGAACTTGGGAAAATGTTTCCTGAAAACCCTAAGGCATTTTTAAAAAAAGAAATTGAAAGGCCTCTTAGATTAACTGCTAACTTTAATGGTCAATGTAACCTTCAATGCCAAATGTGTGACGTATGGCAACTTCCAAATGGTTTTTATACGGAGGAAAACTTTTGGAAAGATGCTCGCGAATCTCTCTTTCCCCATTTACAAGAGATCGATATGCTTTCTGGAGAACCATTTATCCAGGCAGATACCTACAAATTAATTAATGAAGTGAGCAGTGTTAATCCAAACTGTCTGTGGTCAATTACGACAAACGCTCACTGGCGTTTAAATTCAAAGGTTAAAACTCATCTCGACAAAATAAAAATAAAAAATCTAATACTCTCGATTGATAGTCTTGATGAAAATGTTTATGCAAAGATTCGCTATCCTGGAAAACTCCAGACTGTTTTAAATACAGTAGAAGATCTTAGAGAATATGAACAGGTTAGAGTTTCTGAAGGTAAAACCGCCTTAAACTTTAATCTAAATTTTGTTGTGCAAAAAGATAATTGGCGAGAAATACCGAGTGTCATTGATTACTGCTTAAAACGAAACCTACACCCATTTATCACCTTTTGTTATATACCTTCTGAGCACTCACTTCTCAATTACAAAGAAAGTCAGCGAGTAGAATGTTTAAACTCAATGATTGGTACCTTTAATTGGGGTGAGATCTGCTTGTCTCACAGAGTGATTACACCCTTGATGCAATCTCTTCAACATGTCGACAAAGCCCAACTTCTAGCTAAAATGAAAGAAGTCAAATTAGAATATGAGGCCTTAAACGTCTTATAAGTTCAGGAGTTAATCTAAGTGCTATTAATGAAAAAAAACCTTTTCTGCTTATGGGTAATATTCTTTGTTTCCTCATGTAGCACTCTTCCCCATCTGTCCTCACCTTATCACTGTGAAAAACTACGCGGAGGTATAGACATTGGATCAGGTAGCACAAAGGTGCTAGTGGCCAAAGTCAATAAGTGCGAAAGAAAAATCATCACTGTTGTTGAAGAAAAAAACTTTCCTTTTAAATTCAAAGAAGCACTACACCTTAACAATCGAAGGTTACCAGAAGACCTTTATGAAAAAATCAAAAGTATGATTCTTAATCTAAAACAAAAATTTAAGGATCAAGAGATTCAATTTTCAGGAGTGGCAACAGAAGTTTTTAGAGAAGCGGACAATGGAACATCTTTTATCACCCGTTTAGCGAAGGAGACAAAAAGCGACCTGCGAGTCGTTGATCAAGAAAAGGAAGCCGAGCTTGGTTTCTGGGGAGCAGTCGCTGTTACAGGAAAAAAGCCAGAGGAAATACTCGTTTGGGATATCGGAGGTGGAAGCATGCAAATGACTACAATGCGTAAAAACCACTTATTTAACTATCTTGGAAAACTTGCCTCTGTAAGTCTTAAAAATAGCATTTTAACTTATCAAAAGAAAACAAGAGGATCTCCTAACCCTATCGGAAAATACACAGCACTATGGGCGAAGCAGTTAATACATGATGAAGCTTTGAAAATTGATACCGTCATAAAAGAAGATGCTAAAAACAAAGAAGTCATCGGCATCGGTGGTGTTCACTTTTACTCCATTAAAAATCAACTTAATCTCGAAGACTCTCATCCCTATTCTCAATATCAGCTTAATCAACAAGCAAAAGAGCGAGTAAATTGGTCGGACCAACGTTTTAGTGGCTCCTACAAAGAAACGGAAGCAAGCAATCTTCTTCTTGTTAAATCATTTATGGAATCATTAAAAATTGAGACCGTTCTTCCAATAAAAGTAAACTTAGCTACTGGTATCTTATTTGATGAAAACCTTTGGTAAATATTTTCTTGGTGGTAACCTTAATATATGCGACTAAGTAGCTATAAACTCAGCTTAATCCTCCTATTTCTACTTTTTCTTATTTTATATTTTCCTGTTATCGGAGAACCGTATACATTTGAAGAATTACGACTTACGTCATTTTTTCATACGGCCCCTAATATTGAGATTAACCCCTTTGCAACAGAGTTCCAAAAAGGCAGCCGCTTAACCCAGCTATGGAAAGAGTATTTCGCGATTTACCCCCCAGGACTCCTTATCTTTTATCGAGTTTGGTCAGTAATTTCTTTTGATAATGAACTCTTCATGAGACTTCCACTCTTGTGCCTCATTCTTTACGTCCTATATTCACTATTCTCCTTTATAAGACGATTCACTGATAAAGATGAAGCCGCGTTAATCACCTTACTTATAGGACTTGGTCCGATTTGGTATGGCCCTCTTAGTAAAATAAGCCCTGAGAGTTTCAATTTGTGTTTTTCATTTCTTAGCTTAATGTTCTTTAGTGACTGCATAATGGCGAAGAGTTTTAGGCTTAAAAAAATTTGGATAATAAATATAATTGGATTAATTTGCTCTTATCATTTCACTTATATTATTTTTTCTCAAATTATAGCTTCGCAATTATGTCGCACGTATAATTCTCAAAAATTATTCATGTCCATATTTTCGGTCTTATCAATTTTAAGCTTAATGACACTCATCATATTTAATAAATCAATTGACAACAATGTCCTCATCTTTTTTTGGCCTAAAGTAAAGGGTGATGAAGCCATTAGACTCATGAAATTTATCCTGCTTGGAGCTCAATCATGATGAGTGACTTGAAGAATATAACTATCTTAATATTCTCAATTTTAACTTTCTTATCTGCTTCTTACCAATTCTATAATGGAGTGAAGTTTAAAAAACCTCTATCTATTGTCATTTCCATAAGTTTTCTGATTCCAATTTTTACATTACTCATTAGTTCTCTACTTTCTTATAGGCTTGGTCACTGGACTCAATACATTTTCATTTATCCAATATCCCTTATTAATTTAATTAAGACTTCAATTGATTTAAAAATAACAAAACCCTATAGGCTTTCAATTCTCTTATCAATCACACTTACTGGTCTTTTTAATTATGATAAAGTTTTTGTGAACGATATTGAAAGCACTCTTCTCACTGAGAAAGCACAAAGTCTCGCAAGAAAGAAAGGCGTTTTAAATATCTTTTTGACACTGGAGAATCCTTTCTACAAAGAGCTCGCCCTCTACTATGGAGGTATTCACAAGAGTACTTCTATCATGACGCTTGATAGATTTGGCGATAAAAATCAGTTCGCAGACCTTATTGATCTCCACACAAAATACGATTTCATCAATTTTTTATTTATTGAAAATGATCCTATCGAGAATGAATTTTCTAAAAAGGTCCTAGATATAATACTCAAGAATTATCGGATAAAAGACATAAGCTATGATCCTTTTGTCATTCATGATCATTTCTACCAAAACTATGAGAAGAAAATTTTAAAAAAAATGCTCCTTCAAAAAAAAACCCTGAATTTAAGGCATTAAGGCAGACGCATCTCGACGCCCTATTTGTGGCGCTAACTCACGAAGCATATTACTTACGGAATCCGTAGATGATTGATTTAAATACGAGTTATACTGTAATTGCAAGTCTACTCTAGATTCTAATGAGGTGATGTTAAATTGTCCCATCCCCTCACCTTCACATAATCTCTTTGATAATTCTCGACTTCTTCCACTCCCTGAACCATTAAAGCAATATTTTGCACATGCGGTAATTGGATCATAATGACTCTTATGTTCTGCTCCTGTCGTATGAAGAAATTCATGAAAAATAAGCTCTTTTAAGTAGCGCTCTCGATCCCTTAAAGGATAATTATCAGTGTTGGCAGCTTGTTCCTCTAAGCGTTCAAAATTTAAGCTTATAAAGGGGTGGTTGACCTTTAATCTTCCCCCCTCACAATTTAAATGTGTTTGATGATCCACTCCAGTTGAGGCCATCCCATTACCTCTAATTGTTGAACTACCTCCGACTGAAAAATCGCGATCCCTTTGAGAACAAATAACCTTTTGCCTTCTAAAGTTATCTGACCGTGCTCGTCGAGGGAAACCATTTTGCCCCCCAGACATAGATTCCATTTCCAGTGGCGTTTCATATATTCTTTGGCCTGCTAGGCTTGCTGCACTATTTAAATACAAAAGATTAGAAAATGAAGAAGAGTCTCCCGATCGATCGGCCAAATCTTGTAAGCAAACCATTCCCTGATTGATTGCCTCGCCATAGATTTGCTTCATACTCTTTCGAGAATCTAAAAAATTTGACGTTTTTCTATCACAGCTTCTATCAACATCTAACTGAACCAAAAGATCAAAATCATCTCTATTTGGCCAAGCAATGTTGTAAGAGTTCACAATATCATTTACTGAATCAACTAAATTTGAATCCAAATAAAAAGATGTATTTTCTAGGCATTGTCGTTTCGATGATAAACTCGCTTCATATTGAATACTTGTTGTAATCGTCTCTTCAACAACCTTAAATTCTTCCTTGTCAGTTTTTCTGGTAGAAATCTGTAAGCGCGCTAGCTGTCCACCTAAAATAGGGTAATATCTTCTACGTAAATCATAGTAACGAGAGTTCCTCAAAGAGATAAATTCTTCAACTGAATAATCCTCTGAGCTTACTGTCTTTCTTATCATTTCAAAAAAACCATCATTATTAGAATCAATTTTTTCAAGTACTCGATGACCATCTTTTTGTTGAATGATAAAATTTATATTTGGTTTTGCTCCTTTCTTTTTTAAGGAAAAGCGCAATTCATTAATGCCTGTTTTTTCATCATAAATACTTTCGATAAGTTGTGTATTTAAATTTTTAAGGGAATTTTTCGAAATTTTTATTTCTGCTTCATCAAAAACAACGCCCTCTTCTGCCTTAAGACTTGAGACTTCAACAAAAAATAATATGGTAGTGAACAACAGAAAAAATCTGAAGATGAATTTGTAAAATTTAGACATTTTTAAAGAGGGTCCTTTTACAACCACAACAACCTCACACAGTACCCTTATCGGAGCTAAGCCCCTTATAAAATAGCTACAATTTATTCACTTTATTCATTATGAGGCATGGATAAACCAAATGTTTGGCCAAGCCAGAATTAACTAAAATCAGACACAAATTCAACAACTTAGAAGAGCATCATCCATCATTTTCCTAATGATAGTGCCCACAATTTCGGGCGTTTTAATAAGTATCTACCTTATCTTACCAATTCCCGACTAATTCGCTTAAGTTATTTCAAAACTAGTCCGAAATGATGATTGTGAAGATGTATCAACTGCTCAACATTCGCAATTCAAATCCTTGGACCGTGGCCAACTCTAGGCTACTTATCGCCCTCTACGTAGTTCTCCTATGCCAAGTAACCAGTGCACAAGGGCCATGCCTAGAAGGGGCAAGTACTACTCACCCGATAAGCGAGCAGAGATCAAGTGGCACTTTTGAAGTATCTAAAGTCATTTGCGAACAAGATGGACCAGAATTTTTCATCCAAGACTTTGAAGTCTTAAGAGATATCAATAGTGATGTCAGGGAATACTTTTGCCATCAGTTTAACGATACAACGAGCAACACTGGAGTTTGCAGTTCAGGTGGTCGCTATAATTTCATTGAACATCCTGAGAGGATGAATCAATTTATAGAAATAATGGGAACGACACTACAAACAAAAATTAACATACCAGAAAACTTCACTGGCAGTTCAATGAATACTCAAAACATTCGCGCCATGATGTATTTATGTACAGAATATAACTTAGAGAAATATAGTAACCTTATCGCATCAGGATCAAGTGAAGCCGAAAAAAGAAGGGCCATTGAATCATTAGAACACATTGGATTATTAGGCCATTACCTCTCAAGTCGTAATGGTAGAGCGTTTTTAACAAATCCTTCAATTCCCATAGCCTTTAGAAGCGAAGCTCTCCGATTATTTCTTAATTCTTCAAATAGTACCGATGAGAGGATCAGCTATTTTGCTAACTTTTATATGGATAATAAAGAGAGTCAGAATGAAGGGAGAAGAGAATATGCAAATATACTTGGTTTTTCCTTCAATGAATACCTAGAGCAAAATCCAAACACTCTAAGACTTCAGACATTAGCGATCTTTAATCAAACTGGTGTAGAGGGGGCTCAAGAAGCCATTTCTGCGAGAGGACAAGCTTCTGCTGCAGCACAGACCTTAATAAGAAGTGGTCGATCTATCGCTTCGGTTACCGACACATCAGGACCGAGCCTAACAAGACCAAATTGCTCTGAAGTTGAAGATTTAAGTGCCCAAGGCTACGCTTCAATAATTGATCCTCTCAACAATTTTCTAGAAGATAAGTCTTCTCAACAAAACTCGGGATTCATTGAGCCTGGACAGACCATTAACACCTGGAATTGGTATAGAGAGTCTTTTAGTTCTGATAAAAATTGGGCACAGATTGAAATAGATATTGTCTCTAAAAATCCAAGTGCACTTTCACAAATACGGGCTTTTTATTGTTTCGTAGAAGACATTAACTCTAATTTCGAAATCTACAAAGGTCTTTCGCAAGCAAATTCAAGTCGAACAACACTGGCCAATCAACTCTTTGACCAAATCACATCTGTTGGAGCTCAAGACAATTTCTTATCCATTATTGGCCAACTATTTGAGGATCTTAGCGAGACGAATAAACTCTCGGCAATTGACATCATTGACCGTCAAGTCACTAATGCGACCACTGAAGAAAGTGAATCTCTTAGATTTTGGCGAAGAAGAAGACTATCTGAAATTGTTGAAAATAATACTAATGATTTAAACGGACTCATCGTCTCTCGCGCAGTATCGGCCATTGCTAATAATGGTAGCGAAGATGAAGAAGAGATTCTAGCGACCTATTTTCAGCGTTTTAATAATGATGAATTTAGACGGCATATTATCGCTCAATATGCTAACCCTCGCCTCATTCAATCTGTTGGTTCAAACATGCAACTTTTAAACGTTCTATCTACAGTTAATCCGATGGAAAAAAGGCAAGAATATATTTCTTTGCTACTACGTAGAATTTCAAAAATCAATATTAGTAACGGTAGCTATAGGAATAACGCTATAGATGAATCGACTGTGAATAGCACGACTTTAATGGGCGTCCTAACAAGCTTATCAAGACTTTCAAGTGGAAGTGGGCTTCAGGAACAAATTGAAGCACAAATTGAAAGTATTCAAGAGAGAGCTGCTGGCGTGAATGACTCTAGACCAAGTAATGATCGAGGCGATGTAACCATTAAACCAGACCCTATACGAGTTGGCGGCGGCGGTGGAATTGGGCCAAGTGGTGGTGGTCAAGGTGGTAGTATTGGTTCTGGAAGTCAAATCACAGACATCACTCAAAGACCGACAACAAGCAACGGCTCAATAAGAACGTCAAAGGATTCCAACTTGCGCTTCGATGAAAGAGGTATCAACCTAGCTCAAGGTGCCACAGAAGCTCAAAATATTAAAGGAAAGATTTCTCAATTGGAAGAAACAGTTAGAGTAGCTAATCAAGAATCAAGTTCAAATGTAGAAGAGGAAAGAACAGTTAATAGACCAAATATTACTCGCCCAGAAAACAATATTCTTGGATCAGAGCAAAATAACTTTTTCTCTTCTTTGGCCCAAGGCTTTGGACTACCTGAAACAAATAATTCGATCACACCAATTTTTCCTTCTGCAGGGAGCGTTGGAGAGAAGGCAGGATCGTCATCGACAAGTTCGTTTGAAGATGAATCTTTTCGCAATATCCCTCAGACAGCAGGCGCACCTTCTTCAAGCGACAAAATTAGCGAAGATGAAAACGACTCAACAAATAAAAGCAATAATTTAGATAATGAACTCTTAAAAGAAGTGAGAAAGGTATCAGAAGATACGACGAATCTAAGAAATGAAATTGATAAACTTGATGATCCTATAATACCTCCAACAGGTCTAGGCCCAGGCTCTACCATTGCTCAAGCGACCACTTCACAAGATCGCTCACCAGTGAGGGAAAATAACTCACTGACAGCAGCACCTTTTAATGGACCACCTGTTCCTCAAACGGGGAGAGGGCCAGCTTCTTCAAGTCGATCATCAGCCTCGCCTTCTGAAGCCCCAGCAAATAATGGTAACGGCCCTGAAAATATAAGAAACTCTTTGAACGAAGGTATTCTATCTCCATTTGAAAATCCAACTGAACAAGATTTAAGTAAAGTCATTAAAGTGCAAAGCCTAGAAGAAAAGAATTTACTCATGAATTACATGGCTGCGAATGAAGAGATGACTTGTCCGGAGCTAAGATTTATCCAAGATTTTTACGAAAAAAATATTGATAATTTTATCCTAAGTAAAAGAAGAAAGCCCTGGAGAGAGTATGCTCTTTTAGAGCTTGAAGGCATTAATTTTCGCTTTAATTATCCAGGTGCAACGACTATGCGCCAAGAAATTAAACAAACATGTGCCACCCTAGCAGGTAAAGAAATAATTGAAGTTGGAGAGGACACACGCGCACCAGCTTCATCAGATGAATTAATTCCAGAGGAAGCGCGACCCGCACAGGAAGAGTCGGGTATGATAAAGAAGTTTATGCTTAGGTTAGGCTTATAAAACATTTGTTAGTATTAATTTATGAAATATTTAATAAGTCTCATATTGGCCTTCTCTGTAAAGGTCTTCTCCCTAGTCTTCTTTCGTCTTGAGAGAACTATTATTAATGAAACCCCTGACTTTTGGGATGATATAACCGTATTTGCTTTCCTCAATCACACGAGTTTATTTGAACCCCTACTCTTCTCCTCTGTACCAAATAGTTTCTTTTACAAAAATGTTAAGAGGGCCGTTTTACCTGGGGCAGATATAACTTTAGAGAGACCTATCGTCGGCCGCCTTTATAAAACGATCTTTCCTCAAATTATTGGTATCACCCGCAAAAGGGATGACTCCTGGAGCGACTTTATGGACTTGGTGAAGCCTGGCTCACTTGTAGTCTTGGCACCTGAGGGACGTATGATGCGAGAAGAAGGGCTTGATAAAAATGGCAAGCCCATGAGTATTAAGACAGGCATTGCCGACATCTTAAGCAAGACCCATAACGGGTACTTCCTTATTGGGTACTCTGGAGGACTCCACCATGTCCAAAGACCTGGGGAACCTTTTATCCATCTCTTTAAAACGATTAAAATCACATATGAGAGGATTTCCATCAAAGAATATAAAGAAAGTCTAAACTGGCAAGAGCCTGGCTTTCACAAAAGAGTCGTAAACGACCTCACCGAAAGAATGAAACGCAATATCCCTAAGTAAGTTTAAGCCTATCTCATCTCAGTAATTGTTAATGTATCCGCAGGGTCAAAACTTTCAGCACTTGCAAGTCTAAAGGCCCACATAAATTCGGCCGGCATTGTCTCTTGTAATAATTCACCTTCTTCTAAGTAATGAAAAATCTGCCCAAAATGTTTAACCTCAGAAGCACCGGTCCTCATTTGGAGATGCCATGGCCTTAACTCATCAGGATGACCCAGTCCCATCGCTCCTAACATGTGAGCAAAGCTTTTCATGGTCTCTTTATGAAAACTAGCAACTCTCCCTCTCTTATGAGAAACCACGAGACCCGCTTCTAAGTTGGGATCATTTGTCGCAACTCCAGCAGGACAATGATTACTATTACAACGAAGGGCTTGAATACAACCTAGTGCCAACATCATGGAGCGAGCAGCGTAACAAACATCGGCTCCTAAACACAGTCTTTTCATTAGATCAAAGGCGCTCGCAATTTTACCAGAAGTAATAATTTTCATTTTATTTCGAATGCCAAAACCAACTAAACAGTTGTGAACATAAACAAGACTATCTAATCCAGGAGAACCAATATGGTTGGAAAATTCAATTGGTGCAGCCCCCGTGCCTCCTTCTCCACCATCGACAGCAATGTAATCTGGAAATATTTGAGTCTTCATCATGGCCTTACAAATCGCCATAAACTCTCTTCTCTTACCCAAACAAAGTTTGAATCCAACGGGCTTTCCTCCAGAGAGTTCACGCAGTTGAGCGACAAAGTTTAAAAGACCAATCGGTGTATCAAATGTAGAGTGAGTTGGAGGAGAGAGAACATCCTGCCCCATTGGGACCCCACGGATAGCAGCAATTTCCGGAGTAATTTTTCTGGCCGGTAATATTCCTCCATGCCCAGGCTTTGCTCCTTGAGAAATTTTAATCTCAATCATTTTAACTTCAGGTCTAGTAGCATTTTCTTTAAACATCTCTGGATTAAAAGAGCCATCTGGATGACGACAGCCAAAGTAACCAGTTCCGACCTGCCAAATGAGGTCTCCCTTATGCTTTAAATGGTGAGGACTAATTCCGCCTTCCCCAGTGTTATGAGCAAAGTTTCCTTCCTGAGCCCCTCCATTAAGGGCCTGAATCGCACTGCCAGAGAGTGAGCCGTAGCTCATCGCTGATATATTTAAAATGCTTGCGCTATAAGGCTGGCTACACGACTCACCACCAATAGTGACCCTCATTGACTCATGATCGAGGTGACGGGCCTTAATTGAATGATTCACCCATTGATAACCTGGAGCATATACATCTTTTTGTGTTCCAAAAGGCAACGTATCGAGGTCTCCTTTGGATCTTTGATAAACAAGGGAGCGATCCTCTCGATTAAAAGGACGACCATCAGAATTACTTTCAATAAAATATTGTTGAATTTCAGGCCTTACCATTTCAAGTAAATATCTAAATTTACCAAGTACCGGAAAATTTCTGAGGATAGTGTGTTTAGTCTGAAAGGCATCTTTTAAACCAATAAAAACAATGAGAGCGAATAATGACGTAATTGTTATGTGCAACGGATGATATAAAGGAGGAAGCACCCAAAAACCTATCGCACAAATTAAAGAACCTATAATAGCAAAAAGAAAGAATTCACGACGCATAAGAAGAACCTTTATAAAGTTTCCTCTTATTGTAAGTCAGTTTAGTTCGCTCAGAAAGCCATCTAATAATTGGGTCAAAATAAAGGTATTTTTTTCTCTTACCTTTCTGAGCCAAGTACTCTTGGGTGGGTGAAAGACGTCTTTTAGCCTTTCTTTTACCGTCCTTTTAACTCGGTCACTAGAATACCCAAAGTGATGGCCCTGATTTTCATTGATTAAACGAGTAAGTGTTTTTAATTGAGAAAAAATACCTAAGCCCACTGTTCCATACTCTGCAGTTAAACTTAAAATTTTGCCATCCTTTTTAAGTAGCGAAATATAGTCAATGATATCCCCTTGAATCTTATAAAAACCAGGCTCATCAGGAGTTGTTAATTCAAAGTTTTCATTCGATAAAGGCTTTAAGACCTTTTTAATCATCCTTTTGCCAAAACTTGTTAAACCAGCTCCGACCATCATATGCAGCACACCTTTTTTACCAAGTCCCGTATGAAAGTCATAATGAAGAACACTCGTATGGGAATTCAAGATATTTGGAAGAATACTCTCTAACCAAACGACTACTGGTTCAGGACCTGCTCCTCCATAATAAATACCTTCGGGAAAGTCATACTGGCCCCCGACTGAAGCCTGCCTTATGTCTTCAGGAGACTGACCCTTTAACAAACTCTTCGCTAACTTTGTCACTACACAAACCGAACGAAGAGGTAACGAGCTGATTTCATTTTTAGGGTTTAAGATATCCTCTAAATTTTTGTAAGCACTATTAACTTGCTGATAAATACCTGAAGTGGTCGGGAAGTTTCTGTTCAAATCGATATTATTTTTGTTGAAACGCCTCATATATTTAAACCCATAAGGATTGAGAGCGTGAATAATGACTTGAGAGACACCTTGCTTACATCTTTTTTCACTCTCATTTTTAAGAAACCAAATTTGTGCAGCTGAGCCAACAAAACTCTCTGGCCCATGTACTCCGCTGGTTAGTAATAGGAGTGGCTGGCTTTTCTGAGCGAACTTTCGGCAGTCGAGGAAGATAAAATCACTAAAAAGCTCCTCTCCCTCATCTCCAATCACAGAAAACTTATTAGTATAAATAATTTTCGGATAGCTTTTACTTATTCTCTCGGCACCCTTTAAAAATTGCTCCCTAGCGTGTTCATAATCCTTTGGGAAATAGCTCAACGCACTAAATTGTAACAAAACCATAAATATGGCCTTATAAAAGAAATCCAATCTTTTCATAAAATCTCCCATCGCATTCTAAATAACTGCTATCAACGCTCCAGGTCAAGCCCTTAATCAATATCTGATAAAACCTATTCGTTTTATGAACTGTCATGTATACAGAGGGTATGGAAACTACAACACCCTTTAGCGACTTTAAATTAAGCGCCGCACTATTAAATTCCCTAGGTGACATTGGCTTTAAAAATGCCTCACCCATTCAGGAACTAACCCTTAATCACATCCTTGAAGGTAAAGACATCTTTGCCCAAGCAGAAACAGGCTCTGGAAAAACGGGAGCATTTGCTATTCCCATTATTGAACAAATTTTGAGAGAGGAAGGCGAAACGGCCCAGGCTCCAGAAGACAAACTCATCCAATACGTCACTCTAAGCCCAACCCGTGAGCTTGCTCAACAAACCCATAAGGTATTTAATGACCTAGGTCAAAGCCTCGGCATCCACGCTGCCTGTCTTATCGGTGGTGAATCTATTGATAAACAGAAGACAACATTAAAAAAGGGAACGAGAGTTTTAATCGCCACCCCTGGAAGACTCGTTGATTTAATCAAGCAAAAATCCGTTAAATTAGATGAAGTAAAAGCTGTCGTCTTTGATGAAGCAGATCGACTTTTTGATATGGGATTTCAAAAAGATATCGAATTCATATTGTCTAAAGTTAATGATAACCGCCAGCTTATCATGGTTAGTGCAACTTCAAATATGGAAGTCCTTAAGACTTGCTATAAGTTTAAGTCCCACCCAGTAGAATTGAAACTTAATGAAGATTCTCTTCTCGTTGATAATATTAATCACAGCTTGGCGATGATTACTCAAAAAGAAAAAATGCCTTTTTTAGTCAATCTTCTTCGTAAAAATACAGATGTTTATGCCATTATTTTTTGTAACACTCAGATTCAAACCCATCTGGTTGCAGAATGGTTGAGACTAATGGACTTTAAAGCAAAGCCCATCTCTGGTCGACTTCCACAGAATAAAAGAACCAAATTAATGGAAGAGTTTCGCAGCAAAGAGGTCACAATCTTAGTTTGTACCGATGTTGCAGCTCGAGGCTTAGACGTAAAAGACGTAAACCTTGTCATAAACTTTGACCTTCCTCAGGAAGCGGCTAACTATGTTCATAGAATTGGTCGAACTGGGCGAGCAGGCAAGTCAGGCCAAGCGATTAGCTTTTGCGCCCATGAAGACTGTGAGTACTTGGACGACATCTACAAGTATATTGACGGAAAAATCCCCAAGCTTGATGTTCAAAATGAAGATGTGAAGGCCGACATAGTTCCTAAACCCTATATCGATGGGAAGACTCTGCAATTAGTAGATAGGAATTCCTCACAAGGAAATAGAGATAGAAAACGCGATGGCGATAGTCGCAGTAAAAATAACAGGGACAAAAATAAGGATATGAGTACTAAAAATCAAGAACCTAGTAAGTATGATGCACCATTAGAAAGGGCCCTTCCGACACCTTTAAAAAAGTTTGTTAAAAGTGAGGAAGAAAAGAGAGACCGTCGATTCTTTATTTTCACTTCTGAAACAGAAGACGACGCGAACAGAGCTGCTCTTGGCTATTATATGATCACTGACGAGACTCTTCTTAAAAAAGAGATCGTCTCAAAAGGAAGTAAGAGATATTTCTTCTTTGGTCCTCGTAAAACAACCTACCGTTACAGCCTCGATAATCACTACAAGCGTTTATTGCTACCTTTTATCATTGAAGTTCTAACTCTCAGCCACTTAGATGTGAGAGTAAAAGTTGCCTTTAAAGGTGAGACTATTGAGGTCTCTTTCAATGGACCTGACGAAGGTCTAATGCTTAGAAATAGAGCGGAAATGCTTCAAAGCTTTGAGCAAATAATGCGTCTATATTTGGCCAACAAAATTACGCTTCCCTCAAAACTCAGATGGGTTGTGAAGGTTGCTGGACAAAAGACTGCAGCACCTGCAAAAGAAAGAGACAACAATCGTGCTCGCCCACAACAAAATGGAAGAGATCAAAGAAGAACTCGTTCACCAGAAAAAGACAAAGAAAGAGAAGAGAAGATTCTTAAAATTGCTCAACAGGCAAAAGAAACTGTGCTTTCAACAAAAGAGCCTTATACCCTAAAACCTCTTGATCCAAGAGACCGCAGAATTGTGCATCAACTTTTGAGTGAAGACCCAGAAGTTAAGACGACTTCACTAGGTGATGGTCGCCTAAAGAAAATTGAAGTATCAATTCGCTAAGACTTAACTAAAAGATGAAATAAAAAAAGGAGGCGTAAGCCTCCTTTTCTTTTATATATAAATTAGGAAATAAGTTATTTCTTTTGAACGTTGATAGCACTTGGTCCTTTACGTCCCTCACCCATATCATATTCTACCTTATCACCATCAGCTAATGTACCACCACCAGTAATACCTGTGACGTGTACGAAGATGTCTTTTCCACCATCGTCTGGAGTGATAAAGCCGAAGCCTTTTGTTTCATCAAAAAATTTAACTGTACCTGTCTGCATAAAAAAATCCTTACTGCGAGGAGTAACTCCCCATTGTTAATCTGTAGATTACAGCTTATGACGAAATCGTCCGCCAGAAAAGTAAAATATTCGCTATGCCCAAGATTTTACTTTTAAAAAAATTCAGATGGATAAAAAGGCTCATAACTGTTTGAAATTTAGTAGTTTCTTTCTGGTGAATCTTCAAAAAAATGACAAAAAATAGTCAAATTTTACCATTAATTTTGGCCATAAAGTGGGCCAGAGAGCTCGCATATTCGAATTGGTGGGAGTTCGGTTTTTTGATGCGAGAAAAAGACTCTGCTTTTTTCCCCAAATATTTGATTGCACCAGGCTCCTCTTTTACAACACCAGACCAAAAGCTTTCATCAAAATCGAGGACGTTTTTTCCGACTCCTATGTAATCTTTAGAAAATTGAATTAAGTAAAGTTCGTAACCCTCACCTCTTTCAAAAACAAAACGCTGGTCAATGAGCACGGCCCCCAAAGCTCTGAGATATTCCTTTAATTCTAAATGATAATAATGTGGTCCTAAGACAAAAGAGTGGCCTCCATATAGATTATCCTGATTTTCTTTTTCCCAAGTAGAAAGACATTCCTTGATCAGGTGGCCACCAACTCCCAACATAAAAACTCCGGCAGTCCCCTGCAGATTAATCATTTGGGCCTTAGAAAATTCTATCTCCTCATCAATAATTAATAGACTCTCTTTCAATCTATTAATTATTCCTTCCCTACAGTCATTAAAGATGACTTTTTTAGAGAATTTTTTCTTAGCGGCTTGACCGAGTAGGCCATGATCACAAAAGAGGTCGTAAAAGACCTCGAAATGACTAGGCATCAATTCTAATGCTGCTTGGAGCCGTTTTTTTTTAATAAGAGTTTCATCATTAGGATTGGTATGGTTCAATTAAGATTCCATGATTATATTAAAATATACAAAGATATTTTCTTTTATCATTCTTTCTCTCTTGTCCCAAATATCTTTGTCAAAAGAAAAGACTCTTAAGATAGTTGCAGCTTATCTTCCAGAAAATACCGAACAGGACGGAAAAACAGGGAGAGACATTATGATCATGAAAACGATTTTAAAATGTGCTGGTTACCGAGTAATTTTTGATGTCCAACCCTATATGCGCCATCTCAAAAGCTACCTTACAAATGAAACCTATGATGGCGTTTCCACCATCCCTGAATCAGACCATGAGATCCAGGGAAAAAGTAAACCTTATATCGCCTATAATAATGGCGTTTTTGTAAAAGACAGTGAGTTTCCAAATGGAATTCGTAAGCTAGATGACCTTAAAGGCAAAGATGTTATCTCCTTTACGGGTGGGAAGAAGTTATTAAAAGGACTTACAAACAAAGTCCAACTTTTTGCCTCCTATACTGAATCAAGTACTCAAAACCGCCATAATGAAATGCTTATGAGGGGAAGAGTAAGTGGAGTCTTTACAGATGCACTTATCTTTATGGCACACCAAAGAAGGCTCGTTAAAAATGAGCCTCGCTGGCAAAACGTTAAAATTAAATTTTATCGAATTTTCCATCTCAATCACTTTACTGCAGCATTTAGAGATCCTGAAATAACCAATAAATTTAATGTTTGTTTAAAGAAACTTAATAAAAATGGCGATCTTAACACCATTGAAAGATCTTTCGCTGACAAGTACCATGATAGTCTAGGCTCGGAATTTCTTAATCCGCTTCTTAGAAATTGATTATCTAAAAGAGATTTAATTGAGACAAAGAACAAATACATTTATTTTTTCGATAATTACCTATCTCCTTCTTTTCGCTAATTCCTATGCTCAAGAAAATAATGAATTTATTGAAAACTTCCCAATCAAGGGCGAGGTAGAAACGAGGGTAAACTTTTGGGTCAAAGTTTACACAGAAATTACAACACAAGAAGCCTTTCTTCATGACTCCGAAGACCTCGGTATTATCTATAATAAGTATGATCTACCAAGCACTGGAAGAAGTAGGGTGCGCTTTATAAGAGAAGTAAAAGCGAATTATCGAAAGATGCTACAGAAACTAGCGAAATCTACTGACACTTCTTTAAATGAAGAAGAAAAACAATTAAAAGCAAAATTAGGGGAAAGATCTTCTAAAGAGTACTACCAACTGGCAAAAAATTTGCGCTTTCAATATGGATTGAAAGACCGTTATTACCAGGGTTTGATTAGAAGCTATCGCTACTTAGATTATATTCAAGATGTCTTTGCATCAATGGATATGCCTGAGGAGTTAAAATTTCTGCCCCATGTTGAGTCGTCATTTAATTATTTAGCTTATTCTAAAGTCGGGGCAGCTGGGATTTGGCAGTTCATGCGCTCAACAGCAAGAATCTATAAGCTAAAGGTTGGCTATGTTGTCGATGAAAGGCGTGATGTTATCAAGGCGACAAAAGCAGCCGCCAAGCTTTTAAAAGACAATTACAGATTGCTTAAGTCATGGCCTCTAGCTCTCACCGCCTATAATCATGGTGCTCGAAGTATAAAAAATGCTATCAATAAACTTCAAACGAGTGAAATTCACAAAATCATCGAAGGCTATGATGGTAGGCGTTTTGGATTTGCTTCAAAAAACTTTTATGCAACATTTATGGCCACTGTTCTCATCTCTAAGGACCCTGAAAAATATTTCAAGTCCTTTAAAAAACCTGATCCTTTTACCTACTCCACTCTCACGATTAAAAAGCCTTTAACTGTAAAACAATTATCCGATGCCCTCAATTTATCTATCGAAAATATTGGCGACTATAATCCATCGATAAGAAGGGCTGCACTAAAGTCACCACTCTTCCTCCCAAGTGGCTTTGTTCTGTATTTGCCACAGACCACAAAAGATCAGATCGACTCCTACGAGGTGGCATTAAATAAATTAGAAAGTAAATTTGAGAATCTCAAGATGGAGCGTCTTCATATCGTCTCTCGAGGAGAGAGTCTTTTTGATATCTCAAAAGGTTATAAGGTTTCTCTTAATGACTTGATTGCCTTTAATAATATTATCAATCCATCTCGAATCTATGCCGGAATGAAACTAAAAATACCTGGAGAGGGCTCAGAGATTAAAACCATCCAACCGAAACTCGCCATAACTGAAGTCCGTGTCCCAAAAGAGGAAACACCTAAGAAGAATCAAGAATTTGTGGCCGAAAAAAGTACAAGAATATCTTATGG
Organism: Bacteriovoracaceae bacterium; assembly: GCA_021737405.1. Classification (GTDB taxonomy): domain Bacteria; phylum Bdellovibrionota; class Bacteriovoracia; order Bacteriovoracales; family Bacteriovoracaceae. The sequence continues at coordinate 130,660 of JAIPEG010000005.1, forward strand.
ACCAAGTGAATCTGAACTCAAGGGGCAGAGTGGACCAAATCTAGAGGGTTATGCACTAGAGCTTACGAGAATCAAAGGACTACACTACCAGATTGAGATTGAGACCGAAGAGACGCTTGGGCATCTTGCTGAGTGGGCAAATATTCGCACACAGAAAATAAGAGATTGGAATAAACTCTCTTTTGGAGGCCTCATTTTTCAAGGGCAAAAGCTCAATCTCTTTTTAAATGATGAACAGGCCCAGCAATTTGGCCAACAACGAAATGCTTACCATCTCTCCATTCAAGAAGACTTTTATGAAAACTTTCAAATTAGTAAGGTTGATAATTATAACGTAAATAAGGGTGACAATTTGAATGGCATCCTAGAAAAGTTTAATGTTCCCTTTTGGCTCATGAGAAGTGTCCAAGAAGGTGGAAAATTAGACGACCGCCTCTCCATTGGGCAAGTCATTAAAGTTCCCATGATTGATCCTAAATCTGAAGAATCCGGGCTTATCATCGAAGAATAATATCTTATTTGAAAAGGCTGACTAAGAATTTTTTATTTTGAAAATATTGATTAGAGATATTTTCTAAAGCCTCATTTGATAATTCTTTTGTGAATGCATTTGAATAAAGCTCATTGCTAACTTTATGTAAGGAGAGAGCAATACTAGCTAATTTATGATTAACCGTTGGGTTATAATGACCATGCAGCCCCATACAAAGGGCTTCTAGAATCTTATCGCTATCCTGTGAGAGTCCCATTTCCTTCGCCAAATCTAATAGTTGTAATAAATAAACCTGTTGTTTTTTTCTATCAAATTCTTTGGGATACAAGTCTTGTTCAATCGCTTCTTTGTCACTCTTAAATAAGTCGTGGAAAAAACATGACTCAATGACAGATTTCCGGTTATGAGGAGTATTAAGATCCATCTCCAAGAGTCCCATAATGCAAAAGGTGCTTAATAATAAACTATGATTGAGTACATAATTTTTTTCAGTAAAACCTTTTTCTAAAACCCAGGAAAAGAGCTTTGTTTCAGAAAGTCTCTTCAAGTCATAGTCTATTAAAGTCGTCGCCTTATTAAACTTTTCAGGATCAACAAAATCGTTGATTAAAACATCATGATGTAAGTCTTTAAATTTTTTAAAACTTTCTTCTATTGATTGAGGATTATCCCTCGTCTCTACATGCACTGGCTTTAACGGCCATACGAAACCAGAGGATAGTGCTTCTTTCACAGGAACGAGAAATGAATCCAAGCCCTTTTCGTTGAGTTTTTCGAGCTTGCCTTTGGGAATGGTATCTCCTTGGTGGCAATAGCGAATAATTTTCTTATCACTTAAAGATAAATAGAGTGGGATATTGAGAGATCTCTCTTCTTCTATCAAACTTTTAGAAAGTTTTAAAAAACCCTTTCTAAGTAGTCTCTCAAAAGTATTTTTTAATTCTTCGAAGTCTCCCGATTTGTGGAGAAATGCCAATCTTTCCCACAGATTAGGATTCTTTCTTAACAACACCCCTCTTGCTTCGGCAACTTCACTTGTGAGGAGAATAAAGGGAATATGAAAGCACGTAGTCTTCCATTTATTAAAGACCACATCGCCATTTCCATTATCCATATGAAAATCACAAACGATGAAGCTAAGCCTATCTTCAAATTTTTCAATTTTTTCAGATGCTTCAGTCCCACTCTGCGCCTCTATGAAGACAGCATTTGGCATGAGTTCTTGAAGGCTTGCAATAACAAGCTCTCGCATGTCTCTTAAATCATCTACTACAAGTATGACCAAAGGGTGGTTCCTATTAAATTCGATATATTTAGGCTTTCATTTTAATATCAAATCTAAGTTTGAGGGCATGATCTTTGTCAGGTTAATTTAACATCTCTTAAGATTCTATAATTTCAATGACTTAGCTTCTATCAAGATTGTAAGCCCTCTTTCTTAGAGGCAATTATTTCATCGGCTATCTTTGGAACCAAAGCTTCTACTGATAACTTGAGAGTGTGACCATTAGCAAAGATCTCATCTAAAACACCAATATCTCCACAATAGAGCCTTTTGACATGATCCTCTTTGGAAATATCTGAAAAATGATTAAGTATTTTGGAACTCAAGCCTGGCAGGAAGGGGGCCATGGCAACACCAAGGCAAAAAGCATAGGCGCTAGAATGGGCCAATACTGTGGCGGCCTTTTCACGATCTTCTTTTATGAGCGCCCAAGGTGCTTGCTCGGAAAAGAAGTTATTGGCCTTATTACCGAGGGCCATTACTTTCTCTATACCTTTTCTAAAGTTTTGTTGATTAAGATGGTCGTTAATTTCCAGAAAGTCTGAAGAGATCATCTTACCTTCATCACTCTGAGCGAATCCCAAGAAGTATTTTGCCGGTAGACCCTCTGGCCAATTCTTTTGAGTGAACTTTAAGCAACGATTAAGAAAATTTCCTATATTATTGGCCAGTTCATTATTCACTTTCGCTTGAAATTGGTCCCAACTAAAACTTGAGTCCGTTGTCTCTGGAAGAATAGACAGTAAATAATAGCGTAGAGCATCTTGGCCAAATTCGTTTACGGCCTCAAGAGCATCTACATAGTGTCCAGTTGATTTAGAAAATTGCTTCCCTTCTAAATTAAGGAATTGATTGGCAGGAACATTGTCCGCAGCTTTTGCATAGCCAGATGCCATACTCATACAGGGAAAAATAATGGTGTGAAAAATTATATTATCTTTTCCTATAAAATGAGAAAGCTCCACATCCTCATTTTGCCACCAATCTGTCAGATAATTTTCACTTGATCCCGTATCCTCTAAATACTTTTTTGTATTAGAAACATAACCAATAGGAGCATCAAACCACACGTAGAGTTTTTTTCCCTCGGTATTTGGCAGTGGAACATCAATACCCCAATCGAGGTCTCGAGTAATTGCTCGATCGTGAAGACCCTCTTTTGTTAAGCTATCAACATAGGGCCAAACAGTTTTTCTCCAAGAGTCTTTTTTGGCCTCAAACCATTCACGAAACTCTTTATGAAACTTTGAAAGAAGCAGGTAGTACTGAGTGACACTAACTTCTACAATATTCTGAGAGCTACATATCTTACATACTGGATTCTTAAGTTTTGCAGGCTCAATAAACTCACCACAGTTAGGACATTCATCCCCTCTTGCATCTGGGTAATCACAAACATAGCAAGTTCCCTCGACGAAGCGATCAGGAAGATGATTATGGCAATCGTTACAATATAGTTGCTGGCCTTCCTGCGTTCCGATAAGACCTTTATCGTGGAGAACTTTAAACCACTTTACGGTCTCCTCTGCATGATAATCAGCAGATGTTTGACCAAAGAAATCGAAGTCTACTCCGTATTTTTCAAAAACTTCTCCATGCTCTTTATGCCACTTATCAACATACTCTTGATACGGGATTCCGGCCTTCTTAGCATTGAGCATAATCGCCACACCGTGCTCATCACTTCCGCAAATAAAGAGACTCTTTTGACTTTGAAGACGACGGTGACGGTTGTAAACGTCAGCCGATAAATAAGCTCCAACCAGGTGGCCAAAATGAATGGGGCCGTTGGCATAAGGGAGGGCAGAGGTAATTAAGTACTTTTTTGCTTGCATCGCACAATCCTAAGAATATTTCGACTGAATATGCCTGAAGTTTTAACAAAAGCCCCTTGCTTTTGCTATATATAAGCTCTATTCCTAAGCTTAAACCCTTATAAATTGTGAGTTTATGGCCTTTTCTATTCCAGCCCAAGCATTTTTATCTTTTAGTAAAAAGCAAACTCTCGACTCTCTTTGGCGATTATGTGGTCAATGGGAGAAACAAACCTGGGACAATAGAGAGTCTCAGAAAAATAAATCAGCCTTTCTAAACTATCTCCAAACTCTTTCTAAGCATGAAAGTCTTGAACTTAGAGAAATATCTAAAGAATTTTTAGAATTACCCTTAGCATCACCTAAAGACTTAGAAGTTATTCTTATGAAGTTAGAGCGTCTTTTAAAAAAGGACATCACTGAAGATGAGTTTCTCATTACCACTGAAGACTCTTCCTACAACAAGAAAGAGCAAGAAAACGAAGTTCATCTAATTCTAGATAATTTGCGAAGTTCTTTTAATGTAGGTTCTCTCTTTAGAAGTGCCGAGGCCTTTGGAGTCACTCGCATTCACCTATGTGGATATACGGCCACTCCAGAAAATTCGAAGACCGCAAAAGCTGCTCTCGGGGCGGAAGACTGGGTCAAGTGGAGCTATTGGGAGAATACTTTGCAATGCCTTGATACTCTTTCAAAAGATGGACTTAGTATTTACGCCTTTGAGACTTGTGAAGGGTCAACGGACATCAACCTGGTAAAACCGACGTTTCCCGCGGCAATTCTTTTAGGTAATGAGCGCTATGGACTTGCAAGTCCAGCCTTAAACCGCGCCCACCACCTTATCAATGTGCCCCTCAGTGGCCGTAAGAATTCTCTTAACGTCTCAGTCTGCGGTGCCATTGCTTTGCAATGGTTTCTTTCCTTCCCTGCTAACTAGGACGAATGACTAAAACATCGCAAGGAGCATAAGCGACCAGATAGTAAGCAAAGCTATCTTTAAAGATCCCTTCAACATCTTGCTCTCCTCTAGTAATGACAACACAAGAGTCCGCCTTACATTCATTTAAGTAGTTGATCGCCTTTAATTTGGGGTCACTGTTAAATAAAATAACCTTTTTAACTTCGGGCTTCTTCGCTTCATCACCCCATAAAAGTGCACCAACCTTATCGATCTTCTTGTTAATGAACTCCTCAACCTGTGCCTCATCATTGACATCGATATTTGTTGGAAAATTCATGTGTGAGCGCTTATTCATGATATGGACCAAGTGAAAATCGCTATCAAGATTTAAAAATCCATCATGAATATAGTGATCAAAGTTCTCATTGAGAATGTCATTTAGACCCAAGAAAATGACAGTAGTTACACGATTTTTCATAATTTCTCCTTTGCCTCTCAATATGCGTTAGGCCAATTCCTTACACTTGCTATTTTCTTCCCTTTTATATACTCATGAGCTGATCCACCTCATGAATTAGCCTAATCTTTCTCTGGAAGATGGCCTCTCAATATATTTATTTTAGACAAATCAGTTATCGGCCTTATAATTGTTAAAAACTATGAATTGATAGTCTTTGACCTATTGAAAGCCTATGAGAAAAGTATCAATATGGTCTAAGAATCGGAGGAAAATATGATTGATTTAGAAAATGACAACTTAGAGCAGTTTGTAAAAGATAATACCAAAGTATTGGTTCAATATGGTGCAGGTTGGTGTGGTAATTGCCGTATGATTAAGCCAAAGATTAAAAACTTGGCCAAAGAAAATGAGGGAATCACTTTTGTATACGTTGATGCAGAGAAACTTCCAAACTCTAGAAAACTTGCCAATGTTAGCAATCTTCCAACATTTGCAGCCTTTTCTAATGGTGAGTTAATTGACCAAACTCAAGGCAATAAGATTGAAATCGTTCAAGAATTAATGGAAAAACTAAAATAATAAGGAAGTGCGATGAAACTCCCCATCATAAAGAATCTTGTTGAGTTTATTGATCAAAATGATGAAGACTTTGTTCTTGAAACCATTGAGGTACTTGAACACGTCTCTCTTGCCAAAGGCTTAAAAGACGAAGAGCTAGACACTATTGGGGAGTTACTTTCAAATATGTATGGAGCCGTTGAGGTTTCTAAACAGATTAAATCAGGTACTTCTCAAAAAGACGCACTCAATAGTTTCATGAAACGAGTTCTGGGTTCCATCGATAAATAAAGTTACAAAAACCTATCACTTTCAGCAATTCATTCCCTTTTAATTTCAATAGAAATTACAGGTAAATTGTTTACAATAATCAGGAATTATTTAAACAAGTGATCCTATGTCAAAAAAAGCAGTTAACACAAAAATTTTCTTGGCCCTTTTCTTTATCGGCGTTTTCAACGTTTTAGGATTTTTAGTACTAGAGTGGACGGCTCAAAAGCAAGTTGGTCTTGCAAATCTAATTAATCTCTCAGGACGACAGAGAATGCTCTCTCAAAGAATCACTCTACTCCTTCATGAAGCCCATGTGAATAATGCTAACCAAGAAATAAAACAGGATCTTGAGAATAAACTTAACCTATTCATAGAATCAGATAAAGTTTTGCGAAGAGAAGCTCAAGAGAGGGAGAGAAATTCAAATGACTCTATCTCCTCTCACTATAAGAATGAGTTAAATCAATTTACTGACTCTTTCATAAAACAAGTCAACATAATGAAACGATCTGCTACAAATAGCGATCTTAATGAATTTAGCTCATTTTCTAAAAGCCTATTACTTAAGAGTCTTGATAGAGCAGTAAAGCTTTTTGAAAGTGAATCTGAATTACTTTCAGAGAGACTAAAAATTACTGAGAGGTTAATTGCTTTCATCTGTATAGCAAGCTTAATTCTTTCATATTTTTTTATTTTCGCCCCAATGCGGGATCAAATTATTTTCAGAGAAGAAAAGCTTAAAGATGCCGCGGAAAAAGCGGAAGATGAAGCCTTTTACAAGAGTATGTTTTTGGCCAATATGAGCCACGAACTAAGAACTCCTTTAAATGGAGTTTTAGGCGTTACAGACCTTTTAGGAAGTACAAGCCTAAATAGTGAACAAAGAGAGTATATAAATATCATCAATGAAAGTGGTACAACCCTTTTGGGAATCATTAACAATATCTTAGATCTTACAAAGTTAGAAATTGGAAAAGTTGAACTTGAAGAAGTGCACTTTTCCCCAGAAAAACTATTAAAAAATCTCCCCCTTGTTTTTCATTACCTCATTGAATCAAAAGGCCTAAATGTTACTCTTGACGCTGAGGGATTACCGAAGGTCTTGATTGGTGATGTTACTCGAATTAATCAAATCCTCAATAACCTGCTTGCAAATGCCATTAAGTTTACTGACAAGGGTAGCGTTAAGATTATTGCTAGTTACAATAATAATCATTTTTCTGTAACAATAAAGGACAGTGGTATTGGAATGTCAAAGGACGTCATTGCGAAAGTCTTTGAACCCTTTAAGCAGGCGGATATTAGCACCACCCGAAATTTTGGGGGAACAGGCCTTGGGCTTACTATAACGAGTGAACTACTTTATCTAATGGGTGGAGAAATTTCAGTAGAGTCCGAGCTCAATCTTGGTAGTAGTTTTCATATAAGGATCCCCTTAAAAGTTGGGAAAATTGAAGACCTTGAACAAATTACGACAAACGAAAATGAAGATTTGGAGTTAAAGTCTCAACGCGTACTCGTTGTTGATGATAATGCCATAAATCGAAACCTGCTCGTAAGGACACTTCAAAGGCAAAATCTTGATGTAAAAGATGCAGGATCTGGCATTGAAGCAATCGACATGCTTGGAAAGCATAAATTTGATCTTGTTTTAATGGATTATCATATGCCGGGTTTAAATGGAGTAGAAACCTTCATTAAAGCAAATGACATGTATGAAAATCTACCTCCTACAATAGCTTTAACTGCGGATCTAACTGAAGAAACCAAGAGCCTCGTCTTATCTTCAGGTATGAAAGAGGTCATTGGAAAGCCTCTAAGAAAAGCTGATTTGAAAAAACTCCTGAAGAAATATTTAATCGGATAATCTACTTTATGGAAGAGCGCTTTAATGTCGTTGGCAAAGTTCAAGGAGTATTTTTTAGAAAGACTTTTGTTCATGGGCTTAATAAAAGAGGACTGAAAGGCGGAGCAACAAATAGCCAAGAAAACAAAAATCTCGTTCATTGCACGGTTATTGGTAGGGATGAGGATCGAGAAAGTCTAAAACGCGACTTAAAGGCCTTAAAACAAATAAATGCATTGGGAGCTTCTGTTACAGAAATTCAAGAAGTCGATCATGGAATTGCCCTTCAAAATCATGATGTACATACAGACAAATTAAAAGATCCTAAATTTAGCTTTGGTTTAAAAAGCTATCTGTAAAAACTATTTATTAATATTTACGAGGTTGATATCCCCTCTTTTTAGAGAACGGATATCTTTTGGTAATGCCTTGATGATCGTCTCCTCTAGATGTTTAATAATTCTTTCCTTAAGAAAAGAGCGCGAATGAACAATGCTCACCTCTCTTGTCGGCACAGGTGCCTTAAAGTTTCTTAAGTGCTTTTCACGCTCTCCCTTTCCAAGCCCCAGCACAGCGAGTTCTGGAAGGATCGTAAATCCACAACTTTTCTTAACGAGGTTTTTTAAAGTTTCAAGGTTACCACTGGCAAACTCCACATTTTCCATAACTTTGTTTTGTCGGCCAAGACTGCAAATTTTCAACATCTGGTCCCTAAAGCAGTGACCCTCTTCAAGTAACCAGAGGTCTTGACCAAGCAGGTCTTCGTGAGTGAGTTCTCCTTTTTTTAAAAGCTCGTGTCCCTCAGAAAGGTAAGCATAAAAAGGCTCGTAAAAGAGGTGACGCTCAATAATTGTGTCATCATTTAAAGGTGTCACCAAAAGAGCAGCATCGATAACATCATCTTTAAGCATCTTAATAATGTCATCCGTTTGGTATTCATTAATCTTCAAATTAACCTTAGGAAATTCTTTTGAAAATTCTCCTAAGAATAAGGGAATTAAATAAGGAGAAAGTGTGGGAATAACGGCTAAGTGAAAGTCTCCTCTCGTCTCAAGAGAGCTCCCCTGAGCTAATGTAAACAATTTCTTGTGTTCTCTTAATGTTTTGCGGGCCTGATCAATAATGACCTGCCCCTCTTCTGTTACTATTATTGGTTTTTTGGAGCGATCAAGAATAATAAGACCTAATTCTTCTTCTAACTTTTGAATTTGAATAGATAAAGAGGGCTGCGAAACATGACATTTTTCAGCCGCCCTCCCAAAATGTTTTTCTTCTGATACTGCCAGCAGATATTCCAATTGAGTTATTGTTGGCATTACCTTTTCCTTATATAAAAACTATCCAATTAAACTTCTTAACATCCATGCTGTTTTCTCATGATATTCAATTCTTGACCCTAGTAAGCTACTCGTTCCCTCATCATTTGCACCTTCAAGCAGTGGTAAGATCCCCTTAGCCGTTCTTACTATTTGCTCATGGTCGCCGAGAAGATTCTTAATCATAACTTGAGCTTCAGTATCCATGGAAGAGTCTTCTTTTACACGTGAAATTTCTGCAAACTCAGTGTAGCTTCCGGGAGCTTTAACATCCATGACTCTAATTCTTTCAGCCACTTCATCAACAGCGAGGGCCAAGGCCGTATATTGTCCCTCAAACATTAAATGTAATGTTTGAAACATGGGGCCCGTTACATTCCAATGATACTTGTGTGTCTTGAGATAGAGAGTATAAGTTTCCGCCAAAAGCTCACTTAAACTTTTCGCTATTTCTATACGCTTTTCTTCGTTAATTCCGGTATTTAATTTCATCAAAGAGCTCCTTTGTTTAGAGTTAAAACCTGTTTTTATAATACTTAATAAGTATTATAAAAACAGAATTAAAGATCTATCAAACAATAGGATTGTACTATCGGTCTTCCCTAATCATCATTAATAACAATGACTTAGACCAGGAAAGTACCTACGAATTATCTCTTTTTACGAACGCGACGTGTCCTTGATTGAGTGCTTGGACCATTTTCACGTCCTGCACCAGGAGCAGTCCGGCCTCTTCTCTTTTGAACTCTCAGCTTCCCATCTCTAGCAGGCTTTGGCTTATTTACGACAAGCGCCTCCTCAAGCATACGAAACTCTTTATTAAATTTTAAAGAATAGAAAAGTTTTAGAATTTGATCTTTTGATAGGTCCAAAAGGTCCTGGCGAAACATTTCATAGGTTTCATCTACCGTAAATTCTTCACCAAGATCAACGACGGCTGTTTTTAGTCCAGACATCTTTTCGATTTCATTTAGAACTTTTGCCTGCTTAAGCTCATTTAAGTTTGGAAGATCATAGCTCTCTAACGCCTGACCAGTTTTTCTTTCAATAAATTTTAAACGATACTTTTCCTTAGGCTCACAGAAAGTAACTGCCGTTCCTTGAACACCAGCTCTACCTGTACGACCGATTCTATGAACATAAGCTTCGTCTTGTCTTGGGAATCCCATGTTGAAAACGAAATTAAGGTCGTTCACATCAATCCCTCTTGCTGCGATATCAGTACAGATCAGAAGTTGTACTTTCCCTGCCTTAAAGCGACCCATTGCATATTCTCTCTGAGACTGACTCAAATCACCATGCAAAGGAAGAGCTTGAACACCGAGATCAATAAGCTTTTCAGAGATATTTTTACATTCCATACGAGTCTCACAAAAGACAATGGCATTGGCCTGAGAGTTAGCTGCCATAATTCTTCTTAAGCCTTTTACAAAATCTCTCTTATCGAGAAGACAGTAATATTGCTTTATATCTGTGTTTGTAAGAGTCTTGTCAGCTGTTTTAATAAACTGAGGTGAAGAAAAGTTCTTTTCAACAAGCTTCTTAATTGGAGCTGGCATTGTGGCAGAGAACATCCAAATATTTTTCTTTTGGGGAAGCTCACTCATGATCGTTTCAACGTCTTCAAGAAAGCCCATATTCAACATTTCATCAGCTTCATCAATAATAAATTTTGAACAGTTATTAAGCTTTAAATTACCACGACGAATTAAATCTAAAACTCTTCCTGGTGTTCCTACAACAACTTGGGCCTTATCTTTTCTCAAAGCTTTAATTTGCTTCTCATAAGATGAACCACCATAAACTGTAGTTGAACGTAGTGTTGTAAATTTTGCTAATTTTTCAAGCTCCTGATGAACCTGAACAGCTAACTCACGCGTAGGAGTTAGAATCAATGACTCAACAAAGTCACTCTCATAATTAAATCCCTCAAGTAGAGGTAATAAAAATGCTGCTGTTTTGCCAGTTCCTGTTTGGGCCTGACCAACAAAATCCCCTTTGGATTCTAGAAGCATTGGAATCGCTTGTTTTTGGATAGAGGTAGGCTCAGAGAATCCCATAGAAAGAAGGGCCTGATTCAATGGTTGTGAAAGTTGTAATTCTTGAAATGTCATTGGCCTATCTCCTTGAGTTAAGACCTACTGGTGGCCTCAGTCATAGAGGCTCCATATTGTGCAATGTTTCAATGCACCCTACCCCTTAAGAGTAGCTAAGACCATGAAAATTCGACATTTGGATAAGATTTACAAAGATAAATGAATACTGTTGAAAGTTTGTCTGTTATAGGCCGGCAAGTGCCCATTCATGGGTAACTTCATCAAATTTCAAATACTTAAGAACTTCTTTTGCCCAATCTAGATGGCTTAAGCGTTGTAATTGGCGCCAGCTTACGACTTGGACGGAAGTATAATCGCTCCTTGAGCATTGGATTAAGCACTTCCAATGCTCCTCATCTAGCGGAGCTTTTTTATCAATTTGATCGTAACAAGTCTGACAGGCGATTATTTGGCACTCACTTACGGCAAGCTCTACTGGCTCAATCTGATAAACTTCAAGCCCATTATCGGCTCCACAGAGTTCACAACACCCTTCTGACCTTTGTAATAATATAGCCTTGATATCCATAATTTAGCCTCTTAGCTCACTATAATATCCCAATGAAATGACCATGACAAAAATCATGATGTTTAACTTAAAAGAAAGTTAGCAAATACCGAGAAGCCTTCATGAACTACTCAGACGAAGAGCTTTATTCTCTAGTAAACAAGGCCGTAAAAGTCTTTTATGACAAGGTTTATGAAGATCCGTGGATGAAAGACGTCTTCAAAGTCATCAAGCAAGAAATTATTGAAAATCAACAAACTGATTTCATGGTCGCCGCACTTGGTGGACCCAAGCGATATTGCGGAAGAAGCCCAAAGGACGCTCACCTTCATATATTTGTAGATGATGAAATGTGGGACCGCCGTGAAAAGGTTCTAGAACAAAGCCTTAGGGAAACCTTAACGGATGAAATCCTCATAACCAAGTGGTTAAGAATTGATGAGGCCTTTCGCCATGCAATCGTTCGCAATAACCCAAGCGAATGCACAAAACGTTATGCAAGCGATGAGATCATTAACGTTCCTAACCCTTTCAAAAAAGTCGCTTAAGACGTTTTTTCTAAATAGTAAGAATAGTCCCCAGGGTAGATATTTACTTTATTCTTATCAACTTCATAAACTTTCTTTGTAAGCTCTCTTAAAAAGTGCCTGTCGTGACTGACAAAAACGATTGTCCCTTCATATTTCTTAAGGGCCTGAAGTAAAACCTCTCTTGATTGAATATCTAAGTGGTTCGTAGGTTCATCAAGAACGAGGAGATTATTATTTTGAGAAAGTAGAATCGCCAAGATCAAGCGACTCTTTTCCCCCCCCGATAGATGTTGAATTTTCTTTTTTACATCATCTCCACGAAATAAAAAGCACGCTAAAAGATTTCTCAAATAGCCATCACTGGCTTCGGGGAGGGCTCCTTGAGTCTCTTCTAAAACGGTTCTATTTGGATCGAGGACATCAAAAGAAAACTGGCTGAAATAACCGACCTTGATAGAAGGCCCTATCTGGACGCTCCCAGAAGAAGCTTCCGTGTGACCACATATTGTTTTTAACAATGTAGATTTACCTGCTCCATTAACACCGACGACAGCCAGACAATCCTGCCTTTTGATAGTTGCATTTAAATTTTCAAAGACTGTTAATTCACCATTATTCTTTGGCCACTTTTTAGAGAGTTCTTGAAGGATCACGACATCATCTCCACCTCGAGGGGGAGTTGGAAACTCAAAATTTATGGTTTGCTCTTCGTCGGGAACATCAACTTGTTGAATCTTTTCAAGCTTTTTTACTCGAGACTGAACTTGGGCCGCATGTGAGGCACGGGCCTTAAAGCGCGCGATAAATTCTTCATCTTTAGCAATACTTTCTTTTTGTTTTTTGGCTTCACTTACAAGTTGATCCCTTCTTATCTCGCGTTCTTTTTCATAAAATTCATAATTCCCAGAATAAACAGTGACTCTTTTATGAGCGACTTCCACAATTTTATTACAGACGCTATTCATGAACTCCCTATCGTGAGTAGTCATAAAAATAGCACCCTCGAAGTTTCTAAGCCATTCCTCTAACCAAAGGATTGTTTCCAAATCAAGATAGTTTGTTGGTTCGTCCATAACAATTAGGTCTGGCTTAATAACTAAAACTCTCGCCAAGGCAATCCGCATTTTCCAGCCACCAGAGAACTCGCCGATATCCTTTCGATGATCCTCTGGTAAGATTCCAAGTCCAGTAAGAACTTCTTCTGCCCTAGATTCAAGATCATAGCCCCCTCGTTTTTCAAACTCAGTTTGCACATCTCCCATTTTTATGAGGATATCATTCATTTCATCCGGATCTAGATCTGGATCAGAAAGCTTTTCTTCATATAAGCTTAATTGGTTTTGTAATTGCTCAATTTTTTCATCTCCAGAAAGAACGACTTCGAGGGCCGACTTTCCGGCCATTTCTCCAACGTTTTGAGAAAAATAGGCCATTCTTAATTTGTCAGGAAAACTAATCTGCCCTTCATAAGTACTATCTTCTCCTATAATCATACGAAAAAGAGTCGTTTTTCCGGTTCCATTTGGCCCAACTAGACCAACCTTCTCACCAGGATATATTTGCAAGTTCACATTGGAATACAAGAGATCTCCACCTTGAACCTTATTTAATTGGCTTATACTAAGCATAAATTTCCTTTATCTTTAAATGATATTTTTTTAATGATTATATACTCTTCAAATAAACACGTTTATCATAAACAATACGAAAATAAGAGTCTTTCTGACATATTACCCAAGCTAAATCAATTTCAACACTCTCATAAAACACTCTATTAGATTCATTTTGAACTTGGTAATGATGATAAAAGCAGCTTGATGAAATTAATCAGTTAATTGATTAAGAAAAAAATTCCTTTGGCCAATTCATCTTCTAAAATAACCCATAAAAATCATGGATTTCCGATAAATAGACAAAGGAAAATTCATGAATCAAGACTTCGAAAAGCTTCAGGATCTCGTCGAGAGTGCCTCTAAAGTAATTGTTGGAAAAAAGGAATCCATTAAGCTCCTTGTGGCCACATGGCTAGCAGGAGGACATGCCTTAATTGAGGATGTTCCAGGCACGGGGAAAACGGTGCTCGCCAAAACTTTAAGCTCTCTTATCAAAGCACCTATGGGAAGAGTGCAATTTACTCCTGACCTACTCCCTGGTGATATCACTGGCACGACAATTTATGATCAAAACTCTCATCAGTTTAAGTTTGAAAAGGGACCTCTCTTTTGTAGTTTCTTCTTAGCCGATGAGATAAACCGCGCCACACCGAGGACCCAATCTGCCCTATTAGAGGCCATGAGCGAAAGACAGATTACCAGCGATAGAGAAACATACATTCTTGATAAAGCGTTCTTTGTAGTCGCCACCCAAAACCCAATCGAACATCACGGCACCTTTCCACTTCCGGAGGCACAATTAGATCGTTTCTCAATAAAAATGAGTCTCGGTTACATGAGTGTGAAAGAAGAATTACAGATGATTAAGTCCCACATATTTGAAAGCCCCCTTGATAAGTTGCAACCGATAATGGAGCGCAGCCAGTTCATCGCTTTAAGGGCCCATCTAAGAAATATAACTATACAGGATTCAGTTTATGAATATGCTGTAAAAATAGTCGATCAAACAAGAAGATCAAAAAAACTGGCCGTGGGGTGCAGTCCTCGGGCGACACTCACTCTTTTACAGCTGGCACGGGCCATTGCCTTCATGAATGGCGAGGACTTCGTGCGACCTAAAATTATTTACAACCTTGTCCCAAGCGTTTTAGGTCATAGGATTATTTTATCTCAGGATAGTAAGTTCGCGGGTCTTACTGAAAAAGAATTTCTCGATGAATTACTTACAAAAATACAACCTCCAACGAAATGAAAAGAATCCAAGGGCCATCTTTAAAGGATCTTTTCCAATACTCGAAGGATCTTAGGGACGTCACAAAGTTTCATGAAGAATTTAAAGTTTATAATGCCTTTACTTTCCTCGTTCTTATGGGCCTTTTCCTGATTGTGGTTGGAGTATATAAGCGGGAATGCTTTCTACTCGGCCTCACTCTACTCTCCTCCTTGGGGGTTACCTACTTAGGATTAAGAAAACTGAGTAGAGGTATATTCATTAAGAGGACAGGCCCAAAAAGAGGACAAGAATACGATAAAATCACCTTTCAATATCAAATCCAAAACAACACAGGATTTAACTTAAATCACTATATTTTAAAGGATCATTTTACTGGAAATCAATTAGGATATTTCTACAAGGACTCTCCTTTAAGGATAGGACCTCATAAAGTAAGTGAATTATCACATACCTTTATTGGTGACGGAGGCATGGGTGAGAAAGAAAGTCTAAATTTACAGCTTATTATAAAAGACCCGTTAGACCTTATTGAATTTACAATAATGGAAGATAAAGTTGACCCATTTGAGCTCTATCCTCTCATCGAAAAAATCATACCGATAGAAAATCGTTTCAATCAGTTCTCTTACCACTTTGGGGAAATTGATGTTCCTTCAAGAGGAGATTCGACCAATTTTTTTGGAACAAGGTCTTATAGGCCAGGTGACCCTGTTAAACGTATTAATTGGCGTCTAAGTGCAAAGACAAATAAAACCATTGTCAACATCTTCGAAAAGAATATTAACAAGTCCTTCACTCTTCTCTTTAATACGGATCAGCGCTTACACAGTGGCATGGGCGGATTATCAACAGAAGAATATTTAAAAGACTTTATCTTGGCCATTGCGAGTCAAAACATAACAAATGGAAACGATGTTGAAGTGATTACCAATAAGATGAAATCTCCATCAGGCTCTGGGAAATCATTTATTAATCGTTTAGAACTCTTTTTATATGACCTCCCTCTTGTTCAAGATAATCAAGCGGCTCAATTTGTTGAAAATTTCTTAAAGCGAAGTGATGACTGGGAAAAGAGAGAGAGATCACTCATATACTTTACTCCCATAGTTCCAGGACCACTCTTTGAGCGAAATATTGAAACAATTATAAAATT
This sequence comes from Bacteriovoracaceae bacterium, assembly GCA_021737405.1. Lineage (GTDB taxonomy): Bacteria > Bdellovibrionota > Bacteriovoracia > Bacteriovoracales > Bacteriovoracaceae. Next base: position 146,740 of record JAIPEG010000005.1, read on the forward strand.
AAAAGACAGTGGAAAAGAAGTTGAAATTGTTTGGGTAGACGCCTTCCCATTTATCGACAGACACCTGCGGTATGCTGGGAATATTTCTGTTAAACATCAAATGGTCGTAGTCAAAGAGAGAACAACTTACTGGAAAGAGATATGTAGGGTTAAAGATATCCCTTGTTATCATTTGGTAATTAAAGAAGAGGAGAAGTTTACCCAATCAGTAAAAGCGGCTCATCTCAATATGTGGAGAACACTTTGAGAAAACATAAGGTCACTCTTCAATTATTCTTCTCTTCTCTAGCTGTGCAATCTATTTTCGCCCTCTTTTTTTCTATTTCCAATCAAATTTCTTTTGCCAACATGATTTTTCCAATCTTCTATACTTTCCTATCCTACCAATTACTGACTATTCGTCTTAATGGTAATGAGGCCTTAGATTACTGGGGTGCCGAAATGGTGGAACCTATGGAATCAAGGCCAAAACTTATCTTATTAGGTAACGAACTTGAATCTGACCTGGACGAAGACGCTAAGGAAGAGAGATTTTTACGGGTCGCTAGTCATAATCGCGCGATCCTTAGAAAGATCTTTCTTTTCTTATACATCCTTTCTCCATTTATCGGTCATTATCTTTCTTCCAAGTTACTAGGAGGATTTTGGCCAATTTTTCATATTGTTCCTGTTTTGGCCGGAGTTATAACTCTACTTTCCACTTCCTATGGCCAACTTTCTTTTTTACCATTATTAAATCTTTTAACTCTATTTCTAATTAACGATAAACCTCATCTACTTTCAGTTGAAAATACCATACCTCTTTATCTTCTATTTCAAATAACCGCCGTTGTACTCTATCTAAATAAGAGAAGTACTCTTAGGTTAGAAATGAATACTCAACCCTTGAGAATTGTAAAAAAGGCGTTTGTTGAAACCTTTTCATTTTCTATTCTCCTTATTTCTTTTTTTTGTTTGTTCGATTTAATTATTCCAAAAAGACCTTGGGGACAAAGTGAAAATCCCCCAAAGGCGCACCAGACCATTCAAAAACTTAATAAAAACCTTTCAAAAGTTATTAAACCACCAACTCAAATTGAAAAGAAGAATTTGGAGCAAGCAATAAAAACCCTCGCACCAAAGGGCCTTGCAAAAAATCATCTGGCGAACTATTTAGATAATTTTGGGAAACAAATGGATACTTACCATGATCTTTTAAAGAGTATCGCTTTCTCAAATCTTCCCATCCCAGAAATGGAGAAGAATTATTTAAGAAACAGCGCAAATGAATTGAGTAAAGAATATCTTGCTATAAAGGACCTTCTTAAGGCGCCAGGAAACCTGACGGCCAAGGATCTTGATGCTATTAAAAATTTCATTACAACACTTGAAGATTGGCACCAAAATGCCAAAAAATCCTTCAACCTCTCAACCAAGAGAAACCCTTTTGAATCTCTCGATTCACCGAAGGAATCTTTTAATCAAGCCATTATAGACACTGAAAATGATCTGACTCAACAAATCCCCAAAGAAAAACAAGCAGAGCTCCAAGAAGCCTTTCAAGACCTCTTCATGAAAGAACAGATTAATAAAGACTTGGTATCGGTAAAAACTGAAGACACATTCGACAGCATAGAAGGTATCAAGTTATCGGCGAAAAAAGTTAGAGAAAAAGAACTTGATACGTTCCTTATAAATCCAGACCTACTGGAAAAAATCTTGGAGATTTCAAAAGATATCTTAGTCATCTTTGTAATTGTTCTTCTGGTTTCATTCTTACAGCGGTTTTTCCAAAAGGATCGCATTGAGGGCCAGAACAAAAGCGTAAAGAAAGAGGTGAAGAGAAGTCTTCTTCGAAGGAAACAATACAAGGACATTCATGAGGAAATTAGGGATCGCTACAATATTTATCTACAAGCGATAAAGAATCTTTATTTTCCAGAATCTGAGCCACCACCACCAAAGATTTTAGAAGCATTTCTTATAGAGAAATATAAAGGCCAAGAGAAGGCACTCACCTACTTTACAGAAGTTTTTTCACAAAGTTTCTACGGTCAAAAAGACTTACAGTCGAATATTATTAAAAACTATAGAAAGGCCTTTAAAGTCTTGGTAAAAAGCCTTTAATTTATACGCGCCTTCTTTCTAGTGTAGTCAAGAACATGCAACTGAAAGCGATTAGAAAGTTCTTCACTAACCTTTATGCCCCTCACACTATTTCCCCTCTTATCTAGTCGAGGTGAATAAATGGCCATACCTAAAACTCCAGGAACAACCAAAAGAATACCTCCAGAGATACCACTCTTGGCAGGAAGTCCCACATCGAAGGCCCACTCTCCACTATAGTTATACATTCCACAGGTGAAGAGAATACTTAAAACGTGACGAAGGTTTTCTGAGCTAACGCACTTTATTCCGGAAACGGGATTAACGCCATCATTGGCCAAAGTAGCCCCCATAAGGGCGAGATCGTGAGAGTTTACTAATATAGAGCATTGCTTAAAATAAAGATCAAGTACCTCACGATACTCTTTTGTTAAAATATTAAAGTGACGTAATAGGTGGGCGATCGCCCAATTCTTATGTCCATTTTCTTTTTCGGACTTATAAGTCTCATCGTCGATTCTTAATGATCGTCCTGCAAACTTCCCAAAATAATTGAGTAACTCTTTTTCTCGAGTTTCAGTCTCCCTTGGATTAATAAGGCCACTCATAACAATAGCACCAGAATTGACCATGGGATTGAATGGACGATTCTTATCATCTAATTTGATAATCGAATCATAATCCTCACCAGTCGGCTCCATACCAACTTTACTTTCGACAAATAAATTCCCGTGCTGTTCAAGAGCGAGCGCAAAAGAAAATGCCTTTGAAATGGATTGAATCGTAAATTCTCTTGAGACTTCCCCTTGTTCAAAAACTTCTCCATCTACGGTGACCGCAGAAATGGCAAATGAATCAGGATCGACTTTACTAAGGGCAGGAAAAGCATGAGAGATCTGTCCAGATAAGTCAGCTGAATATTTACCGAAAACCTCTTCTAAAAAGGATTTAAAATTCGTATCCATAATTACTTTTCAACCTCTTGACTAAATTCTCTAACCTGAGCGGAAACAATATTTAAGCTATCCTGCCAAAAAGAAGCTTTTGTAATATCTTTTGATAAATGTTTCTTTATAAGATCCTCAGCACTCATGCGACCTGTATCACACAAAATTCTATGGTAGAGATTTTTAAAGTCATTTCCATATTTGTCTTTTTGACCATAAATCCCCAATGAGAATAAATACCCAAAAAGGTATGGGTAGTTATAAAAGCCAAGGGAAGAGATCGAAAAATGAAGTTTATTGGCCCAAAACATTTCATCGTATTCGGTTACAGTATCACCATACCAACGCTCCCAAGCATTCTTCATTAGAACCTTCATTTCTTCTGGAGACTGAGGTCGAACTTTTCGAGCTTCAACTAGATTTTTTTCAAATTCAAAGCGAGCTGGAATATTAATTAATAAAGCAGCAGCGCTCTCTGCGTTTTGCCACATAATTTTTAATCGCTCTTCACGATTTGTTGATTTCTCTAAGAGGGCCTTCTTAACTAGAGTTTCAGCAAAAATTGATGCCGTTTCAGCAAGGGTCATTGAATAAGATGTCTCGGCCAAAGGCATATCACGCATTACCCAATTATGATAAGCATGCCCCAGTTCATGGGCCAAGGTAATCACATTCCCCATACTACCTGTATAAGTAATGAAGACTCGAGGCTCCCTGGTTCTTGCAAACTTGGTACAATAAGCTCCGGGCGATCTATTCTCAGTAGGCTTGGCATCAATCCAACCCTTATCGGCCATCATTCTAGCAAAGTCCCCCATTTCCGGTGTTAGCTCAGAAAAGGCCTCCGCTATAATATCGATTGCTTCTCCAAACGAAGTAGAACTCTCTTGTGAGCCTCCAAGATTTGGTGCAGGGGCAATAAGGTCATAGGGAGCAAGCTTTTTAATTCCCATAAGCTTTGCCATTGATAGTAATGCTTCTTGACCAATTTCTCTTTGCTTATAAGTTTGATCCATTAGAGCATCGAGAGTCTCACGCTGGATTCTACTTTGATGACAAGAGACATCGAGGTAGTGCATTTCCCTTTTTTGACCACGGTGCTCACTCATCTCCAAACGCCATCCATTGATCGCATTAAGAATGGCGGCAGCAGACTCTTCGTGATTTCTCCAGGCTTCATTAATTCCGTTATAAGCGGCTTCCCTCTTACTACGATCCCCCTCGCGCACAAGGCTTGCAGCTCTTGCAAGCCCAAGAGACTCGTCACCAACCTGAATTTTCATCGAACCGCAAAGGGCATTGTACAACTTACCCCAAGCATGAAGCCCATCCTGACTAAGACCACTAACTAAAACTTCCTCAGAAGTAGAGAGAAGAAAGTCTCTTAATTTTCGGGAATGCTCTAGCTCAAAAGAGAATTGATTCATTTCATCACTCTCTAAAAGCTCCTTGATGAAATCAGGAGAAACCCTTTGTAAAAAAAGCTGTAAAGGTTTCGCTCCTTTTGAGAACTTTGAATTTAAAATACCGAGTCGCCCACTAAGATCTTTTGCCTCAACATTCATTGCATCCGTACTTAACTGACATGAGGCAAAAGTCATTATCGTCATCATTTCACTAGAGATATTTAACCGCTCCAAAAGAGATTCTTTAGTGTTAGTGATCAGGTTCTCAGGAAGATTCGAATTGTTTTCGAGGGCATCAATAGCAGCCGTAAAGATTTTGGCCTTGTCTGAAAAAGAAGCTATTTGAACGGTTAATTTCTCAACATCATTAATGAGAGTAGAGTCGGAAAAGCTCTTATAAATATTTTCATTATTCCAAACTGTTGTATCCTGAATATGACCCATGATGAAAACTCCTAGATTGAGAGGCGCCTTAAGCTAACCCATTAAAGTCATTCATACTAGGGGGCACAGCACCATTTACTTTTCTAGCGAACTCTTGAGACTCCCTTTATAATAAGACCATGATAAAAAAGAAAGCTGTCCTAAATGAACTAAAATCAAAGATTCAACTTGAGCTTGATGCTGCTAAAGAAGCTTATAACACCAGTCATAAGCATGCTACTGACCAAGAACTAAAGGCCGATGGTAAATATGATACTCGCAGCATTGAAGCTGGATACCTCGCAGGTGCCCAGAAGAAAAGAGTAGAAGAGCTTGAGCAGGAATATAAACTTATTGAAGAAGTAAATGTTGAGCATCAACCCGATGCAGTTAGTGTCGGATCTCTGATTGCCCTAAAGCACAATCAGCAAGAGCGCTTCTACTTTATTAGCTCCACTTCTGGCGGAACAATGATAAATATTGAGGGCCAGGTTGTCCTCGTTATTTCTGCTTTTTCTCCTATAGGAACAGAAGTCATTGGTTTAAAAGCAGGCGAATCTTTTGAAGTTGAAGCCGCTGGAAAAATGAGGGAATACCAACTCATAAGTATTTCTTAAAATCTAGATCATTTAACAAGAATGAGACGAGGGTGTTTTTATCAACAACCGACTCTAGGGTCTTTTCTTCAAAGAAAATATCTATTGATTTATCTGCCTTTAAACTATTGCAACGTCTACAAAGCAAAATGGCGTTAGATACCCAATAACCATCAACATGCTTCATCATTAAATTTCCACCACGACTCTTCGGTATAAAGAAGTGGTCACACTCGAGCTTTATTTTTGAACGATTACAGTTTGCACAACTATGATCATAGATCTCGAGGAGATCAAAGAAGTAGCGTCTTTTAAACACCCTCTCTTGTGAATTACTGCGCCTGAAGCCTTTCTTCTCCTGCTTATAATTCACTCCATTAAGGCTTAGCCCCCCATTTAAGACCGCCTCGAGAAAGAGTTTTTTGGCGGCTTTTCTCCTTAGGTAGCTTTTATAAAAACCTGAAAGAAGAGGTAAAGTAATGAAAATTAATAGAAGAGCGAATGGGCCCCAACCGATACCATCCATAATTTACAACATATCACTGCTAAGGCATGCATGGGAGCCTAAATTCATATATGGTGCCCACATGAGGGAAATTTTCTATATTCTTTTATTGTTAATACTGCCATTTCAGATAAATGCAGCATTCGAGCTCACTGTTGAGCTCTCTGATAAAAGCCAAGTAAAAGGTGAATTCCTAGAAATATATCATGATCGCTGGTTTTATGAACAAGCCGGCCCTCAAGTGGCGAAATATCTTCTTCTTTATGAGGCAAAAACAAATCAATTTCACTTTCAGCCTTTAGAGAAGATTAAAAGAATTTTGGCCATGAAAGAGCATCCTTCTAAGTATAAGAAATTTCTTAAGAAGAATGGGCTCTATTTTAAAAACCACCTCGTCGAAGATGCGAGTGTATTAACTGGTAATGAAGGCCATCATAAATTTGAGAAAATGTATGGAAATTTTGCTTGGGACATTGGGATTCTTGATGAATTAGGTTCTCAATTTGATCATGATGGAAAAGAGCTATATGACTACTATATCTTTAATAAAGACGTTTTAAGCCCACTCTCAGGCACTGTCGTAGGCAAAATTGATGGGCAAGTCGATAATATCCCTGACCTTACTTTCACAGGAGACTTATCTCAAAAAATAAACAACTACCTAACAATACAAGTCGCCGAAAAGATCTACCTCTCGGTCGTTCACTTTAAAAAAGATTCTATTACGGTCAATATTGGCGACAAAGTTGATGCACATCAATTACTGGGTCAGGTCGGAAACTCTGGCGTAAGTTACATACCCCATCTTCACTATACTCTTTATACTTATATCAAAGAGTATGATCGCTTCATTTCAATTCCTGGATTTTTTGAAGAATAAAAAAATGCCCCAGACCTTTTAAGAAAACACCCACACAGTTTTGTTTTCTTTGCCTGAGGCATTATATCGACCCCTCGATTGATTTCATTATGCAAAATTCTAGTATCGACTTGGAGCGTTCAATTCTGACAATTTGTCAGGAGCGCTCAAATATTTACTTACAACAGCAAGTAATAAGCTCGGATATAGCTTCAATAAATACCAGTGTAAAATATCAAGTTTTCTTCACTTAACCATTTGAAATTAAACAAAGAAAGCTCATTTTTACACCAATCACTTCTCACTAATCATGAAAAAAAGCCATTAAGTACCTGTTTTTAATGATTTTAATTAACAGAATTTTACAGGTAGAAAATACCAACGATTGACCTGAATTCGGGAGGGAGTTATAAAGAATTCATGACAACTCAACAAATAAATTCGAACTCACCAATTCAATTAAAATTCTCTAACGACGAAATGGAGGAGTTTTTTAAAGTACCCAACAATTACTACACCATCACAAATAGTAGTCGATACTTTATGAAGTTCTCTAGAAATTTATGTGATCTTTTAGGCTATACCCATGAAGAGCTCACAAGAATTTCTTACTTTAACCTGATCCACCCAGATGATCTAAAAAATACGATGGCCAACATTTTAAGCTTATCAGCAAGAAGAGACTCGAACGACAATACTGGCCAGTTTACTAATCGCTACATGACAAAAAATAACGACGTCATTTGGCTGAAGTGGTCGGCAAGGGTGGCTTCAAATGGGCTCATTTACTCTGTAGCTCACGAGGTAACCTCCCTCATGAGCAAAGCAAACGCAGAGCAAGGAGTCAAAACCAAAGACCAACTCATTGAAGATTTCACTGAGACTGAATTGCAGATATTTTCATTTCTTTCTCAGAGATTAGGAACCTGTGTTAGCAAACAAGAACTCTACCTTCATCTCTATGGCGATATAAAAGTTCAGGACCAGACAATTAATGTCCACATAAGTAACCTTCGAAAGAAAATCCTAGGCTCTGCCTTTACTCTAAAAACCGCAGGTAAAGGACGCTGGAAGTTACTTAATAAGTTTGAAACTCTCTATTAACAATGAAAGAGAGTCTCCTGATATTTTCAGTGGGAAAAATCCCACAATTCTTCTCCACCGAATGGTTCATCGGCCAAAATATTCTTAATCTTTTTACATTCCTTTAGTTCTACCTTGAGATACCCAACATATTCCCTTTTAAGAGTAAGCTCTCCGTTTAGAAGTTTATAAAAGCTTTGGACATCTAGTGTTTGAACTTGGGCATAACTAGGATCACAATCCCCTGCTCTTCTCATTTTAATAATTCTCTTAAAGTTTAATTTATGAATTTCATTAATAATCTGGTCTGCATATTGAGTAAGATCAAACTCTGTTTCAAAATCATTCTTTAAGGACAGGCCAACAATCACTCGCCCTTGTCCATTACCGACAGTTACTCCACCAGCATTTGCTCCCAAACAAACGATTGTTAAAGTGAGGGATAATAATATTGGCATTATCTTCATTGATTAACCTCTGTGAGTGGAAATAGTTGAATATTTAATTGATATACATCCGTGACATCATCAAGCTGCTCAGTCATTTCGTTGATCTCTTTTCTTAACTCTCTAATCTTCTCTTTCAGTTGAATAAGAGTTTCCTTATTCATCGGGATAGTTCCACCGTTAAACTCTCTGAGGTTCCAAGGACCATCATCAAGGTACTGAAGTGCTAAATTAATCATATTTCGGTGGTAAGGAATGACCGCCATACTTTGAATTTCCTCTGGAGTATCCAAAGCACCATTCGCTTGTCTGAGTCCTTTATCTTTATCATATTCAAGCAAGCCAATTTTTAGTAAATCGTTTATGGCGTGCTCAATATTAGCTGGGGAAACTTTTTTTCTCAGGCGAGAGGAGATCCAGTGAACATCATTAACAAAATCCTTACAATCGACTAAGACATAGAGGGCCACATAATGCCATTTACTTAAGAAGTTAAATTGCTCCGTTGCAAGAACAGATAAACCCTTCTTCTTCTTTTCATTAACTATTTTGTGAAAGAGTTCTACTTTTCTCTCATGATCGAGCTCTTGATTATATCTAACCAACAACTCGAAATAACTAGAGTCTTGTTTCCTTTTAAAACCTATCGCCTTTTGATATTTCATCAAAGTCGCGTGGGTTAGATTTCTCTTACCATCAATCACCATCTTCAGATGACTTGGAGAGCCAATGTCGGCCATCCTCGCAAAGACTCGAAAACTATAATCAACCGAGCTTTCTTTTTTTTGATGATAAAAATCTTTTAGGAACTTTCTATAATCTAAATACTCTCTCACTTGAGGGTATTGAGAATTGGGTGTCATGAACTTTCCTTGGGTGTTTTAACAGGGGTGAATAAATCAGCATGGTGTTTTACTGTCAATTTCTTAGAGAGCTAAAAGCATTCCTAAAAAATAAAAAAAGCAAAATCATTTAGAAATTCAACATTTACCGATCCTTGGTGTACACAAATGTGTACACCAATTTCTTTCACAAACGCATAAACCATCACTTTTTATACACAAATGTGAATTTAAAAAGCATCAAAACAGCCACCTAATAAAGAAAAAGATCATTTTCACACAGAGATTTGTACACAGATGAATACACTTTTTTGACTTTTTTCATTTATGGGGATGACCTATTGAGTACGGCCAGATATGAATACTTTAAAATCAGAGGATAGGTTTATTTTTTGATTTAATAGTTTTTTAAACATTTGGAGATGTGATGAAAAAATTAGTTGCAGCAGTAGCTCTTATCGCTACGACCCTCGCTTATGCAGGTTCAACAACAGTCGCTTTTGTTCGTGGTACGACAGAGGCTCAAGTAGAAAGTAGAATGATGGCAAAAGTATCAGAAATTAACAGAAGTCATAGTATGAGTATTGGTGGCGTTAATTGCGTCAATCCAAAAGTTTATGCTGCAAGTACTCCTAAAAAAAGCTACCGCGTAGACCGTCATGGAGAACTACAGATCCAGTGGGTTGGAACAATTAAAGTAAGATGCAGCAACGACGACTAAAAAACTTAAAATAATATTTTCAAGATCGGCCCTCTTCTACAGAGGGCCTTTTTATAAGATTAAACGTTCGGAAACTACAAAAAAAACCATTTAAAATCAATCACTTAGATCAACTCCTCAAAGTTCTAATACTCCGGCAAAATTCTGTTTAATCTGGACGAAATTAGCAAAAGCCATTAGCCTCTTAAAGTTCAGATCAATGAGGAATTATGACACTGATTTTTAAACAAATATTTGGTTTTTTAAAACTACTTAACTCTGACACTGGGACGATCTCCTTAAGTACGGGAATTGCCCTTGGTTTTGTCCTAGGCATGTCTCCCATGCTTAGCCTTCAAGGAATCAGTATTCTCATTCTTGCTTTGATTTTCAGAGTGCAGCTTGGTGCAGTTTTCATTAGCTCATTTTTCTTTGGATTTATCGCTTATCTTTTAGATCCGGTCTTTCATATCATTGGAGAAAAGCTTCTTCTTAGTCCTTCGTTACAATCAACATGGACTACGCTTTTTAATATGCCACTAATCCCCTTAACAAGATTTAACAATACGATTGTCATGGGTGCAGGAGTATTAGGTCTCGCTTTAACACCTGTTATCTTTATACTTAGCAAATTTTTTATTGAGAAATATCGTGAACTCGTTGTTGAAAAAATAAAAGAAACAAAAATATGGAAAGCTATACAAGCGACCTCCCTCTTTAAATGGTATTACAAGTATGACAGTCTCTACGGTTAAAAAAACTAAAGCCAAAGGTCCAATTCGCTGGGGAGCAGTTGTCCCAATTATTCTAATCTCTGGGTCGCTCTTTTTGTATGGCAAATATGCGTTAGATAATCATTTAAGAAAAGCCGTTATTTGGTCAATAGAACGAACCCATGGCGCAGAGGTAAACCTCAAAAGTTTAAAGCTCTCTTTTCTAAAAGGTTCTTTAGCTTTAAATGGGCTGGAGATCACTGACAAAGAGAGTCCCTCACTAAACCTACTGGCCATTAAGAATATTTTTTTTAATCTCAACACTTATGAGCTTTTAAAGGCTAAATTCATTGTTGAAACTTCTGAAATAACAGGAATTGAATGGGGCACCCCCAGAAAAAAACCAGGTGTAATTTTCCCAATACCAAAGAAATCAAAGAATGAATCTCTCGCAAAACTTGAAGCATCAACAATAAAAGCAGCTCAAGAAAACTTCCAAGGCAATGCCCTCGAGAATGTGGCAAACGTTCTAGGAGGTAATGATGCTAAAAGCGAGCTTAAAGATATTAAAGCAGAGCTCACAACCGAAAAAAAGATAAAGGAACTTGAGGCCGAGCTTAAAGGGAAAGAAGAATTTTATAAAAAGAAGATTTCAGACTTAAAAAGCCAAGAGGAATTTAACAAAGTTAAGAGCTCCGTCAAGCAGTACAAATGGAATAAGAACGATCCAATTGCTTCGCTTAAAAGTCTTAATGATTTAGTTAAACAAACAAAATCCGTAGCAAAAAAATATGAAGACGATATAAAGGCCATAAAAGAAGATGTAAAAAAAATTGAAGATGTTTCTAAAAACATTGATCAATGGATTGAAGAAGATATGAATAGTCTTCAAAGTAAAGCGGGACTTCCTAACTTAGATGCTGAGAAATTGGCCTTCTCTCTCTTTGGAACCTACTTTGGAACAAATGTCGCCAAGTATAGAAAATATTCTGAAATAGCTAAAGAGTATATGCCGCCACCAAAGACCCAGAGAAAGAAAAGTGACCTTCTTCCCACAAAGAGAGGCCAAGGTAAAAACTATCTCTTTCCTAAGGTTGGGGAAAACCCAAAGGTTTGGATAAAGAAGGTTAAAATTTCCTCACAGGCCGGAAAATCTGCTCATGGAGGTAATCTTGAAGGGCAAATTACGGATATAACCACTGCCCCCCAAATCATTAATAAGCCAGTCGTTATAAAAATTAATGGAGAATTTCCCCAGCAAAAGCTATTTGGTTTGGCCCTTAATGGGACTATTGATCATAGAGAAGAGGTTCCTAATCAAAAGATTAATCTTTCAATCTCTCAATTTCCTTTTAAAGAACAAAAACTAAGTAGCTCATCCGACCTATCCCTTAAACTTTTAACCTCACCAGGTTCGTTAAACTTTAATGCATTAAAAGTAGGCGAAGAAGTAGATGTCGGGTTATCGGCAAAGATCATAAAACCAAACTTTGACGTTTCTGCTAAGAAGAAACTCGTTGAGGAGATTGTGACCAGTTCTCTTCAAAATATGCAGGCCCTTACTCTTGAAGGCAACGCCAAAGGAAAATGGGAGAGCTTAAAGTGGAAATTCAACTCTAATATTGGAAAAGAATTGGCCCTAGGCTTTAAGAAAGAGCTGGGTCAGAGAGTGGCCAAAGCAAAACAAGAATTAAAAGAAAAATTAATGGCAAAGATAGGGCCTCAGAAACAAAAATATGAAAATGAGGTTAAGAAAATCAAAGGTCAACTTAATCAAACTCTAGATAAACAAAAAGACAAACTTAAAGGTGATTTAGACAATTTACTAAGTGACTTAAAAGGCGAACAGAAAAATAGCCTTAAGAAAAATACTGAAAAGTTAAAAGGTGAAGCCAAGAAGCTTTTTAAGAAACTCTTTTAATTTAATAGTGGTCTTCCATTGAATTCTAATATTTTATAAGTGCTAGCATCCACCACGGCATAAGAAGGACACTCTAACTTTTCCCAATACTCAAAGGCCTTCATCTCTGCATTATATTTTGCAAGAAAGAGGGCCAATACTGTGCCATGGGTGACAACGACACGTTCCTCTTCCATTCCAATTTCCAAAACATTTTTAATACCATTTTCAAAACGAATTAAGGCCTCAGTCGCTGACTCTTCACCATAAGCGGACTGACTAACTTTTTCTAAAATTTCCTCGGTATAATTAACGTAGTCCTCACCTTTCATAAGAGATTTATCAATCTCACGTAGGTCGTTTGAACTTTGGATTTTACAATTACAGGTCTTTGCAATGATTTCGGCCGTCTTTAGCGCCTTTGGCTCATTTGAAGTATAAATAATTCTATCTAAATCGAAGTTGTTCTTCAAAAACTGAGAAAATTTTTGGGCCTGTGCCTCTCCATTCTCACCAAGCTTCCATTCATTGGGTGGAAGCCCTTCTTCGATAACTGGCATCGCATGACGTACTAAAATTAACGCACCTTCCATAGATAAATTCTCCCTTTCGATTCAATCTAACCTTAAATTAAACGAGCTCCTTTGCCTAGCTCGCCGCTCCATTTCGAAAAGGGTTTTATGAAAAAATTAATCTCAATTCTCTTAGTTACTATTTTCTTTAGCTGCACTCACTCCAATAAGCACGACCACCCCAAAGGTCATCATAAGCACCACTCCTTCTCTGATGCTCAAAAATGGGAGAAGGTTTTTGAGTCTAAGAAAAGGGACCTTTGGCAAAAACCAGAACTAATTTTTCAAAAATTGAAGATTCAAAAGAAGGATCATATCGCTGATATTGGTTCTGCTACGGGTTATTTTCCAGTTCGACTGGCCAAGATAGCTAGTCGTGGAAAGGTTTGGGCCATAGATATTGAGCCAAATTTAATTGATTTTCTTAATAAGAGGGCTCAAAAAGAAGGGCTCACAAACTTGGTGAGTATTTTAGGTACTCCTTCCAATCCTCTTATCCCAAGTCCTGTTGATATGATTCTTACCGTAGATACATATCATCACATTTCAGATCGAGTGACTTATTTTAGTAATTTGAAAAGTAAACTAAAGGACAAGGGAAGGCTTGTTATTATCGATTTTAAGAAAGGTAAATTTCCAGTAGGACCAAAGGATAGTATGAAACTAGAATCCTCAGTAGTTATTAAGGAGCTTTCAAAAGCGGGCTTTAATCTTAAAGAGAATATCGATATTCTACCCTATCAATATATTTTAGTTTTTGGTCTTTAGTTTTTTAAGATGACCATTGGCAAAGAGAAAGACTGTGGCCCAAGACATGCCATAGTAAACATTCCACTGCCATGGTCCTTCTACTATAAAGGAATTGAAGCTAACCCCAGCAACGTTAAAAAGGTAAGTTAGAATTACAGTTGGCCCATCCATTTTAGAGCGAGTAAATTTGTGCCACACAAGTTGACTGAAGAACAGCGCCGCTAAGGCTCCACCGGACCAAGAGGCTATTTTAAGACCCAGCACAAGAATACCTGTTGAGTAACTGGCCAATACGGCGACAAAAAATAATAGAGTAGAAATGATGAGAGTATCTATTTTTAGATATTTTTTAATCTTATGAATATCCCGATGGGGCCAAATTTCACTCCACATAACACTTGAAAGAGCATTGATTGTTGAATCGAGTGTACTCATCGTTGCTGCCAAAACTCCCGCTAGCATCATTCCTTTTAATGGCGATGGGAAGTATTGAGTAATAAAGTAAGCAAATATTTCATCCTCTTTAACTCCTGCAGGATATGGAACGAATTGATAAAAACCAAATAGCAAGGCCCCTACACTTAAAAATAAGAGTCCTACGAAAATAGAAAAGAAGGTACTAAAGAAAATAGCAATCTTTGCGACCTTCCCACTTTTAGCCGCCATTAGCCTCTGAGTAAAGTCCTGATCAACTCCATGCGTGCACATATCAAATAGCACACCACCGCTTACACCGACAAAGAAGGTAAACCATTTTTCACTGGAATAAATCCATGTATGTCCCGAAACCTGTGCC
>JAIPEG010000025.1 GCA_021737405.1 Bacteriovoracaceae bacterium
GTGGCCACTGTATCGCGTATGTAGCGCAACTTGCCATGGGTGCTGGAGGTTTGTAGTGTCTCGCCCACCAATGACTTTATCTGCTCGTTTAAAAGCAGATGCTTCAATTCCTGTGAATGATAAAATCAAAATGAGAGAGAAGAATATTCTACTAAGTTTGTCCATAAGATCCTCTTTTTAAATAAACAATACTTAATTAAATGAAATCAGAGATCGTCTGTAAAATTTAACTTTCTTACATTGCGAGGAGTTTGGGATGAGGTTGGGAATGATTGAGGATGGGTTTCTTAAGCAGGAACCGAACCTGGAAAAGATTTAGGAGACAGTTCGAGATAATTTTGACCTCACTCTGTCATCAAAATATAAGTGCCGTTTTCATAGCTCTAAACTACCAAAATTTGGAGCGAGCCGTTAGTAAACCTGTAAAAATTGGTTAAGGCGGTGCCACTTATAACAGGCATAAATTCTTTAGAACTTTATCTTTGCAAAGCAAGCTAACCCACTGAATTTAAATATAACGTAAACAAAACAACCACCGATCTGCAGGGTCAAGAATTATGATAAATATGCCGAAAAGTTAAATGTATTAGTTCAAAAATTTGTTGAGGTTCAAGATGATCAAGGCCAACTTATTATTAGGATTATCCCTTTTCTTTTTCATAAGTTCCGTTACTGCCAAAGACTTCCCCTTCATTCGAGGGACGGATTTTTCAAAGCTACCACCAAAGCAGAGAGCAAAACTTCATGAAAGTATGACCAAGGTTTTTCTTGAAATGGAGAAGGACGAAAAATATCAAAAATTTTATAAGAGTAAATATAGCTCCCTTGATCCCATAAAATTCTTAGACCAAATAAGTAACCTTCTTGTAGATCAGTGTTTTGCAGAGGATGGTGGAAACGCCTGTCTATTTGGTGGATGGCCATCACAAAGAAATGGACGCTGTTCTGTGCCTTGGTCTGCTGGTTCCCAGGCCGTGGCCTCAAGTATGGAATCGAGGGCCTATGACAGAGAAAGCTATTGTGGGGCAGACAACCTCTTTCGCTGTAATCCCCTTATTTTTGGGCCCGGCATTGATCAAGGCATGGTTGGAGATAGTTTTCCTAATATAAATGGGAATCGTAACAATCAAGCTCCCTACCACGCAGGAATTTGTGTTGATATTTCTAATGGGTATAGTGGTCTTTCCCAACGATGTCAGGCTGCTTCTCAAAGGCTTGATGAACTTCGTGTTCAACACAATATGGTGCCTTGGCGTGAGACAGACTTTTTTAATGAAGAAAATGCAGCACAATTTCGTGCCCTTCAAGGGCTTGTGGCCGATCGTTGTCGCAGTAATCGTGAGCAACTCAATTCAGATAATATGTGCTCAAGCCTAGAAAGCTCTCTTGGGTTGACTGCGGTTGCCGTGGAGGCAGGAAAAATGGAGGGACTGACTCCGGATCAACTTTTTCCTCAATGTGCGGGTCTTACAACAGACGAACCAACATGTGATAACGAGGCCGATGACAGCTTTAACAATATGTTGGCCGCAATGAGAATGCTTCAAGGAAATAGAGAGTGTAATTTTCAGGCCGTTCAGGCGATTGATGATGAATCACTTGGACAAATGATGGAATTTACTCCAGGTGAGTGTCGAAATCCCATTCAAGGTCTTTATAAAAGAGGTGGAATCCCGGAGGGTGGCGCAGCCTTTTCTTTTTATTTTCATGGAGCCAATGGACCACTTGGGAGAATAAGCGTTCCAGGTATTACAGCGGCAACTCCACCTGCAGACATTGTTCGCCTTATTTCAACTCAAGATAATCAAGAAGCTTTTGACCGCCTCTGTAACAATGCTGTATGTCCTCGTACCGAAGAAGGTCATCTTGGTAATCTTTATCAGGCCTTGGACGAAATTAAAGGGATGGAAAATTGCAGCTTTGGTAGGGTCCGCGCAGTAGATACACCCACAAATGGCATGGACTTTTTTGAGCCAAGTTCTTGTGACCTATCCATTGAAGGTCAGCTTGCTGGCCAAGGACTCCCCCACACTCCAGATATAAGAGGTCTTCAACAAAGGGTGCCTATCACTATTACTCTTACAAATTCTCAAGGTGAATTTTTAGCGGCCATTCCTATCAATGCGGCCTCAGACATGAATAAATCTTCATTTACTTCTCAACTTATAGAGTCTCAACAATTTCAAGAAGCCTGTCGCCAATCGGCCTCAGCATACCGCACAGATGACGGAGCGGCCTTACCTGATGTTGGCATCTCAGAGGGAACATTTGTTCCTGAGTTTTGGGGGACAAGGATAGCAGATTTAAGAAATGTTGCTGATCAGCAAGGCATTGAGGGATTTAGGGTTGAGGTTTCAGACAATGGAGATCTCATTCTTCATGCGGATGATCCAACTCAAATTGCGGCCAATGCAACTGACCTAATGGCCGTCATTAACAATGCCCCTGGACCAAGAGATCCTTCTGGGCTAATTGAAGAAAATGGCGGCTATCGAGTGACTAATACACCACCAGATGCTCGAGTACAGGCCATTGCTCATCGCTCGGGTCAAATATTAACAACAGAAGAAAGAGGGCATATTACCGCGATTACCGATAGTCTCGGTCAATCAG
This sequence comes from Bacteriovoracaceae bacterium, assembly GCA_021737405.1. GTDB lineage: Bacteria > Bdellovibrionota > Bacteriovoracia > Bacteriovoracales > Bacteriovoracaceae. Next base: position 2,614 of record JAIPEG010000025.1, read on the forward strand.
ACAGTGACCTAACCCGTATTGAAAGGGATGGATCAGGAGTCATTAGATTAACAGCTTCCACGAGATTGAATGAAGACCTTCTCGGAAGCTCCTATGAGGGCTATCAAGTTGAACAAACTGTACTCTCTGGTGGTAGAGGAACAACTCTTATCACTCTTACACCTGTACCAGAGGTTAGAGAAGTTAGTCTTGCAGATGTCATAACACCTACTGCCGAAGGGATACGTGTTATGAGAGAGCGTGCAGAAAGGGCGGGTCCGCCAACTATCACATTAGAGGACGTTCAATTGGCAGCGCCTGTACCTACTATTGAAGTCTCTCCCTTACCAGAATTAAGAAGTCCTCCAGCGACTTATCATTATAGCCAAGTGATTGATGCTGAGGAGAGAATTGATCGCTTGGTTGGCGATAGTTTTATTGATGACAATGCCAATAATGCGGCCCTAAACCTTATGTATCAAGTCGCTCAACAAGCAGCTGTTGTTTCTTCCACTCCAGTAGATGGTGAGAATGCAATTGATATTACAGTGGACTTTCTTGTAAACGGTAACACCACGGGGTTTTCTCCGGCCATTCTCGAAAGAATGCAAAGCCAGGCAGTAGGTGGGTCAACAATGAGAATGATTAGTCAGGAGAACGGTAGGGTCGTTTATCGCATTTTTCGCTAATTTCCGTTACACCTAAACCATGGAAACTGATTACATGCTTGTCAGCGCCGTTTTTTTTGGCGCTGTCATTGCTGAACACATTGCCACCCAACTTAAGAAGAAAGTTAACTTGAAAAGATGGCTATAAGGCCTGTCGCTCTAGCCATCTCTCATAGGCAAAAGAAGCTGCTTTAGCATTTTTATTTATCATATCTATATCAGATAGAATTTCAGGTATAGTGACAAAACTTCCATTCGTCTCGAAGATTGAGTGGCTATTATCTGACCAAATGTTTACTCTCTCAAGGTTCTCTCCATTTCCATTGCCTACCATTAAACTTGCAGCACCATCATCTAATCTCACATAATAATGCTCTAAGCCTAAAAAGTGACCGGCCTCATGAACTAAAGTAAGAGTCTCTAAACCAAGCTTATCAATAATCAGATATGATGGATCAGAATTTATATAAGAGAGAAAACTTCCGTTATGAAGTGGATCGCAGGCTATTCCGTAATTTTCATCAGATCTAAAATATTCATTATTAAAGGCCGTCATCAGAATAACAACATCAGCACGATACTTATGTCTAAATTCATTTAATCTTGCGAACTTAGTATTAGCTTTAATCATCAAATGTTCATCACCAACGAATCCTAAACAGAAGTCCGAAGGAGATGATGCACGACTAAGTCTTACATGTTCATGGCCGACGACATCAAAGGAAATATCTGCGCCTTGAACTTTGAGTGATGTGTTTAATTTATTTATTTCTCGCATTGTAACGCTCATGCCATCATGAGGTTGATCATAAGATTTAAGGAAAGTATCTGAATAGACAATAACAGTCCTGGCAACATTAGCATAAGTTGCTACAGTTAAACTTGTAAATAACATCAGCCCCAGCATTACTTTAATCATAAGATCACTCCACATATTTTATAATCAATGCATGTCGTGGCAACAGCATAGATAAATTAACATGTATTTAAGAAAAACTTTTAAGAATAGAAAATAGTTCATCCCCACTTAACAAAGTGTCTAAAAACTTAACAAAATACCTTCTACTGACCTCCTCCCCAAAAATACGCCCCCATATATTGGTATAATATTACCATTAAGTATTTTATGAGTATTTAGGAATAAAAAAGCCTAGATGGGTTAAATCTAGGCCTGATTATAATAAACTTCCGAAGAAGATTAGAATTAAATGGTGTGGGCGAATAGACGATTTTGGAACTGCTTGCCTCGCTTACTGTAAGTAAAGTTTACTGCGCGCGGCTGCTCTCATTATTTCGTTTCTTTCTTGTTGAGAGATTAGCCTTTCTTGAAGAACCTCTTTTGAAACCTTTGATACACAACTTACAAACTGCCCATGGTTTTTAAAATCATTTTCATCTCTGTCACATGACATTATTACAACTTGTAAACCACTGCATCCTTCTTGATCAATATAAACATCTTGTGGGGTCTCTGAACAAAGATCATCATTGTCTAAAACACCATCGTTGTCAGAGTCAACATCTCCTCTGGTTCTAAGGACGAGATGAAGGGTTGATTCTTTTTGAATATTATAATCACTCAGGGTTCTGCCATCTTCGAGAACTTCTCCGGCAAAAACTAAGTTTTGCTGATCAGGTGGGATTCCCTCTTTATCTTGGACTTTTGTTTTAACATTCTCGATTGTATCTGATGCCTCAACTTCCAATGTTATCGTTTTTCCTGTTAATGTTTTTACAAAAATTTGCATAGCAAAGGCTCTAGTTGGTAGAACTAAAAATAAAAGCAGCATTGTGAAAGTCAAATAACCTTTAAAGCTTTTCATGCAATCCCCTTGGAGCAGTTTCAAAATGATATTTAATACTTTAATTTTAGCAAGCTTCGTGCCATAAAGAGCGATTCTAAGTGGCTAGAATTGATAGTAGTTGTGGCTAAAAACTTGAATTTTTTCATTTTTTAGTCAGTATGAAATTAGAGATGAAAATACTCTAAAAACAAAGAAACCCGTAAGGGTTAATCTCGAGCCTAAATATGAATCACTCCGAAGAGATTAAAATTAAAATGGGGAAAGTTTTGGTTAATTTTTTTTAGGCATTTGGGTTGAGTTTAGGAATGATTGAGGATGGGTATTTTAAGGTCTTCATCACGGCTGAAAGAGAAATTCTCTTGCGTTTTTCAGTCTCCCCTATCTTGAGCTCTCAAAGGCTAAACTATACCACTGGAGAGGAGCTCAACGAGGCCTTCTCTGGATATAAATATTTAATTTATATTAAGACTTCGATTAACGAGAAGTGCTACTTCCATGTTCTTTATAAGCAGCACTCAATGACAGGTCCTAGTGACTTTAGTGTTAGTAGAGTCGGGATGGGTTTTGGCCATAAACTCTAATTAATCTTTTTTAAGAATCGCTTTTTCAATTAATCTAAGGCGCTCTTCAAGAATTTCTACTTTTTCTTTAAGAGCGGTATTTTCTTCTTTCAATGATGCGATCTCGCGAGAGTTTTCTTCTACTTTCGCTTCAATACCTTTAAATCTCTCAAGCATCGCCACATTCTCATTCACTTGATCACCAAAGAGCAGATCAAGTTCCTTAATCGAATTAAGCATGGTCCAAAAAATAGCATCACTTTGAAGTTGAAGATAACCACTGTCCATCATAGTAACGGCCTCTGGCACGACCTTCTCCACTTCTTGAGCGACAAAGCCCACTTGCTCTTCAGTGTCTTTTATTCCGAGAGGGTTATCTTCATTGTAATGAAAGAAGACAGGGTCAAGTCCCCTTAGAGAGGCAAGACCACGATCAAATTTTCTTGTGACAGTTTTTAAGCGTGCATCGGAGAAAACTGCCCAAGCCGTCCCACCAGTTTTGGAAGCATTACCGTTTACACTTAATTTTTGATCAGGAACCGTCGTTCCAATCCCGACATTACCAGTTGACAATATTTTCATCAATGCCTTGTCATAAGTTGTATCACTCATGTAGTTTCCGTTACCGCTAATAAAAGTAAAACCATCATTAGCATCATTATCTTTTACTGCGAAGACGAGTTGACCATTGTCACCACCTTCAATAAAACTACCAAAATCAGAACCTGTCATTAAACTTGAAATGTCGGTATTAATAGAAGATGAAAATCCATCGGCGTGAAATGAGGCTCCAGTTGCGCCTCCAGCTGTAATTTGCAGCTTTCTTCTTGGTACATTCGTGCCAATACCTACATTTCCAGAAGAATCAATTCGCATTCTTTCAGTGCTATTAGAGGATAAGATTACAGGGGACGCTGCATAGGTTCCAAGGGTGTAGCCATTTGCCGCATTTGAGATACTATATGCATACCCACCACCATAGGCTTGGTGAACTAGGTAAGAAGACCCACCTGTTGCATTTAATTCTGCCATCGAGCCACCAGAAGTGTCTGGATTATCAACCTTTATTGTAGTTTTACCACCAACGACAGTTTTCTTTACATCTAATTCCACAGAGGGATTGGAAGTCCCAATACCAACATTGCCCCCATCGTCGATCACAAGCCGATGCAAATCGACAGCAGCATCATTTTGATCAGTGTATTGATAGATATAGAACCTATTTTTGATAGAAGCAGAGGTGTGAGAATCACCAATACTACCAACTGACCATTTCTTTGTGCCAGCAGCACGAGTTTGAAATTCTGAGTAAATCGCTGTGTTGCCCCCTGTATCATCATGTTCAGCAATTATCTGATTACCAGCACCAACGGTAGAGGCATGAATTATCCCTTCGGGAGCTGTTGTGCCAATCCCGACATTGCCTTCACTTGTTATGCGAACTTTTTCAGTAGATGCACCATCCAATGCTGTGTTAAATGTCATGGCAGAATCTCTTCCGGGCGCAAGGTTCGGGTTCTCTTCCCAAAAGCTACTAATAAGACCCGTCTCAGAGTATGAGGAAGCTCCACGTTGCAAGGTAAAGCTGATACTAGTTCCAAATCCTGCATCTGGTGAGCCAGAGCTTGTTCTCTTTAGATCTAAAATACCGTAAACAGCATTACCACTTCTATCTTTTTCGAAAGTAACCACTTCTCCAGTATCACCACTTGTATCAACAACGTGAAGGTGTGAAGCTGGAGTAGACGTACCAATACCAAGGAGACCATCACTTGTGAGGCTCATTGGGTTAGTCGCAACATTATCTTTAAGAACTCCAAAGCTTAATGAGGCGTCCTTATCAGCGTCGGTGGAAGCTGATGTCCAGGCGGTGTCCTGAGTCCAAGAAAATGCTTGGAATTCTGTGCCCCCAAGCTTCGCGGCTAAATCAACACCATTTTGGTTTGCGGTATTATCGTAGTTTTCAAGAATAAGCCCTCGCGAGGTACCTGTTGAACCATTAGAGGACCAAACCGTACCAGCTGTTGCTTTTATAGTGCCAGTCACTTCTAAAGACTCACTAGGACTTGGGGTATTTATTCCCACCCTTTCGCTAGCATCAATTGTGATTGCTGTTGCATCAGCAGAAGAGCTAATTCCTGTAACGCTTGCACCACTTGGGCTTAATAGGTCGTGCTCTGTTCCTGCATCGTCCAGGAAATAGAGTTTGGAGTCCGAAGACTTTACAAAGAGCTTACCGTAAGTACTTGTTGGAGTGGGAGCTGCCCCCTCTTTTAAAGCAAGGTTTCCTTGTATGGTTAACTTTTCATTTGGTGAAGTTGTATTACCTATCCCCACATTTCCGTCTTGATTAATGATCATGGAGAGGTTGGGAACATTATTAATACCGGGAGTATTTTCCGTCACATAAAATTCAAGCGCGGTGCCACCGTGTGTATCATCGAAATAACTCTCTGTTGCAGCAGGAAAGATACCGGCGACAAACTTTTCGCTCTCTGTTGTTAAGTTATTATCCCCTGCCATAAACTTAATACCCATACCATAACGTTGAGAACCAGAGGTCTGATTACCATCCAAGAGGAGCTCAAGACCGTACATTCCCTGAGAGAGGGTGCCATCACCATTATTGGCAGCTGTAAAATTTGGTTTTGCGTTTGTTTCTCTTACATGGAGGATAGAGCGAGGATTTGTGATCCCAATACCAACGTGACCCGTTTGTTCAATACGCATTTTTTCAGAAAGAGTAGTTCCATCATAAGTACCAAACGCCAAGTCTGCATCAATAGCAGATGTGGTGGACTTCTCAGTTCGAATAAAACCAACGCGAGTACCACCTGAAGAAAAAGAAAGTGCCGCTCTATGACCAGTCGAATTTCCAGTGTGGTTTATATTCATTTCTGCTGAGCCGTTTCCTGAGGTCAATTCTAAATAACGGCTACCAGTCCCGGTCTCACCTCCAGAAGGAGTTGAAGTACCAAATCCTATACTTCCACCTGAATAGTAAATATCCGAACCATTTACTTTCCACTCACTATCAAGGGCACCTACAGAAAAAGAGAGAGCAGTGTTGGCCACTAAATCTATGCCGACTGTTCCGCCTGCCATTGAAGTGGCATCAATACCATTACCCGCACTATAAGTTGTATCCGTATCAACGGTTTTTGCTCCACACTCCCAACGGAAGTTGGTGGCATCATACTGAAGGACTTGATCCTCAGTGCAGGCAACATTATTTGGTCGGTAATCAAAATAAAGACCGGCACCGTTAGCAATAAGATCAACATCAACAGAGTTCACGGCCAAATTAATATCATCAGTGTTTTGAGTAAGGGTTATAGAAGAATCACTTGAGGCAAGAGATCTAAAGTTAAGTTGAGTCGTTGTCTTGTCTTTAAAAACTTGAGAACCAGCCCCTGTGTTAGCAGCGGTGTTCGTCTCTCCACCACCAGAAACAGCAGCAGATAAACACCCGGAACCATCAATACAGATGTCGTTGCCTGTGGTGACATTGATGTTACCAGCAACGGTAAGTTTTTGAGTTGGGGCCGTAGTACCAATCCCGACATTTCCACCTTGCTCAATATTAAGTTGAGTCGCCACACCTGTCTCAGTTATTTGAAAAGAACCATCTCCCTGAGAGCCAAGGTGCCACCTTTCGCCATCGCCATTTGCAAACAATAGAAGTGATGGTTGATTGGCCGCAGTTTCCCGGGATAGTTTAAGAAGATACGGGTTACTTCCTTCTATATGTAGTCTGTGAGTTGCAGCAGGTGCGACACCGATTCCTACGTTTCCATTTTCTTTTACTGTCATGGCCGAGCTGTATGTCCAAAGGCCATCATTAGAGAGAAAACCAAAGTCGATTTGACCAGCTGTTCCGTCGTGAGCAATACCATAGAGGTTTGTTTCATAGCTGGCCCCAGTCATATCAACTCCAAGACCCATATGGGAGTTCCCTTGATTCCAGAAAATAAAGCGCTGCTGATCTTCTGGATTTCCCGTTAGAATAGAGACGTCAGAGCCAAGGTCTAACTGAGCTTCAGGACTACCAGTACTCACGCCAACACGACCAGCTGCAGTCACCCTCATTCTCTCAAGAGCATTCGTGGAGAACTCCAAAGTATTTGAACCAGAGCTGTAAATCCCTGTATCAAGATCATTACTAAATGAATAAGAAGGGCTCGCTGCCGTTATTCCCGCATGTGTTAGTCTATAGGAGCCTGCAGTTTCACTTTGTAGTTTTACATTATCAATGGAAAGTCTAGTCAGGTTGTTCGTTTCAATATTTATAGCTTGATTATCATTAGTACCAATAGTTATTGGCGCTCCCGTAGTGTTTCCTCCATCGAGAATATCTCCAGTATCTGTTGCCGCTGTTTTACAAGTACCATCTCCATCAAGATACTCACCAGCAGAACAAAGTGTTCCTGCATTGGTATTAGTATCCGTCGTTTTAGCTCCACAAACCCAACGAGAGTTCGTGTTATCCCATTCTAAAACTTCCGTATCTGCACAAGCGACATTATTCGGTTGATACCCAAAATAAAGACCAGCACCGTTAGCAATAAGATCAACTCCAACAGAGTTCACTGCCAAATTAATATCATCAGTGTTTTGAGTGAGAGTTAGTGAAGAATCACTTGAAGTAAGAGATCTAAAGTTAAGTTGAGTCGTTGTCTTGTCTTTAAAAATTTGAGAACCGGCCCCTAAGTTAGCAGCGGTATTAGTTTCTCCACTACCGGAAACAGCAGCAGATAAACATCCAGAACCATCAATACAAATATCGTTTCCTGTGGTGACATTGATGTTACCTGCAACAGTTAATTTTTGAGTAGGGTTGGTTATACCAATTCCGACATTACCACCAACCTCCATAAATAGCGGAGGTGTCGTTCCTGTTGAATCCTCATAAAAGCCAAAGCCTTCATTAGTGCTAGAGGACATAAACCAGTTTTTATCATCATCCTGAAATCTCAAGGCCACATTATCTGAGGCCGTATCTGCAATATGAAGGCGAACAGAGGGATTGCTTGTTCCTATCCCCACATTTCCTTGAGGTATGATCAAGATATTCCCAGTACCATCACCACCGTTTACATTTGCCTTGATCTCTAAATTTCCGGTAGCACCATAGTGAGTAAGGTTGGCATAATCTTGATTTTGATAATCACCATCGTCACCATTTAAAACAAGTGTCGATCGACCCGTATTATTTGTGTTTTCACCAATAATCATCAACGAATGATTGTTACCACCATCATTAGAAAAGCCATAGATGTTCGTTCCATCGCGAATATCTAGTTTACGTGAGGGAGTTGCCGTCCCAATTCCAACATCACCATCAGCTTCAATGACAAACTTACTCGTCTCGACAACGAGGAGATCACCCGTTCCACTATTATTGGTTATACTTAAGGCGGCTCCTCCGTTATTAGCAAATATCGTCGTATCACCACCAAAACCGACATTAAAGCGGCTTACAGTATTGGCATCGAGATTAAATAGGTTTCCAGAGGTCGCACTCACTTGGAGTTGAGAATTAGGAGCAGTTACCCCAATTCCTACAGCTCCAGTGTTGTAATAAACATCAGAGCCCGTTGTTGTCCATTGAGAAGAGTTCAAAGCACCAGTCGCACTATCGACATAAGTTTTCACTGCATTCTGAGAAGGAACAACGGTGTCGCTTGTGCCAAGAGTGTTGGTTGTATCAAGTGTCAGTGTTGTGTTTACTGTTTTCGTGCCACAGACCCAGCCCTGTGCTCCATTCCACTCTAGTACTTGGCCGTTTGTACAAGCACCACCATTAGGTTGATAACCAAAGTAAAGTCCTGCTCCACTAGTTATAGCATCAACACCTAAGCTCGTTGTCGAAGTAGGAATTGTCTTACAGGTTCCATCTCCATCGAGATACTCACCTGCAGAACAAAGTGTTCCAGCGTTGGTGTCTGTTGCTGCAGCTGTCTTACAAGTACCATCTCCATCCAGATACTCGCCTGCGCTACAAAGTGTTGCCGCATTAGTATTTGTATCGACGGGGACTGTTTTACAAGTACCGTCTCCATCGAGATACTCACCTGCATTACAGAGGGGGCCCGCATTAGTGTTGGTGTCTGTTGGTTGTGGTTGCACAATCCATTCACTGCCAGCATTATCCCAAACGAGGATATCTCCATCCACTCGGCCTATTACATTTACATTTGCAATATCACTGAGAAGACTTCCGGTTTTTGTAATATCACCCCAAGTAAGAGTGACCGCTCCCGTTTTTCCCGCCACGCTTACGACGTTGTTAGAACCAATCACAACATCCCAAGAGGAAGTCGCACCGTTGAAAACTGCCCAATCTCCTGATGAGAAAGTATTACCGTTACTTGTTCCATCAGGATCATTTGTTCCTGGGGTGCTGACAATATAGTAATGGCCTGCTGCTTCGGCGACCGTTCTTTGATCTCCTGCTGTCGCATCAAAAGTACCTTTGTAACTTAAACCCGTTAACGGAGCCGGGCCCCAATTGGTGCCATCGTAAGTAAGCACTTCACCAGCAACGGCACCCATGTCACTTAATTTAGCAGCAGTGACCTGACCGTCTTGAAGATCAAAAGTAATAGTATAAGTAGAAGCGCCTTCTGCGTTCGAGACGATCAAACTAAAGACACCATTAACGGCCATCAGAATATTATTTAAGCCATTGGCCACAAGACTTGTTGAAGACTGGGATTCAATAGCAAAGCTTTCATCAAACCCACTTGGTCCTGTCACCCGTACACTCGTTGCCGTCTCTAAGTTAGAGCCCGTAATAACAAGTTGATTTGAAATAATATCAACGTTAGTTACAGATACTTTGACAGTCGGAGCAGTAGGATTTGTTTTGGCGGGGTTTTTAATAGACTTATCGATACCATCGATTTTAATTTTGGATTGATGACAACTTGAAAATAACAAAGAGCTTCCTAACAAAAGGAAGGAAAGAAAATAGCAGTGAATCTTCTTTGAAAGATAAATTTGTATAAAGAACTCCAAAGTTCTATGTCTTCGTAATCTTTTCGGTTACTTATTATCTCATCTTGAATAGGCGCCCATTTAAATTCAGGCAGTTAGGAGGTGCCATAGAAGAAGTTTGATTCAAATATGGCCCAAAAAGTAGGATATCTCCCTAAAATTAAGAAAATATCTAATGGGATAGTCGTTATTTGTTTTGAAGTTTATAGACGTTCTAAAGGCCGAGGTCGATTTGAATGTTAACAGAACAGAAAACGGTAAAAATAGTGTCAGTTCAAAGTGCGGATTGAAGAACTTCCGGCACTAACGCTCACCAGGTTCAATCCTTAATTGTTAATTATGGCCATAATCCTCTTAGGCCAAAGACACGGAAAAGACAAATGAAGTCCCCTTTCCTACCAGTCACAAGCTTTATTATAGGGGGCAATGGGGAAAGTTTTGGTTAATTTATTTTTAGGAATTTGGGAATGATTAAAGATGGGTATTTTAAGCAGTACTTGAACTTGTATTCTTTGCTTTTTAACATAATCATCCTACTCGACTTTCCATAGTTAAACGCTTTAAACATCGGCATAAGTGAACTACACTAAACTGATGAGACGATTCTTTATTTTTCTATTCCTCACCATATGGGGTGGACATTCTTTTTCTGCTCCAATGCAAATAGGTCGAATACGTTATCAAATCACCGACGAAAGAAACCTTCCTCAAATACTAAGTAAGTTTCTCAAGCCTGGCAGTCGTCTAAAAAGAGATAGTCTTATCTTTGAAATTAATAAAGAAAGAAATAGTCATGTCGACGATTGGAATGACTTAGATGCAGGTGTTGAAATCGACCTTTATTTACCTAAAGGAATGGTTAGCGCCAAAAAGTTTAAAGCTTACCTAGCTCTCAAAAAAAGGCGCCTAGAAGAGAGTAAAAGAAAAGCTCCGTCTCCATGGAATACAAGTGTCTTCTATATGGCCTCTTATGGTCGTTTCACTCAGACTCAGAGAGAAATTAATATTAGCTTTCAACAAAACTCCCCCCTGTCCCTTGGAGTTTCTACGGGATACAGGCTTGGTGATAACTATTCTCTTAGTGGTTCTCTATATGCTTCGTACCTAACCTCTGCCTCAAGTAGCCTTGGAGGATCAGATATTGCCATTCGCCCAGAAATTGGTGGCAACGCTTACCTTTCGAGAAAGTTTGGCAATAATTGGAATTTCTTTACAGGTATTGATTTTGAGCGCTTCACAACCTTTAATATCAATGACATTAGATCAACTTCTGAGATCTTTTTAGATGAGAATCGCATGAGCTTTGCGACTTTTGGTATTGATAAAGTTATTCCATTTGAAAAAAAAAGACTCCTTTTACGATTCTCTATCTCTCCAGTCTTAAGTTCTCAGAGGTTAAGCTACACAACAGCAGAAGAAATTGAGGAAGTCTTTTCAGGCATCAAGTACTTAATCTATATAAATGCCTCTATTAATAAAAAGTACTACTTTCATGTTCTTTACAAACAACACTCCATGACCGGCCCAGGTGACCTTAATGTAAGTCGAATAGGGCTAGGAATCGGTTACAATCTTTAAATCTATTATAAATCATCAAAAAAAGAGTAGCTCTCCTTACTATATTAGAATGATAAGAGTCGGATAAAACAAAGGAAGGCCCTTTCCTACCAGTCACAAGCTTTATTATAGGAGGCTGTGGGTAAAATTTTGGATAATTTTTTTAGGAATTTGGGAGGAGTTTGGGAATGATTGAGGATGGGTTTATTAATTACAAAATATAATAATTTACAAAATAAACCAACCTACTTGCATCAAAGGATATACCGGTATATACTCCAATCATAATGCTAAAGAAACTAATACAAGCTCTAAAAAATGATAAAATCAACTACATGATAGTTGGTGGTTATGCTGTTAATTTTCATGGGTATTCCCGAAATACCGTAGATATTGATCTAGTTATAAAGTTCACTCTCTCTAATTTAAGGAAAATTGAAATTATACTCAATGAAATGGGTATGATTTCGAGACTTCCCATAGATGCTGTTTCTATATTTAATTTTAGAGATGAATACATAAAAAATAAAAACCTAATGGCTTGGAATTTCTATAGCGAGAATGATCCAACTGAACAAGTCGATATATTAATCACCCACGATGTAAGTGACTTTAAGTCAGAGAAATTTCGTGTTGGCCAACTAGATATAAAAGTAATCTCAAAAGATGATCTTATAAAAATGAAAAAAAAATCAGGTCGAAAAAAAGACCTACTCGATATCGAAGAGCTAACAAAATGAAAGATGCAACCAAACAAATCGAATGGCTAGAAGCCATGAGAGAGCTAAATAAGGCAAGAAAAGTTGAAAAAGCCAAACTGATATCAATCAAGATTGATCCTGCTCTCTTAAATGCTTTTAAACTAAAGTGCGAGCTTGAAAAAAGACCCTATACCTCAAAGATAAAAGAACTCATGCAAGAGTACTTAAATCGTAACAGCTAATAATACTAATTAAGCTTATTTAAATATAAGATACCACATTTCAAAAGTACCTTTTTCGGGTGCTTTTGTGGGAAACTATCTCGTTTTTGCAACAAATAGTCTCTTTTGTTAAAACAGTATTGAGAAAAAACTAAAGGAGTTTATTGTGAAAATCGAAGTTGATCATATTCTTAAAACATTAAAGAAAGAACTTTCTGTATTAAAAATCACCTATAAGGATATAGCTGATAAACTAGAGATGAGTGAGAGTGGTATAAAGAAGCTTTTAAACGGAAATGATATAAAGCTTGATCGACTTATCAATATTTGTGATCTTTGCAAAATTTCGTTCTCTGAATTAATGAAAAAAGCTGAAGTAGAGGTCCCCTTTAAACAATTCACCCAGAAGGAAGAAGATTACTTTTTGGAAAATCACAATAGTTATTTCTTTTATTTGTCTTTGGAACGGCACCAATTTAACTTTCAAGAGGTACTTACAAAAATGAAAGTTTCTCGAAAAATAGGCGAGAAAAATTTAAAGGATCTAATTAAAATTGGAATTCTTAAAAGGGATGAGAAAGTCATTAGAGGCAAGTATGAGGGTTTCCCACGAATAGAGGGAAAGGCTTTGGCGAGTCTATCAAATACTCGGTTTGAAGAGGTCTTCTTCTCCAGACTTGAAGAATACCGACTTAAAGGAAAGTATAAAGGACTCTATGGTAGAGGGAGTTTTTACTGTCGGCCTGAGCAGATGGAAAATCTCAAAAAGGATATAGAGGACCTCATTGTGAAGTACTCAACTGATGAAGGTGGTGAGGAGTATCAATACCTCATTGGCATGTTAGAGGAACCATATTTTAATTTTCTGAGAAGTTAAAACCTTTTTAACACTTCTCATCTAATTAAGCACCTCACTCCCATTTCTTTATGTAAAGGATCAAAAGAAAGCAAAAGGGATGAAGGCTTTTTTAAACAGCATAAACCCCTTTGGCGTCGATAAGGCCTCAAACAGAGGTACCGTCTGAGGAGAATGAAAAGCACAAAAAAAGATAAGAACAATAAACATTCTTTTTTCGTAAATTACAACTCTCCCCTAAGCTTTACTATAGAGAGGAATGGGGAATTTTTTGGTTAATTTTTTTAGAAATTTGGGATGGGTTTAGGATGAGTTTATTAAAGAAATGGCTTATGATTAGCTTCTTCTTATTGACAGAATAATAACATCTATCGGGCTCAATCCTAAGAATCTTCGAGTTCTTTGTCATAAAGGTGTTGAAACTTTTTATTTCTGGTTCAATTTTTCTAATCCAAATTCATAGGCCGCGATCAGACCTTGTTTTTTTTCTGGGGATGATTCTCTGTCAGCAGCTGCTTTGACTTCTTCTATCGCTTTGGCCAATGACCTGGAGATTGGTAAATTTGGTATATATATGTAGCTTTTATAGTGCTCAACACGAATTGAAGTAGTAAGGGACATTACCAATTTTTCATAGAGTTCTATTGGCATTAGAATAATAGCATTTAATCCATTTACTCTATTTGAATGATGAAGATTAAAACTAGCAGAAAAGCTTCCGAAGAGACAGATTAAAAAAATGGTAATGGTAAATATGTAGGAGAAGACTCCTGTTTTAATAAGGCCCCATTTTCCATAAAAATTTAAAATCAAAAATAATACAAAGTAATAAAGTGGGATGGCCATTCCACTATAATTTTCATTGTGAGTAGGATTATGGTCCACACTATTAAAGTAGTAGCTTACCGTTAAGGGGGCACAATAATAGAAAATAGTCATCACCATAAAACCCAGTAGTAATCCCGCGGGTAGAAAGATAAATATAATCTTGTATAACACACTCATTTATTATCTCCGATCTATATTCCAATTAATTCTTAAAAAATCATTTTCTTTGTTAAATATTTTATCATAAACCTTTTGATAGAATAGGGCCATGGCCTTTGCACTCTAGTGACTCATCCAAATTTATTATAAACGTTATCTATGGATTAATAGAAATTCATATTGAGGTGCTACCCAAAATTTTGCAATAATTTACCACAGAGCTACGATTGAAACTTTTTTCCAGCCTCATAGGGTATCCTTATTCCTTATGAAAAACCATAGACCCCATTAGTTCAACCTGGTTTACAGAGGGTAATAGGAAAGTTTTGGTTAATTTTTTTTAGGAAATTAAGATGAGTTTGGGAATGATTGAGGATGGGTATTTTAAGAAAAGATAGTAACAAAAATTTCATACTTCCTTTCTAACCCATATTCGTGACCTATAATTATTACATGTAAAACTTATAACCTATCGAATTCAGTTGTTTATTGTGTAGAATCCTCATGAACTTCGCTCTATAGAACTAAATCCAAATGAAAAAACTGAATTGCATAGTTGTCACCATTATCTTATTCGTTTTGGGCTCTCCACTTGAAGCTAACTTCTTACAACACAATTTAGGCGAGCAAAAAAGCTTCATGAATATCCAGTGGCCAGATGATAGAGATAATTTTTTCGAGGGTTGGTACCATCGTCTTATTGATCGGAAAAATAAAACCTCTGTGGTTGTTATCACCACGGCCTATAACACCCGTGGGGTGACAAAACCAGGGATTAAGAACGGCTACGTCTCTATTATTATCAAAAAAGACGGTAAGTCCCCCATACTCCATCAAAAAAAGATTGATGAAGTCTACCTAAGCAGTAGTGATGATCTCGACTATGAATTATTCATTCCCAATATAGGTCATGTGAATAATAGAGAACTAGACATCAAGATAGAAGGAACCCATGTCACTTCAATCTGGTCTAAAGAAGACAGAATCCCATGGCCAGCAAAAAGAGTCAGTGGAGTATCCACTCCTGCAGGAATGGCCGCTCGCTTTAAAGTTTTCCCCACCCACTGGCATGTAAATGATATGGGTGGAAAAGCTCATTATACAATTGAATCACCAAAACACGCCCTTGATTTAGAGAGCACAGCTACCTTTCACCACGAAAAAAATTGGGGTAAGGTTTTTCCCCATTACTGGTATTGGCTAGATGTTATGGACAAAGAGCAACAGGTTTATATCTCTGGAGCTGGTGGTAAAATAAAGCTTCTTGGTCTTGATATTCCCGCCTTTCTACTAGCGATAAGAACGCCCGTTGGGGTGATAAGAGTGTCCCCTCTCAATAAACGCTCTCATTATAAAATAGAATCAAATAACTGTACCCAACTCAAAATAACGGGTGCTGATAAAAACCTAATCTTTGAGTTAAGTCTCAAAGATGAACCTCTAAATTTCTTCAATCTCCTCATCCCAACAAATGAGGGCTACATACCCGGTGCCCTAGAGAGTGTGACCGCAAAGGCAACTTTAAAGATTTGGAAAAAAACGATCCTCGGAAAGAAGACCTTTTTAGCGTCTTATGATGTGGATCAGTCTGCTCTAGAGTTTGGTAACGAAGCATACAATTGTGAAGCAGAAGGTGCAAAATAATCAATTGAAGCGGTCTTTTAAAAAGTGCCTCCTACCCTTTTACATATATACCCTAAAAAAATTACTTGTTTCCCGAGTATTTTCTCTACTTATTCTCACTAATTGGTAAACCTATGATCAACCTAATAGGAGCTTCCAGAATGAAACAACAAATCGCTATGCTTTGCTTTTTTTTATCCTTTTCTCTTTTCGCTGCTGGACAGACTTTTCAGTTTGAGGGAGATGGTGACGAACTTACAAGTAAAAATATTCTCGATAGCATCACGAAACTTGCTGCTGATGAATCAGCTGACTTCACTAAAACGATGAAAAGCTTCGACGTTGGATTTGCTGATAGCGCTATCGATCAGGTTAAGGGCGCCATAGAAAGAGAAGAAGAAGTTCTTCTTCGTGGTTCCGGTGGAACTGGTGGCTTTAACTTAAAAATGGCCATCCCTATTTACTATGGATACAAATCAACGACTGAGCTCATTGGCTGGGCCTTTTATGAAGTATCAAGTTCTTACGATCCAGTAGGGATGACAAGTACGACTGTTCTCAGCTTCACGGCCAGTGCTGATTTTTCTATTGATTAGGTTTCTATCGCTCTAAATTTAAGAGTTTCGCTGACTTTATTGTTTTCAGGTTACAACCAAATAACTACTGGCCGTACAAATGAAACAAGAGGTTTGTTTATTGAATACAGTTGTCGAACAGTTTTATATAATTTACCTGAAGATCGTGATATTTACGGACTATGGTTGTTGATTACCTTGTTGACGCCAAGGAAAATGGTTTTGCAAGAGACGTTGTTGGAGGCTTTAAAGCCACACAGCTATAAAGTTCCCAGTGATCTTGGAGTGAATTCGGTAAATTAGGAAGTTCAATCTAACTGGTCTTTATTTTTGACTAGTTGCAAAACAGTGATCATTGTATTGGGGAGTTAAGATGCCTTGATATTGGCCACCTCTTTATCTAGAATTTCTTTATGAAAACTATCAATACAAAATCTCTGCTTCTTCTTGCTTGTCTTTCCTTCTTTATTGGAGGGCATTCTTTTGCAAAAAGCACAGTCAAAGAAGCCCCTTTTTATGGTGAAGAAATAGAAGCCAGTGAAGTCGTTGCTCTTGATTCTGTAATTAAAGATTTTTCAACCTACAAGGGAAAAAAAATTGTAATGGAAGCAAAGGTGGAAAAGGTCTGTGAAGCAAAGGGCTGCTGGATGACTCTTCAAGGAACAGACAAAACATTTCGAGTAAAATTTAAAGACTATAGCTTCTTTGTCCCAATTTCCCTAATTGGAAAAAAGGTATGGGTTCAAGGAGAGGTCATAAGAAAAGAAGTGTCTATTAAAGATACTAAGCATTATCTTAAAGATGCTGGGGCTTCAGAAGAAAAAATAGAGGCAGTAAAAAAACCGACTATTGAATACCGTATCGTAGCCGAAGGGGTTAAAGCTATTTAACCAAAAGGTGCAATGATATAATGAGCAGTTTTGAGTTTTCCGTATTGACTAAAAAATCAGAAAAGTTGTGTAAGGAAGCTGAAAAGCTTGCTAATAAGGCAAGGCAAGAATTATCTGACGGCATAGCTTCCTATAATTATCAACTATATAGAGAAGGGAGTTATAGTAAACCTAAATATATGCCTACAGTGGATGATAGATATGCTACTAATAGTTCGCCTCTACTTTCAGAAGCGATTGATCTGCTATTAAGGGCTTGGCTTCTTTTGCCAAAAGAGCCCTGTTATCAAAATATAGCGAATCGTATTTTAAGAAATTTAAGTGCATATCTTAAGTTCCAAGGAAAGAAAATTCAGGTTCTTGACTTTATCAAAGACCAAGTTGAAAAGGAAATTACCGTTAAGGAGATTTATCTATTCGCTCGCTTTTACTATGAATATGGTGAAGATCAAGAAAAATCGATGAGATTATTTAAAGAATTAATTGATATTTGTGGCCCCGAACTCTTTGATGCCGATACTAAGAAGGGCCAGTTCTACTTTAATTTTGCAAACAAAATATTTTAAAATTTATAATGTTACCGTTGGTCTTTTAAATTATTTAATCGAACTAACAGAAAATACGTCAACCTTTTGAATAAAAGGAAGCTCCTATTCATTCACATTCAATTGGAACAACTACAGGATGGATAAGACTAATGAAACCCCACCCTTACTAGTCATAATGTCTACTATAGGGGTAAGGAGAAAAGTTTTGCCGTTAGCGGCGGTTATAATTCTGTCTGAGTAAGATGTTTTTTTCAGTATTAATTTGGACTTTAACTCTTTAGAAACTCCAGAATTTTCTCTTCTTGCTCCTTAGCATCTGCTAAACCGAGGTTAAAGAGCTCTCTTGTATAAGCGCCTTCAAACAGGATGTAGGAGACTAAATCACTGGAGTCACCTTTGCCACCAATACCATTTATAAAAAACTGGATGGTCTTAGGAAGAAGTGAAAACTTATTGGTGGCGTGTTCGCTAAGGATACTTGAAGGGGCAATAACTAAAGTTTCAACTTGTTTTAAAGGCACATTCTTATGTGCGTTGACTTTTTCAAGTTCAGCAATAGTGCTATTAATTCTAGTGAGTCTCTCGATATCAGTATCGAGACCGTCGAGTAGAATTCCGTTTAAGATCGTGCCAAGTATTTTAGCTGGAGAGGGTGTTTTTTTACTGTTTAGGTGTTGTTCTCTTTTTCTCACTCCAATGACGAGGAGCTTTTGAGCACCCATCTTTATAGCAGGACTTAAAGGAGTGTAGTCTCTAAGGCTACCATCACCATACCAAGAGTCTCCAATTTTAACAGGAGGAAAGAGAAGTGGAATAGCACTACTTGCCATGATGTGAGCATGAGAGAGTTGATCTATGCGAACCCCCTCTCTTTTTACCCGGTTCCAGCCATCAATACTCTCACACCCCTGAAAGAATGTTCTTGATAGTCCTTCTGAATAGGAAGTCATACTCATTGAAATGGACTTTAAGTGACCTTCATCAATGGACTTTTTAATCCCACTCATTTGGATATGTTTTTGTAAAAAGACTTTTAGGGGACGATTATCAAGAAGAAAGAGTGATTCCTTTGTATCTCTTATACCTCCTAAAGAAAGACTTCTTGCCCATTTAAAACCATTTAGAGTGAGACTCAGCCGGCTGGTATTAATGACATCACTTGTTTTTAAATTACTCCAAAGCTCCCTAAAATTGTTGGCGATTTCTTGGAGGTTTTTGTGGTGTAGTTGGCTTGAAAGGAAAGCACAGTTGATTGAACCTGCACTAATTCCATGAATGTATTGAAAAGGGAATTTTATTTTGTGTTCATGGCATATCTTCAGAACGCCACTAAGAGCACCCGCTTGGTAGGCACCCCTGGCACCACCACCTGTAAGAACCAAACCTTTTTTTGCAATCATTTACTTTCACCCCGAGAAGGTATCTTATTGACTCTATTATATCAGTCTTTAAAATTAAATGGTATTAAGAAGGCCCTTTAAGACTCATTGAGTTCAATCATTCCCAACCTCATCCCAAATACTAAAAATTGACCAGAGCTTTTCCCGTTAACCCCTATAGTGGAGATTATGACTGTTAGGAAAGTGGCTCCGTTTGCCTTATCCGCAACAGGTGCTTGCGAGAATTATACAAAAAAAACCCCGGCGAAGGCCGGGGTATTTGTTTTTTATTAAAAGCCCAGATGACTTAGAACTTTGTCTTCGCCTCAACTGTAGCGCGAACAAAGCGACCAGAAGTTCCACAGAAGTAAGTGCAGCCACTTCTTGAGCCTCTTTTGACCAGCTCTTCAAAAGACACCTTAGTCTCTTTTATAATTTTAGTCACCACCATGCGCTCAAGCTCGGTTTTTCCGAAATCTTTTTCTAGCTCCTCTTTCGCCTCTTCCCTGTGAGCACTATAGCTTCTCTGGTTTGTAGCGCTACTTGAGCTCACTTGAAAATAATCAAGTGTGTCCGGAGCAACTTCAAGAATTTGCTTTTTTAAAGCTTCCCTAAAAGACTTCGTGAAACCACCACGTGAATTGAAGACATCCCCATTAAAATTGAAGCTCTCGCTCTTTGATCCACCATGAACCCAAGCGCTAAAACGGTTGCCCCTTCCTTCAGTGCTATTGCCATCAAAGAGCCAGAAAGTGCCGCGCTCATCACGCATTTCACAGGCCGTAGGCTCGCTACATTTAAAGACAGATTCTCCCATAGCAACGCCTTCAGCGATTCTCTTTGGTGTATAATCGGCAGCAAGTACATTGTAAACATCTAAAGAAAGATCCGCATCGAGTCCAAGACCCATAGATCCGACTTTAAAGAGAACTTCTCCACCGCTCTTGTGAAGGTGAACATTTCCATTAAGTAGGAGGTGAAAAGATGATTTTTCACGACCAAAATCAGCAGAGAAATCAGCACCTTTTATATAGCGATCATTCATCTCAAGTTCGAGAGCGCTCACTTCAAATCCACGATCCGCCTTTTGAGTCGCAGATGTGGTGTCAAAGCCATTAAGACGTGCTTGCGTACCAAGAGACACAAGAGATAGTGCACATAAAGTTGTAAGATTTTTTAGCTTCATTTTCTTCCTCCTTAGGAATTTATTTTCAACCAAGGAGAGAATATGGGAACTATTGATATAATAAAAATGATTTTAATTCAGTCAAGACATAACCACAGGCTATACCTTCTTCGTCAAAACAAACTTAGACATTGAAAAAAAGCTATAAAAACGAATTAGCCCAGTCCAAGCTCCCATATAGTCAATAATATCTCGATTACTGTCACTTATCTTATCAGTTTTGCGAGTGTTATTTATTGACAGTGTACCAATCAAGGAACTTCACTGGCTTATCTGTGATCATACCGTCAAATTGATATTCTTTTGATTGAAGCCACTCTTCCTCAGTGTTAAGGGTCCAAGGATAAATCTCAAAGCGAGGATCTTTGTACTTTTGAAAGTGCTTAATAAAGCCTTTACGATACAGAGAGTGGGTTAACTGAGGAAAGTGAGGCAAGAAAACATCTATCTCATTTTTAATAAGCCAATTCTTAGTATTTTCCCAGTTCGGAAGCCAGCAAGCCTCATAGCATTTATAGCCGAGAATTCTAGCTAAAAGACCTAACCGAATAGGAGCGTAGTTACCTTTAAATAGTAATCCATAGCGAAAATCTTCTTTGTCTAACTGTTGCTTTTTAAGGTTCATTAGAAGATCACGACTGAATGAGGTGAATAGAATTTTTGACTTTATTTTAAATTCGCGAACTTTCTTTAAAGCCAGTTCTGCCATTTCATTTTCTGGTATATGGAAAAGTCTACGGTCTAGTGTTGCATAGCGAGGCCAGTTTTGAATAAGTTCGTCCCATACTTTGATTTCAAAGTTAAGCTCGATATCATTACGTCCTGAATTTACATAGGCTTCCAATACACTATCAAGGGTAGGTATCTTATATTGCTTCTCAAGTTTTTCATTGAAGCATGTTATAGAAATAATCTCTTCTAGATTAACTTGAGAGATAATAACTTTCTTATTTGATCCCTTTTTAAAGCAATTGTAGTCGTCTAAGACTGGGTCATGAGTAAGGACTATTTCACGATCTTTCGTATAGTGGACATCGAATTCAATTGCGTCAACATCTAGGTCCAACGAGTGAATAAAGCCTTCTAAAGAGTTTTCCGGATATTCAAGCCCTGCAGTTTTATGGCTTGTTATCACATAACCCGCGAGAGTAATTTTGCATAATGCTAATAAAGTCAGGGCAATAATTGGCTTCATAGATATTCCTTTATATAGAGAATTCAATGTGAATATTTAGATCTCTTCACAGAAATACTCGTATTCTTTCATGCTCTGGTAAATTTTTTGTATTTTTGTAGATGGTCTTAATACAAGCTCATCATAATCGTTGAGTAGCTCTACTTCTCCACCATGACAGCTTACTGTTGCCCGTCCTTCACCATAGTCAAGCATTTCACCTTTGACGACCACATCTCTGTTCTCACAGCGAGAGAGCACATTTCCCTTAAACGAAATATTTGCTTTGTTAATACTATAATTAATAGTAAGGGCTAGGTTTTCACCGCATTCATAACGATAGAGTTTACCGTTAGGATTATAGTAAGCTGATGGTGATTCGTACGCTAGGGCCGAGAAGTTAAAAAAATTATTAGTTAAAACCAGTATAAGTACTAGCGTTTTCATGTTGATATCTCTCCGAATAATGTTTTACTGTTTAATAACACAAATTAGGGCAAGTAGAGGATAGCTTGTAGATATTACAAGCATTTAGCGCTTTTCAATTGAATTAATCTATCGATTCCCCTCCTATTAATTGAGAATAATACTAGTAGGAAGAGGATGGGTTTATTAAGTTTTGGCCAAATCGGCCTGGGCGCTTCTTATTAAAAGGCCTTTAAGAAATTATCTTTAGTAAGAAGTCAGATTTTACCCCCTAATATTTAATATTTTTGGTGTTTAAACTAATAGGATGAAAAAACTAAAACTATTGACTCTTTCTTTCCTCCTTACTTCTTGTTCAAATTCAAAATTAGATGGTCCGCGGCAGGTCGTCGACTTTCCAAAGGAAGATGACTACTACCAAAAATCCGAATGTGATGAGGGTCATAAAAAAAAGAGTAAAAAGCTGGTCATAATTGGACCCGTCAAAAAACCTTTTGAAACCAAACCAGACCGAAAGATCTCAAGTATAAGTGATCTTATGGCAATGGCCGGCTCATCCCAATGTCCTGATTTAACAAACCAAGAAATTACAGACCTAAAGAGAACGGCGGATCTTTTAGACGGAAGCCTTGACGACCCTCGAGATTATTCTAAAAGCGGTGCTGGATTACAAAACTATATTAATGACGTTGGAGTACCATCAAAGTTTTCTGCCGCTGAGATGATCTCTCCTCATAGACCTGCCTCCGCTCGGGCTTGCGGTTATTCAGATGGACTATTACCACCACAGTGTAGGTGGATGTCCGGTGCGGTTCAAGGGCTTGTAGCGGCTAAGATGAGGGAAGTTATAAACAATGGTGATGTTTATGGACCAAAAAGTATAACCTTAAGAAACTGGTGGAGACCGACTTGTTACAACGAGAAAGTAGGAGGCGCAGGCAGAAGCGATCATATCCAGGCAAGGGGCTTTGATCTCGATTTTCCTACACCAAACGATAGAGCGAAGGCCCAGAAATGGCTTTGTGAGCTTTATAAAAGAGAAAAACCTTTTAATATGCAAGTCGGCATTGGTTGCCAAACCATTCATATTGGTCTTGGTTCCCCAAAGAATATGAAAAATAGCTTTGGCCCTGATGGGTCGAGATTCTGGACTTATGGTTCTTTAAAAAGCTGTAGTGTCAAACGTCTTAGTGGCGATGACTGTTGGCAGGTTAAGGGAAATCAGAAAAGAATTCACTCCGACGAGCGTGATTACCGTGGTGGACTTTAAAAGTCCTCTTCAATTGATGGGTCATGATTATCTCTAGCATCGTTGCC
Source organism: Bacteriovoracaceae bacterium (assembly GCA_021737405.1). GTDB lineage: Bacteria > Bdellovibrionota > Bacteriovoracia > Bacteriovoracales > Bacteriovoracaceae. The sequence goes on from JAIPEG010000025.1 coordinate 26,065, forward strand.
ATGGGAAGAAATAGAATTATCAGTAAAGATAATTCTATGATGTAGCTATTCCCTTCTGAGAATAAGCATTACAAGGACATTGTTGATAACCATTACGATCTAATTGGAAGAACAAACTTTGAAGGTTCTCTATTTACTCAGTGGAAGCAAAGACGGGTACAGATCAATGTGTAAAGTTAGAGTACTCTTACCTGAATTACTCTCTTGTATATAAGAAAAAATTCCTAAGAGGGGTCTGCGTGAATCTTATTACTCCTTTTTGATCGAAGCAACTTTAATCTTTTAAATGAGGTTTTGGACTTTCTCTCTAGTACGAACATCTCATCAATGAGAATGATTGAGGATGGGTATTATAAAAGATCTGGCATGGATTTAGCTCTTCAGTCAAAAGACCCAGATATCACAATTTACAATAAACCTATCCCCACGCATGGGAGTTGCACTAGCCCTTGGCAGATCAACTAAAGTGGCTCGTAAGAAAGATAGCGAAGCCCCTGATCAAATAATATAATACACTTTAATTAATAATTACTGACCACAGAGAGGCGTTCCATCTTCATTGAATCCCTGACATTTACCGATTTGATCAACTCTATCTCCTCTATCGTCGGCGCCCCCTCTTTTTTTCTCTTTTATGATTTTCTTTTCTTCCTCAGCAATTGACTTATTAATCTCTTTTAAAGTTTCTATATAGCGAGACTTAGAGTCAGCGATTTGACACGCTCTCTCACCATCAAAGTTCTCCTTAAATTCAAGATCTTTTTCTATAAGAGCTTTTAATCTTTTCAGCTTTGCATCCTTTATAGGTCGATCCGAGGAGAGAAGCTTACAGGCCTTCATCAAACCACTTCCTTCAATGCAACTTGTTCTCTTAAAGAAAAGGCCGTGAAATCCACGTTTTTCTTTGTCAGAATCACTCTCTTTATTCTCCCCGAGAAGCCTTTCTAAAACCTTGGTTTTCTTCATTTCTGTTTGAAATTTAAAGCGATTGTTTTTCAACGGTAAAATTATTTTATCACCATAAAGTTCTCTCTTTGTTGGAGGGTCGCATTTTTCACCAGGAGGACAATCATATAGGATTTCAACATTTATAGGACCCTTAAGTCCCTTTTGCCGCGCAATTAATCTGGCCGACAAATTTTCTACTCTAGCAAAACGGCTCTTCATACAGACGTCATAACCTAAGGCATGTAGTCCCTTTGCTACAGAATCTCTTTGAGCGTACAAAGCGGCTAGCCTTCCATAATCTGTTTGAATCTCTTCCATAGTTAAATCAGCTGTGGGCAATACTTTTGATGGGTCAACAATTTCACTTATTTTACCTATCTCTAAGTCATTTGTATTTGAGGCTTGTGATTCAAGGACACGATCTGCCAATAGATGAGCTGAGGATAAAATTGAAATAATGAACAAGAGATTTTTCATAAATATATTCCTGTTTTGAGTTTGTCCTAAAAATAATAATAATTACCTGACATCCACTAGGAAAGTTTTTTAGTATAAACAAGTAAAGTTAGTATAAGCTCCTAAAAACAGGTTATTTTAAACCGTTACCTTCTCCCCCTCAACCGCAGATATTTATGGCACCCTATCTTGATTCTCACTATTTATGATTTCTAAAAAATATGAACCTGAATTTAGTAGTTTAGAGATACTGAGATATTGGCTTGAATTGCCTTAAAATTTACGAGTAAAATTCCTCGAGCGTATATAGTAGAGTGAAAGCAAAGACGGGTGCAGATCAGGGGTTTACCACTGTAAAAGCTTAAAAAGCCCGTTTTACTGAACGGGCTCCAGGTTCAAATTAAGTAGAGCAATAAAAAAATAGTTCCTCATAAGTTAGTTGTTAAATTATCTGTGAAATGAAAACTTTAATCACTCTACTATAATATCAAAGTCCACATCAGTTTGATTATCAAAATGACAAAATGCAATTATAGGATTTTGCCAATCACCTATATTGATATGGATCATTTCTTCATCAGTGCCATCGTTTTCATAGTAGTCAAATAAGCTGTAATAGCACTTCATGTTAAAATTATCACTTGCAAATATTGTAGAAGAAAATAAACATAAAATAATAATTATATTTTTCATTGAGTCTCCTTTCGTTGTTTACTCTATATCGACTAGGACGGATAGAAATTTAAATAAATACCCAGTTATATCAAGGTATAAGCTCTCACGGAATAAATGTGCCTAGTTTTAGAAAATACTGTGTATACCTGACTAAAGTTTTTGTAATAAATAAACAGCTTTTTCGAACACCGCCTATAACGGATAAGACAAATAAACACCCTTTTATAAATAATTACCCTTATCCCCTAACCACCATTTTAGTGGTTAATAGGGAAAGTTTTGGTTAACTTTTTTTAGGAATTTTGGAAAAGTTTGGGAATGATTGAGGATGGGTTTATTAATAGATATCCCAGGTTCCGAAGGGAATGTAGGCAAAATCGTCTGCAGTTAAGTCAGCTATAAAGGTTTGTGTGAAGGGTCCTGTTTCATCGACCTTTTGGGCCCAGAGGTAAATGCCTCCTGCCATTGGAGTGCCATTAACAATTCCTGATAAAGAGAGGAAGAAGTCTGTTTTTTTTTGCAGGTTTTGAGCCGCAGCCAAAAAGCGCCAGCGTAGGAAACAAAATGGTCAATAGAGTTTTAAGCGAATTGATATTCATATACTCCCAGCTACTTTTGCCTATCGACTAGGTTGATTCTTAGAACAAGCCCATATTGATTATGTTTAGTTTTTTTTACCTGAATCCAGTGGTTTGGATTTATTTGAAATCTGCCAAGTCCAAATGGCGCATTGTTGGCCGGCTTAGATTTGGGGCAAGTATGAGTTGTGAAGTAGTGGTTACATATTAAAATGACTTTCTAAGGCTCTGGTAAAATTCATTACACAAAAGAAGGTAAAGACTATCGCTTTAAAAAAGCTGATATTATTAAGCTCGCCGCTTAGTGAGCGATTATCGACCTGCTATCCTTGGTTTGGTCAAAGTATCCCATTTATCATTTTATATCCAGTTGCGATTAACTGTTCCGTATACGGCTAGTCGGTTGCATTAGCATTGTCTTGTCCTTTACTCAAGCATCTGGAATTACGTCTCATTTTGGGTGATGACAGAATATTCAGGCAACGAGTTTTAAAGAACTCTAAATATTCATGATTAAACAATCACAACTTAATTTCCCTCTTATTTTTGGCGAGATTTTCCTGCTAAAAATCACTCTTCATTAATCAAAACTCCAAACGCCTTTCTTCAAATATTGCGAATTCTTTGCAAGTGACATCTTAACTTCCACTAAATTCATAAAACGAATTTTCGCTGAAGCTTTTTTCATCCCGCAAAATAAAACTTATGAAAGTTTTTTATTTTAGCGAATCAAATTATAGAGTATCCCGCATTCGTTCGTTGATAGAGACGGCCGTTGATGGAGAATATGTGGACTTCCTCCACTTCCCTTTAAATGACCTGCTCTACTTTGAGGATTACGAAGAAGGTAAAACTCTTATTATCGATCTCTCTCCTTGGGACGAGATTCTTTTGCCTTCTTTAATAAACCCATTAAAAATCTTAGAAAAATCAGGGTGCCTCGTTGAGGCAAAAGTATTTGTCATCTTAGGAAGTAAACCTACCCCAAAAGTCGAGGCCACCCTTGCAACTTGCCCCCTCATCCAGAGCATGTATGTCGTAGGAGGAGATCAAGACGTCTTTTTCAACTTCCTTGTTCAAGAGTTAACAGGCAAGGCCAATCCCATAGAATTTGCCGCCTTAAAGGGTATGAACGTCGAGACCCCATGCTTATTTCCCATAAGTCTTCGTAAGTTTAAGAAAGAGTATGCTATTTTTGCTTCTCACAATCAGATTCCATGGGAAAAAATAGAAGTGCAAGACTCACTTTTTGAATATTTTTCTCTTAACGAAGTTTCCTTAAGAGACGCCAAGAGAAAAGAAAAGTCATTTGAATACACTTTTAGTCTCCCCCTTGTTAATCACAAAGGTGCTCTTAAAAAGGGAGAGGTCAACAAGGGAACTTTTGAAGGCCATATCAATAAGCAAATGAATCAATTCCTCCAAAACCAAAATGATGTGGCCATCATTGGTGAAGGTGAGTACTTCAAACGAATAGCGAGTTTGATGGATTATGAAAGTAATAGCCATGTCACTCACTATGAAGACTTCACAAATATCTTTCACGACCTAAACAAATTGCAACCAGAACTCATTATATTGAATTTAAATGACTTGGAAGAAGATAACGAAGGTGAAAAGCTTTATGATGGGCTTTCCACAGAACAATGCCAGGCCTTATTTGAAGAAATTAAAAAGATTAGCTTCTACTCTCCCGTAATTATCGTATTCAATTCAAAAAGTGATTCAGGCACCTTGCAAGATCTTTTTGGTTATCAAAAAATTCTTAGCTTAAACCATGATCCGAGTAGAGAATTCATTCTCAACCTCATTAACAAATATCGTAGCTCGACCCAAAGAGAAATCACCTTAGAAAAGCTCATTTACCCACGCCCGGAGCATCCCTTTTCATCGGGATGGGTGAAGTCCACCATAACCCTGCATGAAATATCTGAAAGTAATGTCACTTTTAGTTATCAAGGGGAAATTATCTTAGGATCTTGGATTCGACTAGAGTTCCCTTTTCCCCTTAGCCTTTACGTCTATGAAGAAAGTGCCAGTAACTGTGGCGCAAACTTTAAAGGTTATAAAGGTAAAATTATGGGTCTCTTTGGACTAGAAGAATATAAGTTAAGAGTTTTTATTAATCTCGCCTTTCAAGATCCCCAGGAGTTCTTAAAGTACTATGTGAATCATCCTACTTTTCTTAAAGACCATTTAGATAAGCACCTTAAAGGTCTCGGCGTTCCTAACGAAGAGGAACTTGCCGAGAAAAAGCGCGTTGAAGCCGATTACCTCAAAAAATTAGCCGAAGAAAAAGAAAAGCAAAAAGAGAAAGAAAATGAACCTACTCCCTAAGAGTCGCTGGCCCCATTTCAAGAGAAGCGCGCATGCCGCAGAATTCTTGGCAGTTGCCATTGGTGGTCACATCAATTGTCTCAGGCTCGCCGTAGTTAACTGTCACTTCACAAGTGGCAGGAACCCATTCGCCAGTTTCGTATTCGTAGATTTCAGTGGGAACTTCAGAAACAAGGGCGTTAGGAAGAACTTTAGTTGCAGGACCTTCAAAGACACAGCTATGGGCATTTGAACCCCAAGTGGCCACAGTCATGGTGTAGCCATTCGCGTTTCCTGAAACAACAACTTCATTATCAACGAAGAAAAAGCACAATTCCATCTCAGCGTCCCAGTCACCATTGTCAGAAGTACAATCAGCGGCGTTTGTGTAGCCAACCACGAAGGTCTGTACTTCTTCCACGTACTTTCCCACGTAAACCATTGAGCTGGTGGCGGCGGCCAAAGTGTTGAGGCACAAAACGAGTGCGGTGAAACTTAGTAATGATTTCATAGACTTTCTCTCCGATAGGGTGTTTTCACACCATTTATCAAGTGGGAAACAATTTGAAATCTGATAAGGTAAATATTACTTAAAGACGATTTTAAGCCGAACTTTTAAGGGATCTTTCCTTAGAGAATTGAATAAAGGCTTCAAGAAAAGCCTGCTTTGTGATGGGTTTAGATAAAAAACCATCCATACCTGAATCCTTACATTTTTGAATGTCCTCAGTAAGAGAAGACGCCGTCAAGGCAAATTAAATAGGGTCTATTGTCCCATATTTTCTAATGAGGGGCGGAATATTTACTTCTTTCAAAAAAGACAATTAAATCAAAAGATCTAAGGTAGAAATTCAGATAGTTTTACAAAGTTTTGGCTCAGTTATTTTAACATAATATGTGATAAAATAGTCACTGTGAAATAAAGCAGCTACTAGCTCAGTAGTGAGAGTCGAGATGCCTCGGGGACAACGAGAGAATGGATTCATCGTATCATCAAGATCGTAACGAGTACTAGGTTAAAACGAAGTCCAGAAGAACCTAGCGGAACGCCACAAATTACGAGATGAGCTCGTAACCATAGTAGAAATACCAAAGTAAGACCCGATAGCACAGGTTGCAAGGGTGCGATAATTTATCTACGTTTTCTTCAAAATCTTGGCGAGTTAGAAGAAGTAAATATTCTTATTTACTAAAAAACTGTTTCAGCGCTTTCACCATAAATGTCAACGTTGGAAGTTTGAGTCTTCTCTATAACAGAATCTTTGTGTGATTGTTTTTTGAGTTTGTTTTTAACAGATTCTGTAATGAAAATATTAATTCCCTTTTGTCCCTTCTTTTCCATTAGGTATGTTATGACAAATGCAGGACCCAAAATGGAAAGCCATTGAAGTTTTTTATATTCTTAACCTCATCGCTTTCGAAAAATTGGATCAATCCATCAGCGATAGCACCTCTCATGGCAACTGGACGAATATCTTTATCTGAGAACATCATAAAAGGAGTTAACGATATAACTTTCATTATACCGTCGGTTGGGCAAAGTGGAGTGATCTTCAAGATTGCTACAATAAGGCGAACGTTTCAGGTACGAGTTATATTGGTGGAATACTAGGTGACGATGGATACAACTTTGGTATCATTAGATGCTTTAATGCGAGAACAATAAGTGGGACTTTGATAATGTTTGGCAAGCGGTTCCCAATCAAGATCCAACCTACAAATAGTAATCAAGAGAGCAAATATAAAGGCCGTATTAAATAATGAATATAAGTAACAACAACAGGCCCAGGGGAAAATTGTATCCTCTCTTTTCCCCTTGCTACTGAATTTTCAACATCCCCAACCCCACAATTAAATGTGTAAATTCAATACTTTAGCAAACCATTTAGGCTGATCCAAATTCTGGAACAGTTTGTTCCAAAATCGATAGTCATCTATTTCCTCTCATGACATATTTAATTCATGCTGAACCAACAAAACTACAGACATTTTTTAAAAGAAGAACTCAACAAGAGAATGGGCCAAAACTCTCGCTACAGTGGAAGGGCCTTCGCTAGAGACCTCAACCTCTCTCCAGGAGAACTCTCAGAAATTTTAAAAGGTAAAAGAGCACTCACGATAAAAAAGGCGCTAAAGATTTCACAGCGATTAGGACTAAATGAGGAAGAGACGAAGGAATTTCTTGAACTTATTGCAGAGGAAATGACCGGGGCGCAATCTGATTCCCATAGACCACATGACAAGCATGTTCTTCAAATCGATCTCTTTAACATTGTTTCTGATTGGTATTGTTTTGCCATATTAAATTTAGCAGAGTGTGAGGGCTTTCAATGGAATTACCAGTGGATTGCCACAAAACTAGGAATCAATCCCTTTCAAGTTGAACTTGCTATAGAAAGAATGACTCGAGTGGGTCTAATTCAAGATGGTCTAAATGGTCTATCTGCCAGTGAAGATTTTGTTTTCAGTCCTGACGGTATTCCATCACAAGCCATAAAAAACTATCATCATCAAATATTAGATAAAGCTAAAGAAGCACTTGTCACTCAAAGTGTTGATGAAAGAGAATTTTCCGGACTCGGATTGGCTTTAGACCCAAAGTACTTACCCCAAATAAAAAAAGACATGGCCAGATTTAGAAATGAAATCGTTGAAAAATATAATAAAGGGAAAAAAACCAAGGTATATCAGCTTGAATTTTCGCTTTTCCAGTTAACCCAAGGAGAAACTCATGAATGAGCAAAAGAAAATCGTCTTTGCCCTCATCCTTTTATTTTTAATCACAGTCTCCCTCAAGGCGGGACCGACAGTGGTTGGAAATGGAGATGATGGAAGAGACTTGGAAGGATTCGTTCTCTTAAAAGAAGGAAAAATTGTTGAAGCGAGAGATGAAGCTTTAAAAAAACTTGAAAATTTAAACATTAAAAGTGTGCCAGGACTAGGGTCTTTGATTCCCGAGCTCAAGAACTCCCCCCTTTATATAACGAAGGCCGATATCACAACAGAAAAACTCGTTAAGCTTGGAGCTTTTACTAATGATGAATCAGGCCTAGTTTATGCGCGTACTTTTCCCAGACCCTATTCAGCTACAAGATTTTTTCCCGCCTCAAAAGGATTGGCCAAAGATCAGATCATCAGTCTTCATATTCATGAGGCCCTTCATCGAGCACTTCCAGAGAACATCAGAGATAATGAGCCCATTGTTAGCGATATTGCCCTCGCTATAACGACTCCTGAGACTACTTTTGACCAAATTAACTCAGTCGTTGCTAAATATCTCATTCCAGTGAAAACTGCTGAGTCGTCCCCCACCTTAGCTCCTAACAAGACACTTGTAGAACAGTTAAGACCACCTGCAAAGCCTCACTCTCGTATTCATAACCCAAGTCGGGTCTCCCTTGGTTACATTTCCTTTGCAGATAGCAAACTCGAAGGAACTTCGCAGAGTTCAATTCCTGTAAAAAACATGTATCGCTTTTCGTCCCATCTTTACCCTTTCGGTGGAGAATTTACTGCAGTCGGTATAGGAATTGATGCAAATTTTCTTAAAACAGAAAATGATTCTCAGATGGGTCCTTTAGGGATTAGTTTTCGCTATCTTGCCTGGACAGTAAAAGAGTTTGATATTGAATTGTTTGGTAGAGCAGACCTAAACAGTCTCTCCAATGAAGAACTTCAAAATTCTCTTTTAGGAAGAGATGTATATAAAATTGGACTAACTCTCGCCAAGAGAAGTGACTACCTTTATATCGAGAATGATCTCGAGTACACCTTTGAAAGTGATACGACTCAAACTATTGGAAATATTGAATACAATTATGGCTTTGGCTCAATTATTGCGGCAAGAATGCGCTTTGGTGGATACGTTGGGAAATTCAACCTCGGAGGTTTTGGAGAATTCCTGTTATCAGATAATTTTACAGTGGAGGGCGGTGCTTTCAAATTAGAAAATGGCAGAAACAGACTGATCTCAGGAGGACCTGAGATTCAATGGAGAGGCCAACAATTTGGTTTGAGACTTTATGGCCGATACCTCCTCGCCTCTAATAAAGATACTGACTATGAATTTTTAGGTGACCTTCATGGAAGAGGTGTCGGACAAGGAAACCTTGGAATTGATTTAAACTTTTTTCTTTAAGGACGAAACATGAAGGTGATCATTTTGAAACGACTCTTTATTTTAATCACATTGCCTCTTTTATCTTGTGGCAAAATATTTGACCCATCAGTAGATCAAGCTGATGTTTTCACTAAAGAAGTGAGAAGCCTAAATGGGGTTAAACTCATAAAACCTAGTCTCACAACAGCAAATAATTCAGATTCCTATCAACAGCAGGTATATAATCTTGGACCTCAAGGAAGACTTCTCCTTCGCCTAGAAAACCTCTCAGAACTTTCTGGAGGCGTCGTCATTCAAGATGAAAAAAGAATGTACTTTCAAGTGACCCCTTTCGCGAATCAAGACCTAACTGCGATAAGAAATGGAGTAAATCTTTGTCCCCTGACTCGAAACTGGATGATGTTGGCCACCTGGTTTAACGCTCATCCTTTTCCGGGAGGAACTGGTGCCTGGAATTCTCCTGGTGGCGACTATCTAGAATCGGAGTGCATAACCGCGGAAATTCCATCAGAGGAACTTTCAGAGGATAAAATTTACTTTGACGTCAGCGACTGGTTTGTTCAATACAACCAAAGCCGAGGGCAAAACTACGGCTGGGTCATAACCTCTATTGAAACTTTGGTCATTTACGGAGATTCTCATTTAAACTTTGCCCCTAAGCTCATCTGGCAAATTGTTCGCTGATCAATCAAAGAATAAAGACTTTTGTACCGCAAAGATCAACGAAACCTAGAACTTTATCATCTTGTTTATTTCCTTCAACTAACTCCATTAGTTTTGGAAAATGCTCAGAGTTAGACATATCAACTCTTATATAATTTTTAATTATATAAGAGTAAAACTTTCTTTTGAAATTAGTAGTTTTAGGCTGCCAGTTCTTTACTGATAGCAGAGGTCACTTTCAGCATATTATCGATATTGAAATTAGCTCCCGCCGCCATTCTTCTAATTGTGGCTATGGGAACTTTAGACCTTCTCGCTAACTCTTCTTTATTAATCACGCTCAAATACCCAGAGATAATGTCATGAAAGGCTTTTTTATCACCTTCAAGGATAGCATGGGATAGAGCTTCGGCTAAGGCCTTGCTGTCTTTGAAAAATTCAACCGAATCATTCTTAAAAAGAGTTTTTCCTTTCTTAACCTTAATAGGGGCTAATGAATCAATGTTAAACTTTGCCATTTAGTTATCCTCACTTATTTTCTTCAAGATGGATTTAGCTTTTCTAATGTCCTTATCTTGAGAATTTTTATTTCCACCGATTAAAAGAATGATGATGTTTCCATGTTCATCTTTCGTCAGAGTGAAATAAATCCTTCTTCCGTTTCCCCATTTTAGCTCTGCTAGACTTTCAGCAAGTTTCTTTGCAATGCCAAAGTGGCCATCAGTTCTTATTCTAGCGATTCTCGCTTGAATTTGAGCCTGTTCCTTGATCGTCTGTTTATTAAACCAATCGATGTATTCCTTGGTTTCTTCGACTCTATACATAAAAACCCTATCATATTTGATATGAAAGTCAATATTTCACATCATAAATGATATGAAAACAATCCAGCCCTAATAGCCTAAGGAGGCTAAATTAGGTCACTTTCAACCATTAATAATAAATTTCCAAAGAATATAAATTGATAATTCAGGGTTGAAACTTGATGGTGAGGTTTCCCTCAAGGCAATATCGATTAACAGAAGGTCTATGTAGTAGACCTTCTTTTATTCTTTTTTTAAAACTACTTACAAGCTGTTCACGACATACGCTATTTTCTTGTACTTCTATTGGAGTTGCCCCCTGTAAAATCGCTTGAGGACGGATAAGACAAATGAAGCCTCTTTTCTACCAGTTACAACATCCATTGAACTAAGCCCCCTGAAGGGGGCGGAAATAAACAGCAAAAAGAAGTTTCCCTTGCCCTGATTAATTTCTATGGTTTTTTCTTTTTTTGATTTCGAAGGTACCTTGCTTCTTGTTCAAGGTATTTTTTGTACATGCCCTTAATATCATACTTAACTTCCTTCCCATTAATCTTCTCTCTGTTTATTGAGCCGTACCTACTACTATCTCCAATAAAAACAGAAAATACTTTTCTCTTCTCTTTTGTACTTAGGTCAAATAATCGATCATGCACTGGAATTGACTGAGCTTCATTTTCAAAAACAGAATAACGCCAAAGGTATTTTAAGTAATATTTTCCAAACATCTCGGTAGCAAACTTACCAGTTACAAAGTAGACATAATCTTTTGTGAAAACAATATTTCCAGAA
>JAIPEG010000026.1 GCA_021737405.1 Bacteriovoracaceae bacterium
TAAAATTCACTCACTCGCTATGGCAGGTTGAGGACAATGAATAAAATTTCTTTTTTGATAATATCTATCACTTCTTCTCTCTTCTTTGGGTGTTCGAATCTTGAAAAAGAAAATCCACAAGAAAAATTTAAAATGGCGACTCTTTATTTTCAACGCTCTCCAGAAGTGAAAGCCTTGTATTATCAAGCTTATAATAGCGCCAAAAGATACTTAACGGAAGTTGCTTCAAAACAAAGTAAAACTCAACAATGTGTGGTTTTAGATGTAGATGAAACGATTTTTGATAATTCACCCTATCAAGGATATCTCTACGATAATAAGGATTCTTATACGTCTAAAACGTGGGAAATGTGGGTTCATAAAGGTATTGCTGAAGCTTTACCTGGAGTCGTAGACTTTGTTCATTTTGCTCAAAAAAATAAATTTGAGATTTATTTGATAACAAATAGAAAATTGCATTTAGAAGATGTAACTTATCAAAACCTTGTGAGTGTTGGAATTGAAGTTCCTAGGGATCATCTTATCGGTCGGGGTTCTACGAGTTCAAAAGTAGAGAGAAGAAAGGAGATCAGAAGAAAGTGCAACCTTGTCTTAATGGCGGGAGATAGCCTTGCTGACTTTCACGAAGACTTTGAAGGTAGTGTCGAAGAGAGGGCAACAGCGGTTCATAAGCATAAGTCTCTTTGGGGAACGCGCTTTATTGTTCTGCCAAATCCAATGTATGGTGATTGGGTCCGAAAATCTGGCAGCTTGCCTTTAAAGGGCATTAATATCCCCTAAAAAAGCCAATCTTTTAAGGCATCTAAATACTTAAAATTATTATAAAAAACTAAGGAAATGACATCTTATTTACCTGATTTCATTAAATTTCAAAAAAAAGGCCTGAAAAACTCAAGCTATATACCCCTACTAACCGATAAATTTAAGGATATGAAAGAAAAAGGTACGGGGACTGACTTTACTCGAGTTATTCCAAAAGGCGAATTGATATTTAAAGAAGGGCAATCTGCAGATTGCGCTTATTTGATTGAAAGTGGTCAAGTTGAACTCTTTGTTACAAATAAAGAAGAATCAACTCCCTTGTCCCTCCTTGGTCCTGGTGAAATCTTTGGTGAGATGTCGATTTTTCATGGCTCTAGAAGAGAAGCATCGGCGAAGGCCAATACAGAAGTTGTTCTCTCTGTCGTATCAAAAGAAGCCTTGTCAGAGCGAATTGATGAAGCCGATCCAATTGTTAGGCTACTTTTTACAATGATGGCCAAACGAACAAGAGAAACACTTAAAGTTAATAAAAGCATTACTCAAAATAAAAAGCTTAAAATCAAAGCAACTTCTAACACAAATACAGAAATCACAGATGTAAATCTGGGCCTTGATGTTATTCAAAAAATTCGTTATGAAAAAGAACTTCATGAGGCGTTAGAAAATGATGAATTTATGATTCATTTTCAGCCGATCGTAAGTATCGATACCCAAAATGTTGTGGGCTTTGAAGCCTTGACTCGTTGGAATAGTAAAGAGCATGGTCTTGTTCGCCCTGACTTATTTATGGGGATTGCTGAAGAGACTAGTCTCATTGTGCCTCTTGGTCATTGGATTACGGAAACGGCCTGTAGAGAATTTGGTGATATTCAAAAGGCATTAGTTGAAAATCTCGGAAAAATTCCTCGTCTCTTTTGCTCGATCAATGTAAGTGGAAGACAAATGCAGGATCCAAAACTTTTTGAAATTCTTCAAAAGGCGACTTGGTTAAATAAAATTCATCCAAAGCAAATTAAACTTGAAATTACAGAGAGAGTATTTGTTGATGGAAGCTTTGTTTATGATTGGATTTCTAAATGTAGAAACAAAGGATACTCTGTTGCACTCGATGATTTTGGGACAGGTTATTCGTCTTTGAGTTCACTTCATAAAATTGATGCTAACAACCTTAAAGTCGATAAGAGTTTTGTTCAGGCGATGGAAGATGATCATAATACTTATGTCATCGTAAAATCCATTGTTGATATGGCCCGTGGTCTCAATAAAACAGTGATCGCTGAAGGAATTGAAACAACTGAGCAATTAAAACTTCTTAAGAAAATTGGTTGTAAATATGGTCAGGGGTACCTCTTTAGTAAGCCCATGAGTAAAACTGATGTCATTGAATTTCTAACGAAAAAGCCAAACAAAAAAGTCGCTTAATAGCCTCCATAAAATTAGACAACTTATCGAGTAATCCCTAGACGGAAAGTCTAAGGCCAGTTAGCATAGCACTGGTTTTAAAAAGGGAGTGAATCATGAGTAAATTTTTATTGTTATCTTTAATTGTTCTTACTGGTTGTGCATCGGGTTCTAAAAACTTAGGTAATGATATTAATTATCAAAATGAGACACTTACAATGAAAGGCTACCTTTCTAGTGTGGATGATGGAAATACGAAGAAGCCTGGAATTTTAGTTGTCCACGAGTGGTGGGGTCACAATGAATATGCGCGTAAACGTGCTGATATGCTCGCTAAGGAAGGTTATGTGGCCTTGGCCGTGGACATGTATGGCAATGGTTTACAGGCCGATCACCCTTCAAAAGCGAACGAGTTTTCATCGGCCGTTTTTAAGAATATGGACGAGGCCAAAAGTCGTTTTATGGCCGCGCTTGAAACACTAAAAGCGCATCCTCATGTTGATAAGACAAAAATCGCTGCTATTGGTTATTGCTTTGGAGGTGGGGTCGTTCTTTCTATGGCAAGAATGGGCATAGAGCTAGATGGCGTCGTTAGTTATCACGGCAGTCTCAAAAGTCCAGTAAAGGCTAAAAAAGGCCAAATTAAAGGAAATCTCCTGGTTTTTAATGGTGCAGCCGATCCTCTGGTTAGCAAAGCCGATATCGTGGGCTTTAAAAAAGAGATGAAACAGGCGAACGCAAAGTTAGAGTTTGTTGATTTTCCAGGAGCATTGCATGCCTTCACTAACCCTGGTGCAACAGAACTTGGAGCTAAATTTAAATTACCTCTCGGCTACGACAAGGATGCCGATGAAAAATCATGGGCGAGAACGTTGAGCTTTTTTGAGGAAATCTTTTAATGGAATTTGAGACTCTAAAAAGTACCATATTGGCCACTAGGACTGTGCATAACTTTAAAGAAGGTGTGCCCATTGATCCGAGAGATATCGAAAAGGCATTAGAAGTTAGTCTTTATGCTCCAAATCATAAGCTTACCAATCCATGGCATATTTTTCACGTGAGCGATGAAACTAGAAAGCGGCTTTCTTCATTGGCAAGGGAGCTCGCCCGGGAAAAAGGTCTAGACGATGAAGGTCAAAAGAAGGCGATGGCCAAGGTTATGGCCCCTTCTGCCCTAATCGTTTATGCACTTCCTATTAATAGTCAAAATAAGTCTCAGGAGAGAGAAGATTATGCGACCTTGAGCTGCTCTATTCAGCTCTTCGCCTTAGCACTTAGGACCCTTGGTTTTTCTTATAAATGGAGCACTGGTGGTTTATCGCGTCATGCTCAGAGTTACGATTTATTAGGAATCGATCCTCATGATTTTGAAATTATTGGTTTCATTTGGGTAGGCAAGAGTCTTAAAGAGCCTATTCTAACCAAAAGACCGACTTTAAACGAGGTCGTGCGTCATATCTAATGGTCAACTTCTCCTTAATTGAGTTATAGTAACTTTTTAAAGGAAAGAAGTTGAATAAGAACGTTTTAAAATTTGTCCTTAGTTTAAAAATACGAAGACTTCGTCAAAAAAAAGGTCTCTCGCTTAAAGACTTATCTGAAATGTCTGGGCTAAGTCACAGCTACTTAAATGAAATTGAAAAGGGCAAGAAGTATCCAAAAGTCGAAAAATTATTGGACTTGGCCAAGGCCCTTGATATCTCAATCGATGAGCTGGTTAGTGTAAAGATGGGCCGCGAGCTTCACCCACTTCTTGAGTTCCTTGAAAGTGATTTGGCAACATCTCTGCCTCTCAGTGCTTTTGGAATCGGTGAACAAGACTTCTACGATCTCATGAGCCATTCGCCAGAAAAGTTTACTTCTTTTTTGATGACCATCGCCGAGCTGGCGAAGAGTTATGATATTTCCCTTGATGATCTAAATAAGGCCGCTCTAAGAGCCTATCTAGAAGTTAATCGTAATTACTTTCCTTATCTTGAAGAATTAGCGAGTTCCTTTTCTCGTACCTTGAATAAAGAGCTAAAAGGACTGGAATTTTCTAAGTGGTATATCTATCTTGAAAAGAAATTAAAGGATAAATATCACGTTAGAGTCGACAGTAACACATTAGGTGTCAGTGAAGGCACGAATGGACTTAGAACCCTTTTTAAAGATGAAAATAAGTTAAGTGGTAAAGTGCTCTTTCTTAATAAAAATCTAGATGAGAAGCAAAGAGTACATGCTCTGGTGAAGGAACTGGGTGCCCAGCAGATTCTCTCTGAAGACAATCTCAAAAAAAGAGATCCTTTAAGAAAGGAGTTTCCTGAGCTTCTTCTTGAGAATCAAACCTTGTACTTTGCAGGTGCTTCTCTTATTCCAGAGGAGAGCATTGTTGCTGATTTACAGGATATATTTTCTAAGGAGTCCTTTGACCAATCTGATTTTTTAAAATTGATGGAGAAATATCCTGCCCCTCCGGAAGTCTTTATGGGTCGTTTAACTCAAGTTCTTCCTCATCATTTTGACTTTAACCAAATGTTCTTCCTCTGTTGTAATGAAAACATTCAGCAGACCCCAGGGAGTTATTATATTTCTCAAGAGCTTCACTTGGGGAAATTGCACCATCCCCATGGTGTAAGTTTACGGGAGCATTATTGTCGAAGGTGGATTACGACAGAGTTGTTGAGTGAATTAGTCTCTGAAAATAGTGAATTTGCCTTCGGTGCCCAGATTTCTCAAATGGAGGAGGCGGGTAAGCCTTATTTTTGTTTAAGTTTTGCTCGCTCTAGAGGAAGTGACCCAGGCGTAAATAGCTGCTTTACCCTAGGTCTGGCCATGAATGAAAATTTTCGAGAGAAAGCGGCCTTTCATAGAGACGACTCTATAGAATCAAGAGTCGTCGGTAGAACTTGTGAGCGGTGCTCTTTGGTTGACTGTAAAGAAAGAGTGGCCCCTGCCACCATGCTTCAAAGAATCCGTCTTCAAGAGCAAAAGATTAGTGCAATCAATAAATTAATTAAACTTTAGCTGAGTAATTCGCTCTCTTTTAAAAATCTTCAAATTCTTGCGGTTTAAACTATAATAATCTTGATGAAAAAGTTTTTCTTCTTTTTATTAATATTTATCATGCCTGTTATTTACTCTGCGCAAGTGGCCTTGGTTAAAAGTGCTAAGGCAGTGATTTACTCTGACATTGACTTGAAAAGTGCGATTGGTTTTGTTCGAAAGGGTAAGCAGTTGGCGGTTGGTGAAGTTAAGAGAAGGCGAGGCGAAATACTTCCTGTTATTGTTAATGGGCGAATCGCTTGGATTAGGGTTGAAGATATCTCTCTTCCTGGTGAGGAGAAGTCCTTTGATAAAAGTAGAAAAGTGACAGAGCATGAAATAGTCGTTGAAGATAAAACAAAAGATCCTCTCGGACAAAATAATTTTATTACATTGCAAAGTGGTCCATCAGCTATAAAATTTAGTACTTCAGGGGCAGATGATTCAACTGATCTTAGTACGGCCACTGAGACATCTCTTATGTTCAATCATAAAAATCCTTATCGAATGATTCATTGGGGTTTTGGATTTGATTTCTTTCAAGGGGAATTTGATTTCTTACAGTTTCGCTCTATAAATTTAAAGGGGGGAGTTTCTTGGGTTCCCATTCGCTTTGGTATTTTTAGTTTAGAGACTTATGCAAATATTCTAATGTCTGGTGACTTTAGGGCAAAGTCTAGAGGAATCGGAGAGTATAAGGGAAATATGTATGGGGCCGAAGGTGGAGTCATGGTAAGGCTCTTTCCTGAGTATCTCTTTGGTCTTGTGGCAGGCTTTGGTCTTACTGAGTATCGCTTTAGTGGTCTAAGCTCAATTGAAAGTGACGCTGATGATTCACAAGCTTTTGAAGTAAAAAGTTTTTCAGGTTCTAAAATATTTATAGGTCTCTCTTACCGCTTTAACTAAAAAGCCGCTCCAGGGTAAAGAGCGGCTTTCTAAAGGTAATGAATGTGGCCACTTAAGGCCTTATTGAATAGTCCCGGGGAAGGACCCTTCAAAATTGTTAATCAGAAGTTTATTGGCGACAGATGGGGCCGGTGGCTCTTTTAAGAGGTGACCCCAACTCTTATAAAGTTTGATATCTGGCGTTTCAGTGTTATTAGTTCTGGTTGCCATGTATACCTTTGTTTCATCTTCAAATATTTTCTTAAGCTCTGCCAGTGTAGATTCGCCTCTAAATACTTTGATAAGCTTTATCTCGGTAGGTCCATAGGCGTCTCTCAATAGAGTTGAAGAAGGTACATAATCTTGAATGTAATACCAGACTTCATCTATCGTCATTTTCTCTGGAGAGTCACAGACATAGAAGTTCTTATCTAGCTTCTTATTATATTGATTGTATTGTCTTGGTAAAAGGATAGGTGCTCCACCAAGACCTGCTGCCATCCCCATGTTTCGTAGGGCCTCTGAGGGAATATATTCCTTTCCACGCACTAAGATACATTTTTCAAAAGTACCTTCTACTTCTAAAGTAAAGGATTCACCAATGATCTCTTTAGAAAAGCCGACATCATCCGTACTCGCTTGTGAGTATGATTCACTCTCACTCCATGTGTAAGAGACATCAAAGAGCTTAACTCCCATTCCAAAAAATTCACCGAAGGGAAACTTTAATCCTGCATCTGCACCCACTCGTTTTGAAAGGTATTCCGTCTCGGCCAAGGAGGCTTGAGTTGAGAACCTTGAACTGACATGAATTCTTAATCCATTTGAGTTCTTTGTGGCACTTCGATCAACCTTTTGACTGTGAAGGATAAACTTTGTCTCAAAGAAGCTCTTAGGGTTTTTTGCGCATCTCATATACTCTGGGTTATCAGATACTCCAAAGATAGATTCCCAAAAACTGTCTGTTTTTTCAGGGATAGGGAAAGCATCTCGACAGATTTTCACGAGCAGCGCCTTCATTCTTATATCATCACTTTTTAAGGTCTTCGCTTTAGAATCTTGATAAAGAGTGTTTATAAGGTTCTTAGGTAGTTCCATATTATTGTTAACGAAGGCGGATGGGCCATCAAATTTGGTTCTCGCTATCTGTATTCCAGGATAGGCGTGCTCTAGATGACGAACAAAAATACCTTTTGGAGAGTCATCTTCAAATATGGCGGGATTACCGTATATGTTGTTGTCTTTGTAATCTGTGATCTGAGAAAAGAGTCCTTCAATAAATTGTTTATATTCTAGCTTCTTAAGATCATTCTCAGTTTCACCGTCTACTGCAATCGTTTGTCCACTTTGTGGAGTCATCGCCTCTCTGTAATCAGGAGTGTTTCGCTCTTTTAAGCGTTCAAATTCTTTTCTCGCATTTTCATCAAGGTGACTCAAATACTTTTCTTCAAGTTCAGACTCTTCTGATCTTAGAACATCTGATTGGAAGACGTTTGTCTTAATCCAGGCGATTTTTGCTTTAAAAAAGCCAGTGACTAATGTTTCTTGAAGACCAACGGGCTTAATAGGTTCTAATTTGAATACGGTTACCGAGCGCACAGCAAGTCTTGGTAAATCAGACAGTCTAACGGGTATATTCATGCGACTGTTAATAACACCATCTTTTAGCGTTACTATTTTCTCAGCGCCTGTTATGTAGGTAAAATTTCTAAAATTATTTTCATTTATATCGATGTCTGCTTTCTCTGGAGCTAGGAGCATGAACTTTAGACGAAACTGTCCATCATGCATTTTCACATATCTTGGCTTATCTTTAGCAAAGCGATGACCCAAATCTAGTCTTGGGTTTAGTACAACCTGGTAGGACTTAGAGACTGTAAGGCCTAAGAAGTCGTTGACCTTAAATTGATTTTGATCGTTACCAATTTGAATATACATAACACCGTCAATGTGAATGCGATTATTTTCTTTAACTGGGTTTTCAGGAGGAAGGTCATCCCAAGCGGCATCAATCCCAAAGAGGAGTCTATTCGGCTCGTATGGGTTTAGATAAAGAGTTGTTCCAACTCTTGAATCTCTTAAAGGACCTGATTTAATCGTGACATTATAATCTTTCTTTAACCAGTGGCTATATTTGAATTGCTCATAAGGGCTATCAAACTGGTTGGTAAAGCACCCTGATTCATCTGTAGTGTCATTGATGATTATCGGTGGGTGAATTCCTTCAATATCTTTAATAGTTATTTCAATTGAAGTTCTCGCTAATGGAAAATTAGTCACACGAGATTTTAAGCAAGATTCTGCTGATGTTCTATATCTTAGGTTTCGCTCATCAGATCTCTTTAGTTCTTGCTCTCCAATGTAATAGAGTTTAACTCTTTCAAGAATGAGTTCGCCACCATCATTTTTAACATCGGCCGAAATATTTTCTTCTTGAAAAACTGTACAGCCTTTACCCCTTGATAAATCCGAGACTTCGTCTGTTATAGTGTCAATGGCGTAATTGAGGTTCGCTCCAAGTTGGGCACCAGGAATAGATATATTTTGACTTAGAACCTTACAACGCTCTTTTCCAGTGTAGTCAAAGGGAATCGTAAGATCCCAAAAAATACATCCTGAAGTATCAGTCATATTACTTCTTAAAGGGCTTCCGACAACTTCTACTTTTCGGCGATCAAGCTTTTGGCCCAAGGCATTTTCTGCTAGGCAAGCCTTTAAAGAGTAATATTTCTTTGTGATAACCGAGGAGAGTGAATTGGATTCTCTAATACTTTGTTTAGAATCAATTCGTAAACTCTCGATGGTTAATTCATTTTTTGCACTTTCATTTGATTTATCTTTAACATCACTTTTACACCCCACAATAAAGGTGACCATGATCACAAGACCAAAAGTTAGTAGAGAATGGAAATGATTCTTAGTTTCTTTAATACTGATTCCCCAATCAAATTTTCATTACCGATGCCTTATATATAAGCAACAACTATGCCAATTAATCAGTTTTTTAAATTATAATAAAGGGAGTTAAGTAGTTGAAAATATACATGTTTTATGAATGTGGTTAATATTAAGTGGTGCCAGGATGTGTCCGCTATTTGTCCCGAGTGTTTAAACTTTATACATTTTTGGTGATTGATTAAATTTATGACATGAGCGTAATTAATTCTCACTAATTATCCATGAATTGAGATTTAAGCTAATGTGCCCAAACCCATTTAAAAAGGTGAAATTATGCTTAAAAGATTCAATGTTTTAAATAATGAAAATGATCAAAGCTTAGAAGGAATTGACTACTCAATTCTTCTCAACCTAGAGCAGATTGTATCGGTTAAAACCATTAACATCATGTATAGAGGAAATATCATTAAGGGCTTTTGGATTAGAATGGTCAATGGCAAGAAATACAAGGCCACTAGAGTCCCAAATGAAATTAATATGCTCCTTGGTGATGAAAATGATTTAACGGATGTTGAAATTAACGGAGCAACCTTTAATGGTGAATCTTCTGAAATGGACATCTCTCTTCAATAAGTGATCTTATGGGAAAATTTTATTTAGGTCATGTCGCTTATAATGGTAAATCCTATTATGGTTGGCAAAAGCAAAAAGACTTACCAACGATTCAAGAGACAATCTTTGATGGCCTAAGGCGTATCTACCCCCTTGGTAGAATCGACGTTAAGGCGACTAGCCGAACAGATCGAGGGGTCCACGCTTTTGCTCAAGTTGTAAAATTTCTTGCGCCAAGGCGAGAGGATCCACAAGAGGTCCTTAAAAAACTTCAGGAAGAATTGCCTGATGACATTCAATTCACTCAGATGGAGCGGATAAATAAGAGTTTTAAAGTAACTTACCTGGCCCAGTTTAAAGAATATCTCTATTTTTTTAGCCCGAATAGGGAAGTTAAGCCTTACGATTTTGTGGGCCACTACCTTGGACAAACTGACCTTGATCTTGAGTTAATGAAGAAGACCGCTGAATCTTTCGTTGGTTTTCATGACTTTACCAATTTTCAATATCGCTCTGATGCTCAATCTGATTTTAAACGAAAAATACTTGCGGCAAGTATTAGGCCTGCAAACGAGCTATTTCCAGATATGGGTTTTTCCCCTGATATCTTTTGTTTTCATGTCTGTGGTACTGGATTTTTAAAGCAAATGGTAAGGTTGATGGTAGGGGGACTCTTTCTCGTTGGAAGTGGTCAAATAGCCCTTTCTGAGCTTCAAAACGCTCTTCTAGGCGAACCTGTTCCTGAAGGAAAGAGAGTGAGTTTCACCGCCCCACCAGAGGGCCTCTTTCTCTACCATATTGAATTTCCTGAAGTGATGGTTTCAGATATTTTACGCCATGTGGTTGATCAAAGAAATTTTCAACGTCTTTTTTCTAAATTTGAAATTTGGCAAGGTGATAATCCGCAATCCTTCCCAATAGAGGTGAAGGATTTATAGAATTTACTCAGCTGGATTTAGAGCACCAAAATCAAAGTTTTCTATTTCAAATTGTGGTTTAAAAGATTCGTTATAATTATAATAACTAGGACTGTTGCTATAAAGGCAGGCTTCTATAGTGTTGGCCGTTGTTAATGTCGTCGTCGTTGTGGGAATCCCTGCTGGTAGCATCAATTCTTGATTTGCTAACTTGATTAAATAATAAATATTATTAACCTTTAAATTCAAAGTCGTCTGCCCACTATAGTTTGTTATGTAGGCAAGATTTCCACATATTTCATGGGCGTAGTTGCCCGTTTGTGTCTTTAGTGGGTTTGATGTCGCTGTTTGACTAACGACTTTATTTAAGAAGTAATTAGCTCCATTTTGGTAGCCTTCTAAGCATACGTTAAAGCTATCATTGGTAAATTTGATATTTCTTAGAAATGTCACACTGTCGTAACTAAATTCTTGGACATTAAATAATTGATTATTTTCATTCTTAAAAAAGATCACTGGATTATTAAATTGCTTATATAAACTACCACAAGCGTTAAGCACGGTTCCTGGTAAAACAGGGTCATCACTTGGGTCGGCCTGGTCGTAATAGGTAATGTCATTATCGTTTACATTATTGCCATCAACGGGATCAGTTGCTCCTGTTGGTCCTAAATTAGTGCCGGTGTCGCTCAGGGTGTTTACAGGAGAGTTCGTAGAGCCTTTATTATTAGTCCCTGGTGAGCTTGTTTCTGAGCAGCTGGTTACCAGTAATAGGGCTAACATCATAAAGACAATTGGTCTTTTGGGGTTGTTCATTACATTCTCCTTAAATTAATAACATAGTTTTACTCGCAAGAATGATGCCACCTTTGGAGCCTTTAATCGTCTGATATTAGGTAGAGCTATTTTCAAAAGTGGCCAAATTTTAAACACTGAAAAAAATATATATAGAAAAATGAATCTAACCTAATTCCTTGAGCCTAATTTCAATTAAGATCGTTAAAAATATATTTGGAGATCAATTGAAACTTAAAAATCTTTTCATTTTGAGCTTAATGGTTGGATTAACAAATCCTGCCTATTCAAACATAATTCCTCATAGTTTTAAAAAGCTCTCTGTAGGTGGAACTGAAATGATTCTCTTTCAGCTTTTCGTTGAAGAAAAGTCTCAAACAGTCATCTCAGGCAATGAAATGTTGGGTGTTAGTCAAAGTGGTAATCAAGTATCACTTTATATTGATTATGATCTGGTTCTACCTGAACTTCGGGATATTATGAAAAAAGATAGCTACTTACGAGACAAAAGGATTTTAACGGAGTTGTTAAGAAAGAACTTCACTATCAACAAAAATGGTCAAAGTATTTTAATAAAACTTAAAGATTGATTCTTACTCTGTTCTTGAAGGATGCCTTCTTCTTAAGCGAATCGTCAGAATGGGATCTTCAACATAGGTATCATCAGTCACACTAAATTTTATGCCTTCATTTTTTCGAACCAATGTTTGCATATCCGTTGTCGCTAAAGATAAGAATTCTTTTAAATCCATACTTAAGTTTTCTCGGATATAAATAGTTTCATCTACAGCGCCAGCAATGAGTTCGTGATGAAATTTGTCATTCAGAACATGATCCTCATCTCTTCCTATCCAAAACTTATGATTTCTCCAAAGTATTTTTAAAAAAGGAACTTTAAGGCCGATCACTTGGCTTATCGCTTTTCCACTACATACTCTATTGTTAAGAAGGCAGAGAAGCTCTGTTCTTTGATTCTTTCCAACTGAATAAAAGTTTGCGGTTAAATTGATCTTTAAGATGTCCCATAATTCACTTGGATAATTTTCATTTATGAAGGTGGTAGAAAATTGAAAGAGGACCTGACGATTCACCACACAGCGATCTTTATAATCGGGATGACAAAACCTATGGTCATCACGAGGTTCATTGAGTCCTATTGGCCTAAACATTTTTCTGTAAACAACATTTGTGTCATTTTTATTTAAATCACTTGGTTGCAAGCTTACAACTTCTTCTTCTAAAGGTGGTGTTGTCGGAACTGGTGCTGGGACAGGCGTTGGCGT
Source organism: Bacteriovoracaceae bacterium (assembly GCA_021737405.1). Lineage (GTDB taxonomy): Bacteria > Bdellovibrionota > Bacteriovoracia > Bacteriovoracales > Bacteriovoracaceae. The sequence goes on from JAIPEG010000026.1 coordinate 12,578, forward strand.
TGGGCTAAGGTCATCATTTCCACTAACGTCTCGACCAGTATTGGTCGGTATAGGGGATTGATCCTTTTGGCACGAGGAGACAAATAAAATAAATAGTGAAATGACGAGTAGCTTCATTATTAAATAATAACGTCGCTACTCAATTATTGGGATAGGAGGAAGACTTTTCTTGACTGTAATACTCGACTAGGACTTTTTCTTAACCACTTTCTTCTTTGTGACTTTGCTAGGAGCTTTCTTTGCCACTACTTTTTTCTTAGCAACCTTCTTTTCTGGGGCTTTCTTCTTAGCAACCTTCTTTTCTGGGGCTTTCTTCTTAGCAACCTTCTTTTCTGGGGCTTTCTTCTTAGCAACCTTCTTTTCTGGGGCTTTCTTCTTAGCAACCTTCTTTTCCGGAGCTTTTTTCTTTACCACTTTCTTTTTCGAAGCTTCTTTCTTCTTCGTCTTTTTGACCGGTTTGTCTTTTGTGATTTCACTTGCCAAAGTTTCAGCGGCCTTTAAGACTTTATTGGCCACTTTCTTGGTTGTCTTTTTTAGCTGCTTTGTTTCTTCTTCAATTTCTTCGGCCCTCTTTTTGAGCTTTTCTTGGATCTCTATAACCCTATGATGGCTTGCAACTCTTTTGGTTGTCTTGATGATGGTCTCGCCAGCGGATTCTCGCAGCGTGTTGTATTCCTGAACGAGTTGGGCGTAAAAACCAGAAATAACCTTTTTAGGAACATTTATTTTGTCATATCGATCTCTGAAGGTCTTCAGGAGCTCATGGTAACGATCATTGTTAACCTCTTTTATTTTCTCTAGAAGTTCTAGGCATCTCTCTCTGAAGTCTTGCTTCTTTTTACCTTTTTTAGGTTTGTTCTTGTTTTTGAGAAAATCAGGTAAGGCCATAATTACTCCAAAGATATATGTTTCCATTATTCTATTCGATAAGAATACTTTTTAATAGTCTGGGACTGACTTTCTTTTAAGAAATCGGTATCATACCGGGGTTGATTCAAAGCATAATATTAATGAATTTAAAGGATAAAAATGAAAAAATATCACATTTATGGCATTGGTAATGCCCTCGTTGACATGGAGATTGAAGTTACCGCTGACTTTCTAAAATCGGCAAAAGTTGAAAAGGGCGTTATGACTTTAGTTGATGAGTCCCGCCAAGTAGAACTTCTTGGAAAGGTTGATGGAAAGCAACACAAGAGGTCTTGTGGTGGATCTGCGGCAAACACTATTATTGGCGCCAAGCAATTAGGTGCTCGTGCCTTTTATTCATGTAAAGTCGCAAATGATGAGCCAGGTGATTTCTATTTCAACGATCTCATTGAAAATGGTGTCTCAACCAATCTTCATGGTGATCGCGATAGTGGAACGACAGGAAAGTGCATGGTTTTTGTAACGCCTGATGCGGATAGAACCATGAATTCTTTCTTGGGAATAACAGAAAACTTTAGTGAAAAAGAAATTCAATGGGATGATTTAAAAGATAGTGAATACCTCTATATGGAAGGTTACTTAGTCACCTCAGACACTGGTCGCAAGGCAGCAGTTAAGGCGCGAAAGTTTGCTAAAGAAAATGGAGTTAAAGTTGCGCTTACCTTCTCTGATCCTGGTGTTGTTGGTTTCTTTAAAGAAGGCTTTAAAGAAATGATAGGTGATGGCGTTGATTTACTTTTTTGTAATGAAGCAGAAGCGCTAAGTTATACGGGAAGTTCAGATGTCGCGACTGCCCTTAGAAGCTTAAGTGAAATCGCTGGTCAGATTGTCATCACTCAAGGCCCAGAAGGCGCTTTACTTTGGGATGGTGAAAGAGAAATTGATATCATTACTCGTAAAGTTGAAGCCGTTGATACAAATGGAGCAGGGGATTTATTCGCTGGAAGTTTTCTCTATGCTCTAACTCATGGCCATAAGTTTTCTGAGTGTGGAAAGTTTGCTTGTGCCTGTTCTTCAGAACTTGTGACGCGTTTTGGTCCTCGTCTAGCAAGTGGTGTAACGACTAAAATTTATAAAGAGATGTTTTAAGGAATATTATGAAAAGAGTTCTCATTAAAGATGTTTTTAAGTCCCAACCTGTAGGTGACCAAGTAAAAGTTGCTGGATGGATACGCTCTGTTCGTAACTCAAAAGGGTTTAGCTTTGTCGTTATCAATGATGGCTCTTGCCAAGGGACCTTCCAAATTATCGCTAATGAGGACATGGAAAACTACCAAGATGTGACTTCTTTGCTCGTTGGTGCCTGTGTTGAGTTTGTAGGTGAAATTGTTCAGTCTCAAGGAAAAGGGCAGAGTATTGAAATGCAGGCCAGTTCGGTTGTGATTCATGGTAGAACGGATGAGAGTTATCCTCTTCAGAAAAAGGCAACAAGCCTTGAGTTTCTAAGAGAGCAAGCTCACTTGCGTCCTCGGACTAATCTCTTTGGGGCCGTTTTTCGCGTTCGTCATCATATGGCCATGGCCACACATCAATTCTTTTCGGATAGAGGTTTTTACTATTTAAATAGTCCGATTCTTACTGCTGTTGATGCAGAGGGTGCTGGAGAGATGTTTAACGTGACAACAATGGACTTGGCGAATATTCCAAAATCAAAAGAGGGAAAAGTTGATTTTTCTAAAGACTATTTTGGAAAACCTGCGAACCTCTGTGTTACCGGCCAGCTTGAAGGGGAGTGCTTTGCCATGGGTATGGGAGCCGTTTATACCTTCGGGCCTACCTTTAGAGCAGAGAATTCAAATACACCAAGGCACTTGTCAGAGTTTTGGATGATTGAGCCAGAAGTTGCTTTTCTTGATCTTGAGGGAAATGCTGAATTAGCCGCTGATTATGTGAAGTATTTAATAAGTTATGCCTTTGAAAAAGCTCCAGAAGAATTGGAGTCTCTTCAAAAGTATCACCAATTTGCAGCAAAAGGGGCAAAAGAGCCTTATGAAAATCATCTAGAAGTTCTTCAAAAGGTCATTAATAGTGAGTTTGAAAGAATTACCTATACTAAGGCCATTGAAATTCTTCAAAAGTCTGGCAAGAAATTCGACTTTGCTCCTGAGTGGGGTGTCGAATTGCAAACTGAGCATGAGAGATATTTGGCAGAGGACTACTTTAAAGGTCCGGTGACAGTTACTGATTATCCTAGAGACTGTAAGGCCTTCTACATGAAACAAAATGATGACGGCAAAACTGTAAGGGCAATGGATGTGCTTGTTCCAGGTGTTGGTGAAATCATTGGTGGCTCTCAAAGAGAAGAGGACCACGGCCGTTTGATCACTCGAATGGAAGAGATGAATATGGAACAGGCACCATTATGGTGGTACCTGGATTTAAGAAATTTTGGAACGGCACCCCACAGTGGCTTTGGTCTGGGCTTTGAACGTGCGTTGCGTTATGTGACAGGAATGAAGAATATTCGTGATGTCATTCCCTTTCCAAGAACTCCAAAGAATTGTGATTTCTAAGTAGCTGTTTGCTCGAAATACTTAAAGAAGTGAGCTGACGTATCTTGATTAATTAGGTCTAATATATAGACACACAACACTATCAGGAGACGTAAACTCATGGCCTTTGAGACTCTTAATCTCGATCAAATTAAAATGGAAAACCCCTACTTGCGTTTGGGGACTGATGTTTCTACTTTAGAAAGAAGTATTGAAGCTATTGGACTTATTGCGCCTTTAATCGTCAACCAGGACAATGTTCTCCTGGCCGGTGCTCGCCGTTGGCAGGCCTTAAAGAATCTAGGTCATACCGATGCCCCTGTTATTCGTGTTGAAAAAGACGGACTCCAACAAGAATTAATTTCAATTGATGAAAACCTCGTGAGAAAGGCCCTAAATTCCACTGAAATGGAAAAGCATCTTCTTCGCGCCAAGGATATCTACAAAGAACTGGCCGGAAATGACGATATGTTTAAGGAGACGTTAATTCAAAAGCGCCGAATACGCCTAGAAAATGAAGGCACTGGGACATCAGTAGAGTCCTCAGCTGATGAATTGGATATTGATACACTTGCAACCGAAGAATTTGCCAATGAAGTATCTGAAAAATCAGGACTTTCTAAAAGGCAAGTGATCATGGCAATGGAGCGGGAAGAGAAGTCTTCTGAAACCTTAAGGGGAGCTCGTGCAAATGGTGAAATCAGTGTTTCCCAGGCCAATGAACTCATTCGCTTAAGACCTGAAGAGCAAGAAGAGATTCTTCCTCATATCGGAGAGCGCACCGTAGGTGAATTAAGAAAAATCGTTAAAGAAGCAAAAGCTAATGGCGTACAAGTTGCTTTAAACAAGTACGAGAGCGTGCCCAATGCTAGAGAGCTCAATGAGCTTTTAAAGTTAATGAAGAAGTCTTTTAAAATTACAGAGGCCTTAAAAATTGAAGGCGTAAATATTCAAGGTCCTATTCGTTCTGACTTAAAGAATTTTTGGGAAGAATTAAAAAACAATATGGCCGAAGTTTTAGATAATGATTATGAAGTTTTTACTCCTGAATACATGCAGGATAATAACTCTAACGAGTCAAATACTTCTTCCTTTAGCTAAGAGAGATCTGACTCTCACCAAAATTATTCTTATTAAGCTCCACCCTAACAGGTATCTGATCTGTTAGGGCGATGACGTGAGAGATTAAACCAATTTGTTTACCACGGCTTTGCATTTGCATTAGGCAATTTAGAACCTGGGTAATGCTTTCTTCGTCTAGTGTTCCAAATCCCTCATCAATAAAGAAAGAGTCAATTTCTGTTTGTCCTCGGGTGATTTCAGACAGGCCAAGGGCAAGGCCTAAACTTAGTAAAAAGGTTTCGCCTCCTGATAGAGTGGATACCTTTCTAATCGAATTACCTTGCCATAAGTCTTTTACAAGTAACTCAGACCTTTTGCCCGCCTTGCCATGAATCAATACATATCGACCATCGGCAAGTGAGTCAATTTCTCTATTTGCCACTTCAAGTAAGCTCTCTTCTAAGATTGCGAGTGCATAATCTCTAAAGGAATCTTTTAATAAATAGGGCGCTAGGAATTCATAATCGGCCATCTTTTGAGAAAACTTTGCCTTCTTTTCGATAATTGATTTAAGTTTTAGTTGTTGTTTATTGTTTTCTTCGATTTGTGTCTTAAGAACAATGGTCTTCTCTGAGAGGTTTTTAAACTCTTCAGAAATACTTTCCTTTAAAGGAACTAAAACTTGAGAGTAAAATTCAGTTATTGAATTGATCTCATCAATATTCTTGAAGTTTGAATATGAGATTTTTTTAAATCGCTCTAGGTTCTCTCCATCAAGGGTGAATGTATGAGTCGTTTGAGGATCAATTTTTGAAAGATAACTCGTAATTAAATCATTTATACCCGATTCTTGCTCTTTTAAAATATTGATTTGAGATTGTTTCTTTTCATAAGAAATTTCTAGGTTATGGCACTCAACTCTTTTTTCTTCCCACTCCGTTCTCTGCTTTGTCAGTGCCGTTTCTAACTCCTCTTTAATCTTTAATGGATTTTCAGGTAAGTCGTTAATGACAAATTCATTTTGTAAGGAAGATATTTTTATATCAATATTTTTAATTTTCTCAATAAGGAGAGCCTTAGACTCTTCAATTTCAGATAAATGAATTTTTTGATCCGTAATGAGATTTTCAATTCCCTTGATCTTTTGGGTGAGGAGAGAGAATTCTTGAAAATCACGTTGAATACTTTTTAAACTTACAAGGGCCGTTTCTAAATTAGAAATGCCATGTAATTTTAAGATAGTTTCAACATCCTTACTTATATGAATCATTTTTTGATTGGATTCTTCTGCAAGTTTTTTAAATTCTAACCACTTTTGTTGAGATTCTTGCCAGCTTTCTCGTAAAGCTTTTATCTCTGATTCATTTCTCTGATATTGGTATTGGTTTTTCTGGGCCTGATTGTAGATATCCTCATTAATGAGATTTTTGTTTTGCTCAAGAATCAGTTGATTCATCTGTTCTGTGAGAATAGATTTTTTTGAGATAAAACTCTTCTCTTCTGTTTGACAGGTATTTAAAACCTCTGTTGTAAATCTGAGCCTTGAGTCAATTTGCAACAAATCTGATTCTATCTTTTTTATTTCGAGTTCAAACCTCTCTGTTCTCTCTTTTCTTTTTTGAAAGTCGTTGGAGTTGATTTTATCTTTAATTCTTTCGATAACTTGTTTTGAAATCTCATTCTCACAAACAGGACAATCGCTTTTATCTTCCTTTAAAAAATGATGATAGGAATACTCTAGGAGAGTGAGCGATTCAATTTCTCTATTCTCTACTTCAAGCTCTTTCTTAAGCGTTGGAAGACTCTTTTTGGAGTGAGTTTGGTTTTCTTTTAGTGTCTCTAGCTCTTTTTCAAGATTAACTTTCTTTGTGTTACAGGTTAAAATATCGTCATTTAAAAGGGAGAGACGATTTTCGGTATCACTGATTCTATTCTTTGCGTCTTTTACTTGTAAGTAATCTTTATCAATTTTTTCGAAGATTTCACTAACTGATTTATTCTCCATTTTGTATAAAGCATTAAACCAAAGAGAAATTCTTTCAGATTCCTCTTGAAGGAGCTTTGCCTTCTCTTCATATCGTATTTTTTCCTTAGAGTAGATTTGTATGGTTTTTCCTATCGAATCAATTTGCTTAATTAGCTCAGAGTGGAGGGATACTTTCTCGATTTCATCATTGATCTCTTGAGCATGAAGTTTCTCAAACTTCAAAGTATCCAAGGAGGATAGTCTTTTGGAAAGGGTATCAAGTTCATTAGAAGTGTCTTGAGACTTCTTTGTGAGCATTTGCTTTTTTGATTCTATCGATTCTTTTTCCCCTTCTTTTTGGTTTCTTTCTTCATTGAAGCCTCTTTCACTCTCGATTAACTTTATGGCCTTTTCTATCTTTGGTCGAATTTCTAATTCTCTTTGCTCTTGCTTTTCAAGTTTGCTCTTTATTTCCTTTAAAAGCTTTTTTTCGATCAAAAGAGTATTGTTGAGAAGAGTAATCTCTTTTTTCTCCTTCTCCATTCGCTCTTGTAATTCATGCCACTTATGTGCCATCTTTAAGTATTCAGAAAGGTTCTCATTTATCTTGGTTAAAGATTGAACCTCTTCTTTCTTACTCAAAGACTCTACTTTGGACTCCTCATGAACCTTTATGATCTCTTTTAATTCTTCCTCAGTTAACAAGAGAGTGTTCTCACACTGTTGATCTAAATTATTAATCTCACTCTTAAGATCCTTTAACTTACGGTTGATAAAAGGTGAGAGATTCTTTAAATCGTGATGCTCCAATAACTTCTCGAGTAGGTCCTTTCTATGGGTAAAACTGGAAGTTAAGAAATCTGAAAATTGGCCCTGATTTAATATAACGACTTTAGAAAATTGAGAAAAATTCAAGCCTAATATTTCTTCGATGGTTTTCTCTAGTGGTATGTCGTTTTGATATAATACTCTTGTCGCGAGTGGTTTATTTCTAGGTGTGCCGTCTTTCTTTAAAACTAGGCACATCCACTCCACATAGTAGTTTTCACCCATAAAGGTGAAGGTGAGTGAGATTCTTCCACGGGCCTCTCCCATGGTGACCATATCAACCGCATTGATCCCCTTTGGGTGCTCGCCGTAGAGGGCCATCGAGATGGCCGTGAGTATTGTTGATTTTCCTGAGCCTGTTGGGCCCGTAATGGCAAAAAGATCAGATAACTCACCAATCTTATCAAAATCGATTGTGTGTATACCTTTGAGACTCGTAATATTTTCTAGCTCTATCTTATTAATCCGCATTCTTTTCGTCTCTCTGTTCTTGGATTAAGGATGAAAAGCTATTTTTTAGAATCTTTTTTTGATCGTCACTTAAATCGTGTTCGTTTAAGTAGAGCGAGAAAAGCTCCTGTGTATTTGATTGGTTGATCGTTTGAATATTGATCTTCTTTTCTTCGGCCAGATCTTCTTTGATAAGAGCGTAGAAATTGATGAGATCAATTGGGAAGTCTTTAAGAAAATTTCGGATATCTTCTAATAGTTCTCGATTAGGGGCTTTTTGCTGGACGGTAAGTTCTAAGTAGCAGCCAAGGGAGTGTTCTCCTTGGGGGTATTTCTTATATTCAGCGAGTATGTCTTGCTGAAATTCTAACTCATTAGTGGTTACCCTAAGTAGTGGTCTAAAGCATGGGATTGAAATATCCTCAGGGGCATAATCTGAGTTATCTTCGTAAAAATAAACAAACTTCTCGTTACTTTCACTAAACCTTAGAGGCAAGGGGCTACCGCAATATACGGCCGGAGGATCTTTTCTTAATATTTGACTCTTATGAATATGCCCTAGTAAGAGAAGTTTCCAGTCAGGGAATATTCTAAGAGGAATAGAGTCTAAACCAGATAAACCAACACCTTGTTCTGAACCAGATGCGAGAAAGCTGCCATAGAGGTGGTGGCCGATGAGCACTTTATCAGTTGTCTCCTCTCTTACTAAGTTTTCTAACCAATGTCTTAAGGCCGTTAAAATGATTTCTTCATCATGAAGCTTACTTTCATTTTTAATCCAGGGATTGTCTAGTATTTCCCGCGTTCGAAAAAATGGTAATAGGCAAAATTGAATGATTTTTTGGTCTTCTTTAATCGTAATGCTAAATTTATTTCTCCACTTTTCAATCCCTTCTAAAGTGGTATCTTTTGGGCCTTCGAGTAGTCCCACTATTTTACAAAAGTCGTGATTGAGAAATGGTCTCGGGGATTCTAATAATTTTGCACTGTCATGATTGCCTGCTAGTACAAGAACCTTCTTTAAGCTGCCACCATTTTTCTCAGAGTATCCCTCAAGGTCCTTCAAGAATTGAAAGAAAGTACTTAAAGATTCTGTTGTGGGTATAGGAGTGTCGAATACATCTCCTGCAATCACTAATACGTTGGGTCTTTTGGTTTTTATGACTTCTAGTAGCCAGTTTAAAAAAAGAATCTGCTCTGGTAGCCGCTCTTTTTTAAAGAGTTTCTTTCCAAGGTGCCAATCAGATGTGTGTAGAATTCTCAAGGATCGTACTCCTTAATTCTCGTTTATGAATCTGTTGCTTTGCTTTTGTTGCGATTTCTATTGCGGTTGCGGTTTCTTCTCTTGTTATTATTCTTCTTGCTAGGCTCTGATCTGTCCTCTTGAGAATCAGGTGAAGTCGTAGACTCAACTGATGCATCTAATTCAGCTGTTGGTTCAACTGTATTTAAATTCTCTACATTTTTAATGGCAATTTCTTCTTCGCTAAGACCTCTATTAAAGTCTTCGGCCATATCTTTTTGAACTTCTTCTAAACCAATAACATTCGAAGTTTCGTTCACAACATGGCTAAAGGAATCAGGGAATTTATATTCTTTTCCTAATTTCTTACCTTCATGAAACTGTGCTTTTGCATATCTTCTGATTTGACCCTTTTCTGTGATCATATCAAATTGTTCTATGAGTATGTGAAGCTTGGTGACTTTTCCTTTGTCTCCATTTTTGGCGTGGATAAACGCACCTTCTTTTGGAAGGAATTTTCTCTTGTCGGTATAAACGTCATCTTCATATTTGATACAGCACTTAATCTGGCCACAGACACCATTGATCTTGCTTGGGATGAGGGCCAGGTTTTGATTCTTGGCCATTTTTATCGATACATTTCCGTAATTTTTTAAAAAGGTTGAACAGCAAGTTGCTAATCCACAAGCTCCAATCGAGCCTAGGGCCGCTGCTCTATCCCTTACGCTTATCTGTCGTAATTCTATTCTCATCTTTAGATCACCAACGAGCTTTTTCACGAGGTCGCGAAAATCAACTCTAGCGGGTGCAGTAAAGTAGAAGACCATCTTCTTACCAAATTGAATGATTTCAACGTGAGTGATTTGCATGTCCAGACCTAATTTTTCGATTAAGTCGACGGCAATCATTTCTGCTTCTCTTTGACGATCAATATCTCCTTGCATGGCCAATATATCTTCATTGGTCGCGACTTTTGAGATTGAGCGAATGGGTAGCATCGTTTTTTTAAATTTTACTGTGTAGGGAAATGAATTGATGTAACCAACATCCATTCCTCTATCACTCATGGCGACGACTTTTTGACCGTAAGAAAAGTGACGCTTACCTACAAGAAAGGGGAAGCTTTTTGAGTTACCTGGAAAGCGCACGCGAACGAGATCAATTTCTTCATCTTCTTGCCAGCGGGTTTTATCCCTCTCATCTTGCTCATCTTGAAGAGTTTGATCTTCATCATCTAAGAAAGACCCTTCTTCAATATTTTCTGTCACCTCTTGGGTGTCTTCTTCTTTTGAGGACAATTCATTTAGTTGTTCATTTGTTGTCATATATAAACTCTTAATTTTTCTGTGTTCTCTAGTTATTAGCTTAGGGATTTTCCATTAATGCAAAATGTAAGCTGCAATGTGTAAGTATCTGACTTTCAACCTTTTCTGTCTAGGACATCTGCACCATCTGTATGTTGATGGTGCTATGAGTCTAATTGTTGAACTAATTGGATTAATCCTAGGAATCTCTCCGCAGGATTGTTGTTATAGGCCCGGGCCTTTTGGAACCATTTAATTTCATCAAGCCATTGTTGTTGGAGGCGCGCGTTGAAGGAATGGTTTTCAAAATATTCATTTAAAAGAATAAAGAGTTTTTCTTGAAGTTCATAAGAGCCCTTTAGGGTATCAAGTAGATAATGGAAACTTTTCTGACTTTTAGAAAATTTTACCAAACTTTCTCTTTGAGCGTCAGTTATAATTGAGGCCAGTCCCGATGGGTTTTCTAGCTGATCTTTAAGGAAGTTTTGGAAATCTTGTGGTTTATTTTCAAATGAAGGCCTATGGGTGGATTTTAGTCGCAAGGTAATGGCCCGACTTTCCAATGTTTTTAGTAGAGGTCTATTGTTACCAACAAGAAATATTGTCGTAACTCCTTCTATAGGTTCTTCGAGGGTTTTTAGCCATTTATTTGCCAACTGAATGCCAATCTTCTCTGCTTCTTTCACGGCAATAATTTTGTAACTTGATTCTAGGGGGGGATAGCTTTGTGCTTTAAAGAATTCTCTTATAGCATCTTCTTCAATTTTAAATTCACGGTGCTCTGGGTTTTTTTCAATGAAGTAAAAGTCACTGTGGTTTTTGAGGTGCTCTCTCGCTTGATCCTTAGCATAACCTTTTTCATGAGAGACTATGCTTGTCATAAAATCATGACACCAATGAGACAGTAATTCTGTTGTGTTGAATTCTTCGCACAGAATAGGTGGTCGAATAATATAAAAAGGACCTAGCTTATTATGGCGGTAGAGTTCCTCAAGAATTTTCTCTGGTGAAAAATGTTCTTTCTGGATCATGATTAATTTTCAGGACGACTATTATTTTCAAGGATGAGTTGATCTAAGTGATTCTTAATATCTAAGAATACATCCTCAACATCTTGGGCACCATTAACCTGAAGGATTCTTTCCGGAAATAAGGCAGATGCTTTTTCGTATCCATCAACTAAGGCTTGGTAGAAATCCTGACCCTGCTTTTCAAAGTAGTCCTTCGGAGCGTTTCGCATTTTTTGGCGATCGTGAGAGAGATTTACTGGAATTTTTAAGTAGAAAGTTAAATGAGGAACGAGAGTAAGTGGAAAAGACGTATGAGATTGTAAAATGGCCTCAAAGCCTAGGCTTCTTGCTGAACCTTGGTAGGCGAGGGTTGAATCCAAATAACGATCATAAATGATCACAGTATTAGGTATTCCCAATTCCTTTAGGGTTACTTCACTTAGGAGTTGTGCCCTAGAAGACGCGAATAAATGAAGTTCAGCAACAGGATGAATGGGGGATTGAGAGTTTAAGATTGCCTGGCGCAGTTTCTCACCAAACGATGTTCCACCTGGTTCTCTAAGGACTAGAACTCTAAATCCTTTCTCTTCAAGATAGTCTCTTGCTTTTAATATTTGGGTTGATTTGCCCGCGCCTTCAATTCCTTCAAAAGAGAGAAAGTAGGATCCTGGAAACGCAGGGGGTCGAAATTTTTTGGCTATTTCTTCTATTGTCATGCGATCATTTTAGTCAGACTTAGACACAAAATCACGCTTTTATTTTAATAATCACCCTCTTCGTAATTAACTTCATCTAGGGGAAGCTCATCTCCCGCATTAGCAGGTCCTCTAGCGTCCCATACCTCAGATGGGCTTATTTCAGGGGCCTCCTCACCAAAACCTGAGCCATAAGAGGCCTCGAGTTTTTCTTGCTCCTGGTCATCATAATAGTCTTTTTCAGAGTCTATGGTTTGCTTGTCTAGCTTCGCCCTCACGGGGTCTTGCTGAACTGGTGTTTCCCCCTGGTCGTAATCATATTCTTCTTTGTATTCGTCTTTATAATCATCTTCGTAGGAATCCCGCTCGTTATCATAAGCGCTATCTTTCATGTGCCTACGGTTATCACCGCCGAAAGAGTCTGTGGTTGTGATAGAGGCAGGTCTTCTCGTTCTAGGGTTTGATTTTGGCTTTAATCTTGGTGAACGATAGGTATTTGTTTTACGATCAAACTTTTGTTTTGAGTTACTCGTTTGTGTAGTTTCAATCTGCTCTGAGACTTCTGAAGTTGTCGTTACCTGAATGGGAGTCTTTTTATTAGTAAGAAAATAGAAACTACCGAATAACATGAAACATATCGCCACAGCATAAGCATAAGTACTCCCTTTTCCTTTTTCTGGAGTTTGAGGAGGGCCAGTTTCCACTGGGATGTCTGGTGGTAATTCCTGAGAAGGTGACTCTTTATCCTTTGTCATTTTATCAAAAGATTTTGCTGTCTTTCCCGATTTTAAATTTTCAAGAAAGGCCAATCCTGCGATGGCCTCTTCTTCTTGTTGGGCGTCTGTGGGATTTTTTAATTCACTCTCTATTTCCGTGTTACTTTCTTTAAAAATGTCCCAACCAGGAGATTCCGGGAGTGAGTTTTGAGTGTGATCTCTTCTGTCAAACTCTTCGTATTCATATAACTTTAACCAGACCCTTCCACCATCAAAGGAAACTTGATCAGTTAAAAGAATTTCTTGATTTCCAATAAGTTCATTCAGTTCCTGGCCCGAAAAAGGACCGGACTTTTGACCTTCTATAAGTATATAGGCCGATTCAATCTCTGAAGGAAACTCCTCAGAGTTTAAGAGTTGTGGTTTTCTTCGTTGAAAAAACTGGTGATGATATATTTCCTGCCATTCACCAATGCCCTTTGCATCTCTAACATTTGTTCCCTCAGGCAGACCGTATTCATCTTGAAATTTCTTTAATTCAACCCCATGGTAAGGTCCCATGGGGACTTCTCCTGGTAGTTGTAGGTGAAAAAAAGGTCCCGTTTTCTCACTCCAATTAGGCGCGGCCTTGAATGAATTCAATTTCTTCATTAATTGGGAGTCCAAACCGTGAATAGATGCCATAAAAGTGTCCTTATTTAGGTCTTCTCCTGTTTTTTCGGACTCTCTGGGGCAATACATAAACCTTGATGGTTTTTGTGGGTCAAAGTGCAGAAATTTCCATAAATTTAGCACTCTTATAGGGAATTAGTGGGCCAAGTCTTCAGAATTTGTTAGGATAAGTTGTATGTTTTGGTACCTCTTAAATTTTATCAGATACACTCTGGGCAGCCTTATCCTGTTCCCGGCCATAATCTTGAACAAAAGAGTAAGGAAAAGGCGGCGTTTCGAACGAACTTTTGGTCCTCAACATCTCTTAGGGCGAGAGCATGATTACTGGTTTCACGTCAGTTCTGAGGGCGAATTAGAACAAGTCTTCCCGATTATCCACGGCCTGATTGAAAATCCTCTTTTGACAGATGAATTTTTAAAGAAGCCTATTCTTCTCATTTTTACTTCTCCTTCCCTTGAAAAGAAGATGGAGGAGATTCAAAAAAACCATAAGGGCATTGATTGCATGGCCTTTCCTCTTGTTAATATTTTTCCTTGGGGGAAAAACAGCATCTTTAGTTTAAGACCTCCTAAAACATTCTTTATGGTTCGCTACGACTTTTTTCCAGAGTTATTATCGATTGGTCAAAAGTGTGAAAAATTTATTTTGCTCTCTGCGAGTTTAAAAAATAAAGACAAATCCTTTAAGAGGAATCATTTAAAAAAGCTATATTATAAGCTGATCATTTCTAGCTTTAATCAAGTTTTTGCTTCTGGTGAGAGGGATAGAGTGCGCATCTCTGAGTTATTTTGTGGCAGCATTGATAAGCATTTACAAGCCCACGACTTTCGCCATGGCCAAATTATTCAAAGACAGAAGAATCAACCAGAATTAAGAAAAACTCACTGCCTGGATTCTTTAGAAGAATTGCTAAAACCTTTCTCTCTAAATGAGCGTTTTATCTTTGGCAGTATTTGGTCCAATGAACTCACTATCTTTAATGAGGACTTCATTGAAGCTTTGTTAAAAAAAGAGGTGATGATTTTCTTGGCCCCTCATAAATTAAGTGGAGAAGAGTGGGAGAAGTTTGAGAACTTTATCCTTATGCTAAAAGAAAAGGGCATTGAAGCCACACTGTGGGATCATTTAGGCATTCGCGGAAGTGGTAACGTCATTTTGTGCCAAAGACCTGGTCTTCTTTGTGAATTATATCCTTTCTTTGGCCACTCCTTTGTTGGAGGGGGTCATGGTCGATCCGTGCACTCTTTACTAGAGCCTTTTTGGGGTGGAGGCCATATTTACTGCGGCCCTAAAACGCACCGGTCTACAGAATATGACTTTGTGGACGATCATAGCCCCCGTCATTTGCACATTGTCAGAGAGTTACCAGGTCTTTATTCTAACTATCAATTGAATTTGGAAATTGCCCTTGATGAGGGAGCTCGAAGTAAAAGTGCTGAATTAGTAAAACTCAATCAGGCGAAATTTATCGAGCATTTTAGTCCATCAGGAAAGAGGCCCTAGTGTTACAAAAGAATTATTCAAAGGCCGTGGTTGGTAGAAGCTATTTAAGTTTTATCTATGGGATAGAACTTCTTCGCCATAAACACAGTGTATTGCTTTTAGATGATGAGAGGTTGCAATTTGGTGATCTCTTTAATCACGGTATCACTAGTCTAGATATTGAATTCTTTAAAGTATGGGGTGCCGATCGCGACATTATCTGTCTTCAAAATATTGAGAATTTTCTCTCTCAAAAGCCCCTTTATTTTAATTGGGGTCAAAAGAGAGTTCGACTAGGTGATGGTGTCTGGAGCAATCTAAGAGAACTTTATCGAAAATTCCCTCAGTTCTTTCCGTTTGAATCTTTCTTCTATGGAGATGATCCATCGATAAAGGAGAACTTTGAAAAAGATTATAATCTGCTGACAAAGAGACTCGGAACAAATGGATTTCGCTTTAAAACACTTGAGAACACGACGATTGAGTTTTTATTGGGTCAATCTCCTCAAAATATAAAGGACGCTTTCTTATTATTTAAAAAAGGCATTAAGGACAATAAGAAGCAAGCGTGGAGGTTTCTTTATTTCGCGCGGGCAATCTATCATAAGCGTTTAGCAAGTTCTCACTCGGAGGTGGAGCTTTTTCACTTCTTCATCTCCCTTTTGAGTCCTCACTACTTATTAGAGGATCAGCTTCTTATAAAAGAGCTCGCTGAAGTCTTTATTGAAAAGGGCGGCCACTTCAAAGAAACTCAGGTTCGAGAGTGGAAGTTTTATAAGGGCATGCCCTGGTCGATGGAGTTGGCAAGTTTTGAAGGGATTATTCACCCTCAAAAAATTGCGTTCTTAGGCTCATGGCCTTTAGGTCTACCTCTAAAGGTGAAGCACGGCTGGCAGAGATTTCAGTCTATTCACTTTGAAGCTGATTACACAGACCACCGCCTTAAAGGCAGAGTGGGGGATTGGGTCATTTGGAGTTCTCCTGATTATCTGGCCACAGACTTACCCATGTGGAGATTAGAGATAATGGATGGCGTGATCCGTGGCCAATTTCTATACCGAGAAAAACTTGGCTCGAAACTTACTTTTTATAAAGAGCTGTTAAACCGTCTGCTCTTTAAAGGTCTCGAAGAGTGGTTACCCGGAGTCACCAATTCATTGGTGAATTTAAAGTATCACCCTGGGCGAGAAGTTTATCTCGATCAATCAAATTTCTTCAAGTCCCCCCCTTTACCGCGGTTGCGTGAAGTGAAGCTTTATGACTTTTCGAGTCCTTTTCTCAAAAATAAGTTAAAGAATGTATCTTACTTTGGCCCCTTAAAGGGCTGCCCTTTGGGTCTATACGGTCAGCTTCTTGAATTGAAAGAAGTCTCAAAGTATCAATAGTTCCTGCTTTGATCTAAAAGGGTTTTGCTTTAAACTAAATCTAATGGAATTCTTTAAAGGCTTCCCCCAGAGGGAAGAAGGTCAAACAAGTGTTGAATACATTCTCCTCGTTGGAGCAATGGCCGCCGTTATTTTCTCCATCCTTTCCAATTTACGAGGGCGCATTCTTCCAGGCTCAAACCCTTGCCCCCCTGAAGACAGGTCTATGGGTTGTGGGTTAAGTCGCATTGTCGAAAGCCTTGGAACCACAGATCCTAATTTTCGCTATTTTCGTATCAGAAAATAGACACTTATTTCAGGTAGTTAGCATAAGTTTGTTGTAATACTTACACAAGGCGTCTAAATCTCTTTAACTCTTAGCTTGATTTGCTATAACACATTCGATTATAGCTTATTGGGTTACTGTTTTTCTCGAAGAGAAAGAGGATTTAGGAGATAAAAATGAAAACAATGATGACTCAGGAAATGAGAATTTTAGCCGCCATGGCACTGCTTTGTGCAGCACCTTTGGCCCTTGGACAAAACGATCCCTTACTCTCTGATACTGAAGAGATCCTAAATTCTGATCAGATTGATATTGATGGTAGGTTTCGTAAAGAATCGGCCGCTGATCGTATTGAGAAAATGAGAAAGCGCCTAGAGACACAAAACGAAGAAATGGTTCAAAAGAAGATTGAGGATATAAGAATCAATCAAGAAAAAGAACTTGCTGGTAAACTTCAAAAGGCTTTTAGAGGCAACATGCAGGCAATGGATGATATGGACTCAGTCCAAACTGTTCAAGCTGCTCCTCAGAGAATCGTTGCTCCGGCACCAATCGTTGAAGAAAAGAGCGAATTAAAAAATAAGATCATTCCATACTTTGGTGTACGTCAGTACAACGGTGAGAATGTTGATTCATTTGAGTCAAAAATAAACGCTGGTTTGACAATGGAAAATATGATCACTGATCACTTCAGTGTTGGTGTTGGCATTAACTACACAACAATGGACATCACTGATCGCAACTCTTTCACAGGTTTCAATTCTTTTGGTTACAGTGATGGAGATAATATCTCTTATCAAAATATCAATTTGAATCTAAACGGTAAGTTTTTTATGACGAAAGACTCTAAAATTCGTCCTTATGTTGGATTAGGTCTTGGTTACAACAGAACAAGTCTCAAGTTAAACGAAGATAATTCTCAGTTTAACGGTGGCTATAATTTTGGTAACACAGCTTACTCAAATGAAGACTCAAAGGTTTCTGGATCAAACGTTACAGGTTCAGGAATGGTTGGTGCGGAAGTTAGCTTTACTGACAACCTAGGCCTTAACCTTGAGTTTAATTACACTAGAGCAATTACGTCAGGTTTTGATAGCACTTCTAACTTAGGCTACGGTGCTTTCAATGACATTGCTAAAGCAAACCTAAGAACTCTTGGTGACAACTTAGAAGCTAGTGATGTTGCTTCACTCAACCTTGGTTTTGTGATTAAGTTTTAATTAATTCACAGCATTAATAATAAAATAATTAGGGGGTCTTCGGACTCCCTTTTTTTATTTTAAAAAGCTTTTGAACCACTTAAGTCAAGTATTGATCCATTCAAAAATAAACTTCTTATATATCCTATTTAAAGCACGCATGTTCTTTGAAAAGAAGCGGCCTTAGCTTATTATAAATTTAGTTTTATTTTTGAATAAGGAGTCCACCCATGAATAGTCGTCCCGTCTACATTGTAGGGGCCAAGAGAACCCCGCAGGCAAAATCTGGAACTGATTTAAAAGATGTTGCTGCACCCTTTCTAGGGGCTTATCTGATTCGGCATCTTGTCGATGAAGCGAACCTTGAAAATACGGCCATTGATGAAGTGATTATTGGCAACGTTGGGAATCCTCCAAAATATCCTAATATTGGGAGAGTGATTGCTCTTGAAGCAGGTCTTGATAAAAAGACAAGTGGTTATACAGTTCATCGTAACTGCGCTTCGGGTCTTGAGGCCTTAAGTCAGGGATTTATAAAAATCGCTTCTGGCCGCAGTGAAATTATCGCTGTTGGTGGTGTTGAAAATATGAGTCAGATGCCTTTGATTTATTCAGAGGAGATGACCGAGGTTTTCTTTAATGTCATGAAGGCCAAGTCCGTTGGTGATAAGCTAAAGGCCCTTAGCCATTTTCGTCCCCATAACCTCTCGCCAATAGTGGCGATTGAGCAAGGTCTCACGGACCCTTTTTGTGGTTTAAACATGGGTCAAACGGCCGAAGTTTTATCAAGAGAGTTTGGGATAACAAGAGAGCAACAAGATGAATTTGCTGTGCGCTCACATACGTTAGCTTTAAAGGCCCGTGATGAGGGACGTTTAGCTGAAGAGATTCTCCCTATTATTATCGGTGGAAAACTTAATAAACTTTTAGGCCAAGACGTTGGACCGCGTGAAGGGTCTTCCGTAGAAAAACTAGCAAAACTTAAGCCGTACTTTGATAGAAAATCTGGAACGGTAACTGTTGGAAACGCCTGTCCTATCACTGATGGTGGTTCGGCCTTACTTCTGGTTTCAGAAGAGGCGCTAAAGAAATACGACCTTGAGCCAATTGCTAGAATTGTCGATTATCATTTTCATGGGCTAGAGCCTGAGAGAATGGGAATGGGTCCCTTGCTTGCAATGGATGGTGTCTTTAAGAGAACAAAATTAGATTTACAGCAAATGGATTTAGTTGAAATAAACGAAGCATTTGCCGCCCAAGTATTGGCCGTTAAAAAAGCAATGGTTGATAAGGAAGCTGCAGCTCGCTTTGGGATTGAAAAGGCTTGGGGAGAAATTCCTGATGAGCGCTTAAATGTAAATGGAGGCGCGATTGCTATGGGACACCCCGTAGGTTCAACTGGTAGTCGACTTGTCGTCACCTTGACCCATGAATTGGCCCGTCGAAAGGCCAAGTATGGAATTGCTAGTCTTTGTATCGGTGGCGGCCAAGGTGGGGCCGTTATTGTCGAGAACCTTAAGAAGTAGGAGAGTGACGTGGGATCAATTTTAGAAACAAAGAAAATTAGTTTTGAAGTAAAAGAAAAAGTCGCTTATGTAGGCTTTGGGTACAATAACGAAAAGTCGATGACGGTTCTTGATGAAGATACTCTAAGAGAATTAGATTCTATTGCTGATGAACTTCATGCACAGAAAAAATCTCTTGAAGGAGCTATCTTTTTTACTCACAAAGATCGCTGTTTCTTGGCCGGAGCGGATATCTCGCTTATTTCTGCCATGAAAACTGAAGCCGATGGCGCTCAGGGGGCAGAAGCTGGTCAAGGAATTCTCAATAAGATTGAAGACCTACCTTTTCCTACTATTGCTTGTGTGCATGGTGTTTGTCTTGGTGGTGGAACGGAATTTAGTTTGTCTTGTAAGACCATTTTGATGAGTGAAGACAAATCGACGGTTATGGGATTACCTGAAGTTAAATTGGGTCTTATCCCAGGTTTTGGTGGGACTTATCGCATGCCAAAGAGAATTGGTTTGCCTTCGGCACTAGACCTTATCCTTACGGGTAAAACAGTCAATGCTAGAAAGGGAAAAAAACTTGGACTGGCACTTGAAACTTATCCAAAGGAGCGGATCATCGATATGGCGAAGATCCATCTTAAGAAAAGTGCACGAAAAGAAAGCCTTAGAGACTCTTTGACAGACTTTGCTCAAGACAACTTCTTTAGTAGAAAAATAATTTTTCAAAAGGCTCGCGAGAGTGTTCTTAAAAAGACAAAAGGTTTTTACCAAGCTCCTTTGAAAATTTTAGACACCATGGAAGCTGGCATGATTAAGGGGCGCTCGAGCTATCTCGCTTCAGAGGCCCAAGCTTTTGGTGAACTTTGTGTTTCAGAACAAAGTAAAAATCTTCAGCACATCTATTGGATGACGGAAAAGGTTAAGAAGTATTCAGGTCCAAAAGGTACTGGCGAGATTCCAGAATTAAAAAGAGGGGCTTGCTTAGGTGCAGGCACCATGGGTGGTGGTATTGCTTGGCTTATGAGTAATAACGACATGGCCCCTATTATGAAGGACCTCACCACTCCTGCTTTAGAGCTCGGTCTAAAGCAGGCTTCTAGCAACTATAGTGGGGCCTTGAAGAGAAAGAAATTATCGGTTGATGATTTTGAAAGAAAGATGCGCTCAATTTCTTGTCAGACAGACTTTAAAGGATTTCAAAAAGTTGATCTTCTTATTGAGGCCATCGTTGAAGATATAAAAATAAAGCAGAGTGTATTCTCTGATACTGAAAAGTATTTAAGAGATGATGCCCTTATCACTTCTAATACATCTTCTTTAAGTGTGGAAGAGATGGCGACAGCGTTAGAAAAACCTGAGCGCTTTGCGGGTCTTCACTTTTTTAATCCAGTTCATCTTATGCCACTTGTTGAGATTATTACTCACTCAAAAGTAGCACCTGAAACAGTTGAAGCCCTCTATAATTGGGTTTTAAAAGTTAAGAAAACTCCTGTCGTTGTAAAAGATGGTCCGGGCTTTCTCGTCAACAGAATTTTGATGCCTTACTTAAATGAGGCAGGCTTTCTTCTTGAAGAAGGCGTGTCAATGAGTGAACTTGATGAGGCCTGCTTAAATTTTGGGATGCCTATGGGACCATGTCGCTTACTTGATGAAGTAGGCCTAGATGTGGGCGTAAAGGTTGCAAAGATTCTCCACGACGGACTCGGTGACAGAGCAAAGTCATCAAGCCTTTCTGGAAAAATGGTAGAAAAAGGTCTTTTAGGGCGAAAGAGTTCAAAGGGATTTTATAATTATGATGACGCCGGAAAAGTCACAGGGGCCAATGAAGAAGCAATGTCACTTTTACCTTCTAAGAAAATATCAATGAGTGAGAGTGAGATTCAAATGCGAGTCGTACTCCCTATGATTAACGAAGCGGCAATTATTTTAGAAGAAGGTATCGTTGAGAGTCCAAGTGACGTCGATTTAGGCCTTATTTTTGGTATTGGCTTTCCTCCTTTTAGAGGTGGGCTCCTTCGTTATGCGGATAGCGAGGGACTTGAGAGAATATTGACCGCTATTAATAGATATTCGGAGAGTGTTGATTTTGATCGCTATCAACCATCTCCCTATTTAAAAAATCTTGTTGAAAGTAAAAAGAAATTTTATGACATTTAATTTTCTAATAAAGGCCAGTCATTGAACTGGCCTTTTATTAGATACTTTTTTGGCTATCTCTTTCATGCAAAGACTTTGCAGAGATTGCTCTTTATTGCCATTTTTGGTTTGATTATTTCAAGCTTTGCTCTTCTTGTGCTTCAATCGACAATGGGTGGGCTTCAAGGGAATTTGATTGGTCGCTCAAAGGCGGTTGTTGGAAAAGGTGTCTTTGAGTTTCCTGATGCCGACGAGGCAGAGGGCGAAAAGTTTGTTTTAGAACTTTCAAATGTTGGGGTTCGCGCTATTAAGGAGCTTGAGATTGAGCTTCTTGTGAAATACGGCAACTACTACGCCCCAATGATTGTTCATGGCCTCAATCCACAAGGAGATCTTCCAGATTTCCTTAAAGACAAAACTTTTGAAGACCTGGTTTTGCCTCGCTCGCTTGCTATCAAAATCAATAGCACTGTAGGGGATCTTGTTCGACTTCTTTCCCCAGGTCACCTTGATAATCTTATTGGAAATGTACCTAGACTTGCTTCCTTGTATGTTGATTACTTGGTTGATACAGAAGTTCCTGAAATCGATGACTTTCAAGGTTGGGGGCGTCTTTTAAGAATACAGGCCATTGTTGGAAAGAAAGTCGTCAATAAGGTTCGTCTTTATAGTGATTTTGATCTCGAGGTTGTTAAGGAAATTGCTGATAAATACGCACCAAAGGGTTGGCGCTTTAAGCGCTGGGAAGATCTTAATGCCACTTTAGTTTGGGCCTTAAGTTTAGAGACTGCCGTTATGGTTTTCTTATTTTCTGCCATGACTCTACTGGTGTCGCTTGCCATTACTTCTGGGCTTCTTATTTTCTTTGATAAGACCAAACTTGATTTAGCGAGTTTTTGGGTTTTAGGGGTGAGTGAAAAGGAATTATTTGATAGCTCTAAAGTCTTTCTCTTTTTTCTAACGTTCTTTAGTGTTTGCTTAGGCTTAACTTTTGGTTTTGGTTTTTTGTATTTACTTGATAACTTTTCGCCAAATATTATGCCAGACGTTTTTGTGGATAGAAAAATACCAGTCAGCATCACGGTCTCTACTGTAGCGATTAGCTTCTTTATACCTCTTTTGATTAGCCTCTACTTTTCTTGGCTAAGCCTAAAGTCCTTTAGAAAGGATGTGAATTATCTCACATACATTAGGACTCTAGGCTCTTAAGACTTCTACTTTACTTTAAAATTCTTTAGAGAAGCGAAAGCATTATTCTTTATTGGGGCATCTTTTTGAGTCGGAATCTTTTGTTGTTGGTTGGATCTTCCACCCTGGGGTCTCGGAGACTTAGATGTTGCAACTGATTCACCTGTTTTTAGGGATAAGGAAATTCTCCCTCTATCGTGATCAACTTCAATCACTCGAGCCTTTACTTCTTCGCCAACCTTTAAGACTTCGAGAGCATTGCTGACAAAGTGGTCGGCCATTTCAGAGACATGAACGAGTCCATTTTCTTTGATACCAACGTCAACAAAAGCACCAAATTGGGTGATATTAGTGACAATTCCCGTGTACCACTGACCAGGTACTAGGTCGCTTAATTTCCTGACGCCTTTTTTAAATTCAGTGGATTTAAATTCTGTTCTAGGATCTTGAGAAGGTGCTCTTAGTGCCTTAACAATATCTGTGTGAGTAAATTCACCAATCTTTTCAACAAGAGTGCTGTCTTGAGCTAATTTTTCTACCACAGTACTGTCATCTACGAGGTCTTTTAATTTTAGGCCATTTTCCTTAACCCAGTCTTCTAATACACCGTATCTCTCTGGGTGAATAAAAGTAGCGTCCAGTGGGTGTTTACCGCCATAGATTCTTAGAAACCCACCTGATTGTTCAAAGATTTTTTGACTAAAGCGACTTACGTTTAATAATTCCGCTCTCTCTTTAAAGCCACCGAGTTCTTCCCGCTTTTTGACTATATTTGCGGCAAGGGTCGCGCCAATGCCCGAAACATAACTGAGTAACGGGGCAGAAGCTGTGTTTAAATCAACACCTACAAAATTCACGCAGTCTTCTACCACACCTGTTAAACTTTTCTTTAATCTACTTTGATTGACGTCGTGCTGGTACTGGCCGACACCAATGGATTTTGGATCTATCTTTACGAGCTCCGCTAATGGATCTTGAAATCTTCTGGCAATGCTTACAGCTCCTCTTACGGTGGCGTCTTTATCAGGAAATTCCTTCTTCGCAAGTTCTGAGGCCGAGTAAATACT
>JAIPEG010000027.1 GCA_021737405.1 Bacteriovoracaceae bacterium
AAGGGCAATAAAGACGACAAAGATAAAGTTAAGAATAAAGATAAGAAAAAATTAACAATCAAAGAAAAGAAAAAAATTAAAGACGAAAAAAAGAAGAATAAATAATTTCATATCCGAATGAATAGAGGAAGGCTTACTTCCTCTATTTTAGAAATTAGATCTTATTGGAAAAACTTTTTTCATTAAATTCTTAATGGAACTGGTTCTAAGGAATGATGAACCATACTCAACAAATATTCTTAGAACTTCTAGAAGACAATAATTTAAATACAACTGATTTTACTCCAACTCAATTATCCTCTCTCTATATCTACTCAGCATTATTGGGTACGGTTACGGTGTTTTTAAAAGAAGAACTTTGGTTAAAAGATAAGGAAGATGAGAAAAGGGGATTAGTGACCTCCTATGAAGATTTCATAGGTCTTCTAATCAAAGACGAATTAGCTTCGCTTTCTTTTTTGAAAGACTTCCTTATTAAAAAGGGTTCAACGAAAATAAAGGAAATTTCAAAAGTCACCCAAAGAGTTGAAGCGAAAGTATTGGCCTCTATCGTTAAACGGCCGAGTTATGACCAAAAAACCTTTCTTATTTCGACACTAAAAGAGATTTCCAAGTATTTTCTTCAAGAGGAAAAAGATCAAGGTGGAAGATTGCAGTCTCTCGGACACTTTGGCCTTCGACTATATAGAGCATTTGATAATCTTGATGAGGTATTTGGTTTTAATTACCAATTAGACAGCAATATGATTGTTGATCATAGCTCCCCTGAAAGACTTTATCAAAATGCTGGCATAGGGGTGCAATCAGGATATTCAACGATTCTGTTAGCACTAAGTAATATTGAATTAAGGCAAGGTGCAAAAGTGATTGATCTAGGCTCTGGTTATGGAAGGGTAGGATTGGTTTGCTCCCTCTTAAGATCAGACATTGATTTTACAGGCTTTGAGTATGTTCCTCATAGAGTAGAGGTTGGAAATAAGGCCTGTGATTTTTTAGACCTAGAAAAGACATTAAATTTTGTCGTTCAAGATTTGTCATTCGACTCATTTAAGATACCCGTCGCTGATGTCTATTATCTTTATGACCCATTCACCAAAGAAACCTATGAACATGTTCTCAAGCAAATAGTAGAGATAAGTAAGCAACAAAAAGTCATCATTATAACAAAGGGGAATGCACGTGGTTGGCTCATGGACATTTCAAACGAAAATCAATGGATCGAACCAGTATTACTAGATGCTGGTAATCTTTGTATCTTTCAATCCGCATAATTCTGCTTTATATCAACTTTTTTAAAAGTATCTGTTTTATTAAAGTCTATAGAAAACTTTGGACTTAGAAGCTATAATCTATTCATGCCCTTTATGCTGGAAGATAAGCTTAAAGAGCGAGGGGCCACATTTTTGGGGGCAAAAGCATGGAGTGAGCAAGTTGTTGTTGATGGGCGGATTGTGACAGGGCAAAACCCTGCATCGGTCAGTGAGCTTGGCAGTAAAATAGTAGAGATTCTTAAGCATAAGTAATAGAAGCCGTTTTATAATGTACCGTTTATTGGAGAGTATATGAATATTCAAGTTAACACCGATCACAATATTGAAGGCAGTGCCGAACTTAACGCTTATATCGAATCGAATTTAACCAAGGCGTTTAAAAGATTTAAAGTCGCAATTACCCGTATTGAGGTTCATCTTTCCGATGAAAATGCTGGAAAAAAAGGCCCCAATGAAAAGCGCTGTCTTTTAGAAGCTCGCGTCTCCCATCACCAGCCAATTGTCGTGACTCACCATGCAGATACTGTTTATCAAGCAATTGAAGCGGCTTCAGATAAGCTTTCGCGCGCACTTGATAATATGGCAGGAAAACTCACTCATCATACAGGGCCAAAAGATCTCCTGGTTGAAGAACCAGTTGACCTTGACGATGAATAGTTGGTATTACTCCCCCCAGAGTTTAAAATTTAGCGAATTACCTCAAAAGGGTAACCTTAGGGCGGATGATGAAAAAGACCTTTCAACTCAAAGTAGAAAACAAAACACCTGAACGTCAGGTCGATTCCATAAAGCATGAAGTTAAAAAGTACATTGTTCGTGAACGGAGAAAAGAGTTGCCTAGTGGTACCGATTTTTGGGACTTTGATTGCAAAATCGGGGATAACGAGCAAGCGGCTAAGTCCATTCACCCTTCCACCATTAACGAAATGATCGGTAAAGTTTTAGCTTCGGGAAAAGAGTCGTTCTATCTAGAAGTATTGGCCAAGCCTGCTAAGAGAACCAAAAAAGATTAGGAGCTTTAGTCTCTTATAGCGAAACGTTAAAGAATTTACCAACTAGTGCTGTGAAGCCCATTGCGATTGCTCCCCAAAAAGCTACTCTAAGTGCTCCTTTTGTGAAATGAGCACCTCCCGATTTTGCCGCTATTCCTCCCATGACAAAAAGAAAGACGAGTGAAAAAGCGGCCTCAAAGAGAATAAGGTTCTTTGTACTAGTAAAATAGGTAACCATGACTGGTAAGGAGGCACCTGTTGCAAAAGTGAGGGCAGAGGCAATAGAGGCCGTTAAGGGATTGGCCTTGTTAATTTCTAAAATACCTAGCTCATCCCTGATATGGGTATCTAGGGCATTATGCTTTGTTAGTTGAGAGGCCACTTCCTTTGCAAGAGCTGAATCTAAGCCTCTTTGAATATAAATATTTTCTAGTTCAAGTAATTCATGTTTTGGATTTTCGAGAAGTTCCTTTCTTTCACGTTCTATATCCGCTTTTTCGGTATCGGATTGAGAGCTCACAGATACATATTCACCGGCCGCCATTGATAGGGCACCGGCCACAAGGCCTGCTATGGCGACAGTGATTATTTGTTTTTGATCAGCCCCTGATGAACAAACGCCAATGATAAGGCTAGAAGTCGAAATAATACCGTCATTGGCGCCTAAGACTGCCGCTCTTAAAAAACCGATTCTTGCAATTTTATGATCTTCTTCGTGGGTCATTTTAATTATAGCAGTCTATCTCAAAACCTAAGGACAAAGTACGCCAGATGTAGTCTCTAGCTGTTCTGTCATAATCAACAACGAAAAAACCATTGTCAAATATTTCCTGGGCCCGCCCAGTAAAATTGTCGGGAGTTAAAATTCTATCTCCTACACAGAGATTCCCTGTACAACGATGGCCCAGTCCCAAAAGTGATAGGGGCCAGATATAATCTTTTGAAGTTCCATCATAATCAACAATAGCTCTTCCATTACTAAAAACCTCCTGAATGTAACCTGTATGGTAGTTCTTGGTTAGAACCCTCGCTTTGATACAAAACTTTGAATAACAAGCAACACTCTTAGCGAGCCTTGATAGCGGCCAGATGTAGTCTCTGGAAGTGCTGTCATAATCTACAATGGTCCTTCCGTTGTTGTAGATTTCTTGGATAAATCCTGTTTGACCATCTTCTGTATTGGCAAGAGTATTTCAGGGTCATTAATTTTAGGAAATGAGTGTTGTTTTTTAAAAGAATGACTTTTGTCGATCTATAAGAAGTACTTATGCTAGGAGATCCTAATAGTTATTTTTTTAATCGTTTAAATGGTCCTATATTTTGGCCCAGCTTTAAAAAGGAGAGCATGATGAATTTAAGAAAAGGTATTTTAACTAGTGCAATACTTATGAGTTTGCAGGGACACACAGCTAACGCGCCACAAGCTGATATTGCCATCCTTCTCGATACCTCAGGAAGTATGCAAGGGCTTATTAATCAAGTGAGAGATGGTCTATGGCAGACTCTCAATAACTTAGGACGAGTCACTAAAGACGGATTGGACGCTAACGTTCGCCTCGCTCTTTATGAATATGGCTCTGGGGTTGTGCCCGAAGAAACAGGCTTTATTCAACTCTTAACCCCTTTGACTACCGATCACACATTACTTGCGGGAAAACTCTTTGCTACCGAGGCAAAAGGGGGAAGTGAATACTCAGGGCTCGCCATTTCTCGTGCGACAACAGACCTCAAATGGGGTGAGCTAACAAGTGATTTTAAAAGCATCATTCTGGCAGGGAACGAAACCCTTTTTCAAGGACCAGTTGATCCCTTTGTGGCCACCAGTGAGGCCGTTGGAAAAGGAATCATTGTAAATACGGTCTTTGCGGGTCCAGAAACATTGAGTACTGGAAATGGAGGAGGATTTGGCAATGGTTGTGCTTTTTGTCCACTCCCAACAACTCCTAATCCACCAGTGCAAACAGACCCAGTGCCAAACTCCATATTTCTTGAGTGGAAAAAGTTGGCAACAGATGGCCTAGGAGCTTCTCTAAGCATCGACTCAAATCAAAGTTTACCTTATGTGGAGTCTCCCTTTGATGGAGAAATAATAAAACTAACAGAGGCCATAAACACGACCTTCTTACCCTTTGGACCAAATGGTCAAAGTGAGTTTGAGCGCATGATAAATCTAGATCGCCAAATAAGAAGCTCCGGTGCTGGAACTTACATGGATTGGGGAAGTTACCAAGGTGGACATTTTGGCCAACTAAATCAGAGCACCTGGGATCTTGTGAGTGCAAGTAAAGTTGAAGGCTTTGATATCACTTTGATAAAAGAAACAGATTTACCAAAAGACATGCAAGGAGAGAGTGTTTTTGAAAAACTTGAAATCATTCGAACTCAAAGAGACAAACGTGATGTGCTTCAAGGAAACATTGATGCTCTCCAAGTCAAAAGAGCTGAGTTTGTGGCCGAAGTTCACCGTCAAAACCAAACAGACGGTCAAAAAACTTTCGCCGATGCCATAAAAGGCGTCATTATTAGTCAACTAAAGGACGCCGGTTTCACTCTCACTGGCCCTAAAAAATAACAAACTCTTTCAATAGACGGCCTAATGCTTAGGCCGTTTTTTTAACTTTAATGTAAATGTTTTTAAGATTGCAAGCGCCAGGCCTTTTGTTAAACTAATAAGCTAAACATCTTTTAGGGGTTTTCTTATGTTACGTTCGATCTTAATTTTTGGCCTATTGTTTTCTGTAAACACTTGGTCTAAATGTTCTTCCGATATTGCTCTTAAAGCTCAAGGCTTTAAAGTTCATACCAAAAATTTTCAAAAATACTTTAGTCAGGCCGAAAAACGGCTCGAGCAAGATCAAGAACAATTCATTGATGATCTTTCTGGAACAATCTACAGTTCAGTCGCGAGTCAAATGGTAACGATTCATTCATTTGATTATTTACTAAGTCCACAATCTGTAATGTTTGGCGATATTGTTTTTATGGAAACTTTTTACGGAAAAACACCCGTAGAAGTCCGCTGGTTTGATAATGGTCAAAAGCATCTTGCTTATAATTCTGAGGTTCAAAATTGTGCCACAAATACTATCCCATTCGCGGTCAATGCTTTGCTTTAATAATGGAAGACCATGAATAAGAATTTAGAAGTTCTCTTAAAATTATTTGAACCTTCAGGTTTAAAAAGAAAGCTATTATTTGTAAGCACTGATTTACATAGTGACCTTTTGGAAGCTTTTTCTATGGCAAAAGTCGACTATGTCGACATTCAATCCGATATCCCTGAAGAAGAGGTTATGAGAGAAATAAATTCTTATGTTCGATCTATTGCGTTTATTAGAGTGGCAAGAGAGTGGACTCCTGAGGTTGGGGCCATCATTCTACCTTCTATATTCCTGAAGTATAACAAAGTTTTAAACTTGGTAGGTGAATTAATCCTAGGAGAAACAATTCCAATTGTATTTCTTGGAATAGAAGAGGATTTGCAGATTGTAATAAACTCTTTAAATTCAAATTTTTTAGGGGCTGCTTTAGATAAGTCTGTCGTAGGATTGGATCAGGTCTTAATGAAAAGTTTAAAGAGTGAATAATAAAATGATTTTTTAATCAGTCATCATATTGTCTAGGTGGAAATTTCAAATGAAAATAGTTGAACGTATCGAAGAACTAAACAGGCTTTTATCTGAGATTGACGGCAAAGCAAGTCCAAAAAGGGACCTCGCTGTAAAGTTTTTCCTTGAACATATATTTCATCTTTGGCGAGCAGGTACTGAGGATCAGTCATATGTGGATGCTTTTGTGGAGCGATCTTTGCCTGTTATAAAAAACCGCAGGATTGATTTTTATATATCTGGGGCATTTAAGCTGCAGTCCTATATAAATCAAGAGTTCGTGGGTAATCAATGGACGACAATGTGCCTTCGTAGGTCTCATATTGAGGCGTTTAATGAATTGTACGGAGATTTTATTGGCATAAAAAAATTTATTGATACCGATGAGCTTGATCAAGACATTCGAGATAAGGCGGAATATGAAGCCCTAAAAATGCCTGATCTTAAACCTAAAGGTCTTCCCGAAGGACATTGGTGGTGGGAGCTTGATTGAAAAAATCTATGAAGTGTTTCGTAACAATAAACAACTTACATAAGAACAATAATCAGGTAATGAAAATATGGAGATTTTATAATGAATTATAAAAATCTTCTCAATTCAAAGTGGACAGCTGTAGAACCGCTAAATAAAGAAAAGCATTTTTTAGTGATAAAGTTACAAAAGAATCCTAATGATTCTCAAGTCATTGAACTGGTTATCTTAGAGGCCATACTCACCAAGAGAAAGTTACAAATAAAACCTAGGGAACTTGAAAATCAAAATTACTGGTTAGAGGGCTGGAAATAAGAGGCATTTAAGAAATCCTTTCACGAATCAACATCACTCGCTCACGGCCTGTGGTTCAATATTTTCAGGCGGGGCCTCAGGATACTCTGTAATTTCCTGCATTCTTAGTAATTCAACATTATTGAGTTTTCCACTGCAATCTTGAACTTCTGGCGTTGTCCCCATGGTGGCACCAAAGTGGCCAAGGTATACAAAACCATCTGTTCCGTCAGGCTTAATAGTGAAAATACCTCTAGAGGTTTGTGCTTGCTCCTGCATATCGCGCAAAAACTTTGGGGTATCAGGTGCCATGGATACAGCTGGGTTTTGACTGAGGAGGGGATCATCATCAATGAGTAGTTTGACAAGATCATCTTGGCCCATGCTATCAGGTGCATTTTTTAAACGTTCGGCAAGCTTAGGTTGATAAGTAAAAGTCTCATCTCCAAATTGAAAAATAAGACCACTTTTATCAGGAAGGTCTTTAACGACTACTCCTGTGCCATTAAATTGATCCTTTATCTCTTCAATCAACTCTTCATTTATTTCTTTAAAAAGAACGGGATCAAACTTTTGGCCTCTGAGCTTTTTAAAGTCGACAAAGAGATCATCGAATGTCTTTCTCATCGAATCTAGTCTTAGAGCATAGGCCCTCGCTCGATGAAGGCCGTGGCCTCTAACATTTCTCAATTGATACTCATTGGCCGCTTTAAAGACTTTCTGTTTTCCAGATTGAAAGACCATATTGTAATAAAATGTCGCGGGATTGCTGGCAATTAATGTTCTAAATGAATTACCAATACCAAAAATAAATTTTAAATCATCTTTTGCTGAATCTAGAAAACTCGTTAGTGGACGAGTCGCTCTTGAGGTGCGAAAACTTGCTCTTCTCGCACTGGTTCTTGTATTG
Source organism: Bacteriovoracaceae bacterium (assembly GCA_021737405.1). Classification (GTDB taxonomy): domain Bacteria; phylum Bdellovibrionota; class Bacteriovoracia; order Bacteriovoracales; family Bacteriovoracaceae. The sequence goes on from JAIPEG010000027.1 coordinate 7,548, forward strand.
GAGACCATGGTCCTTAATTTCTCTTTAGCGTTTATCTCTTCTAAAGCGCTATCAATAATATTAAACTTCTTAGGCTGAATAGAAATTGTTTTTCTAAGGTTAGCAACAGTTGAAATACTCTTTGTAAGACCTAGTATGCCTCCTAAGAGAAAACCAGAACCTAATTGGCTGGCCAAACCACAGGCGAAATTGAGAAAATTATCACAAGTGGGACACGACCAATTCATCTTCTTCGTGCATGTTGAGTAATAAGGGACGCCATCCCATTCAGTACAGCCAATTAATTCTGTATAATATTCCTTAATTTGACCAAAAAATTTAAAGAAGTTCTTCTTCGCCTCAGCATAGAATTTAGGTAAATCCCAGTTTGATAAGGCCTCTGCCATTTCTTCACCCATAATACTGGAGGCCAAAAGACCTGAAGACGAACTCTCCTCCTGGTTAAAGAAGGAGTTCCAACCGGCCTTGGCAGCTGAAAATATCCCTGTTGGAATTTCGTAAAGGAAAAGTTTAAGCGTCTCGTATATCGAGGTAATAGTATTTGCTAGGAAGTTAGTTAAACATCCTGCATCGATTTTCTCTTGAGATCCTAGGCTAAAGATATTGGAGAAATTACTCAAATCATCCATGAAATTATCTGCAATTTGTTCCATGCAGTTTTTCTCTTGCTTTGGGCAGCCATTTTCATAACTCTCTAACGCTTTTAAAGTATCATCCACAAAAACAGGATTGACTTGCTCTTCAAGGGCTTCTCGACTAATGCAATCGGATTGATCTAATACAGTTTCATTTAGTAGGGGGACCAAAGTCTCTGCCATTGAAGCAAAGGAAGATCCATTCTTATTACACTTTAAAAAGATAGGAATAACAAAGTCATCAGATTCTCTTCGAAAGAAGAAGGCATACTTTTTAAGTGGATTTTCCACTGAGACTTCTTCTCTTTGCTTACACAAATTCTTTGCTTCGCATTTTAGATATTCGTTGTTGCGGTAAAACGTATCGCCTAAGTTTTCATTATCGTCTTGAGAGATATAGGCATAGTGATTTTCTTGAAATGAATTAGGTATAATTGATTGACCAAAGAGTGGTGCAAATACCACTGAGGTAAGGTAGGATAAAATAATGAAAGTAACTTTTATCTCTTGTCTTCTTCTCATAGTGCTATGTTTTAAAACAAATGCTTCTAGCTATTCTCTAAACGGAGTTTTCGTAGAGTTACCTTTTCCAAAAGAGTGGTTGGCAAAGAAGGCCCGAAAGCTTGAGTCATCTCCTTTAGTATTCTTTGAAAAAGGTCCATCACCACGAATCGCCTCTACTTTGTACGCGACAGTGTTTAATCTAAACTCTCAAGATTATTCGGCATTTCGGAAGGACTTCATAAAGTCTAAATTGAATTGGTTAGCAAAGGAAAAGGCCGAAATTAGAGGTGAAATCGTACTTAAGTTACCGAAATTAAATGATAATACAGTTCGTTACCAAATGACTTTTAAAAATATTAATGGTGAATTTCAAGAGTGGGGACTATTTTTTAACTGTAAAGGCCAAGGGATGACCGTTAAAAGCATAGTTCCTGCAGAGAAAGTAGATTCAAAAATAGCTAAGGAAATCCACCAATTTTATAAACAATTTGATCCTTGCACCAAATAAGTGAAGGACAAATAGGGTTCTTATGAAAAAGCCTAATTTATTTTTCTCGCTTATTCCTGTTATCTTTCTCGTCTCTCTTTTGATTATCAATGTTGTGATTTTTAAAGATGATGCTTCCTATGGTCCGAACCAAGTGGCCCTCCTTCTAGGTGCTTTGATTACAGGATTCATTGGACACTTTAAATATGGGATTAAGTTTGAAACGGTAGAAAAGGGAATTAATGAAGCTACGTCTAACGCTCTTTCAGCGATGATCATTCTCATCGTTATTGGGGCCTTAATTGGAACATGGATTCTCTCTGGCACAGTTCCTGCTCTTATTTACTATGGCCTAAAAATCATTACCCCAAGTGTCTTTCTACCAGTGAGCTGCATTGCTTGCTCGGTGGTCTCTCTTGCTACGGGTAGCTCTTGGTCCACCACGGGAACCATAGGCATTGCCTTAATTGGAATTGGTGAGGCCTTAGGCTTTAATACAGGCCTTGTGGCAGGAGCCATTATTTCTGGCGCCTACTTTGGCGATAAAATGTCTCCTCTTTCAGATACCACAAACCTTGCGGCCGCAATGGCCGGGACAGATCTCTTTACTCACATAAAACATATGCTCTGGACCACGGTCCCGGCCATCACGATTGCCCTCATCTTATTTGCTATTATTGGCTTCACTCATACTCCGGCCTCAATTAATACAGAGGGCATTGATGCCATAACTTCTATTTTGGATCAAAAATTTAATATTACCTTCTTTAGTTTTATTCCTGCGGTGGTTGTTTTAATCCTGATTAGAAAAAAAATCCCGGCCCTTCCGGCGATTACAATCGGTATCATTAGTGCTGTTATTGTTGCCTGTCTTTTTCAACAAGATCTGCTTTTAAAAATGATGAATGGGAAGAGTTCTCTAAAGAATCTTTACGAAATTGTGATTTCAGTGTCCTATAAAGGCTTCTCTATCGACTCTGGTCACAAGGTTATAGATAAGCTTCTAAACAGGGGTGGAATGGAAGGAATGCTTTCAACGGTTTGGCTAATCTTTTCGGCCATGGTCTTTGGTGGAACTCTCGAGGCCACAGGCATGCTTGAAGTCATTGCCAACTCTATTTTGAAGGTAGTCACAGGAACTGGCTCTCTCATTGGTGCAACCATTGGAACTTGTATCTTTTTAAATGCCACGGCCTCTGATCAATATCTAGCGATCGTGGTTCCGGGAAGAATGTTTAAGAAAGCATATCAGGACTATAATTTAGCCCCTCAAAATTTATCTCGTGCCCTAGAAGATGCGGGAACCGTTACATCAGTGCTCATACCGTGGAATAGTGGTGGTGCTTATAATTCTGGAGTCCTCGGAGTTCCAACACTAAGTTATGCGCCCTATTGTTTCTTCAATATTTTAAGCCCACTCATTTCAGTTTTTTATGGAGCGATCAAATTTTCTATTATTGAAAAATCGCCTAAAATTGTTGGCACTAAATAACTCTCTAAATTGATTTAAGTATATGATTTTGCGAAGTGAGCTTTAATATTTCTCGAAGCAAACCGATAATAAAGATAATGTGAATGTGGAGGAAGCAGTGAACGTTACTCGCTGGATTTTGTTGTTATTAAGTGTTGCTCTTCTTTCCTGTGAACAGAGCATGGACCCCTCCGCTACACCCATAGATTTTCAAAATAATCCTGACGCACAGGCCGCAGCTTTGCGCCTCACTGATGGAGGAACAACCCTTCCAACGGCTGCCGCTTTAAATAATGAGATCAATGGCTTTGGATTAACGGAAAGACTTCATAGCGCTCCTTGTGAAATGTGTGGGGTTGAAATTACTGCAGGGGCCGTAACTGAGGGAGCTGAATTTAGTGCTCCTGGTGCATATAATATTCGAAATGATGCCGATAGGATTGCATTAGTCGCAAGAATTAGAGCAGAGGGAAGGGATAGGCATGCCACTACTACTCTTGATCTACCAGGAGGAAGGTTTGAAGTTTTTAACGATGCTCTGACTCTTCCGGATGGTACTTATGTGAACCTTACCTACCAAGAGTCTCGTGATATTGCTCGTGAATGGGGTTGTCGCCTTCCTAATTATAATCAGGCCGAGGCAATCAGAAGGTATGCTGAACAACAAAATGCTCGGTTAACGGCCAGACCTCATAACCCTGATAACGGAATTCATTCTAATATGACGACGATGATGAATGACAGTGAAATGAGAAGAAGATCAGAGCTCGGAAGGACACGTTTGATAAATGGTCATTTTAAATGGTACATCGATGACGGAAGTGACTCATTTAGGTTCTATGGTTTTTATGCTCCAGGGGCGTGTTCTGAGTATTGCCAAGACCGAGGCTCAAGCGGTGGGCATGGACGAGATTACATAGACTACTCTCAATCAGCACGACTGATATGTCCTGCTCGCTAGTAAAATATATAACTGCGATTATTCTTACTAGTTTTTAAGTGAAAAAAGACTATCAAATTGGTCCTCTGGGACAAATCTAAAATCATTTGTATCATGAACATCATAACAGCCGTTTGCTCGAGAGCTTTCACCTTTAACAATCTTATCGATGATGATTGCCGTTGTGACAGGGTGGCTAAAAGAAATCGCATGCTCAGCACCACGAACAAAGAAGCAGGCAGTATTCTTATTTATTTCATAAAAGTTTTTTAATGCTTCTACTTGGCCTTCAAGAAGAGAGTCACCTTCTTCTTCTGCCAACACAAATGCTCTTAGTGTAGTGTCGGGCGTTTCTGATGGGTCCCACTCAAAACCTTCAAGGGTTCTACTTGAGGCCATATATCCGGCAAGAATTTTTTCCTCAAGTTCAGGGGCAAAGCCAAAGCCTTTAATCATCTCATCCGTTTTTGGACGCCAAACAGTTAGATAACTTTGATCCATTGCCGCTCTAATAACAGCATTGCCAAAAGGGTTGAACATGTTGGCGAGACGAAGATTACGATAATAATAATGAAGAGTCGGTCGAGCGTGTTTAAGAGAAACCATAGGGGCCAAGTCGATAATCTTCTTAAATCCTTTCAATAAAGAAGAGGGAGCACCACTAAATGAGAGAGTGACTGGGATGACTTCACGCTTGAACTTTTCTTTGGCCCAAAGACCTGCGGCCTCCATTTCTTCAGCATAATCTTTCATGGTGAAGTCTTCCTCCTCAAAATAGGGAGCCTTCTCCGCTCCAAGGGCCGCTACCGAGTGAGGCAAAGTACTAAAGTGAAGGGAGACGTAGCCGTAGCCTTTTTTTCTAAGGCTTGACAACAAACTATCAAATGAGAGGACACCACGGTTAACACCTGGTCCAAGGAGAAGAATGGGAAGACCATTTTCTTTGGGCGATGCGTATTCGATGTAGGCCAAGCGATTTGTTGTTAGCTGTCCTTGGCGCCCAGGAAGACTAAGAGTATCTTTTACGGTCCTCGCATAAGTGGGCATAACACTTAATAAGGTTATTAATAGGAGCGTGGGTGTTGAAAAGATTCTTGCCATGGGGTCGCCTTTTTCGGTGCGCAAACAAAATTGTACGCCTGTATAAAAATTAATTCCTTCAAAAACTACCACGCTCTTTTGCGTTTGGAAAAGGGCAAAGAAAAACTTTTAAACCATGCGGAGCGTTGGCAGTTTTTGTTTGAATTTTGACTTGTGATTTTGTGTCTCAAGTCTTGTCGGTGATTACTCAGCGTGCTACTTTTTTAGATATGAATAGACACTCGGCCATGATTCTTACCTTAATTTCCCTCATAAGCTTTTGTAATGCTTACGGTTTCTCCGAGGAGTTTGACCTAAGAACATTAGATGGAAAAAGCTCTATTCAAGGCCAGATCGACTTTCCTGAGAACTGCTCACGTGACAGCTATAAAGCCGCCTTACTTGTCGGTGGGACGGGTCTTTATTATCGAAATATGTATTTGGGTTTGAGTGGCACCAAACTCGACTTTATTTTTAAAGATCTTTCTGAGATTTTGACTGAGAAGTGCGTGGCGGTTGTTCGCTATGACTATAGAGGGGTTACTTGTGACCTCGTTGATGATGCCACTATTGAAGCCTGCCTTGATCAAGAGGTTCGAAAAAAAGTGGACGGTGAAACGCTTCTTCAAGATATCCAATTGGTTTACGACTATGCCAAAAACCACCACCGTATTGATAAGAAGAGTATTGTTGTCCATGCCTACAGTGAAGGCTCTATTAATATTTCTCGCTTAATCAAAAGAGGGAAAATCAAACCTCGCGGCCTGGTCTTTGTTGGGGGAGTCACCGAGAGTGCTGCTTCTCTATTGCGCTGGCAGTTTGTAGGGCGCTCTGTTGACCTAGCATTTGCGTTTGATGCTAATGGTGATGGGCTTTTGACCAATTTTGAAATTATCAGTGGTTATAAAGGCTCTTTCTTTGATGAAAATGAAATACCACTTCTTTTTCTTATGAGCCCTACAGGAATATGGAACCGTTTCACTTTAAAGCAATTCTTTAATAATCAGTACATGATGATCGCCAAGGGGACCCTCGCAACTCCTAGTCATTTTCCTTACCGCCACAAGGATTTAATCTATTCCAGTGTAGGCTGGTGGCAAACATGGTTCTCTGATACTGAGCCTGTGGTAAAGAAGCTTGCTAATTACAGAGGGAAAATCACCTACTTTAATGGAACCCAAGACTCTCAAGCTCCAGGCAAGCGACAACTAAACTTCTTAAAGAACTATACTCCACGTATGAAAAGCATGCCCGAATTTAATCTTATTGAAGGTAAGGGCCATCTTCTAAGCGATCATCCTGAGTTTGGTCCTCTTGATCTTGATCAAAAAGAGAAAGTCATCAATGCCATTTTGAAGTCTTTCTAATATTAATTTCTTTTTTACATACCTGAGTTGATGCCTTTTGCAAGTTGATTCCCCGTTAAGGTAGTGTTCACCAGTTGATGAAATTATTGAATACTGGGGACAAAATGAAACACCTTCTACTTCTTACAACTCTTTTAACATTCTCTACTCAGGCCAAAGTTTCTGTTGAATGTTATTACCATTTTACTGACAGTATTCTTGAAATCACTCCAGAGATGCGCATTAATAAGTGTACCGCTGACTTTGTTTGGGGCTTTGATAATGTATGCTTTCGAGGGGAAGAGAGTGAGCTTGTTGATTTAATCAATGAAGGCTACTTTCGTTGGGGCTCAACTCTTCGCGTATTAGACGCAAAGTTGGTTGATAGCGATACGATTGAATACACAGGTGTTGATGCTCAGAGCTTCTACTCATCTACATTTGATTTAGCTCGCTGTAGTAGGACGATTATTTACTAATTGATAAGGGTGAATAATCCTCTATAATTATATTAATGAATATTAATAAGCAGCCTAAACTTTTTGAAAGTTCTTCAAATCCTACGACCTCTTTAAAAATTAGGATTCTTGCTTCGAATTCGCTAAGTATTAGTATTTTCTTATTTATGATTAGCTTTTCTATTGGGGCCACGGAACTAGAGAGTTTACCAAAAATCAAATTAAGTAATCTTGAGGGGCGAGTTACGGAGTTGGGTTTTTATAAAAGTGTGGTCTCTCAAGAGGAGCGACCATACTTATCTGATTTCCAGGAACTAGAATCAATCAAAGGTGAGTTAAAAGTTCCTTATACCAATCAATCACATGGTATCTATTTTCGGTTCTCTCCCTCTGGTGAAGGAGATTTTAAGGAAAAACTTTGTTTGTCTTTTAACCATGCTCTTTCAGGAAGGATGGAAGTCTTTAGAAAAGAAGGTCAGGGGGACTGGGAAAGGGTTGGAGTCACAGGCTCAAGAGTTCCTTATAATGATAGGCTGATAAAAGGCTTTCAACTGGCCGTTCCCATTCAATTATCTGTGGATAAGGAGGTTTTCTATTTTTTAAGACGAACCTCACAACATCGGTTTGACACTCAGATTTTCTTTGAGACGATAGAATCATTTAAAACGAAGCAATATACTCTTCAGAGTTACTACTTTTTTTATATGGGGGCTTTTGTCGCCCTTATTCTATATAACCTCTTCTTGTATTTTTCCTCTCGAGAGAAGAATTACCTTTATTACTTTCTCTTTGGGGTTGCGATTCACTTGGTTGTTTTGTCGATGACAGGGTTTATCGATTACTTGTTGGCCTTTACAGGAATGTCTTGGTCACAGTATCTAATTTTATTTTCTAGCTCCTCCCTAATCGCATCAGTCCTATTTGCCATTCATTATAATAATCTTGTCACCTATTGTTTTTATTGCCTAAAGGGCCTTTATGTCGCTCTTTTTGCGGCGCTTGCTGTCTTTCTGATTTCTCTAGGGCCGTGGGCCCAGTACTTTGGAGGTGCACATTTAGGAGCAGTCATTGATATTGTGATTCCCGTGGGCATTGTGATGATGATTGGTAGTGCCATCATCGCCATGAGAAAAGGTCATATCTTAGCGCGCTTTTATCTCACATCATGGGCTTTCATGTTCGGGGGTGCCTTTGTCTATTTTGGTCATTTTGCTGGTCTTTTTAGACGTAACTTTTTCACAAGTCATGCTGTCATGTGGGGAAATCTTTTAGAAATGCTTATCGTATCCTTAGGCCTTGCTTATAAAATATCCATCCTAGATAGAGAGAAAAAAGAGGCGATCATCATGGCCAAAGGCAAGCAAGATTATGAAAGGCTCGTTAGGGTTCTTCTTCATGATATTGGTAATCCTCTTAATCTGATTAAATATTACACTGACTTAAAGAATAGGAAGCCTGAAAAATTTAAGGAAAAAGAATCAGTTGCATGGGAGAAAATTTCATTTGGAATAACAAAAATTAGCGAAATCATCTCTTTTCACCGCAAGCAAGAAATGAATTTAAGTAATAGCTTTAGATCCTTAGAAATGGAAAAGATATCTCTCATTGATGCTTATAAACAGACTTTTAAAATGTTTGAAGAATCCCTTGAGAAAAAAAAGCTAAAACTCGAGTTTGATTTTGTGGATGATCAATATATTTTGGCAGAAAAGGTATCTCTCGTTAATGAGGTTTTAAATAACATCATCTCCAATGCTATCAAGTTTAGCTTTGAAGGAGATACCATCTCTATCAAGGCCGGTCTTAAAGCTGGTAGGGTTCATGTTATCATTTCAGACCAAGGCCAGGGGATGGAAGAAAATGATCTCTTTCTCTTTAAGGAGAGTAAGCCTTTGGTAAGCCGTCTGGGGACTAAGGGAGAGAAGGGTACTGGTTATGGCCTTTTTCTTATTAAATCCTACATGGACCTGTATGGTGGTGAAGTTTTTGTTAAAAGTATCTCTAAAAATAAAGATTCAATAAATCACGGCACACAGGTTACTTTAGTTTTTCAAAGACCTAGTTAACAAAAGCTTTTTTTAGGTAAAAACCTCTAGTTAATAATCATTAGAACAATCGAATAGAATTCCCCCTAAATTTTCATGAATTCCGTTATTTTGCTACGAGAGAGCTTCATGAGCCCTTTACATCAAGTTAAGGAAAACAATTTTTGACTACGGTTACTTGTGCCTTTGTTGCGTTGCAGGTCCTATAACTGCCTTATCGAAAACAAAATGTCTTAGGAGGACAACATGAAAAACTTAGTAATCGCAGCTATCGCTCTTCTTTCAATCTCTTCATTCGCTAAAGAAACAAAGAGAGATATGGTAAGAGTACAGGGTGCTTCTGCACAAATCGCTTTTGATAAAGCTCAAGATCTTGTTGTTGAAATTAAAGCAGCTAAGAATATGGCTAAACTTTCTTACCTTAACAACTGTAACTATACTTCAAGCCAAGCTGAAGACATGACATGGTTTACTCGTAATGCATGGACAAATACTTCATCAGTAACTTTAAACCATGTAACTGGTGTTTACACAGCAATCGTAAATGTAAGCTGTAAAAAATAATTTAAAAATTCGCACGAATCCTCCCCTTCCTTGGGGGGAGGATTTCACTTCGATGATTCCTTTGCTCTTTTGATGTCTTTGGTGATATCCGCAAAAGTACCACCCTCTTTGATTGCATCAAATATATCATCAACACAAGTTTGATTCACATTCTTAAGAATATTCTCAGGTACCTCAGCAATTACTAATGTATTGCCAGAGGTAATTTTCACTATCTTATAGACCCATTTATTCTCAATTTCACAGGTTTGATACCTTTGGGTTTTTCTAGGTGAGGCACTCGTACAACTTAGTGCTAGAAAAAATATAATCATGTGTTGGATAGTTAATAAAAAATTGTTGGTCATTTGAGTCCTTGTTTAGTTGATTGTTGTAGCCAATCTTTATTGTCGGGTATACCGGGCAAATAGTGGAAAAATCTACTTTCATAAAGGAATTACCGATATAATTTAACCAAACAAAACTTATTTTTGGAATTTGCTTGGAAGTAAAAAAAAAATTTAATCAGTCTGTGCTGAATTTTGTGATTGCATCAATTATGCCTCCTTTTAGAATACTTTTTACCTTTAGTTTCCTCTTAAATGCTCTTTTTTCTCTGATTCAAATAATAAGAGGGAATAGCCTTAAAACTGAAGTTTTGAAGGTCGTTATTGATTTTAAAGCGGTCTTTTGCCCTGCGGGTGGCATACAATGGAATTAAAATAAATTAAGGAAGGGATGCTGAATTATGAGTGGTAGTAAAATGAAACTTGGGAATTATATCAATGGTAAATGGAAGGATAGTCTTAGGGAAGAATTCTTAATTGTGGTTGATAAGTACACTCAAGAGCCTATTGCTAAGTTACCTATGGCATGTGAATCCGATATAGAAGAGGCCATTGAATCTTCCGTAAAAGGATTCAATGAATTAAGGAGTTGGTCCGCTGGAAAGCGTTCAGAGCACCTTTTAAAACTATATAATGCTTTGAAAAATCGTCAGGAAGAGACTGTAAATATTATTATCCAAGAAGCAGGAAAACCACGATCATACGCAGAAGCTGAATTTAAAAGATGCTTGGCAACCATCGAAAACGCTGTGAGTGAGGCCAAAAGATTTTCTGGTGAAATGATACCGATTGATTTTGATGGAGGTACTGGGAAAACGGCATTCACTAAAAGATTTCCGATTGGACCCATTCTTTGTATTACTCCCTTTAATTTTCCTCTTAATCTTGTCCTTCATAAAGTGGCACCGGCCTTAGCCGTGGGCTGCTCAGTTATCGTAAAGCCAGCTCCGCAAGCTCCATTAAGTGCTATTCTTCTAGCAAATCTTTTAGAAGAAGTAGGTTATCCTGCTGGCATCGCCAATATTCTTAACTGTAATGTGCCTATGGCCGAGAAAATGGTTAAAGATCAGCGTCTTTCCATGGTTTCATTCACGGGAAGTGAGAAAGTGGGCTGGTATATTAAAAGTATCTGTGGCACCAAGAAAATAGCATTGGAGCTAGGTGGAAATGCAGCGGTTATTGTCGATAAAGGTACTGATCTTAAAACGATTGCAAAGACCGTGGCCAATGGAGCCTTCTTATACTCTGGACAAATTTGTATTTCTACTCAAAGGATATATGTTCTTGAATCTGTCTTCGAAGAATTTAAAAAAAATCTAGTCGAGGAGATTAAAAATCTTAATATGGGCGACCCAAAAGACAATAAAACAACTGTGGGTCCACTTATTGAAAAGATTCATCTTCAACGAATTAAGGAGTGGGTAAAGGAAGCTCAAAATGAAGGGGCCGAGGTCTTAATTGGTGGAGAGGTCGAGGACGCGGATCATAATATCTTTCAGCCAACTTTAATGACAAAGACAAAATCTCCAATGAAAGTAATGGATGAAGAGGCCTTTGGGCCTATTGCTATTATTGAAAAAGTGGAATCCTTTGATAAGGCGATTGAAAAAGTGAACGCCTCAAAGTTTGGATTGCAAGCAGGCGTTTTTACAAATGATTTTGAAAATGTAAAAAAATCTCATGAAAGACTTGAAGTGGCAGGAGTCATCATTAATAACGTCCCAGGCTTTAGGATTGATAGTATGCCTTATGGTGGTATTAAAATGTCAGGTCTTGGGCGAGAAGGAATTAAGTACGCGATGGAAGAGATGTCTGAGCCAAGGCTACTTGTCTATTAACTCGGAACTTTCTTGTCTTTAAATGAGGTCCTAGAAAGGTGATATTGATCACCTTTTTTAAGAAATAATTCATTGATACCTTTATCAAAAGGCATATAAAACTTTTTGTTGTCTCTATCTACCTAAAATCATAATATTTATTTTGTTAGTCTCTAGCGGGGACTCTTTAGTCATGAGGGTCCTGTCAATAATAGCGTTATTTAAAATTCATACCATTATTGAGGTTTTTCACAGATATGTTAAAACTTAATCTAATACTGGAGAGACATATGAATAGCTTAATTGACCCCTGGAAGTTATTTGGGACGATGATCCCAGATATCGACAAAAGACCTAAGAATTTTAAGATTGGTTTAGAATTGTCATCGGATCAAATAGAAAATACTGACCATCTTTTCGAAGAACTTATGGACCTTTGTGAGGAGATCCAAGCGATATCCTTTGACTTAGGCGACAAAGAGGTATTATCGGTTCTTAAAGAATTGATCAAGATAAGAGACAGACTTCTTTAAGTTTTTTGTTGAAAATACATTGCGAAATGGTCTTAGAAAGGGCATTAATCTCTAAGATTTTAAAATGGAGCCATGTATATGAGTATAGTTAAAGAATTTAAAGAATTTGCCATGAAGGGCAACGTTGTTGATCTTGCCGTGGGACTAATTATTGGCGCGGGTTTTGGAAAGATCGTCTCATCCCTTGTAAACGATATTATTATGCCGGCCGTTGGTGTCGTGGTTGGTGGAGTAAATTTTAAAGAATTAGTTTTCACCTTAAAAGAAGCCGTTGATACCCATCAAGCTGTAACCATTAAATATGGTATGTTTCTTCAAACTCTATTTGATTTTATCATCGTTGCCTTTTGTGTCTTTATCATTGTGAAAGCGATGAATGCGGCCAAAAGAAAAGAAGAATTAGCGCCTGTCATTCCACCAGCACCTCCTAAGAATGAGGTGCTTTTAGAAGAAATTCGAGATTTACTAAAAAAATAGTCAGGTTTAAAAAGCTTTCGCTGAGGCCTGAATGAAAGAGTAGTAAAAGACGGCATTGGGATCATTTCTCACCGTCTTTAGCTCTTCTCTTGCTTTATCTACCGTCTCTTCATCGACATATTTCTCTTTAATAAGCTGGTCACTTGCTGAGAGCAAAAGCTCCGACCAATACTCTATAAACTCTTTTCTTTTTCCAGGTCTTCGATTATCGAGGTGCCAGGTCTTTGTTTTTACTTTTATGTCGCGATAGCCTTGTTGCATAAGGATATTACCAAGCTTTGCGCCAATAAAAGGATCACCCTTCATGTCATATTGATAATCATTGAAGGCCATCCAGTACTTCCAAACATGGGGAGAGTAGGGCTCAAGAAAGAAACTCGAATTAAGAACTTCTGTAATATAAACAATACTTCCCGGACTCAACACTCTTCTTACTTCACTCAAGACCTTCCCGGGGTCTGGCACATGCTCCAGGATCCAACATAAGAAGGCCCCATCAAATGATTGAGACTCATACTCAATATTCGTAGCATCCATTTCCTGCAGGTGATATCGGTCTTTTGCGTAAGGGCACGCTTCAAGAGAAATTTTGGCGGCATCTAACTGATTTTTTGATCGATCAATACAAGTGATATCAAGCTTTGGAAAACGCCTTAAAAGAATTTCCGTTTGTGCACCAACTCCAGAGCCCACTTCAATAAGTTTCTTAACGTAAGAGAGGTTTATATCTTTATAAACGGTATGTTCTGTAAATTCAGCCTGCTTTCGTAAGCGATCCTGCTCGACAGAGTCAAAACCATGTAGGTAGGGAAATTCATTCTTCGACATATCGGGGCTCCTGTTTATTACAAATTTTACTTTAAAAACTGTTCAAGCGCCTTAAAGAGTTAAAGCACTTAGACGCCTTAACTTCTTTGGCCATAAAGGGAAATTATAGAATGAACCACAATAATACTGACGGTATTTGCAAAAAATTCAAGATTTGGTTAAATTTTAGGCAATTAGGCCATATTTTAAGGGTCATTTAAGCCTAAAATTTCAAAGAAACCTAAAATCTTAGAACTTTTATGTTATGTTTTGCTTCAACCCGTTGAAGAGAATCCTTATGAAATTAGCCATTTTATCAAAAGAGCCGAATAACTATAGCACCAAGCGTTTAGTGGATGCTGCCAAGAAGAGGGGACACACGGTAAAGGTGTTGAATACCCTTAAATTTGCTATCGATCTTGAAGAAGAGAGCCCTGATCTCTTTTACAGGCAAAAAAGACTGCCTGATTACGATGCTGTTCTTCCAAGAATTGGCGCCTCGATTACTTATTTTGGTACTGCTGTTGTTAGGCAATTTCAACAAATGGATATATATAGTGCTAATTCAGCTGATGGTATCTTAAATTCAAGAGACAAGCTAAGAAGCTTTCAAATTTTAAGTAAGCACAAAATTGGTATCCCCGCGACTACCTTCGTAAAAGATAAGGCAGATGTTCTACCAGCTATTGAGAGAGTTGGGGGAGCGCCCATTGTCATCAAGCTTTTAGAGGGAACCCAAGGAATTGGTGTTTTACTGGCCCATACTATTGAAATGGCCACTTCAATTATTGAACTCCTTCAAAGTCAGAAACAAAATGTTCTCATCCAAAAGTTTGTAGCAGAGAGTAAGGGAAGAGATGTTAGAGCGATCGTCGTCGGTGATCGTGTGGTCGCTGCCATGAGGCGTGTGGCCCAAGGGCAAGAATTCAGAAGTAATGTTCACCGTGGTGGAGTTACAGAAAGAGTTGAGCTTGATGATGTTTATAAAGAGACGGCCATTCGTGCGACAAAAATTATGGGTCTTGGAATTGCTGGCGTTGATATGTTAGAGGGAAAAGATGGCCCTCAAATTATGGAAATAAACTCTTCTCCTGGTCTTGAGGGGATTGAAGGTTGCACTAAACTAGATATCGCTGGCTCTTTTATCGATTATATCGCGGCCCAAGTAGACTTTCCTGAAATTGATTTAAGACAAAAATTATCAGTGAGTAAAGGTTATGGAGTCACTGAAATCTATATTCCAGAAGGCTCTGAATATGTTGGGAAAAGTATTTCTAGCTCTGGCCTAAATGAAAAAGACATCAATGTGCTCACCCTTCATCGCGATGGAAAAGTTATCCCTAACCCAAGACCGGTTCGAGAATTATTTGCTGATGATAGGCTTCTTTGTTTTGGAAAGCTTGAATCTATGAAAGACCTTATACCTGAGAGAACGCGTAAGATTAGATGCCCTAAAATGAAAAAGTTAAAACAAGCTGATGTTGATGTCGCTCAGACCCACCAGTAACCTGAGTATATTATTTGATAGTGAGTATTGCCTATACATATTAAGGAAAGAGTCTTTTAATATAAAGACTAACTCTTAAAAGGTGTAGTCGTGAGTGATGTCTATTTTTTAACTCTAATTTTCTCATGCCTTGTTTTCTCAGCCTTTTTCTCAGGAAGCGAAACCGCCTTACTTAAATTAAATACGAGGGAATTAACAAAGGCACTCAAAGTGCATCCTTCCATATCCCTTCAAGCTGCAAAGGAGCTTAATCAGTCAACTTCACGACTTCTTGTAACGATTCTCTTAGGGAATAATGTTGTGAATATTTTTGGCACTGCTGCAGCAAGTAGCTTAGCGGTGGCCCATTTCGGTGAAGAGAGAGGTCTTGTCGTCGCAACTTCTGCCATGACGATCCTGGTTTTAATTTTTTCAGAAATCCTGCCAAAAACAATAGCGGCCAATAATAGCTTTATGGTCACCAAAATTGTTGCCTTGCCCCTTTATGCTCTTCATAAATTGTTAACACCCATTCATTGGGTTTTTGAAAAATCGATTAATCCATTAATAAGGCAATTCCAGGCCCACGATCATGGAGAAGAAGGGCCATCGAGTTATGAAGATCTCATGATGTTGGCAAGAGAAGTTAAGCCTCATCCAAAGAAACGAGGCGTAACGCCTCTTAATGTTATTGGGGCAACGGCCAAGTCTTCAGAAATAGTTTTAGAAGAAATAATGGTAAATAGGGCAGCAATTAAATCCTGCTCCATAAAGAATACTACTGAAGATGCCTTAGAAATTCTCTTAGCTGATCGATACACTAGGCTTCCTGTTTATGATGGAAGTATTGATAATATAATTGGTATCGTTCACCTAAAAGACCTCGTCCTCAATCAAAAAAGTCAAAGCTCTAGCCTTAAGGAAATTATAAGACCAGTTATAAGCTTTTCAGAGAGAACAAAGCTCTTTAATGCATTAGCAACGATGCAAACAAAATGTAGCCAAATGGCCATTGTTAAAGATGAGTTTGGGACTACCCAGGGGCTCGTCACGCTAGAAGATATCCTGGAAGAACTTGTTGGGGAAATCCGCGATGAATTTGATGAAGAAGAGTTGAGTGAGATTGTTAAAATTGGTGATGGAGAATATCGAGTTGATTCAACTCTTCTCGTTTCAGATGTTATTAAAAGAACAGGAATAATGTTAGAGGCAGAGAAAAGAGACACTTTAGGTGGCCTATTATTCAATAAACTGGACGGACAGGTATTGGTTGGTTCTAAAATTTCTGGACCATCATACCTAGTTGAAGTTACCAAGGTGGATCGCAATATGATTCAAGAAGTAATCATTAGGAAGACAGAAACTTAATTTTCAAGTGGAAGAATTAGATTGGGAGAATTTATTATGGATGATGTTGAAAAAAAATGCTCAAGAGAAGAAGATTTCTATAGAGATAATGAAGATTATTTGAATGAGCGTCGAAAAAAATTAGATATTGTAAGAAAAGAAATAAAGATTAAGAAATCAAAAGAACCACATTGGTTACGGTGTCCCAAATGTGGCAGTGAAATGCATGAATTTAAATTATTAGGTATCCTCATCGATAAGTGCGAAGGTTGTAATGGATTATTTTTTGATAATGGTGAATTAGAAACACTTCTTGATATTTCAGATAGGCGCGGCTTCTTTTCTTCGATCAAGAATAATTTCTATAATTAATTAAGGGCAAATGATGTCAAGTTTTGATCCAAAAGAGCGCAATCAAAAAGCTTCAGAAAAATTTGGAACATTACTAGGGATGGCCCCTGGAAATGTTCCTATCTATTCATCTGACTATTCTACGGTTGACGAAGAAGAGCTTTCCTCAAGGCATACTTATAGAAGTTATGTCGATGACATCTTTATGGGTTATAAATGGCAATGTGTTGAGTTTGCTAGAAGATGGCTTTATATCAATAAAGGTTATATCTTTAACGACGTCGCTATGGCGTATGATATTTTTAACTTAGATTCTGTGCGGGTTATCGCTGATAATACCACGTTACCCCTTCATTCGTTCTCAAATGGATCAAAAAGACATCCAGAACCAGGTTCTCTCTTAATTTGGGAAGAGGGAGGTGAATTTGAGGAAACGGGTCACGTCGCCATTATTACAGAGGTTTTCTCAGATAAAATTCGCATTGTTGAGCAAAATGAAAATCATAATATTTGGCCTGAGGGGCAAAACTATTCACGTGAACTTAGGGCGAAGATTGATTCAACGGGAGGGTACTGGATAGAATGTACCTATCACGACGTAACACTATTAGGATGGGTTATTCAAACCGGATCTTCTGAACACTCCTATGATTCTACTCCGGCCAAGAAAGAGCTTTTTAATCTTATAAAAAAAGAGGTCAAGATTGATGGACAGGCGAATAGGCCTTGGTTGAATATTGCGAACGCGGATGAAGCCGCTTACATTGAAAGTTATGGACCAGAAATAAAAGACAGAAAAGGAAACCCTAATCAGTATTTCTGTATCTCTGAAACTGCCATTAAAGAAGTAAAGCACGCGACGAATGAGCTCCATGCAATGTTTATGCATGCTACCGATTATGTACTTCAAAATGAAGACTTATTGGAAAAGTTTTGCATCCCAAAACCCCTATGGGCAAAATTACACAAATCATGGAATAACCGCCGCAATGAAATGATTACGGGTCGCTTTGATTTTGCGATGTCTCAGGATGGGCTCAAGGTTTATGAGTATAATGCGGATTCTGCTTCTTGTTATATGGAGTGTGGAAAAATTCAAAAAAAGTGGTCAAAGCACTTTGGTAGTAATGAGGGGCGATGTGCTGGAGAAAAGCTACATTCAAGATTAATAGAAGCTTGGAAAGATAGTGATGTCTCAGGAGTTTTACATATTTTGCTCGATGATGACTTAGAAGAAACTTATCATGCTCTTTTTATGCGATCAGCGATTGAAGAGGCCGGTATAGAATGTAAAATTATTAAAGGTATGAAAGGTCTTCACTGGGGTGAAGCAGGAGAAATCGTTGATAATGATGGAACTCCTATTCGATGGGTTTGGAAGACATGGGCCTGGGAGACAGCCTTAGATCAAATCAGGGAAGAGTGTTCTGAAGATGAATCGGATTCAGTAAACTCACTTCTAAAAAACACTAAAAAGCATAGCTCTCCTCGATTAGTTGATACTCTTCTTGGTGATAATGTTCTCGTTTACGAGCCATTTTGGACCCTCATACCAAGTAACAAAGCGATTTTACCCATACTTTGGTCCCTCTATCCCTTGCATCCTTATCTTTTGAATTCTAGTTTTATATTGACTGAGGAATTGAGACAAAGTGGATATGTTTCAAAACCAATTGTTGGTCGCTGTGGGGCCAATATTAAAGTTTTTGGAGCGAATGAGTCTCTCCTCCATAAAACGGAAGGTCAGTTTGAGGAAAGAGACCATATTTATCAAGAGCTTTTTAAGCTTCAAAAAATAGATAATGATAATATTCAAATGCAATCATTTACCGTCTCGGGTTTCTATGGTGGCGCAGGGATAAGAATTGATCCTTCCATGATCGTCGCTTCTGGCAGTGATCTTCCATCATTACGGGTTATTGCAGATGATAATTTTTAGTATCTTTAATAAAAGTTAAATAAGGTATATTTTATTCAATCCAAGATATTGCTATATATTGGATCATTTTACCTTGTTTAGTCCTAATTAATATCGAGTTGTCGCTTAACTAATCAGCGTTTATGGTCGCTATGTCCCACTTAAATATAAAAGCTATCGAGAAGCTCTACCCCTCATTATTACTTTTACAAGAGATTTTTATTCCTGATATTTTTGGAAGCTCTTTGGGGCTAGGACTTTTTCTTGGATTTAAACCAAAAAAGATAAGGAAATTCTTAAAGAACTTGCGATTCATCGGAAAAGTGCACTTTCTAAAATGTTTTTTGATGTGAAATATAGAGAGATCTAGCAAACAGGTCGCTCATGAAGGAAGGGTTTAGTTATGAGTTCTGCGAGCTATCTAACTCTTCGAAGGCGACTACAACCAAAGCCGAGCTGTGTTCCTCGATGGTTTATATCAGATAAATTTAGCTTTTTCTCTCCAAATTTAAATGCAGTCCTCGTCACCCCAGAGTAAATATGAATAAATTCACCATTGTTTGTAGTATGGATGGATAGAGTAGTCGAATCGACAATATGGCAAGGACCTTTTATTTTTCTTGAATTGCATTCATAGATTCCATTGGACAATACTTTGAAAATGTCGATAGATGCTTTCCATTGAGAGTCGCTGGTATCGCTGCTGGAAGTGTATACTCTTTCCGAATTCGTGACCAAAGAGTTTAGTAAGTCATCAGGGCTCGTTTTTAAATAAGAAGTTCTTGTCCTAGGCTCGCTTAACCAAGACGGTAGCGATCCATCACTACTAGTCCTTAACCTGAGGTAAGGATGTCTTTGATCAAAATAAAGACTAATAATATCTCCAGAAGAAAATAAAGAAGGATCTGAATGATTGCAGCTACCTTCAGTCTGCCATTCTCCCACCATAACTTGACGAATTGTTTGATAGTTACCAGCGCTTGCAAATGTAGCTTGGGTAAATAAGGTGCTTAGGGCAACGATTAAAAGGGTTCTCATTAGTCCTGCCTTTTTGATGAGGTTTCACAGTAAACAAAATTACCAAACAGAAAACGCATTGTTAATATATTAATGATTTCTGATCAGCAATTTTCCCATAAGACATATTGAAACCAACTATTCTGATTGTTCAAAGTAGAGTTTTTAGGCGAACTAACAACCGTTTATTTTGTATATAATCATTGACAATACTTCACAGTAGTATTTATGAACTATGTCCTAAAAGCCTGTTTAGCTAAGTCATCAACCTTGTGGGAAGAATGAAAGTAAAATCTAAGGCGATAAAACCATTCTTCCGAATTTAGGATAAACGTCCTTTTTAGGGTCTTTGAGAAAGCATATTGCCCTGCTTTGGACTTTTTACCTTATAAAGCTTTAGGACCTAATCCTTCAATAACCACAATTAATATTATGAGCACTCGATTCTAAGAAAATAAAATGACATCAATTTCTTAAGCCCTGATCATGAATCAGGGCTTTTTCTTTGAAAGCGGTCTTTCCATGTTTTGTAAATTCCTTAGTGCTTTTATGAGCAGATTGTTGAGCGATTTCGGCGGTTTGGTCATTCTCCATGATTTAAAGTAGAGATTTTTCCCCGAGAGGTCAGGTAATTGTGCCTCGTTGAAGTTTTCTCCAATTTGAGTAAAATTAAAAAGCAACTTTATAAAAGGAATAAGACTAATGAGAAAAATATTTTTATTTTTAATATTTATCACTTCAGTAAATGCTCAATTAGAGAATTATCCGAGAGTCAAAATTGAGTATTTTGGAACAAATTATATTTCTCTCTGGGATGAGAGTGACAGTCTAATGAAAGATAGTGATTTCAATGGAATTCTTGATATTAACGATCGCATTACAGAAGAATATATCAAGAGAACTAATCAGACGGGTTCTGCTATTGTAATTAATGCCTTCAGTGCGGTATATGGTGATCTTGATAATGGCTACAGCTATCATGGTATATTGCTTATTCCATTTGTTAACTCTATTGGACAAGCAGAATGTCCTACCCATGATCTAGTGAGTCGAACTAACAACGTTCTTTATAATATTATTATGGAAAGTATTGGTCTCGATACTCAAGCAGTTTACTTAGCTAAAAGTAGAAAGGATGATAGATATATCTATGCTGCTTATTCACAAATAAAGAATAGGAGGTTTCATTTAGTATACGGTAGACGGTTTCCGGTAAGTGATTCCTCTGTAGCTAAATACCCAGTATTTTTTACTTTACCTTTTAATGATGAAATATATGAGATTAAGTCCCCTGGGCATCATTTGCCTGGTGGTGCTGTAGCTCCCCCAGATAAGAGGATAGGCTGTACACCAGTGTTGAATATTTGAATGTGTAGCAATCACTACTTTTATGAGCGATCTACTTCTTAGATCGCTCTATAATTCAGACCCCAAAATATTATTAGAAAGCACTCCTTCCTGATCACAATAGAGGAAATAACGCTCGAAAATAGCCTTTGCTTTAGACGATGGATGTGACAATACTTCACAGTAGTATTGAGGAACTATGTCCTCAAGGCCTTTTAAGCTAAGTCATCAATTATAGGGAAAGAACGAAAATAAAATCTAAGGCCATAAAGCCATTCTTCCGAATTTAGGATAAACGTCCTTTTTAGGGTCCTTGAGAAAGCAGATTGTCCTGCTTTGGACATTTTGCCTTATAAAGCTTTAGGACCTAATCCTTCAATAACCACAGAGTTAGGCCTTAGTTGCCATTTTTTGTAGGCAATTTATTGAAAAAAATCACCATTTAAAATTTATCTGTCCGTCACCTAAGACCATGATATTAAATATAAATTTATTTTCTTCTTGCATTAGGTTCCTCTTTTCCTTGGATTAAATTTGATACTCAACGACAATCTAGTAACAGTTGTTGTTGTTACAGTTGAGGTTCGTTATGAAGTCGCCACTCTTTTTAATTGTTTTAAGCCTTACTTTTCTTGGTTCATCTTGCCAAAGAAGATTTGAACGTAAAGTAGAAAGTGAATTGTCAAAGTATCGCCGTATTGGTTTAGAAAATCATGAGTTAGAAAAGACGACCAAGCCAATTATAAGGGCCTACTTCTCTAATAAACCCCCTTACCCCCATTATAGTAATGTTATGGCGCTAAGAGATCACTTTCGTGAGTATGACAAAGACGCCAAAGAATTCTCTTCTAATGATAAGGTAAGGCATTGTTATATAGGTCATATTGTTGCAAGAAAGCATGGATATAAAACAAGTGTCTTTATAGGTTTTTTCAAAGAGGCTCAAGATGTCGGAGACAAAAATAGGAGAACTCGCTTTGAAATAACTGATAAAGAGGCGACTATTTATGGAGCGAAATTGGCCATGGAAAAGGAAGAGATAGAGACCTGTCATGAAGCAGAAGGTATGTTTTAATGAGAGAATTTAAGAAATTGTTATTCTCTTTTGTCGGCTGCCTCCTTCTATATGGACTGATATTTCAACACACTGATGAGAAGCATGTTGTTAGTAAGAATGATCGTTTAACGCCTTTAGAATCAAAACCTGAGCATATGGTGATAGAAGCTGGTCAGGTTGACCTAATTGAACACCCTTTAATGGAAAAAGAGTCAATAGAATTACCCGTTAAGGCCATTTTGTATGCATTTGAAGGCTCAGGTGACTTAAGTTTAATTAATAATTTTATGGCCCAAGTAAAGCAGGAGAATAACGAAGCTAGAGAGCAGTGGATTGAAAGTATGCCAAGCCCAAAAAACACTATTCAAGAATTGCTTCTCTATGCTCTGAGTACTCATCGGTTTGAATCTTATACATTGGGGGGATTTGAAGAGGCCCTGACAGATGTTGGAACGTCTCTTGACCAAATTGAAGGTTTTAGAGTTAATGAATATCTTGATGAATTGATAGAGCGCTCTCGAGACCTAAATGATACCGATATGTTAGTTGCGTCTTATCAATACAATGCCAGTCATAGCGTTGATTACGAAATTGGGAAGAAATTTGTTCACGATATCGAAGACGTTATTGATGGAAAGTTAATTATTGAAGATTTCGGGCTTTCTATTATGTTTAAAGCGCTACTCGCTGATCAACAAATTTCATACAAAGATAAGTTCTTGTTCGGGAATGGGCTTTTACCTCGATTTCAAGATCATGCTATTAAACAGAAAATGAATGCCTTGCTTGAGGTTCAAGTTAGTCCAATGATAGCGAATCATACTATTTAGGTCCTTTTCTTTCATTCTCTAGAAGGTTTTTCTAATTGAATATATGTAGCATATATAGTCACTGGTTAAACTTTATTAACTTTTCTGAGTCTTCTATTTCTTAAAAGTCCTATAAAAGTATGTTTTATCGATGTTTATAAATCACAAATTGGCCAATCTATTGCAAATAAAACTGGACACACTTCAACCTAACCAACAAAAGGGATTTATTATGAAAAAAATCATCATCGTGGCAGCAGCTCTTTTTATTTCATCTAACGTATTTTCAGCAGGTGAAAAGGCCGATATTTGTCATCAAACTGCCGACGGCAATTTTGTAGACATTAACGTTTCTGTTAAAGCAATCTCTGCATTTGAAAGACAAGGTGATTTTATAGGGACTTGTGCTCTTAAAGAGCTTACTGATTCTTGTGAGTATGGTGTTAATGACACTCTAGATGGCTGCGCGAGTGGTGGTATGGATGAAATGGAGTTTACCGAGGCAGAATCAAATATGAATGACCTCGTGTCTGAGTATGAACAATATCAAGATGCTACTGTAGAAGAAGAGGGTGAGTGGGAAGAAGAAGGAGCAGAAGGGGATATTTAATCTAAAGTAAAAAACTTCAAAATATAGGCCTCGTTGTAGCGGGGCCTTTTTTATTGATCTACATAACCTATATTGAATTCTTAACTCCTTGAATATTGATATTAGCCTCGTTTTTTTGGCAAATTATAAGCAAATTTCAGCGCTTTAAAATTTAATAAGTCCTTGTGTTTACTAAAATCCTTGGTTTTTTCATCATTGGTTATCTGAGTTGCTAGGATGACTTAAATACTGAAGCTTATTTTTTTTAATTATTTTGGATTATTTAGGAGACGACTTATGAAGTCTTTAAAATCATCACCCTTAATAAGAATGTCCCTTTCAATTGGTCTGCTTCTCTTATTAAGTGCCTGTCAGGTAGAAAATGGAGAGGGATCTAGTTCTAACAAGGAAAATTCGCTTACAGTAGGCTACCTGTCAAAGTATTCTCCGGTTGGGAATAATTTGAAAGTTAGCCTAACTGATGCTCCTCACGACGACCTTGCTGAAGTTGTGGTTTCAATTAAAGAAGTCATCTTGAAGGTAAACGGAAATAAGGGCAATGAATTGTCTATTGCTCAAAACCTAGGCCCAATAGATCTTTTGACCTTACAAAATGGTGTCATGATGGGAATTGCTGATATGCAATTGCCCACTGGTACGAAGGTCAACCAGATTCGTCTAATCCTTGAAGAGACTGGCCACTATATTACTTATACCGACGGTTCAGTTTGCCAACTGCAAACTCCTTCACAGCAAAATAGTGGTCTTAAAATTATAAATCCCGAATTTACTATTGAAGAAGGGCAGGCCTATTCCATGGTCATAGATTTTGATGCCAAAAAGTCGATTGTCTTTCAAGGCAATGGCGGTTGTTTGCTAAAACCCGTTCTTAAGTGGGGCGGGATTACCACAACACCAATTGATGAAGTCGTCGGTGATGGCGATACCGAAGGTGAGGAAGAAGTCATCGAAGAGCCAGTGGTTGAAGAACCAGTGGTTGAAGAACCAGTGGTTGAAGAGCCTGTGGTTGAAGAGCCTGTGGTTGAAGAACCAGTGGTTGAAGAGCCAGTGGTTGAAGAACCTGTTGTTGTGCCACCAGTGGTTGAAGAGCCTGTAGTTGTGCCACCAGTGGTTGAAGAACCTGTAGTTGTGCCACCAGTGGTTGAAGAACCTGTAGTTGTGCCACCAGTGGTTGAAGAGCCTGTAGTTGTGCCACCAGTGGTTGAAGAACCTGTGGTTGAGTCACCAGTGGTTGAAGAGCCTGTTGTTGAGCCACCAGTGGTTGAAGAACCCCCTATAGTTGAAGAACCTGTTCAACAACCAACTGAAGCTGATATGGAGATGTGTTTTAATGTGGCCTTTGACTTATACGATACAAGTACCTGGCCTGCCGACTTTGTTTATGAAGATTATGCTCATTGTTACTAAAATCTAACTCTTTTGAGGGGATTGAAGCACTCAATTCCCTCTCTTTTTGCCTCCCTAAATCTTGCTCGCACACCTTTCGTTGAAACTGTATAATTAAGTCATTCAGTTCATCAATGGAAGGGAATATGAGAAAAAAGCTTCTGATAGTGGATAGTGATTTGGGCTCTAAAGACTCAATGCTTGAGGTTTTGCAAAAAAGTTACGAGGTTGTCGTCATTGATAATGCAGTAGAAGCAGTCGCCTTTGGAGAGAAAATCTTACCTGATATCATTCTTGTCGATCTAGATATGCCTCAAATAGATGGATTTGAATTTCTTAATGCCCTCGATGAGCACCCCACGCTCTGTGATGTTCCAGTTATTTCGATGATCGACAATAAGGACGAAAAATATAGTCGCAGGGCATATGCAGAAGGCTCTAATGGAATGATTTATAAACCATTTAATATAGCAAACCTCGAAAGAGACATCGAGGGAATTTTAAAACGCACTTCAGATGCTATTATTTCAAGTAATAAAAGAATCTCCTTTTACTTAGAGTTTAGTGAAAGAACAAAATTAAAAAAAATTAAAGAAATTATTAAAAATCAAGATTTTGAAAACGAGCCTTTGGTTTTATTAACATGGAACAGAGGTGAGGATTTAATCGCTGAAATAGATCAGATGGATGATTTAATCAATTCTAATAGATTAATTTTTCTTGAAATTAAACCATCGCTAATTAGCAAGTTCCCTTATTTGCAAGATGTGACGCCTGTTGTTTTAGAACTTAAAAGTTTCCTAAGTGAAAGTAGTCGCAAGTATCATCTCGTCATGGAAGAGCCAGGACATTTATTAAATATTGAACAGCGAGAAAAAAGTATTTCTCAAGCCTATAATATGGCACAACTTATCCATCATGATTTTAATCGCACGACTTATGTTAGCTCAAGGCCTGATTCATCTGAATCTATTAAATTTACCTTCAAAATAGGAAATATTCTTACAGGAGTTAGAAATTAAATAATGGAAAAGCTTATCAAAAATAGCTTTGTCATAATCATTTTGCTTTTTATCATGGCAGGTTTAGCCTTTTCTTTTTATCTTCATTTTCCTAGTCATTGGGAGCAAGATAATTCGTGGGCAATTTTGGCGACAAAATTAATGCTCTATTATTTGATTTTTATTTTTGGCCGTACACTATTCTTATTGTCACTCTCTTTTATTGAAAATATGTTTAATAGAAAGTTAAAGCCTGTCGAGACCTTTCCTTTAGTGACAATCATTATACCTTGTCATAACGAAGAGGTTGGAATTCAAAAAGCTATTGAATCAATAAAAAAGATTAATTATCCAAATGTTGAAATATTGGTGGTTGATGATGGCTCTAGTGATAAAACATTCGAAATTGTCAGAAAATTAGAATCAAAATATTCTGTTAGACTTATTCATCAGGAGAATGCAGGGAAATCTCAGGCATTAAATAATGGGGTTTATCAAGCTTTAGGAGACTATTTTGTCTGTATGGATGCAGATAGTAATCTAAGCGAAAATTTGTTAACTGATTCAATTCCCTATTTTGAAAAGGATCCAAATTTAGCAGCAGTGGCAGGTGCGGTAGAGGTTGGAAACGATAATTCGATCATCACTAAGTTTCAAAAATTAGAATATATAGTGGGCCTTAATTTTTACAAAATGGCACAGAGTTGCTTGAATTTAGTAACTATTGTACCTGGTCCAATAGGTGTATTTAGCAAAAAAGCTGTTATATCGATTGGAGGCTATCACTCAGATACTTTTGCAGAAGATTGTGATCTCAGTATGAGGCTTTTGATGGCAGGGTATAATATTAAATACAATAGTAAGATAAAGGCAAAAACTGAAGCTCCAGAATCTTTTAGCTCGTTAATTACCCAGCGATATCGCTGGTCGCGGGGAATGACTCAGGCGATATTTAAGTCATTACGGGAATTAAGTAGGCATTTTAGTGTTCGTAGATTCGCAATCGTGTTTTATATGTTTTTAGAGACAATTTTGATTCCTTTAATAAACTTTTCCTTTGTTATCATCACTTTGCAGTTCGCCTTAATATATTCAATTGCCGAACTACTAGGGCCATTTTTTATTGGTTTAACGATTCTAGATATGACGCTCATCCTTTACTCTATAGTAGCAGAACGTGAACTTGGGGCATTGTTGATACTAGGCGTATTTAATAGATTAACTTATGGATTGTCTTTAGAAGTAATCAGGTTCTTTTCAATTCTTGATGAGATCTTTGGACTTCCAATGAAATGGGGAACTCTTGTTAGAAAGGGAATGGATTAAATATGGATGTTAAATATTTTTTCAATATTGTCTTGTTGGCACTTTCATTAACCACTATCTTTATCACTCTTATCAGCTATATTATTTTTAAATTGAGACAAGGTTCTTTCATTAAACTTGATAATGAGTACCATAAAATTGAAGGAGCCTATTTTCGCCGATATGCACCTGAATTAGAGAAGATTAATGAAGAAAGGCTTTTTGAGTTAAAGAAAAAAGAAAATAATCCTAAAAAGTTTTACTACAAAATTATTTTTTTGTTTAGTTTTGTTTTCCTACTGGTATTAACGGTCTTTCTAGTCGAAGATTTTTATTCGAGAAGAGTTAAATTTCAAAATGATAATCAGGAGATTACTTTACCTAAGAAAAATGAACAAAACCCTTAAAGTATATTTTTAACATCAGGAATATAATGAAAAAATTAGGTTCAAAAAATGACAATCTATTATCCCGCGCTAAGGTAAGAAAATGGAAGGAAGAGGATATTGATGAGTTGGTAAAGTGTCATAAGGAGATCTATTCTGATCTTAACAATCACTATGAGAAGAGAATTTTTACCTTACAGTTTAGGAAGTTTCCTGAAGGCCAATTTTTAATTGAATTAGATAAGAAAATTGTTGGATATGCCAGCTCTATTATTGTTCAATTAAGTTCTGATGA
>JAIPEG010000028.1 GCA_021737405.1 Bacteriovoracaceae bacterium
ATGAGATGAATCCCCAATTGATCAGCTCTTTCCCAATCTTTCTTTGATACTTTATCCCCTCCAGCATAGAAGGTAAGACCTTTTATTTCTGTGAGAAATGTTATTTGGGCCGGGACACCAACGATTACACTTTGATTGGGAATGTTATTAAAGAGATCCATTGATGTTTTCCAAATAAAGGGGCATTTAAAAATTCCACTTCTAAAAATATTTAGAAATCCCCCAACATGATTAAAAGGGAGTGAACTCAAAAGGGTCTTGTCACTTAAATCAAGAATCTCTCCAGAGTGAGTTGCCGATTGAATAAGTGAGTCTTCGCGGTGAAAGATCAATTTAGGAGCGCCGCTAGAGCCCGAACTAAAGAATCCTAAAGAAGCGTTTGTGAAAGGTTTAACTGGACTTTTAACAAAAGAGATTGCTTGGTCTTCGCTTTGGGTCCAAAGGGAACTACTAGGCAGAGCAGCAGCAATTTTCTCTAAGTCCTTCTTTTTAAAAAGGTCACCATCAATGAGAATAATTGTTACAGAGTGAGTGTTAAGCGCAATAATTTTACAGATAAAATTTTGTAGACTCTTAAGAGATCTATCCCTTGGGACTTCTAAAAAACAGATTTTGTCATTAAGAGTATATTTATATATTTGAGGAACTGACTTAAAGAGAGATAAAGCTGTTTCTAATATTTCAATAAGGCTGCTTCTTCTCATTTTTTAAAGTAACCGCAATTGGCCCATACGCTCAATCTCTTGGTGGGGGTTAGAGGCAATCCTAAAACCGACGCCCAATAGTCTTAGGGGAGGTTGTTCTAGTTTAGTATACAACTCATTGAACATTGTGTGCAGGTTGTCTAAGAGGTTTTCAGATGAATGTGCCAGATCCATTTCGTTATCGATTCTTAGGGGTATGTAGCGCAATAGTTTTTCATAGGTATGGAGATTAAACATATTCGTTTTGACTTTAATAAAGAGTTTTGTTGGTTTGGGCCCAATAGAATGACGTTTAAAATATTCATGGGTTCTAATGGTTAATTCTTCAATGAGAAAGGGGAGACGGTCTTTGATTTCATTATAGGACATAAGGTCACTATTAAATGTCTCCTCACACCCTATGCTCTTTCTCGTGCCATTATTGCCGACCTTTCTATTATCGATGCCAAAGCTTTTTGTGTACATAGAGTGGGCAAACTTTCCAAATTTTGCTTCAAGCCAGGCCAATGGGTAATGCTGAACATCACCTAGTTTAAAAAGACCAAGGTCATGACACTTTTTCTCTGTCACCTTTCCTATGCCTGGAACAAGACCAATAGGGAGCTCTTTGGCAAAATTTGCAGCTTCACTTGGGTTAATCACAAAAATACCATTTGGCTTATTAAAGTCACTGGCTACTTTTGAAAGGAATTTATTGGGGGCAACTCCTGCACTGGCAGTAAGACCTGTTTCTTTGAAGATATCACTTCTTATTTTTTGGGCCATTAGGGTCGCAGATCCATGACAGGAGTTTGTGTTTGTTACATCTAAGAAGGCCTCATCAAGAGAGAGGGGTTCGACCTTATCTGTGTAGCGATGGAAGATTTCTAAAATTTTGGTGCTTACTTCCTTATAACGACTGCCTCGCGGCTTAATAAAGATAAGGTGGGGGCATTTTTTTAAAGCTTCCGCTGAACTCATGGCAGAGCGAACCCCATATTTACGGGCTTCATAGTTGGCCGTACATAAAACGCCGCGCCCTGTTGGTGATCCCCCCACGGCCACGGCCTTGTGACGAATTTCAGGGTTATCAAGCATTTCAATAGCAGCAAAGAAGCAGTCCATATCAATATGGATAATTTTCTGTTCAATTTGTTCAAAAGTGAATGGAAGTTGGTGAACACCCATAGGGATTACTTAACTATACACGCGTAAGAGACCAACAAGCTTTCCAACTATTTTAAGGTCATGTTGAGAATTTACGAGAATAGGTTTCATTGTGTGGTTTGCTGGATGAAGTTCAACAATCTCTTTTTTCTTATAAAACTTTTTAAGAGTGGCTTCACCATCAATGACTGCAACAATTGTTTGTCCGGTACTCGCCGTACTTTGAGCTTGGATGATGGCAAGATCTCCGTCAAGAATACCGTCCTCTATCATCGATTCCCCTTGGACTCTTAGGGCGAAGTGTTGTCCTCCCTTTTTTAAGAGATTAAGGGGAACACTTATATGCTCTGTTGGATTTTCTAGGGCCTCAATAGGATTTCCAGCGGCTACATCACCTAATAGAGGAATTTCAAGTTCAGTAATAACAGGATTTAACTTTTGAGGTGTTTTTGGTTCCCGCTTTTGTGTATTACCCTCGCTCTCTAGAAGCGTAAGCCCTCGCTTGGAATTCCAATCATTGGCCAGTAAGCCAGCTTCTTTAAGGTATTTAAGATACTTTTGGACCGATCCATAGGATTTTAGCTGAAAGTGATCTTTTATCTCTCTTTGAGTGGGGGCATAACCTTTCTTTAAGGTATAGCTTTTAATGAACTGAAAGACTTCGTGTTGTTTCTTTGTTAATCCCATGGATCTATTATCGCGTAAGTTTTGCGTAAGTCAAGTCTTTGTATCAACTTTTTATTTCTTCATACTTGGTTCATCAAAGAAGTGATAGATCTCACTTGGGTCAACTAATAGGAAGTTGTAGGTTTTTCCTAGTTGTCCTTTTAATTTAGGATTGGAGACTTCATAAGTCGTCATGGTATCCAATTTATCCTCAGTTGTTGGACTAAAAGTCCTTATACTTGCTCGCGACCAGAACTCCTGACCCAAAACAATTTTCATGACCTTTAAAAGTCTTATGTCCCACGCCCCTTGACCCACACTAAAAAGCTTTCTTAAAGACCACGCCATATAACGAAGAGATGTAATGGGAGCGCTATTCTTTAAGCGTTTTGCTTTTTCCATATATCTTCCAACGGTCTTTAACTTTTTGGCAAGATTGATTTCCCTTAATGGCAATCGCGCCTGCCTTAATCTTTGTCGGTCTCTATTGTGAAGACCCTCCTCTGCCGCTCGCTCCCAATAAACTCGAGGTTTACCAGTTTCTTTTTCAAGGGCCTTATACCAATCACCAATAACTGTGTTTTGAAATTTCTTAAGAAGGGATTCTGAAAATATGGCCTCTACTTTAAAAATGGATTCAGGTTTTTCTTTTAATTCTGGGATCACTTCCGGAAGGGGATCCATATTACTTGGCCTCAAATCATTAAACATAGGTAGGTAGAAACTTTGGTATTCTCTTTGGGAAGTTTTTGAGTCTTCTACTATAAGAGATAGGAGGATTTGTGGATCTTCTATTTTGGCAATTAGTCCCAGCTTATCCAATGTCGTTTTGCCTGTTAAGAGGACATCTGAGCGAAAGAGTAAACTCTCTACTCCTGAAGTCCAGTCATGGTAGTGGCGATCAACATATTGCCACGAGGTTTCTTTTGTCTCTTTCTTTAGGGAGCCTTCTTCGTAATTGGTTTCGGTAACATAATCTTCTCTTAAAAAGGTTTCTTTGGTAAAGATTCCAAAGAGAGAGAGGCCACCATAACTTTCTTTGAAATCACTTTCGACTCTTCTTGAGACAAATTCATTTTCAAATAAATCATTTAAATCTTCTTCGTTTTGACCGGTGAATAATGCCTTAAAGAGGCCTTCCTTTAAAGTAGGCGTTAAATTCTTGTCTTTAAGTACTATGTAATTTCTTACGAGTTTTCCTGACTTATCATAGGCATCAAATATAGGGAGATCAAAAAGGATAATATTTAGCCACAATTCATGGGCTAATTTATTGAAGCGAGAGTATTCCCTCATAACTTTTAAATCACCATTTTTATATTTTCTTGTGACGAGACCATTAAGAAAAACTTTTCCATAGGTAAATTGATTTCCTACAGATAAAGGAGCAACCCCACCCGCTTTTATCCTTCCGCTTCCTTGAAAATAACTCTCTCTAATTAAGGCATAGCTTTGGGGAAGTTTGGACTCATGAATTTTTTTAATTCTTAAAGGAAGAAATAGGTCGAGAATAAACTTTCGGCTTAAGGTACCTTCTAAAGAAGAGGGGACAGGATAGACGAGTGTCCATTCTTGAACATAAGAGACAGTTCCGGCCAAGACGAATCCTGCACCAATCTCATAACCTAGTCTCATGCGATCTTTGACGAGGAATTGATCATGCTTTCCTGTGGGAAAAGGGTTTCTTTCAACTTTTCGACCAATTCCTAAGACTGCGCCTGCAATGACTCCCTTATCAACACCTAGAGTGGCGCTCTCGATGTTAATATTTGTTAGTCCCTCGGCAAGCTTTGATAATCCACCTGCTAACGCTTCTAGCGGACTAAGACCCTGGGCCTGGAGATTAGGACTTCCAAAGAGGAGAGTAAGGGCGATTAAAACCTCCCTAATGTATTGAAATTTCTTACTTAATTGAATGAATTTCATGGTGCGTTATATCACTAATTATCGTGGTGCGAAATGAACTAAGTAACCCTTTTATAGCTAGTGATTTCGCCTAATTACTTCTCAATATATAAGTCTAGCTAATGTTAGGAATTAGTTAAGACTTTAAAAGACAGTCCTTTTTAGTTGACGCTCTCTCGTATCCCTCATATCTAATAGATAGTAATTCTTTGGCAGGGGGAAATAATGAATTATTTACTGACTTTAAGTGTTTTGACGATGATCACCTTTACTCAGGGTGTAAGCGCAGAAAATGTCTCGTATCTTGATTTTAAAGAAATCGAAAGAAAGGTTGAATCTGACAAATATGACTCTCCCTTCAGAGATGATCCTTACTTTAAAATTGACTCCATTAAAGTCACAGAAATTCCAGCAGACGAATCCTTAATTTTCA
Source organism: Bacteriovoracaceae bacterium (assembly GCA_021737405.1). Lineage (GTDB taxonomy): Bacteria > Bdellovibrionota > Bacteriovoracia > Bacteriovoracales > Bacteriovoracaceae. The sequence continues at coordinate 4,855 of JAIPEG010000028.1, forward strand.
TCGAAGAAGAAGAAAAAGAGATGAGTAAGGACTTAGGTACTGTCATCATGAGTATCGAAAAGTTAATAGCTTTAGGTACGAAAGTTTGGGAAATTATTAAAAAAGGTAAGCCTGTTACAAATGTAAGCATGTCAAAGCCTGTAAGTGTTCTTCCTACCAGTGAGGATCCAACATCAGCGTTTAACACGATGTCTGGTTGGAGTGCTCCGACGGTTAGAAAATATCGTATTGAATATACCAACCTCTTAGGAATGAATGTGATCTCATTTGATTACACGGTATATTTTCAACACTCTGGTCAATTTGAAGGCAATGGTGAGTATATTACTGGCCTTACAGTAAAGGCATCGAACGTAGCTGTTTCTTGGGGCTTTGAATTTAATGCTTCAAGTGAACTAGAAACGATTTCAAATCGAGGGTCTATGCAGTCCCCGATGGCCGCTGCGACAATTCTCATTAATTACCGTGCTTCTTCTGTCTTAAGAGATATTCAAAGCTCTGAATCTTTTCATGTCTCTGGTAATGGTGAAATTGTTAAATTCTAAAGACGAGTATAGATAGTAAAAAAAGGCCCTCTTTTGAGGGCCTTTTTTTTAGAAAACGATAATAATGAGTATTGTTATAACGACAGTAAATTTCATCATTTGGCCCATTCCCCAACTCATCTGATTGTGATGAGAGTCTATCGGCTAGCAGCTATTATAGTTTAACCGTTTTTATTGGTAAGATATCTTTATTTTCAATATAAGCATTTAACCCATGGTATTCATTAGGATTAAGAAGACATAATCTTTTTAGTGCGCTTAGGGCAGGGACCGTTTCATAGGCCGAGCTTATAATAACCCTTAGGTGCTCCTTCCTTAAAAGGGACTCCCATCTACTTATTCCTACTTGGGATGGCTTTAAGACGACGGCCTTCGCTTTATCAGGGCCTTTAAGAAACTCTTCTAAGTATTCCTCATGGGCAAAAGGAATGTCAGGAGAGAGTCGCAGATAATCTTGATAATTATTTAGTGGCTCTTCAAAGTAGTCTATTTGCTCATCTCTTTTTAGGATTTTTAACTCTTTCCAAAAGGAATTGAGCGCTTCACTAGTCCACCTGGTATTGCCGTCTATTCTTAAAGAAACCTCTTTTGGTAACTTTTTAAAAAGACTAAGGAATTCATGAATCTCTTTTTCGCTTGGGCCAAGTTTTATTTTTATGTGGTTGTCTTTATTGTCTCTCACAGTTGAAGCGAGCTGCTCGAGTGGGCACACTTTATTCATTAGAATTGGTGTTGGTGATATTTCCTCAAATTCTGTTTGGTCGCGAATTTGAAAACACGCAAACTCTATATGAGGGTTTGAATGAATTTCGGGTATTGGAGAGTTTCCTTTAAAAAGCTCTTCAAAATCAACAGAGCACTCTTCTAATGTTTTAATGCTAAAGCCTGGAAAAGGACTTAGATCAACAGTAAATTCACTGCTATGATAAATCCCCTTGTAGAGAATCCCTTTCTTTTCATGAATTTCCTCTCCAGCAACCACTTGAACGAAAGGCAGAGAAGAGTGGTAATAGGTTTTTTCAAGTAGTTGATTAGCGAGCATATATCAAGATGGTGCTATAAATAAGAGAATAGAAGAAAAGGTACTTTCCAACACTTGCTAGGGTATTGTTAAGATCCTTCCCTTGAGTTGTTCCTAGAATTTGCCACCAAGTCTTATAAAAAATCGCCATAGGTATAATGCCGACGAGACAGGCCAAAGGAGAGAGTTTGGCGACAACTAAAAAAGCTAGCCCTTGACTCGCTAATAGAAAGAGAACAATCAGTTTTCTCATCCTTTGAGAACCCAACATTGTCGCCAAGGTTCTCTTTCCTTTCTTTTGATCAGTATGAATATCTCTTAAATTATTAACTCCCATTAGGGCAGAGGAAATAAGACCGACACCAGAGCCGATCAGGAAAACATTTTGAGGTAAACCACTTTTGAGTGTTTGTAGATACCAGGTTCCGTAAACAGCAATAGGTCCAAAGAAAATAAAGGCCGCCAATTCACCTTGGCCAAAGTAGGAGAGGGGAATTGGTCCGCCAGTGTAGGCCCAGGAAAAGAAGAGTGAGGATAAACCGATGAGGATAATGGGCAGACCTCCCACATACATTAAATAGATGCCCAAAAGAAAGGAGAGGCCCATCGTGAGCTGGAATCCCCTCTTTACTTGTGCAGAAGATAGGAGACCAAGTGAAACAGCTCTGGGGGGTCCTAGGCGATCTTCATCATCAAGTCCGCTGATACCATCATAGTAATCATTAATGAGATTCGATGATATTTGTAACAGCAGGGCACAGGCCAAGGTGAGAGCAGCGACTAAAAGATTGAAGTTTCCTATGGAGTAGGAAATGGAGAGCCCAATGATCACAGGCCCTGCTCCTGCGGGGAGGGTTTTTGGTCTAATGGCAATGATCCAGGGATTTTTCATTTATAATTTCACAGTTCTTAATTTCTTATACACATCTACATTGTCTTGATCGTTAAATGTTACCTCAAGAAAAAGGAGCTGAGGAGACTCATTCCAAAGATCAAGTTCCATTTGATATTCTTCTTTTGTGGTGACCCTTTTAACGGGGAGACCAATCGCCTTTATTATAGGGGTAAATTCAATACTGTGAGGAGTTGTCAGTAAGGAGAGGTAGTTCGATTCACTCGATTGCTGAGCGATTGGAAGAAGGTTAAAAATTCCTCCGCTATAATTATTGGCAATGATGACAAGGAGAGGATAAGACCTATTTGTCTCCTTCATCAACAGGAGTGCATTAAAATCATGAATGAGGCTAATGTCGCCAATAAAGGCAACGGTCGGTTCTTTAGGCATAGCATCTTGAATACCTAGGCACATAGATAAATGACCTTCAATACCACTAGCGCCTCTATTGGTTATCGTCTGCCAATTTGAATCTCCTCCATAGCTACCAGCGTATGAGTCAAAACTCCTTATAAATGTAGAGTTTCCAATAAAGGCCAATTTTGCCTTGGTTAAAGTATCCACGGCGCGCTTTGAGATAAATGGATATGACATGGGTGATTCTTCAATAATTTTTCTCTTAGACTTGATTAGCTCGTTCCAATTGATCAGCTCTCTCGATGGATAGCTATTCTCCTTGAGAGATTTTGACAGAACATCGAGGACAATATTGGGGGAAATATCCCAGCGCTCAGTAAAGGAAAATCCTGGATCCTCATGATAGGTTCCTGGAGACACTAGAATAATATCATTGGTGAGACCGTTTTTTAGAAGCTTTTGGCACAAGGGATAGTAGTGCTTACTGGTCAGGCGGTGACCAAAATGGACAATTAGGTCTGGCGACTGTTCTTCTAATGTCTTTAAAACTTCGGGATGATCAAAGGTCGGAAGGAGACCGTCCTCTGCACCATAGGAATACTTGAGACCAGAGGTAACATCACAACTAAAATTAGCCTGATAATTTTCAAGGAAGCGTGAAACAGTCTCTTTGTCATAGGGGCCAATTTCATGAAGAGGGCCAAAGACAATGAGCGGCCTCTTTGCTTCGATTATTTTCTTCGTAAGAATATCAAAGGCACTTGTGGGTAAAACTTTATTGGTTTTAGGAAATTCTAAAGACGATTTGTCTTTATTGAAGATGATCTCTGCTTCTTTTAACCAAGTTTCATCAATGGTTTCTTGGGTGTCATCTAATGGCTCTCTTAGAGGAACATTTATATGAAGGGGACCAGAAGGTGATTTTATGGCCTCGTGAAGGTGGTAACTAATTTTCCCTGCTAATGCTTTGGGAGGGAAGGTTTTTTGAGGCTCTGAAGCTGACCAGAAGTTCTTGCAATAGTCTCTTAAAACTTCAATTTGATTAATCGTCTGGTTTGCATCAGTTGCATTGAGTTCACCTGGCCTGTCTGCAGAGAGTATAATGAGGGGCACATGTGTTTTCTGGGCCTCAATGATGGCCGGAAGAAAATTGGCCACCGCCGTACCTGAAGTGCATACCAACGCCGCCGGCCTAAAAGAGGATTTTATAAAACCTAAGGCGCGAAAGGATTGGGCCCTTTCGTCAAAGCCAACATAAGCATTTGCTAAGGGATTCATGTGAATCGCCCTTAAAAGAGGAGCATTTCTCATTCCTGGGCAGCAAAAAAAATCTTTAACCCCAGCTTTAATAAACTGATCAATAATTAAGGCAGACCAAGCTTGGGCGTGATTATTGTGCTTCACAGTTCTCCCATTTCCAGGAATTTTGATCTTCAGTAGAATCTAAGTTTAAAAAGGACTTTAGCTTTGTCGCAGTTTCCTGCCATTCAGACATCGCATGAGAGCCGTCGACAATGCCAGCTCCAGCGAACGCCGTAAAAGTATCATTCTTAATGGATAGACTTCTTATCAAGACTGATATCTCAACGTAATCAGAGGTGATAACTCCAAAAAGACCAGCATAGTAACCCCGCGGAGTATCTTCTGTTATTTTTATAAATTCTTTTGCTTTTAATGTCGGAGTGCCACATACGGCCGGTGTTGGATGAAGGGTCTTAATAAGGGTTAAGAGTGACTCAAGACTCCAATCATTGATCTCAACAGTAATGGGTGTTTTTAAATGCTGGAGACCTTGAAGTTCAAGAACTTCTCTCTTTCCTATCGTAACTCTACCAAGTTCACTTGCCGTGCTGTTGATAAGTTCTACGACTGATTGGTGCTCCCGCCCTTCTTTGTCACTTGTTAGGAGTTCTTCTCTCCATTTCAAATTCTGATCTTTGTCGTTATGATGAGGTCTTGTCCCTGCAATTGCTTCCAAGAAGAGTTTACCATCTTCTATTTTTAGCAGTGATTCAGGAGTGAATGATTGGAAGATTTCCTCTTTTGTATAAGGAAATGTCGCTTTATAGATATTGTTTTGTCTTCTTGTGAGGGCCTGAAAGAGTCCATAAGGGGAGGACCCTTCCCATCTTCCAGAGAGTTTTCTTGAGAGTACGACTTTATTTAATCGATTCTCTTTGATCATCTTTAAAGCCGAGTTTACACCTTGCTGCCAATCATTAAAATTTGGCCTCTCTTCAATGATTTCTAATTTTTTTGAATTAAAATTTTCTTTATTAAAATCAAAATAAGGCAACCAAGACTGATTAACGGGAAGAGCGATCGTTAGGTTGTCACCTATCTTTCTTATAAGGCACTCGCAGACGATGTGTTCAGCACTTTCTCCTTCAAAATCTTGTAGGTAGAAACTAAAGAGCTCGTGGTCTTTTTTTTCAGTGGGGACAATTCTCTTTAATCCAAGAAATTGAGCTCCCTCTTTATTTTCCAAAAAGTAAGGCCGCGTATTTGAAAAGGGTAGTAGCTCTTTTAAGTCTCCTTTCCAATTGAAAATCCAAGTGGTCGTGTTACCCACTGTTTCGCTTGAGAACGAATCGCTAAAATTTAAGGGAAAATCTAATTTCTTAATCACTTCTCTCCAATGTAGAGTGTTGCAATACCAAAGGTTAAAGGGATCGCTCTTGTGTTATGAAATTTTGCCTGATTCATAAGGTCCAAAAATTTTTGGCCATAGGGAAAGTCTTCTACCGTTTTATTTAAATAGCTATAAGCATCGCCATGACCACTAAAGAGATTGCCAATAAAAGGAAGAACCTTTCTAAAGTAAAAGAGGTAGATCCCACGGATTAATCTATTCGCTGGCAGAGAAAACTCCATAACCATCACCTGGCCGCCAGGTTTTAAAACTCGGTGCATTTCTTGAAGGCCTTTAAAACAATCGGGAAAATTTCGAATACCAAAACTTACGGTTGTCACATCCCATGAGTCACTTGGCTCTGGTAAATTACAACCATCCCCTATATCGAGATTAATTTTTTCTTGTAATCCCTTTGCGGCTATTTTCTCTCTGCCAATAGCAATCATATTCTTAGACATATCGAGACCTCGAATAGAAGAGACATTCTTATTCTTAATGAGAATGAGGGGAACATCTGCTGTACCGGTGGCAAGATCAAGAATAGAGAGATGATCTTTATTTGGTAGCTCTTTTCGCATTCTATGGCGCCAGTAGACATCAATTCCCATACTGAGGAAACGATTCAGGGGGTCATAGGTGCCCGCTATATCATCAAAAATCTTATAACTTTCTTTTTTACGCTCACCTAATTGGTCTTGAGTATTTTCTTGCATGATTTCCTTATTTTTAAATAGTCTTTTATCTATCAAATATAAGCTATTTGGAGAAGAAGGAAGACTAGACAGTGTTAATTGCTACGCAGTGTCTTACGCTTGTCCATATGCTTCATAAAAGTCCTGAATTAGAATGTATTTACAGTATATTAGAGCAATGATAAATCCCTATTATCTCTTTTATATAAGGTCATTTTGAATATTGAATTTATAAAACAAATTCCTCCTAGTATTTTAAGTCGTTTAAAGGCGATCGACCTTGATGTGCCCTCTGTTCACGCTCACAAGGCCATAAATGAGCTTTTACAGCGTTCTGTCTTATTGGGTGGAAAAAGGCTTAGGCCTTTATTAACTTATCTATTTGCTGACTTTTATGATCTACCACTAGAGAAGGTCGATATTTGTGCCAAATCTATTGAAATGGTCCATGCGGCGTCTTTGGCCCATGATGATGTCATTGATGAGGCGACTATCAGAAGAGGTACTCCGAGCATCAATATTCAAGCCTCAAACAAAAAGGCCGTGTTGGCCGGTGATTATCTATTGGCGGCCGTCATTGGTGATTTGTGCCGTGTAGGGGATTTAAGGTTGGTTGAAGAAATGGCCCAGGTCATTGAACTCCTATCTGCTGGCGAGTGGCTACAATCTGACCTCGTCTTGAGTCGTGCCTACTCAGAAGAAAATCTCAATGAAATTGCCCTTAAGAAAACGGCCTCCGTCATGAGCTGGTGTGCCGTATCTCCGGCATTGATGAAAGGTTTAAGTAAAGAACTTGTTGAATACTCTCGTCAATTTGGTCAAAACCTGGGAGTGGCCTTTCAGCTCTTAGATGACACTCTTGATTTTAGTGGAGATGGAAGAAAAGACGGACTTCTTGATCTAAAAAATGGCCAAATTAACGCTGTCTTATTTGAATGGTTAAAGCTTCATCCAGAGATTAAAAAGAAATTTCATGAAGGTGAAGATATTGTTCCTCTTTTCAATGAAGAGGGTCTTGAAAAGGCCCTTTCAATTGTCCAAGAAAGAGCGAAGGTTCATTTAAATAAATGTCGTGAAATATTAGAGATTCTCATCAGTGAACTAGGCGGAACCGTTGATCCTGCCATTTTAGAGAAGAAATCAAGACCACTTCAATTTATCTTAAAGTATCTAGAAAACCGCCGCTATTAACTATTTCTTCTCACCTGCATAGCCAATATTTTTACAATGGGGAATGTGAACAAAGGCATCTTTTAGGCCTAGGTTACAACGCTCACCACCACTTAAAGTAATGCGAGGGACTCTTCTTTTTATGGATTTTCTAAAAATGGTCTCATCTCTAGGAGTGGGGAGAGATGCTTTCGCTTTTCTTATGGCGACATTCACAACACAGGCCGTGAATATATTCTTCCTGGGTCTTGTGACTTCTAGATCAAAGTAAAGTTCACCAGGTAAGACTCTCTTATTTTCAATCATTTGTTGTGGACTGTATGAGCGCTCTTTTAAAAGACTGATGGCCTTCTTTAATAGCTTTTCTTCGCCGTTATCGTATTCTTTAAAACGAATAACACAGTCGCTGTGTTCAAAGATAAACTCCTGCGCGCTCGTCGTTACGACTAAGAGAGTAAGGAGGGCGAAGAGAGTTTGCTTAATATAGTTTTGATGTCTTCTTTGCATGCTTCCTCTATTTCCTTTACTTCTTTTGGTATTGAGCGAGTTAAATTCTCTGGTCCAGACTGAGTGATAAGGATATCATCCTCAATTCTGATACCCATTCCTTGCCATTTACTGGGGACAGATGCATCACCGACAGGCAGATAAAGACCTGGCTCACATGTAAAAACCATGCCTTCATCCAGTGTTAATTCTTCTAGTTGGTTGTCTAGGTAAGGGGATTGATCATGAACATCAAGACCAAGCCAATGGCCTGTACCGTGGGGATAGTAAGCACGATAGGCGTCTTTTTCCCACAGTTCTTCAAAGCTTCCTTTCAAGATGTCTGCTTCTATGAGTGACTTTAAAAGGATTTGGCAGGTACTCGTATGGATTTCTTTAAGGGTGGCGCCAATCTTCATGTGTCCCATGGCGACTTTTTGAGAATTAAGAACCACTTGATAAAGATCTTTTTGAGCGGGACTAAAAACACCATTTACTGGAAAGGTTCTTGTGACATCACTAGCGTATGTATTAACTTGAGCCCCAGCATCTATGAGAAGTAAATCTCCGTCCTTTAGGTTCTGATTATTGGCGATGTAGTGAAGAATGAGGGCATTTGTTCCCCCTGCTACAATTGAGTCATAAGCTGGACCCTCGCCATTTTCTTGAGCAAAGAGATAGCTAAGTAATTGATCGATTTCTTTTTCATTGACCCCAGGGGCGGCCAACGCCATTGCGGCCCTATGACCGATGTCACTTAGTTCTGCGGCCTGCTTCATGGCCAGGATTTCATTTTGATCTTTTCTTAAGCGAAGCATCCCGATGAGAGGGGACAAGTGGTGCCAATGTAGAGGAGTAAAATATTTTTCTTTTCTCTTTCCGCCAAGAGACTTTAAGGCTTTTGTGACCTTACTTTGAAGGTCGTGATTAAATAAGTTGTAATAGAGATTCTTATGGCCTTTGAAAAGGTCAGGAAGTCTTCTTGTGAACTCGTGATTTGGGTAGGCGCTATCAATAGGAAGAACCTCAGGTGCCTTTTCACTACCAAGCCTTATGCCAGTCCACATTTCCATCTCTGGATTCTTCTCTTGTAAAAAGAGGTGACGCTCGACTTCTCCCTCAATTGTTTTCTTTAGGACCAATGTGGCATCAGGTTCGTTAAAACCCGTGAAATATTTAAAGTCACTATTTTGTCTAAAGGGAAATTCGGTATCATGACTTTTTTGTTTTAATCCAGCACCTGGAATAATAACAATACCTTCATCGATTGATTTAAGAAGGTTGTCTTGTCTTGAAATAAAGCTCGTTTCTTCCATAATTAAAGAATACCTTTAATGAGTTGATTGACCTTTTTTAGACCTATGGTTCTCATGAAGCCCGCAAGTTTTGGTCCCTTTGGTTTATTAATGAGGATATTGTAGCAAAGAGGAAAAATGTCTCCAGGCTTAAGCTCTAATGAGTGCATGATTTCATAGAGTTTTTCATGAAGCTCTTCATCGCTTGAAAAATCTCCGTGACCATCAATCATTTGACTAACTTCTTGAAGATACTTCTTTCCGAGTTCATCTATTTCAAGTTTAGGAGCTTCTTTGTTGATAGAGAATTTAAAATCATCAGGAGCAAAGTTCTCAAGCCAATTAAGGGCGCAGTGGGCCCTCTCGTTAAATCGCCTTTCATCTCGATCGTTTTTAATTTGCTCTTGATAGTAATCCTTTGCCATCTGAATATTACCATCATGAATTTGAAGCACATTCGTTAAGTGGCGAAAGCTTGGCTGAAAAGGCATCTTAGAAGGGACAACTCCTAGTTGAGAGAGTTCATAGACTCTTTTGGCCATGGCCACTTTCTTCTCATTTCCTTCTTCTATTCCATAGGCGAGTCGTTCTTGGCGATCAAAGTCTTCATAAGTCTTAATAACGTCAAGATCAAAACTTACCGCAAAGTCGACGTTTGATTTATAGCTAGCAAAAATCCAACGAACCATTTCTGGCTCATAGATATTTAAGACATCATTTACTGTTACGACCTCTCCACTAGAAGAACTCATCTTTCCGCCCTTGCCTTTAATGGAGACAAAGTCGTATTGAAGATAAATTGGCGCCTTCCAATCAAATATTTTTACAATGTCTTTGGCCGTACTAAATGAACCACCCTGGCTAGAGTGGTCTTTTCCACCTGGCTCAAAGTCTACTTTTTCATAGGCCCATCTCATGGGCCAATCCACTCGCCAAGGAAGTTTTAAGCGACTTGTTTCTGTAAGTGTTTCGCAGCCATCGTGACCACAGTTATCACAATGATAAGAGAGCTTTGAACCATCCCATTTCTTTTGATTGATCTTATTGTCGGTGTTGCATTTTTCACAATACACAGACACCGGAAGCCATTCTGCTGATAGAGGTTCTTTTCTAAATTGATTAAGAATCGTTTTAATGGTCTCAGTTTCATTTAATGCTTTTTCGATTCCTTTTACATATTCACCAGCTCGGTATTTCTTTGCTTGATAGAGGGGCTCAACAGCGATGCCAACCTTTTCTAATTGGGATTCAAAGCTCTTCTCATGTAAGGCCGCATAAGACTCTCGCTCTCCGTATGGGTCAGGAGTATCAACAATTGGCTGGAACATAAATTTTTCTAATTCATCTTGCTTAGGCATATTTTTGGGTATTTTTCTAAACGTATCGTAATCATCCCAGCTAAAAATAAAGCGTGCCTTCTTGCCTCTTTTTCTTAAGGCCCTTGCCACAAAGTCTACGGTGATAACTTCTCTAAAGTTTCCAAAGTGAACCGTACCTGATGGAGTGATCCCACTGGCCAGGGTGTAAGTGTCTTTATCGCCAATTTGTTTGATGATTCGATCGGCCGTAATATCGGCCCAATGGACGAGATTTTGGGAATTTTGATCATTTTTACTCATGGCAGCTATCCTCTAGGGCTTCGACTCAATTATCGCGGGTTTCAAGATGAAAGGCATATTAGCAAATCAAGACGCTATAGACTAGAGGCAATCACTTGAAATGACGTCGTTAATGGCCGGTAAATAGTGAATTCTTTGTTAAATTTGAGACACCAGCTTTTAAGCTCCCTTCACTTGGGGTAAGGTATCCTGATGGTAGTTCAATTTATCCTAAAGGGATTATTTTTTTACTTTCTGTTTCTCTTTGTTCGCTCCTTTATCAAGGGCGCAAGTGGAGCTAAAAACGTCAAAGAGAATAATACCCATCAAACAAATGGCTTTAAGAGCTCATCTTCAAAGAGAGAAGATGTTGTAGAAGCTGACTTTAGAAGACTCTAATTCTATATAGAATTATTCATAAAATAGATTATTTACCAAAATTCATGGCGTTTATTTAAAATACGGGCCTTTATTTTTCATTTTAGGGAGCTCTCAAATATTTATAAGGTGTTAAAAATAGGGAAATATTCCAATTTTCTTGGCTTTTTTCGGGTTTTACAGGTGAGTCGGCTGATAATGACTCTAAGAGTTTTTGCCCCCCAGATTGGAGGAAATTTATGGATGTCCTTAGGTTGAACGTTTTGCTGGTAGATGAGGATTCACAGCTTTTAGAAAAAATGTCATCAATTTTAAATGAAAATGGATTTACTACCGCTTGTGCCCAAAATAAAGAAGAGGCCTTGCGATTAATCGAACATGAGCAGTTTGATGTCTTAGTCACGGATTTAACGATGCCGGATAATGACGGGGTTTTTCTTAGCAAGCTTCTCTGTAAGCGCTTACCTGTCGTTATGCTCCAGGGCAATCACGATGAAGAATCCCTAAAGAAACTTGAATCCATTTCCTGCTGTCTTCTTGATAAAAATGAATTATCAACGAGACTTGCCAAGGCAACATGGACTGCGTTTAAGCGCTTTAAAATTGATCAGCAAATTACGAGAGATGCTGTCGCCGCTTAAATATCACTTCGTGGGACAACTTCATGGATGATGACCTCTGATTGAGTGAAGAAGCGAATGGGCATTGATGAAGTGCCAATTCCGGAAGAAGTGTAGCCTTGCATGTTCTTAAAGCGCCATGGCCCCTTAGCAAAGCGCTTTCCACGGTAGATCCTCCTGATGATGGGTATTCCTCCAGGTAGGGCAATCTGTCCTCCATGGGTATGGCCACATAAATAGAGGTCAATCCCATTTCTCTCAGCTTCTTTATAAAGTTCAGGTGTGTGGATTAGACCTATGCGAAAGGCTTCCTTATTTCCTTCTTGAAGGATATTTAGGGCATCCTTTTGATAAAAGTAATGGGGATCATCTGTGCCGACGAATTCAATATTAACGGGAAGAGTTTCATCTTTTTGAAAGCTAGAGATTTGATTCGTCAGGACCTCAACCCCTAGATTTTCTAAATAAGAGACAACTCTGCCTGAGTCGTGATTTCCAAGGACAAAGAAACTTTTGTAAATAGGATCAAGCGCCTTGATTAAGGTTTTAATCTTATTTTCAGTTTCACTATCGTTTGGCCATCCCGTAGATAAATCTCCTGTTATGCAGGCAAAATGATAGGGACCACTTTCTTTAATGGCCCATACGATGTCTTCGATTAAAACAGGGCATTCATCGAGATGAAGATCACTAAGGTGTAAAATTCTGATGGAGTTTCTTCCAACCTTCGGAGAGGTTAGCCGGTTCTCTATGACGTGGGCCTTTTGGGCATTTCTTAAGCCCCACTTATAAAAGGGAGTAAGAAGGAGAAGCCATCTAAACACCATGAAAAGAAACGCCATTGGATCTCTTCTGGGGATTTTATTATTTTCCCTTAAAGGAAAACTTCTAAGTCCACTGTCTTCTAAATAGAAGCGATTTTTAAGCCACCTCTTTCGGTATATTTCATTCTTTTGTTTCATCAAGGTATTTTAAACGAATTCCTAATCTCAAATAAGGAGGAAGATATCTTTTAACCAACTGTCCGTCTCAAGTAATTCCGCCAATGTCCGATAAGTTTGAAGATTATAGCAATAATCATTACTTAGATAAGGAATGATAGGACATGGCCATAAGGGTTGCTCCAAATTCTACATTGAACACGCTCATGAGCAATCTTAGAAAGGCGTCTGAGAGTGAATCTCTCTCCCTAAGACAACTATCTAGTGGCAAGAGAATCGAGAAGGCCGCCGATGATAGTGCAGGGATTGCTCACTCTAAAAAGCTAGACGCATACATTAGGTCACAAAAGCAGGCGCAAAGAAATGCCAATGATGGAATAAGTTTTGTTCAAACGGCCGAAGGCGGTCTTAATGAAATTTCAAACATACTTGTTAGGTTGAGAGAACTTTCCGTACAAGCTGCAAGTGATACCTTGGGTGATAATGAGCGCGGCTTTATCAATAAAGAATATCAAAACTTAGTAAGTGAAGTGGATAGAATCGCAGAGAGTACTTCTTTTAATGGAACCAACGTCATCAATGGTGACGGTCAGGGAGTTCTTCGTTTTCAAGTTGGTGCTTATAAAGGTGATGAGAACGTCATTGAATTTGATACCGAAGGTAACTACACCAACTCAAGTCGCCTGGGGATTAGCGGTACAGCGATTGAAAGTAAAGATGATGCCCTAACTAATCTTGAAACTATTGATGAGGCCATCAATGGTCTTAGTGGTCAAAGGGCCTATTTAGGATCTATTCAAAGTCGCATGCAACATGCTGTCAATAATCTAGACGTCAATATCATCAATCATGTTGAGACAAAGTCAAAGATCGAAGATGTGGATGTGGCCGAAGCCTCTGCAAGTCTTGCCTCTTCTCAAATCTTAAAAACATCAGGTATGAAGACCCTTGCCGAGGGCATGAATTTCTCTCGTGCGGCCCTGAAACTCATTGGCTAACTAAAAGGGAAGCTTCAACTTTAAACTAAAATTAATCTTGCCTCTAATTCGAAAATTTGATTTTGGAATACTATTAATTTCTACTTTGGGAAAGAGGTAGAGCTTGGTTGAATTGATTAGAAGGGGAGCGATATTTTTAACTTCTCCCTTACTATCTTTTAAAATGGTCAGCTTAATGCACTGATAATCACAGCTCTTTAATTCAGTCTTGTTAAAGAGATAACGGGCAAATAGTTCAGAGTGACCCTTCTTTAGCATTTCCTCATTTGCAATGTAGATTTCGATTTTTTCAATAAAGTCTAAGCGATCCTTTCTATTAATAATCAATCCCTTTAATAGAGGATCATCGGGAACAATCGTAAAATCAAGATGACCAATTTGAAGAGAGTTTAAGAGATCCCCTTCAATAAGAGGTACCTCTATAAAATGCGCCTCCTGCTCCACTTCCCAGTCGTTATTTAAGATGACAAAAATATCGGTGAAGACATTGGCCAAATTTTGAATAAAGCTTCCTATGATGGGGATTGGAAGTTTACCAAGCGGGTTTCCAATAGCGATGTCATCAAAGACATAATCTCCACTAACGATCGTAAGAGTAGGATCCTCTCCTTGGCTTTCGGCCAAAGTCGTCTCCTTAGCAAAGGGCTCGATTTTCTCCTTTGCACCACAACTCATCAAAATCGTAAGGGCCAGGATTTTGAATAGCGAAAGGAGAGTGTGTTTCATGAGTTAAAATGTATAAAGATTTACTCAACCCGTCACTGACACATTGAGTCTCCATTTTATTCGTCTTTAAAAGAGTGCCCAGCCTTTTTGAGGCCGGTATTGGAGTAAGAAAAAGAGCATCGGATGGTCGGTACCTTGGCGAGTGTGAAAGACACCAGGGCCACTAAGGATATTCCAATCAATATTCGCCTTATCCCAATAGACATACTTATAGAGAGCGACAAGCATTGTAGAATCTTGGCGGCTATTGGCCGTGGCGTTTCTCTTATGAAGAACGCCAAATCCGTGGCTTTTACTTAAGTCAACGCCAAGAACTTGAACGGATTGAAATAATTTATCCTTGGTGCCACTTCCAATGAGAGTTCCTTGCTCGTCGGCAAATCCAAGACTTTGGTTATTTCCAATGCTTGTTGTGTGCCATTGTAAACGGTTGAGCATGAAGACGTTGCCAAATTTTAAAGCAAATTTTAAGCCCCAGATATTTCTTTCGATATCACTTGATTTACACGTTATCGTTTCGCAATCAAAGTTATCTAACTTTTTTAAATCCCGGCGCATGTAACTTTTTGCGACAAAGAAAGAGAGAAAGGAAATGGGATTAAACTCAATGCCGCCCATGACATTGTTCACGAGGCCACTGGTTTGAAAGCGTGCCATTGGTCTTACAAAACCATAGAGAGGTTTTTGAAGATCATATTTTCCCCACAAGGGAAGTGAATAACCGAATTCCGCGCGAGCATAGGCACCGATTGGGTTAGAGCGGGCAAAGGTTTCGTAGCGAGTGTCCCAGCGAGAAACATTCTTACTAGCTTCGGATATTCTAATACTGAGTGCTAGAATAAAAAATATAAAGAAGATTTTATTCATGCATTAAGTCCTAGTCGTATCTTGAGATCCTCATCGCTAATAAGCCCTTGGGCCACTTGTACGCGACAAAACATAAGTGCCTTTTCATAATCTGCTCTGACACTAGCGTCTACAAGAGTTAGGTCGATGTGTTTTTGATTGTCGAGATGAGAGTCCTTTACGGCATTTCTCAATAATTTGATGGCCTCTTCTAAAGTCATGATTTTTTCCTTAAATGAATTTCTCTTAGCGATAAATTAAAATATCTTCTCTTAAATTTTTAAAGTCTGAATGGCCTTGCTGATCAATCTTGATAAGATCATCATAGCTACCCTTTTTTTCAACCCAATTTTTTAAGTCTTCACTTCCGTTAATATAGTTTATGGCAAGTGAACTTGTCTCGTACTCATACGGGTGATCATTCCACTTGAAGGCAAAAGAATCTTCCTCATAGAAGCTCTTTAAAAGATAGGCACCAAGGCGCCATGAATGAAAAACACTCGCTTCAGTTGGGTGAATGTGGACACCTCCACAAGTTTCACCACTATGTTTTTGAAACATCGGATGAAATTGTAATGGACGAAGAGCAAAGCCGCTTAGATCTGTTTGCTTAAGCTCTTTCATCACACGCTCTTTAAAGCTAAAGGGCTCAATGCCTGGAGCTCCTAGAACTTCAAGAGACCTCGTCGTTCCTCGCCCTTCACTTATATTTGTCCCTTCGTATAAGACTGTTCCGCAAAAAGTAATGGCTGATTCCATGGTGGGAAGATTTGGTGAAGGATTAACCCATGTGCGATTGAGGTCCTTCCAAAAATAATCTCTCTTCCAGCCTTTCATCTCAATAACTTCAAGGTCACAGTTTGGGCTGTAGAGCTTTTGCTGAAGCTTGGCCACTTCACCCATTGTTAGCCCATGTCTTTGAGGAATAGGATGATGGCCTACAAAGGAGCGCCATTTTTCTTGCAACACTGGACCTTCAATAATCTCGCCGCCAACGGGATTGGGTCGATCAAGAACAACAACTTTAATATTCTTCTTCTCACACCTCTCCATCACCAACGCCAACGTCGTAATATAGGTGTACACACGAGTTCCAACATCTTGAAGATCAACAATTAGAGTATCAATTCCTTCAAGCATTTTATCCGTTGGGTAACGGGTTTCTCCATAAAGGCTATGAATGGGTATATTAAAATACGGATGAACGTAGTCGTGAGATTCAATCATATTATCTTGAACATCAGTGACAAAGCCATGCTGAGGGCCGAAAGCCTTAATGACTCTCTTACCAAGAGTCTTAAGAATTGCCTCTAATCCTAGATCAAGTTTATGAGTGACCGCACACGAGTGCCCCAGATAACCGATTCTTTCAGACAACTTATTTTGAATACTGCTGTCACTTAGTAATTGCTCAAGACCCGTAGTAACGCTAATTCCCATTATTTTATTCCTATTTTTTTAAACTTTGAAAGCACCGAAGCCAATATTCTATTATAATGCTTTCATGTTAAAAAGAATTTGCTTCCTATTCTTTTCATTTTTATTGACCCAAGCTTGCTTACCTAGTGAAAACCAAGGAGCAAATGATGGTCATTGGATAAAAGATAGAGTTCTAAATGGTTACACTCTTTATACAAGAGAGAAACCTCAGACTTCAATTTTACCCTTAAAAGTAGAAGGCATTATTAATGCTTCCATTGATCATATTATGGAAAACCTGCGCTCTGTTGATGGCTCAGAAACTTGGACACCTGACCTCATTAAAAAAACGACTTTAAAGGATATTGATCCTCGAACAGCAATTACTTATTCACTTACTGATATGCCTTGGCCCGTTTATGACCGAAGGCTCATCTTACATAATGAACTTAAGTTAGATCGAGAGCGAAAACTTTTATTTATTCTCAGCAAAAGTGTTCCTTTTCCTGGGGCACCAGCACCCTCTGATACGATTGAAGCCTATATTGGTCACGCTAATATGGGTTTTCGTCCGGTAACAAAAGATCAGACTTATGTAGAGTTAACAGCTTTTATTGATCCAAAAGGTTCTATTCCTCATTGGATCATCAATTTTTATCAGAAGTCTTGGCCAATCAAGTTTTTAAAAGCCCTTGAAGAACGTTCTCAGACTCACAGAGTCAATCTAAGACCCGGCCTTAAACCAATGCTCAGCGAACTTCTTCAAATTATGCAGTGGGATAAAAAGACATTTGATCGTGTTCCAAGCGCCCGGCCGTAAGAAAATTTTACCAAAAAAGACCTTTTACAATTCATCTAGGCCTGTACAATTATAGGGACACACACAACACAATTGATTAAATTTTAAGTATTAATGGCTTTTGGGAGACTAGATGAAGCAATACCTCGATTTAATGAAGCACGTCCTTAAGAATGGCGAAGAGAATATGGACCGAACCGGAACGGGGACTCTTTCCGTTTTTGGCTACCAAGCACAATACGACTTAGAAGATGGCTTTCCCCTCGTTACAACGAAGAAGCTTCATTTGCGCTCAATTATTCATGAGCTTTTGTGGTTCTTAAAGGGAGACACAAACATTGCCTATCTTCAGGAAAATAAGGTGAGGATTTGGGATGAGTGGGCCGATGAGTCTGGAGATCTTGGACCTGTTTACGGAAAGCAGTGGCGTCGCTGGGGGGCCAAAGAGCAAATCATTGATCAAGATGCAGAGCTCGTTGAAAACTTAAAGAGTAATCCTCATAGCCGTCGCCATATTGTTTCAGCTTGGAACCCTGCTGATATAAAGGATATGGCGTTACCTCCATGTCATACCTTAATGCAATTTCATGTATCAAAAGATATGCGTTTAAGCTGCCAACTCTATCAGCGCTCAGCAGATATTTTTCTAGGAGTGCCTTTCAATATTGCAAGTTACTCTCTCCTAACTCTTATGCTGGCCCAAGTTTGTGGTTTCAAACCTGGAAAATTTGTTCATACAATGGGAGACGCTCATCTTTATCTTAATCACCTAGAGCAGGCTTCCACTCAGATAAAGAGAAAACCGCATCCACTTCCTCAGATGAAACTTAATCCTGAAGTAAAAGATTTATTTGAATTTAAATTTGAAGACTTCGAACTTGTAAATTATGTGGCCCATCCTCATATCAAGGGTGAGGTTGCTATTTGAAAATCTCCCTTATTGCGGCCTTAGGAAATGGGCGAGAGCTTGGAAAAGATAATAAAATGCTCTGGCACATTAAAGAAGATTTCTTGCATTTTAAGAAGACAACGATGGGTCATACGCTCCTGATGGGGCGTAAAACCTTTGAATCAATTGGTCGACCGCTGCCTGGTAGAAAAACCTATATTCTTACAAGAGATCAAGGCTATCAACGAGAGAATTGCCAAACGATTCATTCTATTAACGAAGGCATTGAATTGGCCCGAGAGGCCGGTGAAGAAGAACTTTTTATCGCCGGTGGTGCAGATGTCTATAAGCAAACAATCAACAAAGTTGATACGATGTATTTAAGCTTTGTGGATTATGTTGGTGTTGCCGATGCCTTCTTCCCCGAATGGAATAGTGAAGAATGGTCTGAAGTAGAAAGTCATGAATTCAAGGCCACTGATACAAGTCTTGGTTGGCGCTTAGTGAGGCTAGAGAGAATTTAATCTTTTAGCCCTCGCTTGAAAGTTAAAATTTCAAAGAACATTTTCCAATCCCCAACAAAGCTATAAAGGGGATAGGTAAAAGTCGCGGGCCTATTCTTCTCGATGACAAAGTGACCTATCCACGCAAAGGCATAACCAGAAATTAACGCCAATATAATGAGAGTCCAAGCTTTAAAGAGAAAAGCGCAAATGATGAGGCTCAAGGCCAAAGTGGTGCCAATGAAGTGCAAAAGACGATTAACGGGATGAGCGTGTTCACTTAAGTAAAAAGGATAGAATTCTTTAAAGGTTTTGTATTTCTTCTCCACAGTCCCGACCATTTTTACTTATGATTAACATTCCTATTTATAATAGCATTATTAATTCAAAGTGTTAGCGCTAGACCTGCTGCAGCATTCTTATCCCTTTCACTATCTTCTCGTATGACAAATCTACAGTTGTTTAGTAAGATTTCAGACGTAAAGGGTCGGACAATTAAAAGGAAAATTACAATGAAGCCATTTTTCATGATTTTGGTTAGTTTTTTAAACTTTTCTCTATTTGCTCAAATTGGGCCAACGGGTGTCTTTCAAAGAGACGCCGGTAAAATTGAGTGCCAAGAAGAACTAATGCGCTGTACGTATATTTCTCAAAACTTGTCAGCAAGAACGCTCGCTTCAAGAGTTAAGGCCGTTTTAAAACCAGGTGACGTGCTTCTTCCTTCTGAAGGTTATGTGACAGTTGAGAGCACAAGTGTTTTAAGCTTTTGGTTTTATAATGAAGAGCTTAGAGATCGCTTTGAAGGGCTTTTGCCACTTCTTGATGTACTCGAAGCAGGTGTTCCAAGCCATCTCGTTCAACTAACCACAGAGATTTTCTCTTTAAGTGATGAAGGTCTTAGTCATATTGATGCCTCTATCGGAGGTGCTTCTAGTGATACTGGAGATGGTCCGGCATGGGACATTATCAATGACGGTGGTATTTTAGACCTATCTCTTACAGTATCAAGCAATTTACTCTCAGCAGTTCTTGGCACAACGGTTGGGCGAAAAGAGACTTCTAGAGTCACGAGAGTGGTTCAATTAATTCCGAATCTCGCCGATATTAGTTATGAGAGAACAACGAATATCTATATAAGCCCAACTGCTGGGGTTGTAAAAGACGAAAAGGCCGGGCTTACGCTTAACGGAACGGTAAGCATCAATGGCGGTGATTCAAATCTCGTGCTTGTAAAAGATTACTCCTTTAATTATGGCGTTCTTAATCCTTCTGAAGAAAGTGATGCTCAAGACCGGGTGACTATCTTAAAAGTAAGTAACCCACAGCTCTACCTCTATGAGGGAATTTCAACCATGGTTGTAAGTTCAAATACTTCAGTAGTGACAAGAGATAATTCATGGGGACTTTTTAGTTTTGGACGTGAAAAAACGAAGGTTTTTAGTAAGCTCATGGTGGTCACAAGAGCAAAGACGATGACCTTTGATAATTATCGCGATGAAATGACTCGCTTTAGTCGCCTAAGTCTATTTAGAAAGTTTCCAGACTCTATGATTGATCGCATGCCAAATAGCCGAGGTTCGGTGTCACAGGTCCTTTCTTCACTTCAGCCTTACGCTTATAGATTAAGTAATGGAGACAGTGTCATTGGTTTTAAACTAGATGAGAAATTAGCGGCAAAGGACATCGTTAAGAAGACCATTGAAGTAGAGATTAAAGGTGGTGGTCTTAAAATGAAGAAAATGAGATCCATTGAAAACTTAATGTTAAGTGGTTTTAAATTTGATTCTCTCTCTCCTAGAGAGATGACAAAAGCAAAAGTGAAACTAAAAATAGAGTTAAGTGTTCATGGCTCAAGAGAGAAGACAAAGAAAACTCTCTATTATGACCCGGATAGAAATGTATTCTTTGAATAAATTCCTATTTTTAAGTATTTCTTTTCTGTCCCTAAGTGCTTCAGGGACAGATCTTGCTTTACCACAAGCGCTGTACTCAATAGATGACCTGGTTTCGGAATTTAGAAGTCCATTAAAAACGAAAGTAGAGGACTTAAAGAAAAACTACAGGGCAAGAACGTCAAACAATTTAGTTGAATATACTTCTCATGAGAAGGTGAATTGCCTCTTTGTTGAGTGGGAGCCAGATAGTATCTTAACTCGCATCGAGTACTATTTTAGGGTTAATGGCAATGAAGGCCTCGACGTCCTTCGCTATAGTGGATGTGGGGACAATCTAAACCTAGTTGAAAAGTTCTTAAGGATTGGAGTTAATCATCAACCCCTAAGTTTTGATGAGTTTTCAAGAGGTCAGCTAAGCTTTGAATTAAAAAAGGAATGGGAACGCTATTTTTATCAAATTCAAAATAGTAAGGGGGAGAACTTATTTACTCTCTCAGGTCGCTGGTTAAATGCTAATAAGAATAGCTCTCTCTATACTTTTAGTGTTCGAGATCAGGAATTTCTTAATGTTCGATACCTATACCTTCCTGAAGAAACGCGAGTGACCTATACCTTTATTGGCTTTGATATCGTCTATCATTATGCCCCTTATTTTAAGAAGGCCGAGAAAAATGATCACAATACCTTTTCATTTAATGTCCTTGTAAAGAAGTCAGAACCCATGAATCCATTATTTCTAAGTTCACAGGATACACTTTTAAGCCAAAACACATTCCTGCAATACTTCTCATATTGGGCCATTAATAATGGATTAGGGATTGTTAAATCATTTGTTGATTTTCATCTTTATTGGTTTCCACCAACTGAGTTTGTGAATACTGGTGGGCAATCCCAGCGCTTTATCAATGAGTTAAGATTAAATTTGAATAGAATCCTCAATAACACAAATGTAAATTTAGTTGAGGTTTATTTAAGAAAACTCATTGAAGCTGTTGAAAATGGTCTCATCTCTGATCGTCGTCCTCCTGAATAATGTCATCCATTAAGCTCATTCCTATTCTCCTGCTCTTAAGCACTGCCAATCTGCATGCAGGAGACGTTATAGACAGTTTTCCAAAGTCTCATCGAACTATACGTTTATTGCACTCAACAATGAGGAGATACCTCTCTGTCTTTAGAGATAGCACGGTCAGGAAAGACTTCAATAATGGGTGCACTCAATTTTTAGAGGAGCGCCATGATAATGCTCCAAAAGTTTTCTTATTTTGTGCGAGTTCAGTCGTTTCTAGTGAAGAAAATAGGGTAGTCGATACCTTAAGAATTATCGTTGATGATGAACTCGTTCAAGTCTTCTCTCTTATGCAATTTGGTCCTAATATTAGGCCTACACCACTTGAAGACATTATGGATTTAAATTTCCATTTAACAGGCGTTAAGGGAAATTACTCTGCCCTTGGTCTGACGGCACTCTCTTTTAACTTTGAAGAAACAGAGGGGTTTGAAAAAAGTCTATTAACTTTTGAGCCTGTTAATTTTTATTTGGAAACCTTTTTTATTAAAGACCCGATGATGGAGAGAATTCGTTATGATGTTCGCTGCTCATTTTGTGGTGGTATTTCCTGGTTGGAAATTCAAGAATTTAAGCGTGAGGGTCTACCAGATCTTGTTCTTTATCATAATTCTAATGAACCACGAGACATCACTCCACGCCTATTTGAGAGTCAGTTTGATTCTCTTTATTACCGTCCTCTAAATCAGTTGGGGTTTGCGATTCAATCAACGCTTGTTTTTCTGGGAGGCTTTCCACAGCTTCGCTTTTAGGCAATCTTTCAATGAAAGTCCTTACTGCCTGGTCTAACGTTTCTTTATATTTCTTATTCTTAAGGTCACCTTTTAGTGAGGAAATAATGTGATCAATCTCTTTTGCAGGAATAAATTCTTCTATTTCTGGAGAGTATAGACACTCGAGTCTCTTTTCTACCTTTGAAGCAAAGAGGAAAATATAATGTGATTTTCCTAAAAGACCATAGTTGGCCATCGTTTCTAAGGCCAACTGGTAAACCTCTTCTTTCATCTCACTTCTAAAAGTAAAAAATCTTTTAACTTTCCTATGATAGGCTAAAACGTAGCCTAGGAAGAAGGCTCCAACTTCGAAGTAAAGCATCCAAATCGGGTCTTCCCAATTAATCGGAATGAAATAGAGGGCCATAATGGTAATAGCGGTGAAGAATAACCCACTTCTAAAATGGCTCGCCGGATAGAGGTCACTCTGCTTTACCAGAACATAAGAGACTGCGATATTTTTCTTCTGAGAGTATTCGCTTACCAAAACAAACCTCGATGATTATCAGTGTGTTTCACAAGGCCCATGCTTTTATCAATGATTTTTGGCGATTTTCTAAGCTTGTGGCCTAGCATAAAAATAAGTACTCCACAGACAATAAAGAAGAGGAAGTTTTGCCAATTATAATTCTTGTTCAGGGATAAATCGGGAACTTTATACTGATTGTCTTTATTTAAATAAAAGAGAAGGCTTTTTAAGTAGCTTTGAATGGCATTTGAATACTCTTGTTGGCTTAGGAAGGGGACAGTGACCTTTACGAGATGATTGATCTCTTCTTCTGTAAGAGAAAAGGCCATGGGGTCATTGGGCGTGATTTTAAACTGACGATCACTTAAAGAGAGCAAAAAGAGGATGCTCTTTTGAGAATTTGTTGAAATGGACTTTAGTATCTCAGAGGACCTAACATCGATGTCCTCTCCCTCTAAAGATGGAATTAAGAGAAATTGGATATTGATATTTTCTTGGATATGAATAGTTTCAAGGAAGTGATTAAGTTTAAATTCCTGACCAAAAGGTAGCAGTTTCACCTGATCTTGGACTCGATCTGTTGGCCACTTTAACTTTTGATACCATTCATTAGCGAAAGGGCTAGAACACATGATTGCAGTTATGAGAATGATGACAGCCTTCATCACAGCTCCTTATTGTCAGTTACCTCACAATTCTAGCTGATTTGAAGGCCGATTCAAAGGGCCAGTTCAGACTAAAGACACTCTAAACCAGTCGGACTTTCTTTTGCAAGGCCCCTATCTAAAAGCTCATCTACTTGAAGCCAATAACTTGACTCTAACTCGTCTAAAACTTCTTTAAGGGTCGCAATATTATCTGCCTGATCCTTAATGGTGCTTAGGATATCAGTCATTCTTTTTAATGTTATTTTTTCGCTATAATTCTCAAACATTTTGATAGCAGCGAAAGTTCCTACGGCCAACGACACAATGAGGGCCGCATTTGCTGTCCATTTAAAGATTTTATTTTCACTAGGAAATAATTGGGCCATTAATCTTCTCTTAAAGGCCTGGCCTTTGGTAGAGCGATTCATCATGGTAATTGCAAAGGAAGCGATGATTAATCCACCAATTGATCCTACACCCTTTTTAAGCTGAGTATTATCATTTTCATTTAATTCGGCAATCTCGTCACTTATTTGCTCCTCAACTTTTATCAATTCAAAACTTTCTTCTGGATTAAGTAGCCTTTCATTCAGTCTATGTGCAGCCTCAATTGATTGCTCATCGTTTTCAATAACGATCGCCAACTCATTTGTCAGTAATTCATCGTCTGTTAAAGAAGAAGTATCACCGTTCATGATTCTCTCTTGAATCTTCTTTCCTTGGAGAAGAAGGGCTTGGATTTCCCTTAAACTTTGAAGATCCTTCTTCTTGGTTTGAATAATGGTCTCTTTAATCTTTAAAACCTGGCAGGCCTGTCCTAGTTCCCCTTGAATATTGGCATGAGCATTTATGAGGCCAAAAATGGAAGTCATAATTATTGTCTTTTTAATGGTCGAAAACATGTGGTTTTGCCTTTGTTTATAGATTCAATGGTTATGTTGCAAAACTGAGTCCAAAATAATCAGTGTTTTCCTTATATAAGTATCTGTATTTTGGTTGGGGATCGTATAAAAATTAAACACTTAGCTTCAAATTATTCAGCTCTTTTGTCAATTTACCGATAAACCATAGATGGTTCATTGGCTTAGTTTTTTCCTCTTTTTCACAATAATTTTTGTCCATAAAACAATGGTTGAAGCTCCTATTGTAAGGGATCGCACCCCTTCATCTGTTGGGCCAAACTGCTATGAAGAACTTAAAAATATCCAAGTTATAAATGATCCTAAAAAGAAGACTTATTACTGGTTAAAATATCTTGGGCTTCCTACCCAGCGTTTTGATTATCAAAGATATACTGAATTAGTGACTGAATACAATTCTCGGGTGGGCGAGGACCTTTTTAGCAATGTGACCGAAAGTCCAGAAGGTTTGCTAGCGTTGACCAGGGCCATTGGAAATCGCTATGTCCCTATAGAGAATAGTCCTTCACTAAAGCTTAATATATTTAAAGAAGCTGCCCTTGAATCCCTTGTCAAAAGATTCCAGTCAAAAGGTCGCTTAGAAATGGGACAGATAGAAAACCTAACGAGAGAGTTGTATCTAATCGCCTATGGCCCTGAAGTGAAGCTAAAGAGCACATTTATTGGCCCTAAAGCACGAGAAGAGGTCATCTTAAGAATTGTCCAACAAGACTTATTATCGAGGGGACTTTTAAGGGTTTTCACGGATTACCGTTTGAGTAGAACGACTCCTAGTTTTCTTCAAAAGTTTCGCCAAACAAAATGGGGCAAGGCCGCTATCACTGGAATCTTTAATCTCCCCATCTACGCAGGCTGGCCTCCCTTATGGCTACCTGACTTTAAGCCTCTTAAACTTAGTGATGAGCTTGCAGACGAGGTTCTTGATAAGGGGTTAACCGAAAATGTCCTTCGAAGAATTGATATGAACTTTAGCAGTGATCTTGTGACGAGGGTTCGTTATGACATTATTAGATCCTATTATCTGAAAGGGATCATGGTTTACTTAACTCTCGCGGGTCTCTATGACTTCTATCAACTTAATAAAGAATTAGATGAAGAAAGTGAATTACTTCAAAGTGCGACCACTGAGGCCGTAAATATCCTCGATCGTGCAGCTGAATTAGAGCATAGTGGAATTGACATCTTTTCTTCTCAAGGAATTGATGAGTCTAAGGTCTATTGTGACGCTATAAACACCTGCCTAGAGTCCTTAGGTGGCTCAACTAATAGAGAGGATCCAGGCACTTTTAAAACCTGTCAGGCCCTTATGGATCCTGACAGTCGGTGCAAGAATTAGTCGGTTTATGTGAGTAGGGAAGCATCATTCCTGGAAAACTGTGATCATAGCGATTTTCAAAAGGAATGAGACCTTTCTCTTTGTTGATATACTTATCAAAAGCATCTCCAACAGAAATTGTTCCAAGTTCTCTAACAACCAGCAGGGTGTCCTTAGTTTCGTATTCATCCCACAAGATATTGAAGTTTTGCTGACCTCTAATTACTTGGTTTCTATTACTATCACCTTTTAAATTTCCATCACTAATGATCCCATGACTTTCCATATTTGTGTCACCGATGAAAAACCATGTCTCTTCTACTCTTTTCATTCGGGACTCTTTTCTACAAAAGTTGTAGGCCCTTGGCATATTCTTCTTTGATCTTAAAGTGATGCAATCTTTTTTCTTTACGGTAAACTCAAGAGTTAAAGAGTTATAGGTTAAATCAATGACATCACGGGAAGTGTAGTTCCTGTTAAAGGCCGCTCGCATTTCAGCCGTGTTCTTAACTTTATAGGTTTCCTCTACCCTAGAATGTCTTTCAGAAGTTCCTACGAAGAGCATACTAGGACCTTCTAGACCATAGGATAAGGCGTTCTCAGTTGATTCAGACTCTCTTTCACCCCAGTTGATGCTTGATCGATCTCCATAAGCGGCAAAGTAGGCATTTCCTCTGTGGATTTTTCCTTCTTCGTCAGATTTAAAGCGCGGCGAGATATAAGTGAAATCATTGCCATCGACATTAACCTTCTCCTTTCTTCCCTGAAGCTCTTCTACAAAACTCATGGGAACGAGTTCAATATGATTTGATGGATTCTCCATACAATCTTTAAAGCTTTGTCCACCTAACTCATCTTCTCTTGTTCCAAGAAGCATGGTCTTTCTCTTATTAAGTTCAGGTAGAGAGTAAAAGAGTCTGCAAAAGCGATTCAGATAACCTCTAGGAGTCTCTCCGATATTTGTGGCCAGGGTTCTAAAATCATTTTGAGAAATCTGAGACTTATATTTTTCTACTAAACTCTCTTCTAGTCCGTTCCAATTCTCTTCTCCTAGAGGAGGTAATTGATTAAAGGTTTCATGGTCTCCGGACTGAACCTTAAATGACTCGTTTAGTGTCTTACCGATACGCAAGAGTTCTTGGCGATAGCGATCAATTGGCCCTTCTTCCATTCCTTTTTCATAACGAAATAACTGCTCGTGATGACCTGGCACTTTAAAGTTAAATTGTAGATCCTTCTCAACTTTCAGCTTTAGTTCATCTGATAATTCGCCCGCATTTAAAGAGGTGTTTAAGTTTGCCCCTTGAGCTAGTGCAAAGAAGGGAACCATGATTTTAGTCTTTGATAGATTTAGTCCATTCTTAGGCGTAATTTCAATCCACAATAGATTCTTGAAACTTAAAAATA
Organism: Bacteriovoracaceae bacterium; assembly: GCA_021737405.1. Lineage (GTDB taxonomy): Bacteria > Bdellovibrionota > Bacteriovoracia > Bacteriovoracales > Bacteriovoracaceae. The sequence goes on from JAIPEG010000028.1 coordinate 32,163, forward strand.
AAGTCTCACTTAAGTGAAAGGGCAGGTTAATATCCCCTGCGACCAGTCCATTTGCATTAATGGCAAGATCAGTTTGTGCACTTGTAACATAGTCCCATTCAAGTTCATTAAATGAGTAATAATTTGCTTCTGAATGCTTTGGCGAAAGTACAACGACTTTTATGTTAAATTCGCCTTGATAGAGATTCTTGTGATTTTCAATCTCTTGGTAAGTTGAACCTCTATAAAACTTTGGCTCAAATTGAATATTGTATCTCTTTTGGATAGTGAGGTTTAAGTTTTGATTTAACTTAAATCCACTTCTAAGAAGACCATCGTTCTTATAATAGAATTTTGAAATTGCTAACTTTGGCGCCTCACAATCAATCTGTGGTGGCTGGATCGTCTGATTGAGGTCATAGAATAAGTCATTATTGTTAAAAGGGTTGATGGCCACCTTTCCACTAGTTTTTAGTCCCTCATAGCGACCTTCTAAAATTTCGACATCATAGTCGATTTGATAGAATCTTTCGCATGAAAGATAATCATAAGTTAAATAAATGAAGCTTTGAAAACAACCATTTGTATTCGTAATCGCCTCACGCTTTTCTTCTGTGTCAGTTACTTGATTTTGATGACCTTTAAGCGACACCTTCGTCTGTGGTAGAGGACGATTTGACTGGCCCGATAAGGTGTCAACTAAACAAATCTCTACAGGCATTCTGCGGCTTCTTGCTGTTGTTGTCTGAAGGTTGTCTGCTAAGAGCACCCCTGTTGAGACGTTTATCTTTGATACCATAATACCAAATGATTCATCTTGATCTTCTCCTGGGACATTGTCTTCTTTGTTGTCTCCTGCTGCGAGAATGACTTCTGATTTTAAAGGAGATGTCACAAGTTCACTTGAATAATTATCAATTGACTCTAATGTACCTTCTGCACTTCCTTGCAGATTCGCTAGTGGAAGAATCCCTTCATGTTTATTTCCAGCATGGGCCCCAACGGTTGAAGGAATTCCAATGGGAATAAGGGAGATGTGCATATAGAAACGTGAATCAGGATGATGCTGATAGCCTCGTCCAATATAAAACTTAATATTCTCTTGAATTTGGCCTGCCTGAGGTATGACTTCTTTTTCACTCTCAGAGAGTTTCTGATAAACACCAGCGCGCTCTTCGATAAGTGCTAATTTGACTTGAAAATGACCTTTTTCTAACTTTAAAGAAAGAGGGTTGCCTTGTAGGCTCAGTCTTCTTGCCTCAAGGTTTGCGTTTAGCCTGAAGTCGTAAAAAGCAGTAGCGCTGTCTTTATCGTAGCCACTGTTAAAATAACTTAAATTGATATTCTTAAAAAGAAAGGCCTCTTTCTTTGACTCTGTTATTTGCAACTTATTTTCAAGTGGTAATTCGTCAAATCGCTCATCAAAGATAGCATTTGTTAAATTACTGGCCCATGGATTAACTTTTAAAGGGATAAGATAATTACCTTGGTGACCATTTACACCTTTGATGCGAACGGGGTAATCCACAAGAGACTCTTGTGAGAAGTAATGAAAGTCAAAGTCTTGATCCCAGCTTAGGCAGCCTTGTGAGTTTGTTTCTTTATCAAATGCCCCCATTGGAGTTTCAATTCTAATCGTTTGGTTTTGAAGGGGTACTTGAAGAGTAATATCATTTAAACAAGTTCTAAAATTGATGCTCTTATGTTGGGGAATCTCCGACCACAGGGACTCACCACTAAAGCCGATATTGTCTATTTTTGAGGCCGTAACCACTGTTACATCAAAGCTTGCAGTTGAGGCCAACTGAGACTTGTCCTCAACATCACTTGAGCAGGATACAAAGAAAAGCGCAATAAAAGCGTTCAATAACACTATTGTAGACTGCCGTAATTTTAGGAATTTGA
>JAIPEG010000029.1 GCA_021737405.1 Bacteriovoracaceae bacterium
CAAATCTCCTTAAGCCTTCTTTATCTTCAGGAAGAATAAGGGTGTTAGGTTCTACTACCCATGAGGAATATCGTAAGTTCATTGAAAAGGATTCAGCCTTTAGTCGCCGTTTTCAAAAAATCGATGTTGAGGAACCCTCAATGGAAGATACTTTTAAGATCCTCCAGGGTTTAAGACCAAAATTTGAAGAGCATCACGGTGTCAAATACTCTAACTCAGTCCTTAAGGCAGCGGTTGATCTTTCAAGTCGCTATATTACGGATAGAAAGAATCCTGATAAGGCCATTGATGTCATAGATGAGGCCGGAGCCTACACTCAGCTTTTGGCCACAAAACGCTCTAAAATCACCAAAAAGGACGTGGAGAGCATTGTAGCCAAGTTGGCCAAGATACCAAAAATTAGTGTCGTCGGTGATGAAAAGGAAAAACTGCGAGACCTAAAGAAGAACTTGATGATGACAATTTATGGTCAAGATCAGGCGGTAGAAAAGGTGGCCGATGCCATACTTCTGTCACGAAGTGGGCTTGGAACTGAAGATAAGCCGATGGCGAGTTTTCTCTTCTCTGGTCCTACGGGTGTGGGAAAGACTGAATTGGCCCGCCAATTGGCCTTTAATCTTGATAGCCACCTCGAGCGAATTGATATGTCAGAATACATGGAAAAACATGCTGTGAGTAAACTCCTAGGAGCGCCTCCCGGTTATGTGGGCTTTGATCAAGGTGGACTTCTAACCGATGCCATTAAAAAGAATCCTCATTGTATTCTTCTTCTTGATGAAATTGAGAAGGCCCATCCTGATATCTATAACGTTCTTCTCCAGGTCATGGATAATGGTCGTTTATCTGATAGTCAGGGGAGAACCACTGACTTTAGAAATGTTGTCCTCATAATGACGACAAATGCTGGTGCTAAAGAAATGGAAAGCGGAAGTATTGGATTAAGCGGTTCAATGGCAAAAGAAGCGACTCATAAGAGAGATCAGGCCATTAAAAACTTTTTTACGCCTGAATTTAGGAATCGTCTTGATGCGATTATTCACTTTAACGCTCTAGGAACTGACTTTATTGTTCAAATCGTTGAGAAGTTCCTTGCAGAGCTTGAAACTAAGCTCCTTGCAAAGAATGTTCACCTCGAAGTTGATCAAGAGGTTAAAGAATGGATGGCAGAGACAGGATATGATCCTAAAATGGGTGCCAGGCCTATTGCTCGAATTGTTGATAATCAGATCAAAAAGCCACTTTCTCAGGAGATTCTTTTTGGGGAACTTGAAAAAGGTGGAACAGTAAAAGTTGTCCTAAAAGATGATGAAGGGAAGAAGGAATTAGGGTTTGAATTCGTTAAAAATCGCGAATTAGAACCTGCTTAAAAGTACAAATTCATAATAATTTTTTAGCCCTCCTTAGTAAGGAGGGCTTTTTTTTGGTAATTTTTAGAAGTATTTGCCAACAAAATAGGCCAAAAGTAGGTACATAGGTACCTTTTTTTCCCCTTATTTTTAATAAATCTTACCTAAATTTAGGAGTGATTTTTTCCCTTTTTGATGTCTTTTAGGGATAAAAATTACTCTTTTTTTTAAGGCTAAAAAAACGCCGAACGCTAATGTGGGTCGGAGGTTCGTGCTTTTTTAACCCGGTAGTTTAAAAAAAAACTTTAATAAAAATTAAAGAAAGTTTTAGATTGTGGCGAAAAAGAAATAAGCATAAGCACTTGAATAAAGTCATATTTTTGTTTGCGTTAAAACAAATTTGTGTTTATTCTTTAAAAAGGTATTACATCCAGGAGGACGTCAAATGGCTGTTAAGAAAAAAGCTACTAAGAAAGTAGCAAAAAAAGTCACGAAGAAAGCTACTAAGAAAAAAGTAGCAAAGAAGACAGTAGCTAAAAAAGCTACTAAGAAGAAAGCTGCTAAGAAGAAAGTAGCGAAGAAAGCTGCGAAGAAAAAAGTAGCAAAGAAAAAAGTAGCTAAAAAAGCCACTAAGAAAGCAGCTAAGAAAGTAGCAAAAAAAGCTACTAAGAAAAAAGCAGCTAAAAAAGTAGCTAAAAAAGCCACTAAGAAAAAAGTAGCAAAAAAAGCTACTAAGAAAGTAGCGAAGAAAAAGAAATAATCACGCTTTTATAAGTGAGATTAAGGAAAAGCCCTCCGCAAGGAGGGTTTTTTTGTGCCCAAATTCCTGAATTCTTAAGCATTTAAATAAATATTAGCTCTGTCTCACTCAAATTTAGTTCTAACTCTTAAGCACCAAAATTGACCAAAAATTCCTTAAAATAGGCGATATTTTTCATGCAAAATCAATTACTTAGGGTATGTTGTTACCTGACAATGATTGCACTTTCAGTAACTTAGAGTGTCCAGTGGTCATTAATTGGTCCTGGTCTTTATTCAGGATTATTTTTGGAAGGCCGCAGATTGGCGATGAGAAAGTTGCCAAGAATACTCAGAATTGTTACTTTGGCGCGCATCAAACTACGAGAAATTCGGCGTTATAAACCTTTTTAATGGAGACCCTTTATGACGACTTCTAGCGGACTTGGTTCACGCTCAAGTGAACTTCCTAAAGAGCAGTGGGTTACAAACCCAGAAACCGGTGAAAAATCAGTAAAAGTTGGAGATCTCAACTTTCCTCCTCGAAAAGTGTGGATGCACACTTTTGGCTGTCAGATGAATTATCATGATACGGAGAGAGTCTTATCTCACTTGGAGAACCTGAATTTTACTAAAACGGAAAAACAGGACGAAGCGGACCTCGTTTTATTTAACACCTGTGCCATTCGTGATTTATCTAATCAAAAGTTCTACTCAAAACTTGGGGATACTCAGCATCTGAAAAAGAAAAATCCAAACGTTAAAGTTGGCGTTGGAGGTTGTGTTGCTCAAACAGAAGGAAAAGAGCTGATTAAAAAGTATAATCATCTAGATTTCTCTTTTGGGACTGATGTTATTGATACTATCAATGAGTTGGTCTATCGCTCTTATGCCGGAGAAGATCCTTTTGCGATAAATACTTGGGATCGAAGCCAAAACTTTTCTATTGAAACGAAGGTGACTCACGGATCTCCGCAAGCATTCGTTAATATCATTAAGGGTTGTAATAAATGTTGCAGCTATTGCATTGTTCCTTTCACTAGAGGGAAGGAAAAATCACGTCTTCTAAAAGAAGTTGTTGAGGATTGTCGCAAGCTGGTTGAATACCAAGGCATTCAGGAAATTACTCTCTTAGGGCAAAACGTTAACTCTTATGGGAAAGAAAATAATGAATCGCTGGCCGAGTTAATCGTTGAACTCGATCAGATTAATGGACTTGAGTTGATTCGCTACACTACGAGCCATCCCTATGATGTCTCTGATGAACTGATTGAAGTGCATGGTTCGGCAAAGAAGTTGTCTCGTCATTTGCATCTACCCGTTCAATCGGGTTCAAACACTTGTTTGGAGCGAATGTTAAGAGAATATACGGTCGAGCATTACCTAGGCCTTCTCGAAAAGTTAAGAAAGGCCAAGCCTGATATCGTTTTAAGTACAGATATTATTGCGGGTTTTGTAAATGAGACTGAAGAAGAGCATCAGGCAACGTTGGACTTATTAACGAAGGCCCAATATGATTTTATATACTCTTATGCTTATTCTCAAAGGGCCAAGACCAGGTCTTCTCGTTGGCAGGATTCTCTTACAGATGATGTGAGAGGAAGACGCTTAAGAGAAATTCAGGCCCATCAAACAAGTATCCAGGAAAATATTCGCCAAAGTCTTGTTGGTAAGCGCTTTACTGTTCTCGTTGATGGCCATGGCTTCAAAGGTGGAGACAAAAAGTGGAAAGGGCGCACCAATTGTATGCGCATTGTTCATTTTCTCCCAGAGGTGATGGAGCAAGATCTTCAATGGCAATGGGTAGATGTAGAGGTGACCTCGGCTACGGCTTTTTCCTGTCAGGGTAAACTTCTTAAGGTTCATGGGCGAAGAATGCCTGCAGAACTTAATCGCTATTAATTTAATTCTATTTATTTCAATAGGTTAGGGGACTTGGGGAGGAAAAATCCTCCCTCTGCCTCTATTCGTTCCTCCCGAGTTGTAAACTTAAGGAGGTATGAAGAAAGGCTTAATATTCCTTATATTCTTTTTCATTTTTCCAAGTGGTCACGCCCTTATTGAACTTAACGGTGAATACGGAGTCTCAACTCAGAAGTATGGCGCTAATAGAGACAATGAAATTGAGGCAACGACCATCGGGGGATCGGTTGCCTTATATCTTTTTGATTTGACCGCAATTGAATTGAATTACTCTCAAACGGAAACAGTTACTTCTGAAACAAATGTTCTCACCATCGATTCCACTTATGACCTGATTGGTCAGGAGAATAATGTTCTCGTTTACTCATATGGTATTGGGATAAGGCAGGCCTTTGCTTCTCGAAAAGCACGTTTTCGGCCAAGCATGAGTTTGGGTTATGCTCGTCAGTTTATTAGGGACACCACACAAGCTACTTTTCGAAACAATATTACCGGCAACACCTTTATCGTGAACGATGATGTGACAAAACTGAGGGATGATTCTGTTTTTGGAAGTTTTAACTTAGAATTGAGGCTAACCAATACGGTATCATTGAGGGGCTCAGTGAAAACTATATTCAGAGCATTTGATTTTGATAAGGCCCAAGATAATATTCGCTATCTTTTGGGCTTCTCGTGGTATCTCTAAATAAATTCCTCATTATATTTTTAATCCTAGGTTGTACCTCTTGTGCAAAGGTTGGCTATTTATGGGATCAAGGATTAGGTCAGATGAGACTGCTCTCTCAGGGAAGAGCAAATCAGGAAGTCTTGGATGATCCATCAGTTTCAATTGAGATAAAAGAGAAAATTAAGCTCATTGAGAAATATAAAGATTTTTTCTATCGATACTGGTCCATGAAACCCTCAGGCATCTACTCCGAGACGACTCTTTTAAAGGGAGATGCTGTTACTTATCTTGTTATTGCTTCCCCCTTTGACAAAATAGAGGCCCGGAAACATTGCTTTCCCTTTATGGGCTGTTTTCCTTACCTTGGCTTCTTCTCTAAACAGAAGGCCCAAGACTTTGCTCGAGAGCTGGAAGAGGATCGTATGGAGACCTATGTAAGGCCCGTATATGCTTATTCCACCTTGGGCTACTTTGAAGACAAAGTCCTTTCTAGCTTTTTTCACTATGATGATTATGGATTATCAGAGCTGATTTTTCATGAGCTCTTTCACACTTTGTTCTTCATAAAAGATGAAGTCGACTTCAATGAAGCTTTGGCCACTTATTTTGCCCGTGAAATGGCTTTAGAATATTTTGCATGGAACGATCAGCAAATTCAGGCCAAGGAGGCTCAGGAGCGACGTCAGGCTCTTATAAGTAGTGCTTTTGCCACGAATATAAAGAATCTTAATGAAGAACTTAAAAAAAGGTCTTTTAAAACCCCAATCGAAGCTAAAACGTTTAGAGAAAGTTATTGGAAAGAGACTTTAAAACCAAATATCGAAAAAGTTTGCACTGACAATCCTGGGAAGGGATGTTTTCCTCTGAATAAGCCGTGGAATAATGCCTCTTTAGCGGCCTTTATGACCTACGAAAATAAGGGGGAGGATATAAAGTCTCTTCATAAGAGTTTAGGGATAGACTTAAAAAGTTTCTTTCTTCATTTAAAGAAATCTTACTCTAACTATAAGAAAAATAAGAAAAAACAAAGTTTTTCTGATAGTTTTCTGGAACGACCTAAGAAATAGAAACCCAGAGAGTATCATGACGACCTTACCTTCATTTGAGCATATCCTTTTTATTGACCCATTAGAGAAACTTGTCTTCAAAAAGGACAGTTCTTTGCAGCTGGCCTTAGCGCTGAAAAAGGCCAATCGAAAAGTTGGCCTCCTTTTTGAAAAAGATTTTTACTTTTCAAACAAAGATGAGCCGATCTTCAAAATCTATGACTTCACGGGTGAATTTGTTGATGGTGGCTCTTATCTTGCTTCTTTTGATCTTGGAGAGGCCACTGATTTGAGGCTTCATGAAGATGCCATTATTCATATGAGAATAGATCCTCCCTTCGATACTCGCTATCTTCGTTATCTTTGGATGCTTAGATCTCTTAAGGAAAAGTGGCAAATCAAGGTGATAAACGATCCGGCCGGGATAGCGGTTCATAATGAGAAAATGGTCTCATATGAGCTTGATGAGGCGGCACCAACATTTGTTGGAAGCTCTGATAGTGGTTTTAAAAAGTTCTTTGATAAGATTAAAAATGATGGGGACTATGAGGGACTTATCTTAAAACCCCTCGATCTTTTTCAAGGAATTGGCGTCGAAAAAGTTTCAAAAGACTTAAGCTTTGAAGAAGTGGCCTTGCTCTTTGAAAAAAAGAAAAGTGAGTATCATGGGCCGGTAGTGGCCCAACCATTTTTGACTGAAGTTTATGAGGGAGAGTTGCGCTCTCTCTATTTTGATGGAAAAGAGCTTGGAACAATTTTAAAAACTCCACCTAAGGGAGAGTTTCTCGCCAACATTGCTCAAGGAGCGAAGTACCACGCTGTAAAATTGGAAAACGAAGTTGCAAAAAGGTGTGAGGAGATGAGTAAAGAATTCTCTAAGCGTGGAGTGCCTTGGATTGCCTACGATATTTTAGGTGGGAAAATACAAGAAGCAAATCTCACTTGCCCAGGCCTTCTCGTTGAGGTCTCACAAGCCGTTGGGAAAAATCTTGGCTTTGATCTTGTTGAACTTATAGAAGAATATTGCCAAAAATCTACTGGTAAGTTCTAGGACCAGGAATATCTTTTGTCGTATCTGTTGAAAAGTGAAGTTCAATGGCGTAGCACTCTGTTTGCCAAACGTTGTCGTACGGGCAAACTCCTGGAACATTTGGGTAACCCTGTTGCTCGTAACTTTTACAGCTCCAATCCCATTGTACATTCATGACTTCTACGACTAAAGGGTCTGATGTCGAAGGCACTTGGTATTCATGTATCTTAGAAGGGCAATTGACTGCGACGTCTCTAAATTGATGGTAATCACCAACTCCTGGTGAGCTTTGGCGAGAACGTAAAACTACCCCAACATTGAGTTTAGTAAATGGTTGGGGATTATAAGCACAGGGGATGCCCATACTATCGGTCCCTTTATTTTGGTAGCGAGGTATGACCCTTACATTAAAGCGACTATCACTAAAGAAGATATTTTGATTATAATTTGAGGGAAGATTAGATTCCGTTGAATACACAATATTTCCCTGATTCGCTCCGTGAGCAATGATATAGGGGCTATTAAGTTTATAATAATCAATGGTCTGGCCAGAGTCGGCAACACCTTGTTCGTAACCACTGCCATTAGCACAAGTGGTAGGAGTGGGTGTTGGTGTATAACCAGGAGTAGGTGTTGGAGTTGTGTTTCCGAAAGGATTCGTAGAGGTTGCGGTGTTATTTTTTTTCGTTGCACTTTTTTGGTCACAACCCGTTAAACCAATTGTTAATGTCATAACAAAAGTAGCAAGGACCATATTTTTTAACTTTAATAAATGACAAGTTTTCATGGGCGATTTTCCTCTTTCTTCACCTATCTCAGACTATTTATCGGATAATGAGAAAAATAACTTGAGCACCAGAGTCCAACGTCGGTAAATTTTGATGCTTTAGGTTTAGGTAATAAAGGATAAGAAGTTATTATTTTCAGTAACTTAGGTCTTTGTTGAGTCTCTCAGTTGGGTTTGTTGAGGACAATAAACTTGTCACCAATGGCCTCGAGCGATTAAAATATTTGAGTGGATAGTCATTTGTTGGCATTGGAAGCCTTAACTCATAAACATTACGGATTGGCCTTTATTCTTCTACCTGATGAATTGATGGCCGCTCAACTCCTTATAGACTCTATTAGCAGGCTGATCCTTTCTAAAGAGGGTGGGCTAAGTGATGATGAGTCTATCCTTGAAAAAGACTTTGTGACTCATTTAATTAGTTTGGCCCGTATTCGTCAGCAGCATTTTGCTTATAAGAGTGAAGATCCTTTTTTTAAACTCTCTTTTGATGAAAGAGCAATTCTATATCTAAGAGATAAAAGACATTATCCAGCATCTTTTGTTGCAACTGTTTTGGAGACCAGGGAAGAGAGAGTCCTGGCCTCAACTCATCAAGCACGCGCAAATTTACTAGAGAAAAATGGCCAAGAGTGGGAGAGTTCTCGTTGAACCAATTGAAAGAATCGACTTATCTCTATTCCTCGGAAAATAGAGAACTATATCATCATGTCTTAGACCAGTTTAATAATAATGATTGTGTATTTTCACGCAACCTTTTGGCCTTTATAGAGAGTCCTCAAAATGAACCCGGTCCTTTTTATAGTCGACACATCAATGAGTGCGAGCACTGTCAAAAGAAGGTCAGAAGTTTTTCTCAAAAGCTAACTATCATAAAAAACTTAATCCCTGAGACTTTACCACCTGAAGACTTTTCTTCTCAGGTAAAACCCGAAATTCAAGAAGCACTCAAATTTTTAAAAAAGCGAATGAAGCTAGATTTAAATAAAGGGCGCTTACTTAATAAGGATTTTTTGCGCGAAGCCGTGGTTGACTTCTTTTTTAGGGGACTACGTTCGCAAACCTTTCTAAAAGGGCTATTGTACGCTTCTTTAAGTGCTATTTTAGTCTTTCTTTTTATTTAATTATTAATACTTAATTGATAATAAATCGTAAATTGATCACGACTTTCAATAAGCGCTTTTGGTGGATTAGGAAGACTTCGTATCTCTTTTAGGGTTTCTTCAAAAAGAGCATGGACTTCATCACTTTGTGAACTTCTAAGGATTTTTATCTTTAAAATATTTCCTTCTTTATCAAAATCAATTTTCCCCGTTAGTAAGTGGCGTTCATTTTTTAAGGCAGTGCCTAGTTGAGGTCTATTTAAAAGCTTTTGTTGATAAGTAGAGAGAAAGGCATTTACATAGGTCGTAAAAGTTCTCTTTTGAAAGGAGAAAAAGATTTTTTCGACACTATTAAGTTCATCTTCTGAGATTCCTTCTGGTGGTTCAAAATGAAGATTAAAGCCAGTTCGGCTAAGTACTTCGGCCCTGCTTGATTGAGTCCCCATTTCAGTCAGCATATTTCTTTTGAGATTTTCTTGCCGTCGAAAATTCTCTAAAGCTTGATTAGACCTAAGTGCTGTTAAGGGAATTCCTGATTCTGCAGCACGGATCTCTTTTCGCAAAAGGCTCTTTTGTTGCTCGCCTTGAAACTTATTTCTGGCCTCTGCTTGCTGAGCTTTTGGGCTTACTTCTTGTGGAGGTGGAGGCAGGTCTTTTTCAGACACCCTTGGTTGAAGCTTATCTAAGGAAATGGATTTATTTGCAGAGGTACTACTATTTTCTGACGAATTTTTAGCGTCATTCTCTTTTTTTCTTACAGGAGAGCCACTAGGGGTTTTTAAGGAGAACTTTTTTGAGCCTCCCTTGACTCCGACGGTCCGGTATTTCTTGAGTTGCTCCGGGCTAATACTTTCGATATTGATCGCTCTTTGACTTAATTCTTGCGCCGATTTTAAGGCCTGCTTTCCTTGAATGAGGTATAAGCACCCGAAAAGTAAGAGGTGAACGACGAGGCTATTAATAGTGGCCTGGAGAAGGCGGTTACTGAATATCACGAGATAAGCCTATCATGGGAAGGGGGAAAAAATCACCACCCATAATAATCGGGTAAAAGGGGCAAATATTCCCTTTCTTGACTAATATGTTGCAACTTGTAAACATATTTTAAGGGCGAATTGCGTCCTTATTTAAGACATCAAAAGAGGTAGGAACCATGAAGGTTAACCTAGGTACATGGATTCAAGGAAGATCGAAACTTTTGGCGACAGTAGGCCTTTTTTCCCTCGTCGGCCTTAGTGCTGGCCTCCAAAATTTTTCAGCAAAAAATTCTAAGATATTGGCCCTTCAGGAGGGTTTGCAAACTTGTTTCACCCGCGTTCACAATAGTTATACAGCTCGTTTAATTGGAAGTGGTTCTGAATATCTAGCAGATTCTTTTGTTAAAAATAGTGAAGAATGTTTTGGTGAAGCAATTCGAGTATATGAAAATTTAGAATTAAATAATGGCGCTATTTTAGAAGCATTAAATGCAATCTCTACAGATGTGAGCTGGTTTCATCAAAAGTTGGTGGCCAAATCAGTTGAAGGTCTCTTTGATGGTAACCCTGAGAATGTGATCCTCTCAAATCTTGGTAATCGTTTTGAAAAACTAGAGATTAAAAGAGAGGAGTTAAACGACTCTCTCTCATCGGCAAAGGCCAACCTTCAGACTCAAAAAGCGACACTCGGAGTATTCTTTTATTTAGTGGCGGCCTTGGTACCCATCTTTATTGGGCTCGATTACTTTCGCCAAAAGAATCAAGAAGATATTCTTGAGTCGGGAGAGTCGGAAGCAAAGAAACTACTTTCTGCTGAAAAACTTAGCTCTTCCCTAGTTCAAGAGTTAATGATTAAAACGCTCACAGGTCTTGGTCTTAGAACTTTGGCAAGGCTCTACTCAGTAAGTGTTGTAAGAGGCGATGTTCAAGAAACTGAACCAGTAACATCAGATGAAGTGGGTCGTCCGATTATACTCTCTGGAAAAAGGACAAATAAAAATCAATTAAAAATAGATGAAGTTTGGAGTGAAGATGAACCTCAAACTCCTATCGTTAAGAGATCCTCATTAGAACTAGAGGAAACCATCGGTAATGTCATCGAGCTAGTGTCTTCAAAGATTTTTACTCAAGGAATTAAACTTGATATTGAAACTGAAGCCGTTGATGTTTATGGTGAAAAAGAGGGGCTTGAGCAGGCCATCTATAATCTAATGACGAATGCTATTGAAAATTATAATTTTGATGACCCTGATAAATATCTAAGTGTAAATGTTAGAAAGTTAGGCAGTACTATTCTTTTGGATATCTTTGATTCAGGAAGAGAGTTTTCAAAAGAGTTTCTTCGACAAGCAAAAGGCTTAGCAACTGGAATGCTTGAGCATACTGAGCTGGCCATTGCTCAAGAACTAATTGATGAGATGTCAGGTAAAATCTCATTTGAAAATGTTGCCAATGAAGATGGTCATCATGTCGGTCGAAAAACCCAAATCGTTCTTGAAGCTGTTTCAAGCAATGAGAAGTCTCTTCCTAAACGTCGTCTAGCAAGAGTTGAGAAGACTACTAAAAAAGAGCTCTTGAAGAAATTGAGAAGTTCTCAAAAAAACGCCTAGAACAATCTCTTTTTTTGTTTGGGGTATTTGTCAGCTGGAAGTAGAGTTCTTAAAATTTCATAAAAGGAATCATAAGAGCATTTATCGTTAGTTAAATAAGAGAAAATCTCTTTGTACTCACTATGCCCCTTAATGAGAAAATCTTCATAGAGTATTTCCCCGAAGTAGAAGCCTAGCTTTCGTGCGGATTCATAAGCATGAAAGAGAGTTTTCTTTTCCAAGAGCTGTCCGAGTTCAGTTGTCCCATCATCCTCAATGATATTTAAAGTAGTTTTGATAATAGATTTTTGTTCATCTGGCAAAAATTGATTTAAATGCTTCTCTTTTAAATCAAGGTAAAGGTCACACTTTCTAAAGGGGTTGATAACCTTACTTGCCAGGTAGCCAATCGTGTTTTGTTTAACGATAAGAACAAATTTTTTGGCTAGTGTTTGTTCCATTAAAATACTTTCGTAATTAATATTTACTCTTCGGATGACTATATCTTGAAGATGCAGACCACAAATAAAGCTCATGCGATTTATGGAATAGGATGAGCAGTAGTAATTATTTGAAAAAGGAATACGAAAGACTCGGCCTTCTGTAACAAGACGCTTTAAAAAGTTACTTAAAGTTGCCTTTGGAAGTCTTCCCACTTTATCAAGAATTAAACTGAGGTTCTGATGTTCGTAAAGATTAAAATCCTCTAGCTCTTCACCCGTAACATCAAGATCCAATACTTTTTGAATCTTTTCACAAAGAAAAATGAAATTTTCTGGGACATTAGAGTGAAGATTTAAAATTCCATCATTGAGGATATAGTCATGCAACTCAAATTCCGGATCATCCGAGAGGTTCTCATACCAATAAATCATACTCTCATACTTTATCCATGGAGGAGCGGTTTGGAGTGAGAACTCATTGTCGCTAAACTTGATGATTTGGTTATGTTTTTCAATATGTAATTCTTTTAATTTCCAGTAAACCTCATCAAGGTTTTGATGAATGATAGTCGAGGTAAAGTTAGTAATTTTTTTTGAGACAAGATCCTGAACCATTTTAGGAAGTTTATTTGGTACGATATGGAGCTCTCCGAAAAGAACGAGCAATCTTTCAGATGGATTACTAATAATAAAGTCACTAAGGATTTCTGAAGCTTTGGTATCCCTCTGAGTTAAGGTGCCTTCGCTATTAAGAGCAATTATTGGAAGCTTATGCTTTCTGGCCATTTCAAAAAATGGACGGTAATAGCTCCAGGGAAAGCGCCAGGATTCATGGTATTCTATTTCTTCTAGAAGCTCTAATTCGGTAATTTGATGATTAAGATATCTCTCCACACTTTCTTGGTGACTTTCATTAATGAGCTCTACTCCTAGTGAAAACTTATTCTTCTGTTTAATAAGTTCTCTTGTGAGTCTTTCTAGGTTTCTAGAGTTTTGATCAAAGCTATGGAAGTCTCCAAGGAAGACGACATGGCTCTTACGAATGGCCTGAAAGATTTCATCTGTATGAGATTTAAAAAAATCTCTATTGGCGTACTTCCTTTGGTTTTTTTCGTAATTTTTGAGTTCTTGGGAAACCTCTCCCTCTAAGCCCTTCGCTCTTTTTTTAAGATGACGATAAATAGATTTATGGAGGTCCCATAACTTATCTGCTTCGGACATAAAAATATAATATATCAGGAAGAGAAAGTTTGTTGCGTTTTATACTTGAGCAATTTCTTTGGTGATTTGTTGTTTGATTTCTTGCTCAAGGCCTTGAAGAATTGAGCTGAGGATGGTCTGAACACCACTAAATTTATCCATGATACCCTTAAGCTCAGCGCTCTTTGGTACTTGAAGGTTTTGGAGGATTCCTAAAATAGGGTAGCCAATAGCTTGAGAGAGAATAAACTCAATAAATAACAATTGCTCTTTTCCAGCATGGAATTTTATAAGGCACTGATATTGATGGAAAATTTCAAGAGAGTGAAGGTCATCTTTTGATTTTAGTTGGCTTCTCGTGAGAGGCCTTTCTAGGTCATCCTTGTGATCAATGAGAAGTTCTGTGAAAACCTCATCATTGGGATAGATACTAACTGTTGAAAGATTAACAAGCTCATCCTTTACAACAGGGTTATTAAAAGAAAAGTCTGATGTCTTCTGACTTGTCTCTTCTAGGATTTGTTTTGCCAATATTTTAAAGTGGCAAAGAACACTTAAAAATGCCCAAAGGCTCTCGTGCTTATTTCTTGTGAGATTGGTCATCTCTTGGTTATAGAGATTTTGTAATTCTGTGGGGGACTTTGTAACAATGTCTTCTTTCTTCAAGCTTAGGAACAGGGAGTTCTCAAAGGGAGTCCCCAAAATGTCTTGTCCATCGCCAAAAAATCTAGGAATAAGAAGAGATCTTAGTTTTCCTTTTAATTTAGCAGCACCACCACTTAGGCAGATTTGCACAATCTGGGCCCCTATTGAAGAGTCAAAAAACTCTCTTAGAAGATTTAAATTTAAGTGAGAGACTTTCGAAGTCATTGAATAATAATAAAAATAGGCATCACCATATTCTTGTCTCTTTGCCGCATAGATTGAATTTGAGCAAATCTCAAGAGCTGGATTTATTGGGTCTCTCAAATCAACAATAAGGATGTATTTAACTTGAGCGTTCTGCGAATTTATTCCGAGTAAATTATTGGTAAGATTTTCTTTTGGCCGATGGCTCATCTCCATAAGATTAAAAAATTTCTCGAGAGGCACACAACTTTTCGTTAGATTCTTAAAGAATTGTGGGTGGGTAATTCTCTCACGATCATTACCAAGAGAGCTTAATAATTTACCCTCAATAATGGCATCTTGATGAAATTCCATTTGAATTTCGGAGCTTATATTTCTATGAAGCATTGATATATTAAAAGAGGAGCGAGTTTTAAAGAATGTTAGCAGCTCTTTAACAATACCTTCAAACCTTCCAAATTGTGATAATTTTCCACCGATACGAAAAGTGTAGCAAGACTCTTGTGCTTCTCCCGAAGCATTTGTGAGACTAATTGGATCTATATCAAAGGGATTCTCTTTCTTTTTAAAGGGATTTCTCTTGCTTAAAACATAGATGAAATTACTGACTTCTCCCTTTGCCTTGAGCTTTTCAAAGTTAAAGTTGGCTTCAACTTTGAAATCCTTTAGTAGGGCCGCGACCTTTTTCGACTGACTTGGGACAAAGAGTTTTTGATTACTTAAGACAATCAAATAACCATCCTCAATCAATTGGTCTTTCTGCTCTTGAACTTTCGTTATGAGAAAGTGATGAGGGTTTTTCTTTGGTAGATCACCGATATTAAGAACAATTCTATCGTAGCTTACAATCTTATTATTAAAGAGATTGAATTGACCGAGTTGGCGATTTTTAGTCCTGCTATATTTCTCATGGGTAACTCTTGTTACCATCTCCCTCGCATTAATATTGTGGGATTGAGCGTATTGGACAAGGAAGGTGAGAAATTGCAGCTCTTGCCCGAGCTTAACAAATGTTTCTGAGCCGGGGTCGTTAGTCGAGAACTCCGGACAAAGAATTTCTGACCAAGAAAAGCTCATATTTACTTCTTGGGCAAGCCAGTGGCTTTGTCCAAGGGATTCAATATTTTCACCAACAAACTTGGTGTTATAAATCTCTGGTTTCAGGGAATTTACAGGTCTTGGATAATTAAAGGTTTCTTGCTTTTGCCAAATAGGAAAGAAGATAAGAAGTTGGTTTATAAACTGACCAAAACTACGATGGGATAAGGCGTGGCTATAGCTAGTGTCTTCAAAATTAAGGGACCGCTGAGACTTCTTAAAGTTCCTAAAAGAACTTAGCTTC
Organism: Bacteriovoracaceae bacterium; assembly: GCA_021737405.1. Classification (GTDB taxonomy): domain Bacteria; phylum Bdellovibrionota; class Bacteriovoracia; order Bacteriovoracales; family Bacteriovoracaceae. Next base: position 15,044 of record JAIPEG010000029.1, read on the forward strand.
ATCATTTGAGTGATGGATAGTTTATGAAAATTTCTTGTTAATTTTTCAAGCTCAATAGCGAGGTTACTAGATGGTTTGTACCAACTGTACTGGTTGATCTTAAAGGCTTCGCAAATAATCTCTTGAGAGGACCCTTTTCTAAAGAGTAGTTGGCTAAATGTACTGGGGTTAATGATATGAGAGCGAGAGTATTCAAAATCTGTTGCTTTAGAAAAAGTTATTAAAAACTTCAAGCGAGACAAGTAATTCGTGGCCACTCTAAATGAGTAGAGCTCGCTAAAATCATCGAGGATTAGACGATGAGTTGATTTTTCACTTTTTAATTCTTTCCAAAATGTTTCAAGATTCTCAAGGGGATGAGCATTTTTACATTTCTTTTGGTGGCAAAAGAAAGCAAGGAATTCTTGATGGATAGCGAGAGAGAGACTTCTTGGGAGGCTATCAACTTTTTTAAAATGAGCGATAGCATCTTCCCAGAGTTTTTCTTGGAGTTTCTTTATTGCAATGGCGTCTTTAGAAAAGAGTGAATTACCAACCCATCCAGGAATGAAATAATTGCTGGGCTGAAAGCCTTCGTGCTCCGACGGCAGTGGCGGAAGAAAATCCGGCAACCTTGTATCATGGGCCATTCTTTCATCTTTGTAAGAAAGGGCCTCTCTAGAGCTCACTAAACCGGGGTTTAACGCCTCTTTGGGGTTTTGTTTGAGCCAATAATTGGCCATAAAGGAGCGTTTACTCAATTATAAGCTCCCAATATTGTTGATCTTTCATATTGATCTTCTGTTGTCTCTGTATGTTGTGGAGGAGAAATTTATCGTATTTATGGGTCAGTTGTCATGAGAGAAACCAGAAAAAACAGTTACATCCCAATTGTAAGACCGACTAAAAAGGACAAAAATATGACACCTTCAATATCTTTTGTTGTGTAATTTCTGCCGCCCCTCTAGATAGTCCACTTCTTACCTAAAGAGTGGCGTCAATTTTACCGAAATGTATGTAAGTCGCAACATAATGGCATAGGCCGGAGGATTTTATGTCGGAAAAAGATGAGAATGTGGAACAAAGCTTTAACGACGCTGAGCTTCAAGACATTATGAATGAAATTGAGAGCCTTGAAAAAGAGTTCGTAGAAGAAGAAGGCACTGCAGCAGTGGCCGAAGAATCTTCGGCTCCCGAGGAAGTCGCGGCAGAAGCTGATGAGGTTGTTGCTGAAGATGATGATGACCTCGTTCAAGAAGCTGAAACTTTTGAAACAGAGAGTTCAAAAATTGAAGAAGAAGTTGATGAACCTGCCAGTATAGTAGAAGAGATTGCAGCTGAGGTTGAAGAAGAGCTTGCCGCTGAAGCTTCAACTGAAGATCATCATACTGGTAATGTGGTAGCAATGCCTACGGCAAAAGCAACTCAGCACAAAAGTGGAGAAGGTTATATGCAGTTTTCAGGTCAAGGCGAAATGGATATGCAGCTAAACTTTCAGCTTGGTTCGGAAACGGCAACTGTTAGTATTAAAGATGGTGGGTTAACCGTGACACTCTCTGGAGTCGAGTTAAACCTCTCTGAAAATGGATGTGAGGTAAACATGGAAGGGGGAGTGAAATTTTCTGTTCCCTTGACAGGTAGCCAATCACAGGGGAAAAAGGCAGCCTAAGCGACTTTAGTAGGTAATAGAATTTAAATGAGTATAAGAATATTAGGGGGACTGGCCAAAGGCCGGTCCCTTTTCGTTCCAAAGGGTGATCAAACCCGACCAACATCTGTTCTTCTTAAAAGAAGAATTTTCGATTCCCTTCAAGATTTATCGGAATACCATTTTATTGATCTTTGCGCGGGCTCTGGATCTGTCGGTCTTGAAGCCTGGTCTCGTGGAGCAAAATCTGTGAAATTTATTGAGAATCATCCCTTGGCACTCAAGTCCTTAGAGAAAAATATTGGTGATTTTAAAAATAGCTTTGTCTCTGAAGTAAGTGAGAGACCTTTAATTATTTCAAAGCAAGGAGTTGAGAAGTGGCCGGCCCACTTTAAAAGCGAGGGACCAACGATTGTCTTCTTCGATCCACCTTATGAAAGTCATCACCTTTATAAGAAACTCATGCCACCAATTCTTGAAAATCCCTCAATTAGCCAATTATGGATTGAGTCTGACCGGCAAAAGGGCCTTGCGAGTACCTATTGGGACGCTTTAGGTCATAAACCAGACAAACTCTTTGAGCAGGGAACAAGTTATTTGGCCGTCTTTCGCTTTAATTGATTACCCATGACAAAGCCTTTGGCCTTTCGTTAAAATAACTTCATCACTATTAGGAGCTATCCATGAAAACGGCCATCTATCCTGGGACTTTTGATCCCTTCACACGCGGACACGATGACATCATTCAAAGGGCCTTAAGGGTTTTTGACGAGATTACTGTTTTGGTTGCAGTGTCTCCTGCAAAGAAAGCACTTTTTAGCCAAAAAGAACGCGTGAAAATGATAAAAACTCATTTTGAAGATGACCCTAGGATAAAAGTAGATGCCTGGGATGGACTAATTGTAGAGTACGCTAAAAAGAAGGGGATCAACGCTATTGTTCGCGGCTTGAGACCCACGGGGGATTTTGAAATGGAATTTCAAATGGCCTCCATGAATAATCACCTTTACGGAGAAATTGATACCTTCTTCCTTCCAACAGGTGGAAAACATTATTTTGTTTCTTCCTCTTTAGTTAAAGAGCTTTATAAGCATGGAAGAGATGTCTCAGACTTTGTGCCTGAGGCGATTTTAAAGAATATGGAAAAATAAAAAACCATTGTGATAGGAGATAACTCATGGAATTGAGTTCGCGTGTCCAAAAAATTACCGAAAGTGTAACCCTTAAGCTTAATGCCAAGGCCACAGATATGGCCGCTCAGGGTAAGAAAATTTATAACCTGACTGCCGGCCAATTACCCTTTAGGCCGATGAGTGAGTTTGTCGATCTCATTCGTAGTGAAAGTGATTTCATAAAATCTTTTCAATACAGTCCGGTTGCCGGCTTTCCGGAATTAAGAAAGAAAGTTTTGCAAAACTTTCAAAATACCCGAAATATTAATTTAGAAACTGCTGTTGAAGGGGTTGAGTTTGAGGCCGTTATTTCAAATGGCGGAAAGCACTCTTTAACAAATGTTTTAGGTTGTCTCATTGATCATGGGGATGAGGTCATAATTTTCTCTCCTTATTGGGTTTCTTATCCCGAAATGGTTAATTTCTGTGGTGGGACACCTGTTATTGTTGATACGAGTCCCTTTGATGTCTTTGTTCCTTCGTTAGAAGAAATTGAAAGAAAGATTACAGATAAGACCAAAATCATCATTGTAAATAGTCCAAATAATCCTACTGGAACTCACTATGAAGATGGCTGGATGGCAAGCTTTGCTGAAATGATGCTTAAGTATCCAAATATTATGATTATTTCAGATGAAATTTACTACGAATTATTCTTCTATGATCCAAGACCAACTTACTTTTATCAGCATCGCCCAGAGCTTCTGGCTAGAACTGTAATTGTTGATGGGATTTCAAAAACTCTCGCTTCCACGGGACTTCGGATTGGTTTTACGATAGCGCCAAAGGAATTAACGACAGTTATTAATAAGCTACAAGGTCAAACAACATCTGGTGCAAATTCCTTAGTTCAAAGAGCGCTTTCTCAATTTGATTTTAATCAAATCCCGGTTTACCTTGAACCTATAAAAAGACATTTGCGTGATAATGCAGAGGCTTTGGGAGAAGCTCTTAGTGAGCATCAACTCGGTCATGTTTTTTACCAACCGACTTCTGCTTTCTATTACCTTCTCGATTTTTCACAAACCCCGTGTATTGAGAAATTTAAAGAACGCTCTCAACAAGACGATTATTCAGTTGAAATTTGTGAAGAGCTGCTTGATGAGTACGGCCTAGCCCTTGTTCCTGGTGAAGCCTTTGGCTGTCCAAATACTGCGCGGATGAGTTTGGTTCTTGAAAAGGAACCCTTTAAAGAAGCATTAGATATCTTAATGAAGTTTCTTTTAAGTGACTAAAAAAGATCCATATCAATTCTTGCTAAAGAGAGGGAAATGACTGTTCGTTTTCCCTCTTCTTGGCGATACTTTTGGCCTAACTCTATTCCGTAGAAGCCAACTCTAAGTTCTAAGAAGAAGATGTTCACACCTAGTCCCCAAGAAGCGTAGCCCCCGTTGTAACCTAGATATCCACTAAGTATAGGCATGCGGGCCCTGACTCCTAATTTTAGTTTTGATAACGCTGGGGTAGTGGCATCAACGAGATTCGAATAATCAGCGGCCAGTGTGTAATCAAATAAACCAAAGTCTTGATTAAAAGATGTCCCTAGGTTTATGGATTGATTCTGATCGGGAACATCGACAAGGCCCTCTTCCTTTGTGAAAGAGGTATCACCAATATCAAGCCAAGATATCCCAAAGGTGTAGCGAGTAGGTCCTGTGTAGTAGTTATATTCAAAACCTAAATCAAATCCAATGCCGGAGCCTTTTGAGTAGCCTAGGTTTTTTCTTATCGTTTTATAATTGTCAGAATTTTGAATAATATCTAACAAGCTTGTGCCAAAGAGATCAAAGGTGTTATCTAGACCCTGACGGTTCATAGTCTTTGCACCAATTCCAAAAGAGGTGGTACTGCCTTGTGGATTTTTACCTTTGGCTCCATTTCCTCCCGTAAAAGCATAGCCCAGGATAAATCCGCGGTCTAAGCGGTAGGAGACATCAAGAACTGGATGGATGGCATTTTGAACATCCATACTTGTTTTTGAGACAGCAAATAAGTTGAATCCAAAGTTCATAACTTTAACGGCAGGAGCCGCACCAACTTCTAGGTAAACAGGGTAGCCTAGGATTCTATCTGCTATGGGAGCAGGATCGGTGGGAAAATTTTTAAAACGATCACTTATGCCAAAGCTTGGATTATCAAAACTGAGATCCTTGTCTAAAACGTCTGGCAAAACAAAATTTGGCTTTAAAGGAACGATTGAAACCCCTCTATTTCGGCCTAGAGCTGCAGGGTTATAAAAGAGCGTCATTTCATCATCAGCTACCGCGGTAAAGGCGTCACCCATTAGAAGACCTTCGGCACTTCTGTTGAGATAGCTAAAGGCCGCTTCTAAAGAAAGCGTTGAGAGGAAAAATAGAAGAGTTAAGAAGTAACGCAAATATTTACCTTTTGAAGCCGGAGTAAAAGAGGCGGTTTTTAAACAAACATCCTCTACCATTTTATGTAAGCGAAGCATTAAAAGGCAGTGAGCAAATATGACCTCTATTTCGTGATATAAGCGTTCATTCCTTTCCTTATCGATAGCAATTTCTTACAATTTTATTAGGACAAGCCCTTCCATGGGCTTTCACGGAGGAAAACCTATTGGATAAAACATTTGTTCTTGATACGAACGTCATACTCTTTGATCCCCAGGCCATTAATAAATTCGGTAAAAATAAGGTCGTCATCCCCCTCGTTGTTATTGAGGAAGTTGATCGCTTTAAGAAAGACCAGAATGAGAATGGGCGTAATGCACGTCACTTTTCACGAATTATTGATGACCTTAGAAGTAGGGGTTCCTTAGTTAAAGGAGTTGACCTTGATAATGGTGGCAAACTCTTTCTAACGATCGATACGAAAGTATCGATGGGAGAAAAAGCGAAAATTGATCTAAGTATCAATGACAATATTATTTTGGGGGCGGCCTTAACCTGTAAGGATGCGGGAGAGAATACACTCCTCATTACAAAGGATATTAACCTTCGCTTAAAAGCTGATGTTCTCGGAGTACCTGCTGAAGACTATGGCGCCCGCGATGTATCTGTTGAAGAGCTCTATACAGGACAAAGAACAGTTGAAGTTGATGAAGAGTTGATCTCATTTTTTGAAAGTCAAAAAAATCTCTCTCTAAATGATGTTGGGCTTGATCAAGCAGGCGTTCTTCCTAATGAATATTTTATTATTCAGCTCCCTGGAAATGAGAGGCGAAGAGTCCTTGGCCGCTATGATGGGAAAAAAGAAAAAATTGTTCCTCTGATTAATATCAGAGAAGGTGTTTGGGGAGTTCATCCTAAGAATATTGAGCAACAATTTGCTTTTGATTCCCTTTTAAATGATGAAATTAGCTTGGTCTCCCTTGTCGGAAAGGCGGGGACTGGGAAAACCTTGATGGCGATTGCTGCAGGTTTAGAAAAAACAGTGGGTGATGAAAAATATAGTCGTCTCCTTGTTTCTAGACCGATTCAGCCTATGGGGCGTGATCTTGGCTATCTGCCAGGTGATGTTAATGAGAAGCTTGGTCCTTGGATGCAGCCCATTTTTGATAATATGGACTTTCTTTTTGGACAGTATCGTACGGATGGCTCCGCTAGTTATGAAGATCTCATTAATCATGGGCTTCTTCATATTGAGCCATTAACTTATATCAGAGGCCGCTCTATTCCTGGTCAGTACCTCATTGTTGATGAGGCCCAAAACCTTTCTCCTCATGAGGTTAAGACTATTATTACCAGAGCAGGTGAAGGGACAAAAATTGTTCTAACAGGTGACCCCTACCAAATTGATAGTCCTTATTTAGATGAGGTTAATAACGGTCTTGTTTATGCTCTTGAGAAAATGAAGACGGAGGCCATTGTTGGTCATACGATTTTAACTCAAGGTGAAAGATCAGCGCTTTCAGAGGCGGCATCTCACCTCCTATGACGTTAAGGTTTAAAAGAGAATATTTAAGGGCACCCTTGAAGACGAGTACCCTTTATTTAATGGAGGATTACGTCCTTAAGGCCTTTATGCTGAATATTTCAGAAGGAGGGGTTCTTTTAGATAATTTACCAAGTATCCCTCCTGTTAATGCCATTCCCCTAATGTTTCCCTTAATTGATTACCCTGAACTTTCTCTTCTTCACCCAGAGGTTCTCTTTGGTTTAGAAGTGACTCAAATGGAGAAGAGAATAATCAGAATGAAAGCAAAGATTGTGCGCTCTTTTGAAGGGTTTTCAGAAGTCGATAAAATTTTCGTCACAAAAATAGGTTGTGAATTTGTGAACCCCGGTCCTTTAGAGACACAACTTATCAGTAAATATGTTTCCCGTTATGCGAGAAACTTAATTTATTTCTTAGGGCTATTTGAAGGAAGAGGGCAAAAGGCCGATAAAACTGAACTTTTAAGAAAGACAGCAGGTCTTCTTGGATATGATTCTAAAATGCAAATCGCTCAAATGCGCTTAAAGGCACTTCACGATTATCAATCACTGGAATCTCTCTAAATTAGAGTGTGTCGAGATTTAGAATTTCTCGACAGAGAAACTCATCTTCAATTTCTTGATTTTTAAGAAAAGCTCCCCAGTAACTATTTCCAAGGTACACCATTGATAGGTAACCATTGGTGATACGGGCGCTTAGATTAGATAGGTCTTCATTAATATTGTAAGACCACTTTAGGCTCTCTTTGAGCTCTGGTAAGACACCCGTCATATCCGAGGCCTGAAGGGAGATGAGGTTAACTGATTTATGAAAAAAGACTTTCAAAAACTTCTCATCACCTTGCTGAAAGTTTGGATCATAAGGATTAATGGGCACATGGCAGTTAAACATCAATTCCTGATCAGTGGTATTTTGGGCCCAAGAATTATCTAGGGCACAAAAACAACAGAAGAGAAAAAGAGCATTAACTACGACTAAGCTTGTTTTCAAGTTCTTCCTTCATTTTCAAAAAGCTTCGGCTCAAACCTTGAGAGTTTTTAAGTCTCAGCCCAAGTTCTTTTAAAATCATTTTTGATTTTTTAATCATCTCTTCAGTAGAGCCTACACGATTGAGTTCTTCGATGAGGAGAGTCGTCTCATCGATGAGTTCTGAAAAGCTAAGGACCTTAAAATAACGAGAGAGTGAGTCGTTCTCTTTTTTATCGTCGAGGGCCTGCTTCGCATGAAGGATGTCTACAACTTTTGCGGCTTCAATTTCTTCATTTTTCACGAGTTTTCTTTCCTTGCCATTATTTTTCCTGCGAAAGCCGTTTTGACAGGTTGAAAGGACTCTTTCAAGAAGGCGTTTTTATTGGTGAACTTTTTACTTATGACCATGTAAGAATATTTCCTAAAAGAGTAAGGAAATAACGTATTTTCAGTTGTTTAGAGTGTTTTGATGTAAGGTCAGTGTTTTACTAAATGAAATTTATAACGGTGTATTTTCAAGCCCTTTGGACTTCCTATCGCTAACCCTTTTATGGACAAACCAGCCTGCAATTGCGGCGGCAAAGAGAGTGAAGAGAATCAAGTTACCTTTTTTAACAATATCGATAACAGACTCACCATAGGTGAAGTAGAGCCAAAAGAAAAAAGAGCATGAAATGGTGCAAGCGAGAAGGTCACTTAGGGCAAATCTTAAAGCATTCATTTTGCCAAGGCCCGCTGTAATGAAGAGGGCATTCCTCACACCAAAAGGAATGAAGCGACCAATAATAAGGGTGAAGACACCATAGCGAGAGTAGAAACTACTAATTTTTTTAAGCCTATCTTCTGAAACCATGTTGGCAAAGAATTTTATCTTGAACATCTTCTCTCCAAGAAATCGTCCAACGAAGGCGTAACAAATCAGGTCACTCAAATAAGCCCCAAGAAAGACGCCCATAAAAAGTTCAACTTTTAAATGGGGGTTCTTTATGGCAATAAGGGCAGAGGAGAGTAGCATGAGGTCTTCACTAATAGGGAGATTAAACCCTGCGAGCAAGAGAAGGATAAAGAAAGCATAAGGGGCATATTGAACATTACCTTGTACAAAATCTAAGAACATTTCCATGCTTTATTCATCCTATTAATTTTTTAATGGCATCTGCTGCAGTTTGCCTATGCCCGTCAATTGTATATCCAGACTTCTTTCTTGGCTTCCAGCTATGATCACCATCTTCTAGCCAAAGAAATTGTAGCTTATTGGATATTGGGTAGGAAAGGCATTCCTCACGGGTACCCATTGAGTCTCTGCTGCCTTGAATAATGAGGCATTTTGTTTTGAGGTTTTTTAAATGCTCTATGCGCTCTCCTGGCTCTTTTCCTGGAGCATGAAAGGGAAAGCCAAGAGCAATAAGCCCATTAGGCTTAATAAGGTCGGCGACAAGGCTTGCCATTCTTCCACCCATTGATTTTCCTCCTATATAAAGAGGGGCCTCAGGGGAGCCTTTTTGGACTTTTTTAATGACTTCCATCCAAGTCTTGAGCATTACCTTTTGGGTATTTGGAGGTCTTTTTCTTCCACTAAGCCTTCTCTCTTCCATGTAGGGGAATTCAAAGCGAATCACTTGAATTTCACGAGAAACGAGATCGTCTGTTAGGAGGTTCATCCAGTCTGAATCCATAGGCGCACCAGCTCCGTGGGCCATAATAAAGATCGGTTTGAATTTCGTTCCAGATTTCTTTAGATTCATAATCGGCTTATAAAAAAGCCGCCCTATGGGCGTCCTTCTCAATAGAAAATTTATCGCTTAATTACTTAAGTTTTCCAAAGTATTCTTTTGATCCAACAGGGTCGGGCTTCATAGTGTCATCACCCTCAGTCCAGCCAGCAGGACAAACTTCACCATGCTTTGCAGTGTACTGGTAGCCAGAAACAAGACGAGCGAACTCTTCTACGTTACGACCAACACTTAGGTTGTTGATACTCATGTGTTGAACAATATCTTTGTCATCAATAACGTATGTCGCACGAAACGCAACAGCTCCGTCCATAAGACAGCCGTAGTCAGTAGCGATTTTCTTAGTAACGTCAGCAAGAAGTGGGTATTTAAGCTCGCCAACACCGCCTTCATCAACAGGAGTTTGAGTCCATTTAAGGTGAGAAAATTCAGAGTCGATTGAACAACCAATAACCTCACAACCTAATTTCTTATAGAGGTCGATTTTATCAGAGAAAGCAACAAGCTCAGTTGGACAAACAAACGTGAAGTCTAAAGGGTAAAAGAAAAGAACTTTCCACTTTCCTTTGTAATCAGATAATGAAATTTCTTGAATGTCGCCATTAATAACAGCGTTTCCTTTGAAGTCTGGGGCTTTCTTTCCAACAAGAGTCCAGGGAGTTGAAGTTTCAATTGTCATAAAATTCTCCTTAAAAAGTTTGACCAGTTAGACCGGGGTCCATAAAGGTTATTTTAAATTAGGGGTATTTTGCCTTAGTTTAAGCAAAATCACGATAGGAGAAGGCCTAGACAATAGCAAGCTGCCAAGGGTTACAGGGGAGTATTCTAGTTGGTCTTTGTTGGGATGGTGCATAGCATACCTCGTCGTCAGCAAAAACTTTATAATTCTAGACACCTATGGCCTTGTGAGGCTTGTATTAATTTTAAGTCACTTTTATTCTATGAAGCTAAAGAACTGCACAGGACAGGACGAAAAGCTTTAGTGAAATCAATAATTTTGAGACTTATGCATTGATGAACCTTTGTAGGTTCACAATGTTTGCGGCACCAGGAGCGTAGAATATGAACGATTCAAATGGAAACAACCCCTTTCCCTCGATGCACATTCCTAATCCGATTGTAATTGAGCAAACGGCACGAGGAGAGAGGCAGTATGATATTTACTCTCGACTCTTAATTGATAGGATTGTCTTTTTAGGCACCCAAGTAAACGACGTCGTCGCCAATCTCTTGATTGCTCAGATGCTTTTCTTAGAGCAGAACAATCCAGAAGATCCTATTCACTTTTACATTAATAGCCCGGGTGGATCTGTATACGCAGGTCTTGGTATTTACGATATTATGCAACACATTTCTTGTCCGGTTTATACTTACTGTGTAGGTATGGCCGCTTCAATGGGATCACTTTTGCTAAGTGCTGGTGAGGCAGGCTTTCGTCATGCTCTTCCTCACTCACGAATCATGATTCACCAACCACTCGGTGGAGCACGAGGGCAGTGTTCTGATATTCAAATTCAGGCGGAAGAAATCCAAACTCTAAAAGACCAGTTAAATGGTATTTATATTAAGCATTCTCCTAAAGAGCTTTCAAAGGCTCAGATTGAAGAGTGGACTGATCGTGATAATTACCTTGATCCAGTTAAGGCCGTATCGATGGGACTTATTGATCAGGTGATTAATCCAAAAGGTAAAGTAAAAGCATAATAGTTATAAAGTAAGTAGAGAAAAGGAATAAAAGATGGCCAAAGAAAAAGGCAGCTACAACAACACTCTTCATTGCAACTTTTGTGGAAAGTCTCAAAAGGAAGTCAAAAAGCTTATCGCTGGTCCAGGTGTTTATATCTGTGATGAATGTATTGAGCTTTGTAATGACATCATTTTTGAAGATTCACTGAAAAATACTTCTAAGGCAAGTTTGGATAATGTTCCAAAGCCTCATGAAATCAAACTCCACCTTGATCAATATGTTATTGGCCAAGATAGAGCGAAGAAGATTATTTCAGTCGCCGTTCACAATCACTATAAGAGAATTTCTCATGGTGGTGGAAAAGGTAAGGACGAGGTTGAATTAGCGAAATCAAATATCCTTCTTGCAGGACCGACTGGTTCTGGTAAGACTTTGATCGCTCAGTCACTCGCGAAATATCTTAACGTTCCATTTGCTATTGCAGATGCTACTTCCTTAACGGAAGCAGGATATGTTGGAGAAGACGTTGAGAATATTATTCTGAACCTTCTTCAAGCATGTGATTACGATGTTGAAAGAGCAGAACGCGGTATCGTTTATATCGATGAGATTGATAAGATCGCGAGAAAGTCTGAGAATACATCAATTACGAGAGACGTCTCTGGTGAGGGTGTTCAGCAAGCTCTTTTAAAACTTGTTGAAGGAACTGTTGCTTCAGTACCTCCAAAAGGTGGAAGAAAGCATCCTCAACAAGAATTTATTCAAGTAAATACAAAGAACATCCTCTTCATAGTAGCGGGTGCCTTTGTTGGTCTTGAAAAAATCATTGAAAAGAGAATGACTAAGAGACCTCTAGGACTTACGGCCAAAGCTAATGAGTCTGAGAAGTCAGTTGTCGAAAAACTCGGTGGTATTGAGTCTGAAGATTTAAGTCGCTTTGGTCTTATCCCTGAATTCATTGGGCGATTGCCTGTGAACGCACTCTTACAAGAACTAGATGAGGAAGCCCTCGTTAGAATTTTAATAGAACCAAGAAATGCTATTACAAAGCAGTATCAAAAGCTTTTTGAAATGGATGGTATTTCAATCGAGTTTGAACAAGATGCTTTAGTCGAGGTTGCAAAAATTGCGATTAAGAAAAAAACAGGTGCTCGTGGCCTGAGAGCTATTCTAGAGCAGACGATGCTAGATATAATGTATGAGATTCCCTCTAACGATAAGGTTAATAAAGTTATCCTAACAAGGGCATCTATTCTTGGAGAAGAGAGTCCCAAGCTCATTGAAGGCGATAGGATTCCTCCAAAGCCAGAAGAAGCGACTTCTTTTGGGGCAAAAAAGTCTATTGAATCGGCCTAAATAGCTCAGGTTTTTTGGTTCAAAAGCAAAAAAATTATCAACTCACAAAAGCTGTCATTTCCCGTGACAGCTTTTTTTTTGCCTTAAAATGGCTTCAGAGCCCATGAGGAAGGGCTCTTGGCAAGTTGGACAATTGCTAAGGCCCTGTAAACAGAAACTTTTTCTGGGTAATAAAGGCCTACATATTTTTTTTGAAATCAGTTTGGAAATAAGGTTAAAATAATAACAAGACTTCAAAATCCGCAGAGTCATGGAGGAATCGGGGTTTTGGTAAAAGGTCTGTCGTACAGGAGGTACAATGTCTGGAAAATCGAACGAGAGTAAAACACGTTTCCCTCTACTCCCGCTTAGAGATGTCATCATCTTTCCCCACATGGTTGTTCCGCTCTTCGTTGGGCGAGAAAAATCAATTGCTGCTCTAGAAGAGGCCGCAAAGAATAATAATGAATTATTCCTTGTTACTCAAAAGGATGCCAGCGTTCTGAACCCAGATAGGGAAGATATCTATAATGTCGGAACAGTTGTTAATATCATTCAGATGTTGAGGCTCCCTGATAATACCGTAAAGGTTCTTATTGAAGGGAAGTACCGTGCGAAGATTGATAATTTTGAAGCTTCACCTGAAGGTTATTGGGCGCAGGTTTCAAAATGCATGTCTTCTACTGACAGTGCTGTAAACCTTGAAGCTACGATGAGAAGTATCAAAGCGATCTTCGAGCAATACGTAAAATTAAATAAAAGGATTCCACCTGAGCTACTCATGAGTATCAGCTCAATTACAGATCCTTCACGATTGGCAGACATAATTGTTGCTCACCTTAGTATGAAGATTCCTGAAAAGCAGGAAATCCTTGAAGCAACAGACGTTGAGAAAAGACTTCGCCTCCTCCTAGAAAAAATGCAGGGTGAAATTGAAATCATTAACGTTGAAAGACGTATTCGTTCACGAGTTAAGACTCAAATGGAAAAAAGCCAGAAAGAGTACTATCTCAATGAACAAATGAATGCCATCCAAAAAGAGCTTGGCCATAAAGACGAGAAATCTGAAATTCAAGAAATGGAAGAAAAACTCGAAGCTAAGAATATGCCAAAAGAGGCCAAGGATAAGGTCAGAAAAGAAGTTAAGAAGCTCAAGTCCATGTCTCCGATGTCAGCAGAAGCTGCTGTTGTCAGAAACTATGTTGACTGGATGCTTGGTCTTCCTTGGTTTGAATACACAGAAGATAATAATTCAGTACCACACGCACGAGAAGTTTTAGAAGAACATCATTACGGGATGCAAGATGTTAAGGACAGAATTGTCGAGTATCTTGCAGTCCGTTCTCTTCTTAAAGAAGAAGGAAAAGGGACAATCCTTTGTCTTGCCGGGCCTCCAGGGGTTGGTAAAACTTCTATTGCACGTTCTCTCGCCGATTCTCTGGGAAGAAGTTTTCAGAGAATCTCCCTCGGCGGGGTTCGTGATGAATCAGAAATTCGTGGCCACAGAAGAACTTATGTGGGAGCGATGCCTGGGAAAATTATCAATGCCCTTAAAAAGGCAGGGACATCAAACCCAGTCATTCTTCTTGATGAAATCGATAAGATGACATCAGACATGAGGGGGGATCCAGCTTCTGCAATGCTTGAAGTTCTTGATCCTGAGCAAAACAAAAACTTTGGGGATCACTACATTGAAGTAGAGTATGACCTTTCAAAAGTTATGTTTATTATGACGGCCAATGATCTTTCACAAGTTCCAGGACCTTTGAGAGATAGAATGGAGATCATCAATGTAACGGGTTACACTCCTCAGGAAAAACTCCAAATTGGTAAGAGCTATCTTCTACCTAAGGCCTGTAAAAATAATGGTCTTGATGATTATGAAGTCAATATGACGGACAAGGTAGCTGTTGAGGCCATTAGAGGCTGGACAAAAGAAGCTGGTGTTAGGGGCTATGAAAGGCTACTAAACACAGTTTGTCGAAAAATTGCTACTGAAGTGGTTGAAAAAGGTCACGAAGTTGGTAAGAAGTTTAAAGTGACGTCTAAACAACTTCCAAAATTTTTGGGAGCGAAAAGATTTACTGATACCGACACTGAGCAAGAGCCACAAGTTGGTCTTGTTAATGGTTTGGCCTGGACTTCTGTTGGAGGAGAGCTTCTTCACATTGAAGTCGTGACAACTCCTGGTAAAGGACAAATCCAAATTACTGGTAAACTTGGTGAAGTGATGCAAGAGTCGGCGAAAGCTTCTCTTAGTTACGTCAGAAGTATCAGTGATAGGCTAGGGATTTCACCAGAGTGGTATGATAAGAATGATATTCATATCCATGTTCCTGAAGGGGCAACTCCAAAAGATGGTCCTTCTGCTGGTGTGACTATGGTGACGGCACTAACATCTGCGATTACTGGTATTAAAGTTCAGCAGTATGTGGCCATGACCGGGGAAGTAACCATTCGCGGACGAGTTCTACCAATTGGTGGTCTTAAGGAAAAATTGCTTGCTGCAAAACAGGCGGGCATTACAACTGTTCTTATTCCGGCCAAAAATGAGAAGGATTTAAATGAGATTCCAGATGAAATCAAATCTGGGATAACAGTGATTCCTTGCTCTCAGGTGGAAGAAGTGCTTAAAGTTGCCCTAGAATTGAATCAACCTGAAAAGTTCATGCAGGTCGTGGGTCTTAAAGTTCTCACTGGAGAGGAGCCCTCAACTCAGGTCGCCAACTAAGTTTAAAGCTAAATATTTGAAATGAGGGGCCTTTTAGGCCCCTTTTTTTATATAATGGCAGAAAATCCGTTGACATCATTATCACTTTTTCTTAAATTGCCTTCTACCGAATCTATTAAGAATCGGGCGTGTAGCTCAGTGGGAGAGCGCTGCCCTTACAAGGCAGATGTCGCAGGTTCAATCCCTGCCACGCCCACCAGAAATATTGAAAAGCCACCTGAAAGGGTGGCTTTTTTCGTTTTTCAGCAGACAAGATTGATGTGGAGAACTTTTATTTTGTTGAAGATGGGAAATTAACGGGGCTTACACGATTTCAAAAATTAGGGAGGTGAATGTCCTCCCTAATCAATTTAAAAATTAGAGTTGCTCAAAACCTTTTTTGAACGCAAGATATTCACGAACAATTGTTGTTGGGTTTTGATTTACTTTAGTGTCTAAGTGACAGGTACCAGGTTTTGGTCCACTTCTTCCAAAGAGTCTTTTTTGCTTACAGACGACTTCAGCATCGCACTTTTTAAAATCACAGTTGAGAGCATTTCCAGGGTGGGCCTTGAAAACATTGTCTCCACGGGCAACGGCACTTTTAATTCCTTCTACACAAGAGTCAAAATAGTTTGAATCTTTTGCTGTAGAGCAGAGGTAATCAAAAACTTTTGCTTCATAGGTTGCCCAACTTGGTTTTTGAGTAGGAGCAGTTACCGCTTGAAAGCTTAAGATACTATTGGCCATTCCTTTAAAACAAGACTTGTCAGCATTTGGATAGTTACAAAAGAACTTATAGAAACTAAGTCCACCTTCTTTAAAGTTACCCCAGTAAGAACCGTAATTATTTCTTTGAGGCTTCATTCTCCAGCAAACACCTTCACTACATGAAGCCGCTGATTCAAAGTTTACAGCATTTTCAAGGGACCACTCTGATTGGGTTCTATCTGGTTTCTTGTACCATTTTCCATCTGCTTGAAGTCTTTCAAAAAGACTTCCCGTTAAAGCTCCACTTACAGGAATGCCCCATAACTTCGAAAGATCAGGAGCAAGTATGAAGCCGCCGTTACAGCCATTGAGTGTGGCGTAGGCACCAGGAATAAATTTTGATTTAAGTTTAGCAAAACCATCACTTGCATACATAGACGCATCTTTCTTTCCAAGCCTTAAGGCCCAAGGGCTTGAGTGACCGTAGAAGTCAAAGCTTGCGATCTTTTCAAATTTAAGCATCTGGCTTAAAAGCTGGCCAGCCGTTAGTTTGCTACCAACATTTTCTAAAATAGGAAGATTGAAGCGAGCAAAAACTTCTTCTTGAGAAGCTTTGATAACATCTGGCTGAGAGATGATAACAACCTGGTGAGTTGGATAGAGTTTACGATACATTTTTGCTCTTAAAAGAGTTGTTTGAAAAAATTGATCGGACTCATCTCCCATGGCAGAACCTGGGACAAGAATATGTGTGATTTTTTTATAAGAAAAATTTTGTGGCTCAAAAGTTCCCACAAGATAATTATCGCGACCTTTTCTTATCGTGGATTCGCTCTCCCATTTGGCCGCATTTTGATCCATTGGAAAGGGCTCTTGAGAAAAGATAGATGTGGAAAACATAAGTCCAAAAATGAGGACTGATTTTATTTTATGCATGTAGTAACTCCCTATAAATGTCTATTGATCGGACCATATAAGTGTCTGAAAAGATAAGTAAGGGAAATCGTTTGGGCGGGTAAATTTTATTGATAAAGAAATGACAGGGTGTTTATTGAAATTTAATAAAAACATGGGGTTAGGTGCGAGGTGAAGTGTCGTAATTCTAACATGCTTGTGTAATTAGAACCTACCATACGACTCGGTTTGAAAAAGTTTGAGAAGATAGGCCATGATAAAATTAACTCTCTACCTTCTCGTGTCTTCTCTCTTCGCTAACTACCAAGAGATCTCTCTATCCTTGGATAAAACCAGCTCTCATATTGATGGACCAAATTGTTGGAACGGAGCCCTGTATGCGGCAAATGTTCTTAAAACGAAGAGATTTATAAATCCTGAGGAGTGGCTCATAAGTCTTAGGGAGCACTGCCAAGAAGTAGAAAATCCAATTGCAGGTGATGTCGGAAGGCTTTTCCACAAGACAGACGGAGAGGTTCACGGCTTTATTCATTTAGATGAATCGAGTATTTTTGCCAAGCATGGAGAGAGTAGTCAGCACGGTTATCAGATTATGAGCTATGCTGAAATGCTGAAGCAGTACGGAAAGACTCGTAGTTGCCGCATGAGTGGTAGTGATGATCCAAGCTGTATTCATGAATTGAAATACTACCGCTGTCACGGTCAGGTCAATTATCCAAGCGAAGTCTTAAGAATCAATCAACTCCTAGAAGAATTTGCTTTCTCAATTGAGACAAAATGGCGATTTAAAGAAAATTGTGATGGAGAGATCTTTCAAAGAAGAGACCAAATCCTCTATGAAATTGCTGATGAAATTAAGAAATTGCGATCTTCCTTTTCTTATGAAGACAAGGCATTGATGAATGCTCTTGCAGAGTCCTACTCCCACCAAGTTTATAATATGCAAATTAGCCAAAGCCACTTTAGATGTGCCGATAGAGCGAAGCGGAAAAAGTCCATTGATACTCTTAGAGATGAGCTAAGTCAGTTAAGAGAGCTTCTAAAGTAATTTACGAAGACTTAAGAAGGCGCCAATATTCCCATTTAAAAAATCAAGAGGAACCTTTTTTCTCGGTTAAAAGGCGTAACTAAGCGAAACTATTTCTGAATGACATTTCATAAGCTGAAGCCTAGAATTTTTGGACTTTCGATTAGCTTAGGCTAAAATAATCTATGAGCAGGATGCTCAAGGAGAACTATGGTTTCAACGATTGAGTTAGAGTTATTGGGCGAAGTACCCGTTTATGTTGGTGTAGGTATTCAGATTCTTTCCGCTATCTTCTTTGGTGGAATGGTCGGTTATGACCGGGAGAAGAAGATGAAGGCCGCAGGGCTAAAGACAAATATATTGATTTGTTTAGGGGCCACACTTTACACCGTTATAAGTCTTTTGCATGTGAGAGGTTTCACTGGAGGACCCATTGATCCCAATCGTGTGGGCGCTCAGATTGTCTCTGGCATTGGTTTCTTAGGAGCTGGTGCCATCATTCAGGGAAGAGGGTCTGTTATCGGTATGACCACGGCAGCGACCATTTGGGTAGTCGCAGCGATTGGTTACACCATTGGTGTCG
>JAIPEG010000030.1 GCA_021737405.1 Bacteriovoracaceae bacterium
GGGCGAGACACTACAAACCTCCAGCACCCATGGCAAGTTGCGCTACATACGCGATACAGTGGCCACCTCTGTGGTGCGAGTCTTATATCCAAAAGAATTATCCTTACTGCTGCCCATTGTGTAGACACATTTGGAGCCAGAGACTTGAGAATAAAAGGACAAAGTGAAACGGGTGAGATGAAGCGGCTAAAAAGACTGCCTCGAGTTCAAGAGGTTATTATCCACCCAGGTTTTGATGCTAACAACCTCGCATCCGATGATATCGCTATTATTAAATTAAAGAGTGATGTTCGACTCAGTGACACTCTTCAGCCTATTAAGGTTATTGACCAGGGTTTTAGGAATGGTTTACTCGAAAATAACTTTAGGAATCTTCCAGGAAAAATGATGTCGTCAGGGTGGGGGACTTTAGAACCACCAAGCCGCTTTCCCATTCATTCTAAAACTCTTCAAGAAGTAGATGTAAAAGCTGTCGGTGTAACAAAGACTGACTTGGTGGAACAAGCCTTTCGAGATATGCTCATCAGTGACTTTAATATGAATGATGAAATTATTAATTTTATTCAAATAAATGATTCGAATGTTCTTCTAACGACGGGAGAAGTCGCTCAAACAGGAAATTGTATGGGTGATAGTGGTGGCCCCCTTGTCTATTATGAGCAAGGAAAAGAGCCCGTGCTTATTGGGATTACTTCCTATGCTGTTGGTGGGGAGAAGCTTTGTTTAGGGCTTGCGGGATTTACCAATATCCAGGCCTACGGCCAGTGGTTAAAAGAGAATATTGATTAGGGTTTGAGCTAATCGAAAATTTGAAAGCCTACTTTGTCATACCAGAATATGATGATATTAAAGACCTCATCAAAAAGGGCTAAACACGCATCAATCGAATTTTTAAAAAGGAAGGTCTCTTTGATGATGATCTTCAAGAAGAAGCAGATGATAAGAGCAGTGACCAACATGCCATTGACCTGGTGTTTGTCACCATCGATTTAAAGAAGGGATATTTAAAAATTCCGCATCTTTTTCTTGCGCGGGAATTTGAGCGAGTTTTAAATAAAATATGACGTGGTATGAGAAGTTATTTTTTTATAATCAATGACAGAAAGGTTTAAATATATCTTCGCCTTCACTAAACCAACAAGTGGAACAAAGCCTCTCATAGACCTTTTCTCCAAAACCAAAATAATAATAAGTTTCTTCACAAGTTGTACCAGGCAATTCATTAACCTCGATGGTACTGTAACAAATTACTCCAACGAAGTGGTTAACGCATTTAATGGTGGAAACTTGGCCTTCTAACTCCTGTAGTTCTATGTTTATGGTGTCTTTTATTTGTTTGGCATATTCACTCATCACACTTGCGTGTGAAATAAGGGAAAGGGAGAATATTAGAACTATAAATAATGCCTTCATAGGAACGCTTCCTCTCAAAAGATAACAAAAACAACCGGTTTATACAGAGAATACTTTATTGTGTAAAGCACCATGCTATTTCCATTAGCCAGTTTAAGGAAAAAAAAAGCGATTTTTCAATACTAAGGCATAGTTTCATATGTAGTTTCTTAAATTTCGTTGGTTTGAATACTTTATTAAAGATTACAGAATATTTTTACCGGCTTCTGCAGTAGGAGTTGTTAAAGCTTGCTTTTGAATTTCTTTAACTTCGTTATCGAGGTCAATCTTTACCTTCGGGACAGGCTGGGATTTTTTAGACTCAATTACTGTCTGTGCTAATGTAATATCCTGGTCACTTAATTGTTGAATTTTAAGTGGTGATGCAAAGACGACTTCTCGAGCATCATCAGGCATTGAAATGTGAGCTTCCATAAGCGCTTCTTTTACATTTTTAATAACCAAAGACCTGATTTTTACAAGGCTTAACTGAACCGCATCAAACCAAAAGTAGACTTTTAGATTAACTGTGGCGGCGCCTAAACTATCAACAGCAGCAATAGGCTCAGGATCTTTCAGGACCGATGGAGATAGTCCTGAAAGGGTATTTAAAATGACTTGGAATGCTAAGTCGATATTATCTTCATAACCAATACCAACACTAAAATCAGTCCTCATCTTAGGGTTACGGGTAAGATTCTTGATCACTGAATTAAGAACATCGGAATTAGGAATAACGATATTATTGCCATCATAATCCATTAGAGTGGTGCCACGAGTTGTGACCGTTTGAACAACACCTTCAAAACCATTGATGTTAACGATCTCACCAATACGTAGCAGCTCTTTAGTGCTTATCATGATTCCTGATGTGTAATTTTCAAAAGTTCCCTTTAGCGCAAAACCAAGACCAATACTAATAATACCTGTACCACCTAATAGAGTTACCGCTAGACCTGAAAGCCCGCTAGTTTTAAAGGAGAAATAAAGACCTAGAATCAAAAAAGAAATCCCTACCATGTTAGCAACGGCAGTAATTAAAAGCTGGTTTTTTTGGCGTCGACGTAAAAGATTTCTCGTAACTTTTTTAGCTAAAAATGAAATGAATATAAAAAATGAAAAGAGAATTATAGAAGAGACAATGTATGGCCAAACTCTCATAACACTTTCGTAAATCTTTTCTACTTCTGTCTGAGCTGGCTTGAAAATTTCTCCATCAGTTAAATGAGCGTCTATCTGATCAATGACAGCAACAACCCCTTCCGTTTTATTGATAATATCAAAGGCCCACTGTTTCTTTTCTAGTGAATCAATCTTGCCAGTAAGAATGACTAATCCCTCATCTACTTTAACATTAAGGTTGGGGTACCATCCTGTCGTTTTGAAGACTTTTTCTAGATGATGCTCAATTTTTGTATCAATTTTTTGGTTTGGTAGCTCAGCTGAATGAGAATTCATACTGATAATAAAGACAAAAAATAATTCAATGAGCACTAGGGATTCCTTTAATTTTTTTATGATCTCTCTCCATAAGCAGTAGGCTTCTAGCTTACTTAGCTCATCAACCTAAATCAATTTTTTAAATAAGTTTAGTGAGATATATCGTAATAAACCCACTCAGAATTACTTCCAAATGATCATGATCTTTTTGGGAATTGCTAACTCAGGCAATACTCGTTACGAGTGCTTTAGAATGTCCTATGAGAGAAACTTTTTGAGTGATTATTTATTAAGTTTAATCATGACAATTTTGTCATGTCAGCTGATTATTAGAACAATTTTTCTTGAATTACGATCTTTCTACTCAAGATTATCTCCGCTTTATCCGTATAGAGGTCACAACGAATATTTGGGCCTTTTGCCAATTTAGTCACTAGATTTCTTAACCAGTAACAATAAGGAGTAAGTATGTCAGTAAACTTCAAGCATCCAACATCGGGATTAATTAAAGAGTGTCCTGAGGGTTTTTCTTGGACTACGTTTTTTTTTAATGGACTAGTCCCTCTTTTTAGAGGAATGTGGGGAACATTTGCCATAATATTCTTCACTGGAGGTCTAGCTGGCTTATATTACATGTTCGCTATTAATAAAATCTATGCCACTAAACTTATGGAGCAGGGATATACGCCGGCCTCTTCAGTTGACTCAGATAAATTAAATAGGATGGGTGTTGCTGTAGCACGCTCGAATGATCATTCTCATGATGAAGAACAACAAAAACAAATAGAGCAGGAAAGAATAGCTTCTTAGGAAGGTTAAGTTGGGATAGAGATATCCCAACTTCTCTTGAATGACACTTATGACGAAAAAAAATCTTAAAACATTGTTTGCACTTTTCGGTGGTCTATTAGGGGTTGTGTACATCTTAAACCCGACAGCTGGCATAATAGAATTTATTCCAGATAATCTACCCTTTATAGGAAACCTCGATGAGGCAGCAGCCGTCGTTCTTATATTGGGGTGCTTGAGGCACTTTAATATCGACTTAACAAGTTATTTTAAAAAATGAACTTAAAGAATCCTTCAAATATAACATGAAATTTATCTATCAAATTTCATATTGATTTATTTCTTAAAAATGAAAAGCTCATAAATTTGACTTAAAAAATCCCCGATTTACTAAATTAAAGGTAAATAGCTGCACCTATATAGGCCGATGTTATTGGCGCCGAATTATTAATGCCTGAAGATAGACCAAGATGAAAGGAATGTTTTTCAAATTGTTTTAATAACATCATACCGAACATATTAAGATCATCTGGTGTTGAAACATAATCTTGAATATTCCAATATAAAGAAAGAATTATTCTTTGTTCACTGAACAGTTTACCTATCTCCAGCTGAGATGAGAAAATGTTAGAAAAATCAAATCCAGGAGGATCTCCACTAAAACGATATATCGTATTTATTGAGATATACCAGTCAAGGCCAATACTTTTATTTATAATAGACCTAGGTCGTAATCAAATTCTCCAGTGCTTTGTCCTTTACTCTCGTCTCCAGTTGGAACATTTAAACCGAATGAAAGTTGTAGGGTTACTGAAATATTATCATTTTCTTCGCTAATAATATCGTGCGCAATTGAAAAATAGATATCACCTAATTCTAATTCATAGTTACTTGTTTGGGATGCCGAACCTTGAGTGTTTGTAATTATCTCTTCATGATTTTGGTAAACAATCGGAATAGATAAGAAAAAAAATGTAGAATCTAAAGAGTGTTGAATAGAATTGAAATAGCTATAACTCCGAGTAGGCCTCTCCTCGATGGTATCATCATTCAAAAATGTAAATGTTCCGGCATAACTCCACTCCCCAGCATTGGTAGTATTTCCCAGGAAGAGACATAATAACCAAATAAGGGATTTGCTGACCATTTACTCAGCTTTTTTTTGGGATAATCTATTTTGTATTCTCTCCATAGATAGTGCTGTCGGACCCATTTCTTCTGATATTTTTCTAAGATGTTTCTTTATTTCTTTTGTCTCACGCATCAAGTCTCGGTCTTGCTTCATCGTCTTATTTTGCTCAAGGACTTGTAAGTGCTCCATTGTCTTTGTCATTTGCATCGTGATATCACTAATTTCTTGATTCAATTGTTCCATGTTCTTGTATAGTTCTCTGTTCGGGACGGATAGGTTGGGCCGCTCCGAATGCAATTTCATGTTTTTTTTCATTTCCTTAAACTTATGAGTAAGAGTATTCATATTTTTAATTTGCTGTTGACCCTGGTAAAGAGTTTTTTCGTTTTTTTGCATTGTTTGAGAAGGATGAGGTTTTTGTTTGGACTGGGCAAAGACGTTACTTCCTCCAGCCAGTGGTGTACCAAAAGATAGTAGTAGTGTGAGTAAAAGTAGTTTGAAAAGGTTCATATATATTCCTTAGTAAAAAAACTTACTAAGATAATCTATAAGAGACACGATGAACTTTACATTGGTAAGAGTCATCTAAGAAAATGATTTTGAACAAGAATATGGAGTTTATATAATTTAACGAATGTTCTAAAGAAAGAGCTCACTATAAACTAGACTACTGAGAAGTCTATTTCTACTTTAAGAGATTATTTGTAATGAGTGCGTTCCATAATGGCCTCCTTTGGTAACATTAGACCAAATTCTGGTCCCCCATAGAAAAATGACATACCCCCTAGCCTGATTCCCTGGTGAAGAGTAATTCTTAGGATATAACGCTATTTTAACAAAAAAAGAGGGTTCTTCATGAATAAGCAGATAGTCTATTTTCTTGCAACTTTATGGGTTGCTAATTTGTCTGCAAACTTTAATGGTGAAGAAAAAATCATAATCAAGAAAAACCTTGAGTCAGTGATCACCGCAGAAAGTGGCAAACAAGTCTCTTGTCTTCTTGGGATAGAACAATGCCTTGAAGCTCTCTCCGGTCTAAAAAATCATCAAGAAGTCTTTCTCACCCAAGAAGCCCCTTATACAGTCTCAAATTATGAACTCAAGAAATTTTCTAAAGGCCCAAAGGTTTTTAATTATTCTGGTAATGATCTTAGTTTGTTAAACTCTGAATTTGATTCTCAACAATTAGAAGCCTATTTAGATACAGATTCTCAACAGTCCAAACTCTCTCCACAAGAACAAAACTTTTACGAAGATCTCTATGCGGATGGAATCTTAAATATTTCTATTTTTAATGGCTATTTAGACCATGGGGTAGGTGCAAAAAAAGAGTGGTTTCACTTTGAAGTCGAATTATTGGGTAGGGCGATCAATAACATCTTTCTAAGTACCAATGGTTTTCAAATCGAAGTAGTTGATCGTAATCTATCTATAGGAACGCTCAAAATTAATGATCGCAAAAAAATCGTCGTCAAAATTTACAATTCTTCTGCCTTTTGTAACTCAGAAAAAAACTTGTTTAAAGAACTGGAAGACTCTGTTTTCTATTCAGCAGAAGGAACTATCCAAAGCTTTGGGATACCAACCTACCCGTACTTCTTTCTCAGGGAAAAATGTGATATCCAAGAAACTGTCTCCTCTAAGATAAGGTCTCAATTCCTCAAGTCTATCGGCGAAGAAGATGTTATTGTCTACAATGGTCATTCACGCTCAGGACGTGGTCCCGATTTTGGTCCACGCATGAGTGTGAGTGGTTCAGTAAAAAGAGAACTCTTTACACAGTTAGCGATTTCATCTCCGACGTTAAAAGGTCTCTATTTTAACGGCTGTTCTGGAAAAGAAAACTACCCCGAGCTTATAAAGAATTTTCCCTCTCAAGATAGAATGGTCGTCTGGAATGATGCAGCTCCAGAGTTCTCAGACTCTTTCTATACGACCATTTTTTTACTGCAGTCACTCATTGAAGAAAGGACTCTGAAAGATATTGAAAAACGAGCCAATCTACTGCGTAGGACAGATATATGGACCTCAGTTGTTAAAGTAAATGGTTTAATAGATTAATTGAGTGCTTAAATTCTTAGAAGATAAGAATGCCATACTAAATCATACTTCAACCCAGTTAAGCTTCGAGGAGTTGTTTTTAGAGGTAAAATTACTTGTAACGAAATTTAAAAAAATCAGGACAGACTTAAAAGACAACTCAAACACTTATCTTTAATTGGTCATATTAGCATCCATTAAGTTAACAAAAAATGCTCTTCTAGAAAGCATTGAAATTATTTAATATGGCCTTATTTGTCTTATCCTTATCTAAAAGTTCTGTTAACTTTAAAAGATGAAAAAAGTCATCATCATTGGCGGAGGCCCTGCAGGGTTATACAGCGCCTATAAACTCCTTTATAATGGTTTTAAAGTTGATCTCTATGATCATAGCTCTGGATTAGGTAAGAAGTTCTTGGTGGCCGGTAATGGGGGCCTTAATCTTACACATAGTGAAGACATTGAAGAGTTTGTTAAAAAGTATGGTGAAAATGAAAGCTTTTTCGCCTCAATGATTAATGAATTTACTCCAAATGACTTGAGGTCCTTCTGTACAGAGCTCGGTGTAGAGACATTTGTCGGAAGTAGTAAGAGGGTTTTTCCAAAAAATCTAAAAGCTGCTGAGATTTTATTAAACTGGATTAAAAGACTTAAAGAAAATGAAAACTTTTCCCTTCACTTAAACCACAAGTTTACAAATATAAATTCTAATAAAGAGATTACCTTAATACATCTTGAAAATAAGGTCAAAATACAAGGGGACAACGTTATCTTCGCCATGGGTGGAGCTAGCTGGAAAAAGACAGGATCAGATGGGACTTGGAGTGAAAGCTTTAAAAAAATAGGGATAGAACTCTCGCCCTTTCTTCCGATGAACTGTGGCTTTGAGAAGTCTTGGAGTCCCTTCTTTATTGAAAAAATCGGTTACTCACCTTTAAAGAATATTGAATTAAAATATAATGGCAAATCAATTAGAGGAGAGGCAATGCTTACTCCCTTTGGGATCGAAGGGGGAGGGGTGTATGCCCACTCTTTGGCCCTTAGAAACGAAATAATGAAAACAGGAGTTGCGATTCTTTGTATCGACTTAAAACCAAGTTTAACTGAAAGTGAGATTCAAAACAAAATATCTCAGCAAAATCAAAAGAGTTCACTCAGTAATCAATTAAGAAAAGCTATTGGGATCGAAAAAATAGCGTTTCTTTTATTAAAAGAAATTTACCCCCATATCAATAGGGAGAATGCACCCCGTCTCATTAAGAATGTGGAAATTTCTTTATCTGGCGTTAGACCCATTGATGAGGCCATCTCCACTTCTGGCGGAGTTAAATTTACCGAGTTAACAGAATTTTTAGAATTAAAAAAGCTCAAAGGCTGTTACGTAATAGGAGAAATGCTTGATTTTGAAGCACCAACTGGCGGCTATCTCCTGCAAGGCTGTTTCTCCAGCGCTGCAAGAGCGGTGCGAGGTCTTTTGAATTAGCTTCTTATATGGATTCTCTGGAAGTGTGTTTGATGGAGCTCGAGCCTAATTTGTCTTATCAATATCTTTCTTATGGACAGGCCAACCCCATCTGTTTCTCAAGGTGATTTTTTTTATTTGATTGTAGTTAAAAAGTTCTTCGAGAATTTCAAAGTCTGATAAATTACCAAAATCTTCTCTTACTAGGTCCGCGACAATGATGTAGCCAATCGCAAGCTTTTTATCGTCGGGGTCAAAACCCTTAAGAAGCATCCATTCTCGAAACCTAAGATATTCCTTTTCTTTGGCTTTCTTTCCCTTTGAGTTAGAGATAAAACTAATATCAAACTCGCCACTCAAGTAGCGTAGACCTGATATATTACTATGGTCTACGATATCATCGTCATCATAAAAGGCTTCAATATGGGTTTTTCCAAGCTGAGCATAATGAAGTCTTAAGCTTCCAAAGGGTAACCAAAATTCAAAGTGGTCGTAATCCTCAATATGTAACTCCTCGCGAACCACATCTTTAAATGCAACAAATAAGCTCGCATAGTAATTACCCTCCTCATTTGCTCTTTGACTTTTTAAGAGGGACTCCATTTCGTGACAAAGATAATTGAGTTGTTTGACTGCTAACTTGGTCTTTTCATCTGCCTGTTCATTAAGAATTCCAGGATCCCACACTTGGCCTACCCACGTTTCAAAATGATGGTGAATCCTGTTAAGGAGGTCCTGATTTAAAAGATCCGGGGAAAAGAATTCTTCAATACGGTAGTCGATTTCATTTTTTTGGCAGTATAAGTTAACATGGTCAACTGCCTTATTTAGCTCTTCGCAAAGAAAGTTGATATTTCGAGAATTTACGGACTCTGCGCCGCGAGGGGGAAGCCAGCCATGAAAGCAGTAGTTTTTTTCAAGTATATTGTCTTTATTGAGACAGTTCTTGACTAAAGCCTTTATAAAACGCTGTGCGGTCGGATGCTTGCGTAACTTCCAACGTACTTTTCTTGTTTTGCCAGAATCGAGGCCTTGCAATTGTATTTCTAAATATTTAATGCTCATCTCATGTACTTAAATTTATTCTTAAAGTCTTGTAGGATAGATTGTTGGCCTAAGAAACTATAGTCAGGAAACGTTTGCTTGAGGGAGGTTCCCTTTCTTTTGTCATATTCCGTAAAGAAAAGTTGAAATTGCTTTTGCCAATATTTTTGTTGAGGATCTTTTGATTGATGGTGGTCACGAAAAATCTCAAGAATTCGTTTCATTTTCTCCACTTCGAGAACAGTAAAACCCTCTGGGTCGAGGTGGGTTTTCTTTTGATGCAGCTTCATCAATTCAAAGAGTTCACCTAACCTAGATTCGTAGCTGGCCGGAAGGATTGTAAAAGCCTGGTGGCGAGGATATGTGAGATGAGAGATATCGAAAATTAGTCGATCATCATTGCCAATCATACCAAAACGCTTTTTCCATTCGAGCACTTTCTCTATCAACTCGTGAAATCGTGGTACAGAGAGCACATTGAATGTACACATAATCGTAATACGCATCTCAGGAGAGCTCTCAAATAGTTCTATTAAGTTCTGCTCAAATTCCTCACAATTTAAACCATTTCGAATATATTCAGCATCAGCCCCCCAAGTATCAATAGATGTAAAAAGATTTACTCTTTTGACATGCTTATTCTCAAGCAAAGGAACAAGATGTTTTTTTAGGCGCTGAATATATGATTTTGGTAGGCCGAGATTAGAATTCATAGCAAAATCTAAATGATCAGAGGGATGCTCTTTCATATACTCAAGTAGTTTAAAAGTATTTGGATTGACGAGTGGCTCTCCGCCAGTGATTCGTAGGACTCTTAGGTCTTGATAGATTTCGGGCAGCCACTTCCAAAAAGCATCGACGTAGGGATTGTCATCTTCTGGTGGAATAGGCGTAAGGCCAACTTTATCAAGCCACTTTAAATCGTGGGCATCTTCGACGGGATATTTTCCAAAGCGCTTGGTTTCTTCAAATAGGGAAGATGAGATATGAGGAGCGCAGTAGGAGCATTTAAAATTGCACTTATGACCAAAGCTAACCTCCAAATAACGTGGGGTAATCCGATCAGACAAGGGGTCTTTTAGGGTTTTTTCTAAAAAGGGCATCGCCCAAGAACTCGAGGATTTAAATACGCGGTCACTAAAGTTATCAGGACTCGCTTTTTCAGCATCCCAGCAATAATGACAAGGTTTTGGCTTTTCCCCTCGAAGCATCGCTCGGCGTTGGTTAATTTTTTCTTTCGTATTGTGAAGGGCTGCCGGATTTTCTTTAAGCTCTGAAAGGGGAACTTTATGAGTGGGTGGATGGTGGCAGGAATGTGTTTGTCCGTTTTGAAGATGAATTGTGACTTGAAGCCACTTGGCGAGACAAAAAGATGGAGACACTTTATCGAGCGCATCTTTTGTTTCAATATATTTTAATTTTTCGAGGTTATTAGGCATGGTTAGAGTTTATCCCTAGGTAAGCTATCCTGCAATAAGTGATTGCCCTATATACCGCCTTAAAGATTTATAGGAGGGAATTTCTATATCTTACCTTTTATCAAAGTTTCGTTGGTACCAATCAATATCTTTGATGATATAACCGACGCGATCTTCTTTTGCAGAAGGTTCAAGCTCGTAAATAATATCTCTTATCTCACTATCGCTAAAACCAGCCTGAGAAAGGATATAAACACCCGATTTAAAGTTTCGACACTTTTCGACGTTTTCAAATGCCAGGGCAGACAAGTTATATATACTCTTTTCTAAGAGACAACCTTTAATATCTCTATTCATACGAAGGAAAAGTTCTTGTCCTGTTATTTCTTTAGTTGCACCAACTGTGAGTTCGATTTTATCACTTTTAAAACCTCCACGAGTAACGCTATTTTCTTCTTCAATATTAACGTTTGTTTCCATGTATTGATCATTGGGATTGAAGAAGTTAAACGGTAGAGCGATCAGTGCATCAATACTCATGCCATGGTACTCGTCTAGCTCTGTTACTCTTACCAAAATATCTTTCTTATCTAAAATAAGAACTAGTTCGGTTTCAAGCAAGGTACCAAGATGTCTTTTATCCACCAACTTGTTATGAAAGTAGTGGTGACCAATACCAATTCCAAACTCTTTAAAACTGCCACTATCACCCTCTTTAAAATCAGAGGTCATAGAAACCTTGGTAACCTTGGCCATTATTCCTTTTTCATTAATAAGCTTATTCACTGGACTCTCTACTTCTGCGCCATTTGCTACGGCGATTTGAGTTATTGAGGTCGCAAGAAAGCAAAAAAGGGTTTTATGAAAAAGACTCATTTGGAACTCCTAAAGGTTTATTTTAAAAAGGATAATAGCCTTTTTAGAATGCCAGGAGACAATAGCGAGTAAGGTTTTTAGAGGGTGTAAAAAGATTTGACACTCTCAGATGATTCAAAAGGATATGACCGTCGTTTTACGGACTCTTTTAGCAAAGACAAATATAAAGAATTATTAGGTACTTACCTCTGTGAAGAACCCCTTAAAATTGACCAAAAGAGTGGGGGATGATCAAAAATATTTCCCTGCTGATTTATTCTCAGGCTCTAGTATGATGAAAAAGTGTATTCATCAAAGGAGTCAAAATGAAACTTAAGAATAGTCTTATTCTTTTACTTATTTTTATTGTTATGGGCTGTGCTCATAATCAAGAAACCGCGTCTACTGAGCTTAAGGCATCGCCTGTTCCAAACCGCTCAACCGCTTCAAGCTCACAAGATATTGCCAAGGCTTACTTTAATTTAGCTTCCACCCTCAGTAAGGCGCGTGCAAATTCAGGAGTATGTGAAAGTGGTGTTTATCAAGAAAATATTATTCAAGCATTGAATAACGCCAGACAATTTGAATTTGATAATGGATATTTTATTTATCAATATCTTAATGATTCTTCAAATCCCGAAACTAATGCGATTGAAGCTCAAGTGGGGAACACCCTTAGTTATAAACTTTTAAAGTCTAAGAACATGGGGCTTGGTGCTTATAATTCCAAAGGATCTGTAAGTGCATTGATGAAAAATACTTCTTTTGAAAGTCAGGGCGTTGGAGCCTATGGCCACTTTCTTGAGTATCACTTTAAAGCTAATAACAAATTAGTAAAGAGACGTCTTACGAATATTGATAGCTGGCCTATTGAGTGGAGTGAGACTGAGGGCACTTGGGAGTCTAATGGTTATTCAAATAAACATGGCGGTCCTTTGATTTCAATTCGTTCAAAATATTTGACTGGTCCTAACAAAGATAAGCTTAAGACAGAGGTTTTTGTCATCAAACAAACCTGTGGATATGGCGAATGTTTCTATGGTCTTTTGCCTGTAAATAAGGTTGATAAGAAACAAAACTGGAATACACCCGAGTTTAGAGACTTTCGAGTATTTGACTTAAAAACTGACGAATGTGACGCCTAATTGTACATTCCCTGCGGCCAAAAAAAAGGGCGCAGGGAATGAGCCTAACTAAGTACTAAATTCCTGTCCTAGTCTGGCCAAAATTCCTCAAATTACCTCATTTAATTAAAGTTATAATTGACGGGTTAGGGACTTCATATATATTAATCCGAGCAAGCATAAATTGGGCCCAATTAATAGCATTGTTGGCCAATGAAGGAATAAGAATGAGTGACATGAAAACCTTTTTTAAAACCCATTACCGTCATTTTAATGCAGCTTCTCTAGTCGATGCGGCCAAGGGGTACTGTGACCAGATTGAAAAGGGAAATAAAATGCTCATTTCCCTTGCAGGGGCGATGTCCACTGCAGAGCTTGGAGTGAGCCTCGCTGAAATGATTCGCCAAGAAAAGGTTCACATTATTTCATGCACGGGTGCCAATCTTGAAGAAGATATCATGAACCTTATCGCTTACACCCACTATAAAAGAATCCCCAATTATCGAGACCTCTCTCCTGATGACGAGCAAAAACTTCTAGAAGAGGGATTTAATAGAGTCACCGACACTTGTATTCCAGAGGAAACAGCTTTTCGTAAACTACAAATTTACCTTTTTAGAGTGTGGCAAAGGGCCGAATCCGAGGGCAAGAGATACTTTCCTCATGAGTTTTTATACCAAGTGATAGCTGAGCCAGACTTTGCAAAAGAGTTTGAGATAGACCCAAAAGATTCCTGGGTTTACGCTGCTGCAAAAAAGAATCTTCCTATTATTGTTCCTGGTTGGGAGGACTCAACCACGGCCAATATTTTTACTTCCTACTGTATTAGCGGGGAACTTAGTTCTCAAACAGTTAAGAATGGAATTGAATACATGATGTATTTGGCCAAGTGGTACCCTGAAGCCGCCAAAGATCAAGGCGTCGGTTTTTTCCAGATTGGCGGGGGAATTGCGGGAGACTTTCCTATCTGTGTGGTTCCCATGATTAACCAAGATATGGAGGACTCAGTTCCTCTATGGTCTTACTTTTGCCAAATATCAGATTCTACGACAAGCTACGGATCTTATTCGGGGGCCATTCCTAACGAGAAGATTACGTGGGGTAAGCTTGGGGTCAACACCCCGCGATTCCTGATAGAAAGTGATGCTACGATTGTCGCCCCTCTCATATTTTCCTACATTCTAGAAAATTAATGATGTAGTTAATTATAAAACCTATGTTGCTTCACTGCGTCACTGTGTCACTGCTCCTCTCTCAGTTAGATAAGAGGAGTTAAATTAACCTAGCTTAAATAAAGTAGCCTGTTTTTCACGGCCAAAGAATTAGCTTTTCACACGACTACTGTAACTCTCTTAATTAACTCTCATTTTTAGTTGGTAACAAATCGTTAACAAAAAAGATGTATGTGTCTTTTTATCCATCTACAAAAATAATTCCATTACCTATAACTGCTTCATCGAAACAAAACATTGTCTGTAGGAGGACATTATGAAAAAAATTATTCTAATTACTATCGCTCTTCTTTCTGTTAGCAACTTTGCAAAAAAAGAAGACTACAGAGAAACTGTCCGTGTAACTGGCTCAACTGCTCAGGTTGCTTTTGATAAAGCTCAGGACATGGTTGTTGAAATTAAGAGCACTAAAGGAAAAGTTAAACTTCCATATCTTAAAGAATGTAACCTTAAAAATAGTGCTGATTCTCGTGATGCTTTTTGGTTTAAAAGAAATGCTTGGACAAACTCATCATCAGTTTATTTAAATCATGTAACTGGTGTTTATACAGCTATCGTTAATGTATCTTGTAAGCAATAATCAACGATTTTAAAAGGCAGAGGTAATCCTCTCCATAAAAACTCTCTCCCATGTCTAAGGTCTCCCCTTTGGGAGGCCTTTTTCATCATTAGTTTTTTAAGCTAAACCCGAGCTGCCGGGCCCGTTCTAATCCATTAATAAAGTAGCGGCGATATGGGGGGATTTCAGCGCTCTCTCCAGGGTAATAGAGAATTTTCGTTTCTAAATCACCAACAAAGTTCGTTCCTTCACGTCCACTTACGATTAACCTAAACTCATAGGGCAATGGAATATTTTGGTCATAAAGCCCAAGCTTCTCTTCATAGGCATTCTTCGCGGCCATAGAGTAGGTCTTAAGAGTCGATTTATCCATTGGTGCAATAAAATAGGGAACGGCCAATCCAGATTCGATCATTTTAAGATTGATATCTACGCCGTTAAAGAAGACTGTTCCAAGGATTCGCCTTCGGTTCAATTGGTACTCTGACTCAACGTGAATCTCAATTTGACTCCCGATTGGCACAAGAGAGATAAGATAGTCTCTTGCAATAAAGGCCATCTCGCCCTGAGTGTGTCCGTTATAATCAACTTCAGGTGTATCCACACCAAGAAAACGTATATTTCGAGGCTTTGGAGCATCATCAAGTTTGACAGTAAGGGTATCACCATCGTGAATTCTGGTGACTATTCCCCGGATTGTAAGAGCGTGAATATTTCCTACGAATAGGAGAAAGGCAATAAATAAAATAGGATAACTCATAACTGCCTTTTAGCACTCACATTTTCTCTGCGCGAGTAAGGAGTGCTACTAAGGTAGTTTTTACTCAAGAGAAATAATGACTTAAGCTTTGACTATGGGAGAAGCAGAAAAGTTATCCTAATTAGTAATTTTTTCATGTAGATGGCCTTCTGTTTTAGAGAAATGATAAAAATTTTTAATGAGTTGGTTTCCAATATTATTCCTAATTTTTACGTCTTCGTGCATTAATCCCGTAAAGGGACCTCTGCAGTTTAGGTTAAAGTCTGATGGAGAAGGATTTTCTCTTCCTGATTCAGAGGCGTCCGACTACAGTAAGTTTGAGGCAACTTACGCTAATGTTAAAAAGCTTATTTTTCAGGATAAATGTATTCGCTGTCATGGAAATGAAAGACAAAAACTTGGCGTAAATTTAGAAGAATATAATAAGGTTTTTGACTTTAGTGACTTTTTTCAACCCATTGTTGTCAAAGGTGATCCAGAGGCGAGCGGAGCTTATCTAGAAGTGGCCAAAGGTCGTATGCCTCCAAAAAATCCCTTAAGTGAGGCCGAGGTTTTATTTATCGAGCGCTGGATTAAAGAAGGGGCTATTGAGGGCAATCTTTAGGTGGTTTTTGGATGGTTCGATAAAGCATTAAATACTTTCTCTCTTAATCCAAATCTCTTAGATTAATGACAACCTTTTTCGCTATTTAATCTAACTTTCTTGTGCCTTCAGAGCAAAAGCATAGCTAAAGGCTTTTTCTTTCAAGGCTTTATAACGGGCAGAAGATCCAGCATGTCCGGCGGTCATTTTTAATTTAAGAAGAAGCATATTCTGATCTGTCTTGAGCTCGCGAAGTTTGGCCACCATCTTAGTGGGCTCCCAATAAGTCACTTGCTCATCGGTAATCCCCGTGTTGAAAAGCATGTGAGGGTAGTCCTTGGCCTGTACTTGGTCGTAGGGAGAGTAGGAGAGCATATACTCGTAAGCTTCCTTGTCTTTGATTGGGTTACCCCACTCATTCCACTCTGGAGGCGTTAGAGGAAGTGTGTCATCTAAAATTGTGGTGACAACATCCACAAAAGGCACATCGAGGATCACGCTATTATAAAGTTCCGAGGTCATGTTGGAAATTGCACCCATTAAGAGGCCTCCCGCACTTCCTCCATTCGCGGTAATTTTTCCTTTTGCCGTAAAGCCAGAGTCTATTAGCCACTGGGAGCAAGAGATAAAATCTTTAAAAGTGTTGATTTTATTAAGCATTTTTCCATCTAGATACCATTGATACCCTTTATCAGCGCCCCCTCTAATATGGGCGATAGAAAAGCTAAAGCCCTTATCAACTAAAGCAAAGATGGTAGATGAGAAATAGGCAGGCATCGACATTCCATAAGAGCCATAGGCATACTGAAAATGAGGAGCTTTGCCATCTCTTTTAAATCCTTTTTTAGTCACAATGGTTAAAGGAATTTCTTCTCCATCATGAGCGGGCACAAAAACGCGCTCTACTTCATAGTGGTCAGTATCGAAGTTGGGGCAGTGACCTTGCTTAATGACGATTGTTCTTCCTGAAGCGAGGTCAAGCTCCTTGACTTCTTCAGGAGCAATCGGAGATTGATAAGTGAACTGGACAGTTGGGCTTTCAAACTCTAATGCACCCAAGTAACCAATACTATAGGCAGCGTCTTTCATTGAGATTTCTCTCGTTTCACCTTTCAAAAGGTCATAAACGTAAAGTTCAGGAAGGGCCAATTCATTATTGGTCATTTTATAAACTAAATACCCTCTATATAGATCAAACCACTCCAAAAAGTGGGTTTCACTGTGTTCGATAAGTTCATTCCAATTTTCACGTTCAATGTGATTTTCACTACAAGTAAAAAGTTGATTGTTAATTAAACCATTTTCATTACTAACGATATAGAAAGAGCCCTCACAAAAGTCGGGATTAATAATCGTGTGCTCTTTTAATTTCCAAAAAAGTTTTGGTGTCGCTTTTGGGTCTTTTCCATCCAAGTAGTAGACCTCGTTAGAATTGGTGTCTAGTAAATTCAAGAAAATATAGTCTTTGTTTGCACTTGAGTAGAGATCGAAGAAAAGATTTGAGAGCTCATCGGGTTTTTCAAAGACGAGCTCCTTAGAAGCGGGACCTGCATGAATGTTCATGCGAAAAAGTTTTTGACCCCGTCCATTTACGGGGTGGCGCTCAACATAGTAAATGTGCTCAAAATCGGCACACCAGCATACACTTCCAGTATTGTTTTCAATCGTCCAAGGAAGATACTTATTCTCTTCTAGATCTTTAACTCGAACGGAATAAACCATCGAGCCCGTGTTGTTCTCAGAAAGTAGGAGAAAACGATCTCCTTTTGAACGGAGACTGGTGCCAATAGAGTAGTAACCTTTTCCCTCGGCCTCCTTATTTTCATCAAGATAAATTTCTTCTGGAGCGTCGAGACTGCCTTTTTTACGGCAACGAAAACGATAGTTTTGTCCCTTTTCAATTCGAGAGTAGTAGTAATACTCGCCGTGTTTCATAGGTGGTCTTTCATCATCTTCTTTAATTCGAGATACAAGGATGTCATAAAGCTCTTTTTGAAGGGCTTCAGTTTCTCTCATTGTAATATCTGTATATGTATTTTCCTCTTTGATATAGGTTTCAACATCCGGATCTTTAAAATCAAGATTTCCCTGTATAAACTGTTGCCAATTTTCGTCCCGAAGCCAGTGGTAATGATCGACTCGCTCATGGCCGTGATGATGAGTTTTAAAGGGAACCTTCTTGGCCTTCGGTGTCATACAAACCTCTTTCTTTAGTACTTTTAATTGAAGTTTACTTCTTAATAGAAAAATATTGAAACAATTTTTTTTTAAATTTCTTGTGAATTGTTGATTCCTTTATTATCTCTTGGCCCCTATAGTTGATCGAGAGAGGGGTAAGAATTATTACAATGGAGGATAAATGGATAAAGTAAAAACAATAGAGTGCTTTGTTTGCCATAAGGATTTCCCTCATGAGGATCTCACTCCTTATGGCCTGGTAACTCCAAATGTTGGAAAGTTAATTAAAAATAAGTGTTTAGATTGGAATGAGGAGAAATTTATTTGTTTCAAAGATCTTAATCATTATCGTTCCGAGTATATCAAGGCTTCAATCTCTCAAGACCAAAATGAAATAAGTGAAATTGAACAATCCGTAATATTGAGTTTAAGAGAGCATGAAGCTATCTCTGAAAATATTAATGACTTATTCAAAGGTAAAATAACTTTCGGAGATAAGCTTTCTGACAAAATCGCAGAATTTGGGGGAAGTTGGAAGTTTATAATAATTTTTTTTTCGATGCTTGGTATATGGATAGTTATTAATTCTATATCTTTACTTAACAAAAATTTTGATCCTTATCCGTTTATACTTTTAAACTTAATACTCTCTTGTCTTGCCTCAATTCAAGCACCCATTATTATGATGAGCCAAAATCGCCAAGCAGCTAAAGATAGACTTCAAGCTGAAATGGATTATAAAGTAAACTTAAAAGCTGAGCTTGAAATCAGACATCTCAAGACAAAACTCGATCAGCTTTCTTCGCATCAATGGCAAAGACTACTTGAGATTCAACAACTACAGACTGAGCTGATCCAGGAAATTAATAATAAATCGAAGTGATATTTTAGGTAAGTATTTTTTTAGATCAAGTTCGATCGATTTCTATCGAGGTCTACCTCTTTCATTACTTTGAGGGAGAGAGTTAGGTAAAGTTTCTTCATTTTCTCGTTCTTGATGTCGACTTTCGTCATTAATATTGATGTCCTCTTCTTCTTGTCTTTTTAGAACTCCTAATTGATGAATGCGATTGTTTATTTCTTCCCAGGTCGCATTTATCTCCAAGCCTAATTCGATAGCTCTACGCTTTCTTAAATTATCAAAGCGTTGTCGAGCTCTTTCTCTCATTTCGGGGTTACCTTCCACAAAACCGGCACCTATGGGATGTTGAATGGGCCCTAGGTCTGAATCTGCAAAGCACGATAGAGGCAATATAAAGCAAGTTAAAATAGAGAGTATTTTAAGTGTATTCATGATGACATTTCGGTTTAAAAGCCCGGTTTCTTGATACTTGATTAAAGTTAAGAGGATTTGTCCTAGCTTAATGAATAATTTCATCGACTTACCTGCAAACTCTCAAATTAAGATTGTAAAGAGCTATATAAAGCCGCCTTGCAAACATTTTGGAGAAAAATAGTGATCGATGCAGGTATTGAAAGTAAAAAGTATACCTTGGACTAACTTAAACTTACTTATCGCGATTTTCCTTTAATCAAATGGTAAATTTTAACCATGAATTTGAGAAGTTTAACTCCCATTTATATACTACTGGTTTTCCTCAATTTTATAGGGAACTCTTTTGGGCATTCATCTGTCGAGGTGGGGTTCTTCGTATATGATGAAGATCAATCATATATAAAGACTTTTACGGAACAAAACCTCGCCATCGATCATCCTAATTCAGCCGGTTATGAACTCTATGGTCCAAAGGGGTTGGAGCAGTATTTAAAAGACTTAAAACTTGAGTACGTCCCACTTGATGAGGGGTTGGATAAGAATTTTGGAGAATATCCCTATCCAGAGGAAATCTATTCACGTTTGAAAATCCTAGTTGATCAAAATCCTGATATTCTTCAAAGTTTTAGTATTGGTAAATCTTCAAAAAATAGAGAGCTCTTTGTCGTAAAAATTTCGGATAATGTTGCTATAGATGAATTTGAGCCTGAGTTTAAATATATCGGTAATATGCATGGGAATGAAATTGTCGGTAGGGATATGCTTGTTCTTTTTATTGAAGATCTCGTGAATCGTTATAGAGCAGGGGAAAAAGATGTTGTAAATATCATAAACAGTACGGAAATATTTATCATGCCAACGATGAACCCTGATGGCTCGGCAACAAAGAGCCGGGGAAATGATCACTGGCAAGATCTCAATAGAAATTTCCCTGATTTCACAACGTCAGACAATGTGAATACGGTGAAAGGAAGGGAGCCCGAAACTCAAGCGGTAATGAATTGGCAAAAGAGTCGGCACTTCTCCTTATCGGCAAATTTTCACGGAGGCTCCAAAGTTGTTAATTACCCATGGGACACAACAGGAGATCCAGCCCCCCTGACAGACTTGATACGTGACCTTAGCCTTCTCTATGCTTCTACTGTACCAGGATTCTATGATAACCCTCGCTTCGCTCAAGGAGTAACCAATGGCTTTCGCTGGTATCACGTGGATGGGGGAATGCAAGACTGGAGCTACAATTGGCATAATGATCTTCAAGTAACGATTGAACTTTCAAATAATAAATGGCCTAGCTACTCTGAGATTCCCAATTATTATCAAGACAATAAGAAAGCGCTTCTCTCTTTTCTTATGAAAATCCATCAAGGAGCAGGTTTTTATTTTAAAGATCCTTTGATGAAAGGAAAGGTTAAAATTCTTAATGCCATAAATAAAGATATGGGGGCTTTTGTATTTGAAAAAGGCGAGTTTTATAAAGTATTGCCATCGGGTAAATATACTTTCAATATTGAAGATCAAGAGGGAAGGAATTATAAACTATTTGCTTTGGTTACTGATCAAATAACTTACCCACTCATTCCAAATCTTCAACTCATAAAAAAATAAGTCAAAGTCATCGACTAAATGGTATTAAGCTTGGATCCGTATGAAAGCCTTTAGTAGAGAGTTTCCCCTTGATCTGTAAGAACGAGGAATAATCGGAGATCAAACTCTATCTGGTGGTAGTCGCTAAGCATATATTCACAAAGTTTATAAAAGGCCTTGTTGTGATCCTTTTCTTTGAAGTGCGAGAGTTCATGAACGACAAGCATTTCTAACATCTCTTTTGGAGCAAGACGAAGGCCTGAAGAAATTCTTATCTCATGCTTACTCTTAAGTTTTCCACCATGGTTCCTACTAACAAAAGAATGGGTTCCTAGGGCATTTAAGACTAGGTCATTTTGCTTTTCATAAACTACCTTACTTAATGGAGGAGCCTTGCTCATGTACATTTTCTTTAATTCATTTGTAAATTGGTAGAGTTGTTTATCGGTATTGATTTCATGAGGATTTGGGTATTTATTTAATAAATAGCTTTTCAACTTACCACTTTGAATTAACTGATCGATCTGAAGTAGGATATTTTCGGGATAGCCTTGAAAGTATTTAAGAAAGGACAAAGTTAACTCCAAGGACCAAAGTAGATATTCTTACTACCGTGAAAAGCAATAGATTTAAAGTCTAGTATAATGTATTTTAAGAATTATTTGAATAAGTCGCCCTGAATATAGATGGATTCCATAAATGACAATTTTAAGTGACCTGGATAGGGTAAGGGGATAGAATATTCAGAAATACTTCAAGTTTTCTTTATTTCTGGAGTTGGTTTTAAAGTGAAGTTTCGTTTTCATTATATAAAAAAAATCATGAACAGTTTCTTTTACCGAAATCTAACTGATAGTCAGGGCAGTCTCGGTTTTATAGATGGAATTTCTAGCTCTTACGATGAGTTTTTAGATAAAATCTCATTTGAAAAAAATACAAATGTTATTGTTGAAATTGGTGCCTTTAATGGAGGTGGAACAGAAGTACTTATCAATACCTTTAAGGGGGCAAAGGTATATACCTTTGAACTTAAAAACCCTCATGATGAGGAGTATGTTTGTCTTAATACCTTAGCGGAAAATCTGTCAGGACGAGCTGAACTTATAATTGAGAAATCTCCTCCTAGTACTTTTACAGAAAATGTAGATTTATGTGTTTTTGATATTGGAAGTGAGTATGACAATATTATGAATAATTTTAATTTTTGGTATAAACATCTTAGTTTTAGCGGTGTTTTAGTTATGCTTGTACCTTGGGGGAATTCGAAAAAAAGAGAGACTCGAGAAATAATCTTAAGAGAACTTAGGGAGCGATCCATCCCATATCAAGAGATTGTAAACTGGGTTATTGTAAGAAGGTCTTTGAAGTAAGTTAAGCTTATGGAAGTCACTATTAGAATGATATTTCGCAAAGTTGCTCACGAAGAAAGATCTTTAAAATAGCTGAAAATAAGCTTTGCTGTCCTGTAATGTTGAAGTGACCATAAACATCTGCAAATTGGCTTTCTTTTTTCCATTCCATCTCTTCTGTATTTAAGTCGATCCAATTTTTAAACTCTATAGAGTGGTGCTTGATAATCACCCTCTTTCCCTCAAGGTAATACTTCTTCTGCTTTTCTGCTTTATTCATTGAGTGATCAGCAAATCCTAAATTTTTTGCCGCAAGAAACGGAATGGGTTGAAAAATTAAAATGGTTTTTTTTCCTTGTGACTCTAAAAGCTTTCTTTGTCGGAGTGAGTATTTAAACCAAACGTTTATTTTCTCTTGCATACTTTCTTTAGATGACTCGTTTAATCTATTTTCAAGATCCCTACTTTTATTAAGAGCAATTGAATATATTAGATAAGATATTAACTTGGGCGTTTGAAAAGGTAACTCCTTCCAATAATCAAAGGAAGCTCTCGAGCTATACAATTGCGCGGTATGGGAAGTAACCTCTCTAATTCTTTCAGGGGTCGAGGGAAATAATAAAGGAGAATGAATGGGATACTCTATAGGGAAATTACGACCTGGTGTTTGAAGGATTTCATTGAGTCCTTCGACATTAATCGCCACATCAAATTTATCTAAATGGTGAAGTGAAAGATGAAACTGTTGAGGTTGTTTTCCTCCTCTTTGGGAGAGATTTTTGATGACAATGCTTTTTTCCTTGCAAGGGCCAATTAAGCTTTGCGAGTTTCTGATATAAGAAAATAGGTCGTCAGCAACAGATCCACCCAGTAAAGCAATTCTGATTATTTCATTTGTAAGGGGACCGGTATTTTTTAGTTCTACTTGGGGGATTTGTTTTTTAGCTTCTGAGTGAAATTGTGCTTCAAATTGTTCGTGCGAAAGGTATCCAAAATATGGATGAGCATATATTGAATCTTTATTTCTTTTTAATGATGTTATGGGAGTATTTATTCCATTATGTTCTTTATCGACGCTAGAGTTAAAATAGAAAAATGCCCCACTTAATCCTTCAATGATTAAAAATACTACAACTAATACTAGAATATTTTTCAATGTTTTTCCCTTAGGTGATTACCAGTGCTTAGCAATAATCCTAATGATTTCTTCTTCAAGTAAAGAATCACCATATTTATTTATATGACAACAGCCATCTATATAGACGGTATTTTGTGTCTTTTTGAAAATATTCATTAAGCTAAAGACAGGTAGACCACTGGTTTTCATTTCAGAAGCTGCTTTTTGTAGAGATATCATCCTTTCTTCTTGTTGGTTCTTCTCGGTGGAGTCAATGGCAACTTTGATTTCTTGTGTTGTTAGAACTTTTGAGTTTGGTAAGTATTGATTTGGCTGAACAAAAGAGAAATACCGTACTCCATGGTGTTTTGATACAACTGTTGATAGCTCAGTGTACTTTTTCCAAATATCTAAGCGTCTATTTAAAAAGTTCTCTTCTTTAAGAATAGAAACAGGTAACTTTTCACAGCTCTTTAGATAGGATTTAGATAAACGGTTAAAAGAATTATACAGTAGATATCTAAGGGCCCTCCAGGAATAATAATAGGCGTGGCTGGCCTTTAATATAGGAAATCTTAATGGTAGATTGTTAATATAAATATATATAGATCTAGATAATTCAGCAGCATATCGATAATTTTGATTACCTAATTCTTTAGAGAAAAATCTTAACCAGAAAGCAGGATATTCCAAAGGAATTACTCTTTCTCCAGGAAAAGGACTGACATCATTATAGCCATCTAAATTGATGACTAAATCTACTGACTCTAAAAGATATGTAAGGATATTGTGCTGCATAGGTTGCTTCCCTGCAGCTAGGGCCAAATTTAAAAAAATTATCTCATAATTTTGAAGGCTTGGGATCTTTGATTTTAAGTGGCCTGGAAAGCTGTCCTGAACGGTGCTACCAAACATATAGGAGAGGGATCCACCTGTTAATAATATAACAAATTGTTTTGACGTTTTTTCAATTTTAAGGCGTTCAAGTTTTAGATCATTGCCTTTTTCAATATATCCAAAAAAGGGATGAGAGTTAAATTTTTGTACCCAGGTTAAAAGTGTTAGGTTGGGGTCATTTTGATAGAGTTCACCAGTTGTGATTTCTTTTGGTAAGCTCTGAAATCGGCTTGCGATAAAACCCGTAAATTCTAATGCACCAATCGTAACAATAAGAAAGATCGCCAGGTATGATATTCTTTTTTTCATAACATTACCTCAATCAAACTACAGGTAGATTGGTTTAACCTCTTTGATATAAAAATGGCCGATGATTATAATAGTTATCAAATAGGAAGAGGCAGATTAATAGAATAGCTATGAATACTATTGATAATAAAACTTTTTTATTCAGAAGCATGCGATATCCTTTGCATGATTAATTTCTTTGATACAAAATCGGCAATGATTTTATGGGCCTTAGCATTAGGGTGAGCATCATCAATTGATACCCAGAGCTCTTTAGGCTCTTTTTGATAAGAAAGAAACTGGTCTGTTAAATCCCAGTATTTCACATTTTGTTCCAAGAGATAATTCGCTACTGCCTGGTGTTCCTGATTAAACGGGTAAGGCGAAATCTGATGAAGCTCTGGTAAAATAAAGACTTGAAAACTAAAACCATATTTCTCCGATAGATTTTTTAGTAGTGATAGGGATTTTTTAGCCTTTTTAAGTCCGGAAGATTCTTCTATATAAAGTGATTTATAATAATCTTTATAATCTTTGACTTTGCCAAATCCTTGGAAAGAAATATGGCCGAGCATAAGTAGATTTGAATGATGATACCATTTGGAATTTTCAAAT
The DNA here is from genome assembly GCA_021737405.1 of Bacteriovoracaceae bacterium. Taxonomy (GTDB): domain Bacteria; phylum Bdellovibrionota; class Bacteriovoracia; order Bacteriovoracales; family Bacteriovoracaceae. The sequence continues at coordinate 25,138 of JAIPEG010000030.1, forward strand.
TTAGGAAGGTCTTCAGCATCATTTATAAAATAGAAAAAACTAACTGATTTTGGAACTCCAACTTCTTCAAGGAAGACTTTTAAAAAATTTGCCGAGCGCTCAACATTATAATTTCCATGACCAAGGTTTATGACCTTTGATTTCATAAGTATTTCAGATTGCTTAGCAAATGTTTCTTCTTCCTTTACTCCCCAGCCTAAAGTAAGTGAGTCACCGAGGAAAACATCAGCTTCATTTAGATCTTTGGGTGAAAATTCACTTTCTCTTAAACCAAGTGAGTTAAATTTCAGTTTTACCCCCATATATGTTCCGCTTGTATTTGGGCGATGAATGAAGCCAATAAGAGGATTCGAGCTGCTTACTTTATGGTTTAAGCTGTATTTTGTAATCTCAACATTGTATACTTGAAAGAATTGTACGGTCACCCAACTTAAAACTTCTAGGACCACAAAGAAGAAAGTGACGATGAAGAAAAAAGTTTTAATTGTATGAAGATATTTCAGTTTGAATTCCAATCTGCTGCTCTCATAAGCTTGCTTTTTCTAGGAATTAGCTTCGCAACGTTTGAGTTCTATCTCTACTATATTGAAACGAAATACTTGGAGTTAGTAGTATCTCATCATAAAGAGACAAAAAGTGAATTGTCAAATACAGAAGCATTGAGCCTAGTTTCTCGTGCTGACCTGATCAATAGTGTCATTAAAGTGAGAATAGGAGATAAGCATGTGCTTTATAAACTTAATTCTCATGGGTTTAGAGAATCTGAGGAAAAAAATAAAGTCTGTGTTAATGAGAACTGTATATGTATTTTTGGAGGCTCAAGGGTTTTAGGGGCAGGAGTGAATGATAAAGGTACTTACTCGAGCTTATTAGAAAAAAAGTTACAAAAACCTACTTACAACTTCGGAATTGGGGGGGCAGATCCTGCAAAAGTCTTGCATACCCTTGTCGAGGCGAACAAAAAGTTTAACTGCAAGATTTCTCTTTTAGAGGTTCAAAAGAGTGGATTGAGTGAGATTTTCTTTCCCTACGACATCTTTGGTAACCATAAATATTACTATAAAAAAACAGGCGTAGGATATGAGGCGCCTAAAATGGGATACCCTAATAAAGAACTTCAAAGCATATGGGAGATAAGAAAATATGTAGATTTTTCAAGATCATTTAAAATTGCTTTTAGATGGTTTTATTTAAACTACCAATATTGGAAGTATGGATCAGGCTCAAACCTTGAAAATGTAGAAGAAACTGATGAGTTTTATTCCTTCAAAAAATCATTAATCACTCTTAGAAGTATATTTAAGGAGAAAAAGAGAGAATTGATTATATTTTCACGGCATTCGGTCTTCCTTCGTGATTCAAAAATTTGCCCAAAGAATGATTGTATTGACATTTCTTCGGTAAATATTAATGCCTTTGAAATCAATAAATACTTTGGTCATATTAACGAAGAAGGACATAATGTTATCTCAGAAACAATCTATGAACACATGAATAAAAACACAGAGAAATTGGAAGCGAAATTATAGTCTAATTAATATACTAAAAAAAATGGGAAAAAATTCTAAGAAACTCCATTGTAACTTAACAAAATCGGCAATGGTCATTTCACATGACCATCTAGTCTTGCCTTGTTGTAGATTTAATCCCACGAAAGAAAATAATATCCCTACGATACTCGATTTAAAAAAGGGTGATGTTTTAAATGGCGCATTCTTTAGTGATTTACGAGAGAAGTTTTCTTCTGGAGATTTTCCTGATGGCTGCCTTACATGTGAAAAAGAGGAAGCTGTAGGTCTTAAAAGCATGCGCCAACGTAGAGGCATGGTTGAAAAAGAGAATGTTCAATTAGAAGATTTAGAGTTCTTCGTTGGTAACCGCTGTAATATGAAGTGTATAATGTGTGGCCCCGAGCTAAGTAGTCTGTGGCAAAGCGAAATTAGCGGCTCAACAGAGATTACCGAAGGTAGCTCATTAGAAGATTTTAAAGAATTAGACCTAAGTTACCTTAAATCTTTAAGACTACTGGGAGGAGAAACTTTACTTAATAAATCCTTTATTGAAATCATTCACTGGATTAAATCTGTTGCCACACCAGGAAATATTGAACTTTCATTCGCCACTAATGGTTCTGTTGGAAAAAGCACTAATCTTATCAACTTGCTTAAAGACTTTAATTCAATATGCATTGACTTCAGTATTGATGGTGTTGAGAACGTCGCTGAAAAAATTAGGCCTGGAATATCTTGGAAATTCATAGAAAAAAATATTCAAGAATGGGTAACAATAGTTAAAGATTTTCCTCAATTTGAATTCAATATTCATACTACTATTCAAAAGGACAACATTTTTCATGTGGATACAATAATCGATTTCTGTATTCAACAAAACCTATCATGGAGCTTTACTGTTCTTGAATATCCAAAGGAGCTCTCTATCCAAAGATTGTCTTCAGATGATTTAATAAATGCTCAAGGAAAACTTAAAGAACACCCGAAAACTGACATTTATGAAGGCTATTTCGTTAAACGAAAAAAGCTAGACCAATGGCAATTTTTAACCAAAAACCTTACATTATGATAAGATAGCTTCGTTCTAGGAGATTAATTTTGATAATTAGAAGGTTATTTATTATTTTTATCCATGGACTATCTGATAAAATAACAAAATGACGAATGATCTAAAATCGCCTTATTGCCTTGTTCCCTTTGGTCAGCTGAGTAGTAAACCAGATGGAAAGTTGAGGCCATGCTGTGCTAGTGGGGACCGTTTAATTCTCAAAGAAAAATCTTTTCTGAAGGCGTGGCGCTCCGAAGAGATGAGTAATCTACGTGAAACATTTAATCGAGGAGAGAGTGTTCCTGGCTGTGCTAAATGTATAGAGGATGAAAAGCTTGATAAGAAGTCGACGAGGCTATGGAAGAATGAATCATGGGGTGAGATCACAAAACATAATGTCACTCTTTCACAAAAGAATGCAGGAGAAATTAAAGACGGCCTGCCCATTTCATTCGAATTGCGCTTAGGGAATCTTTGCAACCTAAGCTGTCGCATGTGTAATGCCTTGTATTCATCACGATTCCAAAAAGATTTAGAGAGAGATGATAAGTGGAAGGAAAGTCCGCTTTTGAACTCTCTCTATGAATCATCCTTAAGAGACTCTAAAAAAATTGATAACTGGTATCAACAGGAAGAATTCTGGCGAGAGCTTTCGTTAATGAGTAATAATTTAAGAAGTCTTTACTTCAGTGGTGGAGAACCCCTGTTGATTGAAGAGATGAAAATTTTATTAAAACATTTAGTGAAAACTGGTCAAGCAAGAAGAGTTAAAGTTCGCTTTGATACTAATCTCATGCAAGTACCCAAAGAAACTTTTGATCTCTTAAGAGAATTTAAAGAAGTGGCGATTGGAGTAAGTCTAGATGCCATTGGTGATCTACTTGAAACTGTTCGCTTTGGCTCAAGTTGGGAGCTCATTAAAAGAAACTTATTCCAAGTAAGAGATATGGGAGCGCCTTTTACACTATCAATTAGTGCACTTGCTTCCTCAATGAATGTTCACGAATTGGATAAGCTTTATCAATTCATAAAAGTAGAATTAAGTAAAGATATTATGATCGTCCTTGATTTTTTAAATGAGCCAAAAACGCTTTCTGCTAAGTCCTTAGGGCAATCGGCCAAAAAGGTCGCCCTAGAAAAAATTGATCGGATAAAAACGACTCTCGGTGAAATCCTCTCTCCCTATGAGTTAACAGGGCTTCATTCATTAGAACGTCTCTTAAGTCAGGATAGCGAAGTCACCCGTGAGGATTTTGAGGAACATGCCGCCTTTCTTGACCGATTGCACTCATCATCTTAGGTCTTAAGTCTCATTGTTTTATACCGATATAGAAAAATTTTTACGTAAAGGTTGAAAGTGAATAAAGATAAATCTCAAACTATTTGCCCCCTCCCTTGGAATCACTTAGCGACGACTTCGAGTGGTACCTATCGCTTGTGCTGTAATTCTGTTGACCAAGAAAATCAAGTCAAAAAAGATGGTTCTAGCTTGAAAATTTACAAAAATAAATTTGATAATGTAAGAAGAGGGAATTTTTATAATGAAGTCAGAAAGCAAATGCTCTTAGGTAAAAGACCCTCTGTTTGCCAAACTTGTTATGAGTTAGAGGATGAAGGCGTCCCCAGTTCTCGTGAAAGTTATCGTAAACAATATTGGGAGACTACTCAGAAAATTGAACTTTTGGCTCCAGAACAATCAAATGATTTAGAAGGGTTTCCAATTCAATATATCGACTTGAGACTTGGTAATCTTTGTAATCTAAGGTGCAGGATGTGCAATCCATGGAGCAGTAGTTCTTGGATTAAAGAGGCTCCATATATGTTTGAAAACGAATCTTTTCAAGTATTAGATTGGCCGGAAAAAAATGAGGCATGGATTGACGAGATTTTAAAGCACACTGAAATTGAAGAAATTTATCTTACGGGAGGGGAGCCAACTTTAATAAAAGCGAATATTAGATTGTTAAATCTTCTACTATCTCGCGGCGGAGAGGATATTAAAATAAAAATAAATTCTAATGTGGTAGCGTTGGAGTCAGAATTACTAAATACCTTAAGGAATTTTAAGAACGTTCAATTTAAATGTTCAATTGATGCTATGGGGGAGCTTAATGATTACATTAGGGCGCCCTCTTTATTTAATGATATAGAGGCATCAGTTGATATGCTACTACAAGAAAGTTTTAATATAGAAGTACAAACAACAGTTCAGAATTATAATTTTTTGAATATGCCAGAGTGGTTCTCTTTTTGTATAAAAAAAGATTGGCCAGAGCCTACTCTTACTATTCTTGATGATCCTGCTTGCTTGGATATACGAAAGATACCAGAAAATATTACTGAGTTTGCCTTACTAGAATTTAATAAAAATCTGAATAGTTTTAATCTAAGTGAAAACCGTCGCCTTAAAGAGATATCAAAACTTATTGGTATTTCTCCTGACGAGAAACAATGGCAAGGTTTTATTCATTTTACATCTAAGCTTGATGACCTTCGATCCTTAAATTATCGACCACGCTTCTCATTTGATTCTCTAACTATCATTTAGTTATAAATTTCTACTTCCTAAAAAGATTTTAGAGATAAAGTGTAATGTAAATGAGTGATACTAGATATGAAAGAATAAAGCCTAGGTTATTTGAGACGATGACCATTTGATACAAGTTCTGTTTGGATCTTTTTAAGAGATAATAAAAAGAACTAGTCGAAAAGAAAGAAAAGAAGGATAGAAGAGTCAGTCTCGTTACAGTGTCAGTAATAAAAAACAGCAATATCGTAAAAAAGAATAGGCCAAATAACATAAGTCTAAGTCTGATTTTAGTCACGTATTTTGAAACGATAATCGCAATAATACTTGAAATTAACATAATGAAAGTCACAAAATAATAGCTCATAAAAGTATTGTGGAAAGAGTCTCTGAGTATAATTATATAAGTTGACTGAAGACCACCGTAAAGTATTCCAAGAGTAAGACTCGTAAATGTGAAAGAAAATTTCTTACGTTGAAGAAAGAATAAAGTTAAGACGAATATCATTGTTGGGAGTATTAACTTTAAATAAAAGTGGATAGGTTTTCCAATAATCTCTTCGTTATGGACTGTGTTCAAAACCATTTTTTTATCCCAATGAACTAATTGGCTTTTTTCTGGTTCATTTAAATTGTTGATCTCACATTGGAGTTCTTGGGCACAGAAATCTAAAAATTCCCCTTTTCTTTCAGGGCCTATTTTACTCGGGCTGACAATAATATTGGTGTTGACGTAGGGGGTATTTGTGCCCCTTTGGGTATGGATTAGGAAATAGTCAATGTTAGGGTTTGTTGAATTCCTTATCGCCATTATATTTTTTAACGTGATATTCGTTATGTAGCTTGGGAAAGCTTTTCTATCCTTTGTTCTATAAATAAGGATACCGTTCTTGCTAAGCGCGCTGAGTGCTACTTCCATACCATCGAGGGTGAAAACTTTTTCTTTTTGAAGAACTTCGGATATATTTTGTGCACTATAATTTGAAAATAGTAATGATATCATGTCATATTTTTTAGCGCTATTTCTGAGATGATAAACTCCTTCACCAAAAATATATTCACCGGCAAGCTTTAGGGATTTGTAATGATCAGGAAACATATCCTTTACCAAACGGTATGTTGCCTCGTTTAACTCGATACCAGTCGCCTTTAGTCCTTTTGTGTGGGCATAGGATATAATTTGACCTGTTCCCGTGCCAATATCAAAGAGTGAGTCACCTTTTTTTAAAACACTTAAGAACCAAAAATAAGGAAGATTCACTGAAATCTTTGTCCAGGCCTTGTTATTTACATAGAAAATGTATTCGTCTTTTTGTTTCTCGTGGTAGACATCCACTCTCTCATGGAGAGACCATCTGCTGTATAAATAATCGACAAGCTTTGCCTTCTCGGCAAGGACTCCATTTCTTAAAGGCTTATTTGGTGTTCTTTCTACATTTTCTTGTAAACTTTTTAGATTTTTAAAATTTATAATGAAGGTTCTTTGTTGAGAAATAAGGCAAGAGACCCCTACAACTGAATAGATAAGGATTAGCTTCTTTTCTTTAATGAGGTTCAACGTGAGAAGAAATATTACACCGAGTAATATTGATTCAAGGTGAAAAATACCAAGGAAAAAGTAAATTAATGAATAGGCTAAAATGACCCCTAAAAGATCTGAGAACAGGATCTTTGAAAAAACCTCGTTTTTATATAACCTGATAAGAAGAACGCCTGAATGGAGTGCTATTGAAAATGACATGATGTTAAAGATAATGGGGAAAGAATAAAAGAATAAAAGAGAATACAAAATAAGAATGTTGATAAGAAGGGAAGTGATTATTTGATTAAAGGAAAACCTGAAGGTATTTCTTTCCTCTAAAATACCGCCAAAAGACCAGCCAATTATGAAGATAAAGGGAACAACGATTGATTCTTTACTAGGGAAAATATAATTGGCCGTAAGAAATAAAACAAATTTAAGGGAAATCGTCGCAAAAGATAGATGAAGCGCTCGATAGGATATCAAAAAAGGGACTGTAAATAATTCTGTGCTTTGGACTGATTGAGTCATTCAAGTCAAACTTATAACTATAGGAGTTTGATTATGAACACAGAAAAACAGTCCAAAAACCTACTAGCAAACATTCACAGTCTGGATGATCTTTTTG
>JAIPEG010000031.1 GCA_021737405.1 Bacteriovoracaceae bacterium
CAAAAAGATCATCCAGACTGTGAATGTTTGCTAGTAGGTTTTTGGACTGTTTTTCTGTGTTCATAATCAAACTCCTATAGTTATAAGTTTGACTTGAATGACTCAATCAGTCCAAAGCACAGAATTATTTACAGTCCCTATGAATTCAATACAGATGGTCTCAGTAGAACTTTCCTCTTTAAAGCTCTTTTCAATTTCATGCTCTTCCTTAATAAATTTTGCCAGCATAGGTCTAATTTTCCTGATAATAGAAGTTAAGGGAATTCAAAATCTTCTGTGGTGGGTTTTGATGGCAATAGTATTCAGCTGCATTATAAGAGTATTGTATTCTTTTTAGATTCTTCAAATTAAAACTTTTCCTATGTATACTTTCTTACTAGAAGCGTTATTTTTAAAGAGTATCGGATTCTAATTATTGGTTCCTTGTGTTTACTAAGGTATATTATAGAGCAAAATAACGACATTTTTAGTTTATTCGAGGGCATTATGGGACGTAAATGGGCAAATATTGTTAAGAAAAAGGGTGCGGCCGACAAGCTTCGTGGTCAGATTTACACAAAAATTCTTTTTGAAGTGACAAGGGCCGTTAAATCGGGTGGATCTGAGGCCAGTAGTAATTTTCTTTTAAAATTGGCCCTGGAAAAGTGTAAGAAAAATAATGTTCCCAAAGATAATATTGATCGCGCCATTAAGAAGGGCCTCGGTGGGGATGATGATGGTTATGCTGAAGTCATCTATGAAGGCTATGGACCAAATGGTGTGGCCGTCTTAGTTGAGTCCTTTACAAATAATACAACGAGAACCGTCGCTAATGTTCGTCTCTACTTTAATAAGGTAAATGGCTCTTTAGGGACAACGGGTTCTTTACAATTTATTTACAATAGGAAGGCCAGTTTTGAAGTTCCCGTTGGTGAACTTGATGAAGATGAATTTACTCTTGAAATGATTGATGCGGGTGCAGAAGATATTGAGATTGAAGATGGATTCTTTTGCATCACAGGGCCTATGGAATCATTTGGTAATATCTCTAAAAAATTAGAAGAGCTTGATGTCTCTCCTGAAGAGGCCTGTTTAGAGCAAATTCCTACAACTTACAAAGAAGTAGATGATGAGACTTACCTCGCCATTATGAAGCTTGTTGATCTCTTAGAGAGTGATGAAGATGTGGTGAAGGTTTATCACAATATTGAATACGATCAACGCTTTGATGATCTTTAATTGATATCTTTTATTTTTTCTTATTAAAGGCGATAATAACTCTATGGAAGGAGTTAAAAGTTGTCGAAAAAAGTCTTGTATATTTCGCCCAATGGCTATCTAGGTGGTGCGGAGCGCTTTGTTCTAAATGCATGCATTGGCCATAAAAGCTTTGGAAATTATGCGCCTTATATACTATTTCTTAATAATGGTGAGTTGGTCGATATCGTCAAAGACTTAGGTATCAATCACTACGTTCTTGTTAATCAATTTCGTCTTAAAAATCCAGTGGCACTTATTAAGGCCTTGATTGAGGCCAGGTCTTTTATAAAGAAGTTAAAACCAGATGTTATTAATTCAACGATGCCTTATGCTCATCTATTCTTGGCGTTAACGATGCTTAAGAAAACCTTCGTGAATATTTGGTTTCAGCATGGCCCTGTGGGAGGAATCCTTGATAAAATGGCCTCTTTTTTTAGCAGTGATCGAATTTATTTTAATTCCACTTATCTTCAAACAGAACATCATAAAACGAGTTATTTAAATAGGTCTTTGAAAGAAGATCTTATTGTTAATTACGGTATTGAATTTCTTGAAGTTGATCCCACGGAATCTCTAAGTTTAAGACAAAAATATCTAAATCCCAGTCAGGAGTTTTTATTTCTAAGTGCGGGAAGGATTTGTAGTTGGAAAGGTTATGAGTCCACAATCTTGGCCCTCATACAATTATTCAATGAGAGGCCAGAGCTTGTAGCAAAAGTTAAATATTTAATAATAGGTGAAGCAAAGAGAGAGACTGATAAGGCCTATGAGCAGAAGATTCATGATCTTGCTCAAAACTTGGTTTCAAAAGGAATTATTCAATTTATTCCTTTTCAAAAAAACCTTGGGACTTTCTATCATGCAGCTGATGTTTTCTTTCATACTTCGACCATTCCCGAGCCTTTTGGACTCGTCGTTGCAGAGGCCATGATTCAAGGAACTCTCGTTGTTGGCGGATCGGTTGGAGGGGTGTCTGACATCCTGATGAATGGAAAGACGGGTTACACCTTCAACGCTCATGAGAGAGAGGCAGCTGGCGAGCTTAGGATCATTATAGAGAAGAAGATCATAAATGGATCACCTGAGAAAAAGAGCGAAATGGCCAAAAATGGCCAAGCCTTAATCAGAACGAGCTATAGTATTCCCTCCATGATTAAAATTCTTGAAGAGGATTACGATAGTTAAACCTTCCGTCTAAGCTGAATTCGAGAAGCTTTTACTTGGTCCCTTTTTTATTTACTCACGAATAGCTAGTATCTGGGTAGATAGGAGAGAATCTAATGAATTTACTTAAAGTTACGGCCTTGCTTGCTATGGTTTGCAGTGTTTCCATATTTTCTGCGGACATAAATTTTCGATCAATTTCAAAAGTAACCTCTAAAGCGGGTGCTTCTGTCTACATCATTGAGGTGAGTCCAAGTGGTGAGGAGATATTAAAGCCAGCTCATCGGTTAGAAGAAAATCATGAGTTTTCTTTTCGACCAAATGTCTTTTTCAAAGGCGCCCATTATTATAACGACCAAGGTGAATTGAGATCTGTCAGAGGGCGATATTTTGGCTCCTTATTAATTTCTACAAAAGGGCTTGATCAAAGTGAGCGGCAAGAAATAGAGGATTTAAATAAGAGGAAGATATTTATCTATGAATGGAAAATTGATAAATCAGATTATATCAAAAGGGCCTTTAATGAAAAAGCTGAAAGAGCTGATCTCATACCTCGGAATTCATCTTTTAGATGGGATGAACTGAACCCAGGACAGAGTTGGACTGCCCATGCAGCGAAGTTTATAAAAGAAAATGGAAAAGTGTTCTTTGATGAATCGATAACTGATGTCAGTGATTTTTGTCCTGGATTTTCAAGCAAGAATAAGGATGAGAAGACGGCGTTTTGGATTCACCTCATCAATTCTCTCAGCATAAGAGAATCAAAATTTGATCCCCTCGTAAGTAATAATGAAGGAAACTTTGGCGATGGTTCCTTAAATGTTACTTCAAGAGGCCTCCTCCAAATTTCTTTTCAAAGTGCAAGTGCTAGTCGCTATAAAAGCAATGGCTGTAAGGTGACGGACGCCAATTCCTTACATGATCCGAAAACCTCAATAGAGTGTGGTCTTGCTATTTTTAAGACGTGGCTTAAAAATGATGGCTGTATTTCTTGTAAGAATAATGGAGGCAAGTACCGTGGGATCTCTCGCTACTGGTCTCCTCTTAGAGAGAGGCACCAAGTACGTTGCTCAATCTGTTCTAACGGTGTCGCCAATATCGGTTTTCGAGAAGAGATTATCGCAGAAACGTCTGAGACACCTGCTTGCCAGTAACTGTGTAAACATTTTGTATTTACTAGGGTAGGCAGGTTAAGAGCTAAAACTCTAGTGAATGGACAAAATTAGGCCTTTTAAGCCTTACGTTATTACAATTTTAATTAAAGAATCTATTTATTCTGCTATTTATACCCTTAATAAATTGATTTAAATCTCATAGGCTTTTTATGAAAACCCCATTTGCCGTTGCTAAGAAAAATGCAAATATTCCAACCCTCTATTTAGGTAATTTACCGTATCACCTTAAAGAAGAGGGGATTCTTCAGCTTTTCAAAAATATCGGTAAAGTCACTTATGTGTATGTAGTAAAAGATAAGAGAACTAAGAAGAGCAAGGGGATTGCTTTCGTTCAGCTTAGTAAAAAAGAAGAATTTGAAAAAGCGCTAAGAGTCCTAAATGGAAAGGACTACGATGGCCGGTCTCTAAAAGTTAGCCAAGCTATTGAGAATGAGTCTATGCCTTTTAAGCCAATTCCTAGCGAAAAGAAGAAAGAAAAAGAAATCATCTCCATTCCTAAGAAGAAAAGAGTTAAAAAGGGATTGGCCTCTTTACTAGAGCGTAAAAATTCTTAGTCGCTAAAAAGTGTTCTATCTGTCCTTTAAGTAATTCAGAATATTCTCAGGGGGTCTTCCAATGATCGCCTTATCTTGATCTATGAGTATTGGCCTCTCTAGAAGTTGTGGGTAATTGATAATCGCTTCAAAACATTTGTCTTCGCTATCGATATCAAGGCCTAAATCACTAATTAAATTTTCTTTCTTTCGAAGAATGGTACTGGGCTCAGCATCTAACTTCTCTAAAAGTTCAGTAAGCTCTTCTCTTTTTAGAGGAGATTCTTGATAATTTCTTATTTTGTAGGGTTTTCCTGATTCTTCTAATATTTTTAATGAATCACGGCTTTTTGAACAACGTGGATTATGAAGTAGAGTTAGCATCAGGTCCCTTTATGTGTTGGTGAAAAGTGACGCAACACTCTTTGCAGTTCATGCGTCTTTGATTAAAAACTCCTCTATAAGTTTAAGGACTTTTTTCCATAGGTAAATATGAATCTCGATAATTTCTTAGGAGCATTTGATTTATGGCGCTTTTCAGCTGGTCTAGGCCTCTTTCTCTTTGCCATGTCCCTCATTGAGGGCTCTCTCACAGAATTAGCAGGGCGCCACTTAAAAAGGCTTCTTAGAGTCTACACAAGAACACCTCTTAGAGGGATCATGCTGGGCACCTTGGCCACCTCTATTCTCCAAAGTAGTAGCATTGTTACCCTGATGATTATCTCCTTTGTCGGGGCCGGTGTTATTGAGATGAGAAGCGCTCTGGGCGTGATCTTTGGTTCAAATCTTGGAACGACTTTTACGGGCTGGATAGTCACTTTTATTGGATTTGAATTTAAGATCCAATCCTTTGCCTATCCCTTAATTGGAATAGGCACAATTTTGGCCTTAGCGCTCCCAAAAGGATCAAAAGGAAAAACATTTTTTAGTTTCTTATCGGCCATTGGTATTCTCTTCATGGGACTTGATTTTATGAAGGAGGCCATGTCCGGAGTCAGTGCTTCTTTAGATGTCTCCACCCTTCACGGATTTGGGGGATTCGCCTACTTTATTTTTGGCTTCATTTTTACAGCTATCACTCAATCGAGTTCGGCCACAATGATGACAACCTTAACGGCGTTAAATGCCGGTATTATCAACCTGCCTGGAGCAGCGGCTCTTATCATAGGGGCCGATCTGGGGACAACAATAACGGGCCTTCTCGCGGGGCTCGGTGCAAAGCCTGGAAAGAAGCAAACATCTTTGGCCCACTTTCTATTTAATGTCGGTACCGACACATTAGCATTATTGCTCTTGTCACCACTTCTCAAATTCGTCATCTATGTCTTCGGCGCAAATGATCCTTTGTATTCCCTTGTTTTATTTCACAGTTCATTCAACTTTTTGGGCATTCTCCTATTTTTGCCTTTTACCAAACAATTTTCTCAGTTACTTGAAAAATGGGTTCCGGAGAAAAACCATAGGCTGACTAAGTATATTCACAAAGTAAGTCACACAATGCCAGAAGCTGCCATTGATGCGCTTGAAAAGGATTTTAAATTGGCCTTAGATGATCTCTTAACAACTAATTTAGAGGCCTTCACCATTAAACGCTCAAGAATAGACTTTTTAAAAAGTTATGAGCATCTAAAGGAAAAATTAAGCGAAATTCTCTCCTATATTCTTTTAGTAAATGAGCAAAAGGTTAATAAAATTGATTCTAAGCGCCTTGGACAATTTCTAAGGGCCATTGATCATTTATCTCGATCAGCAAAGTCGGCAAAAGACATTCATCACAATATGAAGAGTATTGAAAATTCGGCCAAGCATGAATTTATGGCGATCCAAAAGGACTTTTTAGAAGGAATTGAAAGGACTTACCAACTCATTGATGAGGTTCGTGGACTTGATAATTCTTCTCATAAGTTTGAGGAAATTTTGGAGCTAAAGAAGTTAAATAGCACTGATCATGATACCCATCAAAAAGGAATCTATGAGTTTTATAAGTCAAAGAATCTCTCTGAGCTTGATATTGCTACTTTTTTAAATATAAATAGAGAAATCTATGCCTCAACAGATGCTTTGCTTATGGGGCTAAAAGATTTAATACTACCCCTTGAAAAAGCTGAAGAAATTTAAAATTCATTTAAATAACTGACCTTTTCTACTCCCTCTCTATTTAAAATCCAATGGGAGAGTGGGCGCATTTTTTTGTCACCAGGGGTTGGCCTTGAGTATTTCTTAAACATATCTTCCAAAAAATTTGGCCTTAAAGGACATTCAAGATTATTTTCAGCTAATTTACTAATATACTTCTTCACAGCTCCCTTTGAGGCAAATTTGGAGCAATTGATAGACTCATCCATGCTGTAATCCATGTAATGAGAGAAGTCGATTGGTTTAACTTGAACCCATTTTTCATTTCTACACTCTAAGTAAGGGCCAATATTATATTCAGGTCCAAGGACATCATCTCTTTTTTGAAGCATGTGATTCCAAAATCTCATGCCGTTAAAATTGGCGGCGAGATCCCCATACGAAAAAACTCCTGTGGCCAAAATATTTCCACCTAAAATCGTTTTTTCAAAAAAGATCCCACGCTTTAAAACCTTCTTTAAAGAGTGACCTCTTAAATAGGCCCGATCAAAATATTGATAACCCATTCCAAAGAGGTGCTCAAACTTATCAATGCCCACTGTGACATCAGATACTACGATGAGGGGTGAGAGGGCCAGCGGACTATTGGCAGCACCTTTTTTACCAAGTAGGTAGCCATTTAAGACACTCCAGTCTGCATATATTGAATCAGCTAGATTGATACTTATTTTGGGATATTTCTCTGTGTAGAGAATATCCTTAACAAGTTGACCTTTGGAATGATTTGAAAACACTTTCTTAAGTTCTTTATAAAGGGTTTTCTCTGCCATATCTGAACAATTTTGGCGCTCATTCAGGCCCTTTAAGACGCTTTTTAGAAAATTTTCAGTATTAATTGTTATTAATTTATTGGCGTCAATTGAATCCTTTTCTTCACTACTTAAATACTCAACTCCATCAAAAAGAGGAGAGAAATGATCGGCCTCAGCAGCAAAAACCTGAGCTAAGTTACCAAAAATATACAAAAGTAAAAGGGAGATCTTCATAAAGTCCATTGGGTTTACGTTATGTCTTCTCACTAATAACACACTTTAAGAGGCCAGTAGTGAGGTGTGAAAATTAACTATGTTTAAGCATCAATTAAGTCAACTAACATACATCAGTTAAAGAGGTGTTTAACTTCATGAAAAATTACCGATAGGTTGAAAAATAATAAGTATTTAAATTGATATCAACATCATGCCACATGACGATATTGGCAGGTCAACAGAGAAGGAATTTATATGACTAGTGTAGCAAGTGTTAATCCCGTTAAACATGATGATTCTATTGAAAAGGCGATAAATGCAAATTATGCGGTTATCGAATTTTATCCAGATGGAAATATCATTCACGCAAATGAATTATTCGTGAAAGCGATGGGGTATTCAGCTGATCAATTAAATGGAAAACACCATCAAATCTTTTGTGAGCCTGAATATACAAAATCTTTAGAGTATCGCCAATTTTGGAAAGACCTAGCTGATGGTAAAGCAAAGGTTGGAGAATTTAAAAGATTTAAAAATAGTGGTGAGGAAGTTTGGCTAACGGCCTCTTACACTCCAATTTTCGATGAAAATAATAAGGTGATAAAGGTTATAAAATTTGCTCAAGATAATACAGATCATATACTTCATAATCTAGATAGTAATGGGAAAATTTCCGCGGTTGATAGGTCTCAGGCGATAATTGAATTCAATCTTGATGGTACAATCATTACAGCGAATGAAAACTTTTTAAAAACGGTGGGTTATTCATTAGATGATATTAAGGGTGTCCATCATAGAATCTTTTGTGATCCTCAATATACAAAAACACCAGAATATATGAGTTTCTGGGCAAAGTTGGGATCTGGCCAATATGATGCTGGTGAATACAAGAGGCTAGGGAAAAATGGAAAAGAAATTTGGATTAATGCTTCTTATAACCCAATTTTAGATAATGATGGCAAGGCGTATAAGATTGTAAAATTTGCTTCAGACATCACTGTAGAGAAGGTTCGAAATGCGGATTTTGAGGCCAAGATCTTAGCGATGGATAAGTCTCAGGCAGTAATTGAATTTAATCTTGATGGTACTATTATTACAGCAAACGATAATTTCTTAAATACACTTGGATATACTCTCAATGATATCGTTGGAAAGCATCACCGAATTTTTTGTGATCCTGAGTATGCGAACTCGCCCGAATACCCTAAGTTTTGGGACAAATTAAATAGAGGTGAATTTGATTCGGGTGAATATAAGCGAATTGGAAAAAATAAAAATAATGTCTATATAATGGCCTCCTATAATCCAGTCCGTGATGCTGAAGGAAATGTATGTAAAGTTGTTAAGTATGCAACTGACCTAACCAAAGAAAAAGAGGCGTATCAAAATCTTGTAAACACCTTTGACGAGGCCTCTAAAAGGCTTATGAATTCGGCAGTTAGTTTATCAGCAGCAGCCAATCAATTGTATGCGAACTCTGAAGACACACTACAGAGATCGCAGTCCGCTTCTGCCGCTGTTGAAGAAGTTAGTAGTGGTGTGATGACAGTGGGTTCAAGTACTGAAGAGATGACTGCTTCAATTAAAGAAATTTCTGGATCTGCGATGGAGGCCTCCACTAAGTCGGGTGAAGCGAAGAAGAAATCTGAAAGTACTAATAGATTGATCAATGAGCTTGGGAATTCTTCTGAACAAATTGGCTCGGTAATTAAGGTTATCTCATCTATCGCACAACAAACCAACCTCTTGGCCTTGAACGCTACTATCGAGGCCGCAAGGGCCGGTGAGGCAGGCAAGGGCTTTGCCGTTGTGGCGAATGAAGTGAAGGAATTGGCCAAGCAGACTGGGCAAGCTACGGAAGAAATTTCAAATCAAGTGGCTAACGTACAAGACGCGACAAGAAATTCAGTTACAGCAATCTCTGAAATAGGGCTATTGATTGACTCATTAAATGAAATCGCGGCCTCAACGGCTGCTGCAGTTGAAGAGCAGTCTGCAACAACTGGTGAAGTAAGCCGAATTGTTAAGGAGTCTTCTGAGGGAGTTGAGAGTATTTCAGAACTTATTCGTAATGTGGCAGAGTCAGCTGAAGAGAGTTCGCGAACTGCTAAGAAAACACTTGATTCTTCGGATGAACTTAAGAAGTTATCTGAAGAGCTTCAGATGCTTGTCAACAATGCTCGATAATTAATGAAAATAAATTTTGTAAAGGAAGGGGATACATTTTGTATCCCCTTCTTTTTTTACTTAGTATAGTAAAGCTCGATCTCTGGTCTTACTTTTCCCTTTGCAAGTAATGGAATTTCGACAGAGAGAGTTGCTCTCAGACGAACTCTAACAGTATTTAGTTCCCAAACTGAAGAAGTTGATTCTCTTTCAAGAACATAGAGAATGTTTTCATGACTCTCGAGTTCTGATGAAAGCCAATGACTTAAATGGTCATTTGTTATAGCGTATGAATTCATTGTAATAATCAAAATCAAAAATGTTTTTATTAAGTTTTTCATATTATTTCCTTATTTACTAAATTCAAAAGAGACAGAACTATTGCTAGAAGTATTAGCAAGACCAAAAAAACCACTATAAGATATTGTGTAAGATGTCTTGAATTTACCAATTTCCCAAAGAGATTGTTGCTTTTTAAATTGCTTTGAGAACCAGTTTGTCATTTCAAAAGATTTTTTTATTCCTTTTCTGAATTTAGAGCGCTTAAAAAGCGGTAGGAATTTATTTTCTTCTTCATTGAGCCACTGATAATCTTCATCACCAAAATCACTCTCAACATTCAATTTTGCTTTTGTTTTCTTTAAAAAGAGGCTTCCTGCAATATCACCCTTTATTTTAGTGAAACTTAAAAGGTTCTTTTTACTTAAGC
The DNA here is from genome assembly GCA_021737405.1 of Bacteriovoracaceae bacterium. Taxonomy (GTDB): domain Bacteria; phylum Bdellovibrionota; class Bacteriovoracia; order Bacteriovoracales; family Bacteriovoracaceae. The sequence continues at coordinate 10,091 of JAIPEG010000031.1, forward strand.
CAAGGCCAATTGAGATCTTTTTAAGCTTATACCCTTCTTTAGGAGTAGCATTTTCAAGTGCGATACTTACGTCTTCTAAGATTTTACGGACAACTTCTTGATCATCATTATCACTTTTTAATGATGAAGGAATGATTTTCCACTCTAACCTCATTCTCGTGTCACCACTTAGTCTTGTTAGACCAAAGAGTGGGGAACTGTAACTTACACTCATGTCCAATTGAAACTTATCTGCAACATATTGAGTATCATTTAACTTTGAAACCTGTTTTAAGGCCCGATGGTAGCGCAGGACGTGGTCCTCAAAGTTTCTACTGTTATGTGCAAATTCATTTTCTCTGTTATTTTTGAGGAGAACTTTGTAAAAAGGCCTAACGGTAGCAAGAACATCGCTTTCATTCATTTCTGAATTTAATTCAACGACACTAGCATTTGGTTCTTCGCTTTTGTTGGTATCAATTTTTGACCATGACAATTCAATTGCTGAAGTCCCTTTCACTGCAGAGAAACCAAATAAGCCAGACTTACTAACGGCCAAGTCTGTCTTTTGGCCTGCAAACTTCCACTCACCCAAGTCTTTTTGGATATCCTTATGAGATTGGATTAGAACGTCTTTTTGAACACTCAAGATTTTGTCCATATAAAGCGCCAGTTCAGACAGGTTTGCGTTGTTCTTTTCGTTACCATCTTCTGTGTACCAATCTGTTGGTAATTGCTGAGCAGATGTGCATGTCATAATTAATGCTAAGATTATAGTCTTCATATAAATTCCTTTTATTATCTTTTAAATACAAGTCTTTGTTTAATCGCCAATCCTAAATTCCAAGGTCCAATTCCTGCTTCACCTTCAACTCCAAGGCCGATTGTGAATTGACTTAGTTTCCAAGATGACTGACTTGAGTTCTTTTCTAATACTTCTAAGGCCAATTCTTTATTCAAAAAATTTGCCTCAATAAGTGCTTTTGTTACTTTCTCAGCTTTTGTTTCATAAACGATTTCTTCCCCATTAGATTTGTTTCCGATGACGATGATACCGTTTGCCTGGATTAAGGGCATGGACAATAGTCCTGCCATCAAGACAATGGAATTTTTCATTTAGACTTCCTTGTTAATTTGTTGTGTGTGATTGAATACAGATTAAAGAAAGGGAACCAAAATTAAAGTTAGGATTTAGTTAAGGTATCATTGATAATTTTTGGATAAAGACCCAAAATTATTAGGCTTTATTTGCTATGCGTTATCTATTAAGATTTCAAGAATAACACTAGTGCTTTTCATAGTTCGTTTTGGTTGATACCTAAACTTTATTCAAATTTGAGGTGATAACTAATGAAAACGATCTTTTTAACTCTTTCTTTACTCCTATCTTTTTCTATCCTTTCAAGTGACAACTATTGCTATGATGTGGCGATAAAGTGGCAAAAGCAATTGCACCTATTGGCCAAAGAACAGTTAGGAAAAGATCCTATTGTTAAAGAGGTTTTAAGCTATAGTGTGGTTAAAAAGGTATTAGAACTTGATAATATTCATGAGACCTATGAATTCATTGTCAAAGCTGAAAACGCTGCTGGCGATAAGTGGTTTTGGACTTATGAAATTGGTATTGAAGTCTGGCTTAATGCTGGATGGTCTGTGCGTTTTTGTGATGTCTTCACCGCCAAATTTAATCCTTAAAATTTTTTAGAATGGTAATAGGCAAATTCTTTGATTCAAATTCCACTAAAGTAGGAAAGAAAGGCATCTTCTTAATGGGAGCTTCAAAATCATAAAAGAAATTGTCGTTATGAATGGCAAATGTCTTCTTTGCCTGAATCTTCTCTAGAAGTTCTTTTTTTAAGGGGTCAATATTAAGTCCCGTTAGCCCTACAATCAATAAATCTACTTCTTTAAAATCGTAGTTTCTCGGTATTGATGTTGGATGAATCAGTATCTTTGCTTCTGGGTGATTGATGACGAATGAGTTGCTGTTGCGGGCCTTGTAATCTAATGCTCCTAGAGGGGGAAGCAAGGTTTTATTAAGTTCCCCATGGGAAAACTTGATGCCTAGGGGAAGTGAGCTATGCTCAATCTTAAAGGAGTGGATCTTAAAATTCTCAAAGCTGATTTCCTCCCCATCAGCGACTGCCTTAAATTCTAGAAAGGGAGACTTGTGTAGTAACAAGTATTGTAAGGTCTCGGGCGGGGCATATACTAAAGAATTTGGGTATAAATTTAAAATGGCAGGAAGATCTAGGATATGATCGTAATGAGTATGGGTGATCAGGATAATGTTCTTCTTTGGTCCTTTTCCAAAGTATTTCTCTATAAGATTAGCGTCAGGAAATAATCCTTGATTGGTAATGACTTTCCAAAATGAAGGGCGGGTTATAAAAGGATCAACAATGATACGGGTATCTTTATCGGTAATCGTAAGGCAGCTTGCTCCAAACCATTTAACTTCCAGTGCCAAGATTTGGTTTAAAGATAAAAAAAATATAATGACAATAAAGAACGGGCGCTGGAATCTTTTGAATAAAAGGTTGGCCATGTCTATTCTTCTCATCATTCTTTAAACTCCTCTAATATTGCCATTATACGGGATTTATTCTTTCCAAGGTCAGAATGACCAACTCTAGAAGAGGAGCGAAATTCTAACCTATTTTCTTTATTATTTAGGTAAAATTCGACATCGTCGACAAACCCGAAGACTGTGCTCTTTGCCGTATAGTATAGGTAATTTCCTTCTACGATGACTTTAGTCATTCCATTTTTATCGAGTACATCCTTTATTTTTAATAGGTCTGAGGTAGTTTTATTTACCAAAACCACTTTGTCTTCATAAAGATCACTATGAAAACAGTTTGAATCATTTTCACAGTGGGCCAGTGACTGAATTGGAGCCACTCTCTTAATTGTCATCTTTTGGCTCTCTAAACCAAGACGGTAAAACCGAATTGAAACACCAAGCACAATTAAGAAAACGATGATTGTTGCTATTTTCATGACTTCTCTCCTTGAGGAACGATGGTAAAAGATCCCCTCTTCCAAATGAATCCATCTAGTATATAGTGGGTGGCCTGTGGCAAGGCCAATAAGGGCACAATTAAAGCTTTAAGAGATAATCCTTTGATCTCTGTTAGAAAGTGTAACGAAGAAAAGAGAGTAAGATGCTCTCGCCAAATAAGAGTATCCCAAAATCCCTCTTCTAAAAAGGCCAAAAGACATAAAAATAAGGGAATCAATGATATTGGTATGATCTTTGGCCAATAAAGCTGGCTCGGGTCTTTTAGGTGATTTAAATAAATAAGGGCAAAGTAGGGAATTCCATGGGTGACAACATTAGTTATCGTAAAAGACCAATCAGTTCTTATCCAAACGATTCCCGTCCACCAAGAAAGGTAAGTACCAAGAACGATTAAATTCTTTGGGTTAGTAACCTCTCTTTTGTAATAAAGCTTTTCTTTCAAAAAATAAATGAAGATTAGAGTTGGCCCTAGAATCTTTAAGGGAGTAATTACAGAAGTGTCTTCTGAATAAATGAAATCTCCCTTTTGAAACCAATGGAATTCTTGAGGGCCAGAAAAATGCCAAATCATAAGGGGAATTATAGAACAGCTATAAATGGTGATTTTATCTATGAGTTGGTCTTGTGATGTTGAATTTTCTTTTCCTTTGTATATTGAAAATAGGCCATACTGTTGGCGAACAAAATGAAAAACAGCTAAATAGGCCAGGGTACGCCAAAAAGCTAATTCACCAATGGTATGCAGGAAAACTCCCGCGACGTAACAGATTAATGGTACTAACCACATTTGGTTTTTGAATGATTGATAAGCGGATTTATTTAAATAAGTTCTAAACAAGGTTGACCAGACATGGGCAACATCAATAAAGACTACCAATATAAGCCAGTATAGGGGAGTAACGGTTTTTGGAATTAATCCTATTAAACTTAAAAAGAACACTAGGGACACTGAAAGAAAGGCCGGCCCTATTATCCAAAGAGCATCAAATAATTTAGAATGAATCCACATTTCTTTCTTTCCTCATTATTTGATTAGCGGCCTTTTCACCCTGATAAAAACCTTCTTCAAATAAGGAGAGACCACTTAAGTCAGTGTGGGCAAAGGTTATATTGTCTGCTGGTTCTGGGATTGTCTTTAATCTTTCCTTAAAGAGGAAATTTTTCTTAGGTCTAACCATGCCATGTCCCCAAGGCCAAATATCAATGGAGTAAATTCTCTCTTTTATATCAAATATCATGGGTGAAATATCTCTTAGAATATCTTCTGTCCAAGATTCATGGGAGCGACCTAACGCCCATTTTCGTGCTTCCTTTGGAGGAAGGTGTGTGAGAGGCCAATAATAGGTAAGGGTATTTTCTAAAAGATTAGCTCTTAAACTTTGATGGGAGGCGACAATAATCCCTAGGCCTTCTCCATGGTAATTCACATTATCCCAGGCCAGAGTTTCCGCAATATCCTCATCCCATCTTATTCTAATATTCGCAACCATCCATGGGGAGTATTCAAAATCGGTGTTGGTATTTAAAATTTTAGCGATGATGAATTGGGGAAGGGCTAAAACGATATGGTTGGCCTCTATTTCTACTGATTCTTCATTATTAAAATCATAAAAGGAGAGTGTATTGTCTAATATATTGTGAAGCATATGACCTTTGTGAAAAGGATAACCTGAAAGATTAAAGAGGCCTTTTGCGAGAAAGTGATTACCTTCAGGCCAGGTTAAAACGCTCTCATCCTTTAGATTTTTGCCCGTTCCTCTTCTCGAACAAAAGTAGTGTAAACCTGCCCACGCGGATATTTCATCAATAGTTGTGCCATAGTCATCCCTACAACAGTAATTAATATACCAAAGCAATTCTTTTGATTTTAAATGATGACCATTGAGGAAGTCCTTCATGGTCATTTCATCATATTTAGTAAAGTCGGAATCAGTTGAACTCTCACTCATGGGAATATCAAAGGCGTATTTACCATCAGCTCCCTTTTGGTTTTTAAACTTTCCCATAAGCTGAAAGAAAGTATCAAATTCCTTAATTGATTCTTTACTTAGTCCAATTTGGGGAACAAGGCCCTCTTGCATTCGGCCAAGAATATAAAGTTTTTCCATGGGATCTGAGCAAATCATAAGCTCATTAAATTGGATTCCTTCTGGTCCCACATCTGTGATTGCGTTTATGTCCTTTAGGAATTGAATGAGTGATTCATTTTGTGGGTTTGGTAGGGGAAGGTAGTGTGCTCCCCAAGGAGCCTCTCCTTTAAATGAGGTGCTCTTTCCCCCAAGATGATCCTCTAAATCAAAAATCTCGACTCCTTTCAGTCCTGCTTTTTTAAGGTGATAGGCCGAGCTTAGTCCACTAATACCAGCTCCTACGATAGCGATATTCACCTTTCTTTTATTACGAGGTAGAGGAAAGTTCTTTTTTATGAGGCGATGGCCTCTCATAAAATTTGCGCCTTTAACGGAACCTTTAAAGCTTCTCTTTCCAAATTTGTCGATAAAATCTCTCTTTGTCAGGAGAGCAATGGCGGCCGTAGTTCCAAAAAAGCCAATTAATTTTCTTCTTGTGATTTTAATTGACACGGCTCCACTCTTTTTCAAAAAGGCGCACGAGAATTTGATTATTAAGGCGATTGATGGGTGACTTAACTTTGTCCATATCTTTAGGAAAAGAAAAAAGGTTTGAAATATTTTCTTTTCCCACAAATTTTAGATGATCAATAAATTGAGTGGGTATAGTGAAGTTTTTAAAACCGCCAACAAAGTAGCCCCATTCGCCAAAAGATGGTACGTAGGCATGATATGGGGCAATTGTGAAACCCGCGTCCTCAATGGTTTGGCCGACACACCAATAGGATTCTCGAGCAAAGTAGGGAGACGTGCTTTGAATAGCAAAGTATCCCTCTGGGTTTAATGATTTTCTTAGGTGCTTAAAGAAACTATGGCTATAGAGCTTTCCAAGAGAATAACTAGATGGGTCTGGAAAGTCGATGGCGATGAAATCAAAGACTTTTTGATTATTTTTAAGCCAAACAAAAGCATCATCGTTATGGATAGTAACTAACTTATTATTAAGAGCATCTTCATTTAAATCGGTAAGCATTTTGTTCGTCTTAAAGAGCTGTGTCATCGCAGGGTCTAGATCAACTAAGGTGATGCTCTGAACACTTGGGTATTTAAGGATCTCTCTTACGGCCATTCCGTCACCGCCACCTAAGACTAAGATGTGTTTAGGGCTTTTTAAAGCGGCCATTGTTGGATGGATGAGGGCCTCGTGATAGCGGTATTCGTCTTTAGAGTCAAATTGAAGATTACCATTGAGAAAGAGGCGGATGCTCTCATTGCTTCTTGTGATGACCATCTTTTGATAACGGGTCTGTTTTTTAAAGACAATTGGGGAGGGGTATTTCATGCCCTCTGAAAAATGAAGAAGTTTGTGAGATCCTAAAAAACCCATTAATATGAGCACGGCAAAAACAATCCCTGTTATTGCTAGGTTTTGAGGTTTCTCAATTTTCTTATTAAAGAGTTTTAGGGTCCAAAGACCTACTAATATATTGAGGCCGCCAAAGAGAAAGCCCGTTCTCATGAGTCCTAAGTAGGGGACGAGTACCAGGGGAAAGAGAAGGGAAGCAAATAGGGCGCCGACATAATCGATTGAAAAGATTTTACTTACGAGATCACTAAAATCATATTCATCTTTTAAAATTCTCATTAAAAGAGGGATCTCAAGTCCTACGAGAGCTCCCGTTATGACGACAAAGCTAAAGAGAAGCAGGCGAAATGAAGAGACATGCTCAAACGCTACAAACATAATGGCTGCGCTAAAACCACCAATCATGCCAACGAGTAGTTCAATTTGAATGAAGCGCCTTAATAATTCCTTTTCAAAGTACTTTGAAAGATAGGAGCCGATACCCATACTGAAAAGGTAAGTACCTATGATGAGGGAAAACTGAGTGACAGAGTCTCCAAGCAAGTAACTCGCGAGAGCTCCTGCGATTAACTCGTAAACCAGACCACAAGTAGAAATAATGGCGACACTGATTAATAGGGCCTTGCCCATCGTTATCCCTTTACGGCAGAAGCAATAATAATGCTTAAGCCAATCGAAATGGCCCCAATAACAATCGCTAGTGCTTGGTTATGTTCTTCAAGAATTTCATGCCAAAAATCATTTGGCGTTAACCAATTAAGAACTTTAAAGGCTATTGCAAAGGCGATGCTTCCAAATATGGTGTAGATGAATGCTGATAAAATGTGGCCGAAATCAAATGCATTTTCCATGGGGTGCTCCTTATTTATGATAATAAATACTTCGTTGTCCGGGACTGGTCCAACTCCGTTTTGAAGTTGGACTAAAAAGGCTTCTTCCAGTGAAGGAAACATAAGCAAAAAGAGAAATGATTAATAAGCAAAATATTTTATACAATTCATCCTCCTTTTAGCTCTCAATGTTATAGGGTGAGTAATCGCTATTAGACCATCTCTGCACTTCAAAGCTTCTTGAACGAAAGAAGCTAAAAAATGGTCCAATAATAATTAAGAATGCAGCGAAAAAGATATTAGAATTAATCGGTACATCTCTTTTTAGTATTAGTTTTACGGGACCATCTGGTCCAGTAGGTCCTTTTTGAAATTTTAGGCTCAGATAATAGCGACCGGCCGGAACATTATTAATGACGCGTGAATTACTTTGGCTACCTTCACTCCAATCACTTCCCCGATAATAGGAAATTTCTAAGGGAATCGGGATACCTTTTTGGGTGCTTACATCTACGAGTAGTCCATCTACAAAGAACCAGGTATTGAAGACGGGAGCAAAACCCTGTAGTTCAACATTAGACATTCTGCCCGAAATCTCAAACTCTGGTGTTGTGATGATTTCATTTGGTGTAATTCTTCTTTCAATTGTGTAGGAACTTCGGTGGACTTGTTCATTACTTGCCGTTATTCCCCTTAATACATAAAGAGAAAAAATAATGAACAGAGAGGCCAGCATTATCTTTGAATTTTGTTGGAGCTTCTCTTTAATGGGAGAAGGCTGAACCATTCCCACGCCAATTGGAAAGGGGGGAGGTGAGAGAGTCTGAAAGGCCTTAATTATGGTGATATTGTCTATATGGACGCCTAAGCTCCAGTTGACTTCATTATCCGTTGCTTCACAAGACAACACTTCTGGAGGGGCGATGAGATCCCTCACGTGGGCCGTGTCACCAACCAATATTCTCCAATAAAACTCACCTTCCACATATATGACTTTTGAGCTTCCTTGGTTAAATGTTTTAAATTTCTTATTCTTATAGGTCACAGAAGAGAAAGACTTGTCCTCAACAGCTCTGTAAATTTTCTTATAAAAAACCCAGTGACCATCGACTTCAACGAGCCAACGATAGCCTTCATAAGGATTATAGAGAAGGTATTCTCGCCAGTCGTAACCAGAATCTGTCTTTACGATAAAACCCGTTACTTCCCACAATTTTCCTTTTAATTTTCCTCTCGAGTTTAGAGGAAGAAAGGGTCTGTGTGCTTGTTTGGAGGTTACTTTTTGAATGATGCTAAAATTGGGGTTTTTTGCATCGATGATGGCCTTGCAGCTTGGGCACACGACATTGAGGGTGTGTCCTTGCACGTGAATGTTTACAGGTCCACCACAAGAGGGACAGTTGAATGTTGTGACCTTAGGCCTGACTCTGGTTCCTTTAATCTTCCTTGGCATTAAATCCAACCTTCAATTAAACGAATATTTTGTGGAGTTAGTTTCCAAAAGTCGATGTAACTACCTTTATACATCATGGGCGATAGGCCCCGTTCTTCAGGTATTTCTATTGTTAAAAACTTATTATCATCGTGAGAAAAGTCATAAACAAAAGAGCGATAGTCCTTTGTTGCTTTAAAAGGCAGTTCGCCCTCTGAGCCTTTGTAAGTAACTCTTTTTATATCTGAAACTTTAAAATAATCATTCTCTAATTTGATTCCTTTTCCAATTTTTAAATCGTCTCGCGAAGGAATAGGCTCATCGCTTGGAAAGGATATGGCAAACTCGCCCTGTGCGTCGGTTAACCAGCCCGTCTCGCCAGTATCAAAATATAAATGCCACTCATTCCATAAACCATCTTCATATTCATAGATGATTCTTCCTGAAGTATAGAAGAATTTATTCTTGTAGGAGCCGGTCATTCCAACCTGAATAGGACTTGAATCTTCCGCCAAGGCACCCATTTCGCCTATTTTCTCTAAATCAAGATCATGGCGAACCACAGTTGATGTACAATATGGGCAAACAGCAAAAACTGAAGTGTTGCTTCTAAATGTGAGTTCACCAGCACAGGAAGGACAAGGTATTTTTATCACGCCTTAAATTCCTAAGTGATCTTCTTTAGAAGTTCTTGTTTCTTTACTGTAAATTCTTCTTCCGTAAGAATGCCCTGCTCTTTTAGCTTGGCTAATTTTGCTATGGTCTCTAGTGGATCTTCAGAATGAGTGGTTTGGGTCGATTGGTTTATTGAGCCTGCCATTGCCTGGGCCATCGAAAGTCCTGCGCCCATGCCTGCACCCATGCCCGCTAGTCCACCTTCATTAGCGGCTGCAGTACTAATATTGTCTGCAGTTTCAAATCTAGTGAATTGATCAAGACCGCCAACCATTTTCATTTTGGCGCTCTTATCTAGATATTCTTGAAGTTCTTCTGGAAGAGAGAGATTTTGAACTAAGAAAGTTTTAAGCTCTAGTCCATACTGCTCGAAATCATCAAGCAATTCTTCTTTTAGTTTTTGAGAAAATGCTTCTTGATTGGCGGCCATGTCGAGAAAGCTAATGCCACTAGCACCAAAGAAGCTACTCATACTAGTGAGAACCATTGAGCGTAGTTGACCCTCGAGTTCCTCACAATGATAGCTCTCTCTCGTTCCTAATACTCTTTTATAAAAGACGTCTGGCTTTTTTAAAGAATATGAATAGGTTCCATGGGCCCGTAGGCGAATATGGCCGTAATCTTTATCTCTTATGGTTATAGGATTTGCCGTGCCCCATTTTCGATCTATCTGATCTCTTAAGCTAAAGAAATAGATATCAGACTTGAATGGTCCGTTAAATCCTTTGTCCCAGCTCTGGAGAGTCGTTAAGATGGGGAGAGCACGGGTGTTAAGCGTATGAAGACCCGGGCCAAAGATGTCAGCTACTTCACCTTCATTTAAAAAGAGAGCACACTGGCCTTCTCTTACTGTTAGCTGCGCGCCATTTTGGATCTCTTGATCTTGCACAGGAAAACGCCAGCTAAGGGTGCCTGGAAGCTCTTCATTCCATTGAATGACATCAATAAATTGTTTCTTGAAAGCATCAAATAGACCCATACGGTATCCTTTATATTATCGTTACAATTAAGTCTTAATTCCGCTAAATTATAGGGTATGAGTAGATGGATGACAACGGATTCTGATAAACGAGCACTAAGCGCTTATTCGTCGCGAAAGAGAAAATTAACTTTAAGTCTTGCTGGCGTTTTATGCCTTGGCTCATTTTCGTCTCTTATTCTTGTCGGCTTTTCCTGGGGAGCGATTTTCCTTGGTTGTGCCTCTTTCATTTATGGCGTTGCCTCTTTTCTTTTTCATTATGTGAAAAGTGGAGCCTACTTACCTGATATCACGAATGAAAAGAGTTTACGGCAAAAGTTCATCTCGATGAAATTTAAGGGAAATACTGACACAGTGATTGCTGAAAAATGTATTCAACTTATCGAAAAGAAAACGGCTTTATCTAAGCGTTTTAAGATACTTTTAGATCATTATTTTAATGAGACAGAATTAACCTATTCTCGTTATCTTAATCTTTGGCATAGTTTTGAAGAGGTACTCGAAGAGGAACTTAGTCACATCTATTCTCGTCTCTTGATCCTCAATGAGATTTCTAGTGATACCAATAAATCAGATATTTCAAACAAGGTTGATGCAGGCATTGAAGCGGCTGAGAAACTTCTTAATGAAGGAGAGAATTTATTAATTTCATTTGATCAAGAAAAGTCTGAAGATAACCACCAGGAAATTTTTAATCAACTTAAAATTATGAGTGAAAGAACTAAGAATTATTTAAAATAGAAAAGGTGTAATTAAGATGAGTAAAGAAGAGCAAAGTAATTTAGTAGTGGCGTCGGAGAGTAGTCTGGATTTGAAATTGAGTGATGGTTTCGAACTCAATGAATCGCTTTTAGAGAAAAAAGCACAAGAGTATGCCAATCAATTAACAAATTTTGAAAATGATTCTAAAGAAAAGCATCAAAACTCCGTGGAGACAATAGGTCGTGATATTCAGCTAGAGAGTTCAAATCGTTTGAAACTTCTAAAGCAGCCCTTAAAGAAAATGGCGGATAGTGGAGATGATGGGGGAATGGTCGCGAAAAGCTTGATCAATTTAAAACTAGAAGTCGAAAAGCTTGACCCTCAAAAATTTAATTTCGATGCTGGCTGGTTCACTAAGTTGTTAGGAATTATTCCCGGAGTTGGCACTCCTATGAAGAGGTATTTTTCTCAATTTGAATCCGCTCAAACAGTCATTGAAGCGATTATCAATTCCTTAAATAGTGGTCGCGATGAATTGAAGCGGGACAATATTACTTTAAGTGAGGACCAAAAGTTCTTAGTGGAGAGTTCAAAAAAACTTCAAAAAATGGTTAAACTCTCGCAACTTTTAGACAATAAGCTCGTTTACAAGGCCGAACGTGAATTTTCTGAAAATCCCCAAGAGAAGGTCTTTATTGAAGAGAAGCTTCTCTTTCCCTTAAGGCAGAGGATAATGGATTTTCAGCAGCAACTGGCCGTCGTTCAGCAGGGAATTATTAGTATTGAGATCATTCAAAGAAATAATAAAGAGCTTATTCGTGGGGTTGATAGATCCCTTAATGTAACGGTTAATGCCCTTCAAGTCGCCGCAACAGTGGCGATAGCTTTAAATAATCAAAAAATCGTCATGGATAAAATAACAAGTATAAATAAAACAACTGATGAATTAATCGCCGGTACTGCTAAAAGAGTCAAAACTCAAGGTGTAGAAATTCAAAAACAAGCTGCTTCTGCTCAACTTGATTTAAATAATTTAAAATTAGCTTTTGCGGATATTAGTACGGCCTTAGATGATATTTCTCAATTTCGTCAAAAAGCGCTACCTGAAATGGCCAAGACCATTCTTCATATGGATGAACTTTCTTTAAATCTTGATGGAAAGATCTCTGAAATGACCAAACAGAAAGAGCTCGAAGGAAGTATTGATATTTCTATAGAAGAATAAGTCTAAACTAAGAAAGAGATCGTCTTTTATGACTTAATGATTGAGTTTTTGGAATCGGCATATTTGAAAATGTCCGTTTCCATTCTCTTTATCTTAATGAGATCCATTTTTATGGCAGAATTAAATTCTTTTGATTTTTGAGTGTCCTCAATACTTTCTTTTAAAAGTTTAAAGTTTGTCGTGTAGTTGAGCATGATCTTCATTACGGGCTGGCGAGCACGGGGTATTCCCGTATTCCCTGTGAGTCTAGTAATTTGCTTTAACTCCCCACAGTATTTTCCAAGATCATCATAACCTAGGGTTAAAGCGGTTCCGTATATTCGATCAATGATATTTGAAAATTTCAAGAATTCTTCTGGTTGATTAATGTCTTCACTTAAGGCCTTTAATACCTGAAGAATCTCTACATTTAGAGTGGTTATTTCCTCAATAAAGCTTTGAAGGAGTTCTCTGTCATCATCCATTATTAATCCATGATTCTAATTCTTTTGGAGATTATAACAAAGTTAGCAGGGAGTTCATCATGATGATTTTTTCCCATTATTTAGTTGAGTAAAGATAAAACCTGATTAAATCGTTTTTAACAAAGGGGTAATTAAAATTTAAAGTAAATTCAGCTACTTAGTTCTGTCAGAATTTTAGTCAGGTTATGTAAATATTCTTAATAAAACACCTCTCATTCAGGAATTGGCTATTCTTAACTAAATCTATTGTTCAAGGATCTCTTATGAATGCCAGTTTAAGTAAAATGATTGTTATGAGTTTTCTCTTTGGAGCCAATGCTTTTGGAGCTAGTTTTGTAACTGGAGTAATCATCGATAAGGGTGGGAATCAGTTTGAAGTAGATGGGCCTTATGGGAAACTTGAAATTCGTGCGACAGAGAGTATTTTGAATAGTCTTTCTTCTTTGGCCAATCCTACTTTTGTTAAGCAATCAAACGGCAAACCCTATAGTTATGAATTTAAGGGTGAAGTAAAAGGGAAGACCTTTGAATTGGCCCAAACACCGACAAATATTCCGGGTCCTGAGCGGCTACAGGGTGTTGTTAGCTATGACGAAAGTACGGGTAAATTTAAAATCGGCAAACAAGTTGTAGAATATGGCTATACAAAGGTTTTAAATGGATATGAATTTGATGATATTTCAAAGAGTTCATATATAGGAAAAAATGTCATTGCAGAAGGCGAGCTCCTTGGAGACGTTTTTGTCATGCAAGCTCTTACACCTGTAGGACTTTTTAGCGCAACAAAAGACGATAAGACAATTTATGATAAAGACTTTAAGAAAAATCCCTATAATTTTATTAAAAAACAAATGTACTCAAATGAGATTTCTCAATCATCAAAATCTTTTAGAAAAACTGTTTATGAAGAAAAGGGCTATAGTGTCAGTCCCGGAGAGTCTGTTTTCTTAGTGACTTTATCTGGTCGACAAGGGGATTCCTTTGGTGCTGTTAACGGACACTTTGTGGCGGGTCTTGGAGAAGTAAAGGAAGATTTATCAATTAGGGGTGAAGTCTCTAACGCCTATGTCGTAAATGGAAAAGATATTCTCTCCGGGAATACAAGCCTTACAAATTATTTTTCCAATCTTGTTCAGGGACAAAATAATTATCGTCCTACTTACTCATTCCTTGTCTACGGGATTGATAAAGAGAAACTTCAAAAGTTTAGAGACTTTTTAGAACCCTCTCACATTGAATTTCGTACTAAGGACTTAGAGATTACTCTAGATTTTAATTGTACGACTGAAACAGCAAAAGGGCTTAGTCTAGCTGGAATTGTGGCCAATCATAAACGAACACTTGGCCAAAGAGTCTTTGATCTCAATCATCTTGCTTATCCTCTAAGATTGGCCAGTGTTTTAGGCGAGGCAGGAGAAGCATTAGGAAAGACGGCGTCTGGTGACAAAGAAGACTTTCAGCCAAGACCTGCTTTTCATAGTTATATTGATACACTTAAGAATAAGAAAGTGATTAAAGAGTTAGGAATAAAGCGTATGGATTATGTATTCTATGCTCAGATTCCTTCAGCAAGACCAGTTGGTGGAGCTCCTTCAAATTACACTTTTCATGTTGGTGTAAAGCATGACTCACTTTTTTATAAGAAGCTTTATGATAAGTATGAGAATAATTCTAATAAGTCAGATAATCTATCTGCAGAAGAATTGTTAGAGTATTTGCCGTTGCTTAATAAAGTAGATTAATAAACCTGTTTGCAAAATCTGAAGCAATCATCATCATTCTTTGTAATATCAGAAAAACTAATTCCTATGCGGTTGGCCTCAATGTCTGACCGCTCAGCATTTCCGGGTCCAAATAGATCTAAGATTTCTTTTAAAATTCCGACAACATCAACTTCCCACGAGGCACATCTTCTCGCTACGAGACAAGAGAGGGTACAGTGCTTCAACTTGTCGCCTCTTAAATTCAACACTCTCTCTCTATGATTGTAGAAGTTTGTCGTCGCGCAAAAGAGTTTGTCACTTTTTGCAGCTTCAACTGATTGGAGAGAAAAGAGTATGGATAAAAGAAGTAAGAGTCTCAATAGTTTCCCTAAATAACGCCTAAGGTTTAGAGTGGAAATTTAGGTTAACTTTCGCTAGTTGTCTTTGAGGTTAAAACTTTTACCTATGGCGCTTAGGGTTATTTTTCGGCTAACTTACTGAATATTGAAAAAATACCGCATATGATGAGACCTGCAAGGGCACCTACTAAGAGGTTTTGGATGATCTCAAGAGTTATAAGGGGAACGTGAAAGGTGTGGTTGATTATGCCTCCTCCAACGAGAAACATCGCCGTAGTTCCAAGGACCCCGAGAAATTTCATTAAATAGGGCATAGCATACACAAGTTTTCGCCCAAGCCTTGGATATCCTTTTTTGATTAAGAAGAGACCAAAGTCATCGAACTTTACGATGAGAGCAACAAGACCATAAATTAAGACCGAGGCCAGAAGGCCGATAAGGCATAAAGACAAAGTCTGCTCTAATATACTTCCTGTTAAAGTAGACTTAGCAATAACGATAATCTCAATAGATAGGATGAGGTCCGTTTTTACTGCCCCTTTTATTTTCTGCTTTTCACTAAGTTGCTTTTTCTTTTGATCAATATTCGTATGAAATACTTTTTCTAAAACTTTGTGGGCGCCTTCATACGAGAGATAGAGGCCGCCAAGAAAAAGAATCGCTGTTAGAAGAGGAGGATAAATGGCCATTAAAAGCAAAACGCACACGATACAAATGAGCTTATTAAGGAGTGAGCCTAGAAAGATCGCCTTCACCATGGGGATTTCTCTATCTGGGTTAACTCCGTGAATGACACCTGCGTTGACGGCCAAATCATCTGACATGAGAGCGCTTGTCTTTCCCATGGCAACTTTGGTCATGGCGGCGACATCATCAAGTGTGGTGGCCACATCATCTAGAAGGGTTAGTAGTGAAAACATAGGAGTATTCTAAAAAGCTTTTCTAGTGCCGTCTACTATTGGCGACCCTAAGGGTCGGTTATTGAAGGGGGAAGTAATAGTCAAGTTAGCACTTGGTTGTTATCCTTGAGGGGAAAAAATAATTGAGTAGGTGATTGATGAGAGTTGTAATTCTAATTTCTTTTCTTTTTGTCTCTTTTGGCTGTCAACAAGTTGATAAAACAGAGACGAGTGAGTTGCGCTTTTTTAAAGTTAACTCAAATGATCTAAGGGGTTTAGTAAATGAAAAGCCTCTTCCTGGTGACCCTGATCTTACCTCTGACAAGACGATCTTAAATCGCGATTATCCTATCGAAGTCGCCCTCTATAATGACGGAAAGTGGTTTTATGACCTACCTAATTTCGGTACAGGACAAGGCACCTGGATAATAGAAGATGGCATGATGAAGCTAAATGCTAAGACTTTATTATTTGATATGTACATTGAAGTTGTAGCGATAAAGGAAAATGCTCAAGAGGTAGTTTTAAAGTTTCGTGATCGCTTTGGACCTAGAATTCTCAATACTGAAAAAATGAATCAAGAATAGAGACCAAAAAGTCAAGCTTCGCATATTCCTAGGTTCTAATTTAATCAAAAATCCAAAATATCCGATAAATGTCCATGGTTTTGCGTCTCCTTATTCTCATTCTTATTTCCAGTTGTTCAATGTCCTTGAGAGATTCTCAATATCGTGGGCCTACTTCAGCGACTGGGGATAAAGTTGGAATAGAGGCCACCTTAACAAATGAATTTCTTCAAAATAACATAAGGCTAATGCCTCCTGAGCTTGATCAGTACATCTTAGACCTAGTGGCACAAATCAGGATCATTTGTACTGAGTGTAAGATCAACACTTATACGGGACCCTCCTATGAAGAAGAGTACAAGGTCACTTTTCCTGATGGATTTCACTTTAATATTGGTAGGGATCAGCGAGTGATTGAGGTTACGGCCTCGCCGATTTCATCTAAAGATCTCGTGACTCATAGTCAGAAAATCTCGAATACCCTGCTTTTAGCAGGGGAGAGAATAGGCTTAAGACCTGCTAAGCATACTGGAGGAGGCCATCTTCATTTTGATTTTACAGGCCTTTTTCAAGAGGATCGCCAGCTTTTTAGAGACTTTATGGTTGATTACTATAACCATCAATTTATCTTTAGTGAGTTCTTTGGTGGAGAAATAAACAATGCGCCTGTTATTGGCGATTTACCGGCCTCTTCACAAGAAAACTTTCAAAAGATTATTGATGATTTTGATAAGTCTCCTTTTTCTATTTATGAATTTATAGAACGCCTTAATAGTGAAGTCTATCACCAGACCTTTAATCCCAATTATAATCCGTCTCAAAAGTATCAAGCTCTCTCTCTGATTCACGCCTATAAAGAATTAGGAACACTTGAATTTAGAAGTGTTAGGCCTTATCAGAGTGGGGAGAGTGTAAACCTAATCGCGAATATGATTTTCAAGAGAAGAGATCACTTAAAGAGTTTGCGCACTCAAGGGATAGCTATCAATTTGGGCAAGAAAACTAACCATAGTATTGATGAGCGTTTTGAACTTGTAAGTAAGTATTTAATGGATTCAGGATTATCTGCTAGAGATTACTACCGCTTCTTTCCTAAGGAGCAACTAACAAATATTTTAAAGAATTTAAGTACTGGTGATTTATTTAATTTCTTAAAAGAGTATATTTCTCATACGCCTTTTGATTCCTATAGTCGCGTTCAGGACATTTTTTCAAAAGACATATTTAGGAAATTAAATATGGACCAAAGAAGGGACATCGTTAAGGCCATGGTTAAGAAGCTTTATCAACACTCTAGCTATGGTGATTTTAAAAGGGATCTGTCTGGCCTAAAGAGATTTATGATCTTTGATCTCTTTGAGATCGAGAGGGAAGTTTCAAGAGAAATACTCGGTTCTGAGAGCTGTAGTCGCCTAATAAAAACACTTCTTCCTTAAAGATTGCTCTCAACACGTTTTTAAGAGAAAATGAGTTGAGGTTTTATCGTGATAATTTTTCTTCTTCTCATTTCTTTTTTAAAAGCAGAAACGTTTGTCGTTGATAGCTATTTTGATGGAAAGAACGTCAAGCGAAAAGGTCCATTTGCGATCACCGTTAGCGGATCTATTATCACTAAAATTACCCACGAAAATGAACTTAGATCAAATGGTCATTTTTTGTTACCTGGTCTTATTGATGCTCACGTCCACCTCTTTCATGAAAATGCCCTTCCTTATAACGATCATTTTAAATCTTTATCCGCGACTTTAAATCTTAGTAAAACCCAACGTATGCAGTTTATTGAAGAAAATTTGAATGACCGAATAAAGAAAGGTTTCCTGTGGTTAAGAGACCTCGGAGGAGATCGATTTGGGGCAGTGGCATTAGGTTCGCTCCTAAAGGCCAAGAGGGACTTCTACCCTTATGTTGAGATGATGGGGGAATCCCTGACTTGGGGGACAGGTCAATGTCGAGCGCCTTTAAAGTGCAATAGAATCGGTCTAAATATTAAAAATCTCAGTCAAGAGCAAATTCTTTTTCATTTATTGAGAATCAAAAAAGAAGGAGCCTCTCAAGTTAAAGTTTATCTTGATGCAGATCCTTTTGAGTCCGAACTGATGCCGCCAGATATATTGAAGTTTATTCTTTCTAAATCAAAATTGATCAAGCTTAAAGTGGCGATTCATTCAGCTTTAAATTATCCCTATTCACAAATTTGGTCATATATTGATGATAATGTGTCCCTAGAGCACCTCTATAATTTTCAGGCCAATGATCAAAATACCACGACCTCGGCCTCTATTGTTCCCACCGATGTACCTTTTAGTTTTATCGAATTTTTAAAGAATAGAGGTGATGAGTTTCGTTTTCTTTACTTTGATAAAATAAGGACGGAAAAACGCTTTCAGGAACTATTGAAACACAAAAGGCGATTGTGTTTTGGTTCAGACTTTTATTATGAAACAAGAGACCCTGTTAAGACTCGAGGGTTTTGGGCGATCGAGGGTTTAATTGATTGGCACGAAATGGGAATGCCTGCGATTGAGGTTTTACGAAGTGCTACTTCAAATTGTGCGAATGTCTTTGACGGTGGTGAAGAGCTTACAAAAGTGGGTGAAGGACAAAGAGCGAATTTCATTATTGTAAAAGGAGACCCTGAAAAAAATATTCGGGATCTCCATAATGTCTTGTGGGTTATAAAAGCTGGAAAAGTTTTAAAAAGACCCTAGTTAACATACTTTGGCATCTTTCCAGACTTAAAGCGGGCGATGTAATCGTCCACTTTTTCCTTAACAACTTTACTCATGTACATCATTCCTAAAATATTTGGAAAGGCCATTGAGAGAAGCATTAGGTCTGCAAACTCGACGACATTTTCTAAGGAAAGAAGAGGGCCTAGAATAATAATAAAAACATAGGCAAACTTGTAAAGTTTGATGGCATTGCCGCCAAGTTTGTCTCCAAAGAGGTATTCAGTTGCCCTCTCACCATAATAAGACCAAGAAATAACTGTTGAATAAGCAAATACAGCAATGGCAACAGTGAGGGCATAGGGCATCCAACCGCCAAGACTAGAGAACGCTAGTGCCGTCATTTTTACACCGACGAGACCATCTCCTCCCGCAAATTCAGGATCAAGATTTGCTCCAGTTATCAAGATCGCTAAGGCCGTCATTGTACAAACTAAATGGGTATCAATGGATGGACCTAGCATTGCCACAAGGCCTTCTCTCACGGGCTCGTCAGTCTTGGCCGCACTATGGGCAATGGCCGCTGATCCAAGGCCCGCTTCGTTTGAAAAACTTGCTCTTCTCACCCCTTGAATCATGACAGCAAGAAATCCACCAAAGGCCGCATCTGGACTAAAGGCCTGAACAAAAATTTGGGTAAACATATCTGGAACCATTTCGTAGTTAGCAAAAATGATCGCTAAGCAAGAAATGACATAGAAGCCACACATGAAAGGCACTAGTTTTGACGTCACGGCACCAATTCGTTTTATTCCACCTAAGAGAACAATACCTGCTAAAAAGGCAAGAGTGACACCGACCACAATGGCGCTAACATCAGGAAATTGCATTTTGATAATGGCGTAAGTTTGGTTGGCTTGAAAAAGGTTACCACCACCAAAAGAGGCCATGATGGTCATGACGGCGAAAAATCCACCAAGGAATTTACCAAGTTTTGGATGACCCCTCTCTTTAAGACCTTCATTTAAGTAAACCATCGGTCCACCGAGCATGCCGCCTTTTGAATCTTTAACGCGATATAGCTGAGCAAATGTACAAGAAGAGAACTTCATACACATGCCAAAGAAGGCCACTATCCACAACCAAAATACTGCACCAGGTCCACCAACAGAAATTGCGACGGCCACACCGGCAATATTCCCAAGGCCGACCGTGGCCGACAAGGCCGAAGTCAGTGCTTGAAAGTGGGTGATATCACCTTCGTGGTCAGGGTGGTCATAGTCGCCCTTCACAACGTCTATTGCGTGGCGATACATAGTTAAATTGAGAAACCCATAACGAAAGGTAAAGAAGATTCCCCCTGAAACCATCACAAAGAGGATGAGAGGGAGGTTGATTATAGGGACGGGCCAAAAGAGGAATTGAGCATAAGTATGATTTAAGAGACCAAATGTTTGGTTTACAGTTGCCTCAAAACCATCTTCGGCAAATACTTGTGATGAGAATAAGAAAGAAAAGGCCATCGCTAGTCGGGCCAAGATCGTGATCATGAAATTTCTCCTCAATTGTTGTGTGAGCAAATGTTAACTTGTGGAGAGTGAAATTGTCTAATTTAAGCGATTTTTCTTGCTGCGGGGCCTAATTATAATTCTGTCTGAGGAAGGTTAAATCCTTGCTCAAGACCAAATTTTTCCGCTTCAAGTAGGAGAATTTCATTAGATAAAATTTCAGAGGTTAGATTGTTCTCTTGAGAGTCATTACCTTTGTTTAATTCTTTTCCTATCTCGATGAGTTTGGCGTTTTTTTCTTTTAGTGTGCTTGTAAGAAAGGAGAGTCTTTTTGTTTTATCAGCTTCATTGGCCGATCCAATTTGTGCTTCGTCTAAAAGTCCACTTTGATTGGTTGTTACAGTATCACTAGTTGTCTGCTCTTTTGGGGCGTTAGCACAACTGGTAAAAAGTAAAATCAAAGGTAAAATTCTAAGTGATTTATTCATAAGGAAATTCCCATTAAAATTAAATGTTTTAAATAGTTTTTCCTCATATGCCTAAAGAAGCAACACAAAAAAAATTTAAAACGATAATACCCATTTAGCACTTGTAGGGATTTTGGGTAAGATCAAGGGTAATTTTGATAAGCTTTCTAAAGCACCGAAAACAGAGGAAAGGCGTCTTGCAGAAGGTCATTTAAGTTATATGAGCTCTTTTTTCCTATTATATAGAGCAGGAAGTACCTTCAGGTCTAGTAGAGCACCCCATAAAATGACGATCCCTAAACAAAGGCCAAATTCTCTTATAGGGAGAAAATCATTTAGGCCAAAGAGAAAGAAGCAAAAGGCCAAAAGAGTACTCGCACCTAATATTGGCGTGACCACTCCCTTTATATAATAACTTTTGGATAAATCCGGTTTGTTAAGAGCATGAATAATATGAAAAGAGCTATCAACAATAAGCCCTAGTGAAATACTGTAAGTCATGACGGTGGCAATATTAAAAGAGAGGCCAAAAAGATAGAGAAGCGGAAACGAGGCGAAGACAGGGATAATGTTGACGGCCAAAAAGATAAAGAAGATTTTAAAAGACTTAAAATATAAGAGAGACAGGGTAGAGATTAATATGAGGCT
>JAIPEG010000032.1 GCA_021737405.1 Bacteriovoracaceae bacterium
TAATTTTGGTGAATTATCATCAGATATAAAAGTGTCGAGATTGTTTTCATCAACCTCTACCGCTTGAGAATTGGTCCTTGTCTTCAAAGACTCCATTTACCTTACCTTTTATATTTTTATTCTTTTCGACAAAAGCCTTGAGAATCATTAATAAAAGGTGACAAGTAATGTCAGTCGTCAATATTTTCTGATTACAAAAGAAATTGACTACGATAATCTTTTTTCTCTCCCTCGCTTAAGGATCGTTATGATAAAAAACCTAGCAATTTTGTCAGCTATTTTCATCACATCTAGTTGCTCAATTTTTAATCTCGGTAAAGAGCAGGCTGAACAGATTAAGAAATTAGAAAATCATTACTATGTAGGGTCCTTAGAAGAAATTAGCGCTCAGCTTTTTGAGGCCCTTGATCGAAAGCGGTCTTTTGGAGAGGCCCCACTTATTGTTAAACCTCATAATCCAGACAAGTTAAATGCGGATTTTAGCACCAGTGAAAAAATCTCTAATGAAGGTTTTTCTTATCAAAATAAAATTTATCTTCCTAAAGAACTTAAATTTGGACCAAATGACTTACTATCATTTTCAGGAAAGAATTTAAAAGACAAAGTAATGGATTCAATCTTTAAAGGAAAATATCACACCTTAAAAAAGACAGATTCAGAAATGGTGATTGTCGATCAAAATGTTCTCTATACATTAACCAAAACTAAAGACGGCATCTCTTTAAGAAGCCAAAAGCTCTTTGGTATTGCAAGAGGACCTATCAAGCTTGATTTAGAGTTAACAAACCTCCTCGATGGAAAACTTCCCTTCTCCTTTTCAAAAGGACCTATTCTCTTAGAGGCTTCACTTAAGCAATATGGAGAGAGAGATACCTATTCCGAATTAGAGATGTACTATCTCTTAACAAGGGACAAAGACCCGGCCACGTCTTCTCAAGAAAATGATAACACTCTTGAAACTGATATAGATTAACAACTCATTTTAAGAAACCTAGGAGTATGCAAATGTTTAAAAAGTTACTTATTCTCTTCTTTCTTTTGATTCCCTCAGCTTTTGCCCAAAATAGAATTCTTGATTTTGCTGGTAACTGGATGGGAAAGGGAACCTACATTTATGACGGCCACATGACTCAATGTTCCGTGATGCGTTTAAATTTTTATGCTGACGCCTCAACTTTTGTTTTTGAAGGTGGAGAAAGAGTTTGCGATGAGCATTCTGAAAAATTTTATAAAATTGTCATGAACTATAAAGACGGTATTGTCACAATTGGAAATGAAGTTGTCGGTACTTATGACGGTAACGAAATGAATGTTAATTACTCGATGCCTGATGCTAATGGGGGCATGAGACACTGGCGCATGAGTATGAGAGTTGAAGGAAATAACCTGGTTTATGAAGAGAGAAGAATCATGAATAACGATTCTACTCCGCTTATCAGCTTTGCAGGTATGCTTATTCGTCAGTAAATATTCATTAACGGTCACGAGTGTGACCGTTAATAAAAGCTAAATTTATTTAATCTGAAAACAGTACTAAATTTAATTAAAATTGATGTTTGAATTTGGTCTTTCTTACTTTTTAAAAATCCTTTTTATTCTTAAAACTTATCCCAATAAGTGGCCACACTGGCCCTGAATTCATAAACACACAGCACAATTATAACGCATAAAATTTTTTCACTATCGTTTGCTTCACCCCTTCCTGGGCATAGTTTGGCCGCCGCTTGAGAAAGTACTCAAAAACTATCCGAGGAGGAAGTATGAAAAAGTACATTTTAATGGCCGTCTTATTTGCCCATGGAATTTTAGCGGGAGCAGACGATAACCATGATCACGGACGCCCATTTACACCTGAAGAAGAAGACGCTTACTTTGCCCCTTTTGAAAGTGGGCTCTTTAGAAAAAGGCGTTTTCCCTATCGCAACTGGAATGAATGCTCTCAACCCATGAGTGGAAACTATAACGGTTACACTTGTACGAGCAAGAGAAAGATCTCTGAAATTCTCTATGAGTTCTTAGACGATCACATTGCGGATTGTATTACAGATGCCGCTGAAGAAATGGGTAAGACTGTCGAGAGTTACCACCTTGTTCACAAAGGCATTTATGGAGATCGCCGTCACTCTCCTCGCTCACTTCACGCAGAGGGAAGGGCCATTGATATTAAATCCATAAAGTTCACTGAACCAAATGGGACAACTCACGAGATGAATTACTCAAAGAGTGGTGATGGGGCGTTCTTCACCAAACTGCGCTTTTGCTGGGGCATTGCCATTGAGCGCTATAACGGCTGCCCCCTTTACCGGGGAATGCATGGAAGAACAGGCTCTATTGGTAAAGAAAATCGAGACCATCGGGCACATCTCCATTTATCAGTCCCCTATTGTGTGTCCGATAGTTATGCTGGTGCCTTTTATCGACGATAAGGACACTTGCCCCTTATACCCCAGTGGGGTATAAGGGCTTTATGAAACATGCTGATCATTCCCTACATTTAGCGCGTATTAAGAAAATTGGAGGCCAAGTAAATGGCATTCAAAAAATGGTTCAAGATGGCCGCTACTGTGTTGAGATTCTCACACAGATAAAAGCTGCGAAAAGTGCCCTTAAATCTCTTGAGTCCGTAATCCTAGAAGAGCACATTCGCCACTGCTTGGCGCAAGCTGCCTCCTCTAAAGACAAGTTGGTTATTGAAGAGAAGATCGCAGAAATCAGTGATCTTCTCAAAAAATCCATACGTTAGGCTGCCTAATTCTGTAACACCCCTGTAATTTTGATTCAAAACAACCCTTTGCTTACAGATATTCGTTAATATCAAGCCTATGAAAAATCTAATCATTCTCGCCACCCTTATTTTCCTTTTAAATACTATTACTGAGGCCAAGGACTATGTGCTCGTTGGTGTGTCGGGATTTGGGACAAGAAAGCCAGAAAATGCTTGGCAGCCAAGTGGAGCTCACGAAAACCTTCCTCAATCAGGCCGTATATTCTCACGCCACGAACTCGTTCACTATGCCAAGACAGCTGAACTCAAAGATATCCTAGAAGTCTTTGAATGCCGCAATGGAAAACAAGGAAATGAAGATCTCGGACTTATTATCATGGTCAATAGTTGGGGCTCATCAAAGGCCCTAACCTTAGCAAAAATGTATCAAAAAGATTGTGGGCAAAAAATCGATGCCTTTTACATGATTGATGGAGTTTCAAAACCAATTGGACCCTTTAAGAAAGAAGTGCCCGCAAAGATTTGTCGAAACTATTACCAAACGAAGGGTCTTGTGAGAGGGACAGATCAAAAGAATTGCGAAAACTTTAACCTGACGCCTCGCTGTGATATTTCAGGATATGAAAAGGGTGTTGATTGTCACATCTATGTAGAATGGCGAGGCTCTGAAATGGCCGCCGATCATATGATTAAAAACTTTTTAAATTAACCAATCTGCTCTAATGCCTGGGGCGGGAAGTGAATCACAAAGCAAGTATGCTTCTTTGAGTGATCCACTATAATAGTTGCACCGTGCTCAGTGATAATATCACTAACGACACCTAGGCCAATTCCAGTGCCCTTGCCCTTTTCTTTTGTGGTGTAAAAGGAATTAAAAATATTGTCGGCAATCTCTGTTGGTATTCCCTGTCCACTATCAGTAATCGTGATATAACTTCCTTTTGTCGCCGTCGTATAGTGATCAACTTCCACCCAACGATCTTCAAGATCCTCAACAGCGTCAACAGCATTATTAAAGATATTGACAAAAACTTGCTCCATCTCAGAAGCCTCACAATTTACCATCAAAGGATTTGAATTTTTAATGCGAAAGTCGACATGGGACCTTCTGAATTTATAACGAGTGTATTCTTCAGACGTTTTAATGATATCGAGTACATTATTAAACTTAACTTCTCTATTCACTGTTTCATTTCGTGAGTATTTTCTAAGATTTTGCACCATTTTCAGAAGTCTCTCTAGAGGTGCTTCGGCCTTATTAAGAATTTTTAAGACATCTTCTAAATTGTCTCGTCTTTTCGCAGAACTTATGGCCCCACTTATAACCGTAAGAGGATTACTAATTTCATGAATCATAGAGGAAGCCATTTCTCCAAGAGTAGAAAGTTTTGCGCTATGAAGAAACATCTTTCTCTCTTGGTCTGCCTTTATTTCAGCTTCTTTCATCTCATTTACATCTTGAAAAGTTCCTCTTAATTTAACGACTTTACCGTCACTTCCATAAGTGCCCTCTCCGGCCGCCCTTACCCAAAGCTTACGCCCCTTTGCGGTTACAATCTGAAAAAAGTCATTCCAGGGTTTTCCAAACTCTATGCATTCTTTTATATTTTTTGCAATTCTTGGGCGATCCTCTTCTATATAAAAGCTAATTCCCATCTCTTTTGTTATTTGAACACCTATTGGGACTTCATGAATGGCAAAGGTTTGATCGGTCCAAATGACTTTCTCTTCTTCAAGATCTAGCTCCCAACCACCAACTTTTGCTATCTCTTGAACTGCCCTATTTACACTCATTAGATTTTTATTTTCTTCTTCTAAGAGCTTTTGCTTAGTTATGTCATAACGAATTGAGAAGAAGCCTAGGATTTCACCATTATTATCTATATCTGGTGAAATTGTAGTATTCACCCAATAGATTTCTCCAGTCTTGCTTCTATTACAAATTTCACCAATCCACGCTTTTCCAGAACCAATAGTTCCCCATAATTCTTTAAAGAAAGCCTTTTTATGAAAGCCAGAGTTTACAATTTGGTGGGTTTGTCCCAAGAGTTCCTTTTTAGAATACCCAGAAATTTTGCAAAAATTATCATTAACATAATTAATGATTCCATGAGCATCGGTGCATGCGATGATGGCCTGTTTATCAATAGATTGTATGAAGCTATTATTTCTCATTAGATTTTACAGTTCGGTTAAATTCAGAATATTTATAAGAAGAATTTAATTAAGAATTCTTTATCTATAAATTTCAATTTATTTAATCAGTTATTTTTACAAAACTTTTATAAGACCCTGAAATTATGAAAAACCTACTTTAAATATAAGTCCTTAATTTACCGATAAAAGAGAGATGAGATGGTCCACCCTTTTTCTATTAACTCTATTTTCTTTTCGCCAACTTAATGGAGCAGAAGTCATCAATGACATCCTTGTCTTTAGTGACAAAAAGGAAGCCGTCAATCTAAGTTTTAGTACCTATTGGAATTACCTTCCCAAGGAAGATCATCCTAAGGCTTATGAAAAAGCTGATGCTATTGTGAATGAACTAATGCCGGCCTTTTGTCGCCACTATCCAGATTGTGAAAAGTTTCCTAAACCCGAAATTCTTCTAAGCTATGCGCCTGACTCTGGATCATTTGGCATGTATTACGAAGGAATGGTTCGCCAATCGAATGTCATCATCATCTCAAGCGAACTTTACCTTACTCCAGAGGATATGGAATTCGTCATTGCTCATGAGATGGTTCACTATTTTGAAAAACACGCAGAGACAGTGGAATTTTATGATGAAATAACGGCGATTAACCGCCAGGACTATGACCGCTGTCATGAGTATCCATGGCCTTTTAAAGACGTCAAAGAAGACCTCATCAGTCTTATTGAAATAATTGATGAACTTGGAGATAAGCCTCATCTTGTTTCAGAACAAACGGGACTACCCATTGATGGTGAGATGGGAGAGATCCTTCGGCGAATGATTCGAATGTCTTCTGATGATCCCAAATGTAAGGATCTTACAAGTGACCTTGATAAATTAAAAGAGAGAGTCCTCAATGGAAATTTTCTCTACAAAAGTGATCCACGAGTCATGAACTTCTTGAGCTTAACAAGTGAGTGCTTTGAAAAGTATGACGGAAATCTCCTAAAAGATACAATCATGCATCTCAGAATCAAAAATGCTGATCCTTCGAGTTGGGATGAGTTTGATCAAATCGTTAATGAAGATGGGGATGAATTAGAGCGCCTGATTAAAATACGAACCAATCGCTATAACCAATACAAGACCCTCAGCCGTAAACTGAGTGGTCCTCAACTACGCTATCAAACAGAGGAAGACATTGCTGACGTTAAAGCGCTTAATATTTTACTTGAAAGTGGTCGTAGAAATATCGTGGAGTATATTGACTACCTTATGGTTGGTTTAAGCCCAGCTGATCAAATACGCTGCAGTGATGATTTGAAAAAAGGAAAAGAGCCAAATTATGGACCTCTTAATCGAGAGCATCATGATGAATGTTGGCGAATTTGGCGTGCCAAAAAAATTGAAGAGAGATATTTGAGAAATTACCCGAGCAAATAACTTGTGAATCGGCGTGCCATAAAGACTTGCCTATTACATCTTTCACTTTCTTCGAGTGTATTTTTAATTATAATGAGTTAAACTCACTTAATAATAGATTTAATAAGTTAGAAAACTATTTGAACAAATTTTAATATCTTAAAGGAGAAGCAAATGCGCTCACTTAAACCAATGGCCCTTATTTTAACTCTCATCCTTTCACTCGGTCTTACGAGCTGTGGTTCTTCTAAGAAAAAGAACGACGGTGCACCAGGAATGGGTAATGCTTCGACCCAAGATCAAGATATGGGTGCTGATGGCATGAACTTTGAGATTAACGGAGACTCTGACGCTGGTAAAGCTGGACCTCTTCAAACTGTTTACTTTGCCTTTAACAGTGCTTCACTAAATTCAGAGACAAGAGCATCTCTTCAAAATAATGCTGAATTCCTTAAAAAGAATGGAAGCGTTGAAGTTCAAATCGAAGGTCATTGTGATGAAAGAGGTGGCGTTCAATACAACCTTGCTCTTGGTGAAAAAAGAGCGATGGCCGTTAAACAATACCTTGTATCAATGGGCGTAAACAGTTCAAGAATTAGCACTATTTCTTTTGGCAAAGAAAGACCGATTTCTTTTGGTCACGATGAAACTTCCTGGTCAAAGAACAGAAGAGCTAACTTCGTTGTAACTGCAAAGTAAGAACTCCTAGCTAATGCCAGTTACTATAAAAAAATTATTTGTACTGACGTTAGTTTTATTTCTTTCAGCGTGTGGTTTAGCCACCACACGCCCCAAACTAGAGATGAGAATGGCTCAAAGCGCTTTCGTTGCGGCGAAAACGGCAGAGGCCCAAACTCTCGCTCCAGGTCTCTATAGAAAAGCCGAGTTCTACTATCTCAAGGCCAAATCTTCATATAAAAGAAAGTATTTTAATAAGGCCAAGCAATACGCTATTCTTTCCAAGAAGTTTGCAGAAAAGGCTGAATACGTCTCTATCCGTAAAAAAGCTCTCGATAATTTATAAGAGGTTTTCATGAATTATTTCAACTCTATCATTCTAACCCTAATTACAGGTCTACTCCTTTTATCTGGATGTAAAACACGAGAAGACATTGCCAGAGAGAAACTTGTTAATGACATGAATATGCAAATGGTAGATTCACAAAAGCTTAACGCGGATTATTCCATGCGACTGCAAAGCCTAGAGGATCGCCTTAGCAATGTCACAGGAAAGGTTGAGGAAGGTCAGCACGAGACCAAGACGACTCTTGATAATCGCATCAAGTCTCTAGAAGAGAAAATAAGCCTTGTTGAAAATACCCAAAGCACCCAATCAGAAACTCTCGCAAAACTTGAAGCACAGGTTAAAGAACAAAACTCTTATATAAAAGATGTACTCAGTGGTTTAAAGACCATCACTAAGAAAGGCGGTAAGGCGTCTTCTGGAACTAGTGACCCCTATGGCAAGGCCATGGCCGAATATAAGTCTGGTCGCTATGAAAGTGCTAAAACACAATTCTTAACCCTTTTAAATGGCAAATCTCTCTCAAGCGGACAAAAGGCCCGTGTGCTCCATAATCTTGGAATGGTTTCCTATATCGGTAAAGACGATGAAAAGGCCCTTACATATTTTACCCGTCTTTTCACAGAGTTTCCAAAAACTGGTTATAATAAAAATGGTCTACTCGTTATGGCTAAAACCTTTGTTCGGTTAAAGAAGAACGAAGAAGCCAAGCAAGTATTAACGGAACTTATTAGTCGTTTCCCTAAAGCAAAACAGATCGAGCAGGCCCGCAAAATGCTAAGCTCTCTGTAATATGGAGAAAGCATGCATTCAGTATTAAATCGATTTCTTTTTGCTATTTTAGTACTCTCTCTAAGTAGCTGCTCCTATTTCATCGATAAATTTCTCGATAAATCATACGACGTGGTGGACCTTGAGGGTAAGAATCTAGGCCTGGTCTTTTCTCATAATGTTAATGGTGAAACCCATCCTTGTGGCTGCCGCCATTTCCCTCTTGGTGGACTAGCGCAAATAGCAGGAGCGATTAATAAGCTTCAAAAAGAAGAGACCGTAATCTATATAGATAGTGGTGACACTCTCTTTGCTTCTGCAAGCCTTCCAAAGACCCTCGAAAAAAGCCAAACTTTCAATGCCGAAAAACTCGCCGTAGGCCTTGCCAAGGTTGGTCTAAAGTACTGGGTTCCAGGAGACCAAGACTTTGCCAAAGGCACAAGTTTCATTAAGGACATCGTTCAAAAAACAGGCATACATCTTATTCTCTCAAATCTTGCTAAAAGTGATGAACTTCCCCATAAAGAGTTTGTCATTCTTGAAGAAGGACCTCATAAAATCTTCCTTTTAGGAATCATTAATCCTCAAGTTCTTCCAAGTTCTTATAAAATATTATTTAAAGACATGAACCAGTCTTTAAAAGAATCTCTTCTTAAATTAAAGGAGAAGGGCTATGACGAAAAATCCCCTTTTCATCGTCTAGTTGTCATCAGTCACAGCGGTATTGGTCCTGATGCCGAACTATCAAAGTCATATCCTATGATCGATTGGGTTGTTGGCGCTCATACGATGAACTTTTTAAGATTTCCTCAAGAAGAAGGAAATACAAAACTCGTCCAAGTACTTTCTCGAAATCACTATCTTGGCCACATTAGCTTTTCTCTCAAAACCGATAAGAAAGGTGACAAATATGAGATCATTGAAATTCGTGATGAACTTAAAGATGAAATAAAACCCAATCCTTATCTGTCGTTCATTGATCAACACAAAGAAGAGCTTGGAAAGATTCAAAAAGAAGAGCAGTCTGAGCTTCTAAAGAGTAATCTAGGTGTCATTCGCTATTCGACAAATAGTTCTTGTATTGAGTGTCATGACAGTCAAAATAAATTTTGGCAAGGAACCTCTCACGCAATCGCCTATCAGACGCTCATTACGGCGAACGAACAGAACAATCTAAGTTGCGTAAAATGTCACAGCCTAGGTCTTGGAGAGGAAAAAGGATTTAAGCGAGTTCAAGATATTTTAGAATTTGATCAAACCATTCATGGAAACCTTCCTGAAGAGGAAAAAGTCGTTCTCACTGAAAAATACTGGAAGGAACTGCAAGAGTCTTTTGGGCCTATAAAAAGTGTCCGTCAGTTAAAGCCCGAAAAAAGAAGAGAGCTCGCCACGAAATGGGGCGCACATGATCAGTCCCAACATGTGAATCGTAACTTTGCGAACGTGCAGTGCTTAAATTGTCATATTCAACACGACAATCACCCCTTTGAAAACTTTGACCCTCCAATGGTTAATGATCAAAAAGTAGCAAAGATGAAAGACAAGTGCCTAACCTGTCATGATCCTGATCAATCACCAGAGTGGTATCAAAAGCAAGAAAATGGCCTTCCAGGTGCTGTCAATCAAGATGTCTTAAATCAGCAGTTTAAGAAGATGAGTTGCCCGAAAGTTTCAAAATAAGCTTTAAAAACTTTTCTTCATCAGCTCTTTTGCCATTACCGAGGGTATTGATATGCTTGCCCTCGGGTACCTGCCAAAATTCTTTTTTCTTTGTTTTTAATTCTTTATATACCTCCTCCCCAAAAGAGAAAGGTATGACGGGATCTAACTTTCCGTGAATAACAAGAGTCGGAATATTTAATTTGTTGATGGAATTTTCCCCCGAGTACTTATCTGTTACAAGGAGTGAGCTCAAGAAACTTATGGGATAGAGAAACCAAACGCTTTGAAGACGATTCTTTGCAATTTTCCTGTAGCTAAGAAAAGTTGAGTCTAAAACTAATAGTGATACCTTTTTTTGATCATTGAAATCACTGAGCGCCCTAGTGAGAATATTTCCCCCTAAACTTTGGCCTACCAGTATTAATTTCTTATAGG
Source organism: Bacteriovoracaceae bacterium (assembly GCA_021737405.1). Classification (GTDB taxonomy): domain Bacteria; phylum Bdellovibrionota; class Bacteriovoracia; order Bacteriovoracales; family Bacteriovoracaceae. Next base: position 10,177 of record JAIPEG010000032.1, read on the forward strand.
ATTTTTTTTGATAAAGCTTCATCGCAAATTGAAGTGCCGCTGAAGCGTCTTGAGCAATCCCTTCCGAGGTTGCCTTTCCTTGACTTAGACCATATCCCCTATAGTCCCATACCCAAACATCGTAACCAAAACGAGTTAACCAACTTACCGAAAGATAGTGGCTTGAAAGATTTTGGGCATTACCATGAAAGAGAACCACAAGCCCTTCTTCTCCCCTTAAAACATCAGATTTAAATAACCAGCTATGGAGGCGAGTTTTATCCATCGAATCAAAAAGTATATTTTCATACTTAAGATTTATTTTCTCGGGAGGCACGTATAAATAGTGGTCCGGCTGAAAAAACAAATGGGTGCATGAAGTAAGAGACACCAGTAAAAAGAGAGTAAAGAATTTCAAAAATAGTATCCTAGATTTAATGAGTGTGACTGTCCCCCAAGTTCCAATGAGGTTCCTTGATAGACATAACGAGACAAGAGCCTAATTTCATAATTTCTTTTCAAAGAATAATTCCCACCAAGATTTAAAAAATGCCTAGTTCTTTTTTTTATATGAGAAAGATCATGACGACCTTCCATAGAAGCTAAAAGTTTCATCTTTTTAAACTTTACTCCAAAAATTCCTTCATAGGCGAGATGATGCTTTAATTTGTCTTTGTATTGACTTGAAAATTCCTCTACAACCCCAAAGAAAAGACTTGTGATAAGATTCTTGTTCCCAACACTTAGACCTAACTTCCCCTCCGCTAGGGTGCGCAAACAATTGCGACAATCTGAGCGCTCAAGAAAACTCTCCACTCTAAGACCCGCCTTCCAAGATAATTGGTGATTGTACGCTCTCCAAGGATGAAGGGAGGCAACGTCAATAAAGGTAAACTCATTCAATTGAATTTTTTTATCATTAGGCCGATACATTATATCTCCCGTAATGAACTTAAACTGGGAGAAAGATTCAAGACCTAAGTCTCTGGCGATTAGATCATGATAGCCACTTTGATAGGAAAAATTGAGGACCTCACTACCATCAAGCTTTCCACCACCGAGACTAATCTTTTGGGAATCGTGGGCCAAGTGAGGTCGGTTTTTAAAAGGGACCACTATTTCTTGCGTCTTAACCCAGTTCTTATCTCCAGCAACTTTTTCTAATAAATCCCTCAAGAGTTTCTTATTCTCTGTAGAGAATTTTTCTTTTTCTTCATATTTTTCTAGATTTAAAAGAGCAATTAGGGCCTTCTCTTCGGCCATATTCTTAAGAAGAGATATATCCTTTTTCTTAAAGGATTTCATCACCAAATGCTGTTGTTCCCCACTAAGCTGTGACATTTGAGAATTTACTTTTCTCATTTGCGAGGGACGATCCTTAATACTTTTGACGAGATTTTCCTGTTTATAAAGAGCATGAATAAGGTCTGCTGGTAAATAGTACCAGCGCTTTGGCGCAAAGAGAGGTTCATCAAGGGCAACATTTAAAAGTTCGGCCAAATGAAAACTACAATTTTCATAAGTAAAAAAATAATCAAAGCTGGCTCCCTGATAAAGCTCCCATAAGTGCATTAGAATATTACTCACTTGTTCAGGCCTTAAATTAAGCTCGTATTCTATCAGGTCCCTGTTTTCGCCATGGTTGTATTCATTTACCTTTAAGTAATAAGGCGCAAGATCAAAGTAGCCTCGATATCCACCAAAGATGCCTTTAAAAGCATAAACAATCCCAATATCGGCTTCATTGGTAAAGGCCGCGTAATTGGCACCATAATCAAGAAGATCGTTCTTTCCATCTTTTTTATGAAATCGTAGAAACGTATGACCAAACATGGAACCTGGATTATTGGGATAGGCCGTAGAAAAGATAACCGAAAGGCCCTCTGGATTAACTTCAGTTAACCAGTTATTAAAATCTGGGCAGTCTTCCTTTTGGTTATTTTTTACTAAGTTATTATCTTTTAGAAATTTCACTCTTGCTGGATAGGCGCACGCTAAAGAAAGGTTTAAGCGGCCCCACTTCTTCGTTGATCCCGAGGTATAAAGTTCCACGAACTTTTCGAGTTCTTTTAATGGATCTGTTAAACCGTTTGGGTCTACGAAGAACGCTCTTTCATCTATGCGTGATCTCTCCCCATCAAAGTGAAGGAGCTTTTGCCAACGGTTTTTTTCTTTTTGAGGAAGGCCTGTATATAAAGAAGCCGCTTGCAAAGAAGCGGCTCCCAAAATGACGAAAAGTAAAAAGAGTCTCTTAAATAAGACCACAGCTTGCGGCCAATTCCTTATTAGAGATGATTTGCATTTGAACGCGATTAACAAGCTCACGAGCTGGCATATCTTCTCTTACAAATACATTTTGAAAGTTCTCTCTCATATTTTGAGTGAAGGCAACTTCCTCACAACCCATCAGCTGAGAGAGAGCACTAACATACTCGCCATTACCAAGGGCCATTTCAGTCATAAGTTGGTGCTTATTGGCGTCCATAAAATGAAGAGATTTCTTATCATTTTTAACGATAGAGTGTTTCGCGCAACCAGAAGTTCCTGAAGTCATAGCGATAGTGTTTAAAAAGAAGGCATTTGTAGTTGCTCTTAGCGCCGAAGAAACAAGAGAAGTATCCTTGAAAACGGCCCATCCAAGACCACAACCTGAAGAAGAATCTCCAGCAAAAGTCCCAAGGCTTAAAAGGGATAAAGTAAGGCCAATCAATAAGTTTTTACAAAGATTCATGAAACTCCTCCGTTGAGTTTGTTATGTTTTCTTTTAATCGTCCCTTTATGCTAAGATCTAGCCTTAATACCGTCAATAAAGAGAATTTAAGGCACTTTTTACAAATGCAGCATAGCGACGAAATAATCATTCTAGGCATTGAAACCAGTTGTGATGACACATCAGTTTGCCTACTCAAGGGAAGGCCCGGTCCAAGGACCCCAGGGACACCTGCACCATCCGTTTTGGCCCTTAGCTATTTTTCTCAAGAAGAAATTCTTAAAAAATGGGGCGGAGTGGTTCCGGAGATTGCCGCAAGGAATCATCTTCTCAAATTAGCACCCCTCATTGAAGCGGTTTTTAAAGAATCCAATATTTCTTATGACGATGTTGACGCCGTCGGTGTTACCACTCATCCAGGACTTCTTGGTCCTCTGCTAACTGGACTAAATGGAGCAAAAACCTTTTGCCTTCGTCATGAGATCCCCTTAATTCCTGTTAATCATCTCTATGCCCATATTGAAGCCATTCATTTAGCAGAAGAAATTAGTTACCCCTATGTGGGATTGGTCGTCTCTGGCGGCCACACTCTTTTTCTTCTCGTTCACTCTCCAAGTGAAATGGAAATTCTTGGTACAACAATTGATGATGCTGCTGGTGAAGCCTTCGATAAAGGTGGAAAACTTTTAGGACTTGGTTATCCTGCTGGGAAACTAATCGACGACTTGGCCAAAAAAGGTGACGAGAGTAAATACCTTTTTCCTGTTGGTTTAAAAAAATCAGCAAACGCGGATCTTTCCTATTCTGGTGTGAAAACTGCCCTCAGACAATTTCTGGATAAACATCCTGGGATTGAAAAAGATCCCAATGAACTCGCTGACATTTGCGCAGGTTATCAGCGCTGTATTATCGAGGCCATCAAACTTAAGGCACGCTACGCTCTAAGAAAGGCCCGTGATATTACAGGTCACGAACTTCCCTTTGTCATTGGAGGAGGCGTCGCTTGTAATAGTGCTTTAAGAAGAACGATGGAAAATTCTTACAATAATGTCCATATCGTTCCCCCGCGTTTTTGCACTGATAACGGCGCCATGATTGCCCACTACGCCCTTAGAACCTATGCTCAAAATATGATTCCATTTCCAGAGTGTTTAGATGTCGATGCTAAGGGGCGCTTCATTGATAAAAATGCTCTACAAAATAAGGCCACAAGTAAAAAATGAGTAAACTTCCCGTCGCCAATAAAGCTCTTGGCCAACATTTTTTAATCGATAAAAATATTATCAATAAGATCACAGAGGACTTTTCTGAATATGCCAAGGCCATCCTTGAAGTGGGGCCGGGACCAGGCATTTTGACTGAAGGATTGAGTCAGCACCAACTCCCCTTTCATGTTATTGATAAAGACGAAAGATTTCCGACATACCTTAAAGAGTTTCTCCCTGATGAGTGTATTCATATTCAAGACGCTCTTGAATGGGATCTTGAAGCAGGCTTTAAAGAATGGCATTGGGAAGATAAGCCGATATGGTTAGTTTCAAATCTCCCTTATAATGTTTCAACGCCTCTTCTTATTAAATTTCTTCAGGCACCATCATTAAAATACATGACCCTGATGTTTCAAAGAGAAGTCGCAGACAAGGCCTTCCCCATTGATACCAGAAAGGGTAAGGCGATGAATTCGTTAATGGCCTTGTGCCAGACCTACTTTGAAGTAGACCTTCTTTGCAAGGTTCCTCCAGGGGCTTTTTCTCCTCCCCCCAAGGTTGATAGCGCCGTTTTATCATTTAAGCGCATAGAAAACCCTATAGTCCCGCTTGCTCAATTTAGAAGTTTTGAGAAATTCTTAAGACATTTATTTCAATTTAAAAGAAAACAAATGGGCAAGATCTTAAAGAGTAATTATCCAATAGAAACTTTAGAAGCCGTTTTTGAAAAATTAAATCTAACCCTAAATTTAAGGGCCGAGGCGATTGAACTTATTCAAATCCAAAACCTTTATCTCTCTCTTAAGGAGACAACAGCATGTTCAAATTGAAGTTAAAAATCTTCCTTTTTCTCATCTGCCTCTTCTCAATAACGACTCAAGCCTCATTTCCAGAATTCTTTGGCACAGGACCTACAACCTCGACTCTAGGCAATCAAGCCAATAGTGATCATAACGATCCAGCTAATCTTTATTACATTCCTGCCCTTGCAGCTTGGGGGGAGAAAGTGGTTGTCGGTGCGACCATGTCGGCCACGACTCATAATTTTGAAGACATAAAAGGCATCATCACAGAAAACTCAACAACTGGACAAAGTGGTCAAACGACTGTCACAGGTGACGCTAACACAAACTATGAAGACTCAATAAACACGAGCATCAACCTTCTTTTTCCTTTAAGAGACAAAGACTTGGGAGCGATTGGTTTAAGCTTCTTTGCTCCAGTTGGGCGCTTAACGGAGACAAACTCTGGAAGCCCAAAACTGCCTGAATACTCACTTTATAGAACTCGTTACCGTCGTACTCAACTCTACTTCAACTACGCTTTGCCTCTTGGTGAAAACTGGGCCATTAGTGCAGGTGCTCACTTAGGTTTTCAAGTTTCCGCCAGAGTAAATACACAAGTCAGTCTATCGAATAATTATGGCTCTAGTGGTAGTGCCAAAACAAAAATTGACCCAAGTCTAGGCGCCATTCTTTCTCTTGCCCATCGAGACCAAGATAGCCTGAGCTACTTTACGTTCCAACAAGAAATGAAATCAAACCTTGAGGCAATTGCCACGGGTGATATTTCTGATCCTCCACTGACTCTTATTAATCTCAGTCTTGAGAGCATGATTTACTATGATCCCCATATTTTAAGAATTGGTCATTCACGAGACTTTGGTCTTTTTGAACTCTTTGGGAGTCTTGAGTATCAGATGTGGGAAAACTATAAAGCTCCAGTTATTAGAGTGAATAATCTTGGAGGAACGGTTAAGGCAAGTGACCGCTTCGAATCACTTAATCTCAGAAGTATTTTTGTTCCTAAAATTGGTGTTCTTTATCATTTAACTGATCCTCTTGGTCTGCGCTTTGGACTTAGCTACCGTCAATCCCCCTTTGACTCTGACTTCTCCGGAGCTGGCAACACGATTGACGCTGATGTATTCATGGCCTCAAGTGGTCTCACCTATGACTTCAAATTTTTCCAAAAAGACATTCAAGTGGGATTATCCGTTCAGTATCATCGCTTAAGTGAAAAAACGGTCACTAAGACCTCTGGTCAAGAAAATGGCGCAACTGGCGTTAAGATTGGCTCCCCAAGCTTTAAGGTTGGTGGCAATGTCCTCATGGCGATGGGTGGACTCAAAGTCGCATTCTAAGCCTTGAGCCTTGCGCAAATACAAGGTATAAGAGATCTATGGGTATTAAGATCATCGCAAAGAATAAAAGGGCCACATACGACTACGCATTCGAAGAAACCTTCGAAGCGGGGCTCGTCTTAAAAGGGACTGAAGTTAAGACTCTTAGAAATGGTCGTGTGACCATGGCGGAATCCTATATCACCGTCGATGAAAATAAAGAAGCTTGGATTTATAATATGACCATTCCTCATTACGAATGGGGAAATATTAATAACCACGATGAAACTCGAAAGAGAAAACTTCTTTTAAATCATCAAGAAATTGAGCTGATCTATCATGAAATGAAGGCCTCTCGCCTGACCGTAATTCCTATAAAGATTTATTTTAAGGATAATCGCATCAAACTAGAAATCGCTCTGGCCCGTGGTAAGAAGCAACACGATAAACGACAGGATAAGGCGAAAAAAGATGTCGAGAGAAAGCTACAAAGGCGTGAATACGATTAGTGGCTTACCCAATAATAAACGACGTAGCCATAGCCACTTAGAAAAGTAAGTCCTCCAAACTTCCCAAAATTCCTTTTCACGAGAACTAATCCCAGCAAGAATAACGATGCAAAGCCTAAAGCAACCATTTCAATCATAAAGTTTTGAGTGATTTTGACATCATAAAATCCAATGGAGCCCATAACAAACGACACATTGAAGATATTGGATCCAATAATATTTCCCGTTATTAAATCCGTATTCTTTTTCTTCACACAGGCAATAAGGGCTGTCACAAGCTCAGGAAAAGAGGTTCCAAAGGCCACAAAGACGGCTGAAATAACATAAGAGGGCACTCCCCATAATTTTCCTATCGTTGAACCAGAAGTCACAAGGTACTCCCCTCCAATATAGAGAAGGGCGAATCCCGCAATCAATTTTCCAAAAAGAAAAAGTTCTAGCTTCTCTACTTCTTCCTCATCATCTTCATCTACGACACGCAGGTGCCTACTTTTTTTCATTTCCTTAAACGTATCGAGGAGAAAAGCGATAAAGAAGAGAAATAGCAAAAGCGTGCTCAAAGGTGTCACGCCAAGATAGAAAACAACAAAGGCCAGTAAGAGAGTTAAACCAAGGTGAATAAAAAGCTGTCTTTGAATTTCTTTTTGCAAAATAAACAAAGGAGTAATAACTCCACTGAGACCCATGATAAGAAAGAGATTCGCAATATTAGAGCCAACAATATTTCCAAGAGCAATGCCCGTCTCACCATTTTGGCAGGCAATTTGTGAAACAAAGAACTCAGGAAGAGAGGTTCCAAAACCAATGAGAACAAGACCGATAACCAAGGGAGAGAGTCCAAAGAAACGACCTATCTTTTCAGCGGACTCAAGAGCAAACTCAGCGCCAAAGTAGAGGGCAACGATTGAGAGAATAAGAATTACAACTTGCACGAGCATGGGCAGTACCTGATACTAAAGAAGAACCAAAATACTATAAGAATACCTGAGCTTAAAGGCAAAATCATGGATAAAATCTATTCCCGGTTTACACTCGAATCTTTTAAAAAAGCTGCGATCGCTGCCCTCTTATTTGGTGATATTGCGCTTTTCACCTACATTTATTTAAAGTTTTCAAATAAAGAGGCCTACCATCAGAGTTTAAAAGTTGTGCTCAAGGCCATGCCTGAGATGGAAGGTCAACTTCCGGCGGACTTCGCACAGCAGCTCTACTCATTAATGGTTAACTCACTTATTACAATGCTGGCCTTGGCCATGATTTATCATATTTTTGTTTATTATCTGTGGTCTAAGAAAAATAAAGGTCTCTCTCGAGGTTACATAGCAGTCTATGCATGGACCGCAGGTCCCCTTTGTTCACTCTCTGGTCTTATTAGTCTGCCAAAGAATACCCTCAATGGGTTATTGTTTTTAGCGATTGGTCTCTCTTATTTATTTGTGGCACTAGGCTTAAGTCAATTTCCAGAACCTAAGTCGACGCGTGAAAAATCGGTGAAATAAAATTAACTTCCTGTGGCCTGGTCCAAAGTGGCAGCTCAGAGTTTAATTTCATTAATTTATTTTGACCTGCTATCGCCAGTAAAAAAGAGTCAAAAGCGCGCGGATTTCTGACAAGAAGTTCAAAGTCATGATCATAAATAAATATATTTAAGCCCTTCTCAATTTTTCGAATAATATCAATTCTTGCATCTACCCCAAACTCGATATCCGCTAAGTCATGAAGATCTTTCTTTAAAATGATACCTGCCCTCAGAAGCTCAATGAGTACGATTGAACCGTTCGCTTCAAAAAGACGAAGATGCTCTGGGAAGTGACGCCTTAAATAACTAAAGCGCGACTGCACCATAAGAGAAGTAGAACCAAAAGAATCAAAACTTAAATTAAAGATTTCTAGAATTTGATTATAGTAATGGCACCAAACCCAGAAATCGAGTGCTCTATTCCAGTAAGGGATAAAGCCTTTTTTCAAGCGCCTTTTAAACGAGCGGCTCAACATATAATTTGTGGCGGGTGTGGAATCAAGATTTCGCCCATAATCAAAAAGATCTTCAAAATTGCGATCTTGTTCATATTTTTTTGGGTTTTCCTCACGAAGCAACTCATCTTGATCAAGAATTTCCTGCATTTTCTTTCTAACCTCTAAAACAGAGGGTTCAGGACAATTATGACTTCCAGGGCAGTCGAGGAGACAGGTTGCGCAAGCTGGCTGACTTAAAGGAAAGTCTAAAACCATTTGCTTGACCTTGAATTTTTCAATCCAAGTACGAATGGCCTCATCACCAGAAAGACCATCTTCGTCTTTTACTTGAAGCAAAGAGCGAAGAAACCAACGATTGTCCTCCTCAAAATGTTCAATCAAGCAGAAAAAGAACTGATCTCGACGTCCTCCTTTCATAGAAAGGCCGACGATATTTTCATTTAGAGGTTCCGTATTTATTTTAATACACTCTCCTTACCCATTTATTATAAATGAATAAGGGGAAAGATGCATTTAAGAAAGAGGTTCTTCGATTTGAAAGTCTAAAATTCTCATACCGGCCTTTTGGACCACTTCTTGCACAAGCTCTTTTTCTTCTCTTTTATGAGTCAAAAGAAAGCAGCCACCACCACCAGCGCCACAGACCTTAATACCGATTGTTGGAGAATGACTCGTGAGTTGATAGTGAACCTCGGCCATGGCAGAGGAGAGAATCCCTGGAAAGAGTTCCCTTCGGATGGCCCCTTCTTGGGCAATCAAATCAATTAGTTCTGAATAATTTGAGGCCATAATCGCCTCAAATGCTTTAAAGCTTAATCTTGCAATTTCTTTTAAGCCAGCTCTTGTAGAGGGGACCTTATCAAAAAACTTTTTGTAAACTTCCCAATTGTTAATTCCACTTAAACGTGTTTGCCCTGAATAAACGAGGGTCAGTCGTCCTTCGAGCTCAGCTTTTAATTCCGGATTATAAAGCTGATCAACTTGAACTCTCTCTGGTGCGGGGTGAAGAGCGAGAATGCCCCCAAACATTGCTGGATAATAATCTTGATAACCAGCGGGGCCTGAATCCAAAATGCGTGCTTCTATCGAATTAACTTCGCGAATCGCCTGTAACGGATCAAAGCTTTCTAACTTATAATTTTTTATTGCGCGATAAAGAGTCACTCCCATCGCAGAAGAGCCTCCAAGCCCTGCTCCTGCCGGAGAGCCCGATTTTAGAAAAACTTTTACTTTAGATCGTAGTTCAAGGTGATCTAAAATCTGACAAACAAAGGCCATCGGGCCAAAGTAATCACCAGAGAGTTTTTCAGGAGTAAAATCTTTTTTTGAAAAGAAGTGCGTGGATTGATAATCCTTTGACTCAATTTCCACCCCTTCTTTTTGAGTCTCTTCAATCGTCACCTCGGCCTTCAAAGAGGTAGCAACATTGAGTGTAACCACATTATCAAGAATCAAATTTATTGGATTCAGATCAAGAGTTCCGCCTAATAAGTCTACTCTCACTGAGCCCGTGCTTGTTACAGACACCTAAGACTCCTTTTCAGGATGAAAAATTCCAACATAGGGAAGTTCACGATAGCGACCAGCGTAGTCAAGTCCGTAACCTATTACGAAATGATCTTCAATTTCAAAGGCCAAATAATCAATTTCAACCTTGTGCTCTAATCTTGCTGGTTTAAAGAGAAAAGAAGCCAACTTAAGAGAAGCAGGCCCTCGCTCCATAAGATTTTTTCTCAATACGGTTAGCGTTAAGCCCGTATCAACAATATCTTCAACAATTAAGACATGCTTGTCACGAATATCACTTTTTATATCTAAGTTTATTTTTAATTCACCTGAACTAACCGTTCCATCACCATAGGAAGAAGCTGACATAAACTCCAAAGTAACTGGCATATTTAAATGGCGAACAAGATCAGCTGTGAACATAAAGGCACCATTGAGAACACCAATAATATGAAGTTCTTTTCCGGCATAATCTTTATTGATCTTTTCCGCTAATTCTTGAATTCGGTTTTGGATTTTTTCTTCAGATAGGTAAATATCAATGGCCATAGGTATCCTTAAAACTAAGAGATAAAAAAGAGAGCAGGACCATTATCAGCGCGTTCAATTCCGACCAGAGCTGATAATTTGAGAAGGGTTTTAATTACCTCCCATGAAACCATGGGTTAGGATTTTGCCTTTGGCCCCGCTCTCTATTCGCCTATACCGCGCCCCCTTTTAAGGAGACGTGGCCACTTCTTTTGGATCTTTATTTGTGCCAGATTTTAGCGGAATAGAAAAAGCTAGTAAATCTTCATCTTCAGCGTGATCATCCCAATGAACGCGACAACGGGCCTCGTATCGGTCACTCTCACCGACAAGCACCTGCTCCGCACATTCTTCAGTATTTTTACGGTAAGTTTTTGAAGCTGGAGCCCCACATACTGTACAGATGGCCTGAATTTTATCAACTCTATCTGCCATGCACAAAAGTTCTGGCAAAGGACCAAAGGACGAACCTTTGTAATCCTGGTCAAGGCCTGCACAAATAACGCGAATACCTCGTCTTGCTAATTTTTTAATAACAGGAATGATGTTTTGATCAAAAAATTGAACCTCATCAATAGCAACAACTCTCGTTGAATCAAAGAGATTGCTCAAAATGTCCAATGAACTCGCTACAGGAAGCGCTGTAATGGAAAGACTTGAGTGGCTCACTACATCTGATTCGTGGTAGCGATCATCAATCGCTGGCTTAAAAATTTGAACTTTCTGTCTCGCAATTTGCGCTCTTCTTACTCGCCTAATGAGTTCCTCTGTTTTCCCTGAAAACATTGGTCCGCAAACGACCTCGACAATACCTGATGCTAAATGTCCCATGTTGTACCCAACCATGTCTAACTCCTTTAGAAATGGCACTTTTTAAAAGTGTGTTGTTGTTATTCTGTGTGTGTAAGAAAATTTTACGAAGGCATTGCAGAATAGGCCAGATACTTTTGGGCCCGGCATCAAGTGTCATTAAGAAAAACAGGGGGATAGCTTTGTAAAAATTTCTTACAGACTAAAAGCCGGAGAGCATCATACCGACGCTAACAGTCATAAGAAATACGGAGAATAGCACTAAGAATATTGGGCAAAGTAGTACTAAAGTGGCCTGCATCACACTAAAATCAAGGTTCTTTCGTAAACCACCAAATAAATAAACTAAATTAATCACTCGATGAAGTAACAAGCCAACAATGGGAATAACCAAGAGCGTATGACTTGTAAAAGCTTGGCTTACTATCTCTAAGCCGATCACTTCTGCATCCCCTTCTTTTTCAAAGAGTCCTGAGAATATTTTTATTAGATTGACCCAAAATTTTCCGTAAAACCAAAAAAATAATGGAAAGAAAACAACCTTAAGAATAAGAAAGAAAATGGAAGTAAATCCAATTAAGCTCTGTGAATAACTTATAAAAGTATTGGAAACAGAGAAAGACTCAAAAAGGTGAACCCCCATAAATATTCCAATTAAAGAATAAATCGCATTAAAAATAACAAACATCCATGAAACGATCAGGCTTTGCTCAAAGCTAACACCCACCTCATCAGAAATATGTTTGCTCTCCCTCTTTTCAACCAGCTCTAGTTGAGAAGAACTTTCAACTTCACTATTGTAGTTTCGCTTTGAGCGTAGCAGCTCCTGCGTATGCCAGGGGTGAAGGAAACTATGGAGGTAATTATTCAAGATTTCATTCATAATAGTATTTTTCTTTGACCATAGGAAAAGGCGGACTACCCGCAATTTTGTAAACCAATCCTTGGCCACTTTCTTTATGGTACAGGAGAATCTCTCCTGAGCGAATCATGAGGAAAAATGGTCCTTGACCCCAATCCAGGGTAAATTGATGAATGTAGCCATCATCCAAGCTATTTCCAGCAACCCAATAATCTGCCTTCTTACTTAAGAATTTAAGTAATTGACTAAAAGACTGATGAGAAGCTTCTGCGCCATTTGATTTCGCTTCAAACTTACCATTATCTCGATTAAAAGTTATGAGCTGAAAGGTTTCTTCGGTCGGAAATTGAACTTTTAGAGATGCTAATTCTGGGCCAAAAGCAAAAAGGTGCCAGAAGTCTTGAGCAGGTTTAAAAAATAACCGAGCGTGTTTGTCTTCAATCAGGTAGATATTTTTGTCTAAACTTGATTTTAAAAAATAGGCTTTCTTATCTCTATTAGAGCGCAGTAAAGTGAGTCTCGCTTCCCCCTGAGAAGAATTAACAACCATCGTGGCGAGAGGGACTTCTTCAAAATCAATATCCACTTTTTGCGCGTAGGATTTTCCTTCCAATTTAACAATGGCCTCTTCAAATGCCTGCATTTCCTTTGTCTCAGCTTTTAAGAAGAAAGGAATCTTAGGAGTTGTCTGGGCTTCAGTAAAATTAAGAGAGAACTTACGGTTTCTTCTACTATCTAGTTCAACTTCTAGAAGACTCCATTTCTTATTCATCCAATGACGAAAAATACGATAATCTCTAAAAAAGTCTTCATCTAAATAAAAGATAGATTGGAAACGCCGGTAGCGATGATCAGATCGATGACCTTCAGCTTTATCGTAAATTGTATCAAGAGGAGCAGAATCGAAGGCCACAACATGGCTGACTTCACTACCGTTAATAACCTCCATATAAAAGCTTTGATCAAAATCAAGTTTCTTTCCGAGGACGAAGGTCACTTTTCCTTTTTCAAAATGAAACTCAACTCTTTCAAATTCATCTGGGAAGAAGTTCTCCCTTTCTGTTTGCTTTAAGGGCTCTTTTGGTAAAACCCTTTTCATTTTTATTCCCGCTAAGATGGTCATGAACCAGTCGACCTTTCGCTCGTCAACTATTTCGCCGGACAAAAGAAGATACTGCTCACCTTGTTTTGTTATCTTTATGTTTGGGAGAGAGAAGCCTTTTAACTCACCAAGAGCTACAGGATCAAGAAGAGTCCCCCGCTTTTCAGCTTCGTTAAACTTATGACGATCTTCTAGCTCCTGAAAAAAATAAGTGAAGATGCCTAAAGAGAGTGCAGTGAAGAAAAGAATTAGATTTTTCTTCAAAGTCGTTGCCTCCTCTTATAAAGAACAAAGGCAATAATCGCTAAGGCAAGGGGACAGAAAATGACTGTGAAATAAAAAACCAAGCCTATTTGATTTTTATTCATAAAAATAGGTCGATCTTCAATCACAGGAGTATTAAAGGCGATTAGCCTTTCCTCTCCCGCTAACCAATTGAGGGAATTTAAAAAGAGAATAAAGTTTTTAGGAAATTTTCGATAAGAATTTATAACAAAAGTCGAATTTCCAAAAACGAGTAGTTTTCGCGTCTCTGATTCAAACGCCGCAAAAAGCCCAAGTGGCCCCTTATGATCGACCCCCTCATTGTAGGCCATGTTCATTGATAACAACTCTTCACGACTTGTTTCACCCCATGATGCTGGAAAGTGATTAGAAAGCCCCAATAGAGTCCAAGAGGAAGTATTGTCCACAATTTTAATAGAACTTGTGAGAGGAAGAAATACACTACCATCAAAATCTTTAGTAATAGGGTGTCTAGAGTCAAACTTATGAATCACCGGTACGGTGCCCTTAGAACCATTAGCATGTTTGATTCGATCAATGACTAAATCATTCAATACAACGGCTCCATATCCTTTGACCAAATTAACAAGATCAACTTGCCCAGGACCATTGAAGTCTGGATCAAGGGCCAACATAAGATGCCCTCCCTTTTCAACAAAACCTTTAATGGCCTCTAACTCATTCGGAAAGAAGCCCTCTTTGGGTCCCCAGATGACCAGAACATTGGCGTCTTTTGGTATTTGACTAGATTCTCTTAGGTTTAGTTGGCGTAGTGAGTAAGTATTAGACTTTAAAAGATTCGCTAACTGACTTCCCCCTTCATTTTCATTTGAAGCAATATCGATCTCGCCATGACCTACGGAAAAATAAATCGTTGGATCTGTTAACCTTGTTATCTTTATAAGAGCATTCGTAAGAGAGAGCTCTGACAGCTCAGAGACAACACTTCTCTTGTCGTTAAAAGATATCTCAATTGAAGGAACTTTTGTTACGCCTGCCTCCCTTACACTTTGCGGAGAAAGTTCTGCATCGATGAAGGAAATTTTTATGTCATTCTTTTTTAAACGATAGAGTTCGACTAAGGTGCGAATAAGTTCATAATCTTTTTTCAAAGAAAAAATTGTAAATTCTATTTCACCATCAACCTCTTTTAACAGTTGAACAGTCTGGTCTGTTAAAGAATTACTTTTATTCTTGGTAACATCCCATACGACAACATTTTTATAAGATAAAAAATTGATAAACCCCAAAATAACTAAAACCAGGAAGGCCGAAACCATGGCACCTATAAAGTTTTTAAAATAGAGGCTTCGATAAAATTTAGAGAAAGATTGACGGTTGGCCAGAATAAGCCCGCAGGTTAAGACCAATGCCGCTAATGTAGTGAATAGGTTTAGAGTCATATTATCTGGAATACTTATCCACATACCTATAATGACCAGATAGAGTAAGAAATTTAATATTCCAAAAAGTGTCATTACCCAGCTTCTCATGGTTACCATCTCCTCGAGTCTAGAGATAAATGAGTTAAGTAGGTAAAGAATCCTATAAAAGAAAACATATAAACAAAGTTAAAACTGCGAATCCCGCCCCTTACGAAACTTTCAAAATGAAAGGGAATCGCAAGGTACTGAAAGATTTGGCCTAGTAAAACGTTGTCGGTTGCATTTCCCGTTAAAGAAAAAAGCATTAAACCCAACAGGATACAAAATCCTAACAGGGCAGACACCACTAAGTTCTCAGTCAAGCTACTCGCAAAACATCCAACACTTATGTAACAAAGTATAGATAACAAAACACCAGCATAGGAAGAAATCACAATCGACCAATGGCTATAACCACTCATGGCAAGCACGATAGGAAAAATAATGGTTAATAGAACCATAAAGGCCGAAGTTAAAAAGTTTGCTAAAATCTTCGCTAAGATAATTTGAAAATGACTAAGTCGAGAAGTAAGGAGCAACTCTAAAGTGTGAAGTTTCTTTTCCTCTGCAAAACTACGCATTGTTAAAATGGGTGCTAAGAATAGAAAAATAAAGTTCATATTGCCGAAGATAGGAAGCAATACGGCTTGAGTTAACGTTTGGTCTGTCAATTCTTTAGAAGCGATTAAATAATTAAAGAAGAGCCAACCCATTAAGACGCAAAATAGTGCAGAAAGGACGTAAACCATCGGAGAGAGAAAATTATCTTTAAGTTCCTTTTTACTCAATACATATATACCTTTAAAGAATCTAACCACGAACGATCTCCCTAAAAGCTTCTTCTAATTCCATTTTTCTTTCCTTGAACTCAAGTAAATTTCCCTTACTCGCAAGTAACTCGGTTAAGCTTGAGCGATAATCTTGATCTCCTTGGATGCGTATCCGCAAGAACACTCCATCTGGGTGTTCAAGAATGTCCATTCCCTGAATGTAGTCTTTTGCAAATAATTCTTTTTTAAGTTCCCCACCGAGATTACTTAAAATGGCTTCGTAAGTTTTAAAGGCCGAAAACTCACTTTGAATAGTGAGAAGAGGGCCAGTTCTTAAGATTTTTCCTTGATCGATAATTGTAATTTCATCACAAATCTTTGCGACCTCATGTAATTGATGCGAACTCAAAAGGATCGTATGCTCCTTCTTAAGTTCCTCTATAAGCAACCTAACATCTGCGATTGCATTGGGATCAAGACCAACTGTTGGCTCGTCTAAAATAATGATGTCTGCGCCATAAACAAGGGCTTGGGCCATGGCGACCCTTTGCTTGAAACCTTTGGATAGGTTACCAATAAGACGATTCTTTACATCTTGAAGCTTGCAACGAGTGAGAATACTTTCTAAAAGTTCAGCTGGATCTATCTGGGCTTCCGCAGGATTCCAGTTAATCTCTTGGCAAAATTTGAGGTAATCACCAACCTTCATGCCATTATATAAGGGTGGTTGCTCGGGAAGAAGTCCAATTTTGGTACTGACGAAGGCCGCATTTTTAGAGACCTCTTTTCCATCAACTTCAACAAGACCAGACGTTGCAGGGATGAGACCCGCTATAATTTTCATTGTGGTAGATTTACCCGCTCCATTTGGTCCAATAAAACCATGAACCGAACCCTTTCTTACCTGAAGGTCAATATTGTCTAGAGCAGTAACACCCGGATATACCTTAGTAACTCCTAGTAGATTGATGGCCAAATTCATGTGAGGGTTATCTCCTTTCACGCGACTTTTAAAAAGTACCCAAATAGTAACAAAAACTTTCTAAATTGTTAAAATTCCTTCAGACTCAAGCAACTCATCCGATAAGAATTGACATGAGAATGATTAAACTTTTCAAATCCTTGACTGAAAAGGCCAAGAATATTGTGATTACCACCCACATCCAACCCGATGCGGATGGAATTGGTTCTGAAATTGCTTTGTGTCTGGCCTTAAAAGAAATTGGAAAGAATGCCATTTGTGTAAATGAAGAGCCCCTTCTCGATCGCTATCGTTATCTCGATCCTATCGATTGTGTCATTTCATAT
The DNA here is from genome assembly GCA_021737405.1 of Bacteriovoracaceae bacterium. GTDB lineage: Bacteria > Bdellovibrionota > Bacteriovoracia > Bacteriovoracales > Bacteriovoracaceae. The sequence continues at coordinate 27,277 of JAIPEG010000032.1, forward strand.
GATGATTATATTAAAAGAAGAGGTTCACAACCAAAAGAGAGTATTGATCTCTTTATCGTGACAGATACAAATTCTTTATCCCGTATTGGCAATAATATGCAAGGGCTTGTCCCAAATGCAAAAAACCTTCTTTTTATAGACCACCATCCAGCCCCAAAAGAGCTAGCTGCTATCCATTGCATAGATACCAATATGGCAGCAACCGGAGAGCTGGTGGGAACTCTTATTGAATCACTTGGAGTAAGCTTCACAAAAGAGATGGCCTATCCCCTTTATACTTCTATCCTGATTGATACAAGTAGCTTTCGTTACCCTACTGTTACGGGTAACACTCATAGGTTAATTGCAAAATTAATGGACACAGGTATTGAACCTCCTGAAGCCTATAATAAGATTTATGGAACAAAGAAAATCACTTATATGCAGATGTTAGGGATCGTACTCTCAAGTGCGCAATCAACTGCCGATGGGCGCGTTGCTTGGCTAAGTCTTACAGAGCAAAACCTTGAGAAGTTTGATGTCGACACTGAGGACACTCATGGTCTCGTTAACCATCTACTCATTCTAGATAATATAAAAGTTGCTTGCATGTTTCGCCAGATTGGCACCATGGTAAAGATTAGCTTCAGATCAGCAGGAGATATAGATGTTGGTGTTATGGCCCAGGCCCTCGGTGGTGGAGGTCATGACCATTCTGCTGCAACTCTTATTGAAGGCGATATATCCGACGTCATAAAAGACACAGTTGTAAAGTTAGAGCTCATGCTCGACGACAACGGCGGGGATTAAATTCATTTTTTTCTTAGCCTAATATCTTTCTTAAAACTTCTTGTTCCTTACCATTGAAATTAACGGCACCGGAATTCAGCATCGATTTTAACTTTTCAGTTGTCATTGGATTATTCGGATTATTCTTTTTGATATCCCCTGTGCTTTCTTCTTCACCCAAAAATCCTACTCCAAATTTTTGACCTGAGTTTGCTTTGGCCTTCATGACCTCTGGCCCTTTTGCCTTTTTTAATTTTTCTAAAACTTCCTGACGAGAGACATGGGGCTTTTCATCTTTGTTTCGAGTGATCATTCCATTTTTATCTAAAGGAAGACTATTCTTATTAACTTTAGGGGCTTTTTTAAAGCTCTTAGAGGTCGTTTGAAATGTCGTAAATATCCGAAGATTGTCCATATAGAAAGGATATCAAAAAAGGCTGAGAGGCCGTTATAAAGGGCAATTATGACCTCTTGCCAATATAGTCAGGCACTTTTGCGACTTAAGAAAATTTTTGGTGTTTAGTAAATATTAGGTCATTAATTCGTACTTAAAATCTGTAAATAGCTAAATATAAGCAATACCTTTAATTACTTTCATCATTTCCTAAAGTTTGGGAAATATTTTCCGATTTTTAATTGACCCTAAAATTGATTTTGATAGGCTTAGGCAGCGGCATAACTGTACTAATTTTATCAGAGATTACATTTTTAACTTAACCAATTTTAGATCGAGACTTTTTGTTGAACGTTTTTTGAAAGTGTCCGTGAGCTGAAAAAAAAACTCGATCGTCAAAAGAAACGACGTTTCTTTTGAGAGAAAACCATGAACCAAGTAAAAGTTTCGAAAACTAGAAACATGCTGATTTCTGCACTTATCCTTGTAGCTGCTGCGTTTGGGACGTCTTGCGGTGAAGGGCAATCACAACTGGCCATCCCTGGAGTAAATGGACCAACACTAACGCTGCAACAAGATCAAATCCTTATCTCTATGGTATTTGAAAATCTTCAATTAGAAGGAGGCCTTCGTTACAACATTCCGAAGTACAACAACTCCTACATCGCAATTGAGCCAGATCTTCAAACGACTGGGACGCTAATGTCTATTAACGTTTCATTACAAGACGTATTTAACGGTGATCTTCAACTTCTACCTCCTCAATCACTTCCTGGAGGAAGAAATCTACCTGGTGTATCAACAGGTCGTTTACCTGCTGTTGCCTTCTCAATTCCAAAATGGAAGAACATGGCATTCTACCTAGGACCTAAGTTCTTTGGTGTGTTCGTTCCTGTAAAACTTGATATTGGTACTAACAATATTGTTACTGCTCGTTACTACTCTGGAAAAGTTCGCGCGGGTAACATCTCTCTTGTTGGAGCAGATGAAAATGGGGAAAACTCAGGTTTCGTTCTTCTTCTAGACCTATCAAGTTCAGTTAAGAAGAGACTTAAAAGCATCGCTAATAAGTATGACTAATCATCGCAACTAAAATGTGATTGAAATGCCTAGGGCTTCTTCGGAAGCCCTTTTTTGTTGTTGAGGTATTCACTCTCTTTAAGAATCGTGATCTGCCACTGATGTTGCGTATTTCTATCATTGTGAAGCTTAATAACGACTGGAATTGATTTTCGTTCAAGATCATTGATCACGTAGAAAGTATCTCCCAATATGGACACGATATTCCAAAGACCTTTATGGGCTTCCTGATCAATCAATAGCTTTAAGAATAATAAACGCACAGGTTGCTTTTTTGTTCCGAGTTTATCAAATCGCTTCAAATCTTCTAAAGCAGAACGAGTTTGGAAGTCCTTCAATGGTGTAGCAATAGCATCTAATACTTGGCCCGAGAAAGTAAACTCATCTTTAAAAGCTTCCATATTCACATCTGTTTTATCAAGTTTCTCTTTTATTAACTTCATGCGAGCTACCTCGAACTGAGAAGGAATCGGCTCAGGCTCTGGTGTCGGGACAGGGGTAGGTCGAGGCGTAGGAGCAGCAGTCGCAATCGGCATAGGCGTCGCAGTAACCTTTGGTAGGGCCGTCGGAACAGAAGTTGGCAAGGGAGTTGGAACAGGTGTGGGCACTGGTGTTGGCGCCACAAAGAGAAACTCACTTAGGCCTCTATCATCAAACTCTTTTAAAGCTCCTGGTAGGAAGATTTCACCTTGAGCATACTCTCTCTTCTCTTTTTCTATTTGACTGCGTATATGGATAAAAACATCATTTAGCCACGAATATTCCGTTTCCCTTGATTTAAACAACTTTGCGTATCGCTTTAGACAAGACTCTGCAAAACCACCTTCATTTATCACCCTCATGACATTAGACTTTACTAAAAGCTCTCTAGGAATACCTGTAACTGAGATCCCAAAAAGCATGTCTTTCTCTGAGCAAAACATTTTAATGAGTGACTTGTCTTTCTGACAAGAATAAGCGAGGGCCTTTTTTACATTTCCTATGGACATCATTGAGCACTTATCATTTTCAAGACAAAACTTTTTCAAACGATAATCAACAATATTATCAATCTCATTTCTTGAAATAGACTTATTTTTATTCTCTAAGAAACTTTTAATTTCACTGCCTTTAAGTTGCTTATTTTTTAAAGGATCATATTCAAGGAGATAACGGTATTTCGTTCTCCTCACAAAATTTTTCATATCCTGGCCTTCAGGAGCACATTGACCAAATACTTCTTTCCAATCCAAATCGCAAATCTGTCCATCAATACCAATCTTGTAGGACATAATGGCATGCTCTTTTAATGATTCAAACAAGTATGAGATTGAGATAAGTCTATAGAGATAACGAATGTATTCAATATTCTCATTGAGATAAAAATTTGGGCAACTACTCATTCCAGGAAGTTCCTCAAACCAACTTGTCCTTAAATCTCCAACTTGAGGTGACACCAAATTAAAAAAGAACTCTCTTTCAAATAATTCATCAAGGAAAGTTTTAGTAGCAAAGTGCTCTTGAAAAACGATACTTGGGTCTAGTGGCCCTTGATATTGGTCAAAGTCTTTCTCGCCTAAAAAAACAGAATCATAGTAGTGATTCGAACTCGCCTCTTGTGCTATAAGGGGATTTAAAATAACAAGAAAAAGGACTGCAGATAAAACAGTCCTCATTAGAAAAAAATAAATTCGCGTAGCTACTGCGGGCACTTTAGCCTCTTTATAAAATCATTTCTAGCTTATTTCACTAAGAACAAACTCAGTTCCGGCACATAGGTAATTATAATCAAAGCGATAATTAATAAGAGAAGGAAGGGAAATGATGCCTGGTAAAGTTCCGTTATTGGTTTCTTAAAGCGAAAGCTACTTATGAATAAGTTAATCCCAACAGGTGGTGTAATATAACCAATTTCTAAGTTAGTAAGAAAGATGATTGCTAAATGAATGGGATCAACGCCAAACTCAGCGGCAATTGGTGTGATCAAAGGCACAACCACAATGATGGCACTGAAAATATCCATGAGTGCCCCAACGATTAATAAAAAGATATTGAGAAAGAGGAGAAAACTGTACTTATTTGTCAGATAC
>JAIPEG010000033.1 GCA_021737405.1 Bacteriovoracaceae bacterium
ATTGGAGATAGTAGTAGGTACGGCTCAATAAACAGAGAGAAGATCAATGGGAAGGAAGTTAAGTATGACATTAAAGGCATGTATAAAAAATACCTTGAATTAGAAGCAAGGTACCTTCGAAATCAGAAAAAGAAAAAACCATAGAAATTAACCAGGGCAAGGCAAACTTCTTTTTGCTGTTTATTTCCGCCCCCTTTTGGGGGCTTAGTTCAATGGTAGTTATCGGGGGTAAGTACTTGAAACTACAGGGCTTTTTAGTATTATATAATAAAGAAAGTTCTGCGCAAGCCCAACCTTCTGAAAAAATTTCAACAATAATTTAGTAAATTAAAATTGGTGATATGTTTTCAAAAACATAAAGATTCTTTTGGAGGATCAATTGAAATTTTCTGCTGTTATTTTACTAGGACTTATACTTTCACACTCTGCTTTCAGTTCTTCTTTTGTTTCTGATTTTGAAATTAAAACATCAAAAGATTGTAGAGAAGTAGAATTCGTCGAACAGAAAAGCCTTCTTGTTCCCATCGATGAATTTGACCCTAATAGCCCTCCCTCTGGCGTAATTACAACTGGTGGTGAGTTCTTTGCGATTAAGCCTATTGGTATCTACTCGGGCACTATTCTCCCCTTCCCAAAGCCTGTTCCGAAGCCTACTGGCGGCAGTGGTGGAGGCGTGGGCGGCCCCGGCCGGTCTTCCTCAATATTGATCGATGAAAATGGAATTTATTCTGGGACAATTCTCCCATTTCCGAATCCAGCACCAAAACCAACAGGCGGCAGCGGAAACGGAGACGGTGGGCCGCCACGAGGCTCTATTATTGGCAATGACTTTCAACTTAAGATTTCTCAGTTAATTAACCATAACGAGACCATTTATATCTGTAGGATAATACGCTAAATAGTTTACTATTTTATCAGTTCCGTTTGAAAACATACCCTCCCAAGGGTTCCGCAATTCTTATATGTCGATTTATCGCTTGCGCAGGTAGACCTAAATCTAGGCCGGCCTCGGTAGCGTTTGGATAACTTAGAATATATTCCCCATTTGTCTTATATAAATGAAGTATTGTCCCTTATTTCTTTGCCCTCCTCCATGCGATTTCATCTTTTAGCGCTTCTCCATAGAGAGGTTTTCCCTCTCCCTTCCATCCAAAGGTAAAACCATTTGCCTGCCAGTAACCATCTTTCTTTTTCAATATGGCCGAAATTGTAGAGTCCACTACTCCATAATCTCTTGATATATCCTTAATGACCTTATATTCACCAAGTTTTCTTCCTGTATTAGCGCAATATATACAAATGGCACTGTCATTCCCTCTTAGCGTTGCGGAAGTAGACACTATAGCCTTTCTCTTGATTTTACCTTTGAGATTTTTTCCATACTCAGTTAGGTTGGCAACTTTCTTGTATTTGAATATATAATTTTTCGAATATGATCTTTTTCCATCTAGGCAGATTCCTATACTTCTTCTACTAATTTTCAATTCAATAGAGCATGCCTCTTGAGTATCCCATGAAGATAGGTACTTTCCAGAATTTAAGCAATATACATGGAATCTATTTTGTCCCTTAGCTCTGGCATTATTTTTTGATTTATATTTCGCATAATCTTCGCCCAACACTAGCTTACGTCGATCTCCCTTCTTTATGAGAATATAACCCTTAGCTGAACGCCATTTCTTTGAATTCAGGGTCATGCTAACCTGCCCGCTTCCAACTCCACTAAAATTAGAAAATTCGCTTACACTATGGAAAATAAAGGCTGTAAGGGCTTTACTTTGAAAAGCAAAGAGTTTCATTGTGGTCTGTTTGTTAAAAGGCTTAGGAAGGGTCATGTGATCTGTAATTATAAGGATGAGCCAAGGAAAACAACCTTTATAGATAACAACTTATAATACTTCGCAGATTCCTTGGCCACAGCCCTTGAAGAATTCATAATTCCAAAAGCCCATGCCGGAATGTGGGATGAATTTAGGTCAATGACCGGCGCAGTCTCTACTGGATTAGTAGATCACGACCAAAGACTTGCTCCCTATATCTATGACCCAATGGTACGCGAAGTAACATATCAGGCAATAATAGATAAAAAGAAAGAAACGGCAGGCGTTTACGACAAGATCGTACTCGAAAACTACGGGCGAGCAAGTGTCGTCAACGATCTCAAGTCTGAACTTGATAATACAAAGCAAACAACAGGAGCGATTTTACAAGGCGTCCTAGATATTGACCCAAAGAACCCGACAGCTTTGACAGAAAAAAATCTTGAGGCGCTAGACCTTCTTTCAGTTTCTATCAACAAATGTACTTATGGCGCGCTCCCAGATGGAGTCTGTAAGGAGCCGCATAAAAAATGGAATGAATTCTACGGAAAAGGCGAAGGTCAAACAAGCCTTACAGATATTTTCAATCCTAATTTGTCGGCCCACCGAGCAACAGCCCTAACAGAACTGGCCAAAGGTAGAGTTTTTTCTAAAAAAATGAATGCCGCAATGAAGGCATTAGATAAAGAGAACAAGGATCTCTTGAAGGACAAGAACACGCCTAGCCTTTCCAAGTACAAGCAACTCGCCTCTCTTGGAGGCATGAATTTAGGGAAGAATGGATTCATGGACGCGGCCAACAAATCTTGGCCTAGCATTAAAAGAGTGTTAGCAAGCACTGGCAAATACAAAAATCTTCTTGGTGCAAACTCCCCTTCCAATGGGGCTCCTGAAAAGAAAGACCAGGGGGATTCCGATAAAACTTCCAAACTGATGACAACAACAACCGAAAAAGTAGGTACGGGAGAGAATCAAGCGAATGTAAAGGCAGAGGAATTTAGCTTTAAATGGAATGAAGACCCCAATTTCACGGACAACTATCACGAACAAATGGAAAAAGACGTAGAAAAGATCGTCCAAAACGGTCAAATGCCTGCTGATAGTGGCATTTCAAAGAGAAAAGACCAGAACATTTTTAACATCATAAGCAGACGATATTTTGTTACGGGATGGCAAAAACTAGGCCTCGGATCAAAGTAATTAGTTCAAGCCAAGGAAGAATTTATGAAGAACCTCTTTTTAGTCATGTTGTCACTTACTCTTATTGATATCCATGCGGATAATAAATCAACACGAGTGCTTCTATCTCGGGCATATCTGGATTACTCTTCCGCTGACGGGATTTGAACCCGCGATAACCAGAATCACAATCTGGCGCTCTACCGACTGAACGACCTTATTTCCAGTGGACGCACCCTCTCTTTTATAATAGAGGTTATCATTTGTTACGCTTAGTGAAAGCACTTGCAAAAAGGCCGGTAGGAACACTTAAAATCCCCATACTCAAGATCAATAGAATAGAAGTAAATACTTTTCCGCCTGTAGTTATAGGATAGCTATCACCATAGCCCACAGTGGTTAGCGTAACCATAGACCACCATAGGCTGTGAGGGATAGACTTAAATACTTCTGGTTGGGCCTCACGTTCAAAATAGTAGATTCCTGTTGAGGAAATAAATAGAACGATTAAAGATAATATTCCAAAAATAGCAAGTTCTTCTTTGATGTCCAAAATAGACTCTTTGAGTCTGTCCATAGCATCCGTATATCTGGCAAGTTTTAGAACTCTAAAAACTCTAATTAGTCTTAATGCCCTAATGGACCTAGCATCAACACTACCATAAGTTATAATAGAAGGGAGGATGCTCATTAAGTCAACAATCCCAAAAAATGAAGAAGCGAATCTTAGTGGCGAATAACTACTGAAAAATCGCAGAACATACTCAAATGCAAAAATAAAAAAGTAAACCTTGTGAACCTTGTCAGACCAAAATATGAAATCTTTAGATAGGTCGGGTAGAGTATCTATTGCCATGTGTATAATCGATGTGATTATCAAAAATTGAATGGTTAAATTTAAAACCTTAGATTTTTCAAATGCTTCTCTTATCTTTATTCTAATCAATTGCATAACTTAGTTAGCCTTTCGATGTATTTGTAAGGCCTCTATTGGCGTTACTTCGATAAGATCATGTAGAGGAAATCAAGCCCCCCTCAAGATCCTCTTATAGTTGCCAATTTGGAGCAGCTACAGGCATATCGCTTTTCTTAATTTAGTAGTGCAAGCTCGTCACTAAACTCGCCTCGCTCAATCTGCCTTTCGAGTTTTTCGATAACCGGCTTTAGATTGATTTTTCCATCATAATCTTCAGCTGTAATTATCTCGCTTAGGATTCGAGACTCCTCCGACCGATAAAGGGTGTGACCATTAATCTTCCCCTTTAGCCTTGCAGCATACTCTATTTGCTCAATGATCTTCTTATGTTTAAGATCACCACTTTCTCTCATCTTAATTAAGGTATCATTACAAAATTTAATTTCATCCAGTCGTTTACTTTCCTCATCCCTTCTACGTTTTTCGTCCAGTTCTACAAGTCGCTTATCAGCCTCTTCTTTGCTCTTCCTTTCAGACAGAGTTACGCAATATATCCATTCAGTTGGCATATCTAACTTCTTAACCATAGAAGCCAAGTATGTCTTGATTGTGAAATTGGGCCTAGGAATTCCCTTTACAGTTTGTTGCCACAAGAAAATGTCCAAAACAACTTTTTCTACAGGAATCATTTTTTTTCCAACCTTAACTCGTTCACCATCAGATATCTTCGCTAATAGATCCTGAATCTTATCTACCTCCCCTAAACCATACTCTTGAAGAACCTGAATGCCATACACACTCAATAAGGCGCCCACATAAGGGTCTTCATCCGCCATACCAATCTCTTCTCTTCTCACCCAATTTACATATAGGCATGGTCTACCTTTAAAAGTTTTCACCTCATATCGTATTTCAGGGAAAACGTTTTTAATCTCTGCCATGTAATCTTTTATTCTCTTTGTCGCCCTTCCTGGCCAAGTGAGGAACAGTAAACCTGCAACTTCTTCTAGATGAAGAAAGAACTCATCTCCATAAATGGTTTGATTAGTAGCAAGGATCTGAATAAGTTTTCTCGGGGCCCCATCTTTGAGCTTTATATAATCCTCTCTGGAAATCTTTCCAAAAATCCCACCCATGAAAAGTTTCATTATGCTCCAGTCAATATCTGCATAACCCTTGGAGCTATTATCTGAACCTTTTCCGTGTCTACCTTTTTGAGCTGTTTGAATTCTCAATATTAAATTTGTATCTAATTTATTGTTATTAAACTCCAAATGTCCCGTCATTAAGTTATGAAAAACTACCTTTACTGACCTAAGTTGCTTTAGTGCAACTCGTATAGATTTTAAGTAGTTTTCTCTCTGCAAAAGAGTTTCTATTTCTTGTAATGTGTAGTGAACCCTTAGATAACCAAGAGTCTCAGCCTTTTTTACAACAAGAGGATCTCTCAAAAGGTCTTTTCCCATATTTAACAGAATCATCCAAACATCATTCGCAGCTGGACCAGGCCAGCCCTCCAGTGCTTCGATTTCTGTAACCGTCTTAATTAATGTATTCGTTTCAGAATCAACATATGAAAATGTCGTCTTCACTGAATCTTTTTCTTTTTTCCTATTTGAAAAATCAAAAGGTATCGAATTTGCTGAGTTGGGTTCAATGGCAAATTTAGACTTAGAAATCGTAGTGACTCCACTCTCTATTACTTCCATAACAAAATCCTTTTTGTGTATTTATTTAATTTTCGTGTAAAAAGTGATTAGGCGCAAGGGGAAAATGTCTCCGATTTACCCATTAAAGGGTTTTTTAAGTATTCGTTTTACCAATTCAATAACAAATCATGTTGTCGTTTTACCAGCCATAAGCATTTTTATCGCCTCGTTTTCTCCGAGAAGCCTTTAAGATTTAAAAGTAAAGTAAGTAATAATATAAATACTTACTTACTTACTATTTGGTAAATCGATGCGGCCTTGCGCAATTACAGGCAGTTCTGTAGTTTTTCTTGTATCGTTTTACCAATTAAGCGGTATCGTTTTACCCATCAACCTGCCTCGTTTTACCCTCTTAATAGATTTTGGTTTCGTCTTACCCATTTAATTGCATCGTTTTACCTAGTTTTTCGCATCGTTTTACCCAATTAAGGCCAGATCTATTCAGATGCTCTCTTTTTGCCCATGAAAAGGCACTCTTTGCCTGTCTGAACGGCAGCTATTTCCACCTCTTCTTGGGATATCTGGTAAATCGATACATTAATTTTTTGAAAATGGGTAAATCGATACCATTTTGGCCAGATAAATCTGGTAAAACGGAGACATATTTAAGCATTTAACCAGTGAAAGACGCCTCATCTTTTTATTAAACTGGTAAAACGGTGACATAAATTTGACGAGCGTACTTGGGCTTTAATTGGGTAAAACGATGACATTAAACCCATTTTGCATAGAGTTCGCGCGAAAACTGATTATCTCGGAAGGATATCCGAAGCTCTGATTCTATATTTTCACCTACTTTCCGTTGACCTATCTATTGCACCACCGTCAACTTCCATTGCACAAGCTATTAGAAAGTCTGCAAAATCTCTTTGCTCTCTTTTGCTAAGTTTTTTCCAAGTTTTCCTCATTTTGAAACAATCTTCTTTCGGATCAAAATATACATAATGACTTGAGCTACCCTTTTGCGGCAACACCCTTAAAGAAGTATCGTCCTGTCCGTTATCATTCAGCTTTTCAAAAAACTCTGAAACATGCTTACCTATTTCTTCATTACCCAAATCTCTCTCATTTAACATTCTTGAAAACTTGATGGACTTTCTGAGCTTAAACTTTGTTCTAATATTATTTTTAACTAATAGTTCTCTCAATTGGGGAATAATCTCAAAGTAGCTATGCCACTCTTTCACGGTCTTAGGGCTTACGCCTAGGTAAGCTGAAATCGCTTCAATTCTATCACTCTCAGATCCAGGCATCTTAATTAATACAGAATTTACTTCAACGCCCTTATCTACTGGATGTATATTATCTACAAAGTGATTCGTACTTACTGCGGACAAAGTTGCTTCAATTAAATGATTTTCAGGAATAACTTTGCAATTGATCTCTGTCCAACCAAGATCCCTGACCGCCCTAATTCTTCTGTGACCAGACTTTATTTGATAGCAGACGCCATCATCTAATTGAACCCTATGTAAAACAGGGGGATTAATGACCCCTTCCTTTCTTATGCTTCTCTTTAGATCCTCAAGTTTTTGAGGATCATAGTAAGACCTCGCCTGCTCGGGGTTGTCCATAATACTCTTGAGATTTATGGGCTTTATTTCCCACTCTTTCGTTTGTTTAAGTTTTGCTCTTTCCGTAAGTTTCTTATTTTTTGATTCCCCTTTTGAACTAGAGGCTCTTTCAAATCCCATTACCTTGCCTCCGCAAATCGACCTCTTCTGGGTCTTGTTATTTTCTCTTTTATGGCTAATTCAATGACCTCTTCCGCTAACGCATTTAATTCCTCTAGTTGATTATTAGAAACCCCCTCAAATGCGATGGCAGGGAAAGACAAGTCAGATGCCTCGCCGAGATCAAAGGAGAAAGAAATTTCAGAATTTAAGACATTGGAGCCAAAGAAATCTCGTATTTTTCCAACTAATTTCTCTCTTCTTTCAAGAGGAATCGGCTGCGCCTCGTTTAATAAAATTTTGATTTTATTTTTTATTTCGGATTGTGACCTACCTACGACCTCAACACTTTCTATAATTTCATCTCTCGTTACACCGTAGCCCTTTACTGATGCCTCTTTGGGCTGAATTGGAACGATTGCAATATCTGCCATTTGCATCGAGATTCTGTTAAAGGCATTCGTCTCGGGGTTAGTATCGTAGATCACAAAATCATATTTTCTACCCAGCTCCTTAAAAAGAGCATAGGTATCTTTATAGAGTTGAAGCATTTCGCTTTCAGAGCTTGGCTCATTATCAAAAAAGTTGCCGCTACCCTTTTCGAGCTTAGTCCTTAGATAATGATCGATCTCCGACAAATTACTGTTTGCCCCTATCAAGTGAAAAGTATCACAAACCTCACCTTTTATTTCCTCAAACTTACACTCACCTACCAGTGCTTCATAAAAACTTAAATCGGCTTCTGTTTTTTCTTCGTCTTCAAGTAGGCCATAGGTCATATTTGCTTGAGGGTCCATATCGGCATAGAGAACCTTGTAGCCTTTCATCACTAATGTCCACGCCAACTGAATTGAGGTCATCGTTTTTCCAACCCCACCCTTGTTAGATCCAATAAAAATATGTTTCCCCAAGCTCCCCTTGTCTGTTCTTCTTTTCGACATAATGGAAACTACCTCGTCTAGACTAAGCATCTTAGCTCCTACCTGACCAAGCCCTCCCGTTATGCATTCCCATCTTTCTACAGGGAATTTCTCCCCCTCTATAGGATTTATATACACGACCACTCCCTTTAGTTTGCTGCCGCGGCAGAATTAAATTCTTTCTTAAATTTTAGGTTTTATCCTTTAATTTTTCAAAGTTTAAGTTAAGGGAATTTTTTTCTCCACTATGAAAAAGTTAAAACGAACTTAAGATATTTAATAAGAGATAAAATTAATTTTAAGAGTTTTTTAATTCTGCCGCGGCAGAAGTGTTCCAGAGAAGGAGAGAGCTATGGATCTGTTAGACCAAGCAATAGCAGCGCAAGAGGGCAGAGGGGTACGAACTAGCCCGTTTTGCAAAAATAAGGAAGATGTTAAAAAGGGAGTATTACTTGAGTATTTTGCTTCATTGACAGTGTTTCTTGTGATTATTAGTTTCGAGGTCATCGTCTGTTGGAGAGGGTTTCATTTTTTTAGGGGAGTAGATTTTGATTTTGCCACAGCTATTGTTTTGTCGTGTGGGTGCGAAGTGCTATATATGTTCGCATCAAGCCAGAGCGATAAAAGGCTCGTTTTCTTTCGATTCATTCTTTTATCACTAAGCATGACTTTTTTGGGTTACTCAACTTACAAGAGCGACGAAAATCTAGTCTATTTTAAAGCTGATTTAGTAACTGAAAAATCAAATATTACTTCCGAAATCAAACATTACGAAAGGCAGTTAAAGAGGATCGAAAAGGATCTGAATACTTTAGATGGATCAATGAAGGTATATCTAAAGCATGACCTAGTAACAAAGGGGCTTAAGACTATCGCGCCAGAGAGGGAAAGATTGGCACAAGAGAGAGGGAGGGTAAAGGCAAGTCTTGCGGGACTAAAAAATGGGTTAGGGAAGTTAAATTCTAGGCTAGTTAGCGTTAATTTAATCGATACCCTAGAGATCCTTACCATTAAAACCTATGTAACACTGGTTACTTTTTTCGTCTTTCAGACTCTTATCTGTATCATTCTTCCAGACATTCTCAGTAAAGTGTTTATAAAAGAGGGGGAGTAATGAGCTTTGAACTAACTCAAATCGACGAAATAATGCAAAGACTTTCAAAGAGCCACTTTGCAAGAAAGAAGGGAAAAAGGCTTACCTCCGAAGGGATCTTCTGGACGCCAGTTGAGCTTGTTAAAACCAGTTTCCCAGAAAAGAAGAATGAAGCTAAAAGATGGTACAGGCATTATGGTTATTATAGCCTTGACTTGAGGCAGACTGAAGATGGGTTATATGTCCCTTACGGAATGATGGCGAGACAAATGTTTGATTATTTCTTTAATACTTTCGTAGACCGCGTAAATAGGGGAGTCGATCACCCTGAGCAATTTTCGTTTAATAGCATAAACGAGTTTCTAAATGTTATTAAAGGAAACCCTAAAGGGAAGAAGTTATCAGGCGATCAAAGACTTCTCGCAATGGAGATGCTCTATAACTTTTTAAACTGCATTATTTGCTTTAAAGAAGACGAGGGGAGTGCCGAAGGTAGGCAATCAAATAATCTCTTTTTTAGGGACTATATAGGGCCGCTACCCAGTGACTACTCTAGCAAATCTATTAGGCACTCAGCTGTAACTTATGGCGAGCTAAGAGTGACATTGGATAAGGAAACCTTTATGCGTCTATCCGGCTCAAAAAGGGTTCCTACTAAGACATATTTAGTAGAGCTTGCTGGAAACAGCTGCATGGCTAGAGACTTAATTATTTTTATTGCTAGTCAGTGTTTTTCTGTAAAAAAGAGAGGGGTAGAGTTTGAAGATTATTCTCGCGAGTCCTTGATGCAAGTTTTAGGAAAAGATAAGACGATAACATTCAAAGAGTTTAATCGAGAGCTTAAGAAGGCGATAAATCTCTTAAGCAGGAACTTTGAAAACCTGTATCCTGGCGAAGTATTCCCAGCTGTTTTATTTAGCGTTAAAAGAGGTCACCCCAAACTAAGAATAGTCAAAGAAGCTAATGATTTTTTATTAGCTTCCTAAATTATTAATTTTAATATCTATATAAGGGCGATAGAAACCAGCATTCATCGCCCTTATAGCAGATTTTAGTGTCTTTTTCTCTACCGTCAGCACACTCTTCTCTACCGTCAGCACACTCTTCTCTACCGTTAGCGCACCTTTCTCTACCATTTAGAGAGAGCGTTTTTTTCTCTACCTACGGCCAAGTCTAAACTGGATGCTGTATTTGATGATTGGTGAATTCCTCTCTACCCAAGGGGAACTTTCTCTACCTCCTAGGGAGAAGTGTCTCTATATATTAGGACTTAGGCGATAGAAACAGGATTCATTATTTTTCCAAAAGCCTACTAATTTTATCGTTCAATTGACTTTCCGTTAAGCAATCTGAAAAATCGCCCCCTTCTATCAGGTCAATCACATTGTTCATAATTGCTCTGTAAAAGGAGTTGTTCGTAAGACGCTCTGTTTTAACGTCAGACGTAATTTTCATTCTCCTACTCTTCGTTGCTTTTCTTCTTACTTTATTTATACGAGATATTGTTGAAGAATCTAATCGGACAGTTTGAGCCTCATAATCTTTATGTTTCTGCCTTTCCAATGACCTCTGTGCGGTAAATGAAATCTCTTCTGTGCTTGGCTCATCCAAAAATAAAATATCCCCATATACAGGAAGGGGTATCTCTCTTCGCTCATTTTCTAAAGTCGTTTTTTCTCTTTCTAGCTGTGCCTCTCTGAGACTTAGTTCTCCCCTTAGATCCTCTACAAGCACTTTATTTATGACAGGAGGAGGGGAGTCCTCTGAGGCCTCTTTAACAACGCCTTTCGCCCTTGGCTCAGGGTTTTTGGAAATATCTCCCATTGTCGCCACTCTACTTAGAAAATCATCCATGACTTACCTCTTGCTCTATTTTGTTAGATTTTTTTGCTTCGATATTATTTAATCTCTTAAGAACCTCGGCGCCAAGATTACAATATTCAACAGCGCCCTTCGCCCCTTTAACCTGATCTCTTTCGGCCACATCAAAAATACTTAACTTGTCTCGCATTAAGCTCTCAAATTTTGTATTTTTTCTGATCTCAGTATCAAAAACAGCCTCGCCAACCAGTTTTTTCATTTTGTTACGAGCCTCTCTTGTGATCTTTGCTCTACCGTCAGTTTGTACGAGCAGAATCCCCAGTAGCTCAATATTAGGGTTTGAGTTTTGTTTCACATCTATAATTGATTGTGCTGTTCTCGGTACTTGCTCTGTTGACGCATCAGCGGCTAGGGTAGGGATAATCACGAAATCTGAAGCAACAAGGGTATTTCTCAAGACAAGATCATCCTTTGGTGGCGTATCGATGATTATGAAATCGTACTTACCCCTCAGGTTGTTATCAACAAAGTTCTTGAGCTTGGTAATTCTGTCTTCGTCCTGTGCTATTACCAGTCCAATGTCTATTGAGCGATTCATCACCTTTAGTTCACTCGGGATAATGTCTAGATTTTTAGAATTGGTTCTTACAATCACTTCATGCGACTCAGTACGATTATCTAAAAGGATATGCATCAGTCCCTTTTGTCCAGTTCCCTCAACACTACCAACCACCATCTTAGTAAGAGATCCTTGAGTATAGTCAGCGTCTATTATGCAGACCTTTAGTTCTGACTCCGCAAGAACAACCCCAAGGTGATGACTTATAGTTGACTTGTGCTGTCCACCTTTTTGATTATTTATTACAATTACTTTTGTATTCTTTACTTCCATGTGGCCTCCAATTTCAATTTCTATTGTACGAATTTTTGAAGTACACGCTAGTGAAATTAATAACTTTGTGGTTCTTAACGGTGTATTTCCTAAGTTGATTTTATGAAGTTAGTAGTTTCGTGGAATGTTCAAATAATGAAGTGTAGAAAATGAACCTATGAAGTTCATGGTTTGAATGATCCGAGTCGGATTTGTTTTTTAAATGAGTATTCAGAAGCGAATATTTGGTTGTCTCAAGGGACTGGATCAAAGCTAGGGTTGCAGTATGGGTTTTTGTTAGAATCGGAGTTATGAAGTTCATAACTTGATGTCGTTTTGTTTTTTCTACACGGGCAATCTTTTGTTCGTTTAAGATGGAGGCAGGGGGGGCACTTTTTGGGAATTGCTTGCCTGAGACCTAGGTTTTGACCCGAATCTCCTTTAAGGAGAAAACGAAAGAATTTCATTAGTTCTCGCTTTTATCCTAGTTTTTGCTTTTTTGGGGAGCTCTCTTTTTGTAGCTCCCATTTTTCCATCGCCAATTTATTACACCCAGATTCAGAATTTAATCATTTCTAAGATTTTGAATTCATTGTTAATCAATTAAAGGGCACTTAAAACCTAAGATTGGGGGGTTTTGTCATGTGTATTCGTATGAACCACTAGCTTTCATATGTTTCAGCTATACTTGGCTATTTTTTGGCTATACGTTTTTTTTATTTTCATGACTAGTGGATGTTCATAGAGAATAAGTTAACCCCACCCCCTCCTCTTCTCAGGCAGCTTGTCGGTACACTTCTTCCAGATCAATTAATAGTTCACTAATAGCTGACCGAGGGAACTGGGAAGACATTTCTTTAATGATTATATCGACTCTAAGCTGATACCTTTTAATTTCTTGATCTTTCAACTTCCAAACATTTTTATTAAAGAAGACGTCAATATTGTCGAGAATACCTGAAACTCCCCCTGAGCTAGATTTCCTGAAGTCAATTACACCATGCCTGTTGATATAGCTTCCAAACCCATTTTCTAAGGATAATAATTCAATAGAAATATCAACCAGTTCGTTTTTATAATAGTACAAATCTCTTTTTAGATTACTCATAAATTAGTCCAATTTTCTTCATAGTAAGTTATGTGCAGTCTCTTCGGTAGAATTAATAAGGGGTCTTGTTCTCCCCTCTAAAAACTCAATCAATTTAAGCAGCCTCTCTTCCATCCAGCTTTGTTCTAAACATTTCTAAGGCTAAATCCATTGAGGAGTTTTGGTCCTTTGAGTATGGAATTTTCACTATTGGATGCTCTAGCGGACTATTAGTAACAACTTCACTACCATCAATAATAAGATCGTTCTCTTCCTTGAATTGAATTACAAGGGTAGATGGTAAAAAAGCCTTTTTTACTCTTTTAAAATAAAAAATGGAAGCATAGCTAAAACTAATATAAGCGTATTCGTTCCGCCTTTTTGGAAAAATTATACATCCATTTTTATACATTCTAATTTCGAACATATGAGAATAAGTGTTTAAAAGGTGCTCACCAAAAAGCATCTCAGCTTCTTCCTCAAGCGAGGTAAAAAAGCTTTTTAGACTCTCACTGTTACCGCTTACGGGAAGCCCTGAATACAAAGATTCAAGTATTAGTTTTTGAATTAATTTCATACAACCTCTCAGAGGTATTATCGGTCTTAACTACTTTTTAGTTTAGTTCCTTATGAAGTTATAGTTAGTTATCTGCCCCTAAAACGAACCTCATGGGGCAGCTCTTGAAGGGTTACCTTTTGTTTTTAGGACCATCCTTTAGCTCTCTCCAAACAGTAGTTTTTGAACAACCAGCAAGCTGTGCAATTTCTCGATGAGAGTAACCTCTAAAATTGAGCTCCCTAATAAGCTGAGAGTTTCTGGTTCGGGGTCGACCTAGAGACTTTCCTTTAGTACGAGCATTTTTTAATCCAATAATTGTGCGTTCACTAAAAAGGTCTCTTTCTAAGGCTGATATGGCAGAGGTTATGACAAACATGGCCTTTCCTATAGCAGTATTACTATCCACTTTTTCTGAAAGACTTGTGAAATTAACACCTAATTCGTTCAACTCATTTAAGGCTACCTAGTGGTCTGTTTTATTTCTAAGGAATATTTCCGAAAAGCATCCAGCGCTACCTCACAATCTCTTTTAGTGGAAAACACATAAAGGTAGTATGGAGTACCAGATGAGGAACATAAGTGAAATCCCTGTGCCCGCCTCTCGCCACAAAGTTTGTTGATCGCCCAATCGAACTTACTAATAGGTCTACAGTGCTCCATATCCTTCAAGTTTTTTTTAGATCTCTCGTGAATACGAACTCTTCTTTTACTGCAAGTGTCCGAAAAGATTAGATTAAAAGTAAAAAGATCAGCTTTTTTATAACTTCTCCGCGGTTCGATTCAATAAAAGTATAACCAAAGCCCAAAAAAAGTAATACCGAATCCTATCTATAAAAAAGAGATCGTGAGCGTTATCATTATTTTTCAGATTTTTTAACTCTGCCGCGGCAGCAGGAAGACCTGAGCTTTAAAAGTCACAATGAAAATGTCATCTTTTTACCAGCCTAGGTTATAAAGTCATACCTAGGTTAAAAAGTCGAATCTAGTTGGAAAAGCGAACAAGGATACAGAATAAAAATTATCAAAGCGGCAGTTTGCTATTTTTTAAAGTAAATAAATCTTAATAATTTTGAATTATTGATAATTTCCAAAAGTAACTTTGCCACCATCAATAAGCAGAATCTCTTTAAGTTGAACTTCACCTAAGTTTTTAATCTGATGTTTAATCTCTTCTCTTGTGAGTATCAAATCATCTTGGGTCAATACCTCAGATATCTCTTCTAGGTCGATCTCGACACCTTCCCAATCACCAAAATCATTCATCATATCTAGGATTATGGCGTCTTTCACGGGTTTGGGACCAGGACCGCCCACTGAACCACCGTTAGCGAAGGTGCTTAATGAGCTTAGGAATGTGAGTACGATAAATATTTTTTTCATTGCTCTGTTCCCCCGTTATTCTTAGTCGTTAGGGGATTTTCTAAAACTAACATACTTTGAGTAGATGCAACAGCGATAGGCCCCTCATTGGTCTTATCGAGCCATACCTCTGATACAACTTTAATATATTCATTGGCCGCGGCCAACAACTTTTGATGACCCCTTTCATTAACCCCAAAGATTCTTAAAAGCATACTTGCGTTATTTGATTCTTCAAACTGGTCTTCTGTGGCATATTCTTCATTTAATTTAATAATTTGGCTTCTAATTCTACGAACGTCGAAAGCAGAATCCAAAAAAGACTCTGTTAGTCTTAATTTGCCATTCTCGCTAACTGCAAAGTTCGCCTTTATCATTTTTTCAATAGCATTCTGAGTTTCTGGACCCAATTTGTAAGTGAGATATGTCTCACTCACCGTATTTGATTTATTAGATGCCATTAGAGCGTAATAAACTTTCCTAAAGACATAATCAGTCTCGTAATAATCTTGGAATAGCTCTTTATCGATTCTTCCACTCGCAAATCGAATCTCATCCAAATACTGCTCACCATATCTTAAAATCTCTTTAAGTATGATTTCGGGGCATTTTTCGAGAAATTCGTTCTTACTCTTGGCGTTTAAAAAGACACGGTAAGAGGAGGCTAGGTTTTTAGAGGTAATTCTAGGTGATTCTTCGGACTTCCAACGTCTAATCGTTCTACGACTCACTGATAGGTTTTCAAGCAGAAGCTCTATATTGTAATTTTCGTCGCCTCTACTCAGGTAACTTACGAGATCATCTCTAAATCGAGTAGCCCAAGAGGACTCTTTTTTAACTTCTAACATGATGACTCACACTATCAAAGCAGTTTGAAAAGCTCAACTTTTCTCGCAATTGTTAGAAGGATCTCTGCAACGGTGGCCATGATAGCTCCCGTGGCCACGGCATTTTACCTATTTTCAGCAACTTAAACTGACTACTTTTTACACAATCTCTGCCATGTCCGCCACGAACATTTTTATCTAAAACTTTTTGGACTTTGGAAATAACATCGCAAAGGAACTAATCAAGTATTGCTGTTTTTTATAAACAGGTAAGCGCATCCAAGAAAGTTGCTTTTTAAAAAGGAAGATTAATCATGAGCGAAAAATTTAAAGAGGCATTGAGACTTTTCTTTAACACTCTCTTATCCGCTGATGATGATTTCCAAAGAGTTTCTGTAAGGGAGACTAGAGTTGAAGATAATGATTACAGATATGGCGGTGGAGGCTCCGCGGGTGGAACCGGCCCAAGTGTGACACCAAGGGGTCGCGAATAGGGGCGTTTTAATACGCCTCGATAGGCGAGACTAAAATCAAATATTTTTTTTTTACTAATAATTATTCGTTTTGAATAAGGCGCATTTTTGCGTCCATTTTGGAGGAAACGTGAACATTTTCAACACAAAACTGCATATCCTTTCACACAAACTGGGCGGTTCAGTCCTCAAAAAAAATATTGATCTAGAAAAGGTTTCCTCCGAGGAAGTTAATTCCTTACCCGATGGGGAGGGTTGCTCCGACCCCCATCGGGTTCTCTTTGCATTAGGTGAAAGCCTTTTTTTAATAAGCCTCTTGACGATCTTTTTTAGCTTCGGTTGTAGCAAATCTAGCGAACAGGCTTCAAACAATCCGATAACAGGGACACAGAACACTATTCCGAGCTCTTTTCTTTCTAGGGAGGAAATTCTCGCAATTCCTACCCAAAACAGAAAGGTGGGATCATTTCAATTAGGAGCTAAAAACAAAATATCATTCTGGATCGACTGGAATCAGATAGTAAGAGCAGTTGCCCACCCAGAAGGAGTAGGAAAGTTTGAAAACTGTGAAGTTTCAAGAATCTCAAAATACAAGTTAGATAAAGACTCTTACATTCAGGCCCATGTAGGTCTAAGTCACTTCAAACTGAGAATGTCTGACGGTGAAATTATCGATATTGATTCGCTAGATGAAAGTCTGGTCAAGATGAGTCAGGACGGTGCTAGGCGCGCTTCATTCATTCTCGATAACAAAGGACTTCAAAAAAAACTGTCAAGATATTCAAAGTGGGACAATGTTGATCTCCTAATCTCGAACAAGACTCGTTATCACCATAGCGGATTATTCTACATAGAGGCTCGTACACTGACTTCTTTTGATGGAGACTGTCTTGATAAGATATTAGATAACAACCTCTACCCAATGAATCCGTGGAGTAGTGATACCAATTCTCTTTTGAGTTACCACAATAGACTCGATTTACTCGGAAACACTGAGGATCAAAAGTTACCAGTTGGAGTAATAACTAATTTCAACAATAACTTTTCAAAACTGGTTACTGATGAAGACCTAGAACCTATGCCGTTCGGCCTAAAGAAGGCTTACGAAGGGAGTCTTTACGGGGGGATCTTAAAAAAATACGAGTTTCAAGATGGGGAAAGCACCCTATATGTGAAAGTTAATGCTCAGAGTTTTCGTGGTGATAAACAAAGGATTTATCAAAACTTAGACCTATCTTTTGAGGGCTGCAATATCTTTAATATTGAAACAGAGGAGATAGAGCTAGGAAGCGAATTGACCCTCTCTCTTGGCATGGGAATCGAGATCGACGGAATCAGCATTGGTCATGGGCAGTTAGTCGATGAAGGAATGGCGGTTTTTATTGATCGTGGCGAAGAAGTCGTCATTAAAATCAACCTTGATAAAATCAAGAATTTTATCATTCAGCCAGTGAACAATATAATTAAAATTACGCACAATAGCCTTAGATTTGGCTCGGAACGAAAAACTCGAAGAAGGGGCTATGTTCTTGAGGCCGACCCTTCTTATGAAAATTCTTGCAATATTAACGAAGTCAAAAAAAGAATAGAAGACCTTGACGATATTGATGTTGTGTTGTCTCGAACGCCCTACGACCTAAACGACCTTGTTCCTAATCCCCAACGCCACCTGACACATGATTATTTATTTCTTGATTCATCAGGCGTGATTGAAACCTTTATTACAACTAACAAAGAATTTGAAACTTATATGTATCGAAGTATTGGGAATCTATAAATGGAACCAATAATTTTAGAATTAAAAGGAGATAAAATGAACAATAAAAGAAAACAAGCATTCCTGGTCTTTCTCGCGGCCTCAGTTTTTACGTCTTGCTCAGTCAAAAAAGACGATTCTTCAGTAGGAATAGAAGGCGACGGGACTGTAATCGCGACCCCCGATTTAAAACCCAGACCAGTTCTAGATCAGGACAAAGACGGCCTAAGTGACGATCTTGAGGCAACTCTCGGAAGAGACAAATTAACAGGGAATTTTCCGAGCTTTTCAGTAGGATCATTCAACTTTACAGAAATTGAGATTAAGGATTTTCTTAGGTCCGACAACGACTACTCAGTAAAATTCTACCTAGACGATAAAACTGGGCGAGATCTCTCGTACAATCCCATTCGCGATAAAATGGCCAAGGCCAGCTATCAAAGAGTGGTTGGTCAACCACTGAATCCTGATCCAATTAACTACTTTGATTTTGGAGTCGTGAAATTATCAAATTTCTCTCATGTAGATTACACGAACTTAAAAAACTACCTTTTTAAAAATAAGGAAGAATTGGAGTCAAAAGCGATTAGGTTACAGAGCAGGCTCTTTATCGATGTAGATGACATTATAGGGATTCAAAAAATCTACAATATTAAGTGCGAGGTAGGCTTTGTAAGTGGCGACGGATCTTTTAACAGTTTGGGAGGCGTACAAGACCTAATAGGCGTCGATAGAACAAGAGTTACATTCAACTCTCGCGGTGACTCGAACACAGCGAGATCCAATACCGAAGTTATGGTTTACATTGATCGACTCTCAATTGACACGCTTAACTTGATTCTTGATAACGACTACGACCTTGCCCTCAAAATTGTCGACTATAAGGCAGAACTTTCAAACGGAAGGACGTTTTCATATTCAACTCAACTGTCAGAAGCGTCCACAGCAGGCTCTCTTTTTGCCATTTCAACGCCAGAAAAAAACGTACTATTCTTCAACACACGAAAGGAGCCGATAGACGACACAATTAGGAGGTATTTCAGAGGCGACACATCAGACGACAACGAGGGAACTCTCTTAGGGATTGGACCGATGGTGAACACCTCTAGCTTTCCCATCATCTTTGAAGAGGGGGGAAATGAGCACTTAGATCAAAATTCTTGGTTTCTATTTTCGGAAAACAACAAAACCTCAGACACACCTGATCTTGGAGAGAGTGTCATGCTTGGTTTTTTCCAAAACTCTTTCATTGCTCAATCTTCCAAAAGATTAATTCAAATTAGAGAAAAGTCATACGAGGGTAAAACAGTCACGCGAGACATTGTAGGTCTTAGTTTAGGCGAGACGGTAGCAATCGAAGTTAAGGGCGTTAATCGTAATGCAGTCGCAGAAGACCCTAAGCGTATTCATGTTTGGGTGGAAGGTACGCAACATCGACAAGTTTGCGTTCGAGATAATTGTGGTGGAGGCCCCGTGGGTAGATTATCAATGGGTGATGGTTCCAACGGGGAAGGGCCAAGATTTAGCTCTCTTAAAGAGGATGATAAGTGCGGCGTGACCTGTCATTACCCACATTCACGTTTGGGTTGTGAAATCCTATGGAGAGACTTAGGAACACAAGAGATTCCACTCAACCTATATAGCAACAATAGATTATCTGAAATTAGATTTACGACAGCCAAAAACTCAATTCCGATTCCACTCACTGACTCAGCCTTCTTCAAGAGAAATCCTCCCGTTGAGGAATTAGAAAAGGGGAAGGGATCATGGCTCTTTAAATTCAAAATAGATGATGAATTCTTACTACATCACGGCGAAAGCATAAAGATTCACTTTCCTGTAATTGAAAACCCGAAAGTAGTGCATGGATTCAATCAGGACATTAGTTGTGCTGCTCAAGTTAGAAACCACACTTATCAAGATCCAAACATTAAGGTTCACCACTCAGACGGTGATACGCAGAGAACAATGAATTTCAAAATAACTAGGTCATTTTAAAGGGAGGACCCATGAAGAACATTTCAGCAAAATTTTATTTCTTACTTATTACGATCCTGTGCTCACCTGTAGTTCTTGCAAACTATCAGAATATAAATAGGTGGGGGCAAAGACTACAGCAGCAAACAAGCGCAATCGGTGTATCGATTATTGCAGGGACGCTCTCTATCGCTGGAATTATGTTTGGATTAGGAAACCAGATGGGGGCCACTATAGCCAAGTACGCCCTCGTTGGCGGCGCCCTTATTTTTGGCAGTTCAACACTCGTTAGCGTTTTAAAAGGGATCATTCAGTAATGAGGACGCATAACCTAGTCAAATATAGCAAATACTTATCTTCATCTCCAAAGTTTATGGGGATAAGTATTTACGACTTAATTATCGTCTCCTTTGTCGCCTTTGTAATAAGTCTAAACATCAGAGAGTTAGAACAAATGCTTCAAAACATCATTTTATTTTCCGTCTCGGGAAGTATCTATGCAGTTTTATTTTTAAAAAATAGGTATCTCCCAGACGGTCATTTCATGTTCCTCTTTAGAGGATTGGCTAATAACAAAACCGAAACAATGAATTGCCCATCAATTAAAAAAGGTGAAGAAAATGTTTAAAAACTTTTTTGAACAAAAGAAGAAAAGAGTGCCCTTTCCAATAATCAAGGACAAGGACGGGGTATCAACTCTTTTGTCAGGTGAAAAAACCTATAACTATCTTGTCACGCCACCCGACACGGATTCATTGCCACCCGACGAGTTAGATATTTTAACCGATAATCTGAGATCATGCTTAAACAACCTGTCCGATGGCGATTGGCTCAAGTTCTATAAGAGAAGTGATCTTAAAACCTTTTTAACTTCAAACAGAGAATATTTAACATTTTCTGGGGCCAAACTTGAAACGGCACAGGCGACAACAGAGTTCTTTGGTGGTGAAATACCCATCACCGATATTGAGTTTAATGATTTCTATATTACTGTTAATGGCGAATATTGGTGTCTAGTCAACGCTCAAGTTCCCCCCATAAATAGCTACAGCAACTTTCTTAATCAATTCAATGAGGAATACATTGTCTCAATCAGAAAAATTAATTCCACTTTTGCGGCAAAAGAGCTCGGCCTTAAGCGAAGAGGGCAAGGCGTTGCCACAAATACCGTTCATAGGAATCACGAAGGAGAAAAGTCTTATCAAGAGATAGACAATCTTCTTGAGGACTTGGAGGTAGGCAACGAATCTCTTTTTAAAGGACAAATCTGGTTTATCGTCAAAGGAATCCAGTCAGAAGACGTAATTTTTAGGGCAAGAAATCTTGTTAAGACCTTAAGGGATCAAGGTGCAAAGGCGTTTTTAGAGTCCAGAGGCGTTGATTTTTTCTTTAATCATTTACTTTTAGGTGTTCCACCTTCAAAGCTAAGAGAGTTTTCTGTTGGCTCACCTTATGCCTCCAATATGATCCCTTTTACCAATGACTTTCTTCATGAAAAAGGTATGTATCTCGAATCAAGAGGTGCTGCCGTGGCACTAGATCTATTTAACCCAGATTTCACCAACAAAAACACCCTCATCACGGGAATGAGTGGAGAAGGTAAATCTTTTTTTGTGGGAACATTACTTTATCACCTACACAAAGAAGAAGACGCTAATTTGGCAATTTTTGATCTTGGGGGTTCATTTAAACGCCTTTGCAACTACCTTGGAGGAACCTCCCTGAATAAGAGCTTCAACCCGTTACAGTTTTTCGAGGCAAAGTTTCTCTATGATTTTATAATTTCCGTCATAGGGGAAGACGAGTACGACAAAAGCACCAAAGGGCTTCTTTACGGAAAAATCAAAGAACTTGTAGATGAAGAATTTCAATTCAATGGATTCATGGAAATGATTACATTAATTGATATTACAATTCCCGATATAAGAAATTATTTCTATGAGATCGAGGAATACATCACTAATGAACGATCTGAACCTCCCAGAGTATTTTATCTCGACATAAAGGATTTGCCCCCTGGTATCGTCAACCCGTTTCTGGTTTATGCTAATCGCTTAAGCGAGTCCACTGATAAAAAAGTCGTGAAGGTTTTCGACGAATGCTGGGCCTTTATGGAGCGATCCCCCTCAGTTTTAACTAGCATTGTAAAAACAGGGCGAAAGGAAGACATTGTTTCAATATTTCTCTCTCAAGAACTAAACGAGTTCTCAGGGAGACATTCAGAAGTTGCCAGCTCAATAATAGGCAACACTCATTCAAAAATCTATTTCTATCAAGGTGAAATCGTCCACCCATC
The DNA here is from genome assembly GCA_021737405.1 of Bacteriovoracaceae bacterium. GTDB lineage: Bacteria > Bdellovibrionota > Bacteriovoracia > Bacteriovoracales > Bacteriovoracaceae. The sequence goes on from JAIPEG010000033.1 coordinate 22,337, forward strand.
AATAACTGACGTAGATCGATATTTTCTTAAGCAGGGAGGGGTTAAGTCTAAAAAGGACGAGTTTTCTGAATTTCTATTCTCAACACCCCTAACGCAAAAGATCCTAAGACTTTTTCCTGATGCCTTTTTCTACGAGCTTATGAACACCGAGAGAGCGAAGGTTCAAAAGCAGGACGAATTTATAGAAAAACATCTCGAATATATGAATTACCAGAAGGCCTTTGAGAAGTGGGTAGAGTATGTTCAGTAGAGTTTTAATAATATCCACCATTTTTTGTTCCCCAAACACTCTTGCCGTAGTTGGAGAAGAATCAGCTATTTTGAGTGCATTACTATCCGAACAGATCCAAGCGGTAGCAGGAATTTCTCAAATCGTTAGAGACGGTAAAGAGCAGCTTGAGGAAATCAAGAAGCTAGAAGAGGCTCACGAGGCCATAGAAAACAAAAGAATAAAGATTCAAAGAGCATATTACTACACCCAGCTTCTCGGGAAATTTGGAGATGAGCGACAAAGAATTAAATCTCTCGTAGAAGTGAGAAACAACCTACAAGATGCAAAAGAGTTAGTTGATAGTAGGCACGACCTTACACTAGGTGAAGAAATCTTAGTGTTTTCAAGCGATCACGCTAATGAAACCGCTTCTCTTAATCTCGAAAAAAAGAGTTTCCACAAGCAAGAACTAAGCAACATGAGAAGCCAACTTAGTCTTGCAAAAAATACGGGAACATCGACAAAAATTGCAGCAGCTGGGGCGGTTTTCACAGCGAACCAGTTGATCGAGCTTAATGAGAATCTTTCCAAGCTAATTGCGTACCAAGGCAACACACAGCTTGCTATGGCCTTTGAACAAGAAAGAAGAAATCACAACGAATATCAAATAAAAAAGAGATGGGGAATTATCCCTAATATTTCCTATGAGGAATATCGCAAATTAAACAAACCAAAGAAGAAAAGGGGATCGAGTGAACAACTCCAATAATATTGAAGACCTACTTCTTTATCAAATGTCTAAATCAAGAATGGGCGAGATCTCAAATCTTCTCGAAGGAGAATTTAACTCTATATTCTTATTCGCTTTTACTTCCTCAGTTATATTCTGCTTCTTTCTTAACTTTGATTTTGCAGGGGTTTTCAAAAGGGCCGTTCAAGGTCTTATCGCAGTGGCCATTTTTTCATCTGTATTTATTGGTGCAAAGGACTTTGGGATGGAAATTGGAAACAAGATTATTTCTAGGGATAACTTCATATGGAAGGACTGGCAAAAAGCGGCATCTTTATCTAAAGACGGGTTCAGAGAAACACAAGAGAACTACAACAGAGAAAATGGCATCGAAGAAGAAGCAAGCGGTATTTCTGATTACTTTAGTGGAGTCGGATCTGATGTTATGGGCTTTTTAATATGGATAATGAGCCATATCGCTCTTATCTTTACCAAAATTAGTTTTACAGTTGTTTACAACCTAATTCTTCTCTCTATTCCTATCGTAGCAATAGTTAATATTTTTCCAATGTCGAGCAAGGCGCTCGAGGGATCACTTTTGTCCATTATGTGGATAGCAGTAACACCAGTTATCTTTGCTCTCATGTTAGAGATATTAAACGATGTTGCAACCCAACACGTTAAGATTAACAGTTTTTCGTTTATAGCAAAAGGAATTGTAGGGATAATCTTTAGTCTTTACCTGATATCTACTCTCTCTATTAGTTTAAAAATAGTTAGTCAGGGAACAATTGGAGACGCATTAGGCAGTATCTCCCAAAGCGCAGGGACAGGAATGGCATTGGCCGGCGCAAGTTTCGTAAAAAACATTTCTCAAAAATATGGAAAAAAGGGCGCAATTATGGGAGGGCAAGGCCTTCTCTTTGGATCTAAAAACAAAAGCAGCATGACAAGAAGAGGGATCGTGAGGGCCAACGAAGGAAGGGAATCTCTTTTTCAGAAGGCGAATAGCATTAGAGACGAAAAGGCTCCAACGGCATCCGAATTAGTATCTGGGAAACCTTCTAATTTTAGCCCAAAAGAGAAAGCAATCCTCGCCGCCTCTACTATGGCAAAGCCGCTTGAGACAGCAAAATTACTAAAGGCGAGAAGGGTAACGGCGAGCAAGGACCTAAAGGAAGGTAAAGCAGAGCAAATGCTTACCACTAATTACGTCAAAGACACTAACGGCATAAAGGATAGGCCTACTAAAACGGTTAGAAATGGGAAGGTGGTGAAGGCCCCCATTAAAAAGCAACCAGAGGGCAAGTATTATTATGACACCAAAGGAAGGCGACAATTCTTAAATGAAGAAAGCTCCCCACCAAATAGGCTCGACGGAAAAGCACAACAAACATTCGGATACGAAAAAAAAGGCAAGTGACTCATCTCGATTTGGTGATTACCAAAAAAAGACACTGGGCAACCCAAAAAAGATTAACGAAAGACACCATTTAGCGACAAATACCAAAGGCAATAGTGAAAAAGGGGGCAGAAATGGAATCTGAAACAAGAGAAATGCCAGAGAAAACTTCATACGGAAGTTGGCAAGACCAGGATAGCGAGAGAACAAAGAGGCTTTTACTTCTTTCTTGTTCTTCAACCTTAGCGTTAATAGTTCTAGTATGCTTCTTGCTAGTAACTCAAAAAGATGAGCTATATTTAAGCGCACCTGCAACGTACAAAAAGAATCTTCTAGAGGACGTTTGTTATAACGGGTTTCAGTCAATCGTAAATCGTGAGGTTTTAGATCCTTTTGTGGAAAAGCCTTTTGCCAATTTTCTAAGAGATTCAAAATATCAAAATGTGAATGTTAGTCCCAGAAGCGAGGATTATCGCCTCATTCAAAAACTTACGGATACAACGTGTAGAGTTGTCATTAAGGCCAACACTAATAACGGGATAAACCTTAGAGGGTTTCTTGTGACAATGGCCTTCAGCGCCTCATATCCATTTCAATATAAGGTTTCGCAAATTTCAGAGTCTTTCCTTGAGGAAAGCGACAAGGAGCTAAAATAATGAAGTTTTTTTATATATTAGCAAACCAGATAGTAACAGTTCTCTTGTCGTCAAATACGGTAACAACGCTCACCTTCAATAATGAGATTGTTAATTGCGACTATGGAGTTAGTAAAAGCACCCTCGATTTCAAATATAGGAGGAAAAGAACTTCTATCTCTTTAATCCCTAGGTCCGATGGGTTTGATACTAACGCTACTTGCTTCATGAAAGACGGTAAGATTTATCTCTTCAATCTCAAATACAGCAAAGAAAGATTTCATAAGCACATTGCCGTATTTGATGCTGAAACAAGCAAAGGCGGCGCCAAGGTCTATGAGGATTCAACAATCAGGGTTTTTGACGCTGGGAAGAACTATTTTATTGAGAATAAGACTAAGACAAAAATTAAGGTGAATGAGTCTCCAATCGACAAAACAGGAGTCTCTTCTAAGTGGAATCCGATCAACATTAATGGGAAGGAGGTATTTCTATGAGATTAGGAATGACTCTCTTTATAATTGGGACTACCTCTGTTTTTGGCTTTGGTGAGGTTCCTAGCGAATACCAAGGACTCACTAGAGATCAGGTTAAGATGCTTCTCGACGAAGTGAAGACTACACAATCGGCTCCCGTAAGAACCAAAATTATTAAAAAAGATGATTCAAAAAAATTGAAAAAGCTACAAAGTGAGATTGAGAGGCTAAAGGGTATCAATAATTTTAACCCAACTTTCGGTAATGATTACCCCGATATTCCCACACTTGCCCGTTTTAAGGGAAAGATTGATGGAAACATCATATCAATGGGTCAGCCAGTTTCATTCAAAGTTCACTTATTAGAAAACTCAAAGTTTCCACCAGAAAGCTATCTTTCTTGTACTGGATCGCAACTCGTCACCAAGTACAACTACAGGCTCATTTCTAGTTGTGACCTTCTCGTTACTAGCGAGGGCGAGTTCAAAGTTACCGTAGGGATTAAAGACATAAAAAAGGTGGACGGAATCGAGGCCGACGAAGCCTATACGGGAGAAGAAGAAGCACTTCTTGGCGAAGGACTTACTGGAATTATGGCAGCACTTATCGACGTTAAGAAAGATAGGGTTCAGACGCTCACGGGCTTTGCTGATATTCCAAACGCCAATAATGCCATTTTGAACGGCCTATTAGGTGGAGTCGGAGCAGTAAATAGCAAGGTCAAGGAACACACAAACAATAAATCAGTCGTAATGGCTATCTATGACCAGACGGAAGTGGTCGTCGAGTTCAAAAGGAGATTCAAATATGAGAGCGATTAATTTTTTAGCACTTTTATCTCTAATAAGTGGGTGCAGCACATTTAATAAAACAATGCTCTACTCAAGTTTAGGGGGCGCAGTGGCAGGCGGCTTCATCGGGAAGTCCGCTTCACCAGATAAGGAGTCCGACAATTTCAACTTGGGACTAGGGGCCATTGTTGGAGGTGCTGTTTCAGCAGGGGCAGCCTATTTGCTTTTTCGTGAGGCAAGACCAGATTTGAAGCTGAAAAACTCACCCCTAAAAGAAGAGATCCAGCTACAGCCAATCACGGACACTACACTATCTCTAGGTGCTCTTAGGATCGCGCCACCAATGGAGCCTATCTCCGAAAGAAAGGTCATTGAGTTTTCCAAAAATGTACCAGAGGAGATTAAGAGAAGTGCAAAAAAACAATATTACCGTAAGCACAAAACTAAGCCAGTAACAATTGAAGATAATTCAAGAACTTATGAGATTCCATCATTTGAAGTAATCGAGAATGGAGTAGAGCAATGAGTAAGAAGAAGATTCAAAAACCAATTACAAAACAAGAAGACATTTTTGATCTAATTCTTGATGGATTTGTTCAGGTTGCAGAAGACGCTCTAGGCTATATTTTTAGACAAGGGTGTAAACTCATATCAGAGAAGTTTAATGGGCCAATTTTCAAAAGAGAGGCAAGGGCACTTAGTGTTGAGACTCTAAATACACCAAGTAATTTTTCAAACTGGGACAAGCCCCTTTTTTCTCACAGGCAAGGAAAGGAAACGGACTTTTCAAAAGTCGATTTTAACATCAACACCTTAGTGATGGGAACAACAGGCCAAGGCAAGAACGTCTTGATGGATAACATTATAAACGAAAGACTTAAGGCCAATCTCCCCGTGGTTTTTATTGCTCCCAAAGGCGACGTTGAGGACGTTATCAAGTTCAAGATCCTAAACGAGCTTCACGGTAGAAAGAGCGTGGTGATTTCAGACGCTTGGCACGAAGACCACTTCAATCCCATAGCAGAGGGAAGTGTTGCAAGTATCACCGAGAGGATTCACAACTCTTTCGAGTGGTCAGAACAGTATTACTCAGACATTGCATATAACGCACTCAAGGAAGCTATCGATATTATCGTAAACGGAAGAGTCGTCGAGGGGGGAAGAAAGATTGAAGTGGAAGGTAATAACACACCAACGTTCAAGAAAATCGAGTCAGTTCTCAATCAGAAATTTCCTTTAGGATCAAAGGAAAGAAAAGAAGCGATAGGTCTAATAAATAAAATAAGTAAAATCAATTCCAGTAGTTTTTCTGAATTATTCAATAACGAGAACGGTTGGACATTCTCACGAATCCGCGAGGAAAGAAGATCTATTATTTTTAGCATCTCAAATCTTAGATTTCCAGAGCTATGTAGAATGCTCGGAAAGATAGTTGTCCTAGACTTGCAAAATCATGCCAGTGATATTTTTGAAAAAAGAGGGCAGAACTTAGACCATATAAGTCCTCTATCCATCGTTATTGACGAGCTTGGCGCTGTTGCGACAACTTCTTTTATTAATTTATTTAATCAGTGTAGAGGCGCAAAAATGAGCGTCCTCGCAGGGTTTCAGTGTCTGGCCGACCTTAATACAGTCGATCCAGACTTTCAAAGTAGAGTTATATCAAACACTAATAATTTCTTTGTCGGGCTAATGAAGCAGCCTGAAGAAGCAGAGCTTCTCTCTAAGATGATCGGGACAAATGCAACCAAGAAAGTCACCAAGAGAACAGAGTTCGATCAGGAACTTGAAGATGGTTCTGTCAGAGACGCGCATGAATTTATCGCTCCACCAGACCTTTTCAAGAGTGGAAACGTAGCGAAATTCGTAGTTAAGACATATCTCGGAGAGCACATAATAAATGACATTGTGACCGTGAAGATGAAGTTTACTCCCGAAAATCTCAGGAGAATGGTCGAGAAAAGAAAAAAGGAAGACAGGTTAAGACCCAAGGTTATCCCAAAAACTAAATATGGAGGCGGCGACATGGGTGGTGGCCAAAAAATAAAATATAAGTCTGAAAACACTGAAACAAGAGTGAGGTTCTAGTGGAATTTTTCAAAACAAACTCAAAAAGAAGAGAAGTCCTTCTCCCCTTGTTCGAGTGGAGATACCTCGGGCTATCTGAATTAAGAGAAGCATCAAATTATAGGGGTACAAGGCAAGGGCTATCTAAAATGATGCAGAGACTAGAAAAAGACGGACTTGTAGAGTCATTTTTGCACCTTTACGCCAACAGGAAATTCTACAGCCTGACGAAGACCACTTTCAGAAATTATAGCGAGGAACCCTGGTACATAAATCAAGAAATAAAAAACCACGATGCCGTAGCGAGCAGTTTTCTTTTCCAAATAAGAAAAGTTGAGCAAGTTACAGAGGCATACCTAAACTTTCCTATTGGATTTTTCGAGGAAAGAACCAGGCATAGGATTATTGAGCCAGACGGTTTTTTCAATGCAAACATCAACGGGGCACTTATTAGATTTGCTCTAGAGATAGAGATAAATCGGAAATCAAGTGCAAAAATCGAATCAAAATATGATGCTTATTACAAGTCCAATGAAATTGATGGGGTCATATATGTCTTCAATGACCTCTCAATTCTAGAGGCATACTACAAGTATCACGAGGAATTTCTAGTAAACAGACTCAAGAATAAGAGTCACCCACGGATCGGGTTTTGTTTCACAGACCATCTTGGCGCCCAAAACTTTGACTTTCTAAACATGAAACGAATTAGCAGTGAAGGGAAACTTGATACCTTCGGGAGTCTTTTTTTATGAATTTCAAAAATGTCCACCCCACGTTGCAGGGACGTTGCACAGACGTTGCAGGGACGTTGCATATGTTGCACCCCTCTTTTTTTCGCTCCGTAAGTCGCGAGAATCATACACTTTTTTCGCACGAAATATTGACTCCTCACCTTC
>JAIPEG010000034.1 GCA_021737405.1 Bacteriovoracaceae bacterium
TGAGGAGACCCCATAAACTAGTCCAAGTTAATGTATCTTACTTAGCACGACCTCTTTTTCATAGCTAGGTAATACTGCCAGTGGCGCTGGCGCTCTATATCCTAAAGAACTATGAGGCCTTACCTCGTTGTACTCTCTTCTCCACTTCTCGACCAAAACCTGTGCTTCCTTTAATGTGTAGAAAATCTCTCCATTTAAAAACTCATCTCTCATTCTTCCATTGAAACTCTCGCAGTATCCATTTTCCCATGGGGAGCCTGGGGCGATATAAAGAGTTTTCACTTCAAGACTTGAAAGCCAGTTTCTTAATTTCTCAGCAATAAACTCAGGACCATTATCTGACCTGATAAATGATGGTTGTCCTCTCATTAAAAAAAGCTTTGCTAAAAACTCCAGCACATCAAAAGAGTTGATCTTTCTTTGAACCAAGCAGCCAACGCACTCCCGTGAATACTCATCAATGACATTGAGAATCTTAAATGATCTTCCGTCCTCGGTTCGATCCATTACAAAGTCATACGACCAAACGTGACCTTTATAAAGTGGTCTGTGTCTAATGCAGCTACCATCATTTAGCCAAAGTCTTCCTCTTTTTGGCTGCTTTTGAGGTACTTTGAGGCCTTCTATTTTCCATATTCTTTGCACTCTTTTGTCGTTAATGACCCATCCTTCACGCCGCAGAAGTGCTGCAATTCTTCGATAGCCATACCTTCCGTATTCACTTGCCAGAGCGATTACTCTCGAGCGTAAGTTATCCTCGTCACTTTTAACTTTTCTTTGATAGCGCTGAGTGGTCCTATTCTGATTGAAGAGAAGACAGGATTTTCTTTCGGAAATTCTGTATTTCTCGATCGATAGGCTCACGGCTTTTCTCTTTTTCTCAGCGCTTAGAAGTTTCCCGAAGCAAAGTCCTTAAGTACACAAATATCTAGGGCCTGATCAGCGACCAATCTCTTGAGTCTTGCATTTTCTTTTTCTAGTTCTTTAAGTCTCTTGGCATCAGACTTAGACATAGAGCCGTACTTATTCTTCCATCTTGTGAAAGTGACTGATGTAACTCCTAAGGCCTTGCAGACTTGTGCCTTGGATTTACCCTCAGCGAACAAAAGCTCTGCTTTTCTAAGGTTGGCGATGATCTGTTCCTCTTTGTAATGAACTCGTCCCATAACTGACTCCTTTGGTAATATTATACCAATTTATGTGGACTAGTTTTTGGGGTGCACCTCAACGGGATTGAAAATTGAAGACCTTGCAATATCATACTGCCTCACTAATGTTGGTAAAAGTCTCCCTCATACCGATATCACTGCTATCAACAATGCAGGCGAAAAACTATTCGCACAAGTTACATTTTCCAAAGGGGACTCTTCAAAAGAAAACGAGTTCATTAGTTGGTTAAATTCAAACAATTATACCAAAACTGGAATTATTTTTAGCCCTCACCAGCCTTTAGTACAAGCGCATTACCATCCACGAAACTAATTCATATTAGTATAACAGAGCTATATGACTTTTTAATTAAAGCTGCTCCCGAGATGATGAGTAACTTACATGATGGACTCATTGAAATAAAGCCTAAATTCAAGGGGGTTGCATAATATGTCACTTGCAGAAAAGCAATCTCCTGATATTTATGCCTTTGAAAAAGAACTTAAGAGTATAGTTAAGAAGTATGCCCTCGAAGCAGTGTGGCTTGAAGACAGTGAACAATTTAAGCATCACCTTACCATGCTAAATAGCGAGATCGCTACTAAATAATGAGCTTCTTCTAATTAAAGACAAAAAAGAAAAACTAGATCTACGATTAGATTTCTTTCTCGCTGACCCAGACAAAGAAAAAGCAAATAAGTTTAGAGAAAAGTACAATGAAGAAGAAAGCTTGCTAGAAAATGAACTCTTTACAAGTAAAGAAGAAATTAAAAGGCTTGAAGAAACATACAATCAAAACAAGATTAATAACTTCACCTTAAAGCCGATTCAAGACGTTGCTAAAAAAGCTATACAAAGTATCGAAGAAAATGATCCAGCAGCCTTAAAAGTTGTATACAGACTCTTATTTGAGCAAATTATTGTAAGTGATTTAAATAATGAGGGAGTTAGAGAGGTAAATTTCGTCCTCAGAGATTTTAGGTCTACTGAGGACGGAAATTTGATTCGCACTTCAAAAGAAATGGTGCCCGGAAGTGGGCGGATATCGAAACGCTCTTCTAGAGCTAATTGCCTAAATTTATTAAACTCGATTTCGTAACTCTGGACAATTCTGCTAGTTTCCAGAAATTTTCCAGAAATAAATATCCAGAAAATACGCTTCATCAGTAAGAGAAAACACCGATAAAGTTTAATATATATATTTTCCCCTGAGGACAGTTTAGATGCTCCTATGCAGCCAGAGTCTTTTTCTCCCTAAAATCATAGAATCGAATTCGCGAATCTTTCTCTAATACAATGGGAAGAGATTGCAAGCTTTCTAATAGAACTGTAAATATTAAAATATCACTAAAATTTAGGACTATGAGTCCATCCATACTACGTTACTTCTTGTAATCAGCTGAAAGCTCCTTCCTATTGATATCCTTTCCTTTTAAAAATACTCGTTCAATAGAATTATAAGCTTCAATTTCTTTAAGTGGATTTCTATTTAAAAGTAATAAATCTGCTTGTTTACCAACCTCAATACTCCCAATAATCTTATCAAGTCCAAAAGCTTTAGCATTAGATATTGTTGCTGCCTTTAAAATGTCTTTAAGTGAAACTCCTAATTCCTTCCAATCTTTCATCTCTAAATATCCCGCAAGTCCTGGAGGGTGTCCCCAACCGAATCCACCGGTTGCGGAGTCTGTTCCAAGAATTAATTTGCCACCATTATTATAATAGTAAAAAATAAGATCTTTATATCTCTTTTCAAATGAATTTAAATTTTCCAAAATATTTTCAGCAGTTGGCTTGGGTGTAATTTTTTTACCAAAAATCTTAATAAACTTCTCTCTTTGCACTTTTCCAACGTTATTCAAATAATCTATATACTCAAATGGTAAGACATGCCTAAGATTTTCATTAGTTAAGAGCGAATTATCAAATAAGGTTTTTGTACCTTTAATTGTACGAATTGTGGGTTGAAGAACTTTATTACTTTTTGCCATGTCTTTGACAATATCTTTAATTTTTTGGCTCGGTATTTGACTCATATAGCTTTGATTTGGCCACTCCCATAATCCATGAACGAGTATATCTGTGTTTGAAGCTAATCCAATCTGATGTCCGTTTGGAGTTGTTGCATGTAATAATATTGGCATTTGATATTTTTTGGCCTCTATTGCGACCTTATTTATAAAATCTACACTTGGAAGAATAAACTCAGGCTTTTTGCCTGGATACCACAATGCTTCTTCATAGTATAATTTGATACAAACAGCTCCAGACTTCTTTAAATTACTGATAACATTTTTTGGGTTATGAATTGAATTACTATTCTCATTTTTTGTATCCAAGTAATATGGAAATCTTTTAGTGAAGTCCTTTTCACTAAATTCTAAAGACATAAATCCATCTTTAAGAACAGCGCCATGTCCACAATGGTACACGTTGGGATGAAGCTTACTTTTTAAAAATTCTTTTGTTGTTTCAGGATTATTATTTAACTCAATTACAGTTGTATATCCGTAGTATAAGAAGCTCTTAGGTAATTGTGAAAAATAGGATTCAAACAATTTACTATAATCTTTTGTATAAGGTTTTTTCAGACCAGTTGCATGATAAAGATGCACATGAGAATCAATAAGTCCGGGGATTATATATTTCCCCTGTGCATCTAAAGTCTTATACACATTTTTTAATTTAATATCTTTGGAAATTTGAATAATCTTATCACCTTCAATCAGTATATCTTTTACAGAGATCTCAAAAGGCTCACTTGATTCAACGATCATTCCACCTTTAATTAACATTCTATTCAACGCAAACGCATTTGTCGTTAACAGTAAAAGAACAATACAAAACAATCTCATGTTGTTAAAATAAATAATCGACTCCTTACTATAATGAAAATTGTACAATCCTATTCGATGCAAAAAAACCAGCTTTAGAAATTGCATTTTGTGCACCAATATTTTGTGCTTCAGTAGAGCAAATTGGTATTAAACCTTGCTCCTTTGCAATTGCTATTAACTTTTTTAATACTTTTGTTGCGAAACCCTTTGAACGCTCATTTTTAGACACGATAACTCCAAGATCAGCGTATTGAGTTTGATAGATATCAAAGCCTCTACACTCTCCCGTTGCAATAATCTTATTGTCATCTATCAAGGCATATAGTTCATTTCTTGAGATGAGATTAGAAAGATACCCCGTTAACCAATCGATTGGTGCTTCTATTGCGTCATGAACAAACATAACAACATCTTCAAGGTAATCCTTATTCAGTTTAGTCAGATCAATTGTATCATTATCAAGGGTGACCTGTTCATTTACTTGATACATATGAGCATTGACTTTATAAGATGAGAAATTATCTAAACAGATTGAAAAAAAAGATGGCTCAGCGGTACTACAAAAAGCTCCTTTAATAACTCCCAAACGGGGGGTATCTAAAGTCATTAGTGACTTAAAAATCTCAAAAGAGCGAGATCGATACTTTTGATCTATGTTATATTGTAAAAAGTATCCCTCTTCATTAAGACAGAAATAACCTAAAAGTCTATCCTGATCATAAATCTCATAATGCTTTGCCATTGGAACAAATCCAGTAAGCCACATCCCATCAAGTGGAGCAGTTGCTTGTTTGACATAATCATTTTTTAATTGATTTATATTTTCAAGAGAACTTAGCTTGTTTATTTTAACCACTTTTATTCCTAGTTTTCGTTTTACATAGTTGTTCGGCTTTTTATTTTAACCCAATTTTTAATGAACGGAGAGGTCAGGACTCTAAATCGACTGTTTTCTTCAATGAGAGGCCTTATTTTTTACTTTCACAAAACACCTTAAAACATAAATTCTCTTCAACAATTGTTTTTAGCATTAACTTCTTTAATAAGGGCCACAGAATAATTCCAACCAACCCTTCAACTTCAATTGTTAACTTGTTTTTAACAAAGTTTTCACAAGAACTTAATTCATGTGAAGCGAGCATTTTAATTCCTAAAAAGCTTGTCTTCCAAGAAAAGGACTCTTTTTCTTTTAGTTCCTGAATCGTCCAAACACAGGGTTTCATTCCCTTCTGGTCAATTAGTGCTGTCGAACCAACAGCTAACTCTCTTTGCTCCTTGCAAACAACATTATTCATAATGGGATTCCAACTTGGCCAAGACTCTACATCGACGGTTTTCTTCCATACTTCATCAATCGTAGACTTAATTTCAATTTCGTTGCAAATTTTCATTTCTTTCCAGAGTAAATAAATAAAATTATTAATAATAATCGGTTTTTATATTATCTTTATAATATATTTCAGATTTTTTTGATTTCATTTGTAGCTAAATCATAAAGACCTTCAAAAGAGTGATTAGGACTATTGCAAAGGTTCCCATAAATATGGCCACGCCTTTTTTTGAACCTAAAATTAAATACAATAAAACTGGTCCTAAAATCCAATAAAGAAATGAAGTGTAGAGGCCAGGGAAATAAGCTTCCAAATCAAAACTCCAATACGAATGAGCAATTGCGTTACCGCACACGCCATAAACGACAAAGAAAATAAACGGCATTAACAGGATCGAGCTATTTAGTGAAAAAATTGACAAGCTAGAGACTAAAAAAAGAGCATAAGATATCATATTCACCGTAACAAATGAGGTTGTACTATAAGTTTCTCCGCCATAAAGCTTAGGAAACCTGTAGTAAAACTCTGTGGAGAATTCTTCGCCAAAATGTAAAAACTGAACAGCCAATGCTACTAGAAAGATTACAAAAAGATGTTTTTTGCAGGATAGATCTTTGTGAAACCTAATAAGGTAAAGGCATAGCATATAGGAAAAAATAACTCCAGGAACAAAAGTAACTATTAATGATTTCCCATGGGACAAATTTATAAAAACCTGCAACATAACTAAGGCAATGATAGAGTTAGAAGCATAAGGGATTTTATCTCTATTCATTTTGCTCCTTTGCAACTAAAGACAAAAAAATCAATATGATTTTTCAAAAATTTATTTGCTATTTTTCTTCCTTTTGATTGAGCGCTATCGTGAAGGTAAGTTATCCTCATATTGGCAATGGGAGCTAAAAATTGCCAAGCTAATTGCTCATTGCTAAATTTAGAATCTAGTTTTCTCGATTTCTTGTATTCTTCAAAAATAATCGCTAGTTCTTTAATTGCACTTGTTACCGAATCCCCATAACTCTTTCCCATAATTTCACTGTATTCATCTAGATGTTTAATTATTATTGAATAAACTAAACATTCCATTTCAGAAGTCCATAATTTGACTAATTTTTCTGTAAACAAATGAAGACCATCTTCAAGAGATAATTCTTCCATTTGATCTTTTAACCCATGAAGCAACCCTTTTACTGAATTTGCTCCATGGGTTATAAAAATATCCTCAAGTAGTTCTGATTTACTTTTGTAGTGATTGTAGATTGAGCTCGCTTTTATATTGCATACAGAGGCAATATCTCGCATTGAACTTCCATGAAATCCTTTATTTGCAAACAAGTGAGCAGCATTAGTTTTTATCTCTTCTTTTTTGTCCATGACTGAAGATAGCTAACTAACGTTCGTTAGGCAAGTGAATATTACGCAGATAAGGACAATTAACAGGCTCTTGTTGGTTTAGAGATTTAACCACCATAGACCGTTATGCCCCTTAAATTGGTTCACTCCAATTTGAATTAAGAAAACCGTTTAAGGAAATATTTGGCATCAAAAAAACCAACTCCAAGAAGTGGGCGATTATCGAACTGCGACACTTGAAATGGCCAGTTAAGCATTAACCCAATCAGTTCATTCTCGAATTATCTTTCATATTCCGAAATGATAGTAGTGGCTTTAACCGAAGCTACAAAGAACTCAGATTTTACTTTGAGATATTCAGGATTGCTAAAGAACTCATCCATTTTTTCTTTATTTTCAAAATAGATTGCAAAAACTCTATTGATTGGGCGCTCTTCTTCATTTTTCAAAGTTTCTGAAACTTTAAAATCATACCGAAATCCTCCTCCGTATGACTTTAATATCGGCCCCATGGCATCTCTATAGTTTGTATAAGAAGTGTCGTTTTTTACTTGAAGCCCTACCATCATTTCATAACTCATAAACTATCCTTGGTTCGAGAGTTCATTTTAGGGCATAAAAAAACCCTTGTGAAAACAAGGGTTTTTTAAGTGGTGCCCCGACGCGGATTCGAACCACGGACACAGGGATTTTCAGTCCCTTGCTCTACCAACTGAGCTATCGGGGCGTGCACAAAGTATCTTAAAAAGATGATTTAATTTAAGGGTGTGGAGGTTTTTAGTCAATTTAAATCTCGCTGAAATTGGCCCTTTCTAGTAACCTTCTTGCATGGCCATCAAGATTGTAAAGACAGCTATTCCCTTTCAAGATGAACAGAGCATTATTTCTACAAATGCTTTTTGTTTTCTTCCTGATGAAGCGTCAAAAGTCGCTCCAGCACTAAGTATTTTCACTCACGGGTTTACCAGTCATAAAGGCAGTATTCTGAATTGGTCTTTACGCTTAGCAGAAGAAGGCATTCCTTCCCTCCTCTTTGACTTGCCTGGCCATTACCTTGGGGGCTTTACTGAGGTTACCAGTTTTGATGCCTTTAAAAGAAATGCTGCACAAATGTTTGAAAGTGCGACTCAAATTCTAAAAGATCACCTCTTGGCGGAACTTGGTCACTCGATTATCGATAAAGAAACTAAAGTTATTATTGGAGGCCACAGCTTAGGTGCCCTCCTCTCCCTTAAGGCCTGTGATGCATTAGCCTTTTCAAACTTTCAGTCAACGCAAGTGATTGCGGTGGGCTTTGGCCTACCTCCCGAAGGTGTTACTCATATTTTCAACACTCCCTTTTATAAATCCACTTTGGCCATTCGTGCTCAGCTTGTGAGCGAGGCCATTAGTCCTGAGGTGATTTTTCCTTGGATTAAAAAAGAAAAAGAATCACTCAATCTAACGGATAAGAATATTTATCTTCTTACTGGTGCTGATGATGTCGTGGTTGGAAAAGATGGAACGGAGAGATTAAGAGATCAGCTTCAGGCACTTGGAAACAATGTCGTTCTTGAGAAGCCCGCAAAACTTGCTCACCATTTACCAGAAAACGCCGCTCCTCACATTAAAAAGTGGTTAAAAGATCAGGGTTTTTTCCAAAATTGAAGATTCTTTAATAGACCACGCTTTCCCGTTCTCTCTAGTGGCGTATTTTTAAACTCTCTCACAAAGCCCCGACTAGAATGAAACTCAAGATTTTCTATGACTTCAATAGGTGTCTTCTTTAGGAATTGGTCAAAGATTAAAGCATTACTCTTTTCTAGCCCTTCAACTGGGGCAAGACCCATGCGCACAGGACGCTGATTCCAAGGACAGACATCTTGGCAGATATCACAGCCAAAAATTTCCCCTGAGGCATTTTCCATTCCCCTAGGAGCAGATGGTCCCTCCTTAAAGTGCTCGATAGTCCAAGTGGCAATACACTTTTCGGCGGTCAGTGTGCGGGTCTCTTCATTGATGGCCTGAGTTGGGCACGCTTCAACACAGGCGCGACACTGACCACAGTGATCTGTCTCAACTGCTCTTTTAGGGAGCTCTAGTTTCTTATTCAAAAGAAGGGAGCCAATAATAAAGAAAGATCCCTTATCCTTTGAAATCAACATGGAATTTTTACCAAACCAACCAAGGCCCGCCCGATGGGCCAAATCTCTTTCAAGAACGGGTTGAATATCGAGACTTAAGCGCCACTTTAGATCAGAAATTTTCTCACTTAATTTTTCTGCTAACTTTTCTAAAGATTCCCGTACCAGGAGATGATAGTCCTTTCCTTCAAAACCCAAAACATAACTGGCAATTTTCAAACCATTACTCTCCGAGCTCTGATAAAAATTTTCAAGAGCTAGCTTTTCACGGTGATAGCTAAAGAGAAAAACGAGAGAGCTTTGAGTATCAGGAAAAACTTCTTGTAAGGACTTTCGGGCGTCTAATCTATGATCAGCGAGATAACCAAGAGTTCCATGCTCCCCTTTTCCCACCCAACTCTCTAGCCTATCATAGGAGCGCGGGGAGAGCTCCTCGGTGTAGCCCCAGTCAACGATCTTATGAAAGGAGAGAAGTTCATCAGAAAATGGCGACATCCGCTCTAATTATCCATGGGGAGGATTTCAATCGCCCCTGTCGGACAGACGCGAATACATTCATAATCCATGGTGCAGTCATTAATCTTTGCTTCATTGATATAGGTATTTGAAAGCTCATCTTTTGAAACTTTCCAAATATCATGAGGACAAATATGGACACAATTTTGGCAAGAAGCACAAACGGAAGTATCAAGAAGTATTTTCTTCTTGGCGTCACTCGCCTCTTGCAAAACGTCCTGTCCTCCTGGGACTTTTGGTCTGTCTTTTATGATTTCTACTTTTACAGAATTAGAAGAACCACGCGCAAAGAATTTCCCGTCTCCTCTGGTGATCACTAATTTATCACCGTTGACGAGATCAAGATTGGTTTTTACTTTTTGAACGATATCTTCTTGAAAATCAAAATTATCTTCGTCATAGTCAACCAGATAAAAAGGCGTCACTCCCCAATAGAGAGAGAGCTTTCTCACAGCATCTAAATTATTTGTCACCCCAAGCACAGGAATGCTTGGTCTAAAATGAGAGATTTTTAAACAAGAATGACCAGATTCTGTTACTGACAAAATTCTTTTGGCGTGAATCTTTTCCGCAATCATTGAAGCGGCCACCATAACCGAAGCATTCACATTTGAAAGATCCATATGGCGAAGGAAGGGTCTCTCTTTGGGGGTCCTTTCGGCCTCCATGATAATGGAGTCCATCATTTTAATCGTCTCAACGGGATACTTTCCTGCGGCCGTTTCCCCACTTAGCATAACGGCATCAGTTCCATCCCAAATAGCATTGGCGACATCAGAGGCCTCTGCTCTTGTTGGGGTTGGATTTTCCGTCATGGTCTCAAGCATCTGAGTCGCTGTGATCACCGGGATATGACGCTCATTACACATGCGGATCATTTTCTTTTGAACAGCTGGCACCAGGTGATTACCAAGTTCCACTCCCATGTCACCTCTTGCGACCATGATGACATCAGTGACTTCCATAATCTCTTCAAGATTATCGACGGCCTGGGGTTTTTCAATTTTGGAGATGATAGGAACATTTTTCTTTAAACTATGAAGAAGATATTTTACTTCTAGAACATCTTCTTTTCTTCTTACAAATGAGAGCGCGATATAGTCGCAATTTTCCTTAAGACCAAAGATCAAGTCTTCACGATCCTTTTCAGTGAAGGCCGGAGCTGAAACATCACAGTCAGGCAGATTAATGCCTTTGTTACTCTTTAAAAATCCGCCAACTTCAATCTTTATTTTATAAACACCACGATCTTTCGTTACGGCCCGTGCCACCATCAGCCCATCATCAAAGAGAATGCGAGCACCGTCATGACAGTCATCCACAAGCTTTTCATAAACTGTTGGTATGAAACAATCCTTATATTCTGGATACTTTTCTTTATCCTTACTTACTCCAATAACCCAATCGCTACCTGACTTTAATTCAAGGGGCGTATCAACTTTATCGACTCTAATTTTTGGACCTTGAAGATCGATGAGAACCGCCACCTCTTGGCCTACGATCCTTGAAGCTTCTCTAATATTAGCAATTAATTGTTTGTGGGCCTCATGAGTGCCATGACTCATATTTACTCGGGCCACATTAAGGCCCGCCCTAATCATTTGAGAAATTGTTTCAACGGTGTTTGATGCCGGCCCTAGTGTAGAGACAATCTTTGCCCTGCGCATGAGTAATCCTTAGTCATTGGTGCTTTCTTTTAATTTAACAGTGATAAGGAGAAGTTAAAGGGCGCACCGCAGAACTAGGCATCTTTTGGTCGAGTATTTTTAATTTCATTGGCCAAACGATTGCCTTCGCGAAGCTTACTGATCTTAACCTCGTATTGATTGATAAGAGTGTCTTTTTCCATATTCGTCTTATCAACAAGGCGATTGTAATTGGCATTGGCCATGCTAGCGGCCCTTTGAGAGGCGGCGTTGCTTTCTTGGCGCTCACGAGAAATTTGATTTTCATAGCGCTCAGTAAGCTTTGCGATATGAAGATCGTTATTGGCCTTGGTTTTATCAAGACGAGAATCATATTCTCTTCTAAGAGACATCAAAGTTTTTTGAAACTCCCGTTGCTGTTGATCAAGTTGTCTCTCAGCCGCACGGCGATCTTCTTTTCTTCTCTCACTTTCAAAGACTTTGAGTTGCTCGAGCTCTTTTGCCGACTTTGCCTGAAGAGTATCAAGTTTCTTTTGATACTTATCCTCTAGAGCGACCTGTTCTTTTTCACTCATTTCGATTTTCTTTTGGAGACTATCTTCTTTACGAGCAAAGACGTCGTTAAGATCACTTTTTAGATCTTCCATTTCATTATGAACATTTCTTTTCGTGCTTTCAATGAATTTCGTTTGCTCTTCAGACATCTCAACCCGAGCATCTGCCATTGCCTCTTGATTACTCATATTTATATGATTAAGAGTACGACCAAACTCTGCTCTTTGTCTTGCCACTGTATTCACAAGCTTTTGGCGGGCAGCAACCGTTTGCTCTTCATTCTCACGCTCTAGGTTCTTATTTCTCTTTCCCATGAGTTCTTGATAGCTACCAAACTGATCACGAAGACCGCCAACTTCTTCCTGGCGAAGTTTTCTCATCTCATTATTTTTCTTATCTAATTCTGTATTTTGAAAAATCTCTAAATTTTTGATTTCACCAGAATGAGTACGGCTTAATCTCTCATTGAGAAGGTTATTGTTATACGTATTCTCTTCAATGGATTTTTTAAGATTTCCTAATTGATTCTCATGTTGAGCTTGAAGGGCCTTTCGTGATGTTTCAACTTTATTATGACTTCCCTCATTTAAAAGTGAGTTGGTTCTGCGCTCTAGCTGAATTCTGTCTTTTGCAAAAGTATTTTCAAGGTCTCTTTTATCTGTCTTATTTTGACGATTCAGGCGCTGCATTTCAGACTCATTTCGGTCTTGAATCTGATTAGTCAGTTTTTCAAATGTAATGCGCTGACCTTCACTTTCTTCACTCTTCGTTTTTCTAAGACTAGCATTGGCATTTTCAAAATTATTTCTTTGGGTATTCTCATTTTGCTTAGCATTCTCTCGTAATCTCTCCATATCTAACTGATGGCGACTATTGGCGCTGTTTCGAGAGATATTGGCATCTTGGACCAATTGCTTCTTTTGATTGGTGTGATCAGTGATCATTTCAATTTTTTCACGATTTTGCTGATCACGAAATTGATTCAATTTATCCATCGCTGTATTTTGCTGAATTCCTAATTTTTCATTGAATTGGCTTTCTCGTTTTGAAAGACCTTCTTCATATCTTTCTTGAATATTGTCTTTATACATCGCATGGAGCTTATCTTTTTCTGTATTGGCGGTATCAAAGGACTTAGAGATAGAAGATAATTTTTGATTGTAATCATTCATCTGCTTTTGACGATTATGATCAAAATCCTTTCTCTTCTCTTCGATATTCTTGTTATAGCGCTCTGTTCGCTCGGCCAGGGCCTTCTTAAGATTGCTGTCATAGCGCTCCAGTCTTTCCTGGGCGCCCTCTTCCATTGTATTTTTTTGATTGAGATAGGTTTCTCTTTGATTTTTTACTTTGCTGTCGTGTAATTTTTCAAGATCTTCAACTCTTTCGTTGTAATTGTCTTTTAACTCTTGAGACGCTTCATTGTAGCGATTTCGAGTTTGTGCCAATCTTGTGTTGTAATCACTTATTTCCATCAGTCTAAACAATGCTCCTCAAAGGTTTAGCGCTCTTTCATTATACACATTTGACTTACAGCAACAAAAGCGTGGTAAAACTTGCCAACATTTTAGACAAAAAAAGGGGCAAAAATTGCCCCTTCGTTCAAAAGTTAATTTAAAAGATCTTATTTTGCGAGTTCCTCATCAATAAGCTCAGAGAAAACTTCTATGGGTTGAGCTCCATTGACCATCTTTCCGTTTACAAAGAAAGTTGGTGTAGATTTAACGCCAACCTTTTGCCCTTCTTCAATATCGCTATCGATACTTTTTGCAAACTTTCCTGAATCTAAACAGGTCGTAAACTTTTCTTTATTGAGTCCAACACTTACGGCCTTTGCAATAAGCCCATCTCTATTAAGGCCTGCTTGGTCAGCAAACATTTTGTCATGAAGTTTCCAAAAGCTATCTGCTTTTTGCTCATGAGCACAAAGCCCAGCTTCAGCCGCTTTCTTAGCGTGATTGTGAAAAGGAAGAGGAAAGTTCTTAAAGGCCACTTTAATTTTATTTCCGTACTTCTTCTTAAGGTCCGTCATGAGAGTTGCCCCACGAGCACAGAAAGGACACTGAAAATCAGAAAACTCAACAATCGTCACTTTTGCGTCTGCTCCGCCAATAAAAGGCGCATCACCAGCAGTCACCTCTTTCACTGGACGATTTGGCTTCGTTAGATAAACTTCAACAGGATTTTTCTTTGTTTTCGTTGCAATCCAATTATCAATCGCCGTTTGCTTTGATTCATTCTCTAGAAAGCTTTTAATTCTTTCCTTGAGTTGATCATTCAAATTTTCTTTAGGGATATTTCTCTCTTTGGCAAAGGCCATGATTTGCTTCTCGGTGATCTTGATCGTCTTGGCAATCTGCTCATTAAGAAACTTATCATTATCACCTTTATAGGCCGGGTCTGCTTCCATGAACTTCTTGAGAACCAATGCTTTTAGGCGATTCATCTTTATCTCATGAACTTTCATTTCTGCTTCGTAGAGATCGTTTTCCACGCCTTCAGTGAGCTCACTATAAGTAATGACCTTGCCATTTACCATAGCAGCAGCTTCCTTATTAGGTGCTGGCTTAAAAATAAACTGTGGTTTGCTATCTACTTCTTTAGTGCATGAAATAAAAAGCCCAAGGGCTCCTAGTAACATCATTGCTAAAAAAGAAAGAGTCTTCATTCGGTTTCTCATAGACCTGTTCTCCTTAATTCAAGATTTCTAAATCCAAGAAATAATAACCTATTGAACTTTAGAATGCGATAGTTCAGCCAGAAATTGACGATAGACTTCTGATTGTTCTTGAAGCGACTCATGAGTACCCGACGCTTTCAGTCGACCACCTTCTAAAACGATTATTTTATCGGCTTCAATAACAGTCTCTAGGCGGTGGGCCACAATAAATGTCAGTGAATTTTTTTGAATGAGAAGAACCATTTTTCTTAAGGCAAGCTCAAGCTCCCCATCAAGGCCTGAGCTGATTTCATCAAAGAGAACAACAGGCTTTTGTAAGTAACAAGAACGTATGGCCGCAAGTAGCTGCTTTTGCCCCATGGAAAGCCCACGTTGATCAAGCTTATCCTCTGGCATTTTTCCCCAGTGTTTAATGTAGGGAATCTGCTCTCTTACTTCATCCCAGAATTTATGAAAATTATCGGGAGTCTCGCGATTCATACAAATATTAAAAGCAATAGTGTCTGAGAAGATATGAGAGTCTTGGCTAACAATTCCAACTTGCTCGCGATAGCCGATGATGTCTTCTACTGTCTCACCAGGATAGGTCATGGTCCCCCCTGACCCCTTTAGGTAAATTCCACCTTCTTGAGGCTCTATATTAGCGGCCATCATATTAAGAAGTGTCGATTTACCACAACCCGATAGACCAACGATCCCCACAAGTTCACCTGGAAAGGCGCTAAATTTAATGTCTTTTAAGTTAAAGGGAACTTCTTCTTCCTGTGAGGCCTTGCGTGGATACTCAAAGAGCTTAATATCAACCAAGACTTCAGAGAGCTTAATAATCCCTTTTGTTACGTAACCTTTTGAACTCATGCCAAAGTCAAGATCACTTAGAAATTCATCTATGCGCTGAAGACCCGTATAAGCCCTTTGGATATTGGCTATTTTTGCGGCCACATCTTTTACCGGACCAATCGATCGCTGAATAAGGTCAACGATCGCAAAAATAATCGCGGCTTCTGTAATGTTGGAATAGGGAAAGAGAAAGACAATGAACGCCAAAAGAATGGGATATAAAGATTCTGCCGTGGAATAATAACCTGCATCCCAGATATTGGCCGTTAGCTGCTTTGTTAAAAAGTCTTGAAAAACGACTGCGCCTCTTTTAGAAGCGTAATTCTCATGGCGGGTATAGTAGGTCTCTTTAATGCCACCAACCATATTAGAGAGAAGACGGCTCATGTCGGCGCGTGAATTTCTAACGTCCATAAAGACTTCACGCATATAGCGAGAACCCCATATAAGAAGAAGGGCGGCAACAACCTCGGCTATCGATAAAGAGATTCCACTCACTTTGTTAAGACCCACAAAACTAATGAGACAAGAGATTACGAAGAAGACATCTATAAAGATACCAAAGGTGCCAGAGGTCATTAATTCACGAAGGGCTTCAGTGTCGTTCATGATTCGTGAAATCACTTCGCCTTGAGGGTAGCGCTCATTGCGGCTATCTGTCGCTGTTTTTACATCGTAGGTATGAAGCCATTTTTCATAACAACTTACCCGCGTATTTTGCATCAATAGTTGAATGTATTTATTAATGCTTAATTGATAGAAAACTCGATTGATGTAAACACCAAAGAAGATAGTCGCCAAAGACCACATCGTTCCGTAGAAGTTGGCTTCAACATCGTAGTTCTTTGAAAGCTCAGAAATTTTCTGAGGAGTCAAGGCCCCCAAGATAGCGGACGCAAGAAGACAGATAAAGACCACCACTAAAAAGCGGCGCCCTCCCCTAAAGAAAAAATAATCATACCATCTGTTGTTTAAAATACTCATAAGTCTCAAATTGGGGGTTTAAAAGATCTTGGGAAATACCCTTTTCCACAAGACCTCTTTCCTTTTCTAAATAAAGGCAGAACTGGGTCGCTCGCACAGTTGTCACTCGGTGGCTTGATAGAATAATGGTTTTACCGGCAAGGGCCTGCCAAGATTTTAGCTCTTCAATAATTTTCTTCTCTAAAATTAAATCAACTGAAGAAAAGGGATCATCCCAAATAAGGATATCCGCACGGGCCATAAGACTTCTTACCAAAGCAAGCCTTTTTGATTGACCACCACTTAGCCTCTTACCCTTTTCCCCTACTTCCATATTAAGAAGGGACTCTTTACTAGAGGCCAAGTAATCAAGCCCAAAGAGAACCAACAGCTCATAGGCTTGGTCTACTCGATCCTTGGTTTGCTCTTGACCGAGGAAGATATTATTGACGACGGTGTCATTATATAAATAAGGGTCTTGGGCCACAAAGGAGATATTCTCTTGGCGAAGCCTAAGGATATCGGCCAGTTGAGTAAGTATGGTTGATTTTCCACAACCCGTTTTACCAACAAGAACAGACCAAGAGCCTCTTGGAAAATTTAACTTTAACGATTCATCCCAAAAGTTGACAGTGATATCGAGTTCTTGGCCTCGTAAATCTTCCGTTAGGTTGTCACTCAATAAGCGAATTTCCTCATCAGAACTCTTATCAATATCATGAACGAGTTCTTTAATTCTCTGCCATGATCCATAGGAGCGTGCAAAGACCACCCCAATCCAGGAGAGAAACATGATGGGCTCAAGAAATAAAAAGATAAAGCCACTAAAGAGGATAAGTGAACTTGCTCCTAAATTTTCTTGAAAAACAATATGGGCACCCCATATAAGAGAGAGCCCAATTCCCAAAGGAAGAAGGGGAAGAGAAATCCCCACTCCAATACCTGCTTTATAAAAGTACCAAAGTTCCTTCCAACTATAATCTTTAAACCACGTTATAAAAGACTCTTCAGCGTGATAATTCTTAATGGTCTTTTTACCAGCATAAGTTTCAATAATAACGTTTTGCACTTCTCCCTGAAGGTCTTGAGTCTTTCGGTAATAGACTCTGTTTCGACTAACGATGGTAGTAAAAAGAACAAAAGTAATAACGAGGGGTAAGAGGGCAAGAATAAGATTCTCATTGAAGCTGATAATTTTTGGCACCAAAACAATCATGGCAACCAGAATATTTCCCACCTGTAACAGGGCAAAGCCAATAAGGGCCCGCAACTGCTCCATATCCATTTGAAGGACTTGAAAGAGCTGACCATCAGAGTGATGACGATAGCGAGTCGGACTCGCAGCTTCAAGTTTCTCAAGGATTTCAACTCTTAGATTTTTTTGAAGAACACGCGCTGGATAAAAGAAGAGCAAGCGAGAAGAAGTCCTAAAAACAATGATCCCTAAGGCCAAGGCAAAGAACTTCCACGTTTCAATCCTTTCAGCACCCTCAGAGACGATGTCGGCCAGTTCTTTTGCAAGAAAAGGCAGGTGAGATTGAATCCAGTGGGTTCCATATAAACAGCCAATGGCACCTACATAATAGGGCCAAAACTCTAGAAACTGGTGATACAGGACGCCACTAAGGCTTCGGTGCAGACGTTTATTCATTTGGCCCGAAGTCTATCGAAGTCCTTATTAAGTGTCATGAAATTAATCGTTTACGGGGTCTTAGCTAAGAAAAGTCCAACAGAAATGTTGACTAATTTCGGCATTTTAACCTAATATGCCCTACACAATCTCATAATGCGGCCGTAGCTCAGTGGGAGAGCACCTGCCCGACACGCAGGGGGTCACTGGTTCAATCCCAGTCGGCCGCACCATAATTAAAACTCAAAATCTTAGCTTAAATGACCGAAAACGTAATATGTCGGTTTTTAAGAACTTATTCATTCTTTCACTATTTACTCTCACTGGCTGTGCGGCCTCTACCCGATTTATAGGGATTCTAAAGTCACAAAATAATCCACAGTCTGCTTTTATTAATAGAGAGATTGCGAGTGAAAGCCCAATCTCAAAAGGATGCAGCAAGATAATGAATGAGATTATTTATTTGAAACAACAAAATGATTATAAGAAAAAATATCTAAAAACTAACGCCGATTCCAACCTTTAATTCTGTATTGGCCGCTTCGTTACCTACACTTGTGTAACTAAAAAAGACGCGATCAACGATCTTTGCTTTATTAAAGTCAAAGAGATATCCACCTCCTAAAGAAACTGTCGAGAAAGCTCCTCCAGTGGTAGAGGTCCAGCTTTGAACGCCAAGACCACCATTTAAGTAAAAGCCACTTCCTAGAAAAGGAAACCATTCTAAATCACCGGCCAAGTCATAGACGAGAAAAGTTTCACTATCTTCTCCATCAACAATTTCGGCACTTATAAAATGACCTCCAAGGCGCCCTCTTAAGGCCCACTTTTCACCAAACTGCCAACGAGGAGTCCACGCAAAATCTGCGGTTGCTACACTACTGGCGTTGTTATCTTGAATACGGGCCATTGCTCCAGAGAAGCTCAGAATCTGAAACCTGCGATCAATAGGCGTCATGTCTTCTCTCTTTTTAATGCGAATGATTTCCTCATTGCTGGTATTGCTCTTTTCCCTCTCCATTCTAAAGGGAGCAATCAGCTCTTGATTCTCTTCAAGTTGACGGCGGTCTTCAGCGAGAGCATTACTTGAAAGCTGATCGACACTGTCCTTTCTTTGACTTGCTGTTGTCGGCTTCGTTTCAATTGCCAGTTCTTTTTCTAATTGAGCAAACTCATCATATTCCGTCATTTCTTCTTTAAGTTTTTCAGTTCTTCGCTTAATTTTAGTGCGAATGGCCTGTTTTTCAGATGCTCTTAATTGGCTTCTCTTATTATTGATCTGTTCTACATAGCGGTACTTACTAGGGTTACGAAGAGGTTTTTTTCCTACAATCATTGTGAAAGAAGAAGAACTTCGTCCTGTCTTTTTAAGTTCATTAGTGAGTCTTCTTGATTCGCTCACGCGAGAAAAGGATTTATTGATATGCTTGCAAATAAACTTCGAAGCACACTTCACCTTTCCCTTTGCAGAGGGACGGCACTGCCAAGAACCTGAGAGCTTTGGCATGGTGTAGCCGCGACAAAAGTCTGTGCTTCTCGCCATCTTTAGCTCTGCGCGCGCCTGATAACTTTCAATCATTCCTCGGCTTCCCTCAATGCTCACTGGAAAGGCAGCCTTTACTTGGCCTAGCCCTGCACTTACAAAGGAGAGAAAGAGAATGCTCATAAATGTCGTGATTAATTTCATCATCATAGCAATTAAGTCCTCGTAAATTCATTCTAACGCAAAACAAATTCTTCTGAAAAAGGGACCAATTTGCCTAGATATGAGAACAAAGTGACGCACTTCTTCCACCTGACTTTTATTGTCAATTTTGCTACTTTAAGAAAAACAATTTCAAACTCCTGGGGAGCTTATAGATATGGGTCAATTTAAATCTATTAAAATTACACCTGAGGCCATCGAGGCCATCAATTCCTTTCAGTTGCCGGAAGACCTAAGTTTTGGAAAAGCGATGGCGCCAGTCATGATTGAATCAAATTATGACAATGGAGTTTGGGAAGAATTTAGGATGGTTCCCTATCAACAATTAACACTCGATCCAACTTGTAAGGCGCTTCACTACGCGCAAGAAATCTTCGAAGGGCTAAAGGGATACTTCACTCATTCAAATGGTCCTTTTCTCTTTCGTCCTGAAGAAAATATGAGGAGATTCAATCTCTCTGCTGCTCGTATGGCCATGGCCGAAGTTCCAGAAGATGGCTTTTTAGATGGAGTAGAGGCAATCACTTCTTACTGCTCTCAATTTATTCCTGTTAGTAGTGGCGATAGTCTTTACATACGCCCCTTTATGTTTGCGACTGAAAATAGTTTAGGTATCAAGCCGAGTGAAAAGTTTAAGTTCCTCATTGTTGCCTCCCCTTCTCAAGCCTACTTCAAATCAGGAAGCGTAAAAGTACTCGTTGAAAATGATGCTGTCAGGGCCTGCCCAGGTGGAGTTGGTCACGCAAAAACTGGTGGCAACTACGCGGCAAGCTTACTATCCATGATTAATGCAAAAAACAAAGGCTACGATCAAGTCCTATGGCTTGATGCCGTGACCAAAGAAAATATTGAAGAGATGAGTGGCATGAATTTCTTCGCCGTCTATGGTGAAAAATTAAAAACTCCAAAACTTACGGAAACTATACTTAATGGCATAACAAGAAAGTCCATTATGGAACTTGCAAAACACCTCGGTCTAGAGATCGAAGAGACCACGATGAAAGTCAGTGAGCTTTTAGAAGATGTGAAAAGTGGTGCCTGTAGTGAAGCGTTTGCGTGTGGTACTGCTGTTATTATTACCCCTATCGACACTCTCGGAACTGGAAATGGTGATATCTATAAACTTCAACATGCCCAAGGCCCCGTGGCCATGAAGCTAAGAGAGGCCCTGTTGAATATTCAAGAAGGCACCGGTGATGACCCTTTTGGTTGGAGAAAAACGCTTAAACCATTGTCTTAAAATGACTGAGGAGGAAATTTCCTCCTCTTTATCTATTTGTCAGTCCGCTTTAGCCTAAAGTCGTTTTAAATTGGAGACTTAAGTATGAACAAGTGGATTTTAACTTCTATTCTTTCTTTTATGACTTTCTCAAGCCTAGCGAGTTGGGGAGATTATACTTTTCTTGGAACCCTGAGCAACGTGGTGTTCTCCTACAGAGTCTATTCTCCTTCAGAAGTGGCCAAGGGTTCTTCCATTGAATTCAAAGCACTTAATCTCAACACAATGAAGGCGAGAGTTTTAATAAGTGACATCGTCTACACTTGCTACGATGGCTCTCAAGAAAATGGGAATCTACTCACTCATAGACTTGGTGGTGGACAAGATTTTTTATTTAAAGCCCAAGAAAATATCTGTCAGGAAAGAGGTGGCTTTGAGAGCTTGAGTGTTTCACTTGACGCTCGCGTGCGCCGTTAATTTAGAAGACAGACACCTAAAACTCCCTAAAAAAACCAACCAAAATTGATGATCATTTCGTTAGGGAATAATTTTTCCTAACGGTTTTTTTCAGGTCAAATATCACTATATTTTCAGGTTATCCCTTAATCTTTTAGTTAAGTTACGGTAACCCCCAAGACTCGGTGTTTTACAAGGCCTGCAAGACCACCCTCAAAGGCTTTTAAAGCAAGCTATAACATTAGGTTTTATGGTGCAAAAATCCCAAAGCTTTAATCCATAAGTTTTTAAAATTTATAAACAAATCCTGCTTCAATCGTCGTAGCATCATAGCTTTTTTTTGCGTTTGCCGCTGTCTTGTATTCCGTGTCGTACATCTGAGTTTCAAGGAAACCGATCAAACCACTTTCAGTCTTATGATCAACACCAGCAGTGATCACTTTGTTACCAATCATTGTTCCTGAACCATTTGTTCCAGCGGCAACAGCAGCGTTTTTCTCACCATCAACAGTTTCAGAGAATCCGTATCCAGCGTAAAGACCATTTTTCTTTGTCACAGCAAATTTTGCAGAAGAAAAGCCACCAGCTGCTTTTACGTTAGTTCCACCATTGGCACCAAAAGCAGAACCTTCTGTTGCTAATGCATGGAGATTAGCTGTGTTTTGACCTACAAAGTACTCGGCACGAAAATCAATCAAGTCATTCTTAAATGAACCATACACTTTCCCAAGAAAAGCGTTACCATCTTGATAAGTATTGGCCGTATTTGCAGGATCTGACTCACCTTCAAGTTTAGAGCCAGTTACAGCAAAACCAACAAGACCCATGCCATAGTTGTAATCAGCTCTTAAGGAGGCCTGTGGTAACCAACCTCGATCATTTTCCGAAACAGTTACACCGTTATTAACACCACGAGAACCGACAGCTCCATAGAGATCAAAGTCACCTATAACATGTTTAATCGCCATTTCTTGGGCGATAAATCCCGTATGACCTGAGAGAAAGTTTGATTGAACGTAATTATAAGTGTGAGGAACAACACCCATCCAAGTAACCCATTTCTGACCACCACTAAAAGTTGTGCTCTCCCCCATTTTGTAGTCAATCTGAGCTAAGCGCAGACGAATGTTAGCGTTTGGTGAAGGTTGACGAGCATTAAAGTTGATAAAATCAAACTCAAGCTTCCCTGAAACATCACCACCGTGATTAAATTTAAAACCAAAACGAGACTGCATCGATTGAAAA
The DNA here is from genome assembly GCA_021737405.1 of Bacteriovoracaceae bacterium. Classification (GTDB taxonomy): domain Bacteria; phylum Bdellovibrionota; class Bacteriovoracia; order Bacteriovoracales; family Bacteriovoracaceae. The sequence continues at coordinate 22,249 of JAIPEG010000034.1, forward strand.
GCGTGACGTCTTTCTTCGTCAGACTTCTTTGTTGCGGCATTCGTTTCATCCGTTTGCTCGGCCTGAGTGATCGCACCAACGCCACCAAAGCCATAGGAAGAAACTTTGGCATCAGCTGTGATATACGAAGCCTTTAAAAAGCCGTACATGTTAAATGAGAATTTTCCCATCTGCGCATCAGCATGTGCAGCAGGAACCATGAGACTTATTGCTGCTACAGCCCCCATCTTTTTTAACATAAATACCTCCGAGTAATCATTAATATTTAAAAGGTTTCCCTTCCTTTAATAAAAAAAAGAAAAAGAAAACTAGAAGTTTTCATCTTTGTTTTGACTATAATTTCTGATTAGTGAACTTTAAGGCCAATAGTAATTTTAATGAAGTGAATTGTTCATAAAAACTTATTCTTATTTTTTTATAAAATCCTTATTTTTTCAAGTACAAAATAAGGCAAAAAAACCCTCCTAAATAAGGAGGGTTAATAATGTATTAAGAAAAATTAAGATGCGTTTATTAAAATCTCTTTTAATGAGCGCCACCACCAAGACTTGCTAGAACTTGCAAACAAATCATGGCAATAATTGTGGGACCAATAGCGCCGGCCAAAAGACCGAGAGGACTAATACCCTTCTCACCAAAAGTTCCTTTTAAGATACCAAAGCCCGCAGGGTTTGGAGCGTTAGCAATAACCGTTAAACCACCACCAGCAACAGCACCAGCGACAAGGTTGTACTTAGCAGAGTCTGTCAGCTCAACAAGAGAGCCAAGATAAGTAAGTGCGGCGTTATCAGTAATGGCCGTCAAGCCTGTCGCTCCGAAGAAGAGAGGAAGATCTGGCATATTAGAAAGAATAGGCTGAAGCCACCAAGCCTGCACTCCACCGAGAGTCACGAGACCTCCAAGAAAGAAGCCTACAAGCAGTGACTCCTTGAGTTTGATCGTGTCTTGGTACTCTTGGGTAACAGTCGTGAAGCCCAAGAAAAAGAGGAAGAGCGCCATGAAGAAAACCATATGGTGGGCCGAATAAACAACCAAGGCCAAGAAGATGAGATGAATTAATGTTATCCACCAAGTAGGAATCATAAAGTTATCATGCTTTTGTTTGATCTCTAATTCACCTGCAAGTTCTTTTTTAAACATAAAGGCAACAATAAGAGTTGAGATAACAATCGCCACGACAGACTTATAACCAAAGTTTGTCATCATGTGCATAAAGCCCCAGTGCCATTTACTCGCAACCATTAAAACAGGAGGAGCAGCAAAGTGAGAAAGTGTTCCACCGATTGAGACGTTGACGAAGAGAAGCCCTAAAGTGGCGTACTTAAATTTTGACGACATCTCACCTGAATAAAAGTAATCCAAAAGAATCAAGGCCGTAACAGTCATGGCCGCGGGTTCAGTAATAAAACTTCCTAGGACAGGACCAAGAACAAGGGCCGCCACGTAAAAGCCCATCTTTCCAGGAAGGGGCAGAATCTTCGCAGCAATGGTGATCATCTTTTCAGCAAGCATGATAACGGGTCTAGTACCGGCCATACACATAATGACAAAAACAAATGCAGGCTCCGTAAAATTTAGGCCTTCTAAGTAATGAAGAGCTCCACCGATCACATGATGAGAATCATCGTAAACGGCAAATCCTTCTACAAAAGATCTAAAGATAAGAAAAATCGCGGCCCAAAGACCAAAGACGACCTCAACTTCTCCTAGGAAGTGAAAGAAGTTCTCTCCAATGGATCCCTCTGGATAGTGGTGGGCCATTTTCTGGAATTTGGCGACAATAAAGGTGTGGATAACTGCTAGGGCAAATAGAATCGTCCCAATCAGCTCGACGGTTGTGTAGTTCATGATTCTCCTCTCTCCGTAAGGAAATAAATTTCTTATATTGTTTTATAATATCAAGAACTGGCGTGGGGCACAAAGGTAAAGTCATCAAAAAGAAAAAGGCCCTCGCAAATGGGGAGGGCCTTTAGAAAATTAAATCATTAAAAACTCAAATCTTTACCCGTCATTTCCAATTGAACCAACTGGGCATGCTTCAAGTTGTTCCATGCAAAGCTCAATATCCTCTGCACTCTCAGGCTGCTTCATAATGTAAGCATTTCCATCTTCATCTTCTGCAAAAAAGTCAGGAGCCCCTGTGTAACAAACATTACAAGCGATACAACCTTCTCCATTGTCATCATCTGGGTCAGTGCAATAGAACTTTCCTGGGATATTTTTTGGGTGCTTCATACTTGGATTGGCCATCTTTCACCTCATATTTTTGATTTAAACTTAGATTTTCAGTCTTTATACGGTATTTTAATCAAGTTTTCGAGGGGTATCCAACTTTTTTATCGCTCTAATTGATAAACATCACCTTAATATAATCCCCTTCAATTACTTGCAGTTATTGCCTAAACAAGGCGCTTTTGCCATTATTAGGCCAATTGTAATAAGAGTCTTCCGTTAGGAGTCAAAAATGACACAAAGTAGTCTTGAAAAGGCCAAAGCATGGGCCAATAATCCAGCCTTTGATGAAGAGTCTCGCCACGAAATACAGACTTTAATTGATAATAATGATCAAAAAGAAATTGAAGAGCGCTTCTATAGAGATCTTGAATTTGGAACAGGCGGTATGAGGGCCATTCTTGGTCAGGGAACCTATCGCCTCAATAAATATAATATAAGAAAGGCCACCCATGCCCTGTCTCAGGTTGTGCTTGCCACGGCAAAAAGTGCCCCAAAAGTTGCCATAAGTTATGACTCAAGGCGCTTCTCATTTGAATTTGCCAAGGAAGCTGCTGGCGTCTTTGCGGCCAATGGTATCGAGGCCCTTATTTTTGATAAGCTAAATCCTGTTCCCCTAGTCTCCTTCGCCATTCGCCACAACAATTGCAATGCCGGAGTGATGGTGACAGCAAGTCATAATCCTCCCGAGTACAATGGCTACAAAGTTTTTTGGGGAGATGGGGCTCAAGTCACTCCTCCCCACGACAGCATGATCATTGATAAGTTTAATTCTATCCACGATTACGGCAGTATCCCAACCATGGACTTTGAAAAAGGTATCGAAGAGGGAAAAATCAAATGGATTGGTGAAGAAACGGAGAAGCATTACTTCAAGGCCATCAAAGAAAATTCTCTAGGCCTTAAAGAAACTCAAGCTCATGGTGAAAAATTAAAAATTGTCTACACCGCTCTTCATGGCACTGGCTGGGTTCCCTGTAGTCGCGCACTAAAAGATCTTGGTTTAACAAATATTTTATCAGTTAAAGAACAACAAGCTCCTGATGGAGACTTTCCAACAGTTAGCTCCCCTAACCCCGAAAATGCAGAAGCCCTTGAAATGGCCGTAAACCTAATGAAGAAAGAAGGCGCAGATATTGCGCTTGGAACTGATCCAGATACAGACCGGGTTGGTATCGCCCTTATTCATAATAATGAGGTTCATTACATTAACGGAAATCAAATCGGCATCCTTATGCTTCATTATACTTGCTCCGAGTATCAATCACAGGGAAAGATGCCCCAAGATCCCTACTTCGTTAAAACAATTGTTACGACAGACCTTCAAACAAAAATTGCTGCCTCCTTTGGGGTCACAAGTGAAAATACCCTAACTGGATTTAAGTGGATCTGTGGCCGCATGAATGAGATCGCTCAAAATGAACCAAATCGTACATTTATCTTTGGTACGGAAGAGAGCTTTGGTTACCTAAATCACAGTTATGTCCGCGATAAAGATGGGGTTGCCTCTGTTGCCCTTTTAAGTGAGATTGCTCTTCACTATAAATTAAAGGGAATGAACCTGATCGAAGCTCTTGATGAGATTTACACAGAGTATGGCTTTTCTCATGAAAACCTTTTAAGCCTTAATTATTACGGTAAAGAGGGAGCTGATAAAATCCAAAGAATAATGGAGAGCTTTAGATCCTTTGCTGATCAAGAAATTGTGGGCCAAACCATTGGATCCCTTTCTGATTACAAAGAAAGTACCATTAAAGATTTTAGAGAAGGCACAAGTAAGCCTTTAGACTTTATCAAAAGTAATGTTCTTGGCTTTCATTTTACGAATGGAAATAAACTTTTCCTAAGACCATCTGGAACTGAGCCAAAAATTAAATTTTATATCATGATTCAAGAAAATGAGGGAGACCTCGATTCTAAAAAGAAGAAGGCCTTTGAACTTTCAGAAAAGTTTGTAGCCTTTATAAAGGAATGGGCAGAGAAAGCATGACAAATAAAAAAAGTAACGAACTCGCAGTTGTTCTTGTAAGTGGTGGTATGGACTCTCTGGTTACGGCGGCCATTGCCAATGAGTCTCATCAAGACCTTGCTTTTCTTCACCTCAATTATGGTCAAAGAACAGAAGAGAAAGAACTTGAATGTTTTCATAAAATTGCTGACTTCTATAATGTCCCAGAAGAGCGAAGAAAAGTTATTGATGTTTCTTTTCTTAAGCAAATTGGCGGAAGCTCTCTAACAGATGAAAAGATTGCGGTAAAAAAGTATCAAGGTGAAAGTGACGAAATCCCTGACTCCTATGTTCCTTTTCGAAATACCCACATTGTTGCCATGGCCGTCAGTTGGGCCGAAGTGATTGGTGCCATAAAGATCTTTATTGGCGCCGTTGAAGAAGACAGCTCTGGCTATCCTGATTGTAGGCCTAGCTATTACAAGGCCCTCAATAACTTGATAAAAGAAGGGACAAAAGATGGTCTAATCGAAGTCATTACTCCCGTTATTGCTATGAAGAAAAGTGAGATCGTTAAAAAAGCGGTTGAGTTAAAAGCACCGATTGAAGCGAGTTGGTCTTGCTATGAACGTGGTGATGAGGCCTGTGGAGTTTGCGACTCTTGTGCTCTTCGCTTAAGAGGTTTTGCAAGGGCCGGACTTGTTGACCCGATCCCCTATAAAGAGAGACCAAGTTACAATTAGTTTTCCTCTAGTTTTTCTTTGGTCTTATTGATGGCAAATTCTGTCGAGGAAATAAGGCTCAAGTCACCTTTGATAATCCTTAGCTCATAGGCTTCCATAAAGAGCTCTAAAGCCTCACTATAGAAACCTTGCTCAAATTTTTGTTTTCCATAATGATGAATAGCAAAATCTAAGTAACCCTGAACGGCTTGTGCCTTAGAACTTCGAATCATCTGAATGGCCTTAGTATAGATTTCTGAAGATTTTGTGAAATTGCCTTTGTATTGATAAACAATGGCCAAGCGAAGTTTCATGGCAAAGACTTGTTCTGTCTTCTTTAATTCTTCAAATACTTTGATAGCGTCGACATAACACTTCTCTGATAATTTTAAGTCTCCCATGATTCGAGCGTAACCACCAATTTGAGAGAGAATGACAGCGGCCTTGGCACTTTCATCGGCAGCAATTTCGACTAATTTGTCTTGAAGCCAATCAAGCCCCTTTCTCATCTGTTCAGTGTCTTCAGGAACTTCACGAAGATCATCTCCAAATAAGAAATTCATATTAAAAGGGATATCACCTGTTTTCATCACTTTCCTTATCTTTTAACTAAATAGTCCTCATAAGGGCCAATCCCATAGAGAGTCGTGGCACCATTAACAACAAGAGGTTTAAATATATCACTATACTGCTTAAACTTCTCCAGTCCTTTTAATGAATAATATTTTCTTTCTAAATTTCCAACGACTAAGAAACTTAAGTTCTTCTCTCTCATCATTTCATGGACTTTGAGAGGGTCTGAGCTATTAAAGATAAAATCAATGTCTCTTTTTCTCTGATTAATTTCTATCCAACTTCTGCCTCTAAGATGAACATGATTATCCCACCCAAGATATGTCGGCACTCCCGTATGCATGGATATGCGAGTCGCCTTATGATCAAAACTTCTTGAGTAGCGCTCAACAAGCACTGGCGTTCCTTCAACATTTTCTCTAATCCATTGAATGACGGCAAAGTCACCCGGGCTTGTCTTCAAAATGTATGAACTTCCCTTAAGACTAAATGTTCGTGAACCAAAAGGCCGATTACTAGAGATGGCCTTCATATTAAATAGAGTCCCTAACAAAGAAGCATTGATTAAGATCACCGCTCCCAAGGCAAAGGGGATCAGAGAATTACGTCTTAAATAATATTTAAAATAGCGCAAGCAAATGATGGTCGTAATCCCACCCCAAATATAAACATTATTAAAGACCTTAAAGATCGTATTGACTCTATCACTAAAAACAAAGAACTCAGCAAGGAGGGCCATAATGAGAGAGCAAGCAAAGAAGCGAAAGCCAAAAGAGCTCAATAGAACGGGCCAGCGCAACTTAAATCGATGAAGGAAGTAAACGGGAAAGATCATCACAAAACTGATCAACCACCAAAGCCCGGAGTGCTCAAAATGCGACCAAAGTGTGTTACTTTCACTCATCCATGGGCCCCACTTAGTTTCCACTCCCCCCACGAGGGTCATCAGCATTGGAAAGAAAAGAGCAACTCCTACCAAATGAACCAGGAGAAAAAGCCCCCAAATTTTTAGCCGTTTTAAATTTTTAAACGTTAATAAAAAGAAGAGAGCATTAAAGATAGAGTAAATAATAAAATCCCAACCATTGATCCCAATCAATGCCCCATAGGCCAGGGCATGAAGGAGAAAGAAAAGCTTGTGCTCTCGAATATTAAACCTAGGCCATACTTCATGAAGACCATAAACTAAGCAAGTAAGAAGAAGAATCACAAAGGGATAACTCATCACATGAGGGTGAAGATCCCCAAAGAGAAATGACCAACTCGGATATTCAGCAAACGCCATATTTTTAAACACTCTTGTATTGGCCCAAAAGTAGTAGATATCAAATTTTGCTTCACCAAAGACGATACTTGAAAAAGCTTTATAATTGCTTGCAAGCGGTAGAAATAAGGCGCCCCCAAAGGCCAACCATCTCTTCTTACAAAGATAGAGAAAGAGCGAGTAAAGCGCTGTCCCCATCAAGGCGGGAAGAGTTGCCAATGAAAGGGCATAACCCACCTCTCCTTTGGCCCCCGTCATTTTGGCCATCCCCGAAAAGAAGGTATATCCCCAATAATAATACTTCATTGGTTCACCTGCGAACCACGGATCAATAATAGGAAGGCCCTGGTTTCTCATACTAAAATTAAAGAGAGTAAAATCCATGGGCTTCTCTCCCCAAAAAAGTTCAGGGTGAAGGCTATAAAGACAAAGATAAAGGCAAAAGAAAAAGAGAAAAAGAAATTCAACCCTTAAAATATGAGG
>JAIPEG010000035.1 GCA_021737405.1 Bacteriovoracaceae bacterium
CTCTACCATTTGCAAAGATCTTAAAACAACGGTTCTCATCTCTTGATCGTCTGAAACGAGGGCCGGCGTCCAATAGGCTCCCTTTCGTTTTAGATCCTTTCTTAATTCAACAAACCAATCTTTAAAGATTAATTCTAAATTTTTTGAGCGATTATGCATTTTGTTAAGAGTACCTTTTCACCATGTAATATTTTAAGATTGAGTTCTTCGCACATTCTTTCAAGGTCATCTTCTAAGTAATTGCGATAGAATGGTTCATGGTAACGCTTTGGAAAGTCTTCAAGAATCTCTTTCCACTCAGGTTTATCATTTAGTTGCAGACTGTCACAAATAACAATCAAGCCCGATTTCTTGGTTAACCTAGCTTGCTCTTGAAGCACTGACCTTCTCTTTTTATAGGGGATTTCGTGAAAAAGATAAATATGAAAAGTTAAATCAAAGGATTCATCAGCAATTTCTTTAAGGTTGTCTGCTTCCTCTTGAATGTAGCTAAATGAATGTGAGTTAAGCTTTTCTTTGGCGTATTCTAGGTAAAAAGGACTTAAATCATTTAGGGTAAAATGAGAGTTTTTAAAAACTTCTTTTAATAAATCACTTCCAACACCAGTGCCGCATGCCATCTCGAGTATCTCAAGAGATTTTTTATCTGCAAAATAATCATTAACAAAAGGAAAAAAACATCGCCTCATAATATTGGAGGTACCACTGAATAAAATATCAACTTGTTGGTCATAAAGTTCTGCAGATTTTTCACTAAGGTAGCCATCAGGTTGAAAGTGAAACGTTCTTTTAAAATAGTCCGGAAAGTTATCAAGTCCATTTAGAGTGGTTTGATTACTTTTTCGCTTTTGAATGACCCTGGGATAGTCCCATAAGATTTTTCCTAAGCCTTTTGTTTTTTGCCAAAGGGATTTATCTTTTAAAACGCTACTTGGGTATTTCCCTTCTATGATATTTTTACGATCCCACATTATGGTTTTGTAGAGTTCCTTTAGAAGATCTTTTTGGAATTTCTTGGCAAGAGATTTGTCGTTAAGGGGAACTCCTAGGAGTGAGGAGAAGCGATTTAGGAAATTAAATTGAAAAGTGTAGTCATTAACGACTCGTATTGTTTTAAGGGTGTGAATATTTCCACGCCAAAGATTATTGATTATTTTTAGAGGGCCATCTTTCATGTCTCTACTTTTGCCCAAATACGCTTATGACACAATCAACGAAGGTTAGGCAGGAATTAAGAAAACCCTGTAAGTAGTTAATTTTAGTTGTTTCAGCGATGTCGGGCTTCGCAGATTCCTACTGGATTTTTTTTCGTAAATTGCCGAAAAGAAAATAGGATGAGTGTTGCCAAAAAACAAGATATTCAAGAACCCGCAGAGGAAAGTGATGAACTTCAGTTTGACGTTCAAAATGATTGGCGTGTTGAAGCGGATAAATCGCAGTCAAGCATCTTTAAAGAAGATGACCTTGAGGTTCCAGACGAAGAATTGGATATCTCTGAGCTCACTCTTGATATCTCTGGTGAAGTAGCAAAAAAGAGTGCCTTAGAGCAAGCGCGAGAGCAAAGAAAGGCCAATCAATTGGCCCGGAAAAATGATAGGAAGGCTGCACAAGAAACATTGAAATCCTTGCAGGACTCCGTTGATGGTGCGGTAAGTGATGACGATGAATTAGAAATCCTTAATGAAGAAGAAAGCGCTCTTGTAAACGATCCTATTTTATCAAATAAAGGGGATCAGTATCCCCAAATCCATGGCAATTATTTTCTACTTGATCACTTAGTTGATGGAGGGATGGCAAAGGTCTGCCGCGCTCGTTACCTTGGAGAAGGGGATGAAGCTGATAAAATGGTTGCGATTAAGATGGTTCAAGAGAAATTTTCCGCAGATGAAGACTTTGTTCAAATGTTTGTGGACGAAATTAAAGTGTCATTTGGTCTCAATCATCCAAACATAAATACCACATTTGATTATGGAAAGATCGGTAAAAACCTGTTCGTTTCTATGGAATATATTCATGGAAAAGATCTTATGGTTGTTATCGATGAATTAAAAAAGAAGAAGAAAACAATTCCTATTCCAATGTGTATTTATATCGCGAGCAAGATGTGTGAAGCCCTTCATTATGCCCATAACTTTACCAATAAATTAACGGGTCAAAAATATAATATCGTTCACCGAGATATCTCTCCCCATAATGCGATGGTCAGTTACGAGGGTTATGTAAAGGTTATCGACTTTGGTATCGCAAAAGCTGACACAAATACCACGGAAGAAGCAGAAGGCACCATTAAGGGAAAGATTAACTATTTTGCGCCTGAGTATTTAGAAGGGAAGAAGATTAATCATAGATATGATCAATTTGCTGTCGCTTTAACATTATGGGAAATGTTAACGGGGGAGAAAACCTTTAAAGGTGCTGATCAACTACTGACCCTTAAAACGATCTTAGAGTGTAACCCTGACCTTCCTTCTAAACATAATAAAGAAGTGCCAAAAGCACTTGATAAATTAATCATGAAGGCCCTTAGTAAAGACCCTGGCAATCGTTTTAAGGATATGCAGGCCTTTAATAAAGAGCTCATGAAATTGCTTTATCAAACTTATCCCGACTTTCATGAATCTGATGTGTCTGAGATGATGAAAGTGCTCTTTAAAGAATCTTACGAAAAAGACTTGGAGAAATTTAAAGGTTTTGGGCAGTATTCGATTGCGGAAATCGTAGAGAAAATTAACGCTTTTAAAGAGTTTCAAAAAAGACAAAAAGAGAAAGCACAAAGAGCAAACAAAGGCGCAGAGTCTATGTTTGATTTTGGGTTTACGGAAGAGTCGATATCTGCTCGCGGTAAAAAGGGGATGGATAAACTCATTACAGGTAAAAAGAAAGAAAAACCTGGTAATGGCTATGAAAAGAACCAGCGAAAGAAACAAAGGGCATTAGCTTCACTTCTAGAAGATGATGATTATGTAAAGCCGATTAGTCCATTTGAGCAGCATAAAGGCAAATTGATATTCTTTAGTCTCCTGTTTTTGGGTTTCTTTCAAAAGGAATTAATTTTAAAAACCTTTTTTGGGGACGACGATACTTCTACACCAATTACAAAAAGAACAAAATCTAAAGGTAAAACAAATAACGAAAATAAAGCACTTCGAAAAGCTAAGAGCAAACATGAGTCCTCAATGGACTATGTTAATAATTTGAAAGCAAAGGCTAAAGAAGAATCTAATATAGCACCTGCTAAGGTTGAAAGCCCGGCACCTCCTCCAGTTGCAAAAGTCGTGAGAGAAAGGGTGCAAGAAAGTGCTAATGCTGTAACGCCACCGCCTGCTCCTGTAAAAGTTAAAAAAGAGAGAGAACTCGTAGATCTTCAAGAAGTCTCAATTGAGGACTTAAAGCGTAATATGGAAAAGCAGATTGAAGAGCGCAAGAGAAAATTTGCTGAAGCGGAGAATAAGCCTGTTGATCAAAGTAAACCAATTGAAAGGAATGAGCAGGCTAAAATCGAGGAAAAACCTGTTGAAATTGGTCGTTCCCAAAATAAATCCCCCGTTGAGGTAAAAAAACAGATAGATGATAGAAAAGAAAATGTCGTAAGTGGAAATAGTGGGACAGAAATTTTTGAAAAGGGTGACCCTCTCGAGAGTGAAGGGCCTGAGGGCAATAGTAACGAAGCTTTAAGTGAAACAGAAGAGGTGGGAGAAGCAGCAACAACTGCTGAAGCTGACAAAAAAACTGAAAATTCCGAGAAACTGAAAACAATTGATCCAACAGCTAATATGACTCAAACAGAGAAAGAGCTCTACGAGCTTAGACAGAAAATGGCCAAGATTTTGGAAGAGCGAGATCAGGAACCTAAGGTTGATAAAATTGACATAAACCTTAAGGAAGAAGAAAAAATAGTAATTGAAGAGAAGACTAGAGAAGAGATTCAACGTGAATTGGCCTCTAAGCTTAACGAGCCAGAGGCTCCTGTAGTAAGGGGTGAGGATAAAACGGCCACGGATAAAGTAATTCAGTTTATAAAGAGTCGAAAGGCCATTCGTTGGCTATTTGATTAATGATAACAATAGCCGATAAGCTTATGGGTATATATTAAAGATGACTGTAATTGATCAAAAAGTAAGCTATTTTTCGATTTCTTTTGGACTGGTTTTAATCGATAAACCATTGCCATACGATCTCTATATTAACTCTTCTACTCATGCCAGTAGAGAGAAGTTCGTTTGTATTTTACGAAGAGACAATGCTCTCTCTTCTAGTGAACTCATTAACTTTAGAGAAAAATATTATCAACTCTACATAAAAGAAGACCAAAGAGACCTCTACCTTAGAAGTTTGATGGTTGTAGATAATGCCGAAGATTTGGAAAAAGCTACTGTCATTAAGGACTCTGCGATTAAATATTTACAGACAATCTTTGAACGGGATCATGAGTTTAGTAATGAGCTTTTAGATGAAACGATTGAAGGCTGTAAAGAGTCTGTTGAGTCTATGGTCGATGTTATTCAAGATTATGATATCTTAGACGTCCAAAAGTTGATTGCTGATTTATCTTTTCATGACTTTTATACCTATGATCACTCTATAAATGTAGCGATGTACTCTATCTCCATTATGAAGGCCTTAAAGCCGGAGGCTTCTCGACATGAGTTGGTTATGGCCGGTATGGGTGGGCTTCTTCATGATCTTGGTAAAGTGAAAATTCCAACGAGTATTATAAATAATCCAGGTAAACTCTCTGATGATGATTTTATGATCATCAAGAAGCATCCGGGCTTTGGGTTAGAGCTTCTTAATGAACATAAGTGTGACCATCATGAGATCAATTTCGATATTATTAAGAGAGTTGTTGGTGAACATCATGAAAACTATAATGGTACGGGTTATCCTAACAAATTAGAGGGTAAAGAAATTAGCGTTTTTGCCAGGATTACTGCTATCGCTGACTTCTATGATGCTATTACGACAAAGCGCTCTTATCACGAAGTCCTCTCAACAGAGGATGCTCTCGAGGTCATGGCCCGTTCTGTCGGAAGGAAAATTGATCCCAAAATTTTTGAAGTCTTTCGAAAAAATGTAAATGTTATCTTAGATGGGAAAAGTCATCAGGAGCTTCCAGACGATTTTGATCCGTGCCATCCACAAAATGTACTACCTTTAGAAAAAGCCGCTGCGAAAATTCAGCGCTCTGATTTTACAAAGAAAGATAAATTAGACTTTGGAAAGGTAAAGACCGACCCCAAGAAGAAAAAAGCATCTTAGATATCAAGTGCTCTTAACAGCTCATTGACTTGGTCTTGATTATTAAAAATATGAAAGCTTAGTCGAAGATTACCTTGTCTGATACTCACATCCACATTTCTAAATTTAAGCTCGCGCTCAAGTGTTAAGGCGTCAGTTTTCGTTGCGCGAAGACAAAGAATATTCGCCATGTGATCTGTTGGCGTAATGATATCAAATTTATTTTTAGGATAATTTTCTAAAAAATAATCTCTAAGACCAGCATTATGTTCTTGGATCGTTTCTAGACCGACATCATGAAGGAATTCTAGGCCTGCCTCTAGGCAAGCATTGACTAGCATATTTGGGGCTTGGCCTCGGTCATATTTTCGAGCACCGGGTAGGGTCTCCGTTGTATAATCGAGAAGGTTATAAACAACCTTTGAATTTGGAGAGCTGATCCAGTTACCAGTTCTGTGTTTAACTTTCTTGATGGCATTATCACTAAAATAACCAAAGGCATGTCCATAGGGACCTAGCATCCATTTGTAGGAGCTACAGGCCAACACGTCTATAACTGCAAGCTCCTCTTTGGTTATTTTCATGCCACCGAGTGCCTGAGTCGCATCAACGATAAAGAAAATTCCTCTTTCTTGGCATAATTTACCAATCTCTAGGATATTCATCTTCTTGCCCGTATCAAAGGTTACATAGGACATATCAAAAACTTTACAGTTCTTCGGTAGGTTTTCAGCAAGCCACTTTGCCGTTGGAACGACTTCGTCGCCAAGATTCATTAATTGAAAGGTTACGGGAGTTATCTCTTCAGCTCTCATCCACGCAAGAACATTTGAAGGGTAGTCTTTATCAATAGCGCAAGCGATGTCGCCTTCTTTAAAGTCTAGCCCATTTGCAACGATGCTAATGATGTCGCTTGTTGAAGTTGAGTGCATGATATTATCTGGTGAGCACTCTAAAAGGGAGGCAATCTGCTCCCTCATTCTTTCAGGAATCCCAATCCAATTATTGTAATTATAAAAGGAGGGATCGAGCTCTTTTTGAACGGCGCGACTTACTTTTTGTTTAGCACCATAAGGAGATGGGCCAAAGTAAGCACTATTGAAGAAAATCGTATCGAGATGATGAAATTCTTTCTTAATAAGCTCGATAGTTTCAAATTTCATGATGATCTCAGAAGAAAAACGAAACTAGTTTTGTTTTTTTTCTGCAGGAACTTCTTTTGATTCAGCTTTTGGTGCTTCTTTAGTAGCAGGAGCAGCATTAGTTGTATCAAGAGCATCAGAGTTTAATGGTCTTGCAATCGGTGTCTCTGAATCAAGAAGTGAGCTACCAGCTTTTTCACTTTGAATTTTTGAAAGAAGAACAGAGTTACCCATGAAGAGAATAGAGAGGATAACAGTTGCCTTACTAAGAATATTTCCTTGTTGAGCACCAGTCATAATACTTTCTCCGCCTCCAGATAAAAGACCAGCTTCAGCGCCTTTTCCAAATTGTAGTAGGACAAGAACAATGAGTAGAACTGAGACAACGGCTTGGAAAATCATCAATGTGGTAGTCATTTATTAAATCCTTTTGACTCTGAAAACTTTTTTTAAAAAGTATGAATAGACTTAAGTACCTGATTAAGCTGTCTTTGACAAGAAAAACGCCAGGATCAAGTAATCCTTTTATGCCTAAAATTCTTGTTATTTCATTAACTTAGATGCTATCTGTGCCAATTTTGAGAAGTCTTCGCCCAAGAGACTGGCCCCACCAACGAGTGCTCCATCAATATCCATTTGTGACAGAAGGCCATCAGCGTTAGATGGTTTAACGGAGCCACCATAGAGAATGGGAGTATTATCTCCATCAAGATCAAGGTCTTTAGTAAGAGTTTTACGAATAAAGTGATGAACCTCTTGGGCCTGTGCAGGTGAGGCAACTTCTCCAGTTCCAATGGCCCAAACCGGTTCGTAAGCGATAATCAAGCGGCTTTGTGACAATTGATCAGTTGGAAAGTTTTTAAGGCCTTCAAGAAGTTGATATTTAATAACAGCTTCCGTCATGCCATTTTTTCTCTCTTCAAGTTGTTCACCGACGCAAAAGACTACAATGAGGTTTTGTGAAAGGGCATGCATTAGCTTCTTATTAAGAAGGGCATGATCTTCCTTATAAAGACTTCTTCTCTCTGAGTGACCGACGAGAGCGAAAGTGGCCCCTAAGTCTTGAAGGGTCTCTGCGGAGTTTTCACCCGTGAAGGCACCATTGCTATTTTCACTAATATTTTGGGCGCCCACAAAAAATGATTTACCTGCTTTGGAGGATTTTTCAATGACTGTTGAGATATGAAGAGCTTGTGGGGCAACCCATGTTTCACAGGTGCAAGAACCAAGAGAGAGCTCATTAAAGAAAGAGTCGATAGAGGCTAAATCTTGGTTCATCTTCCAATTGCCGACGATAAACTTCTTTCTCATGATCTCTCCTGCCAGTGAATAATTTGTCTTAGTTCAAACCAAATTTTAAGGCCTGAACTCCTGGTAGGCTACCATTTTCAATAAACTCAAGGCTGGCGCCACCGCCAGTTGAAACATGGGACATTTTTGAAGAGAGTCCGCTTTTATTAACAGCTGATACACTGTCGCCGCCACCAACGAGGGTGAAAGCATCTTTGAGACCAGCCAATATATTTGCGACCTCAAAAGTGCCTGCAGCGAAGTTTTCATTTTCAAATAGACCCATAGGACCATTCCAAAGCACGGTCTTTGCACCTGAGAGCTTTTCTCTAAAGTGAGCGATTGTCTGCTCGCCTATATCTAGGCCCATAAGGTCGCTTGGGATATTGATTTCAGAGACTTTTACAGGAGCTCCACCAAACTCTTTTGAACATACATGATCAACTGGAAGAACCAGTTTTCTTGCTGAACTTTGAGTGAGGATATTTTTTGCGAGCTTTACATCTTCATCTGAACAAAGGCTGGTACCAACTTCGTAACCTTTCGCTTTCAAAAAGGGATATGCCATCGCCCCACCAATAAGAAGGCTGTCGACATTAGTAAGAAGTCTTTCGATAATTTTAATTTTGTCAGTTACCTTGGCGCCACCAACGATAGCAACAAAGGGGCTTTGTGGTTTATCCACGATTTTTTGAAGGGCTTCAACTTCTGCCTTCATTAAGAATCCACCACAGGCCATGCGTGGGAAATAAGCATTTATGCCGTATGTACTTGCATGCTTGCGGTGAGCTGCGCCAAAAGCGTCATTGACATAAATATCACCATATTGGGCAAGCATTTTAGAAAATTCTAGATCGTTTTCAGTCTCTTCTTTATGAAAGCGAAGGTTTTGCAAAAGGATGACTTTGGTACCTGGAAGCTCTAGAAGTGTTCTGATTCCTTTATCTTTACAGGATTCAGTAAGAACCACGTCAACACCAAGCTGCTCTGCCAAGTAAGTTGCAACCGGCTCAAGGGAGAACTCAGCCTTTGCTTCGCCCTTTGGTCGGCCCAGATGGCTCATAAGAACCAATGTTTTGGCCCCATTTTCAAGGATATAGTTAATTGTGGGAAGGGCCTTATCGATTCTTGTCGTGTCGGTAATTTTACCAGACTCATTCAGAGGAACGTTAAAGTCAAAGCGGCCGATGACACGCTTTCCTTGGAGATCCATCTGATCAATATACTTTAAGGCCATTCTTTTGCTCCCTTAATTATTAAATTTGCTTGCCATGTGATCAACCAAGTCGAGAACGCGGTTTGAAAATCCCGCCTCATTATCATACCAAGTAACAACTTTTACCATGTTTTCGATAATGTTTGTCAGCTCTAGATCAACGCATGAAGATTCACGCATTCCCATATAGTCTTCACTTACGAGAGGAAGGCATTCGACTTTAAGAATTCCTTTTAGGGAACCTTCAGCGGCTTCAGTTAAGGCCTTGTTTACTTCTTCGATCGTTACATTTTCTTTTAGTATAACGTTTAGATCGACGAGAGAAACATTGGGGGTTGGTACACGGATCGCAAACCCATCAAGCTTTCCTTTTAGTTCAGGAATAACGAGACCAACTGCTTTTGCTGCACCTGTTGTGGTTGGGATCATGCTCATGGCTGCTGCACGAGCTCTTCTTAAGTCTTTATGGCTATTGTCGAGAATGTTTTGGTCTGAGGTGTAAGCATGAACGGTTGTCATGAAACCTTTTTCAATACCCCATTTGTCATTAAGAACCTTGGCAACGGGAGCAAGACAGTTTGTTGTACAACTGGCATTACTAACGACGTTATGGTTTTCGTGAGAGTACTCTTCATGGTTGATACCCATGACGAATGTTCCATCAAGATTTTTTCCTGGAGCACACATCACAACTTTTTTAACAGTGTCGCGAAGGTGCATGCTTAGTGCTTCTTTATCTTTAAATCTTCCCGTGGCATCGATAACAATATCAACTTTATCAGCGCCCCAAGGAATTTCAGTAGGGTCTTTAAAGTTATAAAATTTAACTGAGTTCCCGTTTACTTTGAAAGAATTTTCACCTTCATTGTATTCAATTTTTCCACCAAAGATTCCATGAACTGAATCATATCTTAGCAGGTGAATATAAGGGGTTGGAGTTCCGGGGTTGTTTACAGCAACGATTTCGTAGTGAGAGTTTTCTCTAGAAAAGTGTTCTCTTAAGAGAGTTCTACCGATACGCCCTAGGCCGTTAATGGCAACTTTGATTTTACCCATGAAATTGACTCCTGAAATTAAGAAAAGTTTGTGTTGGTTTAACATAAGAATTCGGCTTATGACACCCTAAAGGGTGGAAAATAGTAGACAACAGACCAGCTTAGTCGGGCAATGGTCATAATTTCCTCTCAAGGCAATATTTCGCGTCGCGTATTAAAATGAAAAGGTGAAAACGGACAACGGAATCATCCATTATTCTTCCAAGGCAGACTATCTAAGTCGAAAGCCCGCACTTGTTAAAGAAGCAGTTAAAAAGATGGGTCAAGAGGGAATCCTTGAAAAAGGGGCGATGGCCAAAGCATTGGTCTCTGATGAAGTGAACATTTCAGAAGCTGCAAAAGAGCAAGCGGCCGGGACGAAAGGTCTAAAAGATGAGGCCAAAAAGTCTTTAAAAGACATACCCGATAAAATTAAAAATAAAGTCATAGAAGGAAAAAGTGCAGGTGAGCACCTCCTTACTCAGGCAGGCTCTGCTGTCATGAAGGCCGTCACTGGAGGAGCCCTTCCTGGAATATCTCTGCCTTCTATCTCTAGCGCTCCTTCGGTTAAAGAAGCACCTGCTCTTAAGAATGATGAGAGTGCAAAAATTAATAAGCCAGGAATCTTTTTCGTTAAAGGGTTTTCACTCAATCCTTTCGATGGAGAGAAAGATGGTCTAGGGGCGATGTCTTCAAATATTCCAACGTCTGAGGTTTTTAAATGGTCAGATGAGGACGCTATTATCGAGCAAATTAAAAAAAGACCTCACACTCAACCTATCATCTTGGTAGGCCATGGTATGGGGGGAGATACTGCTGTAAGTGTCGCCAATAAATTAAACTCAATCGATGAGGGCTTTAGAAGAGTAGACTTACTTGTCACGCTTGATTCAGTGGGAACGGATAATGACATTATCCCTCAAAATGTAAGAGAGAATTATAACTTGATAAGTGATAGAGACTTTCTTTTTAATGATGGTCCAAATATCGCTAGAAAAAAGGCAATGACAAAAGTTACGAATGAGCTTCTAGAGGCCAATCATAATGAGCTTGAAACGAGTCCCGAAATTCAGTTCCTCGTTTATGAGAAAATTAATAATACTTTGATGGATGCGATTAAAGTGAGAGATTTCAAAACGAGTTTGGCGGGTAAACTTATCGACAGTCACCGGCTTTCTTCTCTAGCTGCCAATCCTTCCTTACGAAATCTAGCTTAAGGCAAGCCTCCTCGCCAGCATCCCCCCACAAGAAAAGATTATTGATGATCTCGTAGCATTCACTTTCAAAGAGTAGAAAGAAGTCGTTTCGAGATGCCCCCAAAACATTGAGACCGTGAAGAAAACTAGAGCAATCTAAGGTCAGATCTACTGCGCTATAGGTTGTGAGTCTAAAGACGGCCTCTCGATCAGGAAGTTCAGTGATCTTGGAAATGGGAAAGACATCCACGGCCAAAGTACTTTTAATCATTAAAATCAGGAGTAAATATCTCATATATGCCTATCGGCATTAAGAACTTGGCGATGATGGATACTTTGATCACCTTAGAGACAGGTATAAATTTCCACTAATTACTTCGAAAAGAAGAGGTCGAGACTATTTTGATAGGTTACTTTTAAGACTTCTTCGACGGAGATATTTTTAATTTCTGCTATTTTCTCCGCTACAAAGGGAAGATAAAAGGGAGCATTCTCTCGCCCTCTAAAAGGCACAGGGGTGAGAAAGGGGGAGTCGGTCTCTAAGATGATTCTCTCTAAGGGGCAGAGTTCAACGATTTGTCTGACATCTTGAGCACTCTTAAAGGTAATGATGCCATTAAAACCAAGATAGTAGCCAAGCTCTATGGCCTTCTCTGCGAGCGTTGGTCCAGAGGTGAAGCTGTGAATTACCCCTTTTTTCTTAAGAGCTTCAGAGTGCGAATCTAAAATCTCGATAGTTTCACGATCAGCGTCTCTAGAGTGAATAACAACCGGTCTATTTATAGAGGCCGCCATGTCTAATTGTTCTTTAAAAACTTCAATTTGTTTTTCTTTAGGTGAATTATTGTAATAAAAGTCGAGACCAATTTCTCCTATAGCAAGGATCTTTTCATGAGTAGAATTCTTAAGAATCTTCTCACGTACTTCTGCTGTCCATAACTTTGCTTCGTGGGGGTGGATGCCTTGAGTTCCAAATACTTGGGGGTGCTTAGAGGCAATATCTAAAACGGTATCTAAATTTCCTGGTGCCACAGAAATAGTTATGATTTTCAAAATGTTGACGCGTTCACATTCTTCGAGAGTAGAAGTGATTTCATTTTCTTTTAAATAATCGAGATGGCAGTGGGTCTCAATGAGAGGTTGCTCAAATACTGGAATTTCCCGTTTTTGCTTACCCACTGCAAATACCTACTTACTTAAAATGTGATCGATAAGAATACTTAATTGATTCTCAGGTAGTACACCTTCAATCTTTATTCCATTGAGAATAAATGTTGGAGTTGATTTAACATTAAAGGGTTTAGAAGCGTTGATGTAAGAGAGCACTTTCTCCTGTGTTTCCTTACTATTATAGCAGTCAAGAACACCTTCTTCTTTGGCCCTCTTTTCAATCCACTCTGCTGAGAGGTTTTGTTGGTTAGAGAAAATTTCGGCTTCCATAGCTGCAAACTTTTCCGGAAGACAAGCCGCTAAGTAAGCCGCCTTACAGGCACTTTGATGAAGCGGCCTTTGCATTTCAGGGTTACAGTTATTATCTAATGGATAAAAGAAGTATTGAATGGCCACTTTGCCTTCGTACTTCTTAGCGATTTTATGAAGAATATCTGAGAGCATCTTACAAGCAGGGCATTCGAAATCACTAAATTTTGTGATTCTAACCCTTGCCTCTTTAAAACTCTTATCAGTTTTGGCCATAATGAATTCAGAGTCTTTCTCTGGTGAACCTAGATTTGGTAAACTTTCGAATTGGCTAATCAGTCCCTTGGCGAGCTTACTTTTTGCATCAGTTTCCTTCGCTATTCTTCCAGAAACATTGTTAAAGACGACGCCAAAAATGATTAGATAGACGGCACCAAAGCTGGCTAGAGTCGCAATATTTAGTGTCTTAAAACTACTTGATTTATAAAAAGCGAATAAGGTCACAAAAGAAGCAATGTAATAAAGAGTACAGGCAGGGCAAAGTCCACCAAGCACAATTAAGCTAAAGAGAAAAAGAACCGCACAACCAATAGCATTAAACCAAAGTAGGAAATGGATAGTTCCTTCTACTTTTTCGTTATTAAATAAGAAGCCAAATAAAACAAAAAGACCCATTAAGATTCCAATGAGGGAAATAGGTACACCTGCAATATTTGAAAGGTGAGAATGAGTCGCGACGTCGCAGTTAAAAAAGGCGTTAATATTACAAAGACCTCCACCTGTTAAACCAGTCGGGAATTTAACATCAAAGTAATGTTTAGTGAGGTAAATGGAGAGGGCAATCATGGCTAAAGCCGCAATTCCTCCAATGATTTGATAAGTTAATTGGGATCCGCGATAAAAACTTCTCTCTTCAGTGTTTGTCATATTTACCTCTGCTTAATTGATTAACAGTAAAATTATAAGGCTTCTTAAAAGGTTCGTCATTCCCATAGAGCACTAGGATAAAAGACGTTGTAGTTGCGCTTTTTTGTTTTTGTCTTTCGAAAGCTGTTGTGACCGGGTGTGGTAAAAGTATTTATTGAGCTGATCTCGACTTCCACCTTAGGAAATGCTTTCTGAAGGGTGATTTTCGCCGCTTCCGGCAAGTTAAATCGAAGTCCTTGATCTGTACTAATAAAACAGGACTCTAGATTTTTAAAGTTGTCCCTAAAGTCCTCACTAACTTCATAAGACTCCTGCTGAATGGCAGGACCGATAAAGGCATAGTAAGGAGAAATAGTTTTTATTAGAACTTGTGAATGAATACCTAGATGAACACCACGCCAACCAGCATGGACATGGATCACTCCCTCAGTTCCGATGATCGTAATGGGTAAGCAGTCAGCTGTCTTGATTGCGATAGGTAACTTTGGAGAAGAGGAAAATAAATAATATATGCCATCGGCGACTTTTTCTTTATGTAGTTGAGACACTTCAACGAGCTTATCTCCATGAACTTGCTCGACTTCGTGAAATTTAAACTCTGGACGGTCGTTGAAAACTCTTATCCCACCATGGACTAACTTTTTTTCTAAAAGAATATCAGACATCTTCTTTCCTTAGAAAATCGAGAACTTGGCTAAAGACTTCAGGGGGTTCTGTTTCAAATACGAGTTTTTCTTTTGTAATAGGATGAACGAAGCCCAACTTTCTTGCATGAAGGAGAGGGTGAGGATAGTTTTTTAGAATCTTTGAGACCTGTGGTGGGAGGCGCTTAAGGTGGTCAATGGGACTTCCATAAAGTGGGTCCATGACAATGGGGGCCTTGAGCACTTCACTCATATGAACTCTTATCTGGTGAGTTCGTCCGGTCTCTAAGGTACATTTTACAAGAGAGCATGTGGGAAAACTTTCAATAAGACGATAAAACGTTTTGGCCCGTTTCCCATTTCGAACATCGGCCTTCATCTTTAAGCGGTTTTGTGGGTGACGCCCGATAGTCGTCTCGATAGGACCACCAGCGGCCATTTTGGTTTTCATGACAAGGGCTTGATATTCTCTTTCAATATCATGATCTGAAAAGAGCAGGACAAGGCCTTCGTGACACTTTTGATTTTTAGCTACAACCATGATGCCGCTGGTTCCCTTGTCCAAACGATGAACAATACCAGGGCGCATTTGATCTCCAACACCGGTTAGATCTTTGCAGTGATGAAGGATAGCGTTGACGAGGGTGCCTTCATAATGACCAGGGGCTGGGTGAACCACCATTCCTGCTTCTTTATTTACAATAACGAGGTGTTCGTCTTCGAATAAAATTTCTAAAGGAATATCCTGGGCCAAAGCATCACTTGGAAGAGGGGGAGGGACATCAACATAAATTTCAGTACCAACCGGTGGAAGCTTCTTTAATTCAAGTTTTCCTTGATAGGGACTCTCTTCGGTTAAGGTAATGAGATTTTTTATAAAAAGACTTTTAATGAAATTACGACTTAGATTTTCTATTTTATCCGTTAGATAAACGTCCAGTCTTTTAAAGGCTAAAGTATCTTCTTCTGTAACAATAACGATTTGGCTTTCAGACTCTGTGCCGTCATCTTGAGGTATCACAATAGTTTAATGTTCACCTTTGGCCTTTTTAAGGCGATAAAGGAAAGAATTTGCTACTAATTCAGGATTGAGCTTCAAGGATTTTGCGTACTGGTAAACAAAGCCACGCACATAGACTGAAGCTGGAAGTTTTTCGAATGCTTCATCTTCAATATTTCTGATATATGTTTTAGAAACCTTCGTCATGTCCGCCATTCTATTGAGTTCCACACATTTGTATTCTCTGATTTTCTTGAGAAACTCACCCGTGAAGTCTGTTGCTTGTTCAATTTCTTTTTCAAAATCAGCATCGATACTGTATTCAAGTGAGAAACGATTTTGTGCCACAATCTTTGTCATGGAGTTATGACTTGTTGTACTCGATTGGCGGCCAAGGCTATGATCTTCTTCTCTTACATTAAACCCAGAGTTTGCTTCACGAGAAAATACCCGGTTTGCTTCATGGGTATTTAAGCCTCGCGCTGAATCATACTGACGCCTTTTATTGGGCTCAGAGAGAATGGTGTAAGCTTCTTCAATAAGATTGAGAACTTCGTTACATTCTTCAGCTGACATGAGGGAGTAGAGAGCTAGGGAGTCCTGAGAGTAGGCATTCTTCGCTCTAACGTAGCCCTTGTGGATCTCTTCGGGAGAGGAATCTTCAGGTAGTTCTAGTATTTCATAATAGTTACGATTTTTCTCTTCCACGAATTACCTATGATAAATTTAAAAGTCTGTGAATGATTCTATCAAAGTTACTTACAAGACTTGAGTTCGGGAATTCCATTAAGAGTGGTTTTCTCTTTTTAACGGATTGCCAAACAGTCGCATCATATTCGAGATAGCCAATATAATCTAAAGTGATTCCAAAATACTTTTTGCAGATGATCTTCATAGAAAAGCCGATGTCGATATCTGCCTGAGTTCTCACTTGATTGATAATAAGTTTAGGAATTAAGCGATTCACTTCAGCCTGAAGCTTTCGTCCCATATGGGGATTAATTTCAATGACTCTATTTACAAGGTCTGCTGGAGTTGCATTATTCGAAATTTTTGCATTCATCGCCTGATCAATAAGAGGACCAACTTCTAGTAGGTCTTCTGCCATCTTTAATTTACGATGATAAACGGACTTTATAAATCGATAGGTATTTTCAATAGAAGTAGGCTCTGGCAAAGCCGTTAGAATTCCTTGGTCTGCTGAAATAAAAAAGTCTAGCGTATTAAACGTCGTTCCAGCACCGAGGTCGAGCATTATATAATCAGCATCAAGCTCCCTAATTTTTGAGAGTATTTTTGCTTTATGCATTTGCTTTAAATTAGCGATACCAATGTCATCTTGAGCACCACTAATAATAGATAAATTCTCAATGGGAGTTGGTGTGACGAGATCATTGAGGCTTCTTGCTTTTTTCGTTAGATAATCTGAAAGTGTCTTGTCTGGAATAGGAACCCCTAGACAAGTGTGTAGATTGGCGCCACCAAGGTCTAAGTCGATAGCGATAACTTTATACCCCATAAGTGATAGGCAAATTGATAGATTGGCCGTCACAAGACTTTTTCCAACGCCACCCTTACCACCACCGATGGCCCAAATTTTTTGATCGGGTCGTGTGCCTAGACGATCGGCCAACGAACTATTTCTTCCTGGCAAGGCCATGGTTTTCCTTCATCCTGATAGAAATGACTTAGGTTCAACAAACTGTATTAGCTCTCATTTGTAACCCTATCATTATAGCGATAATTCTTAATGATTGTAAGGCTTTATGAACCTATAAGAAAGAGGATTTACGCACTCCTGACTCGTTGTGTAAAAAGCTCTCTAAGGCTAGACTCACGCGGTGGATTTCGCTAGATTCTTGAGCAATATACTTTCCTATTTACCGAGGATTTTTATGACCCCCTCTCAGCAACAAATAATGGGCCCAAAACAGGGTTTTAAGGCTCGAAATGATCTTCATATAGTTAGAAAGCTCTGGCATATGGGCACAGGGCTCTCAGGCCTTGGGGTCTACCTAATGTTTGGCTTTGAGAAACGTGAAATGGCGACAATTCTTCTCGGTCTCTCAGCGGCAGCCTTTATTGTTGAGTTAGCAAGGCTCAATTTCCAAAAAGTGAATAATATCGTCATGATTCTGATGGGGCCTTTTATGAGGGAGTCAGAAAGAGATGGGTTAAGTGGTTTTCCTTTTTATGCATTAGGGGCGGGTTTAAGCTTGTTCTTCTTTTCTGAAAAAATAGCGATTCTCTCTATTTTATTTCTGATTTTCTCTGATCCGATTTCAAGTTTCTTTGGTGTCTTATTAGGAAGAGAAAAAATTCTCCCCAATAAATCCCTTCAAGGCTCACTTGCTGGTTTTATCACTTGTTATCTTGTTACGTTATTTTATCTGAATGCCTATGAGCAAAGCTCTATTCAAGCTTTGGCGTTTGCCTTATTTGCAGGATTGATTGGATCTGTTAGTGAGCTACTATCAATTTTTGTTGATGATAACTTAACGATCCCTGTCTTCTCTGGTTTTGGATTAACAATTCTCAACGAGATTTTCGTTATATTTTAGTGAACAAAGTAATGCTCCATTTCGCCGTACTCAAAGTCTTTGATGGCGTTGACGACTAGAGTGTCTTCACAGTCAGGGTACTCGCCCCTAAGAAGAGAGGAGAGCATTTGAATTCTTTCATGAAGCGATCTATTTTCTAAGAGCAGTTGCCTTATGTGGCGATCGGCCACCATGAACATGGCCAAGTAATCCATGATGTGGTGAAGAGTGTTTAGTGTTTGCAAAAAGGTTTCTCTCTCTAATGAATCTTCGATGGTGTCTTCCATCCAATTATCTAGAATTTCCTTAAGTCTCTCTATGTGTGGAGACTCAAAAGCGATGGCCGAACTTTCCCTTATGTCTGGAATAGTTCTTACTTTGTAGATAAGGTAGGGAATATTTTGTTCAACGGAAATAAGTTCAATTCTCTGTTCGCCTTTAACAAGAATTTTTAAAGAGCCGTCTTCATGCTCTTCTAGAAGTATTGGTTTACCCATTGTGGCAACACGTTGGGGGGAATAGCGAGGAGATCCACTTCTTTCTTCTATGGGCTCTGCCATGGAAATGCCAATGGATTGCTCGGTCACCAGGCAGTCCCTAACCATCTTCACATAGGTTGGCTCAACAATAAGCATGGGAATAATCGTGTTTGGAAACAACACGACATTGGGAAGCGGTAATATGGCCAAGGGAAAGGTTTCCATTAATCCATTTTATAATGTCTCTGAGAGTTGATCCTAAAGCTCTTTGATAAACAGTGTAATTTCATGGTGTTAGATGCTTCCTCTTGCCTAGATGGATTGGGGCCGTCACACTAAAGATGACAACTTTTTGTGGAGCTTAGAGGTTTAATTGGAAGACTTAGAAATATTAAGGCCTAGCTTTGTAACAAAGGTTTGGGGTGGAACCAAACTGGCGAAGCTTAAGTCAATAAGTGATGAGACAATCCTGCCTCTAGGAGAGTCTTGGGAAATTTCTCGCCATGCTGATGGACCTTCAAAGCTAGAGAACGGTCAAAGTCTCGATCAGCTTTTAGAGGAAGTTGATTTACCTTATTTAGTTAAGTTCATCGATACGACCGATAACTTAAGTATTCAGGTTCATCCAGGGGATGAATACGCAAAGCGAGTTGAAAAGAGTTCCGGTAAAACTGAGTGCTGGCTTATTTTAGAGAGTGGGCCCAATACTGGCATTTATCTTGGTTTAAAAGAAGGCGTAACCAAAGAGCGGCTTGAAGAGGCCCTTCTTCAGAAAGAGGATATATCCCTATTGCTGCAATTTCATCCCGTTTCTCGTGGCGATTTTTTCTTCGTTCCAGCAGGCGCTATTCATGCGATTGGTAGGGGAGTTACACTGGCTGAAATTCAGCAAAGTTCTGGAATCACTTATCGAGTATGGGATTGGAACCGACAGGGAATCGATGGAAAGCCTAGGGAACTTCATATTAGTAAGGCCTTAGATGTTATTAATTTTGAAGCAACATTCAATAATTTAAAAACTTTTAAAATAAAGAAGGGAATCTTCAACCAAGAGCAGCAAAGGTTAGTTACCCATTCAGACTTTAACGTAGATCTCTATTGTCAAAAAAGTGGCGAGACAATCCGACTAGATGAAGTGAATGAGCGCCGCTTACGGTCCCTCGTCTGTTTGGAAGGAGAATTGGAGTGTAGAAGTAAAGGTATTCTCTCTTATGAGTCTGCCCTTTTAACAAGCAGTGGCAGTTATAAAGTATTTTGCAAAGGAGAGGGATCATCTCAAAACTCTATTTTTATATTCATTTCATAATCATTGTTCCTCTTTTTCTTTTCTCTTGCTCTAAGAGAGCAGAATTTAAGTATGAGAATAATACTGCCTACATCAGGGCCAAAGATGTTGGTATTGACTCAGTTAGAGTCGTCGACTGGAAGGTTGGAAAATATGGTAAGGATACTCTCTCCCGTGGCTTTCGCCTGTCATTTGATTTACCAGTATTAGAAGATGATGACTTGAAAACTCTCTATAAGAATAGAGGCGCTAATGGTTGGCTTATAAGGTTAAGGAGAAAAACAGGTATTCGAAACGAAAACTTAGGTTACTTTGCAGTTGAAGTTATTTCACCAAAGCCAGGTTCAGAGAGTATCTATCGTTATAGTTCATCTAAGAAAGGATCGGTTGGCGTTTACTATGCAGCGAGCTCTGTTAGCACACGTTTAGATCAGCTTCCTTGTCCTGCCTTTGATCATCGGCTCGTTATTGAAGAGGCAGATGTGGAGTCTTCAAATGTCGGTGAGTTGCTTTGGGTTTCAAGCTCTTCAGAGAGTAGTAATGTATCAGCGAAAGTTCACCTGATTAGTTATAGTCCCATCACCGTAAATGGAGGAATGGAGTTAAAGGGAGATTACTATATTGATATCGCTCTTTACAACACCAGTTCAAAAGAGCGAATGACTTCTTTTCTTCAAATCTCAAATTTTATTGCTGTGAAAAAAGAAGAGGAAGTTTCAGTAAAGGGATGTAGTAATTATATCGTCCCCAATAAAGGGGACGCTCGAGGAAATAAAAAGTTTAAATTTGGTCGTTAACTATTGGCACTCAAGTGGATAAGTAATTTCATGACCTTCTGCTGATTTGATAATGAGATAATCATCTACATAAGAAAAACTACCTTTATTTTCAACATGAATCGTGTGCTTTGCTCCATTATGAAAGAGCACTTTTGTGAAGCCTTCTCCCTCTATTTTTGTTCTTACTCCTTGCACAGAAGCTACAGTTCTGTCGGCCTGAATTTTCAAGGGCTGACTAATCGTTACTTTTTGATTATCAATAACAAGGACTTTGGAGTTTCTAGGTGTGTGGCAGGTAATAGAGCCATAACTATTAAAGCCAACGCTCAGCATAATAAACCCGATAAGTACTTTCCAATTTGTTTTCATCATTTTCTCCTCTCAATTTTCTCAAGGTTTATGATGCAAGCGTAATGCCATGTGTAAATTTCCTAAGTTGCTGAAAGTACATTGGTAATAATGACATATATGTCAATTTTTTAGACGAATCTCATGGCTAAAGACAAGAAAAATTAACCATCATTAAGTTGAATATTTTTTTTTAACAGTGGAAAATAGTGAATATATAAATAAAAAGCATGTTTTATAAGGCAGTGACTAAAGATGAATGACAATGGTTTAGTTTCAAGTAGGGGAATAATATTAGAATTTCTAAATAAGAGCTATTCGTTTGGCTCACTCTTCATTCTCGCGAATGAATTGGATGAAAAACGCATTGTTTGTGAGATTAAGAACATCAATGAAGGTCTTGATCAGATATCTTTTGTCCCCCTTGGGGAAGATGAATTACTTTTTAGTGAAGATGAAAGGGTTCATTTTGTGAATGAAGCAAATAACGTGAGCTTCGTTACAAAAGCGATGAAAAATCATAATAAGTCGTGGCTTACTCTTGAGTTGCCTACAGAGATAAGAGTTGTCAATCTTCGTCAAAACCCAAGAATCTCCCTTAGTAATGAAGTTAAGGATACTCCTGGAAGAATTGTCTCCTTTGGAGAAGAAGGAGATCGGCCATTAATGGAAAATTTGGGTGACTGTTTGGATATTTCTGAAACGGGTGCTTCCTTTGAAATAAAGGCTTCTCGAATTGATGGGTACTATAAAGGTGATCAAGTAGAGTTAAGCATATCGAAAAGATTTTCGTTTCTCTCAAAAGTAAGAGGACGGGTTGTTCATAAAAGCTTGGCCCACATGATGGATAAGGAAAATAGAACCTACCGAATTGGCATTAAGTTCGACAAAGAACTAAATCTGAAACCAATTCAATAAATAAGCTAAAAATTCAAATTTCCTCAAAAATTCAGTGAATTTTCATAAGATGCTTCTCTAAGTCTTTGTTTTAACGTCTGTAATTTTAATTGTGGGGGCACAAATCGGTCTTAATTTGTGGTAATAATGCACTCTGCTAATCAATAAAATTAGTCTTAGCTAATGTGAATGGACCACGGTTATGAAGCTTATATTGATACTTTTAATATTTGGAATGACTTCAGCTCATGCAACCTGTGAGGCAAGAGCGCGCCTTACTGAAAAGAGGGAAGAGCTTGGAAAGAAGTGTGAGCATGATCCTGATAGGCTTAATTGCCTTGATGTTTTAGACATCACAGATGGCGACACACTTTCCGTAAATATTGTGGGTGTTCACCCTTATTTTGGAAAGGATACATCAGTGAGGCTCTATGGACTTGATACTCCGGAGAGTCGTCCTCCAACGGTTGAGTGCATTCCCCTTGAGAGCGATCACACAGAACTCGATCGCGAAGAATATGAGGTTTGCACAGAGGCCAAGCGTTTAAGAAAATGTGAAATCTCCGCTTCAAAAGAAGCGTCTGCTATTTTAGAGAAATCCATTTGTGTCGAGAGTGATCGTATTGATCTTGAGTTTGCAAAGGACAATAATGGCAAAGTGATTCGAGAAAAGTATGGCCGTATTTTAGGAAAAATTTTAATTCTTAAATATGACGGAGGAACAGTTAAGACCACAGATGCTCAAACTCTACTTCTCGAGCGCCAACTGGCTTTTGAGTATGATGGTGGCAAGAAATTAACGAGAGACTGGTGTAAGAAGGAACTAATTAAGAATCCATCGCTTCAAACAAATTATGTGAAAGAGCATTTTTGCTCGAGCAGAAGTTGTACCGAGAAAACTCGTCAAGTTCGCTGTTACAGAAAAGGAAATGCTTCCGCTCAAATAAATTGTTACCAAGAGAGAATCAACTCCAATATCGGGCGCTGGTTTAGCTCTTGTAAAAATAAAACAGGAAAAGTGCGAAGAACCTGTTTTAGAGAGAAAGCAGAAAATTATCTTGAGTTTTGTAGCCTTTACGACACTTCAAAAAGCGCCAAGTCTTGTCGCGGTGAGATCTCTGGTACCATTGAAAAATATTGCTCGGAACTTACAGGTCAGGCCAACGAAGATTGCTTGGCCGCTCTTTAGCTAAATAATTCTCCTTTTTTATGTTAAAGTTTTTAAAAAGGAGAATTAGATGAAAACTTATCTCATATTAATTTTAATAGGTTCAGCGCTTTCGGGCTTGGTTTATGCCGAGAGCTGCATTACGTTAGAAAATGGCGTAAAAACTCTTTGTAATGATTACTCAAACTTTAAAAAGAAAGACCCCACAAAGTTAAAAAATCTGTGCTCATCTGGTGATTTAAATATGGGTGGAATGATCATCGCCAATACTTTCTCTAATGATGGTTGTGACCAAAAAGGTGCCATTGCAAAGTGCCGTCTTCGCGATTTTGATGTAACCATTTATTTTACAGGTAAGCTAAAAGATTTAGAGAAGGGCTGTAAGGTTTTTAAAAGCGCAGAATTCATAAAGCTTTAAATAAAAGTTCGGGGGAAGGTCATTTTCATTTGGCCTTATTCTGCTTATAAATCTGAATGATATTATTTAATTTATCGATCACTCCGCCTATTATGAGAAGGATAAATCCAAATTTTAAAAAACGAAGAACCTGCTCTGTAGCATATTTTTTTAGCTCTTGATGGCCACTTCTTTCTTCTTCATGAATCTGCTGCTTCAGTTTCGGGAATAACTCCTTACTCTTTTCTTCAATGAAGTTCTTCTTGTAAGCTTCTTCTTCTAATTCATTTTGTTCTTTGTTTTCTCTTTGTTCTCTCATCTTTACCTGTAGTTTATGAATTTCCACGGGAGTCATCTCAGCGGTATCTATCGTCTTTGCGTTTGCGATAGCATTCAAGTTTTCAAACATGAGCGCACGCTTCGCCTCTTCGTGGGCCTTCTGATTAATCGCGCTATCTGTAGAGAGGGAGAGTTCTTCAACATTCCAAGGACCAGAAATTGGGCTTGTCAGGATGATCATGCAACCAATCCATTGAGGAAAGAGGCCTAAGACTCCAATAATGGTAAATTGACTTCTATTGTCGACTTTTTTGGGTAAGAGAAGGAGTGTGTTGATGCGCTCATTTGAAAACAAAACCGGTCTAACTTTCTTTGAGTAAATTATAAGCAAGTAGAGGAGTGGAAAAGTAAGGAATGATCTCGTTGCCGTGTCGAATTCATCTCCTAGCTTTGGCAAGAACATCTCTCTTAAGAGGAAAAGAAAACCTGCAGTGATCGCGATGATTAGGGTATCAATCCAGTTAAAGCGAATGGATTTTAGTAGTTTCGCGTCTTCAAAAAGTTGATTTTTCATGATGATTTATCGGCTATTTGGGAAAGATGTTGAGTAAATAATGTGCCACGCTCTTCTGGTTTTCCCATTCTATCACTAAAGGAAAATGGCCATTAATTTATATAGCTAAAAATTACAATGTAGCTCGAAACAAAAATAGACATATATCTCCTTACAAATTGATTGTTATCAGTTTATTGAAAATATCTTTTACGAAAGAAAATCGCATTGGTAGTCATCCAGAACTCAATTAATAGTTTAGGAATATCCTAATTTGAAAGATCCAGTATTAACTATCGTCTTTTATTAGACGCCGACCTATGAGAGGGCCATGAA
The DNA here is from genome assembly GCA_021737405.1 of Bacteriovoracaceae bacterium. Taxonomy (GTDB): domain Bacteria; phylum Bdellovibrionota; class Bacteriovoracia; order Bacteriovoracales; family Bacteriovoracaceae. The sequence continues at coordinate 24,168 of JAIPEG010000035.1, forward strand.
AACTATCTTTATTCTATTCGCAATAATTCTTTTGGTCCAATCTGCCTTTGGCCAGGACTATTTCTCTAATCTTCGTGAAGGTCAATCTCGTTTTATAGGAGAATCTGAAAAAACTCAAATTAAGGCCATGTATAAAAAACATGGAAAGAATAATTTAGAAGGTCACTTTACTGATATGTTTCAAACGAAAGAGATAGCCAAATGTGCAAGTCTTGTAGTTAGAAAGCTTGCTTTGCTTGAAGCACAGAAGGATGGCAGAGAGTCTTTAGCCTATGCAATAAGAGATCTTAATATAATTGATGATATTGCTCTTGATATAATTCTAAAGGTCAACAAAATTAAGTACCAAAAAGGCCTGCCATCTCTAAAGAGAAACGCTGTCAAAGGAGACAAAATAAAAAATGATTTTTTAAAATTTAAAAAAAATCTAAAGAGCGGTGTATGTCCAGAAGATGCCTATATTCGTTTAGTAGGATCTCTCTACAAAAATAGTTACACCAGCAATAGTGATCTTAAGGCCGCTAATTCAGTCGCAAGGAAAAATGGATACATAACTAAAAGGGAATTTAAAACTCTAGAGAGCTTTCGTAGAAATGACGTTCATGAGTGGCGTTTAACTTTAAGTGATTATAGTCGTAAACTTCATACTCTTCGTCGTCAAATTGATATCTATGGCCATGAAGAAGGTGGCTTTGTAACTAAAGAAAATAAAAAAGCGAAGATGTCCCTAAGGCAATATTTATATTCAAACTTTGACTATATGCAAATCTTAATGATGGGCGATCTTATAAAGAAAATGCGAAAGAGGTTAGACTCTGTCGATATATCAATCCTTATTAGATATGCAGATGACGAGCAAACGGAAGTCATACCTCTTGGGCCAACTGAGAGGTTTCGTTTTGTTCTCAAATTAATAAGAAAAGAATTAGCGGAAATGAACTCATCGAATACTTTTGAAAACTCAAAGGCTCATTATGCAGTTGTCATCGCGGCTTCTTATGAAATTGGTTTAGTATCAGCAGTAGAACTTGATGAGCTTGCTAGTCTAGAAGAAATTTGGAACCCAAAAAGATCTCGTACGGATCGAATCATGAGTTGGGGAAGAATGTTTGGTGGAGTTGTATCTGTAGTTATACCTGGTCCATTTGCCTTTCTTCCTGTTTTTGCTGTGATGGTTGTTGATGGCATAGTTACTGATCCGAAACCAGAAAGTGATCAAGACATAAGTTTATTTTAGGAGATAAATATGAAATTAAGCCTCTTTTTTTTATCGGTAACTCTTTGTTTTCAAACCTATGGGTTTGAGATTGATAAGCGCGTTGTCGCTCGAACTGAAGAATTTGATGCTAAAATAGTGACTCGACGATTAATGGATCTGGAGTCTGTTGATAGCTACGATGGAAAGTACTTTAAGATTGTTTATAAAAAGAATAAAGAGGCCATAAGATTTGATGAAAACGATGGTAATATCCAGTTAAAAGCTGCGACAACTTATTATCACCTTAATAAGGCACGACGATATTTTGTTGAAGTGCTTAACTCCGATTTCGTGAAGTCACTTCCTAAGACTATAATTAGGATTGATATCCTCAATAAATACTCTGAGCTGGGTCATTTTGCTAACGATAATCTTGATCCTCAATTTAACAATGCGCTCTCTATTCCAACAGGACTAGGCTACCCTGAAAGAGGAATTAAACCTTGGAATAATGAAATTTGGTTTAGACCTTCTAAAAGAATTCATGTCAGTGAGCTTAGCAGTAGTAATAGCGAAGAATTGCAAATGAAAACTATTTTTAAGAGATATAGAAATCAAACTCATATGGTTAGCTTTAAAAATTTCCTTTCTAAACTTCTCCTGGGTGACGCTTGGTCTGGCGGTGATTCTACGGTTTCTAATGTTATGAGATTGGCAGGGACGAGTCTTTTCATAGAAGGAATTTACCGGTCAACAGGCATAGCAATGGAGCTTTTTAAACAAAAGTATTATCGTCTTGATAGCGCTCTGGTTCCAGAAGTCATCTATCACGAGTATGCACATGTGGCCTTAAGTGATTATCTTGCCATTACTCACTCCACTCCTGTAAATGAAGGATTAGCCGACTATTTTGCTGGTAAAATTGCAAACTCTAAAGAACTTGCTACTCGTATTAAAGACTACAATCTTTTTAGCGGCAAGAAAGTGCGCAAAAAGCAGATGTACCGCCATCAATTTGAAAGCCAGGACTATGCTAATGCTGACTTTGTTTTTGGTCTACTCTATGAAACCGAAAAGGTAATTGGAAATAAAGGACCTGTCATGCTCTATAACGTAAGAACAATGATTGAAACTGATAGTTCCATTCGGAATCAGCTTTTAGAAGGAATTCTTGCTTCTTGTAGGCAGTATTGTCCTATTCCAGGCCTGAATCACATTCAGCTTTTAAAGCTATTTCATTACAGAGGGATTTAGTTGTTGAAGGGGAGTTTTCTATGAAGAAATTCCCTTTGATTTTCTCGTACTTTCTTTTTAAAAGAACTCTTATCCTCGTCACCACTTTAAGACATTTGTTTTTTCTATGATCAAGTGAAAAGTTGTAAAAAGTCATTGTTTTGTTTGTTTCAAATTATAGACGATTCTTAATAAATAAATGAAAACGTGATTCAACAATTTAACTATTTCCTCGGAGGAATTTATGCTGAAAAAATTGATTGCAACATTAGCGACTTTTAGTCTCATTTCGGTCAGTGCGACCTTACCGGTTAATAATTTACAACGGGCAATTGATGAGTTCAATTTTGCTGTCACAGTGGATTGGGATCAACAAGATTTAACCTTTTATAATAAAGCTGTTAATGATTTTAAAAGATCAATTGAAGACCTTTCTAAAGAAGGGATGACGAACGATGAAATTATAAGAGGAGTAATTGATTCTGTAAAAAATAAGAAACTAGGAGCAGAACTTCAACGAATGGTAGGACTTCTGCGTTCGAATGATATGACAAAAAGTGAAGTTATTAACTTCATCGCAGAGAAGGTTCGCTTAACCCAAGGTGAAGGCGCTAGTTACCAAGGTGGTAGAGACGGCCATGGTATGAAAATGTTACTGGTTATAGGAATACTTGTCGGTATATCTATTTATCTTGTTAGAGATCATGATGAAGATGGTGATAGTGATCACGGCGGAAATGGTTGCGGTCACGGCGGCGGTCATGGAGGTGGTCATGGAGGTGGTCAAGGCGGCGGTCAAGGCGGCGGTCATGACGGCGGCTATGGAGATGAATGGACAAAGTCTTCATGGAATGAGTGCATGGATTACTAGGCCCTAGTATAATACTTCCCCCTCTCTCAAATATTGGGAGAGGGGTCAAATATGACTGTATATGATCCTCTTATTAACTCCATCAAAATTATTTCAAAAGATATTACTGGTCTACTTAAGAAATTCTATAAAAAACTTTACATGTCCATTAAGTTTGACGTGATGAAGTACTTCTGGCTCAACGACGCCAAATTTTTCAAAGTATAGTTCAATTTCTTCAGTGGGATCACTTTGTATTACATATTGTAGTTTACCTTCTAAAATTGAAATCTTTGCCCAAACTCCAGCCTTTGTAAGATGGTCTTTTAACAAAGCTGCTGGAGTTGAATTTTCACAAAAGACACTTGTTTTTTTGTAAACCTGGACATTTTTGGGAGGTTTTTTCATCTTAATTATTTACCAAGGACATCGTTTCTCGTCGTCTCAGCAATTCCTGCTGCTTCTTGAATAAGTTCATCTGCCACACCTAGCTCTTTGAGTGTCGCCCCCAAATTTTCGACAACAGCATTAAAGTGACTATCATTAAGCCCTTTTGTAACCATTTTAGCATGAGCGTCTCTCATACTTTGACCGTCATAGTTATTAGGTCCTCCAAAAGCATAAGTTAAAAACATAATCTGCTTTCTTCTTTGAGCTTCCATATCAATGCCTTCAAAAAAGCGATTGATGCGATTATCAGCTAGAACTTTCTTATAAAAAACATCAACCGCTGCATTTACAGCATCTCTTCCACCAATTCGTTGAAATAAACTAGACATAATTACTCCTTAATATATATTTCTAATACATATTCTAGATCTTAATGATAAATGGTATCCAAGTAAATAGGGAGTTTTCATGCATTTATCTAGCTTTACTGATTATAGCCTCAGAGTTTTGATGTACTTGGCGCTTAAAGGCGAAGAACGCTCCACCGTCTCTGAAATAGCTGATAAATATCATATTTCTAAAAACCATTTAGTTAAGGTCGTTCACAATCTCTCAACGATGGGTACTATTGACTCTTATAAAGGAAAAGGTGGTGGCATCAATCTTTCCAAACCACCTAATGAAATAGTCATTGGCAAATTGATCAGTGAATTGGAAAGTGGTTCGTACTTAGTTGAATGTTTTGGCCCATCGGGAAACTGTACTATTAGTCCAGCTTGCAAATTAAAGCAGGCGTTAAAGCTAGCAGAGAAAAATTTCTACGAAACACTGAACGAATATACACTTGCAGATCTTATTTCTAATAAATCAAAACTATCAAGTGCACTTGCACTTAGTTGAAAATCTTAAAGAATTTGTTGTGAATCTTAAAGAATTTGTTGTGAATCTTCCTTAAATTGGAAAAACAAATGGTCGG
>JAIPEG010000036.1 GCA_021737405.1 Bacteriovoracaceae bacterium
AAGTGCTGAAGGCGAGCTTACTAGGTTTTCTAAGGAGTCTAAGATCCTTTTCTTTTCCTTATTTAGGTCTCTCTCTGGAAAGCTTGCATCTTGAAAGAGATGACAAATCTTTTTCATCGTCGGATTAATGTCTTTAACAAGACCGCTAACACTATAAGTAGAATATTCATGGGTAACGCTGCCACTATAGCTCGTACCATAAAATTCCAAATTATCGGCGATATCCTGGCGATTAAACCTTCTTGTCCCTAATGTCATAAAGTTAAAGGCCGCACTACTTACCCCTTTTACTCCCTCATCACTTAAAGCTCCATCAGCAAAATAAACATTGAACTGATAAGTAGGAAATCTATCATCTTCTAAGTAGATAACTTCTAAATTCTCCCATGTGAGCTTCTTAACTTTTCCCGAAAAGAAGTCTGTTGCACCACTTGAAAAGGTGAAAAGGAAGAAAAGCACAATGCAAATCGGATTCATTTTAATTTTTTTCATCACTCATCCTTAAGATTTTTTAGGGTGTTTATTCCAAGTAGAAACCATAATATAGTTATTGCCTTTAAAGAGGTCATGACAGGTAGACTTCACCTCTTCCACCGATATTGCGTTATAAATTTCCATTTCTTTTTTATAGAATAAGTAATCACCGAAAAAATTCTCTCTCATCCCTAGGAAGTGGGCCACGCCCTTGTTTGTCTCAATTTCTGAAACATAGCCTACTAAATACTGGTTCTTAGTTTTTTGTAATGTACGCTCAGTAATCGCTTTGTCACAAAAGACCTTTGTTTCTTTTAGGAGGTTGCTTTTAATACGATCTATATTTTGACCTTTTAGAAGTTCACCACTTAACCAGAAGATTCCGTTATATTTCAAAGTATAATTAGCGGCACTGATAGAAGAGAGCTGAGGAGTCTTTCCTGTTACATAATTTTTGTATAAGTAGCTCGACTCGCCTTGCCCAAGAATTGAAGCGAGTATGTCGCGAACAAAACTCTCCTTTGTTCCAATTGCATTACCAGGGAAGCCCAGCATAAACATGGGAGTCTTTGAAACACTATTAAGTTTGATATGGCGTCCGTAATTGGCTTGGTGAGTGTAGAGTTTTAAATCATCTCTGGATAAACGATAGTCCTTCACCTCTGACTGGGAGGGCTTAATTGAACCATACCTTTTCTTTACATTTTCATAAACGTCATCAGCGTTAACAGCACCAGCAATAATAATCACAGCATTATCTGGTGTATAAAACTTTTTAAAATATTCATGAACCTGATCTCGACTTAAAGAATTGAGATCCTTTACTTCGCCGATGACACTTCCACCATAAGGAGTTCCTGCGAACATGGATTTCATAAGAGTTAAGTAAACTTGGCCTTGGGGACTATTTTCATAGCGCATTTTTCGCTCTTCAAGAACAACTTGGCGCTCTTTTTCAAAAGCAGCAGGCTCTAAAGCCAGGTGCTGCATACGATCTGCTTCCATATCAATGATTTTCTCAACCATATCCATGTCTCCACTTTTTGTGGGAAGAGATTCGTAGTAAACGGTATTATCAAAGTTTGTGTAGGCGTTTGTGTTGCCACCGTTACCTTCAATTAAAGTATCAAACTGGCGAGGCCCATACTTTTTTGCCCCCTTAAACATCATGTGTTCAAGAAAGTGAGTTGCTCCCGTTGTTCCTGGTCCCTCGTGGCGGCCACCAATATCAAAGAAAGTGTAAAAACTAAAAATAGGGAGTTTCTGGTTTTCATAGACCAAAAGTCTTAAACCGTTATCGAGTGTGAACTTCTTAACATCAAGGTGAATACCACCCTTTTCAGAAGTCATCTCAATGGAGGTAACTTTTTGAGATTTATGAGTACAACTAGAGAAGCTGGTGAGTCCAATAGATAACGCAACCAGTAAAAGACATCTCTTAATATTCATGAGCACACTATCCTTGTTGAGCGTGAAAAGAGAGATAAACCGTGGAATTATGGTACTTTTTCAGAGTCCTAGTGGCAACAAATCCCTTCTTAAAGATTCTTCATTTGAAAAATAGTAAACATGCGTAAAAAGGTAGTTATTTGAGGCTTTTCTCTTTTTAAAGTTAATCCAATCCATTATATTTCCTGACAAAAGTGTTCAACTGGCAAATTGGGACAACTGTTTGAGAGAATAGTTGTTGGAGGATAAAACCATGAAAATTGGCGTACCTGGAGAAATTAAAAACAATGAAAACCGTGTTGGTCTCGTTCCTGCTGGCGTAAGACAGCTCGTTCAAGATGGTCATGAGCTTTTTGTTGAGACAAATGCAGGTCTTGGTATCGGCATTGAGGATGAAGAGTACATAACTGCAGGAGCAAAAATTCTTCCATCATTAGAGGCCGTATTTGAAACAGCTGAAATGATTATAAAAGTTAAGGAGCCACAACCTCGTGAAGTTGCTCTTCTTAAACCTCACCATATTCTTTACACCTACCTTCACCTTGCAGCTGAAAAAGAGCTTACTGAAGGTCTAATGAAATCAGGTGCAACATGCATCGCTTATGAAACGATCCAACTCCCAAATGGTGCTCTTCCCCTCCTTCTTCCGATGTCTGAAGTTGCAGGTAGAATGGCGACACAAATTGGAGCGGCTTACCTACAAAAAGAAAAAGGTGGAAAAGGCGTACTTCTAGGAGGAGTTCCAGGAGTAAAAAGAGGAAAGGTTACTGTGATTGGTTGTGGTGTTGCCGGAACTAATGCCATAAAAATGGCGATGGGCCTTGGTGCAGATGTTACGGCCATTGACCTCAACGTTCATAGACTTGCTGAAATGGATGACCTTTTCGATACTCGTATTACAACTCTCTTTTCAAATACCCAAAATATTGAAGAATCTGTTCTTCAGTCTGACCTTGTGATTGGCGCTGTACTGGTTCCTGGTGCTAAGGCTCCAAAACTTGTGACAAGAGAGATGATCTCAAAGATGGAGCCTGGCTCAGTCGTTGTTGATATTGCTGTTGATCAAGGTGGCTGTATTGAAACCTGTAAGCCAACTACTCATGAAAACCCAACTTTCTTAGTGGATGGAGTGATTCATTACTGTGTTGCAAATATGCCTGGAGCTGTAGCGAGAACTTCTACCTATGCTCTGACAAATGTAACCCTAAAATACGCTCGCATGATTGCAAAAATGGGTGTTGAAGAAGCTGCTGCAAATGACCCTGTTTTTAGACCAGGCATCAATATTTACAAAGGTGCCCTTGTTTATGAGCAGGTTGCAAGGGACCTAGAGCTTCCTTACACACCGCTTGCCCTTTAATTAGAACTAGATAATCTTTACAACCTCGTAAATTTAAGGGGTTGTAAAGATTATGGCCCACCTTGTTAAAACCATGTCTCTCTGGGATAAACCCTCATATTAATTCTGGAGAGAGTTCATGAAAAAGCTATTATTTGCAATTTTCCTTATCAGTTTCGTTTCTGTAAGCGCTGACAATGAACACGTTTTTGATGAATATTTTGAGTCAATGAGTGGCGGGCTTAGTGGAGGCAACTCTGAAATATTTGATTTGGACACAATCATCTCAAAAGATCTAAAACCAAGAAATATCCAAAACTTAAATAAAGGGAAAAAAGAAATCACTATAACGATTGATGACGGTCCTACTCGTGGGGTAACGGATAAAATTCTCGATGTCCTTAAGAAACACAATATCCAAGCGACATTTTTTATTCTCGGATCAAAGGTTAGTAGAAGTAAGTCCATCTTAGAGCGAATGGTGAGAGAAGGTCATATTGTGGCCAATCACTCAATGGAGCATAAGAATATTGGTGAAATTAGTGGAATCTTTAAAGCAAAGAAAATCAAAGAAGCGATTATTGATGCCCATAAATTAATTGAGCCATACATGACAAACTCATCTAAATGGTACTTTCGTGCTCCTTATGGTTCTTGGCAATCTCGCGCTGCTAGTATCATTAATAGCACTGATTATGGATCAAATTACTATGGCCCAGTTCTATGGGACATTGGTGGCGACCTAGATGCTTCTTTATTTAAAGTTAATAGGGCAGCTGACTGGGGCTGTTGGTCTAAGGGTTGGTCTGTTAATAAGTGTCTTAAAGGCTATATAAACGAAACTGATGAAAAAAAGGGTGGCGTCGTTTTATTTCATGACCTTAAAAGTGAATCAGTGGAACTTATCGAGCGCTACATCGAAGAATATTCAAAGAGACCAGGCTATAAATTTGTCTCTTTAGATGATGTCAAAATAGACTAATTCAATCAAACTTTTACAAGTAATTCACCCTGCCAATGGCAGGGTTTTTATTGTATGATTGTTTAATGACTGGCAATAAAACAATTGATACGGCACTCATCGCCCTTTTGACCTTAGCAAGTATGGCCACCCTTGGTGTCTTTATCTACACTGAAATGGTTTATAAGCGACCACTTCCTTCAGATAAGATTGAATTTGAAAGTCTTAAAAAAGACACTGAAACTGCCGTGGCACCTGAAGTCTTTAAGCTCGATAAACTAATCATTAACCTCAACTCTCAAGGCTCTCGTTTACGTTTTCTTGATGTTGAAATTCACCTCGTTCCTTATAAATCAAAATCTGTTGAAGTTTTTGAAGATCAAAAAGCTTTTATAAAAGACGCTATTATTGATATCACTAGTAATATGGCGCCAGATGAACTCAATACAGTTGCCGGAAAAGTATTACTTGAAGAGCGTATACGCCGACGCCTAAATGATTACTTTGGTAAAAGTCTAATTAAAGAAATTTTCTTCTCAAGATTCGTTGTCCAATAAGAGGATATTATGACAAAAATGCGCGCCAAACACATTCTTATAGAGCATAAATTTGAAGCTGATGACCTTATCAAAAAAATGGATGAAGGTGTCCCTTTTGAAAAGTTAGCACAAGACTTTTCTCACTGTCCTTCAGGAAAAGATGGTGGCGATTTGGGAGAATTTTCGACAGGAATGATGGTTAAGCCATTTGAAGATGCAGTCATGGCCTTAAAAAAGGGTGAAGTCTCTGGTCCCGTAAAAACCCAGTTTGGCTATCATCTTATTCTTCGTTACTAGATCTTATAGTCCATCAGGAGCTCACGATACTTTGCCAATGTCTCTTGATAAGTAAAAAGAGCTTCAATGCGCTTTAATCTCGCATCAAAAGTATTTTGTTCTCGTAAATTCACCACAAAGAAATCACTCGCTCCAGAGCGAAACTTTTTCTTCTCACCTCTTTCAAGTTGTTCACCAAGGTCAACTTCTTGCTTAGTGTTTTCAATAATGTCCACCGCTGCGCTGAGTTTTGTTTTCAATTGGTTAACACTAACTTGTAAATTATCCTGAGCAAGCCTCATTTGATGTTTTAGTATCCTTTGTTGAGCACGGTTGGCAGCAGAATTTCCTTTTAAAAAATTTCTCTCAATAGGAATATCGACTCCCACCATTACCTTATGCTCAGTACCAACAAGGGTCGAAGAACCGTCACCTCGATCTCTGGCCACTTCATATTTGACCGAGACTTCAGGCAGAAAACGGGAATCAAAAAACTCACTGCGTTTTTCATTCGCCAAAATTTCAGTATTTAAAGACCTAAGAGTAAAGCTCGTCTTCATGAGATCCGTTAACACTATCTTTTTATCATTGAAGCTAGTTTTCTCCATGGAGTCTATTGTAGGGAGGTCCGCAATTGTGGCAATTTGAGGCTCGCCTTTATCGTTACGCCAGTAGAGAGATAAATAAAGAGCGGCCATTTCAAACTCTGCCCGACCTTTTCGTACTTTTGTACGCCTCTTAACTATGTATTGACGGTTCTCAATAGCATAAAGGGCCGCTAAGTCTCCCCTTTTAATCCTTTTTTCAAAGGCAACTTGACGATTTTCGGCGAGGCTTAATAGATCCTCAGCCACTTTAAGGAGGTGACCAGAAGCTACCCAACTCCAGTAAGCAAGACTGGCCTCTTTTTGAAGTTTCATCAAAACTTCTTTATTCTTCCACTCACTTTTTTGAAGATCAAACTTACTAAGACCCAATTTTAATCTCTTTTCATCGATATTAAAGTTTCTTAATAAACTGAACGAGAGACCGGCCATGATCTCCCCATCATCTAATGTCACTCGTTTTCCTTCATAAACAGGAAACGTACCATCTGACTTACGGTAACCACCGTAAACCTTGGCGCCAAAAGGCTGAAGTGGTTTCTCTATTTTTCCTTTATAGACATCCCCTGGATACTTCCCACCTTCTCTCCTGTCGTAATCAAGACCAAGTCGAGCATCAAAAGCGCCTTCAGCGGCCCTTACCTTCTCTCTAGAACTTACTACTTTCTCAATAGAAGCTAGTACTTTTGGGGCTTGCTCACGAGTTTGCTTTAAAACATCCTCTAGCTTCAGTGCTGGAGCTTTTGAATAAGCATTTAAACAAAGGGCAAATAAGAAAAGGCATAAGTTTTTTTTCATAAAGAATGATTCCTAATCTTTAGCTTTCTTTTTTGACTTCCCCTTCTTTTGAGGCTCAAGGGGGTTATTCGTTTCTGGAGTTGTCGGAGGAAACCCATTAAAGATTCGCCATAACTCATAACCTAATTTTACTGTATCTAATAAAATCCAAGCAACAACACGAGTTCCTTGTCTGAGAAATAAGGTATCAGGCCAATCCACATTTTCTTCTGGAACAATCAGTACTCTAAACTTTCCTTTTTTATTAACAGAAGGGTCTACACTGTGAACGATTCCACCAAATGTCCCAACAGCTACCGAAGGCCAGCCACTAAACTGAATAGCAGGCCAGCCTTCAAACTGCAAACGCACATGGCGACCAGGACGAACGAGAGGGAGATCGTTGCCATCAACAAAGATTTCAGCAGCAGGCTTAAGATTTTCAGGAATAAAAACCGCTAGAGCATCACCTTCGTTAACAAATACCGAACCACCTCCATTAAGGGTGCTAAGAATGGTTCCACTTCTCTGTGCTGATACAAGTTGGCTCTGCTGGCGAGAAAATTTGACTTCGGCCTTTGCAAGCGATCCAGCGGCAGAGGCTTCCTCTGATAAAAGTTTCTTATAAGTAATTTTTGCTTTTTCATAAGTTACGCGAGAACTAAGACCTTGTTTAAAAAGATCCTGTTGCCGGCGATAATTCATTTCAGCCGTTTCACTCGCAAGCTTTGAGACTTCAAATTTTTGTATGGCAGAGTCTCTTTCAATTTTCAAACGCTCAACAAAGTTAGGATCATTGTCGACAATTTCGACGATTGGATTTTCTGCATCTACATGACCACCATCTTTAACGAACCATTTGTTTATTCGGCCACTAACAGGAGCGTTTATATACTGAACCCTATCGTTAGGATCTATCGCCGTTATGCGTCCCGTTCCAGTACTTGATTGCTGCCAGGGAGTTATCGTTAAAGTGATAATTAAAAAAACAAATGACACCAAAAGAAGTTTGGTGAAGGTTTTTTGCCATGAGGAAACTTGTATATCCTTTAAGTGGACCTTTCTTTTAAATTCTTCTTTATGACCAGTTTTCATGACTGGCCTCCTTTGTCTAAGCTCTCACTATTAAAGAATAGTTCCTTATCAAAACCTTCGGGAGTCTTATCAAAGCCCGCAGACCAAACAATAACGCCAATTTTTCTCTTTTTAAACTCTCGCAGCAAGGTTGTTTGTAATTCAGAAGGCAATTGTTGAAAAATTGAGGAAATCACTACCCAAGTAGGATTCTTTAATAAAACTTTCGCCATCTCTAAACGAATAACCTCACCCCAGCAAAGTAGTGATGACGTCGGCCACAACAAAGTGTCTCGTCCGTGCTCAAAGGTGCGTACAAGTTCCGTTAAACCAACGCAATCCAGGACCTCGTTGACATTGGACTCCGAGATATTCTCAAGACCCCATGTCAAATTTTCTTCTAATGTTCCTTCAATAAGTCCTGGTTCATCTACAACATATATTTCTTCTCTTAGAAGATAAGGAGAGACCCCTTCTAAATCATACTGACCAAGAAAAATGTGTCCTCTTTCTGGATTTAAATCATCGTGGATAAGACCTAGAAAAATTCGTTGAGTGGCATCAGCATCTTCTCTTAGAAGATAAGCTTTTCCCATTTCAAAAGAAGCATTAAAGAAATAGGTCTTTGGGGATCGAGAAAATGAAACATTATCAAAAATGAGATCTCTATTTCCAGGAGTTAACTCCGTTAGCCCCTTATCAACCTCTTCTTCAATCGTCATGAAATCAGCAATTTTATCAAGAGCCGCATGAAGGTCATAAACAGACTCTAAGTAGTCTCCAGACTTTGCAAAGCCAGAGAGTATGACGGCCACAACAATTTCTGCTGCCACTAACTGCCCAAGGGTTAGCTGTCCTTCCATAACCAGAAAGCCTCCAAGGCCTAAAATCATAGCACTTAGAAGTGCGTAGATAGCAAGTAAGAAAATAATTTGCTTAAATAGGTAATTAAAATGATTCCCTCTTTTAATTAAATATTGATTAACATATTTATCTGTTTGACTCTTTGCTGCCTCTCTACCCTTTTTGGTTTTGAACATTTTATTGAAGTTCGCCATCTGATCAAGCCAAGCCGCAACTTTATACTTGGCCTTTGATTCATAGATCGCGCTTTCAAGGGCCTGCTTTCCGTACAATATCCAAACAAGAGTGAGTAAGAAAATAAGGACGATATCAAAGGCCAGGAAGTACGGATGATAAAAGGCCAAAAGCAACATGCCGACGACGGTTTGTAAAACGAGGGAGAAGCCTCCTACCATTAATTTGGCTCCCTTCTTTTGAACCGTCATAATATCAAAGTATCGATTGACGAGATCACCTCGATAAACACCTTTTAAACTACTCTCTTTTGCATTTAAAAGTTGATGGGCCACTTCGAAAGTTGAGCGAGCATAGAAGTGTCTTTGAAAATATTCGATGGCAATATCTTGAAGTCCTCTCAAAATTCCCGAAAAAACGAGCAAGGCCAACAATAGTAAGCTGACGATAATCAAAGGCTGCATTAAGACGGCAAAGGTAACTGTATTTACTAGCACCTGCACTGAAATGGGGATGGCGAGAGATAACAAGGAAATTGCACAAGCATAAGTAAAACTGACGATATAGAAGTTTTTCTCTGGCTTTAGCATTATCCGCCAAAGCTCATATCCACTTGGTTTGGAATTTTTTTGGTTGGCCATAATCCCTCTATCATTAAGAAATTCTGTTCGATATTCTAAAATAATTGTTGTTTCGAATTTTACCTTATCTTTACCATAGGGCATAGCTTCGACTTAAACTTTGCTACTAGACATTGCTTAAAGCTCATAAAAAAATGTCAGATTCATCAAAATAACTTAAGCATTTAAATACTCAATTCAGAAATAGTGACGTTTTCAAAACTTCTGGAATGAGATGCCTCGCATATATGGCGACAAATTTCTCAAGGTAGACCCTATGTAATTTTAAAAATACACCCTAAACATCTGTTTTTATTAGGTAACTACCATTTGCACTCAATACCCATCTCTCGCACTCTGGTAAGGGGTTAAAATTAAAAGGTAATAGCTAAGTTTTGTAGGGGATATCCGATAAGTAAGTGAAGACTATGAAAAAGAAAGGCCTAATCCATTCAACTTTAACGATCTTTATCTTAACGATATTTTGTATTACATCATGCGTTGATAATGGTGGCGGCTTAAGCTCAAAAAGAAAAGGATCTGCTGCTACAACGTCTGATAAACAAGGAACTGATGGCAGTTCCGATAATAGTGGTAATGGAGCAGGTCCAGGCAATGGAAGTGTTGGCACAATTGCTGATGATATTATTCTCAATGGCCAATCTGAACTTCGCCACATTATTGATCCCTTCACAGGAACCTACAAAACCAAAGTAACCATTCCCAAAAACTATAAAGGCTTTCTTTATTTATCTGGCCTCAATATTTCAGGCCTTAATGACAAGCTTATTTCGGTGCGCTTTCGATTTGGTCGAGAAAGAGAAGAAATCATTATCCCAGCAACTGTTGGCCGAGCACCAGGAATTATTCCTCAGACAGACGTTGAGGTTCTTATCTTAGACCTAGAAGATCAGCCCTTTCAAGATATGCGTCTTCTTTACGATCTCTATGATTATAAAGATTACGATACTAATGACGACGGCACTGAATTTGGAAGTGGTGATGATTTTAGTGAGCCAACAACTGATGTCAGAGACTCAGGTCTTTATTGTCGAGGGCTTCTCTTAGAAGATGACCCTACTTTCACGATTAGTTCAACAAATGATAAGTGTGATAGTGCTGGCGAGACTTGCCTTTATGCCTATGCAAAAGTTAAAGATTCAGGCTTGTATTATTTAGATAGTGGCAACCTAACCGCCATAAACCCAAGCGAGCCACAATTAGATATTACAGGTTCAGGCTATGCGAACCAATCACAAACAGAACTTATAAAGAAATGCTTACCTGACGTTGATCACCGCACTTCAGTTGAGAATGTGCTTCAAACAACGACTTCATCATCTTCGACAAGTAAGGTCGCCTATGGAGATACGGCCTATAGCAATGCCTATACTTATCTTGGTCCCTACAGAGCACTTAACCGAAGCTTCTGGGAAATTTCAGGAGAAGCTGTCTTTAGTGACATAAGTAATAACGGCACCGAGCCTAGTGGCCTTTTCCAAGCAGCTTTAAATAATGCCCCCGTAAACACGGCAACAGACCTCAATGGTAAATCTCAAGCAGGTCAAAAGTCGTTCCTTTTTCCAAGATCAGGAAAAATGAGCCTACAGCCGAATTTAGAATATATTGGTTTTAGTGATTTGACTGATCAATTGGCCTCCACCCGATCCATTCGAAGCCTGGTTGCTGCAGGAAATACTGAAAATGTTGATGGTTGTAACTTAAGAGTTTCTAATTACGATAATTTTACTAACGAAGGCATCGCAAGTTGTAATATCACGGGTTCAATTGATCTTATCTACACAGATGTTGAAACAGGTGAAATCAAAACACTTAATGCTTCAAAAGATATCAAACTTCAATTAACTCGGGCCTCTCAAACAGATTTTGAAGGCAATGAAGTGCGCTACAGTGCTCTAAAGAAATGTACCAACTCTAATGCTTGTGGTGCCAATGAGTGCTGTTTTAATGAAAGATGCTGGTCAAAATCTCTAGTTTCTCAGTGCCTAGAAGATCAACCAGGTGAAGGAAACCTTAATACTGGTGAATCCTGTTCTTCTGACTTTCAGTGTTCGTCACTTTGTTGTTCAGGAATTAGCAGCACTTGTGGTGTTCATAATCCGGGAGAGGAGAATTTTTGTTCAAAGTCTCCTGGTCAGCAATGTGTCACTAAGGAATTTTGTCGCAAAGAAAATATATCAACCTGTTTTATTGTTAAAACTGGTGTTACTGCCCAGGGACAAATCACTTGTACGAGACGCTGCTACAATGTTCCAACCTTTGGTGAATGCACGAATGGTCTATGTGTGCCACCCCAGGTACCAGACATTCCAACATTTGATCCCAATAATCCGGATTGCTCTGGCGCCATTGATCCTCCAACGAACCTATAGTTTTCCTAGCGCACCTAGTCTAAAAAGAACGATCATATGAAGCTATAATGCCGAAATGCTTTTAGTTAAAAATCTATTCATTTTGGGTCTACTATTCTCCCCGCCCATAAAAGGCCAATCAAACAAAGATGGGTCGCCGCTTTTCAGTCCTGAAGAACAGGTAAGGTTAGAATATCTAAAATCAAATAAATTTTTAGCAGACCAATATACTAATGACATAATTAACGAATCCGGACAAAGAATGAGCATTGCTCTTAAACTTTACGCTAAGATGGATCGTGAAAATCGAGCGCAATTTTTTAAAGGTGATATCTGGGCCCAAGAAGATACAAGAGAAAATTATTTCGCTCTTCAACATTGGCTTCAGAAAATCTCCCCCATAAAAAATCCAAAGGAGAAGAAATGATTCCAGAGTTAAAAGATTCTGTTCTAGATCATATTGCTATCGCTGTTAACTCAATTGATACGGCGAAAAAAACTTATGAAGACCTTGGCTTCACCTTTTCTAAAGAAAGAGAAGTTGTTAAAGAGCAAGGTGTAACAACTGCCTTTGCAAAAGTTGATCAAAGCGCAAATATAGAACTACTAGAGCCCTACGGAGAAAATGGTCCTATTCAAAAGTACCTTGATAAAAAAGGACCTGGTATTCATCATCTTTGTTTTCGCGTAAAAAATGTTTCAGAAACATGTGCTGACTTAAAATCTAAAGGGTATATTCTTCTCAATGAAGAGCCCATAAAGGGAGCACATAACTGCTTAGTGAATTTTATTCATCCAAAAAGTACGGGCGGAGTTCTTATCGAAGTCTCCCAACCCCAAGGAGCCCATTAAATGCAAATGCAATTCCCAGCAATGAGCCGTATTAACAAGGGCATTGTGATCACTTTCCTTGCTCTCTTTATCCTAAGTTCTATCTTAGGAAAGAGTGATGTCTCCTTAGCGGCCTATCTTGGCCTAAGTAGTGGAGGCCTACTTGGTGGTAAGATATGGACGGTCCTCACCTATGCCTTCTTACCCCATGGGTTTCTTGAATGCCTCTTTGATGGTCTCATTTTTTGGTTTATT
The DNA here is from genome assembly GCA_021737405.1 of Bacteriovoracaceae bacterium. Classification (GTDB taxonomy): domain Bacteria; phylum Bdellovibrionota; class Bacteriovoracia; order Bacteriovoracales; family Bacteriovoracaceae. The sequence continues at coordinate 12,611 of JAIPEG010000036.1, forward strand.
GGATCTGAATTGGAGAATATGTGGGGCCCTCGTCGTTATAGTTATTTTCTCCTCACCACAATTTTAGGTGCTGCCTTCATCTTTGTTCTCGTTGGGCTTATCTTCTTCGCAGGCACTCCCCTTGAATTTTATCCCCTTTCTGGACCGGCAGGCATGGCCTCTACGATGTGTGTCGCCTATGGCGTGCTTTTTCCTGAAAGAACCATGTACTTCTTCTTCTTTCCCCTCCAGGCCAAGTGGTTTGTTATTCTTTTAGTAGGCATGAACCTCTATCACGGGTTTTTTACACCCGGAGGCCTATTTGCTTGGGCCCAACTCGGTGCCATGTTTTGTGGCTTTCTATGGATGGTTTTTATAAGTAATCCCAACCTTAAATCCCTCTTTCCATGGACAAAAAGTACGGCTTCGTCAGAGGGCGCAAGAACTCCTCATGCCCGGTCTCGAAAAAGAAAGAGTAAAATCAGTCACTTACATATTGTTGAGCCTCCTCAAGAAGAAGAGGAAAACGATGACGATACTCCTCCTACCTATCATTAATAAAGGTACTGTGGACATCTCGGGTCAAAAAATGATAACTTCTGACCAATTTTTAGAAACTTAGAATAATGAAGAGGATCCTATGCGTTTAGCTCGTGCCCTAGAAGACAAGAAATATGATGTTCGTTTGAGAGATAAGCTTGTTGCTGATAAGAAACTTGAAGCAAAAGACGTTGAAACATACCTAAAGTCTCTTGATGATGATCAAAATCGCTTCATCAACACTAGTGAAGTTGAAGATAGAGATAACTAAAATTTAAATTAAATCAATGATATGGCCTTCTCTTAGAGAAGGCCTTTTTTTTTATGGAAACAATCGGTCACTCTTTTAACCCTAATCTCTTTGAAAAAGCTCGCCTAGAAGCTTGGGAGCTCATTAACAAAGTGGCCTCAAAAGTAGAAATCGGCATGTCTGAAGGGGATCTTTTAAAGGTCCTCGAGTATGACTCTCAACATGTTGAGCGCTGGTGGCACCCCACTAAGATTCGCTTTCATCAAAATACAATTTGCAGTTTTAGGGATACATCCACCCCAAATATAAAGTTAGAAAAAGATAATCTCTTCTTCTTAGATATTGGTCCCGTCTTCTATGATCATGAAGCTGATGTCGGGCAAACCTTTAAGCTAGGAGACCCCTCCTTTAAAAATCCAGCTCAAGAGCTTTTTAGTGAATTAAAGCAATATTGGATGAATGAGGGTTTATCGGGAAAGGCCCTTTATGAATTGGCCTGTGAGATAGCTGAGAGGAAAAATCTTATTTTTAATTTAAAAATGGCCGGCCACCGACTAAGTGAGTTTCCCCATGCCCTCCATCATAAAGGGCCACTAAAAGATTGGTCTGAAACTATTTCCTCAAAGCGATGGGTCCTTGAGGTTCATCTCCTAGAAAAAGATCAATCCCTTGGATATTTTTTTGAAGACCTTCTTATTTAGCGCGATACTGTTTTAAGATGGGAAACAAAAAGCACAGAAGCATGGTTTCACAAAAGATAAAGAGCGCTCCATCTATTGGGGCAAAGAATGGTGTAAGAGGAGATTTTAGAGCTCCTGACGAAAACCAGACAATTCCATCGGGGATAAGTGGTAATATTGTCGTGAAGAGAATCACCACGACAGCACTCTTCCAATTATCCATGAAAATATTTTTTGAAAGAATGAAGATTCTTCCATTGTAGTCAGGATATATGACCGCAAGAATAGGTGCGAAATAAAAGATAAATAGGGCACAGACTCCTGGAACGATTAGTAGAACTGTTCCTAGGATAAAGGTAATGAGAAAGAAAATTGTCTGTAAAATAAAGCCAGGAGTTAACAATAAAGACTCCCCCATTAGCCTAGAAAGAGAAAAGAACCTTCCCTGCTCTATTGAGCTAACCTTGTGAAAAAAACAGACGCTATAGAAAACCAATAGAAGTTGGTAAGACATTTCTATATAACGAGATGACTCCTCTGAATACCCGTAATTAAATTGTGCGAAGTAGTTTAAAAGATCAAGAATTAAGAGAAGAATCCAAAAAATAACGAATACATTAAAATGCTCTTTAATCAGTTCTTTCGTGGAGTATATAAGATCTTTTAACAAACTATTACCCTTTTTTAAAAAGACTCAAAGGTTCGCTTCTCTTTATTCTTTCTCACATTTGGTAATTCAAATACGCGATTATGAAAAGAGATATATACCCCTGGGCTGAGAATTTTTGCGGCCAAAAGTGCCTCTGTAACGTTTTGCTGACTATCGGAATTTTCAAAACCTAGAGGCTTCATTGCCCCCGTGAAAACAACAGGTGCCTTAAGAAGTCCTGAATGTTGAAGCTTTTCAAATACAAGACTTGCTGTCTTGGCCATCGTATCAGTTCCGTGAAGAACAACGATCGGCTTACCTTTAGGAAGATGAGATTCAATGGTCTTTAGAATTAACGTGCGATCATAATCAGTCATATGAAGGCTGTCTTTTGCCATTAAGGAGAAGACCGAGATTTTGGTATAAGGAAGTCTTAAACGAGAAATAATCATCTCTTTAATCTGACTTTCACGATTTTCTAGTGAGCCATCAAATTCATCATAACTCTTCTCGATCGTGCCGCCAGTGGTCATAACAAGAACTTCTGTCGCTTCTTTCAAATCAATCACAAATGCCTCAATTCTATTGTATTTACAGTACGTTATACTGACTCAAAAAAACCAATCAATTATCAAAAATTAATACCATAGGGTTGACTCTCAAGCTATCGCCCCCATCTTATTACACGAAAATTATAGTAAAAAAATTTATTAATAGAAAAAGGAGATTTTTTTATGACTGAAAGAAAAGGCACCATATCGGTTCAAACGGGAGACATCTTTCCCATCATTAAAAAATGGCTCTACAGTGAGCATGATATTTTTCTAAGAGAGCTCGTCAGTAACTCAACTGATGCCATCACAAAAAGAGCGACTTTAGGTCGTACTGAAAATGTTGAAATCCCGACTGGTGAGATCAAAGTTCTTGTAAATAAAGAAAAAGGTACTATCACCATTTCTGATAATGGCATTGGCATGACAGAGGAAGAAGTTGAAAAATACATCGCCCAACTGGCCTTCTCTGGCGCTGAAGAATTTGTAAATAAAATGAAAGATGCTGGTGAATCTGCTGATATCATTGGCAAGTTTGGCCTTGGTTTTTATTCAGCTTTCATGGTGGCCGACCTCGTTGAAGTAGAAACTTTATCTTGGCGTGAGGGTTCAAAACCCACCAAGTGGACATGTGAGGGTGACGTTGATTATACGTTTGGCCCTTCTGAAAAAAGTGAAGTTGGTACGTCCATTACTCTTCACATCAATGAAGAAAGTAAAGAATTTCTAGGTGTTTTTAAAACTCTCGATATCTTAAGAAAATATTGTGATTTCATGCCCTACAAAATTGAAGTCATCGATTGTGAAGTTAAGAAAAATGATAAGGGTGAAGATGAAGACCCTAAAAGCTACAATGTAAATGAAACTCTTCCTTTATGGCGTAAAGACCCCACCGAATTAAAGGATCAAGACTATCTAGATTTCTATAAAAAGCTTTACCCAATGGATCAGGAACCACTTTTCTGGCTTCATCTAAAAGTAGATCATCCTTTTACTCTTGAGGGTATTCTTTATTTCCCTAAGATTAATCCTAAGATGCCTTTTAATGAAAAGAACCTTCGTCTCTATTCTAAACAAGTCTTTGTAAGTGATAACGTAAAAAATATCATTCCTGAGTTTCTAAGCCTTCTCAAAGGAACAATTGACTCGACGGATATTCCCCTAAACGTAAGTCGATCCAGCTTACAGGGTGACCCAAATGTTAAGAAGATTTCAAATTATGTTGTTAAAAAAGTAGCGGAATCTCTTAAGAAGCTCTTTAACAATGACAGAGAGAAGTATGAGAGGATTTGGCAAGACTCTGGACTCTTTGTAAAATATGGCTGTGTCTCCGACACTAAATTTGACGAGGCCATGAGAGAGAGAATCATCTTTAAAAACTCTGATGATAAATATGTCACTCTTCCTGAATTCAAAGAAGGCATTCCTGCTGAATATCGTGAAAAAGTTGGCGATAAAATCCTTTATTTTGAAAAAGACAAGGTAGATCACGCCGTAAAAAATCAACTTAAGGATGCTGGTCTTTTCGCCCTAGAGATGGATGAGTATATCGATCCTCACTTCATGCAACACGCTGAAATGCACGCTATTGGTGAGCAAAAGATTCAATTCTCTTCCATTGATTCAGAATTATCAAACCTTCTAGAGTCAGAGAACACGAATGAAGAAGATATGAAGGTCCAAGATCTTTTTAAGAGAGTTCTTCTTGGAGACAAATCAGAAGAAGATCCTGATGCCATGGGTGTTGAAGTTCAAAAGATTAAAGGGGCCAAGACACCTGCTTACTATAAAGTTGATGAGCAAATGAAGCGCTTTCAAAAAATGGCCCAAAGTATGGGCCAAGGGCAAACAGCTTTTCCTGTTAAGAAAACTTTGGTTATCAACCCAAGTAATGCCCTTATTCAAAATGCTCTTAAGCTCCATGAAAAAGGGAATAACGAGCAGCTTGTTGAAAAGCTAGTTCATTATGTTGGCGACCTAGCTTCTATATCAAGTGAGGGCCTTAAAAATGAGGATAAGGAGCAATTTGTTGAGCGCTCTCAACAACTTATTCAAGACCTCACAAATCAGATGAACGCCTAAACAATTTTCTTGAGGGCCCTGTGATTTTCAAATCACAGGGCTTTTTTTATGAAAAAACTCATCCTTGCCAGTACTTCGCCTTACCGATTCGAACTCTTAAAAAAGTTAGCTCTTAACTTTGAATGTGCTCCCTCTCATGTCGATGAAGATCACTATAAAGATCAAATTACTGACCCTCTTGAATTAACGAAACGATTGGCTTTTGAAAAAGCAAAGTCTGTAGCCGAGAAATTTCCAGATGCCATTGTCATTGGAGGAGATCAGGTTTCTCTTTTTGAGGGAGAGATCCTTGGTAAACCTCATACCCCTGAAGGCGCCTTCAAACAACTCTCAATGCTTCAGGGTAATACTCATCAGCTTTTTACTGCGACCAGTGTTTTAGGCCCCGCCTTGAGGGAAGATTGGGTAGAGGTCATCACTTTAAAGATGAAACCTTTAACCAGTGAAGAAATAAAAAGATATATTGAAAAAGATCGCCCACTTGATTGCGCAGGCTCTTACAAAATTGAGCAACTTGGAATTAGTTTATTTGAAGAAATTGATTGTTTTGATCAAAATGCAATTGTTGGTCTTCCTCTAATCAAGCTCTCAGAAGTCTTAAGAACTCAAGGGTTCTCAGTTCCCTAAAGGTCTTAAACAGATCTGAGTTGACCACAGGCAGCCAAGATGGCATCTCCCTTGGTTCGCCTAACCATAGTGGCAATGCCGTAACTCTCTATAACCTCTTTAAATTGATCAATTTTTTCATCTGTTGGCCTCTTATAAGGAGTCCCTGGAAAAGGATTAAAAGGAATAATATTTACTAATGGGCTCATCTCTTTAATAAGCTCAGCAGTTTCATGGGCAAAAGAGAGTCCGTCATTTAACTCATCAATTAAAAGTATTTCAAAAGTAATAAATCGTTTTCTTTCAAGAGGGATGCTCTTAATCGTTTTTAGAATTTCTTTTAAAGGATAGCTCTTATTTAAAGGGATGAGTTGAGAGCGAATTAAATCATCTGGACAATGAAAACTTAAGGCCAAATTGACAGGAATAGGATTATCCCGCCACTCTTTAAGACCAGGAAGATAACCTGCTGTTGAGATGGTAATCTTCTCTCTTCCAAGACTTAGTCCATGTTGAGATAGGAAAATCTCACAGGCCTTCCGAACTGAATTCATATTATGAAGAGGCTCTCCCTGCCCCATAAAGACTAAATTCGAAATTCGCTCTTCGACGTCATTTTCTTTTAGCCAAAGAAGAGCGCTAACGAGTTGACCAACAATCTCCTCAGCACTCAAATGTCGATCAAGCCCTTGAGTTCCTGTATAACAAAAAGAGCATTTCATCGCACAGCCGACCTGTGAGGAGAGGCATAGAGTGTACTTTCCTTGAAAAGGAATAAGAACACTTTCAACGCTCTTGCCATCAGCAAAGGTCATTAAAAACTTCGTTGTCGTCTTCAAAATGTCTTCAGTTGTCGTTTTTTGAGTCAGAGTGATCTTTGGCAGAGTTAGATCTAAATACTTACTGATGAATTCTTTTGTTGAGTTACTAAGATTAGGAATATTAGGCGAAATCAGAATCTTCTTATAAATCCAATTATAAATGAGTGCTGCGCCACTCTCGTTTAAGGAGTTCTCCTTAAGTAAACTCCTTAAGTCCTCAAAAGAAAGAGAGAAAAAGCTTTTCCTAGAATGATCTAATTCCAATTGCTGAAAACCTCAATCACTGCCTTCATTTTATCTAGATAATTATTAAGGTAATTATTTAAAAACTTTTCAATCACAATAGCATCAGGAGACTCGGAAAAAGAGTCAGCTACGACGAAGGCCAGATCATCTTGAACCCTTCTTTCAACCAGCTCTATGCGACACTCCTCAGTATTGATAGTCATTATTGGAAACTCATACTTTGATGGGTCTAAACAAAGATCAACCATAAAATGAGAAAAATCCTTTACTGCTTTATCCTTTGAAATAACCTGCGATAAGGTATCGAGAAGGCCAACCTTCCCCTTTCCATCCTTTTTAAGGAGAAATTCAATTTCCCCAGCGGTCTTTCGATCAATTTGATAAGATGAAAATCCATTCATCGATAGGCAAAAAAGAGCAAGAATCGTAACCAATTTAAGCATTAGACTACCTCTTAAAAAAGATTTTCCTCATTATGCCTAAATCTGGGCCCGACCCAATCCTTCTTAGAAAATCCTGTAAAACTTATGTGTTCATATCTAATACATCTTGAAATATCAGCTACTTCCCCCCTTGAAAACGTAATAATTTCTCAGGGTCTATCATCCCACACCCACTAGAGCTATAAGAGGTCATCTATTGAGGAGATATCCATATGAGATCGATACTATTCACTATTTTTTTTAGCGCCCTTTTATCCCCTGTATTTGCACTTGAATGTGAGCACATGGCAAGAGCGACAACGACAGATCAAAAAAATATGGCCTTTGATATCGCCTTTAAGTTTCTTCAATACTCTCCAGAAGAAATAATTTCAATGCAGACAACTGAATATGTTAGTTGGAAGAGTAATCAGATCGGCTGCCTAGCGGACGTTTCTCATTACGCTAAAGTCATCGTTGTAAAGAAAGATGGTCCTGGGAAAAGATGTGCTACAGAGTTAGATCTCTACGCAAAAGACTTCTTTGTGGCTCAAATTAATTACATTAGAGACTACAAGCCAAGAAATACAAAAACCATTTGTTATGAAGAAAGTGAATCAGAAATGGCCTCAAGAAATAAATGTGAACAAATGACTGCGTGCCCCAGGCAAAGAGATGGCCTTCTTTATAGAGACATAACTGCCAACTGTGAATGTCGCCCCCTATACAACATGGTTAAGTTTGATGAGGTCTCAGAGCGATATGAAGGCTTTTATAATCCTAAAAAAGAGTTTTCAAAACCGGCCGATATAGAGGACCTCTTTTAATAACCGACACTTTTAGTGTGTCAAAATTAACAAAATCCTCATAAAGATTAACCGCTTATACCTTTCTTATCCGTTTTAAGAGATGCTAACCTTATAGAAATAGGGAAAACATCCAAGGACGGATTAATGAAAAACCTTAATATGCGTGGGATCCTCATACTGGGTCTTAATTTATGTTTATGCTCTTCTGTATGGGCCTCTCTGGATGAGCACCCGTATTACGCCAAGTATTTGGCAAGCTTTCAAAAAGAGAAAGATGAAAAGTTAAAAACTCTTCTTGGTGATGCTATCGCTAATAATGTCGTCTTCAGCTACAAAGAAGCGAGGACATACCTATTTGGTGACATCTATTTAGAAAATAAGAATGGTCAAAATGTAGTAACCGACACTTACTGTGAAGAGAATTTTACTGCTAAGGACGGTGTCGGCACGGGAAAAATCCCCAATCATCAAGAAATCAATTGCGAGCATACTTGGCCTCAAAGTAGGTTCAGCAGCCGCCAGAGTAAAGGTGCCCAAAAGAGTGATCTTCACCACCTCTTTCCCGTAAAGGCCGTTGCCAATAGTGCGAGAGGAAATATTCCATTTGGAGAAGTAAATGGTGAGAAAGTTAGTGGTTGTGAGGCTTCTCTGAGGGGCGATGATATCTATGGAAATACTGCTGCCTTTGAGCCACCTAAGGCCCACAAAGGAAATGTAGCAAGAGCCATTTTCTATTTTGCTGTTCGCTATAAAATGAACGTTCCCGCCGAGGAAGAAGTTCACCTTCGCCTGTGGCACCGACTTGATCCAATCGATAGCGATGAAATCAGACGCCATGAGAGAATTTATGAACTTCAAGGTAATCGCAATCCTTTTATTGATGACCCTGACCTTGTAGATAAACTCAGTGATATCTAAAGGCTTATAAGAGTGACCCAAGGTAGCGATAAACTTAATTTAAAAATTTTTACTTTTATCTTCTTAGGTATCATCCTTATAAACTTCTATGTGTTTAAAGGGATGTTTCACTCTTTAGCTTTTGCTTCTATTACTGCGGGCACTTTCTATCCCTTTCATCGCTATATAAAAGGTCGCTTTAATATTTCAAATGAACTCAGTGCCTTTATCGTGACCTCGATCATCATTATCTTGCTGGTTATCCCTGTCATTATCATTATTTTACAAATTTCTAAGGAAACTGTTGGACTTTACAGCAGTGTTCGGGCGGGTCTCTCTGTCACTCAGGTCAAGCATTTCCTCTTTGGAGAAGGACCTGTGGGCTCTTTTCTGATTTCGATGTCGGAAATCATTGGCCTTGAACTCGACCTAAATGAGCTCTATGGCCAAATCCTATCAAAAGCTCAAAGCTATAGTGGTAAAGTTTTTGGTACCGTTAATAATTGGGTCTCAGATACTATCTCCTTTCTCTTTAATTTTCTGATCATGATCCTTGCCGTTTTCACGATCTTTGTCGAAGGCGATAAGATGAAGGCCTTTGCCTTTAAATTAAGCCCATTGCCAAACGATCAAGAAGAGAGAATATTAGAAAAATTTAGCCAAATGAACTATGTCACTCTCATTTGTAATGGACTTGGTGGAATCATCCAGGGACTACTTGCGGGCCTAGGCCTTTGGCTCGCGGGCTTTGAGTCTATTTTTCTTTGGTCAGCAGTAATGGTTTTGCTGGCCTTTATTCCACTGCTTGGAATATCCATCATCACAATCCCTGCTGCCATCTATCTGTTCGCCATTGGACAACAAGCGACAGGTACTGCCTTCTTTCTTTATACTTCTACTGTCGCTCTCGTTGTTGAAAACTGGTTTAAGCCTAAATTTATGGGAAAGAGAATCAAGGTAAACTCTCTTCTACTCTTGTTTTACATAATTGCCGGTATGAGCACTTTTGGCATGGCAGGGATTTTCTATGGCCCGCTTATCTGTATTATCTTCTTAACCATGGTTGAGATATTCCAAGAATACTACCTCCCCCGATTTACTTAGAAATTAAGAAGCAAAGGCCACTTTCAAAAGAATAGTGCGAGGCTTTAGGGATAAGACTTTCTCCCCCGCTTTTTGTGCTTCAGAATTCTCAAGAAAATTTTGATAATCCTGTTCCGTCTTCCACTGGGCATAATTAACAATTTTTGTTCTATCAAGAGAGGTATGAAGATTGGTAGAAATAAAGCCCGGTTGAACCCGCACCACTTCATTAAAGAATGACTTAATCTCAGCAAGATGTTCTTCGCATTCTCCTGGAGTCACATCAAATTCTATTAATACGGTGAGTATGCTTCTATATTGATCGATGATGGCCAATTTAAACTCCTTTTACTTTAACTCACAACTTATCGCCTATTCATTACAAAGACTTAGGGTGAACGCCTAATTTTCGCCCGGCAATTTTTTCTTATCCTCTCAAAATCCCCTCTAGAAGGGCATATTCGCGCCCCTACGACCGAAAAGTGAAACATATCAAAAATTCAAATGCTTAGGACAGGCAAAGGATTGTGTAATGACTCATTACCTGCGAATAACTATAACCTTTTTTATAACTCTACTTTATTCATACCAATCTTTTGCTTGCGTAGGAGGAAAAGGCTTTTTCCCAAGAAATAATTGGCGTATTCCCGTTGAGCATAAGGCCCTAAATGGCATTACTGAGATTCAGTTTAACGATATCATTGATAAAATTGCGAATATTTATAATCCTATTTTTCAGTCTAAGGGAGCACAGCTATCTGTTCAAAGGCTTTGGAGTGATGCGACGGTTAATGCCTATGCCACTCGCCAGGGAAATGAGTGGATCGTGCAAATGTATGGTGGTCTTGCCCGCCATGGAGAAATCACTACCGATGGATTTGCCTTAGTTCTTTGTCATGAAATTGGTCATCACCTTGGGGGTGTTCCCCGCTATCCGGGAACAAATGGTTGGGCCTCAAATGAAGGTCAAAGTGATTATTTTGCAGCAACAAAGTGTCTTAGAAAAGCATGGTCTACTGATGATAATCAACAAATTGTTTCCGAAATGGGAATACCTTCAACATTAAAATCTCAATGCTCTAGTGAGTGGGGAAATGCTGAAGATCAGGCCTTATGTATGAGAATTGGTATGGCCGGTTTATCAACGACCAGAATGTTTGCTGTATTATCAGCGGGAAGAATGCCAGCATTTGATAGTCCAGATAATACTCAAGTCAATCAAACTCTTGACTCTCACCCTCCCTATCAATGTCGATTAGATACCTATTTCCAGGGGGGACTTTGTACCGTGAATTATGACGAAGAGATTGGTCAGTCCAATCCAAATATTGGAACTTGCAATCGAGCAAATAATCAAGAAACTGGATCGAGAAGACTTTGTTGGTATCGTCCATCGACAAATGGAGGTGGAAACCCGCCCCCTCCTCCAACAGGCGATATTTCACCAACACCCACAGCAAATGGCCAAACGCGAATAAGTAGCAATAACCCAAATTTACCTGTTCCCCTGAGTATTGATCTCTCTGGAGTAAGTGGAGCGACATCTGTCGTGCTTGAGGCCTCAAAGCCAGATACGAGTTTTTCAAATCCCAATGGCACAGCACCAGATCCCGTTAATTCATTAGGCTACGTCATCATTAATGGAACAAAGGGAGTTTATAATCTTATGCCTGCTCGTCAGCTACCAAACTGGGGTACTTATGAATTTAGAGTACTTGCCCTTGATCGAAATAGAAAAGTTTTAAGTAAGTTTTCAGCACCGTTTACTTTAGATTTGCGCCCTTAAAATAATATCCCAAAGGAGAGCCCAAGATTAAAAAAGCTCTCCTTCTTATTTTTATTTGTTATTTCAATATCTCCAACGGCCGCATTAAGAGTTGTTAGCAATAGACCTTTTTTTAATTGAACACCAAAGCTTTGACCAAAGGTTTTATATTCATGAATGATAATGGTGCGAACCCCTTCTTTAAATTTTAAGTTATAGCGACCATCATCTTTAAAAACCCCCACAAAAGTTAATAAGCCTGCTGTAAATCGATACCCCGTAATCAGCTCATAAACAACGGTGCCCGATTCAACCGTCATTTTTCTATCTAGCCGAGGTTCACTATAGACTTCTCCAGCGTTGATCTCTTCTCCAGAAACATAAATGGAGTAACCAAGACGAACTGCCAATGAAAAATTACCCGCTCCCGCTGAAACTGCAGGTGCTCCAAAAAGTTGAATTTTTATACCGGCTTCAATTGCCTGCTGACTTCCCATTTGTAGTTCAAAGTCGACACTATCTGCTAATCCAAATGAAGGCTTTAAAATACCGGCAAGACTAGAACCTAAAATTGGCTCAGAGGATACAGTTTCTGCCCTTAAGTCTGGACTTGGTTGTAAGCGCAACGCCTTTACAATTCCAGCCTCAAGCTTGGTAACCCCAATCCCAGAAGTCTCTGGAGTTGAAAATCTCGCTAAGGGAATTTTAACGACGCTCCCACAAGAGGCAAGACTCAAAAGGGGAAGGATTAATAGAAAAATGTTAACAAGGTGGTGCACCTTAGTATTCTAGCTTATTAGCTAAAGACCCATCAATTAAAAGGGGCTCCTAATGGAGCCCCTTCTTTTCCTGCGACGACTTTTTGAGGAGAGAAATCGTCTTATTAATTACTATCATCCATGACATCTTGCTTATCTTCCGTGACAAACATTTTGGTCAACTGAATTTTATACGTTTAAGCTCTGTTGAGCGACGTGGCCCTTCTTATTATCTCCACTGTTATCAGTAAAGTTAAGTGAAATGACTTTGTCCGACTGAGTACTTAGCCCAAGTCCATGAGTGTGTGAGCGCTTTTGGTAAGGGATATGTTTTTCGCCAAATTCCTGTTCTTCTTTACAAGAGATACATAGAGTGGCGGTAGGTCTTGCGAGTAATCTTCCTGTTGAAATGTCTCCATCACACTCTTCACAATGACCAAAACTTCCATTTTCGATCTTTTCTAAAGCGATGGTTACTTTCTTAAGAAAGAATCCTTGTCTCCCCTTTAGCTTAAGGGCAAGGTGCTGATCTCGATCTCCTAGGGCCTGGTCAACGAGGTCACCTGTAGGAAGAGAGTGAAGTGCCTCATCTAATGAAAGGTCTTCCATAAGAGAGTCGTTTAGAATGCTTGTGAATAGTTGCTTAAAATGCTCTAGTGTTGCCTGCTTCATAACCTATTCTCCTATTTACCATTTTTGGTTAAGTTCACTTACTTCCGATTGTGACCAGGCCTCTTGCCTGGGGGACCATCCTAGTCCGCAGTCGAATACATAGAAGCAAGCCCTGTGCCAATTTTTAACCCTAGTAATTTCAAGGGATTCAATAAATTTCATACGATAGCAAAGCGACACATGGGCCAAGTTGGCGCTGTCTTTTTGACCCCTTGTGTAAGATACTGTCAGGGAAATTAAAATAATCATTCAACTTTTGGTGATGAAATGAAAGTCATACTTTTTGGGGCAAGTGGCCTTGTGGGCCAATCCTTATTAAACGATTGCATAATGAGTTCTGAAATTAAGACCATCACCGTTGTCCTAAGAAAGGAATTCCCTCTTCTCCAAAGTGACAAAATCTCAGTTGTTATCAATCCCCTCACCGATTTAGAGAGCTTAAAAGCACAACTTGATAGTGATATATGCTTTTGCTGCCTGGGAAGCACTATTAACAAGGCTGGTTCTAAAGAAGCCTTTAGAAAGGTGGATTATGAAATCCCTCTACAAATTGCCAAGCTCTTTAAAGAGGCCAACCCATCGGGGACCTTTGCCATTATAACTGCCAGAGGTGCTGATAAAGATTCCTCAATCTTCTACAATAAGGTTAAGGGGCAATTAGAAGAAGAACTGAAGGCCTTGAATCTATTTGCTCTCGTTATCGTTAGACCCTCTTTGATAATCGGATCAAGACAAGAGAGTCGGCCTTTAGAGTTTATAAGTCAGAAGGTCTTTTGTCTGCTTGAGCCCCTCTTAAAAAGGTTCGCCCCCGGAGTGAGAGGAATTCCAGCCGCTGTTATTTCAAATGGACTTATAATGACATCTCTCGATCCGATTGAACCACTACAGGTTTATGAGTCGGACGAATTGTGGTCCTTCTACGAACCTTAATAATGAGGATCTTTTTGCAGAAGATAATTTTGAACGTAGTCCTTTACCGACTCTTCCAATGAAGTAAACTTAAACTCTGGAAAGACTTCATGAAATTTCTTCATTTCAGCTTGTGTGTAATATTGATACTGATTTCTTATTTCAAGCGGCATATCAATGAATTCAATTTTCTCCGTTTTACCCATTGCTGAAAAGGTGGCCTTCATTAAATCTAAAAAGCTTCGGCATTTTCCTGTTCCCATATTATAAATGCCTGAGGAGCCTGGAACCTGCTGTTCCATAAAATGAAGCATTCCCTTAACGACATCTCGAACATAAATGAAATCTCTTAATTGCTCTCCATCTTTAAACCCATCTTTATGGGATTTAAAAAGTTTAACTTCTCCGTTGTCGTTAATTTGCCCAAATGCCTTATGGACCAAACTTCTCATGTCACCTTTATGGTATTCATTTGGACCAAATACATTAAAAAACTTTAATCCAAACCAAAAAGATGGTTTGTCATCTCTTTCAAGAACCCATTCATCAAAAACTTGTTTAGAATAGCCATAGGCATTGAGAGGCTTTAAACCTCGAATTAATTGATGCTCATCTGAGTAGCCATCGTCTCCATCACCATAAGTGGCCGCAGAAGAGGCATAAAGGATAGGGATATCCCTTTCCGTTGCCAGGCTAAAGAGCATCTTGGAAAAGTTAATATTATTTTCCCAAAGATAATCCATATCCCGCTCTGTGGTCGAAGAGCATGCTCCAATGTGATAAATTTGTGTAACCAGATCCCAGAAGTCATCTCCTAAATTAAAGAGCTCATCAGCATGAATATAATCAGTAAATTTTAAGCTTCTAAGGTTTTTCCACTTATCATCACTTTCTAATCGATCGACAATCCAAATTTTATCTATACCGCTTTTATTGAGCTCCTTTACAAGAACACTACCAATAAAACCTGCTCCACCTGTTACTAAAATCACGCCTTCTCCTCTCTTCTTCTTAAGGTAGAACCCAAAAGAAATAAAAGCACTAATATCTTTGTCCCATCAGTTTTTCTAAAAAGACCATGATACTGCTGATGAGTCTTATCAAGTTGAATATACTCTTGACTCGACTCTTCTAATTCGTATTTTTTCTTATTTGCTTCAATGATTGTTGGACTCATATGAAAAGTATAAACCAATGTTAAAACGAAGAGGGATCCAAGAGTGGTCCAAAAAGTTTTCTTCCACTGGATTTGGCTTCGAAAAAAATAAGCACAAACACCAAGTGCTAATGCGAGAAGAATTTCAACTTTATTAAACGTTAAGAAAAGAATCATTCCCAGACTTCCAGCATCTTGTCTTGAAGAGAGACTCCTAAAAATCGTAGGTACAGCATAGAAGTCAAGAAAGCAGGTTAAACCTAACCACAATCCCAAAAAAAACATGAAGAGCTTACAAGCATTATTCAAAGGAACCTCATTTATGATGACGGGCCAAGTAAGGATGAACGATAGCGGCGACGGCTAAAATACCAAATTCAAAAAGTAAAACAAGGGGAATCCATAACCCCATCATGGTATAGGGGTCAGGAGGAGTGAGCATGGCAGATAGAACCGCAAAACCCACATAGATGTAGCGACGCATGGATCTCAAGCTGTACTTTGTAACGAGGCCCATGAATCCTAAAATCAAAAGAATATTAGGAAGTTGAAAAACTAGGCCTAAGAAAACAAGAACCTTGCTCGCTAAAATCAGATAGTCTTTTAAGCTAATTGTTGCCTCAACATTTTGAACACCAAAACTTAAAAGTGTTTCAAAAGTTAGAGGAAAAACTAAAAAGTAACCAAATGAGACACCTAGGCAAAAGAAAAGAAAACCTACGGCCAAAAAAGGTCTCACTGCCTTTACTTCGTGTTTGTGAAGTCCTGGCTTAACAAATTTCCAAACTTGGTGAAACCACAAGGGAGAGCTGATAATAATAGAGGACCAAAAAGCCACCTGAAGTTGAGACATCACTTTATCTAAAAGACCTAGGTAGACAATTTTTCCTAGACCATCATGACCGAGACTTTCTCTCAATGGTTTTAAAAGTAATTCAGAAATATACTCTCCTTGCCCGTAACAAACGAAGAAGGACACTGCAAGAATGATCATGACACGAATAAGAGTCTTTCTTAGCTCTTCTAAATGTTCTGTTAGTGTCATTTCTTTCAAAACTCTCTCTCTTTTTTTGGACAAGGAATGCTTTGCTTGTGCAAAATGCCAGAAGGCATCATAATAATATTTACTATGTCTCTATTGCGCCATTATATGATAATTTTTTTAAAGTTGACAGTAACACTTTGCTTCATTGGACTTCTTTCTTTTTTGGAAGGCCCTCAACATCAAGTACTTGCTCAGAATGTCCAAGTAAATCCTTTGATGAATTGCT
>JAIPEG010000001.1 GCA_021737405.1 Bacteriovoracaceae bacterium
ATCTTTGCAAATGGTAGAGAGTCTTCCTCAATTCATTATTCATACCGATATTCGGTCTAAAAAATGGCACGAGCTAACTGAAAAGAGTTCGTCTGCGCTTCACTTTTATTGCCCCAAAAGAAAATGGCAAATGCGGATAAAAGGTATCGTAAAGTTAGCCCATAACGATACGGATTCGACTATTGAATGGAATCGACTCTCCCCAAATTCTAAGAAAATTTATTCTCTCATCAAAAAGCCTGGAGTCGTCATCGACACACCAGAAGAAGGATATAAATATTTATCCGATATAGAAAAAGGATTTGATAATTTTGGAGTCATCACTTTTATTCCTCAACACCTTGAATCTCTTCAGCTCTCTCATCCTAGTCAAAAAGACTTACACATCAGGGCCTTTTGGAATATTTCAAATAATCAAAGGGATTTTCTGAGCCCATAAAAAAAGCATCCCGAAGGATGCTCTTTAAAATTATTAAATTTAAAATTAATTTCTAAAACGGAATATCATCTGCCGTAAAATTTGAATCTGTTGAGATATCAAAATCTTGATTCATGATGCTCTCATTTTGAGGAGCCATTTGATTGTACTGATCTTGGTCATTTCTACCTTGAGTAGCACCAGCTTGACCGCCTAAGAACTGAACATTCTTAGCGTTGATCTCAGTTGTGTATCTTTTTTGACCACTCTTATCATCCCACTGTCTTGTTTGAAGAGAACCTTCAATAAAGGCTTGGCGCCCTTTGGCCAGGTACTGATTACATAGTTCAGCAAGCTTGCCCCAAACAACAACTCGGTGCCATTCTGTTTTCTCTTGTTTTTGTCCGCTCTTGTCTGTCCAGCTCTCAGAAGTTGCGAGAGAAAAATTACAAACGGCAGATCCAGATGGTGTGTACTTTAGTTCTGGGTCTGATCCTAAACGACCGATCAACATAACTTTGTTAATACTCATAGGTGAAGTCTCCTGTTTTTTAAGCATAGAAGGAACAAACTTTAGAATCCTTTTATGACATGTTTAAGGCCAGTGGCCTGTGTGTTCTTTGATGCTTCAACATATCTCGATCATCGGAATTTTAGAAGCACCAAATTCTTGCCAAATCTCTCTGCGAGAGCCGAGGCAACAAGAGATTTCTAAGTCCTTAATATTCTATTTAAAAGAGAGGGGGCTGAGTGACATTTGGATCACTTAAGGTGAAAGTTGACTCTCATTTTCGTTGGCGGGTTGGATTGTAGGCGTCTTTTGATCCCAAAATTCGGCAACCCTTTTACGAGCGACTTTGACGTCTCGCTTATACCATGATGCATCAAACCCACAATGAGGACAAGGTACCTCTTTGCTAAAGAGCATTCTTCTGGTCATTTCAAAAGTGAGCCAAATTGGAAAAAAGACTGCGAGAGTTTTTAAACCGGCCACAGAATAAAGAGACGCGGTAACTAAGGCCGTCAAAAGAGTTATTTGCATATAGTTTAAATAAGTTAAACGATGGCCAATCGTGATACACCTTTCAGTCCGACACAGAGGACAAAAGAACTGCAGGGCATGCTTTTTAAAGCGATAGGTTCTTGCCTCTAAAGGGTTCCAGGTTTTTTCACGTTGATTCATAGACAAAAATCCTCCAATCTCATTATAGCAGGGTAAATTCCCTCGCATTGAGAGGGCAAAAAAGACCAGAAGCCGCCCTGCGACGGCTTCTGGGAGAAGCATCTGTTGTGAAAATATAGGTTTCCCTACATTCAGTGAAAAGTGATGCCTGAAGGGTTTTCCGAATACTACTAACGTACCCCCTCCTTGGGATCGGAAACAACAAGGAGCGTTATTTTTATTTCAAAAGGTATTCCAAAAGCCAAATTAAAGTTATCAGTTACTTAGACGACTTTATTGACCATGTATTTTGACCCTAGTAGCATTAAGGCACCTATTAGACGGCAAAATGAGCATTTCAAGGACAAAATGGAAGGTCAAAAAGACAGCGGTGACCAAGGTCCGAAAACCAAGAAACGTACAAAGTTTTTAAAATCTTGGCGAGAAGCCGGTCAGCTCTCTATTTTCTTGGGCATGGTTCTTCTGGTCGTTACTACATTTATCGCTTTTGTTGTGAACGTCGGCCTCTTTGTTAAGGCCAAAATTAATTTGCAAAACTCTGTTGATGCAGCAGCCTTTGCAGGAGCCGCTGTACAGGCACGCCAACTCACCAATATTGGCTATCTCAATTGGGAAATTAGAAACACATATAAAGAGTGGCTCTTTAAGTATTACATACTTGGTAATATTGGCCTTGATGCTATTGATAATATCGATGGAAATGCACCAGGAAGCAACCCATCTTGCAATGGCAACATTGCACTTAATAATCAAGGCATGAACTTTCGATTGCGCCAATTTACAGGTAACAACTGTCGCTATTATCAAAGTGGTATCTATGACCACTACAATGTTCCTTCAGTCTGCATTCACTTTGGTTCAAATAATAATATTTGTGAAATTGTCACTCTCCCTGGTCTTCCTCGTTTTAATACCGTTGGTCTTCCAAGTATTTCTGAACAACACGAAGCCTTTTTAAATTCTATTGTTCAAACAAAAGCAGATGACTGTGCCGATCGCTCTAATATAAATATGGGTGCGGCGATGCTTTGGACCTATGGGACCGGAAACGCCAATCTTTTTCCAGGTGTACCAGAAATTGCCCCTTCTAGAATTGGTGCTTGGGTTCAGTCCCTTGAACTTGCCTTAAGAATGAGAAACCTTGAGGCCATCGTTAATACTCCCGCAATCAATAGACCGATTTGCAGAAACCCTGGAAATACTAATGGTGTTGATTGCGTCTCCATTGAAGACATCATGAATGACGGCAGCTCACTACCTTTTAATGAGAGGCCTACTAAAGCTTTTTGGAGTGCTTTTAGGAATCTTAGTGGAGGGGCCTTTAAAGAAAATAATGAATCCAATGATTTTTCTTCAAGCTTTCGCTTAACAGAACTTGATCCGAAACCTTTTCCGGCAAATGAGTCTTCTTTAAGTGGCTTCCTCATCCCTTCAACCGAACCAGAAGCCCTTCAAAAAAGATACCTCGATTTAAAAATCATGCCGATTAACTATGCTATGTTTTATACGTCCTTTTTCCCGGCGACTGGAAGTTTTGTCTCTAGCACTCCAGGACCTGATGTCCCTGATGCAGAAGCTGCTTGTGGTGGTACGAAGACCGCCATTCCAGTACCAGGTTATATTTTAGGTTTTGTTAAAAACCCCGAGGTCGTAACTTACTACGCTGTAGAAGGTGCCGCTGAATTCACTGGACTCTTTTATCCCTTTTTTGAAAACCAAGGGATTACTCTTAAAACTTATGCTGCAGCAAAGCCTTTTGGTGGCCGCATCGGTCCCCTGCTCTTTGATGCTGGCTTTACTGGAAATGATGCTTCACTCAAAACTCTCTCAGGAACAAAACGAAGCTCATCAAACTATATCAGTGCTTTTAATACGGCTTCCATTCCTGATATTTCTACAGACGATGGCGCGAGACAGATTCTTGAAGGTGGATATCCGATTCCGACCATTCCTGACTTTTGGATCACAAGTGCAGGTAGCGCGGATGTTGGAGGAAATCCAACGGTGAGTGGCGGTGCTACTGGATTTGGGATTCCCAATCTAATTTATGATTTTGAGAATTACAGTGAAATTAGTAACCTTGGGGAAGGTATCCTTCCCATCAATGATTTAGTGAACTCTCCAAATGATGCCGACGCTTACAGGAACTTTATAAGAGAAAAAGATTTTGGGCTCTACGACATTGAGCAGTTTCGAAAGTTTAGAGACAATAAAGTAGGCACTGGTGGTGCCGCTATTTTTTCTATCCAAGAAATCACTCAAAGTCTTCATAGAGTAAGACGGGCCACTCGTTACGAATCCCTTAATTACATGATCCCCTTAATGGATGTGGATGGAAATAATCCGACGACCATGGATGGAAATTCATACGTTCAGCAAATCCCTGGAGCTCCTCCTCCGGCGGGAGACACGAATACCCAAGTATATCGCCTTTTTGCCCCTCTATACGGAAGTGAAACTCTCTATAATAGCCCAGCGGCCATTACAGACGTTATCAATCGGTATATTACCGAAAATTCCACGGCGATTCAGACCTATACAACAGCACTTGAACAAATTGCCAATCGAATGCGCGCCCTATCTGCGAGCTCCTCAAGAGGTGGGAACGCCTACCTTACGGCCGCTGATACTATTCATAAATTACCCCTCATAGGACCATCAGGTCCTACTGATCCAGAGTGTGACACACTCTCCATGGCCCAAAAATTTAATATGTTCTTTTCAGTGACACAAAGAGGATGTGGAATTACCCCATTGGCCGTGAACACGACCACCTACTTTAACACCGGCCAATCTATTAGGGGACCCGACTTTCAGTACTATTATCGCTCCACCTGGCAAACCCCTACCTTTGGTGATCTTACCGAGGGACTCTCAGGATATATGCCTGGACAGCGCCAAGGGGCTAATAATGATGGATCTTTGACTTCCGTATTCGGGGCAAGTGCTGGAGTTGTCGGCATCGCCAAGAGAAACTTTTATTCCACTAAATTCATTCCCATGAATAAGGTTGTCGACACCGGCACCCCTTATGGTTTTGATGGATTACCAATATTTATCGATCCCGTTAATGCCACGGGTTACTCTACATCGACAACAATGCAGGGTATAAGGATGAGAAACACCCTCGATGGTGGGCGACTCCAAGAATATGGCAATCCGCCGCCATTTTAGGCTAAAAAAACTTGATTCGCCTGTTTCCTCTTGGCTATACTGCCAACTATAAACTTTATTTCCTTAATAACAGAGGTGTTCATTGTGGCAAAAGCGACTAAAAAGAAAGCAACAAAGAAGCAGGCTGCTAAAAAGGTAGCAAAAAAGAAAGTAGTTAAAAAAGTAGCAAAGAAGAAAGTGGCTAAAAAAGTCGCTAAAAAGAAAGTTGCTAAGAAAGCTACTAAGAAGAAAGTTGCTAAGAAAGCTACTAAGAAGAAAGTTGCTAAAAAAGCCACTAAAAAGAAAGCAGTGAAAAAAGCGACAAAGAAAGTCGCAAAGAAGGCTGCAAAGAAAAAAGTCGCCAAAAAGAAAGTAGCGAAGAAGGCCCCAAAGAAAGCGGCTAAAAAAGTAGCTAAAAAGGCCACAAAGAAAGCGGCTAAAAAAGTAGCTAAAAAGGCCACGAAGAAAGCGGCTAAAAAAGTTGCTAAAAAGGCCACGAAGAAAGCGGCTAAAAAAGTAGCTAAAAAGGCCACAAAGAAAGCAGCAAAAAAAGTTGCAAAGAAGGCCGCAAAGAAAAAGGTCGCCAAAAAGAAAGTCGCAAAGAAGGCCGTTAAAGCAAAACTGACAAAAGCAGATATTGAAGAACAAAAAAGACTCAAAAGAGAAGAAGCCATTCGTAAATACAAAGAAAGGAATAAGCCCCTTATTGATGAAGAGCTTTTAAAAGAAGCTGAAGAAGAAATGGAAGAGGTTGAAGTTGTGGCCATAGAAAGTGATGGACCAGAGCAAGCAATGGGCCTAAACCCAGCTGGAGAAGGAACTGATCGCGCGAAGTCAGATCCTCCAACAACGCCAAAACTTAGTGAAGAAGTTGATCCTGATGAGGAAGACACTCAGGCCGGTGAATATGGGTTTGGTTGGGGCTACAACGATGCCTTTGATAAACCAGATGAAGAAGAAGAGCCTGAAATCCTTGATGAGGATGAACTCTATGCCAGAGGCCTAGACAAAGACAAATAGGTCTTTGATCTCACCTTAATTTTTGATATCTATAAAAGGTCCCTTAGAAGGGACCTTTTTTTATCGAGGATAAGTATGTCTGGTCCAAAATTAGAGTTATTTAAATTTGATTCTTGCCCATTTTGCGTAAGAGTCATGATGAAATTAGATCAGCTAAACATCAAAGTAGAATTGAGAGACATTCTAAGTGATCCTGAGAGCTATCAGCGCCTTGTAAACGATACTGGCAGAAGGACCGTTCCGTGCCTCTATATCGATGGAAAACCAATGTTTGAATCTGCTGATATCAACGCTTGGCTTGTCGAAAATAGTGACAAACTTGAGAAAAACTCCTAGTTTAAGCTCACATCACTTTATAAAGGAATTCTCTTGGAAGTTCGTGATCCAGTCCATGGCTCTATCCATATTTTAGCAGAAGAGGCGCCGATTATTAGGGCACCCTTTTTTCAGAGACTAAGAAATATAAAACAACTTGGTTTCTCAGAATATGTCTTTCCAGGCGCTACCCATACACGCTTTCTTCACTCGATTGGAGTTATGAATGTTGGAGAAAGAGCCTTTGGTAAACTCTTTCGTGATGCTAAAGCAAATAGTGAACTTACACGTATTAAAGAGACTTTTAAATTAGCCTGCCTTCTTCACGATATAGGTCATGCTCCCCTTTCGCATACGACTGAAATTGTCATGCCCACTTTACCTGAGCTTAAAATACCCAACGAGTTTTTGACTGACTCTGATCAAAATTCAAATAGAAGGGCCACGCACGAAGATTACACAATTAAATCAATTGCTGATAGTTCCTTCTCTGAAAGCTTCAAGGCGATGGAAGAAACATTTGGTGTCAGCAGAAAATATATTGCCGATCTTATCAGAGGAAAAACCAATGACCCCGGTTACTTCACTCTAAATAATATTAACTATTTTCCTCTCCTCCACCAACTTGTCTCAAGTGAACTCGATTGTGATCGCATGGATTACTTACTTAGAGATAGCTACTTTTGTGGTGTTAGTTATGGAGCCTATGATCTTGATTGGCTTCTTGATAATCTTGAAGTTTGTCTTGAAGATAAAAAAGCCTATCTTGGAATTACAGAACGCGCAGTAGTCACTTTTGATGATTTTCTTTTAAGTCGTTACCATATGTTTGTTATGGTTTACTTCCATTACCGTGCAGTTTGCCTAGAACAACTTTTATATAAGTATTTTGAGACAAGTCCCAGTGAATATACAATTCCAGCTGATATTGAAAAGTATATTGAACACGATGATCACTTTCTTATGAAAATTATGAGAAGATCCACAAATCGATATGCTGGTGAAATCGTAAGAAATGAAATTCCTGCGAAAATTTATGAATCTTTCAATGAAAATCAACTACCAAAATTAGAAAATATTCAAAACTTCCTACAGTCAGAGGGCCTAGAATTTATTCGCTGCTCCTCAAAAGGACGTTTATCTAAGTATTACGAAGAGGACGATACCAGTAACCCATTCACAATGAGGGTTGTTCGTAAGTTTTTTGGAACGGATAAACTAGAAACATTTGGAATTGATCAAGCCACTGAACTCTTTCAAAAATTCTCAAAAAGTCATGAAATTAATAGGCTTCACTGCTACACCGAGACAATGAACCCTAAACAACTTAGCGAGCTTGCTAAGCTGACGCGCCAATAACCGAGCAACACCATCCAGTAAAATTTCTTCTCTTCAACTTTTGCAAGAGGTCGGAGATAATAAACCCCTATGAATAAGATTTCATTATATACACTCCTCATTCTGATTTTCCTGGGTTTATCTAAATCATTTTCTCCCTCTGCCCAGAAAACAACGTTTGTACAAAGTGAACAGGTTTTCCCTGGGCTCTTCTCGGGAGCACCTCTGTCTCTTATTTTAGTTGATGCTTTTGAGGCAGGTTTTCTTATTAAGACCTATTATTTGAAATTTAAAATTGTACACGGATTTAAACAACCTGAGTTTCTCGTCGTTCGAACAAATAATAAATTCTATAAGAAAAATCAGGCCAATATTGGGATGAGTTTATTTAGACGCTATGAAAGAAATAATGTGGAATCAACAACTCCCCTTCCTCCTGGAAGTATTTATGTTGGTGATCCCGCTTTTGGTGGCTGGAAGTATCATAATTCAGGTGAGAGAAAGTGGCATTTTCACAGAGTTTACCGTCATTTTGCGATACAATTCTACTGGGATAAATACAGACCTAATTATGAATTTTACGAAAAAGTTAAGATACATATGAACAATGACACTCCTTTTTATGGATTAAACCAAGAGTTTGGAACAAAGGGCTCTATAACAGGACGTCTTTACGAGACAAGTCCTTACCGAACAAAGGAATCTAAAATAAATTTCTTAGATCATCTAAAAGAATATATTTCAATTCCTTCATGGAAAGTTAAGAAAATTGAGGTCAAAGGATGAATGAATTATTTGATAAACTCATCCTAAGGATTGTTTTTGCTATCTTTATCTGCCTAACGTTAATTGTTTATCGATTGGCCCACAACCTCATCTATCCTTCAAACCGTGGAAATCTACTACAAAAATTTTATCCTTCAAAAAATGGTGCCGAGTCACTTCACTTTTTTGCAAGACTTCTAGGCATAGGTATTGTCTTCTCCGAGTTCAACTTCAACCTAGATCAAGGTTTCCTTTATGCAGTAATGGACTTCTTTATCAGGGCGTTCTCTGGTTTTATTGTCTACCTCGTTAGTCTTTATACGATAGAGAGCATCGTTCTTTATAATTTTGATTATCACGATGAAATCGTTAAACGAAAGAGTCTCGCCTTTTCCCTTATTGGCTTTGTTCATGCCATCGGTATAGCCTTCATTTTGAAAGTTGTACTAAGAACCTCTGGGTCCTCTTTGGTCGTTTTGCTTTTTCTCTGGCTCTTTTCTCTCGTTCTGGTTGGGTTTGCCACAAAAACCTTTCCTTTAATGAGTCGCCTCTCCTTTAACAGACTTCTCATTCAAAAGAACTCTGCCGTTGCCGTATCTTATTTTGGTTTCTTTATTGGCTGGAGTTTTATTATTGCATCCGCCCTAAACACTCCACTGACGAACATCAAATGGTATGCCATTCAAGTTGTATTAAAAATCCTTCTCTCTCTTATAATTCTTCCTATCTTCATAAAAGGTTTGAAAGTTATTTTTAATCTTACTGATGATCTAAATACTTTAGTAAGGGATGATGGTCAGCAAGACAATTCAAACGTAGAGCTTGGTTATGGTGTGTATGAGGGAGTAACCTTTTTTACCGCCTGCTTTCTCACGATTGTTATCACTGGTGAAGTCAACTTTAGCAATTTCTATCCCACTTTTTAGAGGTAACTCATGGACCTTAAAATTTTTCAATTATTAGAATCAATTAATGGACGTCTGACTAATATCGAAAAAAATATTGCCCGCCTTGATGAGAAGATGGATTTTTCAATTACTCTCCAAAGAAGTCATCTTATTCGTGTTAAAAATGGCCATGAAATAGATGACTCTATGATCCTTATGGGTAAACCTTATAATGATCTGCCTCCCCAAAGAGCTTTTCAAATTTTTAATGATAACGACATGGATTTTCTTCTTCTTGATGTTACTAGTGAGCATTTTACTCCCAGTGAACGTTTGAAGGGAGCGATTCATATACCTCTTGAACAGCTTCAACAAAGATCTTCAGAAATAATTAGTAAAACAATCCCTATCCTTGTCATCAGCGAAAGAGGTGTCCGCTCTATTCAAGCTTGTGAGCTTCTTGTTAAGCATGGCCATTTTAATTTGAATAATATTAGTGGTGGATACGAGTTTTGGCCTGGAAAGCGTGGTAGCAGGTATGTTTCTTCTCTTAAAGGTTAAGCCCTTAAAGTGGAAGTTCGTTATTACGAGAAGAATTGATTTTGATATGAAAATTCTTTAAAAGATGCTGAACACGATCGAGTTCAACTTCTCCCAAAACATCCGTATAGTTTTTTTCAATGCTATCAATGCATTCAAAGAGATTTAATTTAAATTTCTCTCCATACTCAGTGAGAAATATATTTTGCTCTCGCTTGTCTCTTTGATTGGAACGTCTTTCTAAATAACCACGTTTTTCTAGTTCATTTAGGTGCGAAGTCATTGTTTGTTTTTTTAAACCACAAGCACGCCCTACTTCCTTAATCGACGGTCCTTCATTTTCACAGACGTAAAGTAGGACTTCTAAAAAGCTAGGACGAAGATCGGTAAAGCCCCTCTGTTGGAGGGAGTCTAAAAGCTCGGAGCTGTAATTTCGGTAAATCCTTTTAAGAAGACTTCCGATTAACGAGATTTTATTCATAACCAGTGATCTATAAACATACTGACATTAGTATGTAATTAAGACTATGTATCAAGTTATCTTGCATCACGCAAATAAACAAGCGGACATTTGTCTATTTACGAGCATCCATTGAGCTAGAATTCCTCTCTCTATCGTGACGCAGCATCGCTTTTTGAAGTTCTTCAGTTTGATCATAGCTTATAGATTGTCCGTCACCTTGAACCTCATGAATTCCTTGGTACCAAAGACTTAGGCGTACAGTTTCAAGAACCATTTTTTCATTTTCACTATTTTGAGCAGCTCGAACAGATGAAAGAGCAAAGGAAGCTAAGACGAATGAAAATAACAATAATTTGATGACGAATGTTGAAAATTTAAACGTATTTGTCATTAATAACCCCTTGATAATAGGTAGTACTTAAGCTTTCTACCTATTATTTTGCAAAAGAGAGGCCATAAGAAGGGGCCTTAGAAGAGGTTTCTAGCATTTGAAAGAGAGGTCGCAATTCCGGCGCAAATTCCAAAAGTCACGAGACTCGAACCACCATAGGACATCAGAGGCAGAGGAAGGCCCACAATAGGCATAATTCCCATGACCATGCCCATGTTTATGAAAGTGTGCCAGAAAAAAAGTGCCATGATCCCCACCGCAACAATTGAGTCAAACATTCGTGGAACAGATTGGGCCAGCCAAAGAAAGCGGAAAAATAAAATGAGATAAAGAGAAATCAAAATGAGGGACCCAATAAAGCCATGTTCTTCATTGAAAATAGAAAAGACAAAGTCCGTATGGTTCTCTGGCAGATAATTCAAGGATGCCTGAGACGACTTCAAAAAGCCTTTTCCTAGAAACTTTCCAGAGCCAATGGCAATTTTAGATTGAATCGCATTGTAGCCAGAGCCACGAGCATCCGCGCCAGGATTGAGAAAGGTTACAATCCTTTTCCTTTGATACTCTTTTAATCCAAATTTAAACATAACCCCACCACTAACAAGAGCAAGGATTGCCAAGATTCCAATCGTCTTCCACTTTAAGCGGCGATAAAAGCTAATCACAAGAAAGATAAGAAGAACAAGAAGACCAGTTCCGAGATCTGGTTCGGCGACAATTAAAATCGTGGGAACCATTGCAAGAATGGCCGGAATAATAAGCTCTTTAAAGCCTAACTCTTTCTCTGGTCCTGTTCGAGCATACCAACGCGCCAACACAAGAATGACAGCAATCTTTGTAATTTCCGAAGGCTGAAGTCGAATGGGACCCAATAAAATCCAGCGCTGTGCTCCCATTCCTTTATGGCCAAGAACAAGGACGAGGACAAGAAGAGCGACTGCAACGAAATAAAAGAAATAAGAGTATCTAAAATAATTCTTAGGATTAATAAAACTTACGGCCACACCAACGAAGAGCGAAAGGAAAAACCAACCGGCCTGAACCTTAAAAAGGCCTGCCATTAAATCTGAGTTAGAGGCATGAGTGGCGGAGTAGAGGTTAAAAACACCCATGATAAAAATCGCAAGAGTGATACCAAAAAAGGTAAAATCATATTTTTTTAAGAATTCAACTATAGCGCTACGATTCATCCTTCACTTCCTCCATCGGACTCAACAGAGTTATCTGCCTGCTGGGGAATTTTCTTTTCTTCTTCTTTTTCTTTCTTTTCCTGAAGTTGACGGCGGTAAATTCGTCTTTGATTTTCTGAATTCTTCTTATGAACATCAGGCATATATTTTTTCATATAAGTGGTTATTACATCTCTAACGACAGGAGCTGCTGCACTTGAGCCATGGCAGCCATGCTCGACAACTGCGGCGACGGCCACTTTTGGATTATCAAATGGAGCATAACCAACAAATATACCGTGGTGACGATCTTTATAAGGCATATCTTCACAACGAGCAAAGAGCTCCTTGCTTGACATTGACCTGACCTGGGCCGTTCCGGTTTTTCCCGCCATTTCAAGGCCAATACCTCGATACCAATAAGCTGTTCCTCTTGGGTTATTCACAACTTCATAGAGGCCTCGCTGAACGGCATTGAGGGATTTTTTACTGACATCTACCTCTCCTACAGCTTCAGGTTTGTACTCTTTAATAATTTCCCCACTATTAGAGAAAATTTCTTTGATCAGATACGGTTTATAAAGAGTGCCGTTATTAGCAATGGCCGCATAGGCCATGGCCAACTGTAAGGGCGTTGCTAAAACAAATGATTGGCCAATGACACAAGAAAGCGTCTCCCCTAACTGCCAATCTTCTCCGCTTCTTTTTTTCTTCCACTCTCTAGTTGGAATAAGTCCGGAAGTTTCCCTACTAAGAGCTATTCCTGTTTTTTCACCAAAGCCAAACATCTTTGCATATTTTGCAAGACTATCAATATCTAGCTGAGTTGCAATTTGGTAAAAATAAACATCCACTGACCTTCTTAGCGCTTTATAGACGTTTGTTAGCCCATGCCCACCACGTTTCCAATCGTGATAAACTCGGCGGCCCAAGCGATAGGTTCCGCCACACTTTAATTCCTGCTCAGCGGTAACGATTTTTTCCTCAAGTGCGGCAATTGCAGTAAAGGTTTTAAATGTGGAACCAGGAGCGTAATGCTCTTGAATGCTTCTATCTCTTAATGGATTTCGATCATCCTCTACAAGGGAAGTCCAATATTCCTTAGTTAGGCCTTTACTAAAGTTCGTGGGATCAAACGCTGGTCTAGAAACCATTGCGAGGATTTCGCCAGTATTAACATCTACGGCCACGGCTGAACCGACTTTATCTTCAAGTGCTTTAAAGGCAGCCATTTGCATATCGCGATCAACTGTTAGCCTAATATTATGTCCTGGTTGTGCTTGCTTATTTTGAATTCCTGCAAAGAGAACATTTGAACGAATATTTCGTCTCATCCTTCCTCTAGCATCCACCTCAACAAACTCATAGCCGTCTTCCCCTCGTAACTGAAGGTCAAACTTTTCTTCAATTCCCGCCTGGCCAATAAAGTCTCCAAGCTTGTAGTCATAACCATCTCGATTACGATAACGAGGAAGCTGCCTTTGATTTATTTCAGAAATATAACCTAAGAGGTGGGCACCAGCATTTGCATCCCGATACTCTCTCGATATAAAGGTCTGAACCCTAACCCCAGGCATTTTAGAATTCTCCGTTTCAATGATAGAAACTTCTTTAAGAGAAATATTTTTCTTTATCGTAACTGGCCTATAGCGCGCCTGGGAACGATTCTTTATCAGAATAGAATTAACATCTTCCAAACTCATTCCTAAAACACTAGATAGTTTTGAGAGTGTCACTTTTTTATTCTTTAGATACTGAGGAATAATGATGGCATCAAACCGTGGAATATTATGGATGAGAAGCTCACTATTTCGACTAAAGATCATTCCCCTTGGGGCCTTAATGACCTCTTTACGGAGACGGTTTTCAAGGGAGAATTTATGAAAAAGATCTCCTTGATAAATTTGCAGATACCATAACCTCGCTAAGATGAGGAGAAAACACAAAATGATAATATTACCAATGGCATCTGCCCGATTTTTATGTTGCCGGACTAGATCATCTTCACCAAACATATCTAATCCTTAAACACTGTCTCCGAGGGCCCTATCTGTTTCAGCTCTCCATATAACGTCGAGTATCCCAAAGAAAAAGGGAGCCAATAAACTAATGACAATACTCTCTGGTAAAAAGCGCCAAAACTTTTCGACAATATAAGAAAAATTCTCCTCCTTCAAATAGAGAAGTATGGAGACAATAACAAACCACAGAGACTGAAAAACTTGAGTAACAAAGATCGTTATAACACTTGAAGATAAGTGAAGAAGATCTTTTAAGTAACTAATAACGATACAAATAATGACTCCTGCAATGGTTCCCATCTCCCAGCCCTCAATCGAGAAAAAGGAGTGAGTGTACTGAAGGATTAGAATCAAAAGAGACGTATAAGGAGTCTCCATCTTAAAGCCTAAGTAAAGAATAATGAGAACATTAAAAGGAATTCGGTATTTCATTAAACCAAGCATTGGTACTAATGCCGTCGAAAAAATTTCTAGTACAACTAAAATAAGAAGAGTAATCCCAAGAGGTCTAATAAGTTTTAGCCAATCACCTTTCATCGAGATCTCCCTGAATTATTCGTGCGCGACTCATTTTCCTCAGCCTCATCCATTTGATCTAAAGCTTCCCACTCACGTTTCTTTTGCTCATCGCCTTCTGCTGAGAGAATTACCACTTCTTCAAGACGGCCAAAATCAACAGCTGGAGTAATCTCAACATTTTGGGTTATTCCATAACTCTCTCTCTCGATGCGAGAGACTGTTCCAACATGAATTCCCTTAGGATAAATATTTCCAAGACCAGAGGTAATAACCACATCACCTAAGATAATAGGCTCGGCCCTTGAGACGTACTTCATTATGCTTTTTTCATTATTGAAGCCCTCAACAATTCCATGAGCACGTACCCTTTGAATCAATCCATCAACTCTATTGTTGTTGTCGAGAACGGTGAGAATATCGGCAAAATGGTCGGTTAATCGGTAAATATATCCGACTAAACCTTGGGACGTTACAACCGGAGATTGAAGACGCACACCGTTAGTGAGACCTTTATTTATTCTAATTACGCGAAAGTCACTTGACGCATCCCACGCAACAACCTGCGCCAATATTTTTTTATAACCAATTCCTTGCCCGAATTGCAGTAGATTTTTAAGGCGCTTATTTTCTTTTTCCAATTCTTCAAACGCATTAATACTATTTTCCAGATCCTGAACCTTTCTACGCAGGTCAACATTACTCTTTGAAGCAGAAATATTCGCTAAATAATTATCGAAGAAACTTGATACCTCAGTACGAAGACTGGTTACAGACGTCTGTATGGGGGCAAAGCTGTCAATTAGGATATTTTCGAACGCCGAGGTCTCATCAAGCGTCTGACTACGCTTTGCAACACCAACAAAGGCAATAAGTAGCACAATAATATTTAAAATCGCACGCTGTCGGCGGTCTTTGTCTTCAATTAGACGCACAATGAGAACCCTTCATCCTTAAAATAAGTCCACTATAAACTACTTCAGACTTTCAAAAGCACAGCTTGTCGAAAAGCCGGCCCTGTTTCATAATGATTATTCAATTTTAAGCCATTTAAGGCAGCTTTGTGAAATAAAAGGGTAATTTAAAATGAGTAGTAATTTTCAAAAAACAACATCCAATTTTTTTGTCACTTTTCTCATCGGCCTCATCGTCGTGTCCTTTATGTTCACAGGATACGAATCCATGAAGGGCTCACCAAATGCCGTAGCAAAAGTAGGGAGTTATCCTATCACCGCACGGGAATATCAGATGGAATATAACCGTCAGATAAACTTTTTTAAGAATGCTATCTTTGGTGGAAAAGATCTCTCAAGCCAAGATATAGAAAAGTTTGGTATTAAAGATACTGCTCTTAGAAATTTGGTCCAGGCTAAACTCCAACTTGAGTTTGCTAATCGCGCGGGAATAACGGCAGCTCCCACTCAGATCAAAGAAACAATAAAGCGTTTTGATTTCTTTCAAACAAACGGCCAATTCGATATTAATAAATATAAGTCTCTCTTAGCCGCAAATGGCTTAAGCCCAGCAGACTTTGAAAGTGATATTACCAATCAAGTCTTTGCAGACAATGCTCAGACTCTTTTTAGTAAGTACCCTGTAAGTGATCGCTACATAGATGAGATCGGACGCTTCAAGGCCATGCGCTTCAATGCAAATGTTGCTGAAGTTAAGGAAGAAGCTTTAAGAAAATTTATCGATGTATCACAACAAGAAATTAATGAGTACCTAAAGAACGAAGCTAATAAGGCCAGAACAGAGAATCTTTTTAAAGAGAGAAAAGCCACTCTTGATGTCCCTGAAAAATTAAAAGCTTCACATATTCTCATCACAACTCCTGGTGGCGAATCAGAAAAAGCTGAAAAGAAAATTAAAGAAATCGCTAAGGAAGTAACTCCTAGTAACTTTAAAAAGATGGCCAATAAATACACAGAAGATCCTACTGGAAAAGGTAAAGGTGGCTCTTTGGGTATTTTTGGTCGTGGTCGTATGGTTCCAGAATTTGAAAGAGTGGCCTTTCAACTGCGTCCAGGATCAGTTTCTGAGCCCGTTAAGACAAACTTTGGTTATCACCTTATCTATGTTGAAAAGAAGATAGAGGCTAAAGAAGCTAAGTACACTGACTTTGAGAAAGAAATAGCAATAGAGCTCATTCGCCAATCAAAAGAGAAGGAACTTAAAGAGTTAATGAAAGAAGTTTCTGAAAAATTAGCAGCGGCCATAAAGGCCAGAAACATGAAAGAAGTAGCGAATCTAAAAAAGAAATATGGATTTGACCTGGATGAAAATGTTCAATTTAATCGCTTTGAAGGATCTCTTGGTCAGATAAATATTGCTGCTGAGCAAACAAAAGATATCTTCAGTGGTCTTAAAGACAAAGAGGCAAACTTTTATAATTTCGCTCTTGCTGGCAAGACTTTAATTGTTGCTATTGAAAAATCATTTGATAAAGACCTTCCTGTTTTTGATAGAGAAAAGGAAAAGAATGGTCTGCAGATGGTTCTTTCAAACAAAATTAAACAAGCTGTTTTAAAAGAAATTGGTGATGAAGTTGCTGTTAAGCAATTTGTTAACCTATAGATTTAACTTAGGGCTTCATGGCAGATAAAAGTGCAAAATGGGATCAAAATGTAGATGGTCAATTTTATGTTGATGATCAATGTATTGCCTGTGATGCCTGTGTCGTCGAAGCCCCCCGCTTTTTCGAAATGAATGATGATGATGGCCATGCCTTCGTCAAGGCCCAGCCTCTAACAGAACAAGATCTTAAAGAATGTCTTGAAGCTTTAGAGGCATGCCCTGTTGAGGCAATCGGATCTAATGGGTCTGACTAATCCTTAAAAAGTGAAATACCCTAGAAGCTCGCTGTTAAGTCTGGAACTGGACGGTGAGGAATGTAAATCAGATCTTCAAATCTCGTCTCACAGCTTCTCTTATTAATCATTTCGTCACCGCGCTCACCGGGTCTCTGACCTGATTCACTCTTACAAACCTTATAAGGTCTCTTATAAACACCATCTATTTTAACAAAGCCAATATCTTCTGCGAGGTTCTCTTTGTCTTTGTAAACGATTCTTCCTTCTTTAGTTCCTATAACAAAATAAACTAAGTCAATTGGAGGATTATTAAAAAGGGCTAGGGAGACAACGTTGTCAGGAGAAATGGTTGTACGACCAATATAAGAGTCTGTCGGCCAATTTACTGAACCAAATGACTGATATAGGAGTTCAGAGCAAACCAGTTTATCAGTCGTTTCAACATCAAAGTTGAAATCATACTTCTTACCCAATTGAGCTAAGGCGACCTCGTAAACCTCTAATACTTTCTCTTTCTCACTATTAATATCAAGTGTATCTTTTCTAAATCTTAGAAGTCCAAATTCATCTACGTTCATAAAGTCTTTAAGAGATTTAAAATGAGTGCCCGAGCGATCAGTCTCGATAATGGATCGACCTGATGCAATGTCTTTTTGAAAAGGCTTCATCATGGGATGATCCCATAGGCCAAGGGCGATAAGCTGATCCTTACTTCCAAGCCAAATAGCATTATGACCAAAGTGCCCCGGAATAAAGAAGTCCGTGGGAGTGTAACTTACCTTTTCAGTGATGATATCAAGGGGTTTAAGCTGATTTAAAATTTCTTTTCGAATAGATTCATTTTTCCAAAGCCAACCCTTACGCCAGCGAATTGAACCTGCACCATTTCCAAAAGCACCACTCAAATGGTGAACGATATTTGAAGACACTCTAGTGCCAAAATCCGAGAGTGTCTGACCGACGAGACGCCTTCGCCATGAACGCCAAAACTTACCCTCTGAGATTAAATTTCCACTTGAATGATTTAGAGTTTCAGACACTAAGGGGTCAGTTTTTCTGATCTCCCCTCTTTTAACTCTAGCTTTAAAATCAGAAAAACGACTATTCACTCTCTTGAGTTCTTCCTTTTCTATCAACAGCCTCAGTTGTCTTTTTAATTCCTTTCGCTCCACTTCGTAAGAGAGATCCTCTGCATTGACGAGCATTCGAAACTTCTTTTCTTTATAAAAAGGTAAATAAACAACATTAAAATTTTCATAGCGATCAAGAAGAGACAAAATTTGTAACGTTCTATTTTTCGAAGATTCTGAAATTTTGATCAATCTGTAGTCAAGTTCAACAAAAACGCCCACAATTTTATGAAGCAACGTTAGCTGAGCTCCATGAAGAGGCTTTTCAATTTCAAGATCTCTTACAACATCTTGATGAAATTCTGGCGCAATACTTTGTAGTTCTTCACTAATAGAATTTAACATTAAGTAAAAATCAACAGCACTGGCACTTTTTTGAAACTTTAAATTTTGAATTTGTTGCTCTAGATTATCGACCGCGAGAGTGCTCTTATCGAGGCCACTTACACTGGCCCAAGGCTTAACCATCGTGAAAATGAATAAAAGAAAAACAATTTTATAATTCATAGTCGCCCCGAATTCCAATAAGTATCCACAAGATAAAATGATGCTACGGACACTTCCAATCTGGCCAATCTTTGCACGGCATTAAAGTAATTCCTAGTCTTTTGATAATGATTACAATGTGAAAATTCATGTGATTACTTACACTTAAGGGACAGTTTCGAACTAATTTGCTCGGAACAGACGCAAGTACGGTGTTAATTTACAAATTGTGCCCTCCCAAAGGAGGGCGGAGTTTTAAAGAGCTTTTAAGGTCAAGTTGAACTGACCAAAGGGAAATCCCCTTCTGTTTTTAAATTCTACTTCAACTAGCTCTCTTTCTTTTTGGCTTAGCGTTTGAAGAATACGATCAGTTTTATTCAAGGCATGTCCCTTCCAATACATTTGAGTCGTTAATTCTTCAAAGCCTCTTAAGTGGACTTTAAAATGAATATGAGGTGGCCTCATCCAAGTGGAAGTAGCTGGATATGCTCCGGGCACGATTGTTTTAAAGAGATATTCTCCATTTTTATCCGTTACTGTTCGACCCCAGTATTGAAAGTTTGGGTCGATTTTAGCAGGGTTTGGATCTGCTGGATGATTGTACTTACCAGTGACACAGGCCTGCCAAATCTCTACCAGAGCACCTGGAACAGGTTGGCAAAACTCATCTTGAACAACTCCTGCAATAAAACAAACTTCCCCAAGAGCACGGGCCGAGCGCCCCTCAATTTGGGTTAAGTCAGTATTCTTATCTAATTGGTCTGCAATTGGATAAAAAGGCCCTTCTGTTTGCTCTGGAGTAATGCCACAAGCATTTGCTAGAGCTGACTTGCTCACAATTCCGACAGGAACCGCTAAAGCCAATTTTTTTAATAAATTTCTTCGACCGTTATCTTGAGACATTTGTCCTCCTTTATTAACTGAGGACAAATTAGCGAAAAACTATTGATAATTATAATAAATATTCACACTAGCTATCATAAGCAAATCTAATCAGTGCTTGAAGCCGTGACTGTAATGAAATCTTTATACTCACCAGATGACTTACCAGCGGGACTTCCTATTACAAAGCCCAAACCAAAGTTTACGCCACTCTCTGGAGTGACCCCAGGCGCGCTCCCCAATGGAAGTGGTACGGAAGGTCCATTAAAAGTTTTAGGAATGCCGTTCACTGAAAGATTATAGGAGATCTTGTCACTGTTTAAAGTATTCTTTAAAGCTCCATTATAGAGAGACTCAATACTTAACGAGTAGCCCGCATTTGATTTAACCTTTAAATCTACATTTCGGACATCACCGGCACTAATGGTACCAAAGTCTAGAGTATAGGCTTTAGTACCCGAATCAAAAGTTCCCCCGGGACTAATAAGAGAAATATTTATTTCAGCAGGTATATCTAAAGAGATTTCAATATTCTTCGTAATGCTTAAGACATTGCCACCTTTTGACTCAACTCTGATTTCAACAATGTCTTTATAAAGTCCTTTGGAAAGAAAGTAGCGATTATCATTTGGCATAAGAAATCTCGCCTCAAAAGTCACACTCTCAACGACGTCAGTCTTCTTTTTAAATTTAATCGCTATGAATTCGCCTTTATTAGGGTTGGTATCCAAAGCCTTTAGGGGAGCGTTTGCTTGGTTATCTTTATACAAATTATAGGAAATATAATTACTATTTAGGCTTGTTGCCCTTCGAGCGTAATTACCTGCCAACCCCGTTGAGAAACCAATTTCAAAGTTCTTACAGTTTCCACCCGTATTTGTTCTTCTAAGCGTTATGTTACCGGTAAAGGTCTGAGAATTACCATCCCAATTAAAAGTCACATTACTGACATTATCTAAACTTAATCCGCAATCGGTTTGAGCAAATGTATTTTTCCCGAAAAGAAAAAAAAGAATCATCATAAAGTGGAGAAAATATTTATTCATAATTATGCTCCCACCGATGTATCGGCTTACCTTCTTTTGGAATATTGACTTCTCCCAAAAACTTTCCTTCGACAAAGAGTTTGTAATTCCCTGGTAAAATGGACTCGACTAGGAAACGTCCTTTTCTATTAGTAAAAAAGTTATAGGCATTTTCCGTACCATCAACAAGTCTTCCTGTTTTTAAGGCCAGGGGATTACTTTTAAACTGAATTTTTCCCACAAAAGCGATTGTTGGTTTTGATGATATATCAATAAAAACACCACCCCTATAAGGAGCTTCTATGACAACTTGGTCGGGTGGAGCTTCTGCACCGAAGGGTAAATCTCGACTATCTATGCGCACAGGGTAGAAGCGATAGGCTTGATAATTAGGTAAAACGGCATTTCCAAGAAGGCCAGTCTCGGCCTCATAGTAGCTGGAATTCTTATTCAAAAATAGATTATAATCCTCTAAAGATCCAGAGAGAGCGACAAGAGCAAAACTTTCATTGATTGGTCGACTTACTGAAAACTTTCCTCCGGCAAAAGCAATTGCTGTACTTAAATTGAGAGTTTTCAAGTTTGAATCAACTCCAAGTTTTTGATCTCTTTTTAGATAACTAAAGTTTGCTCGGTATCTTTGTTCTTCTCGGCCAAGATCGACTTCGTATTGACTTCGCTGTGGACTTTTTCGAATATTCGCCTGACTTCTCCAACGGGCAGGCCTTCCAAGGCCTGTATAACTCCATTGTCCACTTGATTCTTGTGATTGAGTGTTATAACTCGCAGTAACCACTTGCCCGGAAGATGGTAGAGACATATTAAAAGAGACGAGAAATTGTTGATCCTTATTGCCCGTAGGAAAGCCAGAGAGAGAGTACTGACCACTTAACTGGTAAAAACGTTTAAATAGGAAAGTCGTTGCCACTGAACCTGTATAAAAATTTTGATTCTTATCAGTTGAGTTAAAACGGTAAGATCCCCTTAGTCTGACATTTAAATAGTCACTTAGAAACTGAGTATAACCAAACTCCGGTGTAAGACTTGAGTCTTGGCGAATATTAAGAGTATCCATTGGAGAAAAACCAACCCCTAGATACTCAAGGGCCAAATCAAAAGTTCTTAATCGTCTTTCTCTCTCCTGATAATCTCGAAAAAGATGAGTGAATCGTGCAGCAAGACCCTCTCCATGATTTCCTAAGGTAGGTTTCATTAATTGCGAGCCAGATACATTTAAAGTTGAAAGGCCCAAAGAGTTTTGAGTTAATCCCCTAAAAGAGAGTAAACGCTGCAATGAATTTCCAGTCAAACCAAAACCTAAATTTACAGAATCGTTGAATCCATAGAGATGATTTAAAATATAGAAATATTTTTTATAGTCACTGTCATATCGACGATCGCCTAAGGCATCATAAGCGGGCACTCCCCCACCATAAGTAAAATCATGTAGTCCTTTTCCGATGAGTGAGAAACTAGTCGTTCCTTTAAACGAGATATCCTCTTGTCTTCCTCGATTATCCTGAATTTCTAGCCGAATATTATTAATCCCCTCATTAAGAGGTAAATTTTCAAGACGATGCCTACCTGTCGGTAGATTCAATGTTTGGACCAGAACTTCGTTTATAAATACCCTTACTCTAGAGGGAGCGTTCAACGTTATCTCCCTAAAACTCATGGGATTAAATAATCGATAGGGGTTTAAGTTAAAATTTGTACTAAAGAGAAGACCTGCTCCTGGTTGAAAGGACTGATAGTCTGTGATTTGATAATTCAAGTCTCCAAGTTGACCTCTTATCAACTTGTCCTGCCAATCATAGGTGACTCTGACATCTTGGCGAGCAAATCGACTCTCACTATCTCGCTGAAAACTTGTTTGCCCTAAGAAAGCGAATTTACCAAAGTTTAAATTGATACTTTGATCACTTGTATAAGAGTCGTTTGTGGCAAGATCATCACTTCGGTAATAATTAAAAAGATTAACAAAGCCAGAAACCCCCTGCGATTTTCTGGCGCCTTTTGCCCAATCGGGAACAATACCGAAAGAAAGGTCAGACTGCTTTACCCTTCTTAATTGACTTGGAACTTCTAAATAAATATAGAGGTTTTTAGGATCAAACCCTGTGACAATTCCTATTTTCTTAAGTTCTTCTTTAAAAAGATAGTTCACACTCTTATTCTTAATATTTTTTAAACTATCGTCCTTTAATATATTTCGCGTAATTTTCTCAAACGATGCTATCTCAATACTCTCAAGCTTGTTTCCATTTTCGA
Source organism: Bacteriovoracaceae bacterium (assembly GCA_021737405.1). Classification (GTDB taxonomy): domain Bacteria; phylum Bdellovibrionota; class Bacteriovoracia; order Bacteriovoracales; family Bacteriovoracaceae. Next base: position 22,787 of record JAIPEG010000001.1, read on the forward strand.
TTTTAACAAAGACATCTCCCAAGAAACTGCCTTCAAAAAACAAAGGAAGGGACACTACTTTCTTTGTCCTCTTTTTAAAAACCTTTTGAAAGAGATCATCTTGACCTTTCACACTAGGGGTGAGGGAGATCAGCGAAAGGAATATAAAGATTAGAGAGTTTTTCACTTATTAAGGAGGCTCACCACGATTTCTTTAGATTCATTTATATTTTTGATTAAGCGTTTGGGGATTTTAATATTAAAAACTCTTATGTTTCCAGCAAGTACATTTTCTCCAAATAATCCCTGCATTTCATTTTCATTCAGGTCATATTTTTCCTTGCCTATAGTAAGTTGAATAAAATGATCTCTTAAGAGGATGTGCTTGTTCCCCGTATTTTTTATCGTGAGTTTTAATTTGTTTTTATTAAGAGAGTAGGAAATTAACGAAGGCACGCCTTTCCCCTTTTTAGGACTTAGATAAAAAGCCGCTCTATATTTTAAAAGAATTTTTATATTTGTTTTTTCATCTTTCTTCTCTTTTAAGTCTATTGGAAGTTGCTCCGCCACAAATCGATAAGCCTCCTCAACGTTAATAGCATTAACTTCAAGAGAAGAAACTTTAATCGCTCTTTTCTCCCCTGGTTTTACAATTAACTGATCAGGGAAGATCATAAATTTTTCTTCAACATCCGAATTCTTTTCTTTTCCAGTTTCATCCATCTCCCTTTTACTAACGCTTGCTTGGATAGCGATAGGGTTAACTCCATCGTTGATAATCGAAAAGACAGCACTTCTCTCCCCTGATTCAGGAGTTAAAGAAAGAGTCATTGGACTCAGTTTAAAAGCAAAGGAGTTTGTAATCGTTAAGAGAAAAAGAAGATATTTAATCATAAGCTCAACCAATCCATGGGATTAAACAAGAAAATCATATTCTTGTACTCAATACATTTTAAATGTTTTAGTGAGTTACGTTAAGGATTACTTAACTTCCACGACCATTTTACGGTAGCCCTTTTCCTGAAGAGAGCCTCTAGAGATGTCGCCATAGTCCTCATAGACAGTATAACTTCCACTTGGCATATTTGTCTTAACTCGGGTCCCCCTTGCACGGCTCCCCTTTGAACTCTGACCTGTAATAAAAGGCTGGGACACACTGAGAGTCGGATAAACAATTCCCACTAAGCGCAGTCTCGAAGTGCTGCTAGCTGCTGCCGAGATATTAGAGAGAAATAAGGCAAAAAGTAAAACCCGACTAATCATACTAATTTGGTCGGGTTATTTGATCAAAAACTTAAGTGCTTTTTAAATATGCTTCTATTTAGCTGAAATCGTGAAGGTCAGATTGTCTGTGTAAGTACCTGAGGCCATTTGATCAGCGCTCTTTCCTGTATACTTTATAAACACATCACTATTATTAACTGTAACTCCGCTGGTCGTTGCCGTTTTAACGACAACATCAGTACTAGAAGGTGTTGCAAACGTCCCAGAAGCTCCATACTTAATTTCATAAGCTAGAGAATCTACTGTTCCATTCTTTAAAAAGCCGTTGCCAGCAGATTTCATACTGATATTGTATCCAATTGAAGAGTTCGTAGACTCGGTAACTGCAGCTACCTTTAGATTTGTTGGAGAGGCCGTAAGATCAAGTGAATCCGCTACACCTGAGACATCTGCCACACTTATTGAGAATACCTCATCAACTTGCCCAGTGAGCGTTAAAACACCTGTCGTACTAGCTTGAGCAAAGATATTATTTGCAGTGAGTATCATAAGGCCTATTATTAAAAGTTTTTTCATTCTTCCCCCCCATCTGTGGAATAACCAGATTCTGATAGATATACATACAAAACCTGTGCCAAAAGATTTGGCATTAAAAAGCTCTAAAAGTCCGTTTTGGAGCTTTTCTTAACCTCTTCATTGTAAATCTTTTAGGCAGTGAATGAAAAAAAGACAGTAAGGGGCAAAACTTAACCCCCTAAGATTGTGACGAAACTGTGAAATTTAATGAATTTTCAGACGCTTATCTTTTGAACAGGTAGAAAATCTTTAAAGCTTGAACGTAAATAAATCTTTTCTTTAGGAGTGACATTATGAAACTCCAATCCCAGTGTCATAAAAGCTCCAGTTTCTCGAAAACTGGCACATTTAAAATCACAAGAAAAAGGTCTTCCATAGGGATCTATAAAAGATATTTTGCCGCTTTTGAGTTCTTCCTTTATTGGGGAGACGTCAATACTGACGCCACCACTACTTATATTTTTAACCTTACCTACATAAGCCTTTGTGGCCCCTTCAATAAAAAGAAAAGCTTCAAAATCGCAATCAATTCTCCCTCTTGCATCCCAATAATTTCTTAAATAACGACTCAAGAAGTACCTCTGAATGATTGGATAAAATAGGAAGATAAAGAGTCCAAGATTTAACAATTCAAAAGCATAAGCACTTATAGGGGGTCTTTCTGAAAAGTAAGGCCAATCAAATGAAGCATAGTTGAAAAGCAAATAGACCCTAAAAACACTCAAAAGAAAGTAAAGAGCATAAGCAAGGGAAGAGTAAGTAAGAAGAAAGACTCCCGTGAGGGGTGAGAGAATCCAAAAAATAAAGAATCGGGAGAAGCTATGAGAGTTATCAATGATATTTGACCAAATTAAACTCCAGTCAAGTCCTGTCTGAAGTTTCATTACTATGACTTTGAAAAATGGTTCTGTAATCAAGAGGAGGGCAATTATTGAAATTCCTCTCATTAATTTTGACTGAGCTTCCATTAGACATTCTCCTCTTTCATTCGCATGAGAGTATGTTAAAGACTTTTCTAGCTAAAACTAGCCCATAACAAAACAATTACTTATAGCGAATCAAGATTTAAAAATGTGCCAATATTTGTACTCAGAAAAAAAGAAACCCCGCCTGCAAGCGGGGTCCCTCTTCGATCTCTTCTTCTGATAATTAATTAACCATCCTAGTTAATTATCTCTTAATGCTAAGAACTTCCTGAAGCATTTCATCAGAAGTTTGAAGAGTTTTTGCGTTTGCTGAAAAATTTCGTTGGGCCTTCATAAGTTCTACGAACTCAGTAGCAATATCAACGTTTGAAAGTTCAATAGATTTTGAGAGAACTTCCCCACGACCAGATTCGCCGGGCTTACCCATTGCTGCTTGACCAGATTTTCGAGACTCTTTAAAAAGGTTTTTACCTACTTTAAAAAGACCTTCGTTATTTTCAAATTTCGCAATAGCGATTGAAGCAATCTGGCGAGACTCACCATTATCATAAACTGCCGTTAGGATACCATCATCATTAAATGATAATGACCCTAATGTACCTGCAGTGGCACCATCTTGCGTGTGTCTTGCAATCGCAGAATCAGAACCATACTGAGTTGTAGCATCAAGACCTGTACCGCCTTCAGAAATTGATTCACCCCAGCTCAACTTAATCTGCTGGTTTGGAGCAGCACCCTGATTAAAGTTAAAGGAGTTACTATTAACTTGTTCTTCTTGAAGAACACCTTTGTCATTAAAGACAAGCTTACCAGCGGCCATCTCGACCATTGTTCCCGCTTGACCACCATTGGCATCTTTACCATCTGCCATGACTCGGTAATCCCAATTATTATTTGCTGTTTTATTGTAATAAAGTGTTACAAGGCGTGCTGTACCCACGTTGTCATAAACCGTTACAGAGTGAGAAAAGTTGGAGGTATCTTCTGGCTCGGCAGGATTAAATTGCTTAACCTTAACTCTAGAATCTAAGTTCATGCTTAGATCAATTTTAGTTGTGGCCTCAGCAGGAATAGTCGTGTTTCCTAATTTGATAGGTCCGACTTGATTCGTGATCTCGCCTTCCTCTGATGCCATAAAACCTTGAACTTTATAACCGTCTCCATTTACGAGGAAACCTTCTTTATCAAAGTTCATTGAGCCATCTCTTGTGTAACCGTATCCAAAGGGAGCTTCTACCCTTAAGAAACCGTTACCATTAATGGCCAAGTCAGTAATAGATTCAGTTCTTGCAACATCCCCTTGGGTCATGATTGCCTTAACGTGACCTAGCTTCACACCAGCTCCTAGCTGATCTCCACCATCAATACCTTTAAGTGAACTGGCCAACACATCTTGAAATTCAGCCCGTGAGGACTTGTATCCAAATGTACTCGCATTAGAAATGTTATCCGAGATAACGCTTAAGCCTTGTCCCATGGCCGATAGACCTGAAACTCCAATATTAAACGAGCGCAAGATTCCCATAGTGTCCCTCCTAGACTCCTATTGTTTTCTACACATCATTTACCTAGGATTTGCTAGAGGGCTACGGCCTCAAACTTTAAGCCTCCGAAAAGGACCAGCTTATTTATCCCGGTTCATGACAACCTTAAAAATTTTAAACCAATACTGTCGAGTCTATTTTTGTAAAAACATTCTCTGCAATATTTTCTTTATCAATAGCTGTAACCACTTTGTTATTGGCGACATCTACAATATATGCTGCTTTATCTGTGATAACGAGTGAGTCTTGACCACCTTTTTCTTGTAACTTTTTAAAGGCCGATCTCAATTTAAAAAACTCAGCGTTATCCATCTCCAAGTTTCTCTCCTTCAAACGTTTTGCCGCGTGTACAGAGAGTTGAATCGGTCTTTCCCCTTGAGGAGTTCCGACTTGTTCTTGAAGTAAATTCTTAAACTCATTCGGGATAGCATTCGGATCGATCTTGGCCTTATCAACCTTGCTATGTTTCGGAAGTTTCGAAACATTAGGGATAAGCATGCTGTTAATTGATCCTTGTTTTCCCATTATCTTTTAATCACCTTAATGATTTTGTTCACTCATATTATTATAGGCTGCGTTAGCTTGAGACTTCAATCCCTCATTTGGTTGGTTATTTTTTGCCGCAGCGTGTTTTTGTTTAGGCTTAAAAAAACTATCTACATCGCGAAGTGCAACTTTCTTATTGCCATCAACAGTAAGCATGGTTTCGCCGTTTTCAAAGTTTACACCTGTCACAACCCCTTCTGCTTTTGTCTCACCTTTAAAGGCCTGAAACTTTTCATCGAACGCTTGCACATCAAAATGGTATTCACCCTTTACGGCGCGGATACCATCCATTTGACCACCATTCCAGGTAACACTATTAGCGCCACTTCCCATGGTTTCTCTTTCAATTTGAGCAATGAGATTATTTGATTTATCAAAAACTCTAATCACGACATTTTTAGCTGGACGAGAAAGATGAAAAGGTAGATTCACAGAATTCTTTTTACCGTCATAAGCAATCCCTGTACCAGAAGTATGGATTGCCTTACCAATGAAGCTTGCGCCCATGTACTTGAGCTGTTCTGAGTTATTTGAAGATGACTTATCCATCTTAGTGTTCATATTTGTTAATTGCTCAAGTTGTGCGAACTGGGCCATGTCTGCAGCAAACTTCTTTTGATCAACTGGCTTAAAGGGATCTTGGTTTGCTAATTGAGTTGAAAGAAGTTTTAAGAAGGCATCTTTATCAAGACGATTGTGCTTATCTTTATCGACAAATTTTTCTTCACGACGGGCACCTGATAATTCATTAAGAACATCACCAACATCACGATCATCTTTCTTAAACGAGTTTGGATTGGCCGGATCATTTCTAGACGGACCATTATATTTCGAAATTTTTCGAAATGAATTTGATGCTGCATTGGGATTACCAATTTCTGGCATTATGCTTCCTTAAATTATGCTGCTTGGAAATTTTGCTGATACTCTTGAGCATTTTTCCAAAGCTGTCTTCTTCTATCCTGACCTGAACCCTCTTGGCCCTGTCCTCTATTATTATGCTGAGACTGAGATGAGCTATCACTACTGCCCTGGCCATGAGAGTTATTATCACTCATCTGTGATCTTCCTTCTGATAGCGCAAAGAACTCATTATTTGCCGTAATTTTCACATGAGAAAGTTTTACGCCACTTTGAGTTAGGTTTTTAATAAGCTCACTTTCATTATCAACGAAGAATTGATGACCTTCGCGATTCATAGCATTTATTTCAAGATCAATTTGTTGTCCGGCACCTGTACGAGTTGCCGCCACTCTAAAGTGACCTAGTTCATCATGCTTGATGACCATCTCGACAGAGTCCTGACCTGCAACGTAGGCCTGCTCGATATAATTTCCAACTTTGTTGATAAGTTCAGTTTTATTCTCAGCACTGATTTGGCTTATATCTACAACCTGTACTTTGGTAGAAAACTGACTGTCGAACCCCTTTGAATTTTTACTGGCTTGAACAGTTTGTACTTCAAATTGATTTTCCCCACTTCCCTCAAAAATTTCATTCATTTGAAATTCACTTGAAGATTCAACTTTTGGTTCAAGACCATCAGTAGGTGAAGACTTAATAATTCTTTGATCAGTAACAATGCTCTCTTTTCGATATTGGCTAACACCAGGATTTAAACTTTTAAGAACAGGACTATCCCCATCCATTTGAACGTGGGATTTTTTCATTAGGGCATTTCTTTGTGCCAGAAAATCCTCACCCGTTTTAATGTCTAATTTATTAGGATCTGCTTTTTTTGAAGCATTGTTTTCGAGAGCGAACTTTTCACTATTCTCAAATTTTGATGAGTATTTATTTAAACTTTCTTTTGATGTTAAGGAATCAGTATTTAGATCACTCTTAGTAAGAGAGTCTGTGACTGATTCATTTAAATTTAATTTTTGTAGAAGAGACTTCGGATCAATGCTCTCGCCCTCAGCATTAGTGAAAATACCATTTTCATAATCAAGAGACTTTAAAAGTTCTTTTCCTTCATTCGATTGAAGTTTTGACATCAACTCATCGAGATCAGTTTGGCTACCTTGTCCCTTTTTAAAGAAATTGATTAGATCATCAGGGCTAAGTCCATCAAGGGAACCCTGTGCTTCTAGGAGTTGTGAGAACTCACCTAAGACACCGTCAGCACTGCTCGCACTTTTAGAAGGACTTCCCGAAAGAAGCGCTAAAAGATCTGAATTTGTGATTTGGTTGGACTGCATCTTTTCCTTTATTAACACAATACGTCAGAGTCTATTTTTTCATACTCATGAACTGTTTTTGAAGTCGGGCAGATATTTCCTTATCCATTGAATTAAATATCTTAGAAACTTTGTCAGGTGATAAGGCACCGAGTATTTGCACAGATATGGCCACATCCTGCACAGAAAGCACATCTGCGGCATTTTGTGGTCTCATACCAGAGACAATATCAACCATATGGTTGACTCTTTTCTTTTGATTTTGATCGTTCTCATCAAGACAACCGAGTAGTTTTCCACTCCTCACCTGAAGTTCTTTTAGTTTAGTGGTCAAATCTTCACTGGAAGCCTTTAACGATTCCTCTCTTTTTTGTAACTCTAGCTCTCTCAATTCAAGGGTTCTCTCTTTTTTCATGAACTCTTTACTAAGATTAACGAGGTTACTTGGCTTATAGCGCTCAAGCCGAGAATCAACTTCTTTTTCTACAGCATCAAGGAAGTCCTTCTCTGTATAAGTCTTAGACTTTGCTTCATCCTTTGCAAAACTCGCCCCCAAAAAAATGAGACAAATTATAAATACATACTTTTTCATAGGGAACCCTCCTTAAAGCCTCTTCTCATGCCGAGGGCCTCTTCAATATCCGCTTGCTCGGCCTTATCCCTATCCTTTTTCCAAAGTGACTTTTCCTTATCTTTCATATTGTGAATCAGCTTACTCTCGCCCATCGCGATACTGACTTCTTTTAATTTATTTTGATATTTTTTATTCAAACTATAGAGAAGATTCTCTTGATTTTTAATATCTTCTCTTTTGGCCTGAATAAAATAGGGAAAGAATCGCGCGAGCTGGCCATCAGTCTTTTCCTTGAGAACCTTTTCTTGTGAAGTATAGGCTTCTTCAATATGTTTTTTTAATTCAAGAATACGACTCTTGGTATTTTGAATATCAGAGTTTATTTTACCAAGTTCAACTTTTAACTGTTCTTCTTTAAAATGACGTAATTTTAAAAGGCCTTCCAGTTTGAATTTAAATTTCTTTGCCATTAGTTAGTCATCCCATTTTTTGAATTACCAACTGAATTTTCGGCTTTTCTAGCCAACTCAACCATGTGGTCAAAGAGGTCTTCAATGCTTAAAGGTTCATTCATATCTTGAATTTGGCGCATGAGCTCCATAAGGTCATCATAAATAGCAATGGCCTTATCAACTTTAATATTACTTCCTGGCGCATATGCACCAACATTTATAAGGTCTTCGTTATTTTGATAGGCAGCAAGTAGATCTCTTAGGTGAGAAGAAACGATTCGGTGCTCTTTACTAACAACTTTATTCATAACCCTTGATAGGGATTGAAGAATATCTATTGCAGGAAACTGGTTTTTTGAGGCCAAATCTCGACTTAAAATAATGTGACCATCGGAAATCGCCCTTACTGCATCAGCAATAGGCTCATCCATGTCCCCACCTTCAACAAGTACTGTATAAAGACCTGTAATGGTTCCAGAATCCTTTTTTGTACCAGCCCTTTCCATAAGCTTTGGTAAGCGCGCAAATACTCCAGGAGGATATCCCTTTTGCCCAGGAGGTTCACCGGCATTAAGACCAATTTCCCGGTAGGCCATAGCAAAACGAGTAATTGAATCCATCATAAAAAGAACATCGTGATTTTGATCTCGAAAAAATTCAGCGATAGTTGTCGCCGTGTAGGCAGCTTTTGCCCTGATCAAGGGAGATTGATCGGAAGTTGCAACAATAACAACAGAGCGCTTAAGCCCCTCTGCACCAAGATCATTTTCAATAAATTCTAAAACCTCACGCCCCCGCTCTCCGATGAGCGCAATCACATTGATGTCAGCATTAGTATTTTTTGCGATCATACCCATGGTCACTGATTTACCAACACCAGAGCCCGCCATAATCGCCAACCTCTGACCTTTACCAGCGGTCATAAAACAATTAATGGAATGAATTCCAGTATCAAGTGCTTCTTTAATGGGGGGTCTTTGAAGAGGATTGAGTTCTTCTCCAAATATGGAGCGAATTTCCTTATCACCCTCGATAGGCCCAAGGTTATCAATGGGATTCCCTTGAAAATCAACAATACGCCCAAGCATTTCGTAGGAAATCGGAATTTCTGTGGTTATATCCTTAAGATAAACTCGTGTTTCAGAGTTAATACCGGATATTTCGTTATAAGGCATGGCAAGACAACGATTTCCTTTGATGGCCACGACCTCACCTAGAGAACGTTCGCCAAATTCTGTCACAAATTCGACGTTTGCTCCGATCACAGCGCGACCGAGACTTACTTCATAAACGGCACCATTATTTGCGACAACTTTTCCGACCTTTTGATAAGGGGTTCTATACTCATAGGCTTTATGAATGGCTCCAAGATCAAGACTCACTATCATCACCTTCATCAGGGTTTTGATTCTCTTCTACTTCTATGTCATCATTGCTAGCTGCTTCTACTTGTAAACCTTCATCACTTCCTGAGAGGTCAATGCGACCATCTTTAATAACGCCATCAAGGTTCTCGTGATCGTCTAATCCTACAGTTTCAAATAATAAGGATAAGTTTCTAAATTGTTCTTTAAGACTACCGTTAATAATTCCATTTTCACTTTCAACAATAATCCCTGGCCCTTCAATATCATAATCGATCTCGAGTCGGACGTTATTGAGAGTGCCTAGTTTTTCTTCAAGTATCTTTAAAATATCAGGTTTATCTTCAAAAGATTTTGCATCAATTTGAATAAGTATATTGCTCTTTACTTGTAACTCTTTTATAAGTTTTTCAAGAAGACGTAAGACATAGTCGCCATCTTGTTCAATCTCTTTAAGAGTTATCCACTTTGTTAGGTTTCGAATGGTTCGGTAAACGGCCATTTTCTCGTTCGCCAAGAGTTCTTCTTGGGTTTTTAAAACGAGTTGAATCATCTCAGTCAAGCTTTCAAGTTTACTCTCGACTTCTGCGCGTGTCTGACTGAAGACCTCTTCTTGACCATCTTGAAGACCTTTTTCGAAACCTTCCCGATAAGCTTGATCTTGAATACGCACAAGTTGCTTTTCCACTTCTTCCTGGATAAGCCTTTGACGCTCTAAATCCTCTTGCCTATTCATACCTCTGTGTTCACGAACAATCGGTGCAATTTCAAAACTGTTTTTTTGCGCTACCTTTCTTTCAATTTTAATAACTTTTTCATGCTCCTTAACGTCCATTACATGATTTCTACTAAGAGGCTTAAATTCAAATTCAGATAGCCCTTCCTTTGTTTCAGATTCTTTAAACAGAGGCTGGAACTCATATTTTAGAATTTTGTCTTTTAAAAGATCCTGTAGTTCTTTCATGCACAATCCTCATTAATGTTATTAAACAAGAGCATCTCCATCTCCACCGCGTGAAATAAACGCTTTACCTTGAGATTCAAGATCCTTACACTTTTGAACAATCTCAGCTTGTGCTTTTTCAACATCAGAGAGTTTGGTTGGTCCAAGAGAGTCCAGATCTTCCATGAGAAGGGTGGCCGCACGGTTAGACATGTTCTTAAAGAGTTTTGCTCTAATCTCATCAGGTGCCGTTTTAAGGGCAATAACCAGTTTAGCGTTATCAACTTCTTTAAGAAGCCCTTGAATACCTCTGTCATCAACATAGACAAGGTCTTCAAAAACAAACATAAGTTTTCTAATTTCTTCTGCAAGCTCAGGATCTTTTTCCTCAACACGAGACATGATATTTTTCTCAGAGTTTTTATCCATGAGGTTAAGCATATCCGCAATTGGCTCCACACCACCGAGTTGATTAGTATCAATTGAACCAAGAGTACTAAGTTCAGTTTTAAGAACATCATCAAGCTGAGCGATAAGTTCTGGTGAGACGTAATCTAAGTTAGCAACCCTTAGAACGACTTCTGCCTGAAGTCCCTCAGGCAATCTTCGTAGAACATCCACTTTTCGCTCAGGATTTAAGTGAGCGACAATAAGAGCAATCGTTTGCGGGTGTTCATTGATTAGGAAGTTTGCAAGTGTTCTTGTATCAACGAGTTCAAGTGACTCAAGGGTATTAGAAGTACCAACATCGACAATTTGACCAAGAAGTTGCTTCGCTCTATCTTCACCAAGGGCATTAACAATAAAGTCACGACCTCTGTTATCAGAGAATAAAAGATCATTTTCTTCGTTAAGCTGAGTATAGAATTCTTCTAGAACCTTCTTAATCATCCAGATAGGGGCCCTATTTATATTGGACATCGAATTAATCATTCTCTTCACGTCGTTATCGCGCATATGCTCAAAGATGAGTTGAGTGGTCTCAACACCTAATGAGCTTAAGAGAATGGCCGACTTATCCTGACCGGAAAGTAGGCTATATTCGGTATCTGGGTCTAAGTTTTCAGCGGACACAACGACCTCTCCTTAACTTACATGCCTCTTAGGCAATTGATTTATCAGATTCTTGTAAATGAATCATCTCATGTATAATTTGCGCAGCCTTAGATGGATTCGCTTCTACTAAGGAAATAATTTTTTCACGAAGCATATTTCCTTCAATCTTTTCAGGATTTATCTTCTCTTCCATCTGAGGTAGGGCGTCTTCAAGACCAGGTAACTTTTGATTGGCCTGAACCCTTTCTAGTTCTTCAAGAGTTCGTGGTAAGAAATCCTCTACAGACTCTACCGTATTATCCGTAATCCACTGAACAAACGGTCTAACAATAAGGAAGAAGAATAGACTGATAGCAAGACCAATTGTTAGATACTTAATGATATTTTTTATGAGCTCACGATTGGCCTTTTCGCGCATAAGAGCTTCGATCGCATCAGTATCTTCTTTGGCGAACTCCATGTTTTTAATGACAAGCTTGTCACCACGGCGATCACTTAAACCAATAGTAGAGCTAACAATCGCAGAGAAATTGGCAAGGTCTGCTTCACTCCACGGCTCATATTGCATTTTTTGGGCGCCATTTTCAGTTAAGACAGGATTTCCTTGAGCATCAACAACCGGTACTCTTCGTCCATCAATCATTACAGCGGCCGACACTTGCTTAAGTCCAGCAGAAGGCTTCTTTGATTTTGTCACTCGAGAAGGGACATTGTAGTTACGCGTGGTTAATTTCTTATCGACATTATTTCTTGTCTCAGGAATACCAGGTTGCGGTGTTTCTCCTGGCAAATTGGAACGGGCACCAGGAATCCCCTGTGGACTCGGTCTTGCTCCATTAAGCTTTTGACTATTTTCAACTTCAGAAAGAACGGCTTTATTTTCTTGGTCATAAGTAGTCTCTGTAGAAACAGATGTCGTAAAATCCATATTAACAGAAACTTTTGCAATCACTTTTCCTTGGCCCACAACCTTAGCGAGGATTTCTTCAATTTGACGCTCATATTGTGAATTCATTTTTTGCTCAAGCGCTACACGATTGGCGGTATAGGCCGTCATAGCGTCGCCGATATTATCTGAAAGCTTCTTACCTCGATCATCTAAGATTACGACGTTCTCAGGTCTCATACCATCAACAGAGCTAGAAACAAGCTGGCCAATTCCTTTAATTTCACTTGGAGTAAGACTTACACCGCGATCAAGTTCGATTATAACCGAGGCCGTAGGCGCCTTTTTTTCACTTACAAAAGGACTGCTCTCCGGAATACTCAAGTGGACACGCGCTCTTTTCACACCTCTGATATATTTAATCGTCTTTATGAGCTCACCTTCAAGAGCTCTTTGCTTATTTACCTTTTGAACAAATGACGTCGTACCAAAACTTTGCTTATCGAAAACTTCATAACCAACGGTGCCACTAAAATTGACGCCCAAAGTAGCAATTTCTAGTCGCCACTTATTAACCATGTCTTCTGGTATTTTAATGACCTTGCCATCATCAACCACAAGCTTTGGAATATTCTTTTCTTCTAAGAGAATTTGTATTTTTTGAGAATCTTCCTTATTTAAGTCCGAATAGAGAATCTCATAACGCGTATTCGTCACCCATAAAACCATACTAAACAGGGCACCGATAATAAGCGTCGTTGTGGCAATAAGACCAACTTTCTTGTTGAAATCTAAGCCTACAAAAAACTCTTTAAAATTTCGGAAGACTTTTTCAATTATGTCTTGCACGGAATTCCTCCTAAATACTTGCTAACCACATCCTATGGACAGCTCTTAATACAGATTAAACCTGCATTTTCATTACTTCACGATAGGCATCAAGAACCTTTTGTCTTATTTGATTCATACTCTTGAAGGCTATCTCTGCTTTTTCCACTGACAACATCGTTTCGTGGATATTTTTATTCTCTCCCGTCACTAGCTTCTGAATAGATTCATTGGCCTTATTTTGGAGACTATTTACTTCAGTGATTGAGTTGGCCAAGAAATCCCCAAAAGTAGAGAATCCTTTAGACTCAGGTGTTGGACTTAGACCATCGAGCTCTTCAACCCACTGGTAATCATTAACACCCTTCATTTCTGCAGAACGAGTCCAACTTTTCGCATCATAGCGGTTAAGTATGTCTTGAATTGTTCCCACATTTTGAATGGCCATGATGTCCTCCTGACGTCGTTAAGCCTTAATTAATTCTTACCAATCTCTAAGGCCTTCATCGCCATGGATTTGGTTGTATTAAGAGCACTAATATTTGCTTCATAAGCTCTTGAGGCAGATATCATGTCTGCCATTTCTTCCATTATATTTATATCAGGGTAGGCCACATAACCTTGATCATTAGCATCCGGATGATCAGGCTCATACTTTAAAACAGGTGGCTTATCTGATGAGATTACTTCTGTTGCGTGTACTGCTTGGGCCTTCTCATCAAGTTCCCCTTCAAGGATGTCCCCAAAGGATTCTCTTGCTGGCTCACTACCAAAGACCACCTCTTTTTTACGGTAAGGCCCACCTTCGGCGGTTCTAGTTGTTTGGGCGTTTGCAATATTAGAAGAGATTGCCCCCATTCTCTTTCTATTTGCCGCTAGGCCTGATGAACTAATTTTTAAACTTGTTAAAAAATCCATTTCTTACTCCTAACGATCATTCGAGATAGCATATTTCATGAGCCCAATCTTCTTATTCAGTAGCTGTACCGCTGCATCATAGAGAATCTTGTTTTCTACCATCTTTGCCATTTCCTGCTCTCGGTCCACAGTGTTGCCATCTTCGGCGACGACACCATTACTATCTTCATAGATTTCTGGTTCCAAATTATCGAAGCCACCATTTCCCACATCAAAGTGACGCTCATCAGGAGACTTCATCTGCATATTCCCATCCACATCTAAAGCTCTCGCAAGGGCCGCTTCAAAATCGACTCTCTTTGCTTTATAACCGGGCGTATCAGCGTTAGAGATATTACTAGAGATAATCTCTTGGCGCATTTGACGGAAGTTGAGCGAAGCCGCCAAAGCTTTAAGTGTTTTATCATCTACATTCATAATATCTCCTTCACCACACACCCGGTTGGGATTGTGGAGGTCAAAAAATTATTATCTTAAATTAACGAAATAAGCGTTCCCATCAGAGCGATACTCATTAATCTTATTTCTAAGTGTTCTAATCGATACACCAAGAATCTTTGCTGCTTGTGTTCTATTTTCACTTGTATGAATAAGTGCCTTTTTAATGAGAAGCTTTTCTGCTTCTTTTAACGACATGAGACGAATTCCCTCATTATCATCATCACTAATCATATTTACGGCCTTCTTCTCTCCAATTTCGAGATCAGCTTCTGTTAAGAACTCTCCCGTGCAATTGGCAACAGAGCTTTCAATGACAGTTCTTAATTCATGAACGTTATGTGTCCAGTAATGACCAAGAATTTTGTCCATAGCCGATGAATCAATTGTAAGGTTTTTATCCTGACAAAATTCACGAACAAAGTGTTGTGCCATCATCTCAAGATCATTAGCTCTTTCACGTAGAGGTGTTAGGCTTACGGTGTTGTTACTTACTAAAGTATAAAGTCCACGATAGAAGCGACCAGAGCCTACCAACTTCGATAGGTTCTTAGTTGTCGTTGCCATAATACGGACATCGATATCGTAATCGGCTAGTTCCGATACGATTTTGTGGAGTTTTTTCTGGAATTCATCATCAAGGCCGTCGATATTGGCAAAGACAACTGATCCTGTGTTGGCCTTCTCAAGAACACCCTTATTAAAGCGACCCTCTTCGTCCCTCCAACCCAGAATGTAATTTTCAACTGTTTTCGCATCAGCACTACAATCCACCATTTCAAATGGCTTTGCAGCACGACTTGAGTTTTCATGAATGTAACGAGCAAGAGTTCTCTTACCAACTCCGGCTTCACCTGCAATAAGAACAGGTGCTTTTGTTACAGACACATTCGCTGCTACATTTACAGCTTTTTGCACCTTTGGATCTCTTCCAAATAGCTCAACATTTACCGTTTCCATTTGACCTCCTGTCAATTCTGAACCCAATCCTTGGGCCGGTTTTTTATATCGTTCGCTCTTTTATGGCCATGAGTGATAGCTCTGACCTTACTAATTCTTTTATCGATGCAGGTGTCTCATTGTCCTGCAGTATTTTTTCAAAAAGCGCCTTTGCCTCCTGAGGTTTCTTATTCTTTGCAAGTGCCATGCCTAAAAGATAAGTACAGCGCCCAGTGTAATCTGTTCCAGGATACAGCTTTAAAAATTCCTTAATTCTAGGCTCTAGCAAAAGCGAGGACTTATCCGAATTTTTTCCTGCGATAATTTCAATATTTAAGTATCCTAGCCTCTCCCTCATGGATTTCATGAAAGGATTATTGGGGGCGTAGTTAGAGGTGTCGGACAAAATGGCCTCAGTGACTTTTTGGAACTTATCAAACTTCCCTAATTGATAAAGAGCATCTGTGTACTTATTTATCATCCCTGCCAATTCCATTGGGTCAAAAATAGTCTGCTTCTTCTGACTTGAGAGGAAACGCTCAAAACTCATCGCGGAAGCCTTATAGTCCTTTTGGGCGTAATCAATTAAGCCTGAATAGTAATGAACCTGGTTGCTTCTATTATTAATGTTGATGATCTGCTGTAGCCCTCGCCTAGCAAGATCCCAATTTTTAAGCTTGATGTCTTTAATAACACCTAACTCATAAATCATTTCATCATTGTTATCTGTTCGTCTTCTCGGTATCCAAATGGGAAATGTCCTTTCAGGAGTCTTAGAAAGAGCTTTAAAATCACCAAATAATTTTTCAAAGCCATCATATAGACCTAAGTGAAGGTAACTCTGTCCAACTATAAAATTCATATAAGCATCATTGGCGACTTTACTTACATAAGTATTTTTAAACTTATTCCACTCTCTTACCACTTTAGAATATTCACTATTTTCAAACTCCTTTTGAATAATCCCATATACGATTTCTGCGCCATCAGCTTGAAAGACTCTTCTCTCGACAGGCTTAAAAGAAGTTAATGGAAGGGCCGCCAAATAGGTCATAGCACTTTCATATTGCCCATCAGCGATATAACTTCTTAACCTCGTCAACCACAATAGTTTTTTGTGATCAAGAGTGAGGTTAATGTTTTCATCAATATTTAAAAAGGCACGGTTTTCTAGATCTTCTTCTTTTAAATCAATTTTACGAATGGATCTTAAGGCAGCATAACGAATTCGCGCCTCAGCACTAATAAGGCTATCTTGTGAACGATTAATAGCATTTTTGTAGAGAACGATAGTCTGATTGATGTCTTTTTCTAAAATATCAAAGGCCAAAGCTAGCCTCAACCGAGCATGTGATGAGTGAGTGTGGTAACTGTGTTGAGTGATAAAATCATCAAATAACTTAATCGCGATTTTATATTTAGCCTTTTGAAAATAGGCCTCTGCTACATTAAAGAGAATCGAGGGAGCAACCGGCTTTGCTAAACCAGCTTTATTAGATTCATAGATAGAAATGACCTTATCGATATCCCCTAGCTTATGATTCACATATATCTCATAGGCCATTAACTTACTTTTTGAAATAATTTTTCTAATGGTTTTTTCTTTAATGACTTCTGAAACCTTCTCGACTTGATTCAATTTAGCCAGATTAAAGATGATGGCGTCAGCTGCATACTGACTTTCTTCATAATCAAAGTTTTCTTTACTGCTAACATAGAATCGCTTAGCGATAGTTAACGATTCAACATATTCATTATTCTTTTTATGATAAGCGAACAAGTACTTATATATCGCCTTTTGCATATCATAGTTCTTTGTTCTTCCGGCTATCGAAGAGAGCATATTTATGGCCATTTTAATCGGCTCTAAATTTCCACCATTTATATTGTCTCTTAATATCGCATTGGCCTTCAGATATTCTAATAAATCAACTTCTTCATCAGCTCCATATTTTTCTTGATAGAGCTTAATGGACTTATACATAAGACCATACTTCTTCTTTCTAAAGAGGTTGATAGCAAGCTGCAGATGAGCTTCCTTCTCTGACTTTGAGTACTCTCTATTTTGAATGGGGTAAAAATGCTCTGGTGTTTTAGTTCTTAGATCAAAAGAAATCACAAGCTCTGGGCCAAAAGACTCATAATTCCATATAAAGGAAGCGCCATAACGAAAATCTCTAAAACCGGGGTTTTTATCAATGACCTTTTCTACAAGCTTCTCTGTAGGAGCGACTTCCTTCTTCTCTTCTGTCTTCTTTAGAAATGGAGGATTCTTAACTTTCTCTTTTGCTGTGGTGACTTTTCCATCAGAGCTTGCAGTCTTCTTTTTCTTTGCCTGCTTTTCTAAATCTTTAAATGTTTGCTCATCAGTACCTTCTTTCCAAAAGTCAAAGACATGTTTTTGTTCGCGTTCTCTATAGAAGTTAAAGACTTCGACATCGTCACCAGCTAAAGCGATTTCAATTGTTGATACGTTATTCTCTCCGTTGGGCTCTTGAAACTTTAAAGACTTTATATACTTGCTATTCTTCTTCAGAGATTGAAGCTCTTTTTTCGCTTCATTATAGAACCCAGTATTCAGAGTCTTTAGCAAAACTCTCTCTCCACGCTTTTCAACAACGATATTTTCTTTTGCAGTAAAAACATTCCAACGTAAATGAGTGCTGGCATTTTCTTCTCTTATGACTTCGGCAAAAGTTTCTGGACAGGAAAAAACAATCCCTAAGATGAGCTGTGTAAGTGTCAAAAATTTGATGAACTTTTTTCTCATGAAATTGAAACTTCCTGTTTCACGTTTTAGTTTAGGAGCAGATGCTATTCACTAAAACCTTTTAAATTCGCTTGTGGTCAGACTCTTCCTAAGTCTCCCATCTCAATCATTTTACCTCGATCCGCGTAAAAAAAAAGGAAATATTTGCTCACAGGAATAAAATTCCTAGTAACAATTTTGACTCACGCATTAGAGGGATAATATCTTTTAAAATTCCACTATTTATAGAGGAGCTGGTGCCATAGGGTCACCGAGTAAAGATGTAGGCCATCTGAGAGAGTTAAATGGTCAGAAATAAGATTTTATTGGAATTGATTCTCCATCAAACCCTTCTTTTTCATTTTTTCAATGAGAGTGGTTCGATTCATATGAAGAAGCTTTGAAGCCTGATTCTTATTTCCATTCGTCAATTCAAGTGCCTGACCGATTAAAGAGTCTTCAATTTCTGAAAGAGTCTTTTTTAAATCAAGTCCTTCATTAGGTAATGAAATAAGTCCTTGGTAAGCCTGCTTCTTATCAGGTCTATGATGAAGAAACTTTGCCGGAAGATCTGATATCTTAACTGTGTTACCACCTCTTAAGATAACTAATCTTTCGATTAAGTTTTCTAGCTCACGAACGTTACCTGGCCAATCATAGGTCAAAAGAACCTCAAGCACATCGTCTGCGAAATCGATATTGTTTCTGCCATCTGCTGATACAAAGCGAGACAAGAAGTAACTTATGAGAAGAGGAATATCGTCTCTTCTCTCAAATAATGCTGGTAATTGAACTGGAATGACATTGAGGCGATAAAAAAGGTCTTCACGAAAATTATTTTCAGCAACGGCCTTATCTAAATCACGGTGAGTCGCTGTAATGATCCTGACATCAATGGGAGTAGCGCCAGAACCACCTACTCGCTCGATCTCTCTATTTTGTAATACTCTCAAAAGCTTTACTTGAAGAAGGAGTGGCATATCGCCAATCTCATCTAAAAATATCGTTCCCTTATTGGCCGATTCAAAGCGGCCTTTTCTATCTGAAATTGCGCCAGTGAAAGCTCCCTTAACATGGCCAAATAACTCTGACTCAAGAAGCTCACCAGGAATTGCCCCACAGTTAACGCTCACGAGGTCGTGTGAGGTTCGAGGGCTTAAGCGATGAATGGCCTTGGCAACAAGCTCTTTACCCGTTCCAGATGGCCCATTGATTAAAACAGTAGAATCACTATTGGCAACTTTTGAGATTCTCTCAAAAACCTTTTTCATCAAAGGTGAGCGACCAATCATGCCACAAAACATATCTTCTTCTTGTGGGCTCTCTAATGTGATTTTAGAACCATAGGGACCAAGGCTCTTGCGGCTCAAAAGGCCTATATCTTGCGTTGTCTTGGCCTGATTTAATCTTTCAAGAGGAAAGCCGAGCTTTAGAGTTAAGGCCTTCACAACAAGATCAGAAAGTATCTCTAGCTCAAAAGGTTTTGTGAGGTAGTGAAAGACCCCTTTCTTTGTCGCCATAATGGCAGTTTCGATTGAAGCGAATCCTGTCATCACAATCGAAACAAAATTTAGTCCCTTTTCTTTGAGAAGATCAATAAGAAGAAGACCATCAGTTCCCCCCTCATTAAAGCTAATATCTGAGACCAAACAGAATGGTTCCATTTCTGGATTAGAAATTTTCTCTTTGTTTAAGTATTCAATGCAATTAGAAGGATTATCAAAGAAAACGACTTCAAGCCCCAAAGATTTTTTTAAATATCTCTGAACGGCCCGACCAAGAATTTGATCGTCTTCAACTATATAGATGATTGGAAGCGGACGATTTTCATCAGCTTTATTTTTTTCATCAAAAGTTGCGTGTAAAAATTCGAAATCTTTCACAGTGTTCCCCACTTTCGCACCCTACTTTCCTTGGGTGATTCAAAAATCGTAGCCAAACACTCGGGCAGTGTCAATTTATCGACACCGGGAAAGACTTTCCTTTTCTAACAGTAATAGAATCAATGAGTTAGTTAGAAGTTTCGGATGAGATCATCCAGAATGCGCGCAGAGTTATCAGGACTTCCCGCAAAAATATAGTAAATGAGAAAGAGTCCACAAGAAGCGGCTATGCCGTAAAAAACATAGGCCACCCATCTAACGTCCTTTATCCAATAAACATAACCAAATTGAGTAAAAATCATCATCAGCGGAATAGACCAAAAAGGAATGTAGCGGAAAATAAAATAGAGCGTATCGAGCACAAGATTCATGTATCTATTTTAGCGCATGCTGAATTTATAGCACCAAAAAAAAGGCCTCTTAAAAAAGAGGCCTTTCTTATAAATGTCATATGAAGAAGAATTAGAATTTTCCTTTTAACTCATCTAAGCGATCAAGTTTTTCCCAAGGAAAGATGTCACGGCCAAAGTGCCCGTAAGCAGAACTTGCTGAGTAAATTGGCTTTAAAAGGTCCAATCTATCAATAATGGCCTTTGGTCTCATGTCGAAGACTTCATTAACAGCAGCTGTTAGTTTCGTAAGATCTACTTTTTCAGTACCATACGTCTCTACAAGAAAGCTCATAGGCTCTGCAACACCGATAGCATAGGCCACCTGAACAAGAGCGCGATCAGCAAGTCCAGCAGCTACAATATGCTTTGCCGCATGTCTGGCAGCATAGGCCGCAGAACGGTCAACCTTTGAAGGATCTTTACCAGAGAATGCACCACCGCCGTGAGCACCATGACCGCCATATGTATCAACGATAATTTTACGACCCGTAAGACCACAGTCTCCCATAGGACCACCAATAACGAATTTTCCAGTAGGGTTAAGCCAAACTTTAGTTTCATTATCCATAAGTTCAGAAGGAATTACTTTATTGATAACTTCTTCTCTAAGAAGTTCTCTTACTTGGTCCTGAGTCATCTCAGCAGCGTGTTGAGTAGAGATAACGATATTTCTTAGACGCTTAATTTTCCCATCCACATATTCTGCAGAAACCTGTGTTTTACCATCTGCTCTTAAAAGCTTACCCGGACCATTTTTACGGATATCTGTTAAGCGCATGGCAAGCTTATGAGAAAGGTCGATTGTGTAAGGCATGAGGTTATCAGCTTCATTGATAGCGTAACCAAACATAAGACCTTGGTCCCCTGCTCCTTGATCCTTGTGATCACCTTCACCAACATTAACACCTTGAGCGATATCAGGAGACTGCTTATCAAGAGCAACAAGAACACTACAAGTGTTACAATCGAATCCTTTATCAGAATGATCATAACCAATATCTTTAATTTTATTTCTTACGATCTCTTGGAAATCAACTTGTGCCTTTGTAGTAATTTCACCAGCAATAACGGCCATACCAGTTGTGATCATCGTCTCGCAGGCAACTCTTGAGGCTGGGTCTTGTGCTAACATCGCATCAAGAATCGCATCTGAAATTCCATCGGCCATTTTATCTGGGTGACCTTCAGTAACTGATTCTGAAGTAAATACGTAATCCTTAAGCATGGAATGCTCCCTTTTTCGTTAGCTCCCTATAGGAGAAGACTAAATAAAATTTACTAAATAAATATTACACTAATGGCCGATACTACCTGTATGAGGACAATTGGACAACATTTAGCCGTAAAAATATGAGGATAACGCAAAGAAAATTCACTTTTTCTCAAAGTATTTAAAGTAGTGAGGGTTGCGATAAGAATGAAATAACTGGGTCTTCGTTTCAATTGCATAGACTTCGTCATTGATTTCAACGACCTTAAACTGGCGGCCCTGATCATCATAGAAATGATAGCGGTACTTATAGTTACCCTGACGGTATTCACCTAAGAGCTTCAATCTCTCAACCTTTGGCAACAATACCCCCGCCCTTTCGCTAATAGGATTATAATCAGACCAAATATCGTCCATGCTTATCCTTCCAAGCATACTGGCGCGAGAGAAGTAGCGAAGACCTTTAAAGGGACCAAGTGGCTCTTTTAATCGTTCAAGGGCGATTTCTAAATTTTTCTCCCTTAACTTCCTTCCGGCGCCACTCATATCTGGGCACCCTACTCTAATAGCACCGTGGATAAAGTAATAAGTAAAAGAAAACTCACCTTCTTTAAAGAGGACGTTTAACCATGGATAGTCTTTCAGTGGTCCCTTCTTACCTTCATCAATAAGATAAGGATAAAGAAAGTCATTTTCTGGGATAAAATTATATTTAGGATTGTTAAGTCGATTTAAAACGACTTGGGAAACATCTTGCCTCTCAAGTGCATAGGGAGCATCGATACTTCCAACCTCATTAAAGAGAATGGTCGTTATGACGTATAAGGCACGATAAACCTCTTCTTTCTTAGACCAAAAATCATAAACTTCTTTATGCTTTTTAAAGACAAATTCTTTTAAATCGGCCCGCGCCTTTGCCTGGGTCTCAATGATCTGATCCCCTGTCTCATAGTGGCCACCGACCTTAACTCTATTTTTTTTCAAGGATTCATAATATTCAAGCATACGCTCGACTCTATCAAACCATTCCTGAAAACGTTTTGCTTGCTTCTTAGGACCTCGCTTTAATTGCTTCTCTATTCCATAAAAAGCGGAAAAGAGATCATAGCGAATTTCTTCTGGAATAAATTCAGGGTTTTCCTTCATTTTAAGAGAGAGCGTATCAAGCATGGCCCGTAAGAAAGTATCACTGTGAGAACGATTTGGATTTTGTGCGCCATCTTGAACAATTTTACGGTAGAAGTAGACTTCATTGGCCCTAGCTTTGACTTCCTTTTCCTCGCCACCCTTTACTTCATCGTAATTCTCTCTTAATTCAAAATGATCAACTGGGTAACGATAACTAGTGAGAAAGGGAGTCTTCTTCAAGAAATTTAAAAAGCTCCTCTTAAAACTAATAAATAGATACTTTGACTTGTTTTTAATAGAAACTTTAGCTGACTCATCAGTGGCCTCTACATACTGTTCCTTATATTTGATTAGTTGTTCAACACTTTCCTCTAAAAGCTCGAGTTCTTTTAAAAGCTCGTTAAAATCACTCGTTTTTTCTAGTTGTTCTCGCTGCGATCGAATCCATTCTTTCTTTTTGATAAGCTCTGGAACAAAACGATTAAGGGTTTTTCTGTCGAGTTTCCCATCAGTCGCTCTTGGCAAGTAATGACCATCGCCTCGAAAGCTTCGAAACTTTGTCCAAAATTCTTCCTCAGTTCCAGGACGACAATTTTCTTTTGTGAATTCCTTATGATGTTTCCAATAGTTTTTACGAACCTGATTTTCATTTAGCTTTATAAATTTTGCCAACTTCCCTAAGTCCGTGGCAGCAACTTGAAAATTAAATAGTAGAAAAACAATGAGGAAGTTATGCATTAATCAATTAACTCTTTTACAAAGTCGGACTTCCAAAGCCCCAGACATGTGCCATTACTGAGCACAAGAAGAAGAGTCTTATCATTTACTTTGTTATTGATGAATTCCATTAAGCCCTCTAAATTCAAAGCTATATCACTTTGAATATTGGCGCCTTTTAACTCTTGTTTTAAGAGATCAAAATCTAAATTCTGAGCGCTCTTTACTGTCGTTGCCCTTTCAGGTTTGGCAAACACAACAGAATTGGCCTGCAGTAATGAGTTGGCAAACTCTTCTTGAAAAATATTACTACGAGCGGTGGCAGAGTTAGGCTCTAGCACAACCATAATTTCTTTTTCAGGATACTTGGTTTTAATGGTTTCAATCGTACAAGCGACACTTCTTGGATGGTGGGCAAAATCATCAATGACAATAGCTCCTCTATAAATTCCACGAATCTCTTGACGTCTTTTTACAAACTTTAAATCCCTAATGGATTCTCTAATTTCTTTTAGGCTAAAATTTTCGGCAAAGGCAAAGAGCACGCAGGTGCTAAGATTTAGGATATTATGCTGACCAATGACATTTGTTTCAAAAGACTCCCACTCTCCACTAAGCTTTAGTTCAAATATTGTCTTATCCGGACTCTTCTGGGTAATTCTAGGTCCTCTATCAGAATGTTCCCCATAAGGATGCCAATTTCGCTCTGGAAATTTAACTTTTAAATCTTCAACAGCACTATAGTCGACATTCGCAATAATATGACCCTTAAGGTGTTCAATAACTGGTGTAAACTCTTTCTTGATATCTTCTATGTCATCAAAAATATCAGCATGATCAAACTCAAGAGACGTCAAAATCATATGATTTAAAGAGTAACTTCTAAACTTAGAGATCTTTTCAAAGTAGGCCGAGTCATACTCATCACTTTCAATAAAAAAGTATCTTCCGCTTCCAAGCATTGAAGAAGGACGCCCTTCAAGCACGCCACCAATAAGATATCCAGGGGATTGGCCCATTTTTTCAAACATTTGAGAGCAGAAATAAGTGGTTGTTGTTTTGCCGTGAGTCCCAGCGATTCCCACCACATTAAAGTCATGAAGAACAAAGGCGCCCAAAACGGCAGGAAAGCTGCAAAAAGGAACTCCTGACTCTTCAATCTTTCTAGCATCATCTCCATTTCTTGGAACAACATTTCCAACTACCACGAGATCAAAACCTTCTAATGATTTCCAATCGAAATTATCTAGATCGTGAAGGGGTATTTTCGTCTCTCTCAAATAATCGGACATCGGTGGAAAGAAGTTTAAGTCGCCCCCTTCTACCTCATAACCTTTTTCTCTTAACAAGCAGGCCGCAGCCCCCATGCCAGTACCGCAAATACGGTAGAAGAAAATCTTCTTAATGCTCTTTTTTTTATTTAAGAGACTATTTAGGTCGAGTTTATTATTTAAGTTCACTTCTAGGCCCTTCTTTATAAAATTCAAGCCCCATTCTAATATGCGGCCTTCAAGGGTCCAAGCTAGAAAAGCAATTCTTATAAGATAATTGTTATTCTAAGCTGATTTTTTTCAAAGGATTGTTTGGAAGCTTTTTTTCATCACGAACATCACCCTCAAAGACTAGGATTTCACTCGGTTTCTTAGGGTTTCTCACATAGGAGAGATAAGCGTCACCTTCTGCATCAATGAGTTGAACAACCATTACTGAATCAGGATCGGACGCCCCAATTCCCATGACTTCAACCTGGCGTGGATATTTATAAGAAAATTCTGGTCTAAGCTGCTTGAGTCTTGATAACTCAACATCTTTGTTGGACTGCTTCACCCCCACTAAAACTCTAGATTTTAAGAGATGCTGATAATCCCAATGACTACCATAGGGAGCGACAACCATCGCCCCCATTGAAAAGGCCCTACCAACTTCCCATTTTTCTGAAAGTGAAAATCCATAGCTCACTGGATATAACTCGCCAGACTCAGAATGGTCCTTTGCCATAGGAACAATTCCACCGTTTACAACATCATTATTATAATTAGACCAATCAACCACAAGCTCATCAAATAATTTTTCAGAGTCATTAGTAAAGCGCATCGTGCGATTTGATACAAACTGATAGTGAAGAGAGCTAAACATTGAGACAATTTCTCCCTCCTCAACTTCTTCAGTGCGAGAGAGTCCTCTCCATAAAGTTTGATCTTTATACCAGCGGGCCATTTTATATTTCCATTTATCTGGATCTAGGTAACTACGATTAGCAAAAGTTTCAATAAAGTCCTGATCAACAAGTTCAAGGCCTATGATCTCATCTCCAAATTTAGCGTGCTTGTAATGCATATTAGATTCTTGGGCAAATTCAACATATTTTTTAACCAAGTCATCTAAGACATCATTTGGTCGCGATTTAAACTCCTCCATTAAATCATCATCATTCAGAAGTTTTGTGTTTACGAACTCAGCAAATTGCCCAGTTTTAACATCAACTTGCGCATAGTTTTTTATAGTTTTACTAGGTTTTTGACTCCGGAATGTTCGACCATACTTTCTTGGTATTTTTGGATAGAGAAGTTCTGGAGCGGCTCCAAGACGTAATCCTTGTAAAATCCGTTTTGTTAATTGAGTGTAAAGTGCATTAGAGCTGTGCACCCCTTGAATGATCTGGTTGGTCCACTCATCAAGCCCCGTATAGATATCATTATTGACATCGGCCATTCTAGGAGGAGGAAGACCTTCTAACCAAAAAGGGTAATAAAGAGAGAATTGTCTGATCGTGCGACCGTTGCCATCATAGAAAGGATGAATTGAAATGAGGCTTCTTTGAAACTCTGCAACCAATTTGGCAAATTTTCTAAAACTTTTGACAGATTTTATGTCTCCAATCTGATCTCTTTGCTTAACGAACCAATCAAGAAGATCCTCCGTCAATTGGTTCACAAGCCTTCCCGTGAGGTCTTCAAAATTTCCTCCCTGATCGGCCTGGAATTTCACTAGGTCGCCATGGAGGTTTCGATTACTCCTTTTGATCATTTCTAAAACTTCAGGCGTCGTTGTAAAGGCATTAGGATAGCCAATCTGACCCGTGTATCCCTTAGGGCCTTTAAGAAGATCTGAAGTTACGATATATGGATTACCAACGAGGGACTGAAATTGTTTTTCATTAATTTCATAACCACTTGGTACATTGCCAATAATATTATCTTTCCTAAAGACGCCAATTCTCTCCAAAGGAATTCCATCGATGGCCCCACTCATCATTCTCTTATGAACTTCTTTAAGTGTACTGCTATTTATTTCTGGGGAGTTTTCAAAGAGGTACTTCGTGGCGTTCATATAGTTTTTGAAAACTTTTTTTCCGCCAGAGCCGGAATAGAGATCAAAAATAGATTCAGAAAAAAGGCGACTGTCACCTAGATGAATATCACTTAGAACATTGAAGGCATGAGCATAATCGATAAAGAGAAGAGCGTCTAAATTCTTTCCTATAATTTTAGCTTTATCACCTGAGTAATTTTCATTTAAAGTGTCTGTAAATCGCTTCTTTGTTAAGAAGAATTTTACTTCTAGAATTTCTGTAATGAGGTCCTTGCAGGTGGCATCTTCAGAGGCCAAGGATCTTTTTCCTTTAAGACCTGCAACACTGCAACTTTGAAATAAGAGGGCCGCGACTACTAAATGAATGAGCGTATTTCTCATAAAATACCTAAAGCAAGTTCATTGATATTTGCTTATCGGTACCCGACTAATTTACTTGAGAATTAACTTTAACTATTGGGAATTACTTCCAGAGAAGGGCTCCGAGGGACTGGCGCAACTTAGTGAGTTCACCGCGGTGATACCAGTATTTCTTTGTAGAATTGGTGAGTAAGCACCAACCCTTTCCTGAATCAGCATCAATCCAAACGCTCGTGCCGGTAAAGCCTAAATGCCCAAACGTCTGGGGAGGACAACCAATACCAGCAAGTGAAACTGTTGGATCTTCAACAGTGTCCCAACCAAAGAGATAACGATCAACTTTAGAATCTTTAAATGATCGATTCATATGATCTAAGAGATTATAATTTTTTTCTAATGAATTAAGACTTTCAAAAACTCCTAAGAGCGTTCCAAAGAGGCCCGCGTGCGAGCAAAAGCGATTGATTTTGAAACAATTGTCATCATTAACCTCTCCGTTAATAACGGCGCCCTGTCTAAACCCAGTATCAGGGCAAAGTGCATTTTCGGGAAGATCTTTCCAAAAACAGAGCTCACTATGCCAATAACCATCAACAAGTTCTTTAAAGGTTTTTTGCTGTTCCTCTTCTAAAATAAGCATTAAGCGCAACATTGATAAATCGGAGTACTCAGTTGGTGATTCCTTAATTGGGAATTTAAGAACTGTTTCTTTCCAAGATTTTTTACCAAGAATGGCCCAACGAGGAAGACCACCTCTATGCTCAAGAAGAAGTCTTTTTTCCTCCTTAAAGAGCTCGGGTTTCATACAGGCTAAGGCTCCCATGGTCAGGGCCTTCGTCATACTCGCTAAATCAAAATAAAAGTTCTCAATCGAGCGCTCAACACCTTGGTGAAACTCTAAAAAGCTCTTCTCACCAGATTTTAAATTAAAGTAAATTAAACCCAGGTGATCGAAGTCTTGATCAGGCCAGCTTTTTAATATGATTTCTCTAGCTCTCTCTTTCAACGATTTCTTAGTGCCGCCTGAGCCGCCGCTAGACGAGCGATGGGCACTCTAAAAGGCGAACAACTGACATAATCAAGTCCTGCTCTATGACAAAAGTCTATTGAGCTAGGCTCACCACCATGCTCTCCACAAATCCCCATATGCATATTTGAGTTAGTCTTTCTTCCCTCTCTTACAGCATGAGAAACCAAAAAGCCGACTCCTTCTTGATCTAAGGCCACGAACGGATCTTGCTTTAAAATTTCTCGCTTTTGATAATCTGGTAAGAATTTTCCAGAGTCATCACGGGACAATCCAAAAGTTGTTTGAGTGAGATCATTTGTTCCAAAAGAAAAGAAGTCAGCATATTTGGCAATCTCTGCAGCAGTGATGGCCGCACGAGGAAGCTCAATCATGGTTCCAATTTTTGTTCTGATCTCTTTTCCTTGCTCTTTCCAGACATCTTTTAGGACACCCTCTACCTCACTTCTTAAAACTCGAAGTTCAGCTCCAAGACCCACAAGTGGGATCATGATCTCTGGTTTTACCTCAATGCCCTCATTTTGAACTTTTACTGCGGCCTCAGCAATGGCCCTTACTTGCATTTTGTAAATCTCTGGATAAGTAATCGCCAAACGACACCCACGGTGTCCAAGCATGGGATTAAACTCATGAAGTTTTTCGGCCCTAAGTTCAACTTCTTTAACAGAGATGTTTAAATATTCTGCAAGCTCTACTTTTTCCTCTTCTTGATGAGGAAGAAATTCGTGAAGTGGTGGATCTAAAAGACGAATATTAACGGGCTTTCCTTTCATTGATTTAAAAATCCCTTCAAAATCACCTTTTTGAAAAGGAAGTAATTTCAAAAGGGCAGCCTCTCTCTCTTCTACTGATTGTGAAAAGATCATCTCTCTCACGGCCAAGATTCTCTCTGGCGCAAAGAACATATGCTCCGTTCGACAAAGCCCGATACCTTCGGCACCAAAGCTTAAGGCCACCTCAGTGTCTTCTGGGTTATCAGCATTGGTGCGCACGCCTAACGTTCTAAATTCATCCGCCCACCTCATAAAAGAAGCAAACTCGTCACTAATTTTCGCAGATATTGTAGGCACAATACCTTTCATAATTTCGCCTGTGCCACCATCGATGGTTAAAGGATCTCCTTCTTTAAAAGTCTCTCCCCCAATCTTTACCGTTTTTTCACTGTAGCTAATCGTCAGTTCAGAGCAGCCTGCAACACAAGGCTTTCCCATGCCTCTTGCAACCACGGCAGCATGAGAAGTCATTCCTCCCCTTGCCGTTAATATTCCTTGGGAAGCAACCATGCCAGCAATATCTTCAGGCGATGTTTCCTGACGAACTAAAATTACCTTAACGCCATTTTCTGCATGAATTGAGGCCGCCTCTGATGAAAAGCAAATGGCACCTGATGCCGCCCCTGGAGAAGCTGGCAGCCCCGAAGCGAGTAAAACTTTTGTCGCCACAGGATCTAAACGAGGATGAAGCAACTGATTTAGATCTTCTGGATTAACTCTTAAAATGGCTTCTTCTTTACTAAGGATGCCTTCTGTCACCAGATCAGCAGCAATCGTTACGGCCGCAGCAGCAGTCCTCTTACCATTTCTTGTTTGAAGGATAAAAAGTTTCGCATTCTCGATGGTAAATTCAATATCCTGCATGTCTTTATAATGCGCCTCTAGTGTTTGATAGATTTCGACAAGGGCGTGATAACTTGCGGGCTGGACTTCTTCTAAAGTCTTTAAATTCTTATTTGATTCGTTTTTTGAATATTCGTTTATGGGCGCGGGAGTTCTAATGCCAGCAACAACATCTTCTCCTTGCGCATTCATGAGGTACTCACCAAAGAAAACTTTCTCTCCAGTGCTTGGGTCACGAGTGAAACAGACACCAGTTCCAGAGTCTTCCCCCATATTTCCAAAGACCATGGATTGTACATTTACAGCTGTTCCCCACTCATGAGGGATACCATTTATTTCACGATACTTTATGGCACGAGGATTATTCCAAGAACCAAAAACTGCAGCGACGGCTTGCCACAACTGATCCATTGGACTCGTCGGAAAAGTTTTTCCTGTTTCTTCTAAGATAATTTTTTTGTAGACTTCGATTAGCTCCTGCCAATCTTCTGCCGTTAGCTCTGTATCCTCCTTAACACCTCTAGCTTCCTTTAAGTCTTCTAAAGTTGACTCAAGCATAGAAACATTAAAGCCCATAACAACATTGGCATACATTTGGATAAAGCGACGGTAACTGTCCCAGGCAAAACGTGGATTACCCGTTAACTTTGCTAATCCCTGAACAGAACTATCATTCATTCCAAGATTCAGCACAGTGTCCATCATACCTGGCATGGAAGCGCGGGCTCCGGAACGAACGGAGAAAAGAAGTGGGTTTTCATCATCACCAAATGATTTACCTGTAATCTTTTCTACCTGCTCTAAGGCTTCCCTTACCTGAGCACTAATTTCATCATTGATGACTTGACCATTTTTTTCATAATCTAAGCAAGCTTCAGTTGTTACAGTAAAACCAGGAGGAACTGGTAAACCAATTGCACACATTTCTGCGAGATTGGCCCCTTTTCCACCGAGTAAAGGTTTCATCTCTCTGTTGCCTTCTGTACTTTCAGCACTAAAGCTATATACCCATTTCGTCATAATCTTGGCCTTTTAAAAATTTAATTTGTCTCTTAAGTATGCACCGACATTTTCCATAGGAACTCTTTCCTGAGTCATAGCATCACGATCCCTAATTGTTACGGTTCCGTCATCCATTGTGTCGTAATCAATTGTGACACAATAAGGGGTTCCAATCTCATCCTGGCGGCGATAGCGCTTGCCAATAGATCCCGCAACATCAAATTCCGCCATATAATCTTGTTGAAGATCTTTGTAGAGATTGCGGGCCTTTTCTTCAAGGCCATCTTTTTTCATCAATGGTAGGACGGCCACTTTAATTGGAGCGACTTTTGGGTCAAATTTTAGAACAACACGCTCTTTTTCCTTATCGCCTTCAAACTCTTTGCGATAAGCATCGCACATGATCGACAGTGTACAACGATCTAATCCAACAGATGTTTCAACAACATAGGGAATATATTTTTTATTTCCATCAGTTTGATCAACATACTTTTGGGACTTTCCAGAAAATTCTTCATGGCGACCAAGATCAAAGTCTGTACGAGAGTGAATCCCTTCCATCTCATCCCAGCCTTGAGGAAATTCATACTCAATATCAAAAGCTCGATCTGCATAGTGAGCAAGCTCTCCGCCCTTATGCTCGTGCCAGCGAAGTTTTTCTTTTCGAATACCATTGGCAAGGTGCCAAGCAAGCCTTGTTTCTTGCCACTCTTCAAAAGCTTCTACTTGAGTTCCTGGTTTTACAAAATATTGCATTTCCATTTGTTCAAATTCACGCATCCTAAAGATAAAGTTTCCAGGAGTAATCTCATTTCGAAAGGCCTTACCCACTTGAGCAATACCAAAGGGAAGCTTCATGCGAAGTGAAGACTGAACATTGAGAAAGTTCGTGAAAATTCCTTGTGCCGTTTCAGGACGCAGGTAAACAGTTGAGGAAGTATCTTCAACAGGACCCATTTGGGTTTTAAACATTAAATTAAAATCACGGGGTTCAGTAAACTTATCTTTTGATCCACAATTTGGACAAGGCTTACTAGTATCAATTTTATCTGCGCGAAAGCGGTTTTTACATTCCTTACAATCAACCATCGGATCACTAAATCCATCAACGTGACCAGATGCTTTCCAAACCATTGGGTTCATCAAGATTGAAGAATCTACCCCTACAACATCTTCTCTGTAGGTCATTGATTTCCACCAACGGTTTTGAAGATTTTTCTTAAGCTCAATTCCTAGCGGTCCATAGTCGTAACAACCTCCCACACCACCATAAATTTCTGAACTCTGAAATAAAAATCCACGACGCTTACATAGGCTTGAAAGGTCGCCCATTGACTTCAAATTGCTTTCTGACACAGTGCTCTCCTCAAATATAAAATCTAGCCGAACTATACCTCAAAGGAAGAAGAGGTGAAAGATTTTGAATTGTAGAACCTGCGAATTGAACGGCGCACAAAAGTAAGTAATTAAGGGGTAAAGATTACAGGCCTAACTATTGTCGATGGGCAGAACAATCTCGAGCAAGATACTCCTAAGATATGGAAAAAACATATACTCTCTTACTCGGAATCCTCCTCTCTCTCAGTCCCTTGCACCTTCGCGCCGATAGTGACGTTGATGAAGTAAAGGCCATTTTTGGAAGTGACAATCGTCGTGACTTTTATCAAATGCCTCAAAGATTTAAAAAAATGGCAAGTGGCATGGGAAGTTGGACCGCCCCACTTTTTACGATTGAAGTTCAAGGACTTCTTCATTTAGATTTTCCGACGATGAATGATCACTATGCCCTTTGTCCTTCAGAGAAATTTTCCAAGCAAGTAACTTCCATGATTTCTTGTACGGGCTTTTTGATAAGTGAAGACCTAATGCTTACGGCTGGCCACTGTATGGTCAATGTTGGAAATGCGAGAAATGAAGTCACTCCTATGTGCAGTGATTTCAACTGGCTCTTTGATTATTTCCTAAAAGACTCAGCTCATGACATTTTAAAAGAACTACCAAAAGAGAACTTAAGCCAATGCCTTGAGGTTCTCTTTGCTGAGTTCACTGGCAATGATGAGAAAAGAATGGATTTTGCTCTCATTCGTTTAAAAAATAAGTACCCTAATCGCCATCATTTTAAAGTTTCAAAGCAAGAAATTTTTAAGAGTATGCCTGTGCATGTAATGGGTTTCCCATCAGGACTTCCTTTAAAGTATGCGGGAAGTGCCTTTGTTCAAAATAATAGAGAAGGATCACAATATTTTGAAGCCAATTTAGATGCCGTTGCTGGCAATAGTGGCTCCCCTGTTTTAAATGACTCGGGAGAAGTTGTGGGGATTCTTGTTCGTGGAAACGTCGACTTTTATCCTGATAAAAAAGAGAATTGCGATCGTTGGAATATTTGTAATACTCCTGGCAATCGCTGCAAAGATGGCATTCAGGAAGATGATTATGATAATGGAATGCATATTCAAAAATTCAGCCCAGAATTTTTAAAACTTTTATCACCATACTTAAAATAGATTATTTAGAAAGCTCATAAAGCTTTGAATACTCTCCACCAAGAGTGCAAAGCTCAGCGTGGGTGCCTTCCTCTACGAGAGTCCCTTCATGGAGAACGTAAATCCTATCGTAATCCTGGATAGTGGAAAGTCGATGGGCGACGGCAATAACCGTTTTATGGCCGGCGAGGTTTTCAAGGGCCTTTTGAACCACTTTTTCAGATTCATTATCAAGAGCAGAGGTAGCCTCATCAAAAAGAAGAATAGGACTCTCTTGCAAATAGGCACGAGCGATAGTGATCCTTTGCTGTTGTCCACCAGAGAGGCGTGTTCCCCGATCCCCAACAATCGTCTCCAAACCATCAGGAAGCTTATTAATAAATTCATCACAATAAGCAACACTTAAGGCCTCTTTAATTTGACTCTCACTAAAGTCTTTCCCCAGGCAGAGATTATTATGGATCGTATCATTAAAAAGAAAAATATCCTGGCTCACAAGACCAAAGAAATCTCTGAGTCCATGAAGCGTGTAATCTTGAAGGGCTTTTCCATCAATAAGAATTTTTCCTTCACTAAAGGGATAAAGCCCAAGCAGTAAATTAATGAGAGTCGACTTACCTGAGCCCGAAAGACCCACAAGAGCAATCTTTTCACCTTTATTAACTTTTAAATTGAGTCCCTTTATGACTTCTCCCTCGCCATAGGAAAATCTAAGACCCTCCACTGAAATTCCAGTCGTAAAATCGGCTTTTGTAATGGTGCCTTCATCAATTTCTTGGGGAGTATCTAAAAGTAAATGAATGCGCTCACTAGCGGCACGGGCTTGAGAGAGTTTTACATTGGCCTGGGAAAATTTTCTGATCGGATCCATAAAGAGCGCTAAAGCGGCAATAAAGGAGATAAACTCACCAATGGTTGTCTCCCCTGTTTGAATGCGATAGTGAGCAAAAACAATTACTCCAGCAAAGGCCAAGGCCCCAATCACTTCCACAAAAGGATGGGCCATCTCTTCCACAAAAGTGGTTCTCATCTGAGAGGTGAAAAACTTATCTTGAGTCTTTGTGAAACGGCTAAACACATAATCTTGTAAATTAAAGGCCTTCGTAATTTTGTGAGCACTAATACCCTCGGCAATACTATGGGTTAATTGGCCTTGCTCTCTTTGAACATCTCCTTGATTATTTTTCACTTTTTTCCCACTCACTCCAAAGATAGCAATGAGAAAGGGCGCGAGAACAAAAATAATAATGGTTAACTGCCAATCGGCCCAAAAGGCCATGCTTAAGTAGACAACAGCTTTTAGAGGTTCACGAATGAGGTCTATGGTTGCTTTAAAACCTTGAGCAAAAATATTCGTGTCATTTAAAATATGAGAGATGAGATCCCCCTGTTTGCTCTTTCCAAAAAAACTTGCAGGAAGCCTCATGAGCTTTGAAAAAATTTCCTCACGAACAGAACAAGTCGCCCGATCCATGATGTAGCGTAACCAGTAAAAATGAAAAAAGCGGCAAGGAAAATTGAGAAGACCAAGCCCTAATAGTTGAAGGGCCAAAATAATGGCGTCTTCCCTAGTGGAGCTAGCACTTAAACCCTTATCAAAGAGAGGTTTCACAAGGGAAACTTGAGCCCCACCAATTGCAGCAAGGGCAAAAGATAAGAGAATGGCCCCCAATGCCCTTTTTTTATGGGGCGCTATATAGGGATAGAGTTTAAAACGAACGAGATCAAACATGGTATTCCAATTTTAAGGATTAAAGACACTCAATGTCAAAACTCACAAGACCATTTTTAAGCTTTTAAAGTTATGGGGTTGAAATTGAAATTGATAATAGAAATAATTTAAAAGCGTGTGAATGACCTCTCGGTTTTCAAGCTTTAGCTCCTTTAGGTCTTGATAGCGATGATTGGCGACACTTCCTAGTAATTCCCAAAGCTCGCGACCTTCTCTTGAAGAGCTCATGACGGCATCTTCAAGTTGAGTCGTACACTCCCCACAAGAAAATCCACCGTGATCCGTCACAAGATGAATCTGGGCCAGCTTTTCTAAAGGCCTGTCACAAAATGAGCAATTGTCTCGAATAGGAAACACCCCTTGCTCTATCAGGAGCTTCCCTAAAAAGATCGTCAGCTCACTAAAAGGGTCACACATTTTCTGCTTGGTTCTCTCTTCTAAATGAACAAGAGCATTACTAAGAACCCTAAAAAGCCCTTCCATCGTCTGATCAAATTCACTGTGACTATCGTGAAGACTCTCTTCAGGACTAAGATTCGACATGATTTCTAAAAATAAACACATTAAGGAAAACGCGCGATGATTTAAACGAATATGCTCATAACTCCAAATAGGTAGCCACTCTTTAGCCCGCTGTAATTCTGAAGTGGAGCGACTATGACTGAGCTCAATTTTCATCATGTAACCAAGCTCAATGGTAGAGGCCTTATGCTTCTTTCCTCCCCCTTGACCCCCATAGAAAAGAACAGATACGGAACGACCACTCCTTAATAGAAGCGTGCCAATCACGTGCCTTTCTTGAAAAGGAGTCTTTCGGGTGAGGATACCCTCTATTTTTGTTTTCACCCCACCACCGTAGCAAATCGGGCTGAAGCTGTCCTGAAAGAAGCCATGTGAGGAGTGTTTCCCACAGACACCAATGCCTCCATGAAGCGAGGGACTCTGCCGATATTAATAAGATTCTGTGTCGCCCTGCAAGAGCCAGACAAGAAGAGTCTCGCCACAGACAAAGGGGAATAAAAATCTCTTTGCCCTCCAAATTTGGCCAGCGTCGAGGGTCTTTTAAGAGAAGTCCGCGACGCGCTTCTCCTTCGTGGCGACTCAGAATCAAGAATCGACTTGGAACGATAGGAATTAGAGGAACTTTACCTTTATAAAGATAAGTCACACACGACTCTCCAAAGGACTCCTTTAATAAGAGGCTTTGATTTTTAAGCCTAAATGATTGATAAAAGATATGAGTACCAGCTGTTCCACGAAAATGATGGCGCAGAGGTTCATACTTATTGGCCATAAAGCTAGGCCATTGATCCCACCAGACAACCGGTCTTTCAACATTTCCACACGCTCTCCATTCATAGGGATTTAAAACCCGAGAGATTCCATGGGCACGGGCCCTTTGCCTTCGAAAAGGGCAGAAACTAATAAAGATAAGACTTCTTTCTAAAAGTGATTCTTGAAATTTTACTATGAATGCCCAAGAAAGGGAGAGGTCCTCCTCAGAAATTAAGTAGAATTGGTCAACCACAAGACTCCTTTCTTGCTGTTTATTCAAGTGGCCGCTATCTTGGCGTCTTTTAAGTCCTTGATAAAAGAGAATGTTAGTGAATCGAATTATTTTAGATGAAGAACAAAAAAGAGGTCATGAGAACATATTTGTTGTTCATGACTCTGCTATTCGTGAGCATATCGTTTCTCACTTAAAGGCCAAAATCGGCTCTCAAGTAAAGGTAGCCGTTTTAAACAGAGGTCTAACTGAAGCAGTTGTTGTCACTCTAACTGACAAGGAAATTCATTTAAAAATTGGTCCTCTTTCACCTGGGGCTCCTCAGCCTTTTCAGCTATTAATCGCGGCTTCACGCCCACCAACGGTTAAAAAAATTATCGAGCACGGAACATCTATGGGCGTACAGGATTTTGTCTTTTTTAAGGCAGATCTTAGTGAAAAGAGTTACCTCACAAGTAAAGTTTTTGAGGAAAAATCTGTTCATCAACTCACCACTCTTGGACTTTCTCAAGGGGCAGTCTATGTTAAGCGCCCAAAAGTCACAGTAGTCGACAGTCTCAGTGAGGCAGTTAAACTCGCTGAAAGCGATCGCTATATGCTCTCTCTTGAAGGCGAGAAATCTTTTCTTGATTCCTTCCCCTCTGAAAAAGTCTCTCTCGCGATTGGCCCTGAGCGAGGCTGGACACAGAAGGAAGAGGAATTCTTAGAAAATCAAGAATTCACAAAAGTACTCATTGGCCCATCTGTTCTTAGGGTTGAAATCGCAACATTTTCGGCCCTTGGCCAATTGGCAATGATACGCACAAAAAGTTAGAATACCTCTATACTTCTACTGTAAAGGAATTCAAGCAGCGTCCCTACGGGACGTAACTTGAACCTTAATACCAGTAGAGTATACGAGCTTTTATAATATTTTTCCCTACGGGAAAACTAAGTTAGAATACCTCTATACTTCTACTATAAAGGAATTCAAGCAGCGTCCCTACGGGACGTAACTTGAACCTTAATACCAGTAGAGTATACGAGCTTTTATAATATTTTTCCCTACGAGAAAACTAAGTTAGAATACCTCTATGCCTATAAATCTCTCTGGTTTCACATTTATTAAAAATGGTCTGACGTTGGGTTATCCCATCAAAGAATCAGTTGAGAGCATCGCGCCTCTTTGTGATGAAGTTATTATCAATGTGGGCTTTGATGATCCCGAATGCCAAAAAGATGATGGGACGTGGGATTATCTTCAACAACATTTTACCGGTGAGAAATATAAGTTCATAAAATCTTTTTGGGACCCCGAACTTACAAGCCGTGGGCTTATCTTAAGTCAGCAAACGAATATTGCGTTAGAGAAGTGCACGGGAAAATATTGTCAGTATATTCAAGGCGACGAAGCTCTTCATGAAGAAGATTTTCCCATCATTAAAAATGCTATCGAAGAACTTGACCTACGCCCGGAAGTTCAAGGATTGATTTATCAATACCGTCACTTCTATGGAAGTCCTCAAATTCTCAAGCATACCCGCAACACCTACCGAAGAGAGGTTCGCCTCATTCGAAATGATCAAGGCATAAAGTCGCACCTTGATGCCCAAGGTTTTAAGGGAGCGAATGGTGAAAAAATTAAATGCTTAGAAATTAAGGCAAGAATTTTTCATTATGGATGGGCAAGAAACTCAGCCCTAATGAATAAGAAGAATAAGGCCTTTGGAAAACTTTATCACGGTAAGGATTATGAGATAGAGGATTTTAACTACCAAAAGATCTGGGGGCTAAAACCCTTTCGCGAAAGTCACCCCGTGGTGATGAATGAATGGATTAAAAGTAACCAAGAAAACCTAGACATCTTGGGCCTTCCATTGGCCTTTGAATGGAAAAACGTGGGTTTGGCGCTTTCTGACTTTGTTGAGAGCTTGACCGGCTACCGCATAGGCGAGTATAAGAATTTTAAGAAGATAGGGAGTATTAAATGATTCGCCAGCTAGAAAAACTTTTTGATGACATGGTCCGTCCAGCACTTGCTGCCCACGGTGGCGACATTGAGCTCATCGATGTGGATAACAACAAGGTTTTTGTCAAAATGACAGGCGGCTGTCAGGGTTGCTCAAGCTCACAGGCCACCCTAACTGATGGTGTTGAAAGACTTATCAAACAACACTACCCAGAAATTGAAAAAGTCATCGACCTTACAGATCATGATTCAGGGGACAATCCCTACTTTAAGTAGACTTCCTCTAAACATTAGAAAAATCAGAACCATTAAAATAATAATCATCACACCTTTTCTTATGTGACCTCTTGTCCTTTCATCAGGTTTTAGGGCCTCTCTTTGAACATGGCGCAAAAGAAGAATCTCCTCATCGCCATCAATTTTGTTTAAGAGAGAGAGAATAGCATCTCCTTTAAAATTCCAAACGTTCTCGTAATGATCTTTTGAGGGACGGTCTGATACTTTGACTCTAAAAAGCTTTTCAAGACAAAAAACTCGAAAGTCAGGTGCTAAAGATTGAAGATCTGTTAACTCTTGAAAGTCTGTTAACTCAGAGGGAACCATGTAGGCACCACTCCTTTCAATTTTTGCTCTCCAAAATCCCAATAGAAATTCAAAAGTTGCCTCGATTGGTAAAGCCCCCTTTTCACTAAAGAGTTTGGAGAAGCCCTCTCGAATCAAGGTTTCCCTATCATCATGAGTTTCTCCAAGAAGGAGAATAAAAATCCAAATTTTTCTTAATTCTTCTTGGCCGTATACAAGCATTAGGTGCGGATTTTTCTAAGAACAATAAAGCTGACATCATCGTCTTTACGCCAATCGTCTGCTCTATTGCGACAAAGTTCACAAAGCTTTTCAAAGCCTTCTTCAAAGGAGCCGCGACTCACGAGTGAGTTGATGGTTTCGTGAGAAATATTATCAAAAAGCCCATCAGAACCAACGATAACAGAGAAGCCCTTTTTAAGAGCAACTTTAGTCGCAACTTCAATGCGAAGATGCTCGTCACCAATGAGGTTATTTACAATATTGCGATCATTGTGATCAAGTCCTTCTTCTTGAGAGAGCATACCCGCCTCAACGGCGTAGCCTACGGGAGACTGTGGGATATTATTATAAATAATATTGCCGCTAGAATTATAATATTGAACTTCAGAATCACCCACAGAGTAAGAGCGCAATTCATTAGAGAAAAGGGCCGCAAAAGAGAGGGTGGTAAATGCTTCGGGGTATTTTTCTCTCACCTTATTATTTGCACTCTCTATCAAGGAGATCAATTGAACATCAGTAGTTTTTGTTCCACGAACGTATTGAAAGATACTCTCCCCTACCGAATAACTAGCTTCCATTCCATTGGGGTGTCCTCCAGCGCCATCAGCAACTCCAAAGAGGCAAAAGTCATTTTTTGCCATGATAAAAAGAGTGTCCTGATTTTCAGCTCCCTTCGTTTTATTTTTTTGAATAAAATAGCCGATTCGATAGTCACTCCAATCGATAATTTCTTGGGTGTCCTCTTCAATATTATGAAGAAAAAGCTCTAGACTATTTTCCATGTTGTCCCCAATTTAGTGTTTCTAGATGAACTCTCAAATGAGACACCGTTTTATATTCTTTAAGAATTAAGCCGCGCTTTAATCCTTTGATAATATCTTTAATTTCTTGAGGATGATTTTTATAAGCTTTTTGACCACCTAGGCACTCAAAAAATAAATGCATCATCTTGATGATATCCTCATCACGATTATCTTTTTTAGAGTCACCCCAGTGGTGCATATCAATGACTTTTAAATCAAAACCAAGACCTGCTCTTTTGATAATAATATTATCAAGGTGAAGGTCTCCATGATACTCGCCATTAAGATGAATACTCTCTACTCCGAGTGCTAAGGCATAAAGGAGATGGAGCCCCTGAAAGACGCCAATTCTTCCGCCTCTGTGGCGTTTAATAAATACCGATAAAATCTCACCTTCAATAAACTCTGAAACCAAACAAGCAACCTTGAATCCTTTTATATTTAAGATTTCCTGAGCGTGATAATTCATAACAATTGGACATGAGGCCAGCTTATTTAGTTTTCTCGCATATCTAGTTGAGACTTTAAGTTTTTCATTTCGATGAGGATAAAAAAACTTTGCCGCTCGACAAATGCCCGTATGAAGTTCCTGTACTTTATAGACCTCACCTTCCCAGCCTGCACCGAGTTTCTCCATTACTGAGTAGCGCGTGCCTATAGAGCGACCTTTTTTAAAATCAAATTCTTCTAATTTCTTTATCATTTAAATACCTTGACTGATTTTCTTATCGTCTCAATTCGATCCATTTCTAAATCAACAACATGTAGACCCACGCCTTCTTTAGCATCAAGAAGCACGTCACCCCAAGGATCGACGACAAGTGAGTGACCAAAGGTTTGAATTCTTTCGTTATGAAGGCCATACTGAGCAGCTGCCACGACAAAGCACTGATTCTCAATGGCCCTTGCTCTTAAAAGCGTGTGCCAGTGGGCCTTTCCTGTTGGGACAGTGAAGGCCGAAGAAAAGGTTAAAATCTGGGCGC
Source organism: Bacteriovoracaceae bacterium (assembly GCA_021737405.1). Lineage (GTDB taxonomy): Bacteria > Bdellovibrionota > Bacteriovoracia > Bacteriovoracales > Bacteriovoracaceae. Next base: position 63,819 of record JAIPEG010000001.1, read on the forward strand.
CCTCTCTTACATATTGTCGGGCCATCTCTGGATAGCGAAGATCAAAGCAAATCCCAAGCCCTACTTTAATCCCTCCTACTGCAATTAATTGAGGAATCTTTCCCGCAGTATAAATATCGGCTTCATCAATCGCTTTTCTCTGACCCTCTTTTTGAATATCACAACTAAAGAGATTGATTTTATCGTAATGAGAAAGAGGGTTTCCTAAGGCATCAAAGTTATAAGCTCGATTGACCACTGAACCGTTTAAGTTAGTTGCGGCGGAGCCGCCGACTAAGCTTATGCCAAAGTCTTTTGCAATCGCGCGAATATTTTCGTAGTGCTCATTATGTTCATCAACCAGATAGGGCGTAGGTTTTAACCCATTACTCATTGAATAAAAGCATTCCGGCAAAAAGAGCATCTTTGCCGCTTGATTGACCGCTTCTTCGGCATGAGAGCGGATGACCTTCAGGTTTTCTTGAAAGTCTTCCTTTGAGTTCATCTGTAATACTGCAATTCTCATGAAAGACCCTGTTTAAGAGATATGCTTTCCAATCGCATAGTAAGAAAAACCGGCTTCCTGAGTTCTTAAAGTATCAAATAAATTTCGGGCATCAAAAACTGCGGGAGTTTTCAAGGCGGCCTTCATCTTTGGATAATCTGGATTTCTAAACTCGCGCCACTCTGTCATGGTAATAAGACCATCACAACCTTCCATCACTTCATACATATCTTCAATCGAGTGAAGCTTACCCTTCGTTTCTGGGTATTCTTCCATTGTTTTTAAGTAATTTTCAGACGCAACCGGATCATAGAAACGAACTTCTGCCCCCGCCTTTACTAAGGCACGAGCCATCGCTATTGCAGACGTTTCTCTTACGTCATCAGTATTGGCCTTAAAAGCAACACCCCAAAAAGCAAATGTCTTCCCTTTCAAATCACCGGCAAAGTGATTTTTCATTTTTTCAAACATCACTGTTTTTTGAACATCATTAACGTCCTCAGCTGCTTGAACAATTTGCAACTCAGTTCCATATTCTTTGGCCGTGTAAATAAGGGCCTTTACGTCTTTTGGAAAACAAGAACCGCCATAGCCTGGTCCTGGATAAAGGAAGTGTTTACCGATTCGAATATCAGAGCTGATCCCTTTTCTCACTTCTTCAACATCTGCCCCGACTTTGTCACAGAGATTGGCAATTTCGTTGATAAATGAAATTTTCGTCGCAAGAAAACAGTTGGCCGCGTACTTGGTCATTTCAGCCGATAAGTTACTCATGTGATAAAGGGGATTTCCTTGCCTTAAGAGTGGCTTATAAAGCTCATCCATTTGATAGGCCGCAAACTCTTCTTGAGATCCAATAATCACGCGATCTGGTCTCATAAAGTCTTCAATGGCCGAGCCCTCTTTTAAAAATTCTGGATTATTAACTAAGAAAAATTCTTTTTCCGTTTTTTCTGAAATAAGTTTTCTGATGCGATTTCCAGTCCCGACAGGAACGGTAGATTTAATAACTACCACGGCCTTATCTTTTAAATTTTTAGCAACTGATTCAGCAGCACTTTCAAGGTAACTTAAATTCGCACTGCCATCATCTCCACTTGGAGTACCTACGGCCAAAAAGATAACATCAGCTTTTGCACAAGAATCATATCCCGTAGAAAAGTTGAGGCGACGGGCCTTAATATTTCTTTCAAGAAGATCATTAAGTCCTGGCTCGTAAATGGGAGACTTGCCATCTTTTAAGAGGTCAATTTTTCTTGGGTCAATATCAATACAAGTTACCTTGTGACCAATCTCTGCAAAACAGGTTCCACTTACTAATCCGACGTAGCCTGTACCAATTACCGAAACATCCATCATTTCCAAAATCCTTTAAAAATTTTCAATATATATTTATCTTAACGAATAACATTAACACTGGCATTATAGTCTTTTAAAAGACTCTCACCAACTCCGATTCTCAAACCAAGGAATGGAATTTGCGCGATTCGCTAAAAATGGTCCTAAAAGTCATCTTGGCCGTGGCCATTATTTCCTGGCTTTTAAAAAGCGGAAAACTCGACTTTTCCCTGATTAATAAGTCCTTTGAGATGGGTTATGGCTGGTTATTGTGCCTGGCGTTTCTGATCACCCAAGATTGCCTCTCTGGCATTCGTTGGCGCTGGCTTTTAAAGGTCAATTCTCAAGCAAAATTTCCCTTTATCGATATGATCCGCGTTACTTGGATTGGTTTATTTTTCAATTCCTTTTTGCCAGGCGCCGTCACAGGTGACTTTATAAAACTTCTCTATATTCGCGACCTTGATCCAAAAATGAGTAAAACCTACCTTGTTACTTCGGTATTAATGGATAGGATCCTAGGACTCATGGGGCTTCTCGTGATCCTAGGGATTTTTAGCACGATTTTCTATGGTGAGATTGTCGGCCTCTCAGGCCAAATGGCCAACCTTGTTCACTTTAATTTATTACTTTTTGCAGGTGCGATTGTTTTCATAGGCTTTCTCTTTGCCCCGCGAAAATTGCAAGACAAGGTCCTAAAGCTCTCACAGCTTATCCCCGTTTTAGGAAATAAAATTCACAATACTTTAATGAGTGTATGGACCATTGGAGACAATAAAATTGTTCTCTTTAAATGCATTGCTCTCTCTATGTTTCTTCAGGCCATGAACTTTGGCGCGTTCTATCTTATCAGCTCACCTTTTTATGGAGCTGATATCCCTTTTAAGTATATCGTCACTTTAATTCCTATTGGCTTTATGGCCGTGGCCATTCCGATCTCTCCGGCAGGCCTTGGTGTAGGCCATGTGATTTTTGATAAACTCTTCTCTTTTGTTGGAATTGAAGGTGGTGCGAACTTCTTTAACCTTTATTTTGTAGCGATGGTCTTTATCAATTCTTTTGGATTCTTGCCGTATATCTTTGGAGGGCGCCAACACTCCCTTAAAGAAGCAGAGGCATTTGATGCTGTCACTGAGAAATTATAATTTAAGGCGATTATCAGGGAAAACAAAAATCTTACTTACATCAACGTGTCCATAGCGTTGCCACTTCGTTTTAAGTGCTTCCGTAAAAAAGAGAAAATCTAATTCTTGTTTTCTATCATTTAGCTTTCTAACTTTCTTGGCCTCTTTTTTCATGGCCGAACGAGCTTCTTTAGGCATGATTCTCAACCCGTTATAAAGATAATTTTCTTCACGGTAGAGAGTTGTTCGTCCAATAAATAAATCTCCCTTAACCATTGAGGGAGCAGAGTGGGCCTTGGCCAACGTTATTTTTTCATCATGGAGAATGTCTTTTAAGAGATGTTGCCCTCTAAAAGAAGTTCCTAGATACTCAAATAAACTATGGTTTGTAAGATTAATCGATTCAGTAAGTTCAGCAAGGACTTCATGACCTTCAATGTATTGCTGAAAGAAAGGCTTACCAGAACTATCTGGAAGATATTGAAGAACATACCAATCATTAAAAGAGGCCATACGAGATTCGTAATCCTCATCTTCTTCAAAGGCCTTTCCCGTTTTAAGGAAATAGTCTTCTTTCGCTTTTAAAAGCGTTTCATAGAATTCATTATTGGAATATTGAGTGAGCACTTTTTCTAAAAGGTAGCGCAGACTTTCGTGCATCTAATCATCCACCTTCAGAACGGCCAAGAAGGCTTCTTGAGGAACCTCAACGGCCCCCACCATTTTCATGCGCTTCTTACCGGCCTTCTGCTTTTCTAGAAGTTTTCTTTTTCGAGAAATATCCCCTCCATAACATTTGGCGAGAACATTCTTACGAAGGGCCTTAACCGTTTCCCTAGCGACAATTTTAGCCCCAATGGCCGCTTGGATAGCGATATCAAATTGCTGGCGATTAATCAGTTTTTGAAGCTTTTGAGTTAAATGCCTTCCTTTAAAAAAGGCATTACTTCTGTGGCAAATAAGGGATAGAGCATCAACTTTATCACCATTTAAAAGAACATCGACTTTTACAAGATCAGCTTTCTCGTAGCCTTTGAACTCATAGTCCATAGAGGCATAGCCTTTACTCATTGACTTTAATTTATCGTAGAAATCAAAAACCATTTCACTTAAAGGAAGATCGTAGAATAATTGAACTCGCTCTTCTGTAAGGTATTTCATATCCGTTTGACGGCCGCGTCTCTCTTCACAAAGCTTAATAATACTTCCCACAAATTCATTGGGAAGGTGAATCGAGAGGCCCACAACTGGTTCCTCAATGGACTCAACTTCTCCAATATCAGGCATTTCTGATGGGTTTGAAATAAGCTTAGTTGTTCCATTAATTAAATTCACTTCGTAACTCACAGAGGGAGCCGTCGAAATAAGAGAAAGATCAAACTCACGTTCTAATCTTTCCTGAATGATGTTCATGTGCAGAAGCCCTAAGAATCCACACCGAAAACCAAAACCTAAAGCAGCAGATGTTTCAGGGTCATAGGTAAAAGAAGAATCATTGAGAGCAAGTTTTTCAAGAGCATCTTTTAAATCTTCATATTCATTAGACTCTACGGGGAAGATCCCACAGAAAACCATTGGTTTAATTTCTGTGTATCCAGGTAGAGCGGGAGTGTCTTTTCTATTGGCCATAACAACGGTATCGCCAATTTTTACATCGCGAATGGTTTTAATGCCGCAGATAAGCATTCCAACATCACCCGCAGAAAGTTCATCGAGTTCAGTATAAAAAGGCGCATTAACACCCATATTCAAGACTTCGTATTCTCCGCCAGATCTTTTGAGGTGAATTCTTTGACGTTTTTTAAGGCGGCCATTGATAACCCTGACGAGCACAACGACACCTCTATAGGGATCAAACCATGAGTCAAAAATTAGGGCTTGAAGATCGGCATCACGGTTTCCACCAGGAGCAGGAACTTTCTTAACAATTGTCTCAAGAAGGTCTTCGATCCCAATTCCAGACTTTGCTGAAACCATATCGGCATCCATTGCTTCAATGCCAATAATATCTTCAATTTCTGTTTTTACTTTTTCAGCATCGGCGTGAGGAAGATCAATTTTATTAAGTACTGGAATGATTTCTAATTCATTTTCCATGGCCATATAAACGTTGGCCAAGGTCTGCGCTTCTACTCCTTGGGAAGCATCCACTACCAAAAGAGCACCATCACAAGAAGCCAGTGATCGGCTTACTTCATAAGTAAAATCCACATGCCCTGGAGTATCAATTAAATTAAAATGATATTCGTTTCCATCTTTTGCAGTATATTTCAGACGAACTGTTTGCGCCTTAATGGTAATACCACGCTCTTTTTCTAGCTCCATATTATCAAGAAGTCGGTCTTTCTTCTCACGGGAAGTCACTGTCCCAGTGGCCTCAAGAAGACGATCGGCAAGAGTCGATTTTCCATGATCGATGTGAGCAATGATAGAAAAGTTTCGAATAAACTTTTGATCCATTTAATGATCCAAAAAGGCATCGCTGTTACTAGGTCTGAGACCTGCCACAACGCAACAATGTTAGGTAAATACTTCTTTGGACAGTACCATAAGGTAGTAATCTAGGGAACTTTCTTTTCCACGAATCGGGATGACATTGGCGTAACCCACATAAATATATTCGGGCTCTTTCTCTTCAGGCCCTTCACCATTAGGCGCCTCAATAACCTCGCCTTCTACTAAATTTATTTCCTTGTCGGAATCTTTAGCGTCAAGCCGGCCATCTTCGTCTTCTTGATGCTTAGCAAGAATTTTAATCTCATTATTTTCAATTTTTGAGCGTCTCTTCAAAGCCAATTCAAAAGTATCGATGATTGTTAAAGGAACAACCGTTTCGGCCATCTCTTTTCCAATAACATCCTCAGATTGAACCTGCAGCAAAGAGTAGGATTGATTATTCAAATAAATCAAAGAGCCACTGGCATTGGCCACCAAAACAGGCCGCCTCACCAAGTTAGCTAGAGCATCAAATTTTCTATTTTCAACTGAAATTCTGTCAGCTCGCAGCTCTTCAAAGATTTTAAAGGAGTGAATCATTTTATTCATCTCTCGAGCGATTTCCCCAATCTCATCATCTTGAGAGTAATAGATACTCACGTCAAAGTTACAATCTTGAAGCTCACGAATAGCGTCTTTAATCTTCTTAAAAGGAAGAGCAATTTTGCCAGGAATCACTAGGGCTAAAATGATTGTGAAAAGAAAACCAATAATGAGGACAATCATCATATGTCTTTTGGTTTCACTGATAATTTTCTTTATTTTCTTATCTCTCTCTACGGTTTCAAAGTACTGAATATCTTGGAATTCAGAAAACGAATCGAGAATCTTATCCGAGAGTTCCCCAATAGTCGTCATCCCCATTCCGCCGCGATTAAAGAGGGCTCCCTTACTTAGGACAAGCTTAAGAGAATCAACATAGGAGAGCATTTGGCCCACAACTTTCTTGGCGTCAGGGTTTTGATAAAGAGAATCAAGTGTATGAAGTTGAGAGGTAAAGCCTTCACAAAGATTAATAATTTTATCGACCTGCTGTGGAGTTGGTTTATTTGTCAAAATTCTTCTTTGATACTTTAGAAGAGATACGGCAGAGATTCTAATTTCATCAGTTAAAAGAGCAACTCGATTGGACTTAACCGTAATTGATTCAATATCTTTATTTAGATTATTCAGGTAATGAAAGACAATAAAAGTCAGCGCCAAAACCACGATGTTGGCGATGATAAAACTCCATGTGACTCGTCCGCGAAGGGAAAGATTCACGAATGCTCCTAATCAGTGAGCTCGGCAAAGAGCTTGTTAAAGTTTTTCTCACTTCCCACTAAAACCACGATATCATCGGCTTCAATAACATCCATAGGCATGGGACAATCATTTATTTCTGTTTTATAGGCGGCTTTTCCATCTTCTGCAATAAAAGGCACTTTCTTTTGAAGGGCCACAATATTGAGTGAATAATTTTGACGAATCTTACTCTCAACAAGAGTCTTACCCTCAAACTTTTTTCCAAGCTTTAATTCAACAATAGAATAACCGGCAGCAAAGTTATAACGTTGTAAAACGTGAGGAGCAACAATCTTGGAAGCAATAATCTCCCCCATCTCATCTTCAACTTTAATAATTTCAGAGGCACCAATTTCATGAAGAACGTGCTCATGAATAACAGAGGTTGCTCTTGCAATCACTCGCCCTACCCCAAGTTTACGAAGCATCGTCACGGCCATAATTGACTGTTCGATATGATCACCAATAGCCACAACCGCCACGTCGACATCAGAAATATTTTGAGAACGCAGGGATCTCTCATCAGTTACATCTAAGTTTACGGCGTGAGTGACGCGATCCTTGATTTTATCAACGAGAGTGCCATCCTTGTCGATCGCAATGACCTCAGCGCCTTTTTCGTAGAGACGAATAGCTGTTTTGGCACCAAATGTTCCTAGACCAATCACGGCGACAATCATGGAATCTTCCTTACAAAACTTAGTATTATTAAGTAATTATACAAGAATTTATTAAGAGTTGAGGCGTATATGGCACAAAATGCCGCTAAAATATTAACCAATCATTATCCTGCCATCTGGATATTCAAATGAGCCCTTTGAGGAATCTTGTTGCCCGATAGCAAGGATCAAAGTCAAAGGTCCTATTCGCCCGGAGAACATCAGCATGGAGACACAGAGTTTTCCAGCAGCAGAGAGAAAAGGTGTAATGCCCAAGGAAAGTCCTACAGTACCTGAGGCCGAAATCACCTCAAAGAAAATTCCCAAGAAACTTTGATTGGGTTCAAAGCGCATAAGAACCAAAATAAAGAAGCTCGTAATAAGTATGGATATAAACATCAGAGCCGTTGCCCTAACGACAATAGGACCGGGAATTGTTCGGTCAAAAATAGTCACACTCTTATGCCCCTTAAGTGTCGAAGTGATCGACTGCACCAAGATGGCCAAGGAAGTTGTTTTCACCCCACCAGCAGTTGACCCAGGAGAGCCACCAATAAACATAAAAAGGGTCATGGCATAAAGGGTATAAGTGTGAAGATTTGTAAGAGGGACAGAGTTAAACCCAGCCGTCCTTAAAGTAACGGATTGAAAAAGTGAGACCTGAATTTTCTCCCACAAGGTATAACTATCAAAGGCATGCAAGAATTCACCAAAGAAGATAAAGACTGTGCCCACCACAGTTAAAATAAAAGAAGTGGTTAAAACAACCTTCGTGTGAACCCCAAGTCTGACAAACTTCTTACCCGTACTAATAACGTCTTTAAGTTCTTTTAGGGCCACAAATCCAAGTCCCCCCAAAGTAATTAACATCATGATCGTGCCACAAATCAGGGGATTCGTGGCATAGGACTCAAGCGAGGTCTCAAAGAGAGAAAATCCCGCATTACAAAAAGCGGAGATCGAATGGAAGAATCCATAGTAAAGAGCAGTACCGAATTCAAAGCCCTCAAAGGTGAAGGCAATCGTTAAAACAATCGCACCCCAAAGCTCAATGAGAAAAGTATATTTAACGATATCAACGATCATCTCAAAAAGTTCTTCAAGGCTAGAAACATCGAGAAGATCTTGCATAATCATGCGGTCTTTCATTCCAAGAGAGCGCCCCAGAAGAATCGTCATCGAGGAATAGAGAGTCATAATGGAGAGACCACCGATTTGAATCAATACTAAAATCACAATTTGACCAAAGAGCGTAAAGTCCGTCGCCAATGACTTTGTGCCAAGACCCGTCACACAGGTTGCAGAAGTCGACATAAAGAGAGCGTCCACAAAGCCCATTGATTCACCCGTTACACTTGAAAAAGGCAGCATCAAGAAAAAGGTTCCAAATAAAATCACGGCCGAAAAGGAGAGCAAAACTAATTGAGCAGGCTTAAGCCTTAGGGCAGAGAAAATCCCCTCTTTGAGTTTATCAACCTCTAAAGAATCTTTTGAATTTCCTTCATCGTCATAGAGAGAAAGAACAGAACTTAAAAGGTGAGCCGAGGCCAACCACCAGGCGAAGAGCTCATCTCCCCAAGTAATTAGAAGAGGAATAAAAACCGTGAGAGAAAAAATGTGGCGCCTAAAAAAAGACTCCATACTTTTTAAACTCAAAAACTGAACAATGATGGTAAATAAAATCACGACAGGAACGGCATATGTTCCCCAGGAGATCACTTTCGTGACCGCAGATAAATTCCAGCTCACTGGAAGCCTTTCCATTGACCTGAGTGAGTAGAGCAGGATAAACGTCCCGTTTAGGAACAACTCCAATAAAAATGGCAACTTCTGCCATAAAGGTTTCATTCTCTTATCTTAAACCAAATAAGATCAAGGCCTCACAATACTTATCAGGGAGAAAAAAATTCACCCTTTTACTTATAAGAAGCTTTTGTCGGAGTCTTTCTGTAGGAAATAGAAATGGATAACCTCATACCTTTTGAAATAATTAGAATTGACCCAATGGGTCAGGGCGTCTCTCTTCTCCAAGATAAAGTTACCTTTATCCCAAAAGCTATACCTGGAGATAAGGGCCTGGCCGAAGTCATCGAGACAAAAGGCAAGAAGGTTCAATTTGCTAAAATTCAAAAAATAACAGAACCCTCTGAGTTACGCATTGAAAGTAGCTGCCCACACTATAGTGAATGTCAGGGGTGTAGCTTTCTTAATATGAGCTATGAATTAGAGGGCCAGTCTAAATTAGCGGCCTATAGTTTTTTGTTTAAGGACTTAGTCGCAACAAAGGATATCGACTACCAAGCGGCTAAAGAGAGATTTAACTACCGAAATAGAATTCAACTCTCATACGACTTACTTGATAGCTCCATTGGTCTTAAGACTCGTCTAGGAATCCTTGAGATTCCACACTGTAAAATCCCCAAGACGCCCATTCAGGAAGAACTTCAAAAAATTTATGCGGATGAAAATTATTGGCAACAACTTTTACCAAAGAACGCACCTGAAGAAGGGCATATTGAGCTCTATCTTATCAATGATCAATTAAAGGTAACTGCTAACAAACCATACTCTGAAGGTGGATTCAGCCAAGTTCATCAAGAGATGGCGGATTTTGCCAAAGCTCAAATATCCTCTTATTTAGAGACAGAATCCCCAACTATCGCGACGGTTGAGCTCTTTGGCGGCAAGGGCTACCTCTCAGACGAGCACCAGGGGCCTCGCTTAATTTGCGATCAAGGTCTAGATATTCAGGACATCGGTAAGACGAAGTTCTTGGACATGAATCTCTTTGATAAATTCGCCCCGGAAAAAGTTAATAAGGCGTTAGGTAAATTAGAGTCTGTGCACGGCCCAGAGAGCTGGCAGATGATTATTGATCCACCAAGAAGTGGCCTAAAAAATATTAAAAAGTTTTTTACTCAAGAATATATGGCCAAGAAAGTGACCACTATCGCCTATCTTTCATGCAATCCTCAGACGCAAATTAGGGATGTCTCAAATCTTTTAGAAACTAAGAAGTGGGCCATTAAGAAAGTGAGCTTTTTTGACTTCTTCCCCGCTACGCACCATTTAGAATCTCTCGTTATCCTAGAGCGCCTTTAAATCTCAATATAAGGCCTAATAAAGTTGATAAAAAGCAAGGGTTTAAATACAATTTAGAAGTATTTAACGCAGCTAATATATTGACCAACAACAGGCTGCATAATTGAGTTAGACCAAGGAATGGGAAATGAGTTTTATTTGGACTCAAGGCAAAATTGTAAAAGAACTAATTGTAGTTTTTGCCGTTGCTACAGTTTTTTTCGGATGTGCCACAACTGATCCAAACGAGCTGGTCCAGATGGACCCTGTTCAGAAAAAAGCAGAACTCTACTATGACTACGGAACAAATGCTCTCGTTGAAAAAAACTACACCAAAGCTCTTGTTAATTTAAAAAAGGCAATTGCCATTGTTGATGAAGATAGCCGCTTTCATAACAACTTAGGCATGGCCTATTATTTTAAAAAAGATTTAAAAAAAGCCATTGAACATCTTCAGCGCTCCATTGAAATTGATCAAAAAAATAGTGATGCCAAAAATAATTTAGCTTCCATTTATTTTTATCAAGGAAAGTACCAAGAAGCGGAGACTCTCTATCTTGAAGTCACAAAAGATTTAGAATACCCAAAGCAATTTCGCGTTTATTACAATCTAGGTCTTCTTGACTTAAAAAATAATAGAAAGAACAAAGCTATCAGTTTATTTAAAAAAGCGATCGCTGAAAATAAAAGCTACTGCCCAGCTCACTACCAAATGGGCCTTGTCTCATTCTCAAGTCATAACTATCACCAGGCCGCTACTTCTTTTGAAAACGCGTCCTTTGGCACTTGTGCTGCAGACCCCCTTCCCTATTACCACCATGCCCTCTCTCTCGTGAACCTTGGAGAATTTGGAAAGGCACTGATTAAGTTTGAAGAAATTCTAGAAAAATTTCCTCAAAGCAAGCAAGCGATATTGGCCACTCGGCAAATTAAGTCGATAAAGATCAATAAGCTTAGAGGTAACCAAGAACAGGCCCTACAATATCAGCTTAATCAAATTGAAAAGAAGATGAATAAGAATCGCCAGAAGGAGAAAAACGATCAGCCATCTGAATCGTTGAATTTTTAATTATGGCAAAGAAAAAAAGAAATAGCCGAAAGAAACATAACGACGTCGATCATGACAACAACTCTCATGATTTCTTGGCAGATCTTCCTGAAAAAGATGCCGAAGAATGGAGCGGTGAAAAAGAATCTTTTTCACACGAGGGTGGAGAAAACAATATGCAAAATTCAGACATAGTCGATCCCTATTCAGAACGACTTGAAGAGAAATCAACTAGCACTGAGACTCCGATGTCCCATGAAGATAGCACTCCTCAAGAAGACTACATCCCCTCTAAAGAGCAAGGAGAGCAAAGGGCCAGCAGTTTTAGCCTAGGCGCATTTCTCCATTCTGAACGGGAAAGACTTGGGATCTCTCTAAAGAACGTAAGCCAATCAACAAAGATTAACTTAACGAATTTGGAATATCTTGAAGCTGATGATCTTAACTCTCTACCAGATCGCGCCTATGTTATTGGCTACGTTAAAAGCTATGCCAAGCTTTTAGGAATTAATGTTAACTTATGCCTCAATCTTTTAGATAAGACTTATGCTAATGCTGGAAGTAATCATCGCGAGCCAGAAATCGTTATCCCTCAAGCTCAAAACTCACCGCAAATGGCCAACAGTTTTCCTGTTGCGAAAATAGCCTCCATTGCTGCCATGATTATCATCATTGTTGGAGTTGTCGGATTCTTTCTGACAAGAAACTCTAACAAGAGTGTTCAGGTTGAAGAGGAAGTAAAAGAGCAAGAGATTATCGAAAACAAAGAAATTACTCCTCAAACTCTTAATGCTGAGACCCCTCTTCAAGAAGATCTTCCCATTCAAGATGACAGCGAAGAAATAGACACTGAACTTTCACAAGTGAGCGAAGAAGTTACACCTGTCGCTGTTGCTACCAAAGCGCCAGTTGTAGAAAAGAAAGTTGAAGTTAAGAAAGAAGAAGTAGTAGAAGAAGTAAAAGAAGAAGTCGTTGCTGAAAAGAAAGAAGTTGTAGAAGTAAAAAAAGAAACAGCGGTAGAAGAGAAAGAAAACCGAAAGTTTTATCCGCTAACTTCTGATCTCTACACCTTTGATACGAGTATGTCGTCAGAGAAGATTGATGAGTTTCTTCCAAGTGACTTTAAAGTGAGTCCCGTTGATGGTATTCAGGCCGTCTTTATCACAGCAGTAAAGTCTGATTCATGGCTCACCTATAAAAGTGATGATGACCCTATTAAGAAATTTGTTCTTAAAAAAGGCCGCTCACTTCTTTTTAGAGCAAAAGAAGCACGCGTATTTCTTGGTAACTTAGGCGCCGTAAAAATATTCTTAAATAATCGCCCACTTATTGTGACTTCAAGAACGGGTGTTAAGAGTTTGGTCTTTCCCCAAGAGAATGCAAATAAATATGTCATGCCTCTTTTTATCTATAAAGAAGATGGCTCAGTACAAACGTCAAAAGAGTGGATTGAAGAGAATCAGTAAAAATCAATTTGTCTTAAGACTGCCAATCCAGATTTCTATAGAGCTTTACGCCTAAGAAAATAGAAAGAAGGGTTGGCAGATAAATCACTACAAAAGCCGGAACGGCTCCCTTTCGCGCAAAACTTATGCCTCCAAAGAAGAGCACATAATATCCTAAAAGATAAAAGAGTCCCAAAGAGCCAGAACTCTTTGTCTTTCCTCTGCCCTTTTTAATTCCTAAACTAAAGCCCAAGAAAATGAAGAGTAGCACTTGAAGAGGTGTATTAAAGCGACTCCAATATTCAAGCTCCGTTTTGGGCAGGTTAGTAAGAATATCATTTTTTTCAAAAGCTTCTTCGTTCGTCAGATTACTTTTTAGGCCAAGCTCTTCTAAGCGAACCCTACGTTCATCAATGACCTTCACGAGCTCCGCATTTGAGCGCATGCTGTCTTTTGTGACAAATCCAGGCAAGATTCCACCACTAACAACAGGAAAGTCATAATCGGCAAAGAGAATCTTCTCAACCGTTTTTTCTCCATCAATCTTGACGATATTTCCTTCTTCTAAATGGAGCCTAAGAGTAGGAGTTCGAAGCTTTCCAACAGGCTGCTTAATAAGCACTCCCCTCTTGGCAAAAATCACTTGCTCGACATTTTTCTTATTTTGAAGAATAAAGACATCTTGAAGCCGACTTCCACCATCAGTGACATTTTCTGCAAAAAGGGTGACATCGGGAATTTCTGTAAAAAATTGACCGGCCTTAATATCCGTCATACTTCCCTGTGAAGTGAGCCTAATAATGGTATTTTTAAATTGAGTTTTTGAATGAGGGATAAGATTTCGATTTAGTACGAAAATCATACCCGATATAAAAATCCCCAAAACGATAAAAGGTTTTATCAAGGTGGCTTTTTGAAGCCCAAAAGAGCGCATGGCCACGATCTCAGAGTCCTCAGACAACTTATTTAGGGTGTAAATCGTGGCAAAGAGAGCAGAGAGAGGGACTGCCATAGGTAAGAATGAAATCGCAATATGACCCATAAGCTCAAAAATAGCACTTGGGTGCACACCTTTACTGGTAACAATTTGAATGAGTCTAAAGAGTTGGAAGGTCAAAAGGAAGATCACGAAGAACGATGTCGCCAACACAAATGGCCCTATAAAGTGAGCGGCCAGATACCTTTGGACAATAGCAGTGGGCAAAAGCCGTCTCAAACTAACTAGAATAAGAGTCTCCTTTTGTAACGCTTTTTACGCAGCGCTCACTTAGACAACGACTGCAAACGTATGATAGCGTCACGTGCCTTACAAATACTATATTACAGAACCTTAGCTCATTTAGGAACACTGATAAAAAGGAGTCCATCATGGAAATTAAATTAAATCTAGGTGCTGTTGCGCCAAGCCTCGCTGATGTTGTTGTCATGGGCACATTCTGTTCAACAGAGAAGAAGAAATCAAAAGAAGTTAAAGTACCTGCCTTATCTGGTTGGCCAAAAGACTGTAAAGATACCTTCTTGTCTCTTGGGGCCGCAAAGAATTTTACGGGAGATAAAGACTCACAAATGTCATTTGATTGGCAAGGCCAAAGAGTTTTGGTTCTTGGTCTTGGTAACAAGGCAGATTACGATTTTGAAGCACTAAGAAGAACAGCTGCGACTCTTATGATGAGTCTCAAGTTAACAACTGAGAAAATTGCTATCACGATGGATCACTTTGTAGCAAAGGGAAACCTAGAAAATAGTTGTGCTATTTTTGCGGAAGGTCTTCTTATGGCCTCTTACGAATTTGATAAATACTTGTCACAAAAGAAAACACTAAAAACAAAGACCATCTATTTTGATTCAAAGGCAAAGAAAACTGGAGCTAAGAAAGTTCAAAAGGCCATTGATGATGCTCTCATAGTAGCAGAGAGCATTAATGTGGCGAGAGATTTCGTAAATGAGCCACCCAATGTTTTAAACTCAGAAACTTATGCAAAGGAAGTTTTAAAAGACGTTAAAAATATTAAAGGTGTTAAAACAAAAGTTTTAGGAAAAGCAGAACTTAAGAAACACAAAATGGGCATGTTTCTTTCGGT
The DNA here is from genome assembly GCA_021737405.1 of Bacteriovoracaceae bacterium. GTDB lineage: Bacteria > Bdellovibrionota > Bacteriovoracia > Bacteriovoracales > Bacteriovoracaceae. The sequence goes on from JAIPEG010000001.1 coordinate 78,859, forward strand.
AAACGCGGGCTCTGCCTTTGAACCCCAACTGGTTCACTTAACGTACACTCCTTCAAAGGCCACAAAGAACACTAAGCATATTGCTTTCGTAGGAAAAGGTTTAACTTTTGATACTGGTGGCTATTCTCTAAAGCCAGGTGCCTCCATGGTTAACATGAAGTTTGATATGGCAGGCTCTGCCACCGTTTACGGCGCCTTCAGAGCAATTGCCATGCTTGGACTTCCGGTCAAAGTTTCTTGCTTTCTTGGGATGACGGATAATGCCATCAACTCTCTAGCAACCATGCCAGACTCCATCGTTACAGCAATGAACGGAAAGACCGTTGAAATTCTAAACACTGATGCTGAAGGACGTTTAGTATTAGGAGATGTTCTAACTTATGCAAGTGAGCAAAAGCCAGATGCCATCATTGATGCTGCCACTCTGACAGGAGCTTGTCTTGTGGCCCTTGGTACAGAAGTTTGTGGACTTATGGGTAATGATAAAAAACTAATCGACTCTCTTAAAAAAGCGGCAGCACATACTGATGAGTACATCTGGGAACTCCCTATCATGAAGGAGTGGAGAGATGATATGAAATCAAATATTGCTGATCTTAAAAATATTGGCTCAAACCGCTGGGCCGGCACTCCTAAGGCAGCTGCCTTCTTAGAAAATTTTGTCGGTGAGGATATTGCCTGGGCACACCTTGATATCGCAGGTTGCGGTGAGGGCCAAGCCCATCTTCCTTATTGCCCGAATAAAGGAGCTTCAGGGATTATGGTGAGAACTCTTGTTGAGCTCGTAAAGGCCACAAAATAAACTCTCAAACAGACATAAGAGAAAAACAAGGGGAGACCAAGTCTCCCCTTTTTCATTTAGTTTTAGTAGAACCTGAAATCCCAGGAAACACTGGCTCCCTTGGAAGAACTTGCCTCGCCCTCGGAGCGCGCCTCCATCTTATTCACCCACTTGGATTTGATTTGTCAGAAAAGACCGTGCGAAGAGCAGGGCTTGATTACTGGGAGTATGTGGATCTTTTAGAGCACTCAAGCTTTGAAGCCTTCTTAGAAAAAGAGAGACCAAAAGATCTCTTCTTCTTTTCGGCCCATGCTAAAAAATCTCTCTTTGAAGCTTCTTTTAAAAGAGGGGCCTATCTAATCTTTGGCAAAGAAAGTCAGGGACTACCAAAAGAGATTATTGATATCGAGCAATCTTTCAAACTTCCCATTGAAAGCCCACACATAAGAAGCCTCAATCTCGCCAATGCAGCAACCGCAGTTGGCTATGAATGTTTTAGGCAAATTAATCAATAAAGAGATACGGGAAAATTTCAAAAGGTTTTTGAGGATGATCTAATCCATAGAGAAGATACTCTGTCCCTAAAGAGAGATCAGGCACAAGGCTTGAATTATTAATATCCCCGGGGTTTCCAAGTGCAACACCTAAGGTGCCGTAGGCAGTTCCATCAAGATAATAATAGCTATCCATTGCTTCTGCAGCAGCTGGAGTTCCCGTTGCATCGATCCCACCAAAGGTTCCACCACCAGTCGCGGAGTTCACGATGGCATAGTTCGATTCAAGGGACATGCTCCCACCACCAGAATTAAAGGACCCGCCAACAAGACCACCTAAGCTACCATTACCAGTTAAATCAATTGAAAAAGCGTAAGATTGCTTAAGGATAATAGGACCACTACTCATCTGAGCTTCCCCTAAAATTCCTCCAAGGTAAGAGCCCGAGCTGCCATCAGTAACACTAGAGTACTTAAAAACTGTTGATATCAGATTATTGTTTCCATAAGAAGTTCCCACAATCCCACCGACAGCACCTGCACCTGTTATCGTAGAGTTCGCAACAGTGACATTTTCTACTTCAACACTTCCGTTATTCAAAAAACCAACCATGCCACCAGCTCGACCAGCAGAAGTCACATTGCCAAAGTCAAAAGTGTTCATTTTAAAGCGCACGCGATCTGTTGTGATTGTCGGAGTTCCAAAAATATTACCTACGAGACCTCCTGCCCCTCCACCGGAAGCATTATTTGTAATGTCTACATTACTTAAGTAAACATTTGTGATCTCTGAGTAACGATTACCAAATTCGATATTACCTGCTAGCCCTCCTGCATGAACTCCGGTGCCTCCCGTTGTTGCAGAACTATTCGTGATATTAACGCCAAAGATAACCACGGTATCTGTTTTATTAACAGAATCGTTATTTGAGTCAACAACGGAGCCTGCTAAAATACCAACATGATAGACGTCTGAGATAAAGGTCGCATCATCTATGTTAAAGGAATAGCTTATATTATTTAATTCATCGTAATGATCCACCTTCGCAGTAGAGCCATCACTACCATTGTGACAAAGCTTTCTAAAGACTCCGAGATCTCCTTGCCCTCCGCCACTTTCATCTCTTAAAATTTGTGAGAGCCCGTAACCATTTCCTAGAAAGTTTCCGCTATAGCAATTCGTTTGAGAACCAATGGGATTAAAAGTTCCATAAGCAAAATAAAGATAATTTTCTAGGATAAAAGATTTATTCATTAAGAGAGGATCATCTCCAATAGAGTTCCATTCTGCCACGGTATAAATAGGAAGAGGATCCATACGGCTACCAAGATAATCAATACCAAGTTTTTCCATGGAAACTTCATAAGCTGTTTTAATACCACCAGCATCATTAACAAAAGCACTGGCTGAGTTAGTCCCAGTTAAAGAGGCAAACGCCGTCGTTGCTCCTGCTAGAGGTGTCGAAGTAATATCAGTTAAGTCAGCGAAGGTCGCAGCAGTACCAAGGCTTTCACCTAAACTTAGATTTTCGAAAAAGCAGTCTGTAGAGGTAAATGAAGCTGCATCAAAGCCCACTAATTCATAAATATTTGAGCCAAAATCACCAGAAAAATCATAACGATTCCCATAAGTGACAGAGTTGGTACAAGTTCCACCAGTCGTATGCGTACCAATTAATCCACCGGCATTGCCATTATCAGTAACAACATCACCACCATTAATTGACTGAGAAATAGTACCATTATTGATAACCACCCCGACAATTCCACCAGCATCTGCATCAGAATAGACATCCCCTCTATTAACTGAATTTTGAACAGAGAAATTCTCTCCATTTCCAATCAGGCCACCAGCGTCTGAAATGATGGCAGAGACATCTCCACTATTATAGCTTTCATCAATTGTGACGGCGACACCACCACTACTGAGGTAACCAACAAGACCACCACAAGCATCATTACAAGAAATAACACCAAGGTTTCTAACTTTACCAATCATACTGGCTGCCGTTATAGAGGAATCCCCGATAATACCGCCAACCCCTGCACCAGTGCCGTAATCAGCATAGATATCAACATCACTTAAAGATTCTTTAATATCAAAGTCATCTCCGTTAAAACCAACAAGTCCACCTACTTGTAAAGTGGCCGACATGCCTTCTATATCTGCAAATCCAGAGGCCCTTGATTTATAAATGCGCACGCGCCCACTGTTTCCAATCAGACCACCAAACCCACTTGTAATTTCTAAGGGATAAGTTAAATCACCAGCATAGAGTCCATCAAGATTGACATCCCAAAGTTCAACCTGAGTCGTTGCCGCTGTGACATTTCCAATAACTCCACCGACATTTCCAGCTCCTGCGGAGCCATCAATGACAGAGTTGATATAAATATTTTCTAGTTTTGTGCTTCTTACGAAGGCTGAATCCCCAGCTGATCCAATCAATCCTCCAAAACTATTTCCTTCATCAATGTTGAGTGAAAGGTTAGAAATAAGTGAATTGTCTATTCCCCCTCCAGAAGCATCAATTGTTCCAATGATACCACCCACAGAGTTAGGGTTGCCTGTAGCATTTATCATAATATTACTGGCGATGAGGTTTCTCACTGAGCCGTTATTTAAAATTTTTCCAGACAAGGCTCCCACAACAGCGGAAGAAGCATCAACCGATACCGTTATATCAGAGAGATTTAATCCTCTGACTTCGCCTCCATTAATTTGCTTTAAAAGACCACAGTCAGTAGCTACACCATCACAATTGATGGTAAAGTTTGATAGTCTTTTTCCTATCGCATTCAATATTCCGGTAAAGTTAGAGGCCATGACCGGTCCATTGTAAGTCACACCACCAAAATCGATATCCTTTCCTAAAACATAATTTAAAGTGGGATTGGCCGTCATATAAGTATTGATTTGATCAGGGTTACAAAGAAGTTTTGTACCAGCTCCTAGTTCTTGATCGTTGAAATCAAATGGCGTTGCCCCACCACCAAAGGTCGCAGTGTCACAAGGATTAGCAAATAAATAGACATCATTTGATACACCTGCATCAGATAAGGCCGAGCCGTATTCAGGGAAGCTTGGTGTTTTATAACCATCAGGAAATGTATAGACCTTTGGGGTTCCTGCACAGGCTGCCTGATCGAAACTTCTAACAATAAAAGGGATGCCACCAAAACCCACTTCAAAGAAAGGGATTTTAATAGAAGATAAAATATTGTTGGCTCCACCGTGAGTGATACAAGCCGAAACCAAACCGCCACCAGTTGGCCCACCATTAGAAAACTCAGGTAAAATTACTCTGTGAGACTGGGCCACACCTTTATTACAAGCAGAGCCATCTCTTTGATCTACAGCATCGGGATTCATGCATGAATAAAGTGTTAACGGATAAGGCTGACCTCCGCCATCCTTTGAGCCAGCAGTTCCAAATAACTGGTCAAAGCAATTTGTCGTATTTAAGTTTAAAGGAACAGATACATCTCCGCCGTTTAAAGTGACAGAAGCACGGGCACACCTAAGAGTCCCTTCCATAATTTGACCGACAGAATTTCCGTCATAAGAAATTGCAGCAAATTCCCAAGGCCCATTAGAGAGATCCATGGCACCGATAGGAAAGGTCTTACCAAAACTTTCTCCGGTAAGGGGATTATTTCCGTATATAATGATGCCACCAGTTTGTGAGGAGGTATCAAGAATACTACCTACGAAAATTTTCGTAGATGTAAGCCCTTCTTTCTTACCAGAGCACCCTGAAAGAAAACTTATACCTATTAGGATGAATAGAAATGTTTGGATTGATCTATTTTTCATATACCTCAAATGACTTTTCGGTAAAATCTCTTCACTAATTAAGAGTATTACTGAACTTATATTTAGAGGAATATAGTTAGATTAACGAATAATAACAGGGACCTATAACATATCAGAGATTCTTCACATCTTAAAATCGCCACTCAATTTAGGCAGATGGCCTAGTTATTTATGTGGCGAGGATAGCGGTCTTTATTTGGTTCAATTGACCAAGCTGGTACATCAAGTGGCTTTGGTTCATCAAACAAGCTCGAAAGATAATAATCAATAACACGTAAGAAACCATCACCAAAGTCTCCATCGATTGAATCATTATTTCGATCTGTTGTATCTTCAACAATGTCCCAGCCACTACTGCACACAAAATAATCATTGCCACCAGTAAAGCCATCATCACAAAAGGTATTTGGGTCAGTCATTTCTAAATCATAGGCCTGAGTTCCCAGGGTGTTTCCACTAGGCCCTACCACCGTGAGGCTAACGCCATTTGATTCAGGATCCCAATAACTTCCAGCAGTCAGATCGGTACAATCGGTCGCAATGGAAGAAGTTCCGATATCAAAATCAAGAACGAAAACCTGACTTGCCGTAGGTTCGGCCGTGATATCAAAATATTTATTGTGTTTTCCAATAAAGATTCCTCTACCAGATCCTACATCAAAAATAGGATTTGTAAGTGCAGTTCCACTTGGTGCTGTCACGGCAGTGCCAAGGTCAACTTGGCAGTTTGCGGCTGAAACTGTATTTGTACTGGGAGTTAATCCTATTTGAATAATTTGATAGGCTGGATTAGTAAAGAAGACTTTCGGTCCAATAGATGAGCCATTTATACTTTCACCTGCAACAGCACCATAATTTGTTGGATCTCCGGGAAGATTCCAAGTTCCAGGAGATCCATTATTTTTGCAATCATATTCTGAGATTTCAAACCCACTAGATCCACCACCTGTGCAGTAGCCATATCTTACTTCAGCAGAATTATAAGAGGTGACAAGGGTAGAATTATTAAGAGAGCCAACAAGTCCACCAACGATTGAGCCATCCATAACAATTATTTTCGCATGATCTTCACTATAAGAATCTTCAATGACAGTATCAACAGAGCGACCGACTAACCCACCTACATGACTTACTGTGAAAGTTTGACTAAGGCTTATTTCCCCATCAAAACTAACTTTTGAGATCGTGCCTCCCAAACTCTGTCCAACGACCCCACCAATTACGCCCGAAACTGGTCCAGACAAGGGCGAAAAGTAGAAAGAAGAACGGACCTTTTCGATTGTCCCCGTATTGTACCCTACAATCCCACCGAGAAAAATATCGCCACTAATCGAAGACGATGAATAGATCTCTTCAATATCTCCATTATTGATCCCTACAACTCCACCAACTTTGGACATTCCAGTTGAACCATCAACATCAGAAAAATTTGATGAAATATCATAAAGGGTGCCGTTATTAATTCCAGCAAGGGAACCTAATCCACCATTCGTAGTGCCTCCATTTCTAGTGACAGAAAGAGAGACAATATTCAAATCCTTTACGATAGCACCGGCCTCAACAACCCGAATTAAACCCAGTTCTTGATCGGCGCCACTTACAATAGCCCCACCATGGAGAACTCGGCCATTACCATCAAGTGCTCCAAAAAAACTTCCAATCACATTGGTATCATTTCCACTGTGAATAAAATCTAAATTGATATGATCTTCTAGACGGTAGATCATCGAAGCATTGGCCGCGATATCTTTAAACTGATCATTGTTACAAATGCGAATGGGATTAATTTCACTATTTCCGCGTCCATTTGCCATTTGATTGGCAACGGTATCAAAATTTTCTGGTAAATTACAAGGTTGTGGGACTTTCGCTAATTCCCAATCAAGTCGAGGAAAGCGGCCTTGAACAACGTCCCATACAGCATCACCACTTGCAAAACTTGTTATTGGAAAGCTAACTATATTTCTTAGCGCTAAACCAGAAGTGGGGTCATCATCTATAACGTTCGCACCATCTTGACCGCCGTAGGTGCCGCCAAGAGACTCTGTGCTATGGGTGTTAGCAAGACCAACAGCACCGGTTCCTGCGATTCCGCCGATCGTGCAATTTGATGTTGTGCCATCATTACAATAATGGTTAATTGACCCCGAAAAATAAGAATTATCAACAGCAAAACTAGTACCGAATCCGATTAGGCCTCCAAGATTTATTCCAGTTCCATTAAAATAGCTTACTAAGGCCATTTGTGAATAAGAGTCGACCATATTTCCCGAGGCACCAGTGTGATCTCCGGCAATGCCACCAACTTTAATGGCATTGGCACTAACTAAGCCTTTACTAATCACTCTTGTAAATACAGTGGCGCCACTTACACTACCAGCAATACCACCAATCCCAGATGAATTGGTATTATCCTGTTTCCCCTCTACATTAATGAGTCCATTAAAATATCCATTGGTGATGGAAGTCGTATTAATAGAACCGACAATACCACCCACATTATTATTATTCGCTTCAATTTCTATATTTTGAATAATGATATCTTGTAGAGTGCCAGTTGCCAGACTTCCGACAAGTCCACCCGTGTTAGAGGCGATTCCTGTATCTGTACGAGACCTAATCTCACCTCTAAAAAGACTAATATTTTCAGCAACACCACCGGTCATATTTCCGACAAGAGCACCGACGTAGTCGCCTCCCTCAATTTGAATATTTACAATATTTAAATCATAGATACTTCCAGAAGATTGACTAAAAAGACCGATATTACTTAAGTTCTCATCAAAGAAGATGGGGTTTGAGATTTGTTTGTTATTACCGTAAAAAGTTCCTGAAAAAGTTCCAGTCATTGTGGCCGTTGAGCAGTCATAACCCACAGGAACAAAGTTACTAGGCATGCGAATATCGACACAAGCAAGAGGATCAACACCTAAGAGCTTCTCACGCCCTTGAAAGTTGATATTTCTCAAAAGTGCGTAGTTCGCGCTTAATGTAAAAGCTCCATCAGTTGCTGTATCCCCAATGAGATCCCATTGATAGGCATCGCAAATGGCGAATGGAGAATTGGCTGAGCCGTCACCACCACTAAACTCGAAAGAATAAGCATAACTATTATTACAATAGGCTTCACCAGGGGCGACAAAGAATAATTTTGTTTCGAGAGCGGGATTCGTCCCACCAGAGATTGATTTAACTCCTAAAACACTTTGACCGTCTGGTATGAAAAGTCCTTTATTAAAAGGTCTTTCAGTAAATGCTCTTGTGCCAGCGCAAGCAACATCATCAAAGGCTTCGATCCTTACCTTTAAAGGAATGGTTCCATTGCCAACAGGAATGTTCATAGGATTAGCATCACCATCGATAGCACTACCGTTAGCACTACTGACGGCCAAGCAATCAGAATAGAGAGGAAAGCCAACATTTGGAATTGAGCCTGTATTATCATGAGTTTCAAATACAACCCGAAAACTTCCAAAATAACCTTTTTCAAGCCCAGGGCTTCTCAGTGTGCAGTTATGAGTAGAAAGACTTGCCCCCGAAGCATCAGCACAGCTTTCAATTTTGATTTCGGGAAAAGAAATTACTCCAGCGCTATTATTTACGACAGGAGAAAATTTTGTGTTGGCGCAATTTGCGTTACTAAAATTAAGGGCAATATTTAATTCACCACCATCAAGAGTTGCAGCTGAATCAGCACATTTTACAGCACCTTCAAGTTCTGGATTTCCATCACCATCTCCTGCGCCATCCCATAAGAAGCCTTGAAATTTCCACTCGGCATTTCGTAAATTCAAACTCACCGGACCTGGCTGATCAATAAGGTTCACGGCAAATGAGTCACCTAAATTACTTGAACCCATCAAGATTGCGCCACCAACAAAGGGAGTCAGTTGAGGAGAAGCAATATTACCAACTGTTATATTGAGTTTGGCCTGTGTCTTACCTTTACCTCCACAGGAAGTAAGAGTTAGTACAAGCACCAACATTAGAAATATAAATTTATTTTGTTTCTCTTTCATCAACATTACTCTGATCGGTAAAGTTATCCCTTTAAATAAGAGTAATCCTGATTTTTTTTCTTAGGAGGCAATATCCACAAACTGAATAATTACAAGTACCTATACTCGTCCCTCGAGCCAAACTTTATTACCTAACTTTGAAAATTGCCCCCATTTTCTGGCTAAAAAGGCATGAATTTATCTACAACTAGCCGAAAAGAAAGTGATGAATTGGAATGCTCTTATCATTCTCCTATCCCTCATCGTGACCCAGTCTTGCACTTCTTGGACTCACGAATGGGATAGATCACCCGCCTCAAGAACCTTTGGTTCTTGTCAGGAAAACTTTCGCTTCTTAGCAAAGCTTACCAGCAATAACTCTCTCTCAAGCACCGTTGGCTTTGAGTTTGAAGGTGCTATCCCTGCTCAACTAACTTATCTAGACGTGGCAAAGAGAATAAAAGACAAGGCCCAAGAACTTTATCCTGAAAGAACGATTGAATTAGAAGAAGTTGAATACGATTATGGGTTGAGTGATTACAAAGTTCTCATTATCGGTGATGAAGAAACACTTACTATCTCCGTTAAATCCGATATGAGTCTCAGCATAGAGGACAAAACGCTTAATGGAATAGAGATCACCTCACCCATTATGAAGACTCAGAAAGACTATATGAATTTTCTCACCCTACTTGAAGACCTCAAGGAATTAAACTTAAAGGCACGCCAAGACGTCGGCGGTATTCATTTTCATTATGGCCTCCCCCTTGATCGCACCTATGCCGACCTTGTTCCTCTTTATGAAGTCTTTGCTAAAGGCTATGAATCCCTTCTTAATTACTTCAAGGCCAATCCTGGTAGGGGTTTTCAAAGTGTGGATAAGTTTGTTGAATCTTTTGACGAGCTTAAAAGAGTTGCCAAGAGTAATCCAGAGTTACCGATAAGAAACTACAGCGTCTCTCAATTACACAATCGCTCAATTCTTCGCATTCTTCCTCCCCTTCATACTTGGGAGATAAGATTCTTTAACAGCACACTTGCCCCAGAAATTAATGAATTTTACCGCGAGTTTAGTGATCGTCTCTATTCCATGTGGTTAAAGCGTGACCCGCGTCTTCAAGATTTTCTAAGAGAGAGAGAATCCATTGAGGCCAAAGATCTCCTAAGTCTTCTAGGCTTTGATACCTTAGAGACTGATCGACTGATGGCAAAACTCAGTGTTGAAGAAAGTGAGTTGGATCAGGCAAATCCATTCGATCAAGAAGTTAAAGATTTTTGGCAAGGCCATGAGCTTCCAGACTCTATCAAGTCCCCATTATTTTATCGATTAATTCTCGATGACCCTCGTTTTAATGAAATCCCAGAGTCCATTCAATTAGAGGCGCTTAGGCGAGCACGTGTCATTTCAAATAATTTTCCTGGACTAGAAGAGAAGATCAAATTATTTGAACTCTTTAAAAATTCTCAGGATTTTCCCTTAAACTTTAAATCCTTCATTCAGAGCTTAAATAAGGAAAATCTCCAATACCTTTATCAAGCCTTTCATTCGGCCCTAATAAGAGATGGAGAAGAGCTCGTTTCAAGGATCACGCATTTGGATGCATCTGATCAATTGATTTTTTTCCAAGGACTTCTAAGAGACTTCGTAAAGACTTCCCAGTCTCGTGGTGTTTTAAAATCAGCTGATCTTAAAAAGAACTACCTCGCCCTCATGACTCACGCCAGTCAAAACTTTCAAAATGAAGAGATCCTCACTCCTTTATTAAAAGTCTTTCCCATTTTTCAAGGACTAAACTTCACTCCTGTTAAAGAGTTTGCGATCCTGGCCAATAACGCCGCTGATATAATTTTAAAGGCCCCTAAGAGAGAGTATGCCCACTTAGATTTTCTTTCATTTGTGAATCGAAACCAAATAGAGCTCAAGCAAGCGATTCCTCTAAGTAAGCTTTTAAAAGACCTACTCGAAGAAAAACCAAACTTTAATCTCTTCTATGAATTTTCGGATTTTATAAAAAACTCTAAAGAGAAGCTTTTAACGAGAGAAAATATTCTCTTTATCGCTGACTACGCTACAAAAATAATGCCCAGTCTAGATCGTATCAGAAGAGTCAACCTCATCATTCTCTTTAAGGACATCATTTCAAAAGCAGAAGGTGAAGTAGACCAATCAGTTCTTGAAGGTGTGCTTCAAAAGCTTAGGGACTTAAACGATTAAAGATCAGTGTAACGCTGACGACATTCCTGAGTACAACAACCAAGAGCACCGATATGCTTAAAGAATTCCAAGCGATCCCGAGTATTAGCTGAACAATGTCTATTAGAGCCCCAAGCACTTGTGCGACCCCAATCTGTAAAACCTTTTTCACGGTAGAGAGTCATCGCGCACTTTGCATTATCTAATATTACGGCCTCATCGTGATAAGCAGAGTTTTGTTTGATCTCTGCTCCATTTGCATCCCTAACAACGGCGCGACTTGGGTAACAGACCCCATTTCGTCTCAAGGTAACCGTCCGACCATCCACAAAGGCCCTGGTGCCGGCCTTTTGATTATGCATAGGATGAATGCCCCAAGGCCCTCTTCCCCCTTGACCAATATTCTCTCTCCCAAATACGGACTCAGAATTAGAGATACAAAGGAAGTGATGAAGAACATCTTGGCTATTTTCAATCCCAATACTATTAAAATTCTGCTTCTTCACAGGTAGATCACAAACTCCCGCCTCTTGAAGCGCACGCGCAAGTTTAATCACTCTTTGAATGGTGGCATCATTAGTACGAAGCCGATTAAATTCATTCGTTCTATAATAGACCCTTTCAAAACAGGCCAGCATCTCTCCATTAGGCCCCTCTCCCATCATTTTAAGTAGTTCCTCTGGTGTCACAAGCCGAGAGAATTCCTCTTTAGTGATGAACCTCACCCCAGTCTCTTCAAGCCCAAGCTGCGCCTCATGACTTAAGAGTGGATCAACCCTTTGAACAAAGGTCGTCCCCTTTTGATTTTCTTTACAATAGAAAACATTCGACTCCTCCGACTCGTCATCAATATAACAAAACCCATCAATCTCCTCGGCCGCATATAGGCCACAAGAAAAGGAGAAACAAATCAAAATAAGGAAGAGATAGTTTTTCATAGAAAATATTTCGGCTTTTCTTATTCAAAACTAAAGCTTCAAGAATAATTTTAAATACTTACAAAGAAATTCATAACAAAAAATTATTGTATAAAAAACCCCCAAAATTTGGGGGCCCTTTCATTTATCAATTTTTTAAAACTCAGATTAGAAACTGTAAACCATACCAACTCGTGCCATTAAACGATCAAGGTCAAGAGAGCCTTTTTCTGTACCAGCAGCATTAATTGTACCGTTGTTGCTACCTAAACCAATCAGGCCATCGATACGTACTTTTCCTAAATTCAAAGAAGCTCCGGCGCGTACATCAGTTGTATTATCAAAAGTAACCTCTTTACCACTAGTATCTGTGCCAAACTCAGCATTAGCAAGACCACGGGCCAAAGCATTTAGAGAACTATAGTTATTATTCTCTCTATATCCCCAAAGTTTTTGAGTAACACTACCTCTTAACGTCAACCATGAGTTTAAGTTATATTCATAGCCAACCATAAGTGGAATAAAAACATTTTTTGCTGAAGCTTTCGTGGCAAATTTCACCTCAATTTCCTTGTGACGATATTCGACAGAAGAGAAAAAGTTACCATTTCCAGCTTTCATCTGATGGCCATAGCCTAAAGCATAGGTAGTAAATCCACCTTCTACTGATGAAGGAGTAGTTGAAGTACTTTTTTGATCCCAATCAAACTTCTTTAAAAAACCGTAAGCTTTTCCATTTTCATTAACATGATAACCGCCACCAACATGAAAGCCCAAACTTCCATCAAATTCATCAGAAACTGCGGAACTAACTCTTTCAACCTTTGTTCCCGTAGAAATATTTAAAAGAGCATCCCATTTTTCATTTTTTAAACCAAACTTAACAGCATGGGCAGTATCCTTTCCTCTAGCAGTTGCAGTGTGATACTTATCACTTGCATAAACAACAGAAGCACCCCAATTCGCGAAGCTAGCCTTCCCCCCAACAAAAGCCTCTATTTGGTTATCAGCCCCAGATAAAGCAGTCGTTTCTGCTCCAGTAGGTATGGCAGCAGAGGAAGTTCCTACAACTCTAAGCAATGAAGAGGTATTTGATTCATTTCCAACATAAATACCGTAAGTCATTTCACCAATTTTGCGGATAACGCCACCTTTGGCCTTAGGAGCTTCATCGGCGTCTGTACGAGTTTGAGTATTGGCTCCAAGAATCTTACCTGAACCACCCAATTCAATAATAACCGAATCAGCATAATCATTTACGTTGGCAACGTTTAAAAATATATTTCGATCATCTTCAATAAAATAAGAACCTTCATTATCGGTTTCATCCATTCCTAAGGCTTTCAATCTAGCAACAGTAGCGCTTACAGAAACCATTGATGTGGCAAGTAATAATGCCATCAATCCCTTAAATCTCATACTCTCTCCCTTTTCCTTGGTAGGTAAAATTTTAATTATCTATTTCTATTGTCAACATAAGTGCTTTTCTCGTCAATAAAGATCGAAGGTTTAACGACTGCTTTGGACAAAAAAAAGCCCCACATAAGTGGGGCCAATTTCATTCATTTAAAAATTTAAATTAGAACCAGTAGTGTACCGCAACTTGAGTCATTAAACGGTCAAGATCAAGAGCACCTGATTTTGTCCCTGACGCTGCACCAGTAGTACCGTTAGTACCGATTGTACCGTCAATCATTAACTTGCCAAAGTTAAGGGTTGCACCAGCGTTAACATTAGTAGTGTTATCTCTTGTTCCACTTAGCTCAGCAGCTGAACCAGCTTTAGTTTTCTGAGAATTAACAACTATGTTTTGACCAATAGATCCTCTAAGCGTCAACCAAGAAGTTGCATCTGTTTCAAATCCAACTGTAAGAGGAAGTTCAGAACGAGAAGCTTCTAAATTATTCGTTGCAGTTGTTCCGTCTTTGTCTTCTGCATCAGTCATTCTGAAACCAAAGTCAGTAAACATTCTTGAGGTAGAAGAAACTTCTTTTATATAACCCGCACCAATATTAAGCACTGTCTGATCAGTTGTGTTAGCAGCAGCAGTTGCATTTGTATATTTAGCACCTTGCTTTTTATAGTCAACATAGAACGTAAAATCCATCCAGTTATAACCAACACCAATGTTCATTGATCCATCATCTTCAAATTTATCAGCGTTGTTATCACCAACTTTATGCTCATCATTAAGTACATAATTTACGTAAGCGTTTAGGTCACCCATAACCATACCTAAGCCGAGTTCAAGAGTAGATTGCTCTTTCTTTGAAGAACCAGCAACTTGTTCCTGACTACCATTAGCGTAGTGAAGACGACCACCCCACTCAACACCTGCATCTCCACCGAAGAAAAGATCTAGATCATTTGAGCGACCTTTAAAACCAGTCTCGCCAAAAACTGGACCAGTTGTAGTTCCAGCAAGTGAATCAGCATAACCAGCAAGAGCAGTATCGCCACCCTGATCAGTTATGTCAGAACCTAAGTATAAACCATAGTTAAAACTACCAGCGCTTCTAAAGAATCCACCTTCAGCTTTTGGAGTTGAAGCACCACCAGCGGCAGTTGCATCGCCCCATTCAGTTACTACATAGTTATTTGTTTTGTTGATACGAGCAGCGTTTCGGAAAACGTTACGAGTATCATCGATGTAAAATGAACCGCGATCTTGATCTTGCCCAAGAGCATTCATTCTAGCTTTTGTAGCGTAAACACTACCTGTCGCAAGTGTCGCAATAGTTGCGAGTACAATTTGCTTTTTCATCAATCTTCTCCTTGAAAAAGATGATTACATTAGTCTTTAACGTAATCTGTTTCTTCGTTATTAATAAAAAATTAAAATAACTATAATATCAATATTCAAATTTTCAGCCCGTCCGACATAAAAGTCAACTACTTGAAAGGATTTGGTCAGAAAAAAAACAGAGAGGGGATCTAGGTTTAGCTTAGTGAGCTAAGGATTTCCTGGTGGCGATAGGCCGCTCGAGAGAGAAAAGACACTTGCCCCTGGGAATCCTCGAAGCTCTCTTTTGACTCCTCAAAATTAACCATCGGTGCATTAAAACTGGCCATCGCTAAATTTTCCCAATCATTCTTCAGAGTTTTGAATAGAGAATCGTCAATTTTTAGACACGGTGAAGTTGGAGTGAGTTTTATGAATTCTTCTCCAATATCAGAGGCATTTTCACCAAATATTTTTTCTAAACTTTTCTTTAAAAGGCGGATTTTTTTGGAAATTTCGTCCTCATTTGTGGAGTTCATATCCATAAAAGTTACAAACTCTCCTCTTTGCCCTTCATTTTCAAGCTCTTTAAACTCTCCTACGAAGTGTCCCCACTCGTGCGTATAAGAGAGAGGAATGAAGAGAGTTTGCTTTTTAGCGGTTACTTTCTTTTTAAATTCAATTTGAACGTAGAGTGCAGAAGGAGCAGTGGCCTCCTCACAGAAAGTAATGAATTCATTCGTTAGTTGGTTCTTATTTTCATAAGTATCAAGAAAACTCTGCGGACCGCCTCCCCAATAAAGGTGAGCACACTTTAATATATCATTGTTACTAAGTTCAATTTGAAAGTTTGCAGGCTCCGCAAGGTCCTCTGGCACAGTCTTTAAGATGCCCTTGACTCCGACATCCATACGGTTTTTTTCAAGCTCAACGTAAAGGTCTTCTTCTTTTAGAAAAGGAAAGAGCGCAAAAATATCAAAGTCAGCTCTCTTATAGGTAAAGAATTCTTCGTTCCAAAGAAGCTTTTCAGACTTTGCTCTTCCCCCAAACTTTCGCCACTTTAATTCTTTAAAGAACTCAGAAGGGGCTTCAATTTCACGGGTTTCAATATCAGGAAAGACTCTTTTAAAATTTTCAATATTGGCCTCACCCCTCAAGGTGTTAGGCCCTAGTGGTAGGAGGTCCCTCTTTGTCACAGGTCTAGGGCACACCCAGCCCACTTGCTCGGCCCCAAAGGCTTTTTTAAGCTCAAGATAGAGCGCCACACTAAAGAGATCGTCCCCTACAACAACATGAGGGCGATAAATGGTTTTAACATCATTATTTTCTACTTTTTTAAGACTTAGAAGATTAAAACCAGAGCTCATAAAGGCCAGACTCCCGATATAGTGTGTGTCGAGCCATTTTAGCGCGGTAAAATCCTTGATGGCAAGGATGGACGAGAAAAGTCAGGTATCCCCTACAGAAAATTAGGGTCTTACTTAACTGCTAGGGTGTCACCAGCACGAATTCTGCGATTTTTTAAGATGTGGTAATTTGAAACAATGAGCGTATCAAGACTTGTTCCCGTACGACGAGAAACAGTCCAAAGAGAATCGCCTTTTCTCACCTTATAGTACTCTGAAGGCGAAGCAATTTTACGCCCTCGACTTAAGGCCCTTTTTATTCGCGTAGACCAGGCCCTTCTCAAACGAACAGTCTTTCTAGGTCTCTCATAAAGATCGGCATACATATTGTCTTTAATGTCTTGGCCTTCTTTAAAAGGAAGTAAAATTCTCTCGCCTCGATCTAAAGACTTTTGCTCTGTAACGTTATTGAGCCATGAGAGAACTTTGTTATCTTTAATTTTGAATTTACGAGCAACGTCCTTTAGATTGCTACGTCTTCCCTTCACTGTATAAGTCATAAAATCACTTGCAACCAATCTCTCCGGACTACCAGAGCAACAACTTGCAAACTCTCTTTTCTTACCAACAGGAAGTCTCAACTGATAGTTTCCAACAGGAGGAGTAAACCATCGAAGGATTTCAGGATTTAGGCGCTGAAGTTCTTCAAATTCAACATTTAGTTCTTGGGCCACCTTAAAGAGATCGGTTGCCGGACCTACTTGAACTTCTTGAAAGTCTAGAGGCTCATGAAAGTCGATATCTTCAAAACCAAAGGTCTTTAAATTTTTTCCAATGATTGCGAGGGCCATAATTTTTGGAACATAATTCTTTGTTTCATGCTTTAGGTAACGCCCTTTACTGATGCGCCAAAAGTTTTCCGTCTTATAACGACGAATGGCGCGACTCATTTTACCTTCACCAGCATTATACGAAGCTGCAGCTAGCTCCCAAGAACCAAACTCATGAAAAAGTTTTGTCAAATAGCGTGAGGCCGCAATGGTAGCCTTTATAGGATCCCTTCTCTCATCAACAAACCAATCGATTTGAAGACCAAAGCGTTTACCTGTGTAAGGCATGAATTGCCAAGGCCCAACTGCGCGCGCCCAAGACTTGGCCTTCGTTTGAAAACCACTCTCAGCCATTGCAAGAAAAATCAAATCCCTTGGAAGACCATGCTCTTCTAAGATTTTACCAAGAATCGGTGCATAACGACCGGCCCTTGCACCGTAACGCTCAAAAAAGCCGCGACCACGATTAAGAAAATAATCGATCCATTTTTTAACGGCCTTGTTATAAACAACGGGAATATCAAAGTAATAATTTTCTAACCCTAAATGTTCTGCGCCATAAAGAAAATAAGTTTTATTCGTGTGCTCATTTGGGTTTTCAATTGAAGCAGAACCAGCAATTGAAGAATTATCATTATTCTCTTCAGCCTCTCTAGCTGCAGCGATCGCCTTTTGTCTTAGCTCAGAGGAGACAACAATTTCCTCATTAGATTTTTCAGGGGCTTCACTCTTTTGCGCAGTTTGCTTGGTCGCACAAGAGCTAAGGATTAAGGAAAGGACGGCAATAATAACAATGGGTGAGTACTTCACTAAATTAATCTCCTGATTAACCCAATTGACCACAAAAAAACGCATACAATTGAGGAGTGTCTATCATCTCAACCACATGCGTCTGGGTCAACAATGCAATAAGTATCCCCTATTGGGATACTTAAGTCTTTAAAAATTGGCAATAATTTACGGCATTTTGACAGAAGTCAGGAGAAAATAAAGACTTCCCGACTATTTTGATTCAGTACAGGCCTTTAGCTCAAGAGACTTAGCCTCTTTAAATTTTATCAGTAGTGAAGGTCCATCTGAAATACCTAAAGAAACGTTTGAGTTAAAGTTGATTTTTTCCTTTTCAAGAATAAAAGAGCCCGCATCATCATCACCCTGACAATGAAGGGCCGCCCCTTTTTTTACACAAAAGAAAATATTCCCAATTTCAGAGTCAACTACAGACTCCAAAACCACGTGGCTTTTACTCTTTTTAAAAACTTTATAAAACTTGTCCTTATAAGAGAAACATTGCTCCTTGGCCGAGACACTAAGAGAAATCATTAGACTCAAAAATATTATTCTGTACATGTCTCAATCTCCTCCATGCCTTCTCGTCCCCAATTTAAAACTAAACTTGGTCCGCTATTAGCAAGTGCTTCAATCATATAGTAATTATTGGGATCAACTGAAGGACAACCCCAAGAAGATCGATGCGGAGAGACATGCATATACTTGCCTGTCACCGACGCTAGATTGTTTGTATTTTGTAAACCAAAGAGATGAATAGCTGTCGCCTGTCTCTCTCCTCCAGCACGAGCAACCTGAGAGGCCACCTGACGATATTGAGCAGTCTGGGTCGTGGTGTTGGTAAAATCAAAAGTTTCATTATGGGTGAAGAAAGCGCCCTTTACCGTTGTATGAAGTCCATCACCGTTTCGAAAACCATTTCGACCATTCCGACAGGTCCCTGTACCTAGATTGAAATAATCCTCTACGACAACGGCATCACTTCCCTGACATAAGTCAATATAGTACATGCGCCCGCGACAATTATCCCCACCACTTGAAGGGCTACGATCATCAGTATCATTGATAACCATCTGGCATTTATTAGGAAGTCCATTGGCAAGAAGGTTATTTTCTAACCTGTCCCCTGTCATACCCATCATGGAAGGGTGACCAGAAGGTTTTAGGCCTTGAGTATCAAAGCACTTATTGGTTCTAAAAGATGTCGCATTTAGCTTCATGACTTTTAAAGCATAATTCAAAGCTTCCTCTGGAATATTGCTCGCATAAAGCTGCTCACACTTTGCCTGCCAAGCAGCATCTGTCCCAGGGATCTGACAATCTTCCCTTACCGAAGCATTAATTGTCTCATCACTTGGTGGTGGGGTTCTCTCAGTACTCGGTGGGCATTCACCTGCACTTAGTGAGTCTCCTGTCTGAGCAACTGCTTCAGCAGCGTTTGCAAAGTCATCAAGAAGAGTAGCGTAAACAAACCCATTATCAATATTTGATTTCGCAGAGACAAACTGCCCCTCTCTTTCAGACCCATCGGCATTAAAAACTCTAAGCCGATAAAACCAACTTCCCTCACCAACGATTTCAAATTGAAGGTTTTGCTCTGGAAGTATATCAAAAGTACGATTGCTTCTTTGATCAAGAAGAGATATCCCACGATTTAGCTCATACCTCTGCTCTGCATAGAGATTAAGGGTATAGAAAATAAAAAAGATAAACAGAATTCTCACGACAACCTCAACTTTATCAACATTTAGCTATTCGTAAATTCTAGGGGAAGGATTGGAATTAATTGATGAAAAAAAGTTTAACCGCAGTAATTACCAGTACTTTTCAAAAACTCTTCGGTGAAATTTTGAAATTTTAGTGCCTCAATTTGTGGGCAATTTTAAATAATTTCTCAAGGCCTTCTTAGCACTCTCTTTATCTAGACCATTTTCCTCAGCAGTCTCAAAGGCCTTCGCAGGCGTTTGACTGTGGTCCTTACTAAAATGAGCGCCTACCCAAATCCCAACCCGATTGCCAGATGAGCAATGAACCAGTGTCTTACCTTTTTTACGATTCTCAACAATGCTTCCCGTAACACCATCTACATAAGCATCATCAATTTTCATATCGAGAGGAAAGGGATGATGAGAGTAGATCATTCCGAGCTCTTTAATCTTCCCTCTCTCTTCAAGCTCATTGTACTCAGTCTCTCGTCTAAGATTTACAATATGGGTGAACCCTTGCTCTTTTAATTTCTTAAAGTCTTCCATGCTTGGCTGACCTGAAAAATAAATATCTTTAAAATGATGGGCCTTTAAACTCTCACCAACGACAACAGATTTTTCGCTCACATGAGAGCAAGAAACAAAGATAAACGTAAAGAAAAGTAAGTATTTCATCATGACCCATGAACCTCATCATCTGTTAAAAATGAATCGACAACAATTGCCCCAACGGCATCGCCAAAAACATTTACAGTCGTTCTAAACATATCAAGTAATCTGTCCACAGCAAGAATAAGTCCAATCCCTTCAAGTGGTAAGCCAACAGCTCCAAGCACAATCGACATTGTAATTAAGCCCGCTCCTGGAATCGCCGCCGCACCAATCGCGGCAAGGGAAGCCGTCATAAAGATAATCACCTGCTGGCCAAGACCAAGATCAATTCCATAAGCCTGAGCAATAAAGATCGCCGCGACTGACTCATATAGGGCCGTCCCATCCATATTGATCGTCGCCCCCAAGGGGAGAACAAACTTTGCCGTGGCCTTTCTAATCCCTAAGTTTTCTTCAACAGACGCCATCGTAATCGGAAGAGTGGCCGCTGAAGATGAAGTGGAGAAGGCCGTTAAAAGAGGAGCCGAAATTCCTTTTAAGATAAACATTGGTGATTTTTTTAATCTCGCAGACGCCACAAACATGAGAAAAATGGCATGACAAGTAAGGCCCACCACTACCGTAAGAATGTACTTACTTAAAGAAACAATGGCGGTAGTACCAGACTTTGCCATCACATCTAGCATGAGCACAAAAATCCCAATCGGTGCAAACTTCATAATTACATGGGTTAGTTTTAGGGTCATCTCCTCAAGGGCCGCCATAAAATTATTGATCGGCGCCGCCTTCTCTTTTGTATAAAGAGAAACGATTCCCATAAAGATGGCAAAGACAATGATCTGTAAAATATTAGCGTTCGCTAAAGAGCTAGCAGGATTTGTTGGAATGGCATCCATCAACACCCCAAGGATCGTGTCGTATAATCCCTTTTGCTCACTAACCTTAGACGCCATCGCACCAGAGAGACCTTCAAGACCCGCGCCCCCTAGGCTTGTTCCAACGCCAGGATTAATTAAATTCACAAAAATAAGACCAAAGAAAACGGCAATAACGGTCGTTATAAAATAATAACCTACAGCTTTTCTTCCCATTGAACCTAACGCCTCAGGCGTTCCTAAATTTGTCATTGACATATAAATCGAAGAAAAAACGAGAGGAACAATCACCATCTTTAAAAGTCTTATAAAAATCGTTCCAATTGGTTTTATGTAAGAGGCATAAGAATCTTGGCCCGTAGAGTGAATAAGAAGACCGATGATTAAGCCTCCCACCATGGCGTAACCTATTCTCTGTGCTTCTTTCTTCGATGCTTCCTGCATGAATTGCCCCTTTCAAAATGCTCATGATCAATTGAGTTAGAATATCCTTAGCATTGTAACGAAATCACGCTCTTAACAGTATGCAAAAGACCTTTTTTCTCCTTTTCCTCTTTACCCTTTGTCTGACTAATCTGTTCGGACAAATTGAGCCGCCCAATTATAACTTCTCTCTAGACACTCTGGGTGACTTTTACCCTGGAAAGAAGTTTGATCAGATAAAGTTGAAATACGGCAAGGGAGAATTGGAGTTTGATAGAGGGCCTTCAAAAATCTACAAATTCTATATTACTCATATCCGTTATAAATTCCCCGTCTTTGTAAAAATTTATAAAGAGGAATCCGTTGGCTTTTTTGCGCGTCTTCCAAGCTACTTTCTTCACGATGTTTTTCATCAAAGCTTAATCAATCGCTATGGAAAACAAGACGAGTATTCAAAGGTTGGGAATTCGGCCAACTATACTTGGAGTAATGAAAAGAATTTAAAGCTTATTTACCAAGGCCAATGCGTCCTGACCTGCTTTCCCATGTATCTCTCAGGAGAGATGGTCAATCCCCCCGAAGGCTTTCCAGGGACTACGGATATTTTACAAGAATTTTATGTCGAAGGTCACACTACGATTTAGCTCTCTAACTTCTTCTTTCTAACAAGCATCAAAGCAGTAATTCCTATCAAAACCATAACCATACAAAGAATTTGGCCCATGGTCGTTGTTCCACCAAAGTAGTAACCAAGTTGAGAATCTGGCTCGCGAAAGAATTCTACAATGTAGCGAAAGACACCGTAGCCGATGAGAAAAGTCGAAGCAAGGTAGCCGTAGTGCTTAACCTTAGTTAGGAGAAACCATAAGATTCCAGATAACAATAGCCCTTCAAGCACACCTTCATAAAGTTGAGAAGGATGGCGAGGGTAAGGCCCGCCGCTAGGAAAGATAAGACCGAAAGAAGAATCAGTCATACGACCATAGAGCTCACCATTGATAAAGTTTCCAAGACGGCCAAAGAAGAGACCAGGGGCTCCCGCTAAGGCCACATTGTCCATAACCTGGGCCCAAGAAATTCCATTTTTTCTAGCAAAGATGAATCCACCAAGAAGAAGACCCGCTAAAGCCCCGTGAAAACTTAAGCCCCCATTCCAAACGGCCAAGAGCTCTGTCAGGTGACTTTTGTAATAGCCCCAATTGTAAATAAAGACATAGAAAATTCTCGCCCCTAAAAACATACAAATAAACATAATCGTTATAAGAGAGTCGACCTTCTCTTTTTGAACTTGGAAAAATCCTCTATCAACGAGTTTCTTTAAGAGAAAGTTAGCGAGGACAAATCCAACAACATACATCATGCCGTACCAACGCACTTGCAATGGACCTAGAGTGAAAATATTTGGGTCAAAGTCGACGACCATGAAGCATCCTTTTCTAAGATAGTAGACTTTATCTTAAAGATTCAAATGCGACATGAAAAGAAAGCCTTTAATTTAAGTTGTGGCCTCTTTTCTTGGTTGAAAAGACTCTCTTGGGTGAATAAGACCTTCCCCTCTTCGAGAAACCGCTTGAAGCAGCTGACGAATGGGTAGGCTATGCCCTTCTGGATCAAGAAAGCTTGTGTGAACTGAAAGAAAGCTCATGAGCTCTTCACTACTCATTAAGATATTTCTATTTTTAAGCTTGTTATCAAGGCGCATAATTTTAAGCCTACTTGGAATTGATTTAACTCCATCCATACTTAAAATCTTTTTCTTATTAAGATCAAAAAAGACGACTTCTCCCTGACTCTCTTTTTGTCTTAAAACGACGAGGCCTTCTTTTACAGGCACTCCCCAAAAGCCAATCACACCAAGGGGTGCAAGTGCCCAAGAGAGAAAACGATTTAAGACTGTGCGTGCTGCAAAGATTCCTTCTTCATTTTCGCCAAAAGAATCGGTGATCCCACACTCCCAAGCTTCTGCTGCATAAGAGTAAACCAAGAGGGCCTGGCCCTTGTAGCGATAAACTTTGTAGCCTTCTTTTGGAAGAATCGACTCAAGTCCATAACGATCAGAGTGAGCAGCTGAATCAATTTGGCGCGCGACTTTGAAACTAGCTGGTTTAATTTTTAGCATTCGGGCAAAAGAGTTCTTAGAGAGCTCTAATTTGGCGAGATCAATTTCATTGCCACTCATTTGCCTAAAATTCATTTGTTCAACGATATTGGCCAAGGAATCTGCGAAGCCATCGTCTCCAAAATTCTCAAAACTGAGATAAATCGGATAGTCCTCGTCCGTATGGTATTGAAAATAGGTAATTTCTTGATCTTCCATAAACACCTCTATGCGCAATATCCAGGCCCATCTGGCCATTTACCTTATCGGATTGACCTAAAAGAACTTTATTTAAAGTAGGGCCATAAGATTAGCCTGGCCCAAAATCTGCTAAAACCCGGAAAACTTTGCCCTAAAGCCCTTTCCACGCGCGTTAAGTTATTGACAGAGGGCCCAAAATTGCATAAAAATCCACGTTCATTCGACTAAACTTGAGGGTCAGAAGCGCTTGAAATATAATTTTAAGTCCCCTCATTTTGTCATAACTTAAGGAGAAAGCATGTACGGAGTAGTTGAAATTGGTGGACATCAGTATCGTGTAGAAGCTGGCGATGTTCTCGACGTGCAAAAATTAACAGACGAAGCCGGAAAAACAATTGAACTAGATCAGGTTCTTTTTGTTGGTGGTGAAAAAGCGACTATTGGAACACCAGTTGTAAGTGGCGCTAAAGTAACAGCAAAAGTTATAAGACATGATCGTTCTAGAAAAGTAATCGTTTTCAAAAGAAAGCCAGGTGCTTACCGTCGTAAAAACGGTCACCGTCAACATTACACTTCTCTACTCATCACTGAGATCAATGATGGCCAAGGGAATACAGTAAAGATTGATGCTGATTCTAAGAACGCTAAGAAATTTTTAAAGTAATAACAAATATTAGGAGCATACTATGGCACACAAGAAAGCGGGTGGTTCGACCAGTAACGGTAGAGATTCAAACCCTAAAATGCGTGGAGTAAAAATGTACGGCGGACAAGTGGTTATCCCTGGGAACATCATTGTTCGTCAGTGTGGTACTAAGTTTCACGCTGGTAAAAATGTTGGAATGGGTAAAGACTTTACTCTATTCGCAAAAGCAGAAGGTAAAGTGGAGTTCTCTTGGTATAACAAGACAACTAAACTTGTTTCTGTTGTTTAAGTTTTTTTAGGCTTAACAAAACAAATAATTTCATAGAAAGGGAATTCTTTGAATTCCCTTTTTTTATGGATATTTATTAAAAAGAAAAATAAAGAATTATGCGATTTATAGACGAAGTTAATATTACGATTTCATCGGGCAAAGGCGGAGACGGCTGTGTTGCCTTTCGAAGAGAAAAGTTCGTTCCCCGTGGTGGACCAAATGGTGGCGATGGCGGAGATGGCGGCAATATTTATTTTGAGGCCGACGAAGGCGTTAACACTCTTTTAAATTATCGTGGCGTAAAGTACTACAAAGCAGAAAATGGTGAAGCAGGTATGGGAAGTGGCTGTAATGGTCGCTGTGGTGAAGACCTCATTCTTAGAGTGCCTGTAGGAACCATTGTCCGCCACCATGAAACAAATGAAGTCTTGGCAGACCTAACAACTCACGGTCAAAAAGTTCTCTTACTCGAGGGCGGTCGTGGTGGACTTGGAAACACCAACTTCAAATCTTCAACAAATCAAATTCCTCAAAAAGCGACCCCAGGAAAGGAGGGAGTCGAATTTGAGGTAGAACTCGAACTTAAACTAATCGCTGACATCGCTCTGATTGGTATGCCAAATGCTGGCAAGTCCACTCTGATAAGCGTTCTCTCATCAGCTAAGCCCAAGATTGCAGACTACCCTTTTACAACCCTTGAGCCAAATCTTGGTGTTGTAAAGCTTGGTGACGATCAGTCCCTCGTGATAGCCGATATCCCTGGTCTCATTGAAGACGCATCTGAAGGAAAGGGTCTTGGAATAAAGTTTTTAAAACACATTGAAAGGACCAAGGCGTTTATTCACCTTGTGGATGTTTCATGGTGCTTAGATGAGTTTGAAGCCTTTGAACAATATGTTGTGATAAGACAAGAACTTGAAAAATATAATAAAGATCTCCTCAACAAAAAAGAGCTCGTGTGCTTAACAAAAATCGACGCCATGACAGAAGAAGAGATCACGAAGTTTGTTAGTTTTTTTGAACAGAACCTTGATAGAAAGGTTCTTCCCATATCATCAGTCTCCGGCAGGAGTATTGCTGATTTAAAAGGTCTTCTCGTACGCCTATTGTAGACGAGAATTTTAGGAGCAATGAATGTCACAAGAATTTATCAACAATGAAATCAAAAAAATTATCGATGACAAAGAATTTAACTACCCAAGAAATATGGCCATGGCCGCGGCCTGGGTTCTAGGCAACTTAAAAGGTATTAACCTTAAAGTTTTTGATGTGAGCCACACAAGCTCACTCTCTGATTATTATGTACTAGCATCTGCCACCAACACGACTCAGGCCAATGCAATGGCGAGTGAAATCGTTCGCTGTCTAAGAAACCATGAACTTAACTTCTTATCTAAAGAAGGCGTCAATGGCTCTGACTGGATCCTTTTAGATGCAGGAGATATTATCATTCACATTTTCCTAGAAACCGCGCGAGAAATCTACGGACTCGAAGAGTTATGGACAGATGCTAAAAGTGTCAGCATTCCTCAGTCTTACTACTTTTCAAGTGAAGACGCCGAAGCGGCAGGTAAACTTGATGACAAGGGAAGAGACTTCTTCTAGCGATTCATGAAGACCATTCACATCATTTGCGTTGGTAAAAATAAAGAAAAGCACTATCTCTCTCTTGAAGAGGATTACTTAAAAAGAATCAAAACTTTTAAGCTTCTCATTCATGAAGTCCGCTCTCACGAAGAGGACTTAAATAAAGAGGCTGAAGAAGTTCAAAAAAAATTAAGCGGCCTCTCTAAAAATAATCAACTCCCCTTTTATTTATTAACGGAACGAGGAAAAGATTTTAACTCTCTTCAATTTTCTCAATTTATAGAAAACTCTCTTAATCAAGTGGGTGATTTTGCTCTCATTATTGGGGGAGCTTCTGGTCATGGCGATAAGCTCTATCAAAATGCCTTAGGGGAACTTAGCCTTGGCAGGCTTACCTTTCCTCATAAAATGGCAAGACTGATGCTAGTCGAGCAGCTCTATAGAAGTGAAACCATTATGCTGGGTCATCCCTACAATAAATAAGTCTCTGGTTCACGAAAGCATTTTTTTAATTCACTCGCCATCTGGGCCGCATGAACTCCATCAATAAGACGATGATCAAAAGTGACAGCAATGGGAAGCATGGGCCGAATCTCAACTTTACCCTCAATGGCCACTGGCTTGTCCGTGACAGCACCGACAGTAAGCAGCAGAGGTACTCTTGAGTAGGGACAAAGGGGCGCCCACGCCAAATCAATTCCTAGGCTTCCAATATTAGTGATCATCACCGAACCAAAGGGGTCTCTTGGAAGACCAAAAAAGCTCATATTTAGATTTAGTCCATAAATAAGCCATGAGCCAATATTTAAATATAGACGTGAGAGACACCAAGGAAGATATTCAAAAACTTTTAAGTTATCAGCAATCTCACGATCCTCTCCGGCACGTACGGCCTGCGTTTTTTCCTTTAAGGCCTTCGCTATTTGATAGACTCTTAAATCCTCTGCATTTGGAATCGTTGTGCCTGAGAGAGTCGCCTTTTTAATCGCATCATGACCAATCCCTGGTATATTGACTTGATAAAAAAGTGTCACATCCTCTCTTAAATAAATGCGTGATCCTCTAATCATGCCATTAATTTCTGGTCTTAAATTCATACAATGCGCAATGGCCTTACCCACAAGATGAGATGGCGTCACCTTTATGTCATGCTCTAATTCATAATCCGGTAGTACCTTTTGAACCTCAGACATATCTATTTCGATCAGGCCATAAACAGAGGGATCCCCTACTGTTTTCCAGGTTCCCATCGCCATTTTTCGCGTCGGACTTGTATCATCTAGAATTTTTAGATTTAAATTTTTCATCACCTAATCCAATGGCTCTGGTAGCCCCGGGTCTCTTTGGATAGGATTATCAAGAGAAATAAGAGTCTCTGTGGATTGTATCTCTTTGATGGCCTGAAGCTTTTCAATAAGAAACAAGTGAAGATCTCGCGTGCTCCTTGTGACGACTTTTACAAAGAGAGAGTACTGGCCCGTCGTGTAGTGAACTTCCGTAATTTCTTTTAGTTTCTTAAGCTTTGGTAAAACCGTTTGGTAGTCTTTAGCTGTACCGAGATTAACCCCAACGAAGGCCGTGACCTCAAGTCCAAGTTTTGCAAAATCCACAACAATTCGTGAGCCTTGGATAACTCCTGCTTCTTTCATTTTATTCGTTCGAACATGAATGGTTCCGCCAGAGACAATGATCTCCCTTGCGATGTCTTGATAGGAGCGCCTTGAGTCTTCAAGGAGACGAGTTAAAATCTCACGATCTACTTTATCAATGGGATAAGGTTTGTGTTCTTCCATAATGATATCCTTAAAGAATGAGTCCATTCATTAGGAATATTCTAATACATTAGGGTATTTAGTAATAGAGAGAAAAATGGTCTTTTAGAACCTTCTAGGGATGAGTCCAGTGATTTCATAAACCATTTTTAAAGTGACGGCCGCTCTCATACGGGCCTTGGCCGCACCTTTGGCCATAAGATCTTCAAGATGGTCCTTATTTTTCATCAAATCAGCATACTTTTCTTGAACCGGCTTCAACGTTTCAACCACAAGGTCTGCTAGATCAACTTTGAGATGACCATACATCTTGCCTTCGTAGTCCTTACAGATCTCTTCGATAGATTTTTCACTTAGAACAGAATAGATCGTCAAAAGATTAGCAAGACCCGCCTTATTTTCAGGATCAAAGCTTACAACCGTGTCCGAATCCGTCTGAGCAGACTTTATTTTTTTCAGAATTTTCTTGGGTGAATCAATAATAGAGACGAAGTTCTTTTCGTTCTCATCAGACTTACTCATCTTCTTTGTGGGATCCTGAAGGGACATAATACGCGCCCCGCTCTTCCCAATAAAAGCATCAGGCATTTTTAAGTGGCCTTCACCATAGCGATTTTCAAACCAAACAACTATGTCGCGACAAAGCTCCATATGTTGTCTTTGGTCATCCCCTACTGGAACCATATCAGCTTGATACAAGAGGATATCAGCTGCCATCAAAACGGGATAAGAAAAAAGTCCTGCATTAATATTTTTGGTATTGGCAGACTTCTCTTTAAATTGAGTCATGCGATTTAAATTACCAATAGGAGTTAAGCAAGTGAGGATCCAAGCAAGTTCAGCATGTTCATAAATATGAGATTGAACAAAAATCGTATTCTTATCTGGGTCTAAACCTAGGGCCAAGTATTGAGCAAAGAAACTATAACATCTCTCTCTCAGGGCCTTTGGGTCTTGAGCAACAGTCAGCGCGTGAAGGTCCGCGATAAAATAGTGGCAGTTGAAATCTTCTTGGAGCTTCTTCCAATTGTTAATAGCGCCAATATAATTTCCAAGAGTGAGGTCTCCAGTAACAGTGGAGCCCGATAGAATGACCTTTTTCGTTGTTTCGCTCATAATGAAAGCCTACAAGAATGTGTAAAAAAAAGGCCACCTGTTTTACGAGGTGGCCTTAAATATAAACTTGGTTGCGGGAGCAGGATTCGAACCTACGACCTTCGGGTTATGAGCCCGACGAGCTACCAGACTGCTCCATCCCGCGTTAAATCATTGAAAACAGATCCTATTAGTGGGCTGATAATAGTATGGGTGAATCTGATTGTCCAGCATTCTTATATGTATTAATGCAGGGTTATGATCCGTTTTAAATCGTAGAGATTTACTCCAACTTAAATTCCTAAAATCATTAGAGTTTTGGGCGATAAGTAATTAATAGCGCCGCTCATATAGGCCGAAAACACTGTATTGAGGAATGCATCATGATTATTAAACCTGCGAATCAAAAAAAGATGTTTATCGAAATCGACACCACTGAAATGACAGCTGCTCAAATCAGGATGGTAAAAACTCTTAATTCTTTAATGAATCATGTTCTGGTCACAGAAAGTGAGGGTGAGTATTTCGAAAGTGCCGCCGAGGTCATGAGAATTTGCGCGAGCCTTATTAAGCAGGCGAACTTTACAACAGATATGAAGGCAAACAATGTTCCTTACGCTGAGCAGGTTCTTGAGTATTCAATTGATATGCTTCAGGATCATATGAGCCAAGCGAAAGTCGTCTCATACGATAACTAATATTCAAAACCTGGTGATCACAGTCGTGATCACCAACTTATTTTTTCAAAATTATCCTAAAAGAAGAAGTTACCTGCTTTACCACTTAATGATTTCGGCGTGCACTCCAGCTGACCTTTGGTCTGATTTCTTTTTAAGACGCATCTTCTTTTTAAACTGACGTTTTTGATGCTTCTCTTCTTTTTCAGCAAACATCTTTTGCTTTTCTTCTTCAGCAAGACGGACTTTTCTCTCATCGAGCTCTTTGATGGTGGCAAAGTATGTTTCTCTTCTAAATTTTGAAAAGGCCTGATCATCTGCTGCCGTACAAGGCTGGGCGCCTTTTATACGAAGATTGATCGACTTCTTTGGTGACTGATAGTCATAGGTCTTAACCATCTGACCTGAGTCATCCATGCCGATCAGATTAAGAAGTTGCTTCTTTGTTAAGGTACGGTAACTGCCAGGCTTAATTCCCTCAACAGTTAGGCCACCAATGGTTACCCTTTTGAGTTTATCAACCGTTAGGCCACAGGCCTCGCAAAGTCTTCTAATCTCACGATTTCGTCCATCACCTAGGCGAAATTCAATCCACGTTTTTGAACGAAGCTGCTTGATCACGCGAACATTGAGGGGCTTTAAGAAACCAACTTCTGATTGAATACCAGCGCGAAGTTTTTTAAGAATTTCCTGAGTAACGGCACCAAAGACTTTTACTTCGTAAACTTTAGTGATGTTACCGCGAGGATGGATAATATTGTTGGCAAGCTCTCCATCATTAGTCATCAACAAGAGACCTTCTGATAAATAATCCAAACGACCAACAGGATAGATTCTCTCTGTAACATCTTGAACGAGATCCATTACTGTTTGACGTCCTTCAGGATCATTAACAGTTGTCATCACGCCACGAGGCTTATTGAGAACAAGGTATATACTTTCTTTTCGATTAATATCTAGCGCTTCATTGTCCACAAGAACAACATCTTCCAAAGGATCAACTTTCGTTCCAAGCTCTCTGACGACTTCGCCATTGACGGCAACTCGGCCTTCAAGGATCATTTCTTCTGCTTTTCTTCTGGAGGTAATGCCGGCGTCGGCAATGACTTTTTGTAAACGTATAGCAACAGCTTTCATAGCGGCTCCAATCTGTCTCTCGACTGTTTAGAGTTAATAGTAGGGTCGGACATTAGCCCTGAAGGTGATTCAAGTCAATTCACGATCTACTGATCAGTAGAATTTTCACCTTCAAAGTACTCATCCATATCACTAAGGTCCTGATTTTCTTTAAGAAAATCGAGATCTAAATCTAAATCTTTGGCCTCTTGGGAGATTCTTTCGGCCATTTGAAAGAGCTCTTCCTCTTTCTCTTCTAGATTTGTGGCCTTTAAAGAGAGTTCTTCATCACTCTCTAGCTTTTCACCCGTCAGACGCTCAAAGGCATCATCAAGGGCGCGCGCTAATTCAGCCGCCTCATCTTCGTTATCTTGTAAGAGATCGATTCCTTGAAGTTGCTCTTCTACTAGTTCTTCATCCTCAATCGGCAGACCCGTATCAAGATCGATCATTTGAAAATCATCCTCTTCTTCTTCAATTTCTTCAGGAGTATTAAAAGGTCCCTCTGTTAAATCAGAAATCACTTGAGGATCAGCAGAAGTCGTCATCATTTCTGACTCACCCGCTTCATTATTAGCATTTATAATCACTTGGCGAGAGACATAGTCTTCTAAGATATCAAAAGCCGTTTTAGGACCTTCTCCTTCACTTGAAGTCTCTCCATTTAATTTTTGTTTCTCTTGAGACTTAAGAGCATTTGTAAATTCAGTGTCGGCAGCGATTAACTTAATAGAACTAGCGAGTTCATCAAGCTCATCAATATCATCAAAGATAAAACGGTCTTTATCTCCATCGTGAACGATGGTTTTGATATCAGAAATTTTTCCAATATTGTTTTCAATCGAATCTTCAAGCTCATGCTCAGGAGGAAGTTCATCAATATTGGCCAGGTTGAAAACCTCTAAGAATTCTGGAGTTGTACCATATAGAACTGGGCGCCCCATTTCATCCGAGCGACCAACCACACGGGCCAATCTCTTATCAATAAGACCACGAACAATATGGCCTGAATCAACTCCTCTAATTTTATCTACTTCTGTTTTGGCCACAGGCTGCTTATAGGCAATAATTGCTAAAACTTCTAAGGCCGTAGGAGATAGAACAAGAGAGTTCACTTTAAAAAGATCTTGAACATATTTGGAGTAAGTAGCCTTTGTTCTAAACTGATAACCTTCGGCAACTTCGACAAGACGAAGGCCATGGTGACGAGTTTCATATTCTTCTTGTAAGCGAACGATAGAATCGTGAATAACTCTTAAAGGCATATCTTCGTCAATAAGGGCCTTGATCTTATTTAGAGCAACTGGCTTATCACTCATAAATATAACCGTTTCAATGGCACCACAAAGAGTCTCAAAATCAAGGCCTGTGCGCGCTTGCCATAAATTGTCTTCTTGTTTTTCGTCGTCAAAGAACTCTTGTTCTAATTCAAGCATTTCTTGACCTGGATAGAGTAAATCTAAGTCCGTTGGAAATGCAGGATGAAGATCCCATTCCTCGAGGTCTTCATCCTGAGTCTCAATTTCCTGCTGTTGTTGAGGGGCCTCAAAAGCCAACTCATCTTCAGTATGAGAGTCTCCCATCAGTGCGGCTTCATTCTCAATTTGAGAATTCATCTCGTGAGAGTTTGTCATTTCATTGTTTTCAACATTTTCGTTTTCTGTGTGTTCCATGTCTCTACCTTAAAAATGTTATTGAAGAATTTGAGGAGGGACTTCATCCTGAGTCGGTACCTCAATATCTATTTGCTCTTCTTCTAATTGCTCTAACTCAAGAGCCGCTTTATTAATTGTATCTTTTAACTCTTGTTCACTAGGTGTGTTGTTGCCCTCTTCCTCATCAAATCCATTTGCACTTTCAATATCAAAGTCTTCAAGGGATTTAACAACTTGAACATAGATTGGACCAAATCCTTCATTTTGAAAGACCGTCAATCTCTTAAGTCTTGCAAGTTCAAGAAGTGAAATAAAAGTAATCACGGTATTATCCACTGAGCGTCCACCATCTTGATCAAGAAGGGTTTCAAAGTCAGTCTTCTCACCTTTCTTTAAGAATGTTTTAAGGAACTGAAGCTTCTCTTTAATCGAGAGCTTATCCCTTCTAACAACGGTGTATTTTCTCTTTTCTTTAATAATAAAGTCGACCATGGCCTCAGTAAGCTTTTCAACTTCCATAGGCACAAGAATAGAATTCACGATGGCCTTACGATTAATCTTTGGCTTAACAAAGATTTCATGACCTTTCTTTGGTAAGGCCCAAAGCCTCTCGCCCATCTTTTGAAAGTGTTGCAGTTCTTCAAGTCTTTTGATGAGTTCTGCTTGTGAGGTAATATTAAGATCAGTTTCAGAGTTTTCTTTAAGACGATTTACTTCTTCTTCTGTAATCGCCGTTTTTGATTTCAAAAGAAGTAGCGTTGCCGCAAGATATAGATAATCCCCTGCTACATCAAAGTTTAAGTCTCTCATTTGTGAGAGGTAAGTAAGGTATTGCTGAGTAATTTTTGTCAGATTAAGTTTACGGATATCCATTTCTTCTTTTTGAACCAAAAGAAGAAGGAGACCGAGGGGTCCATCAAAATGATCTGTTTTAACCTGAATTGTCGTATCAAGCATAGCGAGTCTCTTCCTTAAGCCAAAATACTAATAAAAAGGTTCATCATCCCATTGCCAAACAATACTGCTGGCAACATGAGGTAGCTGAATATATTCGTAAACCACAATATTAAAATGAATACCATTGAATAGCGGCCAAGCTCCTCATATTTACGGGCTTGGTTATAATCCAAAAATGACGTCACCATTTTTGAGCCATCAAGTGGTGGAAAAGGGATTAGGTTAAAAACCGCCAACACGAGGTTTATCAGAATAGAGCTTCTAAGCATTTCTGTAAGGATGCGATAGAATTTAAAATCTTGAGGAACATAAACAAAGACGATGGCAAAAATCAACGCTGATAAAACGGACAAGATGATATTGGCCCCAGGACCAGCAAAGCTCACCCAAAAAACTCCATGCTTCACATTTTTAAAACGACGAGGATCTACCGGAACGGGTCTGGCCCAGCCAAACATGACTCCACCCATAGCGGCGCCAATCAGGGGAAACAATAAAGTCCCCACAGGGTCTGCATGAACAATGGGATTAAGTGTGAGGCGGCCTTGTCTTTCGGCAGTATCATCACCAAACCAGAGCGCCACGCGGGCGTGGGCAAACTCGTGAAAAACGATCGCCAATAAAAAGCCCGGAAGGCTGATGGCAAGATGGTAGATGAATTCCTGCATAGTCGATAAACGTATCATTTATCTACACAGAGTGACAATTGACGACGCTAAACGTTAAGTCATAAAAAACACCCGAAGAAGACGAAATTCCTTTCCAACTTCTTCGGGTGTTCCCTCGGTCAATAGATCCCCAAGAGACAAATCTGTGTCTAATCTAAGGACCGAAAAATGCGCTAGGCAGCATAAGCAGAATTACAAGTTAAAGCTATTTTATCTATAAAGCCTTCAAATATTTTAGTTCTCTCAAAAGTTTGATGCTTAAAAATCCCACGGTAATGACCGTTATCCGCTTGTTTAAAAATGATCATATCCATTTGCATGTCTTCCCCTGGAATATGCAAAATAAACTTTTGGCTGCGCTGTAGAGACTTGTGGTCTTTAAAAGAGGTGTAGAGGCGACAACCAAAATTGTTAATATCAACAATATTAACGGGAACAAAAACACCGTTGCCCGAATCAAGATAACCCACATCATTTAAAAGATAACGAGGCTCCATACGAATACGATCTTTTGGAAATTCGTTCTTTTCTAAAACCTCAACATCTTTCATTCGATTAAGAGGTTGATCTGCTAGGTATCGACGATAGAGTCTTGTGACCACATCCGTTTTTTCATAAGAGACCAAATGATCAGTGCCCTTAACAACGACATAAGTTGAATCGGCACAGGCCCTGGCGACTTGAAAGTTTTCATAGGGAGTCGTGAAATTATCAAACTCTCCCGAGATCATAAGGACTGGACACTGAGGCGCGCGCGGTAAACCGTCTTGATCAATTAAACGCGCGAGGTTCGCCTTATAGCGAGCAATATCAGAATCCGTGAATTTTAAAATATTATTATAAAGACCTTGATTGACCTGGCCCGAGCTTGAAATATTATGGCGCTGACTAAAGTTCATCATATTTAGGACAATGCCAGAGGCGAATCTTTCAAGTTCATTAACCGCAAGCAAATGAAGCGACTCTTCAAGTAAGTGCTTAACTGAATCACGCAACTTTGTCGTAGTACCACCGAGAATGAGCTTTTTCGTTCTCTCGGGATATAGGGACGCAAAGGTGTAACCGATGGCCGAAGAATAAGACTGAGCAATGAAAGAAGCCCTATCAATTCCAAGGTTATCAAGAAAGGTTTTTAAAAGAATGGCGTAGTCTTCTATGGCAAGATCAGGTGCTGGCTGACTATTACCTCCAAGACCTGGAAGGTCCACCAAATATACCGGACAATCTTTAGAGATATTTTCTGCTTCATAGGCCAAGGAAGAGAAGGTGTGAAAGGCTCCCCCAAGAAGTAAGACTGGGGTCCTGTGGGCGGTCGCAGGTTTTGTGAAACTGAGATAATTCACCTGCCATTGGCCGATTTTCATGATTAGGGGGTTTTCAAAGGCGTCTTTTTCAAAAACATTCATCATGGGACTCTCCGCTTATAGTGTTACGATGCTAGATTAGCAAAAAAACGCAATGCAACAACTCAATAAAAGCACCCTAAAATCACCATGTCTTTTCATAAACTTATAGGTCTCGTGCCACCAAAATCGGGCAAATCTGCTATAATGGATTTCAGGGCCCTCGAATTTACAAGGATGTTTTGCGCTCATGAAACAAGGAATGTTTCAAATACTCTTATTCGTTCTCATAAGCTTTTGCTTTGTTAATAATTTTGCAGATGATCTCGATGATTTTCTTATCGATGCTCCTTTATCAAAAGAAAGTGTGCTTATTGATATTGAGGGCGATACCCGAGCAGAATTTGATATCGTTGATGGACTAACAAAGAGAAAAAAAACTCTCGAAGAATCTCTCATTATTCCTCCCAAATACAATATGCCACGAACCTTTGGGCAACCTGTCCCCTTTACGGCCCAATTAAGAAAAGGCGCCGTTCTTACTGATTTAAAATCAGGAAAACCTTTTCGCGTAAAGAAGCCACTTGTTGTAAAGGCCGAGCTAGTTTACCTAGGATCTAAAGATGTTTTCATTCTTAATAAGAGTGGTGAAAAACGTTATGAGACAAGGGCCGAGAATGCCGTGAATATTGAAAATACGGTAAGACTCAATCCTGATATAAATCCCCTCATTGTCTATACTGACAAGAAGAAATATGGCTCTACCGATGAAGACCTAAAGTTTAGTCACTTCTTTAGCTATCACATTGAATCAATTAGATCAGATTACTATTCAACAATCTTTAGAGGTGAGCGCCAAAGTGCCACAGGTAATATTTTTGAAGTAAAAAATTATTTCATCACTGATCGATTCCCCATTCAAATTGGCTTTAATATCAATGCTCACTTTGGATTTTGGGAAGACCCGGAACTTGGGATCGTTACTTGGAGAGGTGTCTTTGTCGGTCCAAGTGTCATGAGAACATTTTGGCAAAAACCAGATGGCCGCTGGAACTTTCATGTCTCGGCCTTTCAATCTGTTTATCATCAATCAAAGAAAAATCCTGATACCCATAATTACTCAACGCTTGGTCTTCAAAGTGAAATTGAAAAAGAATTCGATACAACTTACGGCCCAGTCACCCTTGGGCTCTCTTATCGTTGGAGTCGCTCCTCGATAAAGGACTCCACTGAGTACTTAGAAAATGAGGCCCTCAAAGGTCAAGTCATCGGCTTCGGTGCGTATCTGAGTTATCGCTATAACTGGAGTTATTAATGAATAACTTTTTAAAAATATTTTTACTCTTTATCACCATCGATTGTGTAAATGCGGGCTATGGCATTATCACAACATTAGAAGCACCGATTGTGAGAGACGTTACCATTGATGCTCCGACGATATTAACGGCCAGAAAAGGCGACAAAATTTATATTCATGATAAATACTTTATCAATGGCCCCTTAGATGTCGTTTACAGAGAAAACGATCAGCAAACATCAGATGATCTCAAGGACCTTGAAACAGAAGAGGGTTACGAGAAATTTTATGAGACTATCGATAAGAATGGTCAGACGGCCTATATTTCGCGCTACTATGTGAAACTTATCACAGCAGACATAAGAGAATTCTCACAGGCCGTCACTCCTTTTAGGCCAGACCCCAATGATTATAGAATTTCAGAGCCTCTCCCCGAAAACTACCCCATTGTTTCTCCAAATAATTATCGGGCGAAACTAAGTTTCTTTGTGGGCCCTGATTTAAAATCAAATTACAATTACGACAGTGTCCTTTCAGAGGAAGACTTCACCAACCGCTACGGTTTTGACATAAGCTATGGCCGAAAAGCTGCCTGGGATGATGAAAATCGTTTCTACTTTGGTGGAATTTTACAGGCATGGACTTCACAGGCGCGCTTCACCCTTTTTGATGACCGAAAGGCCACGGAGAATCGTTCACAAGTTGGGATCGGTCCCTATGTTAGTTATGATCCTTGGCGCTTTCAAAATGTCCGCCTAACTCTACAGGGCTCTATAATGCTTAACTTAACGAGAAATCTTATCAAGCAACAAGATACCATTGGCTCTGATGAAGAAAGGCTTTTTAAAGGAATTTCTTTAAGCCCAAGACTTTCTTCATTTTTCCAAATGAAAACAGAGACTCTTGGTGTTGATATTGTAGGAGGAATGGATATCCAATTCTATTTGCCTCAAAACTTAACTAGCTCTACTCAGCCTCAAACTGCTTTTTGGAATGAATATGGCAGTAACCAAGATAGTGTCTATATACCTTTTACGGCACACTGGTCACTATTTGTAGGTGTTCAAACAAATTATTAAAGACTTCTTAAAAATTTAATCAACTCGGACAATTCTTTTTGAGAACCATTAAAAGCGGACATTTGAATTTTTCTTTTAAGCGTCCCTTGAGGGTTTCTTAGAAAAGCTTCTAAGGCATCATCTTTTTTTAACTTCCAGCGCTTGATAACGAGATTCATTGCAGGTGCTTTTTTACCACCGAAGCCTTTTAAGCTATGGCATTTAGAGCATGTTTTTATGAAGACCTTTGCCCCCGCCTGGTAGGTTTCATCTAAACGAGTAAGTATTGGGTTTATTATTGATTCATCATAAATTTTTATGGCCTTAACCTGATAAGGACTAGCGACTGATACTTTTGGAGATTTAGGATCTAGTAAAATATAGGAAGGTCTCCAATCGAAATAGCTCTTTAACATCTTATTATAAAGGCCTCTCTTAGGAATGTCGTATACCTTAAGCGCAAGAAAAGCGCCCTTACTTTCCAAGGCACTTCCCTCAATATTTAACTTATAGCCATCAATGGCCAGAGTTTCTATGTGATGAATAACTTCTATCGAAAATTTCTTTTTCAAAAAGGAGAAGAAGTCTGCTAATTCATAACCCTCATAAGTTGTCATGGTCTTACTATTGGGGTCGATTCTCTTAACAACTTTCCAAGTTGGTCCCCCCAACATTTTTTGAAAATTATCATCAACAGTAATGACTTTATCTTTAAAAGAAACTTGAAGTGATTCATTGATTGCAAAGGCCTTGCTCACAAGAAAAAGTAACAAAGTGAAGATGAATACTTGCTGCTTCATGAATTAAACCTAGAGGAAAAACTTTTAAATTCGTTTTTAGAAACTCTTGGTACCGAAGTACAGCCAACTGTTGAATTTACATGATCTTTCCTAAAAAACCGTGTTTAACAGTCCACTAAAAAATGTCTAAAAAGTTAACAGTTTCAATAGGTTAGAGGGCTAAGTTTGTTTAAAGTTTGGACGCATGGTGTCGATAAGTTTTAAAAGGACAAGACTCCAGGAGGGAAATATGTCGAATCAATCAAATGGACTAGAGAACGAAGTACTTTTTCAAAAACTTGGTACTACTTGGTACATCTTCACAGAAATTAAAGGTGACGTGATTTACTCACAGCTCCCAGAAGGCATGGACCCATATACGACAAAGCTAGAGTTATATGACGTTATTGAGGATCATATGGCCCGAGTTTCAAATAACAGAAGAACTCCAGAGACTGCCGCTTAATAATGGGTGCTTTGGATAAATTTAAGGGCCTTTTTGGTGAAAAGAATACCAAAAAAGCCCCCGCATCAAGGCCTTCCCCTATTAAAGAGGTCAAAGCAGACGCTGCTAAGTCTCAAGAAAAAGCTGAGGTTGAAGTGCTGCGCCAAAAAATTCGTGAAAAACTAAAAAAAGACCCAAAGCTTCAAAAAAAGGCTGCAATGGTTCTCGAAAAAATGATCAATGAAAAACCTAAGAAATAAAACTCAATAATTTTTCTCTTTCCCCCTCTACATGAGGGGGAATTCTTTAGTGCAACAATTCACAGAATTCGTTATCATTGCTGGGTATCACCTGCTTAAAGGACACCCCCAATGGCCGTTTCTTTTTATAATTTTGAAGACCTTCACCACGACGAATTAAAAAATACCATTAAAGATCGTCTAAACTCTATCATTGATAACAATGCCTTTGTTGAGGGTGAATTTAATCAAGCCTTCGAAAAAGAGTTTGCGGCCATGCAAAAGGCCAAGCACTGCCTACTCGTTGCTAACGGAACAGATGCTTTAGAGATTGCCCTGAAGGTCTATGGAGTGGGCCCCGGTGATAAGGTTGGTGTTCCAGGAATTACTTTTTATGCAACTGCTGAAGCCGTGTTAAACGTCGGAGCAACTCCTGTGTGGGTTGACGTCGATTCTGTAGCCGGTCTCTTTTGTCCTAAGTCATTAGAGCGAGTTCACGCCAAACATAACCTAAAGGCCATCATGCCAGTTCATATTTATGGACTGCCTTGCCCCATGAAAGAAATTAACTCCTTTTGTAAAACCCATAATATTGCCGTTATTGAAGATGCCGCTCAAGCCCAGGGAACTTACTATGGTGAAGACTCCCCCGTTGGAGACTCTCCCAATTTAGTGACTTTTTCTTTCTATCCCACAAAGAATCTAAGTGCCTTTGGAGACGCTGGTTGCATTTTAACGAATGACGACAAACTAGCTAAGAAAATTTTGGCCGAAAGAAATCATGGACGAGGTGATGACATGGTGATGGGAAGAAATTCCCGCTGTGATCATATGCAGGCTGCGATTCTTCATGCCAAACTTCCTGAGATTCAAAAATTTAACAACCAAAGAAAAATGGTTGCCGAGCGCTACTTCAATGCCCTTAAAGGAATTCCAGTAAAGGTTCTTCCTGAGCACTTTATTTGCTTATCAAGCTGGCACCTCTACCCGGTCCAACTCGAATCAATTGAAATTCGTGAAAAACTGATGGAGCACTTAAGAGCAAAGAATATAGGCTGCACTCCTTTTTATGAGAAAACTCTTTCACAAGAAGCTTCTCTCGCTGACTATACAGGAGAAGATGAGGCAGCAAGAGGATTTGCTGGTCACACACTTTGTTTACCCATGAATCCATTTTTAACCGAAAAAGATGTTCAAGAAGTTGCTACAGCGATAAGAGAATTTTTTAATTAATCTCTGCTATCGTTCCAGCAGTTTCGAATCGTGATTTCTTGATTATTGGCGCGCATTTCCTGAAGGCATACTTCGGGTAGCACTCTTCCAGCAACCGCTTCGTTATGAAGAAGCCTATATAGATCTGGTGAATGAGGCGTTGCCTGAGTTGATCTCACAGAATTAACTCCTGAATAGAAAGCTTGGCCCTCGTAAAAGGAATAACAATTTCTATTGCGGTCTTGTGAGAGCGCCATAAAAGCAAAGAGATCGGCATAGTCCTCTTCCTCTTTTACTCCATTGGCCAGTGGATCACCGGCAATCACAGAGAATAAATGACCTAATCCGCCCCCCGTTTGATTGCGATTGAGGCAATTCTTTGTTTTCTGATAAGAGCGCTTGGATTTTTGAGAACCCTCTTCTTGAAGAAAGTTAGAAACAATGTGGCCTACTTCATGAGCAAAAATATGCTCTCCAATATTTGGATAGTCCTTTAACGTCATCGCTCCCATAGAAACACGGTCGTGATTATGAGCGTGACCCGTATGTGTCGTAAGAGCATTTGCATTAGCATCTATTTCTAGGGGGAGCTGGCAAAAGCCTTCACCTAAATTTAAGGCATTGAGATTTGAATAATGAACAGAGGAACTCGCGGCCTCTCCTTGCCCATAATAATCTAAAACCCCTCTCTTCTCACTAATTAATCCTTCCATACGACTTAAGTAGTCTTCTTGTGAGGGAGGAATAGAAACTTCTAAATTTTGAAGCCTCGGAGAAAGACGGGCACCAGTTTGTCGTGAGAGCCTTCTTCCCATGTTCGTTATAATCTGATCTCGAGTTGATGATATTTGAGAGACGATTCTTGCTCTCTCTTGTGTTGTCGGTAAAGTAGCAGCCTGTTCACTCATGGCATAAAGGCAGCTACTGATAAATAGATTCTTAGATGATTCATCAAAATTATCGGGATAGATTTCTGGCTCAATTCGATTTTCACCAGCATTTTGATAAATCTGAGATTGTAAGGCAATCGCCTCAGGGTCATAGTGCATAATATTTTCAAGCTGAAAAGTAAGGGCCACCTCTTCTAGTTTTACTAAAAAAGAATTTGGAACATTTTCACTAATTTGATTAACCGACTGGAGGCTATAGATCGTTGTTAAAAGGTCCATTTTAGAAGTACTCTCTGGCGGAAGGTCTCTGATTAAGGTCTCAAACCTTCCAAGTAACATTGTTCTAGCATTAGGATTTGTGATCTCTCTTCTCACTCCCAAAATAATTTCCGATGTTCTCATTTTTTCTCTTAAAAGAGAGACAAGACGATAATTACTTCTAACGAGGGCCTCATTCCAATGGGGATAAACATTGCGAATCTCTTCGAGCACTCTTCCTTCCCTTGGCAAGCGTTCAGTTGGATCTCCCATTTGCATCAAGGCATAAGAAAAATCAAGTTGAGACTGTTCAACTGTTTTTCTCAGGGCAAGCTTTCTAGCAAAGTCAGGATTATTTTTAAGAAACTCTTGGCCTTTCGTTGCATTCCCCTTAAGCGTATTAAAAAGGTTTGTCATGGCCCCACTAAAACGGGTTTCAAGAGAGGATCTCATCACAGCCGCACTTTCATCCCTTGCTTCTAAAACGCTTCCAAGAGAAGTGGCGTCCGTATTTCTACATATT
Source organism: Bacteriovoracaceae bacterium (assembly GCA_021737405.1). Lineage (GTDB taxonomy): Bacteria > Bdellovibrionota > Bacteriovoracia > Bacteriovoracales > Bacteriovoracaceae. The sequence continues at coordinate 121,150 of JAIPEG010000001.1, forward strand.
TCCCGCACGCAATTTGCGTAAGGAAAATTATCAAAATAATTCAATTCATCGGTTGAGCCAGAGCACGCTTCCTCTCCTTCACAGCCGTCAGAAGACACAGATCCATCAACAAAACAGCCAATTTGGCCCACGGCCTCAACGTGCTCGGGAGTGAGTCCTTCAAAAGCATTGGTATTAAAGACAAAAAGGATTAAGCAAATGATTGAACTTATTTTTTGCATAATCCCTCCGCGAGTTTCATGTAGGTATAAATTCTTGTGTGCAAATCCATTAGAGAAGGCTGCATTCTTTGATCATGAAAAATGTAGTGATCCTTTTCATTAATTCTAAGGGAACCTAAGACTTGTGTTTTCTCAGGCACTCGCTGACTCTCTTGAATGAAGGCGTGAATTTTTAAGGTCAAAATTTTATCAATAGAGGTAACGACTGGTTTATTACAACTTTCAATAAAGAAGCCCAAACGAGTTCCGAGGTATTGAAAGCGGACATAATTCTTCTTTCTCTCAAGCCGGTAATTGAGCTTTGGGCTACTCACCTCAAGAGAGAATCCATCTTTTAACCAACGCAGAGATTCACTTTTCGCCTGAGCGCCAAATATGGTGAGTAAGAGAAATGATAATGCTAGTCGCTTCATAGTAATGTTTTCGGATATTTAGGGGTCACTAATAAGGACTTTCTTCAAAATGAGTAGCTATTTTAGCCCTTATGGCCAAAATCCTCCTGTTTTTGATAAGTTGCGTGGCTATGACCGATATTACGAAAATGGATACTGAGCCGACTGATGCCCAAGAAGAGGCAGTGGAAAGTAAGAAACCTAAGACCAATGAATTTGATCGTCTTTATCAAAAAGACTTTCAATACCTTCATCGAAATCCTTATCACGATAAACTCACCGAGTTTGATGAATTCGTCATGCGAGACAGTGAGACCGAAACTCATCTTGGAAAATGGAACGAAGAAGTTTTCAAAAGAGAGGCTCCACTTTGCGTTGAGATTGGCTCAGGCTATGGTCACTTTATGCTCGATTACTGTGAAAATAATCCAGACGTAAATTTTGTTGGCATGGATTTACGATTTAAGCGCTCTTATAACCTTGCTAAAAGGTTGGCGAAATTTCCTTTTAAAAGCTTTCGCTATTTGCGAGCGCGTGGCGAGAGAATTGAATTCATGTTCGCCGAAAATGAAGTGAACCGTCTCTTCTACTTTTTTCCTGATCCGTGGCCTAAGAAGCGCCATAATAAAAAGCGACTTTTTCAGATGCCTTTTTTGCAAGCGGCCTATAAAGTTTTGGAGCCAGGTGGTACACTCTACGTTAAGACAGATCACGAGCAGTACGCTGAGTGGATGATAGAGCACATGGAGCGACCAGAAGCTCTTGAGCTATTTGATATCAAACTTACGACAAGAGACTTATATCAAGAGGCACCTAATCATTACTTAGCTAGCTTTCAAACAAAATTTGAAAAAATATTTTTAAAGAAAGAGCAGCCCATCAATGCATTCGAACTCGTTTCAAAGAAAGAGAAATAAGCATCCATGGCAGGAACACTTGACGAACTTATCGCGCGAATAAAAGATCTTCCGGTTTCGGAAGTTATTGAGCGCTATGTTCACACCGTCAGAAAAGGAACTCAGACTTTAGCAGTCTGTCCTTTTCACGATGATCACAGTCCTTCACTCACAGTGAACGATCAACGAGGCATGTGGTTTTGCTTCGTTGATAATATGGGAGGCGACGCCATCAAATTTGTCATGCTTTATCGAAAGCTCGAATTTATGGAGGCCTTAAGAGATATTTGTGACAAGCTTGGTTGGAGCTTTGATGATTATCATCAAACGAAAAAGTCTTCTCCAAAAATTGAAATGGGTAAGAAGCTCTTGGGCAACACCATGAAGCTCTACCGAAAATTAGCAGAGACGGGTCAACATAAACCCTTTTTAGATTTCCTTGAAAAAAGAGGTCTCTCAGCTGAAACAGCAAAAACCTATCAACTAGGCTTTGCTCCACCTAACTACACCCTCTTTGATTACATCTCCTCCATTAAAGATGAGAAAGACCGAAGCTTTGCCCTATCTGTGGCAGAAGAATTGGGACTTATAAAGAAGAGCACTTTTGGCGAAAAGTCCCACTATGATACCTTTCGCGACCGCATAATGTTTCCCATTTGGGACCAATTTGGCCAAGTCATCGGCTTTACCTCTAGGTCCATTAGTGACGAACAAAAGCCCAAATACTTAAATTCACTCGACTCTTTCCTCTTTAACAAGAAGAACATCCTCTATGGCCTACACCTTGCAAAAAATGTCATTAGAGAGCGCGATCAAGCGATTCTCGTCGAAGGAAACATGGATCAGGTGGCCCTTTATAAAAATGGATTTGAGAACTCTCTGGCGATCATGGGTGTCGCCCTTGGAGATAGCTCCGTTATCAAGTTATTGGCCTTAAGCAAAAATATTGTGCTCTCTCTTGATAATGATCAGCCCGGTTGGCGAGCGGCGATTAGAATTAACGCTCAGCTAATGGAAAAGGGAGTGACTCCCCATTTTCTCGACCTCGGTGAATACAAAGATCCTGATGATTTTTTAACGGCTAGCGGCAGAGATGCTCTGGCCAAGAGGATCGAGGAGTCTAAACCATTCGTTGATGTTCAGATAGAAAGGTCTTTCCCAGAAAAAATACCTGAGCTTGCAGAGAGAAGGCTTGATCTTCTAAAGAGTGTCTTTGAGATCCTAAGTCCCTTGAAAAACTCACTTTCTGCTACTGAAAGAGTCATTCTCTACGCCAAAAGACTTGGTCTTCAATCCGACTCGGCCTCTATTGTGAAGAGCTATGAAGAATTTTTAGAAAAGCAAAATAGACCATTGGGTCGGGCCAATCAGCAGCAAGAAAGTAGTCCCATTGTTGAAATGGATTTTGAGAATCAGGAGATCAGTCAGGAAAAAGTTAAAATAGATCGCCAACTAACAGCAGTGGAAAGTCGTCTCCTGCAAAATCTAGTCCAACATCCAGAACTGATGTTACGAGAGGAAATAGCCGAACTCCTTGATTTTGTGGGAAATGATGAGGTAAAAGGGTATATTTTAAAGCTTCGTGAACTTATGTACGAAATAGATGAAACTGAATATTCATCGGTCGTTCAATCGCTCATGAGGGACGATTTTTATTCGGCCGAATTAACGGCCGTCGTTGGCGGTGCACTTTATAAATATCAAGAAGCAAATCTTGATGAAAAAGTTTCCCTCAAGATGATTGAAGATATTAAAAAGAATTTACAAGTTGAGCAACTGAAAGAGGAAAAAAAATATTTAAAAGGTCTTCATGGGCGTGCCCAAACAGATGAAGAACAAAAGCATATCCTCGCTCAGCTTATGCAGGTTGAAATTAAACTTTCTGAACTAAAGAGTTCACCAAGAAATAAACCTGCTCGATAATTTTAGGAAAAAGGACCATTAGGTCCAAAGCTATATAGGCCTACACAAGGAGATTAGATGTCAGTTGTTGGCGCCTTTATCAATTCAAAAGACTTCTCAAAACTACTGATCAAGGGGAAAGATCAAAACTACCTCACACCTGAGGAAATCAATGACGCCATCCCCTCGAGTATCATCGATCCCGATCAAATTGACGAGATCATGTATACGATTCAGGAAGCGAGAATCGACATTCAAAATCAGGAAACCGACGAGGATGATGATGGCATCCGTTTAGATGGTACTGAAATTATCGAAGAAACTCTTTCAAAAGAAGAGAAAGCTGAGCTTCGTTCAGCTTCAACAGATCCTGTTAAGCTTTACTTAAAGCGCATGGGTTCTGTGGCCCTCCTTACTCGTGAAGGAGAGGTTGAGATTGCTAAAGAAATTGAAGAAGGTGAAAGAGAGATTATTCTTTCTTGTCTCAAGTCTTCCCACGCTCTTAATGAAATTGCGGAACTCAAAAACAAGGTTGAATCACAAGAAAACCAAAGTGAGTACGTAAAAGAATTGGTTCGTGGTCTTGATGATGATTCTACAAACCGTGATATCAACAAATTTCAAAAGACCATTTATGAGACATGTGACTCAATTGCTGCTCTTTTAAAAGAAGTTGAAAACGAAGACGGAACGCTTAAGAAATTTGATAAGGACCAACAAAAGCGCATGGAAGACATTGGTGTCACCCTTGCTGACCTTACGTTTAACCGTAAGATCATTAACAGCTTTGTTGAGCCCGTAAAAAAATACTACATGCAATTTAGAGATCATTATGATCAACAAGATCGTATCTTTAAGTTTCTAGAAGTAGAAGGTCCTGAGACTTATAAAGTTCTCTACGATCAAGTGATGGAAGACGATAACTTCAAAAGAAAGCTCGCTAAAGACCTCTTCACAACTGACGCTAAAATTGAACAGCTTATCAGAAACCAAGAAGACGTTTTAAGAAAGCTTCGTAGACTTTCCCTTGATGCGGGAATGGAATTTGAAGATATTGAGCGTGTTTACAATATTATTCTTGATGGTGAAACAAAAGCTGACAAGGCCAAGGCAAGACTTGTTGAGGCTAACCTAAGACTTGTTGTTTCTATCGCTAAGAAATACACAAACCGTGGTCTACAATTTCTCGATCTTATTCAAGAAGGTAACATCGGTCTAATGAAGGCCGTTGATAAGTTTGAGTATCGTCGTGGTTACAAATTTTCAACATATGCAACTTGGTGGATTCGTCAGGCGATCACGAGAGCGATTGCCGATCAAGCAAGAACGATTCGTATCCCAGTTCACATGATTGAGACCATCAACAAAATGGTTCGTACCCAAAGACAACTTGTTCAAGAGCTCGGACGTGAGCCAACTCCTGAAGAAATTGCAGATCGTATGGAACTTCCAGTTGAAAAGGTTAAGAAAGTTCAAAAAATCTCTAAAGAGCCTATCTCTCTTGAAACACCAATTGGTGAAGAAGAAGATTCGTCACTTGGAGACTTTATCGAAGATAAGAAGATCATCTCACCTGCTGACGCGGTAATGAGCGTGACTCTTTCTGAACAAACCCGTGCAGTTCTCTCAACGTTGACGCCAAGGGAAGAGAAAGTTCTTAGAATGCGCTTTGGTATTGGCGAAAAATCAGACCATACTCTTGAAGAAGTTGGTCAGGATTTCTTCGTAACTCGTGAGCGTATCCGTCAAATCGAGGCCAAGGCCCTTAGAAAGCTTCGCCACCCAAGTCGTGCGAAACTCCTTAAGGCCTACCTAGAGGGTACAATCCCCGGTGGAGACAGAGAGCAGTAAATTCTCAATAAAATCAATGATGACAAGGCCCGTAACTTTTACGGGCCTTTTTTATTTTTCAAAGAAAGAGAGAGACATAAAAGATTTTTGGGGATTTTTCATATATAATCGGGCTTTTAGTCTGAAGCTAGGATCCACCAATTTATGGCCTTAAGTACTGTTTGGAAAATACCTGATGAAATTAATACGGTTGCCCGTAAGTACTTTGATCCCACGATGCTCACGGAGTCTCAAAGGCTCCTTCAACTTTCAAAAGTTTCAGTCTCTTTTTCTAAAGGAACACCAGAGACTTATTTCATTGTAAGTGGAATTGTTCGAGAAGATAGAAGTCACGAGACAAAAATCGTCTATAAGAAGCGCCTTGAAGATACTCCAGAGGGACCGGTTTCCTCAAATTGTGACTGTCATAAGTGGAGTGCCGAAGGACATTGTCCTCACGCTGCCGCCATTTTTCTCACCTATCACATTCATCTAATGCATGAGAAGAATTTCGATGCGACCTCAGAGAATATGTCCCATCCTCCGATTCCACTCGAGTCAACTTTTGCCGTTAGTGCTTATGAGTATGGAACAATTGTTAATGGAGCTCATCAACTTGAGAGAGCACCATCAAACGCCGCCTACTCAAGCCTTCAATATCTTTTGCACACAAAGAAAATCACAAACTTCCCAATCCCCGAACAATGGGTGGGAAAACTGGTAATTCAAATCACTTCTGTTGATCACTTTAATGAATCAACGGGAGAATCAGATAACCTGCCGCTCTTAAGATTTAAATACGAAAAAGAAGATGGCACCATTACGAGAGAAATTTCTATTTTTGAAAATCTCTACCTCTTTAATTGGAATGTGGGTGCTTGTTACCATCTTCCAGCAGAGCTTAAGAACTTGGTTCAAAAGCTTCGCATTCAGCTCACTCACTTAGACGTGAATGATCTTATTAAGATCACTCAAGGGGTTTCAAATCAATACCTCAACGTTACAGTTGATGAAGTGCCTCTTGAAAATATTCCAACCTTTGAGGCCACAGCGCGTATTCACCTAGCGAAGGCCAAGAAAGGTTCTCAAATTGATATCAATCTCTTATTTATTGATAACGAAGAAAACCTTATTCACGCGCCTGACTTTCTAAGGGCTTTCACTTTTAATGGTGGAAAGCTTTCAACTTTTAGAACTAAGCGTGATGCCTATGACTTTGTCACCAATCTGGCAGAATCTTTTCATATGAATAATGACGTCTATAAAGCGTCTCTTCACACTTCAAGCTCTAAGAATTATTGGCAAAATTTAATTGAATACACGGTTAATCAAGAAGAGACGTTAATCTATAGTGGAAAATCAAAATCTCTTTCTCGATTTGGAAATAACTTCCTAAGAGACTTCTACCTGACGCTCTTTAACTGCTTTGGCGATATGTTTTTTCGCTTTTCTAAATATGATCTTGAAACCCGTGAACTCACCTACTCCTTACCAGCATCGACAATGTTTCAAGGACTCAGTGAGTTTCACACAAGAACGTCTGTTCACGGTGTTCAAATTTTCTATAATCGTAATGAAATTAGCCGCTGGTCTTCAAAAATTCGCTTTGAGAGAAAATCAACGGCAACCAATTGGTTTGATTTAGAGTTAGAAGTTAATAGCGAAGACATGGCCATCGTTGAAAACGTGGACCTTGATAATGGTCTGGCCCTAACAAAAGAGGGTCTGGTTCTTTTGACAAAAGAGCAAAAAGATCTCCTTCGCTTTGTTAAGAAATACACAAAGTACGAGGCTGAAAATAAGTATCAAACAAAAGAGGGTGAAGAAGAAGAGGAAATGAATCGCTTCGTCCTCCCCTTTAATAGAGCAAGAATCTTTGAGCTCTTTGAACTTAGAAAGCTTGGAATTGATGGCGCCCTCACAGAAGAGGAGATTCAGTTATGTGAGTCTCTTGCAACTCTTGAAGAGATGCCAAAATATGAAATACCTGCAAACCTAAAAGATATCCTTCGCCCTTATCAGGTAAATGGCTATAACTGGTTGCGCTTTCTCTATGAGAATAAGCTAGGTGCTTGTCTCGCTGATGACATGGGTCTTGGTAAAACGCTTCAAACTATTGCCTTTTTAAGCTCAGTCTATGATCGCATTGAAAATGTCCTTATTGTCTGCCCAGTAACCATTCTTCTTAACTGGGAAGCTGAATTTAAAAAATTCTCAAATATCGACGTTCAAATTTATCACGGTGGAGAAAGAGAGTTAAAGAAGGACACTAAGATTACGCTGACCTCTTATGGAGTGATGAAGCGAGAGATTGATGAAACTTTCGGTGACAAACATTTTGATATCGTCATTCTTGATGAAGTCCAGCATCTAAAAAATATCAGAAGCATGGGCGCCTATGCCGCCAGAAAGATTAAGGCCAATTATCGCATCTGTTTGACTGGTACACCTGTAGAAAATGATCTTGCAGAATTCTATAATATTTTGGATCTCTCAATCCCAGGAATCTGGGGGGATTTACAATTTATTAGAACTTCTTCAAATAAGAAGAGTCGCCTGCTGGCAAGGAAGACAGCAGCGCCTTTTATTCTTAGAAGAACCAAAGGTCAGGTTCTCACTGATCTTCCGCCAAAGATTGAAAATAACGTGGTTTTGGGCTTTACTCCCCATGAAGATGAAGACTATAAGGCCTCCCTTATTAGGATTAAGAATAAGATTCAAAATGCGCCTTCAAAGAAGAAGTATGGAGAAATCCTTCGAGGTCTATTAGAGCTTCGTCAAAAGTGTTTGTGGCAAAGAAGAACGGGAGAGATGACCTTTCGTGAGTCAATGGTCGACTCCACGAAGATTGAATTCCTAATGGAAACTCTTGAACAAATTATTGAAGAAGGCCATCAAGCGATTGTTTTCTCCCAGTTCACGACTTACTTAGATATCATTCAAAAAATCATTCATGAACGCCACTGGAAGATGGCGCGAATCGATGGAACCCAAACCGTTAAAAAACGCCAAAGCCAAGTGGAGCTTTTTCAGGCCGGTAAGGCCCCTGTCTTTTTAATTTCGCTTAAGGCCGGTGGTGTTGGTCTCAACTTAACAGCGGCAAGCTACGTCTTTATCATGGATCCCTGGTGGAACCCCGCAGTTGAGAGCCAAGCGATTGACCGGGCCCACAGGATCGGTCAAAAGAATACACTGACTGTTTATAAGCCTATTATAAAAGGTACCGTTGAAGAGAAGGTCCTAGAACTACAATCAATGAAAAGAGAACTTTTCAAAGACCTCCTACCTGATGATGATGAAAGCCTGTTTACAGGAAAACTCACCATGAGGGATTTTGAGTCTCTTCTCGGCTAATCTTAGTAAGCTGGAATATCGCGACAAGCAATTGGGTAGCTAATAAGTTCATCTTTTTTGAGAACTTCACATACCTCTGCTTCATCACTCCAACGATAGATGTCACATTTTTCTACTTGCTGACAAAGACCAAAAGAATCTGGCTGAAAGTTGTAGCTATAAAGGCTACATTTTCTTGTGCAATCTTCTTTAGAAAGCTCAGAAACATTTGTCGCAAAAGTCATTGTGGATAATAGAGAAAGAGAGATTAAAGCCAATTTCATAAAGGTCCTTTTTGATAATATTTGAAAGCGCAGATTATGATTTGTGAGAGAAACTGACAATTTTGATGAATATTTTTCACGGTTTTTCGCTTTTCACTAAGATTTCACGAACAAAATGACTGCAAAAGCTTCCAAGATTAAATATTTCTTATGAAAGAACCAAAAATCATCCTCTTTTCAAAGTCACTCAATCTCATAGAAGAAGTCCCCATGGGCCAAAGAGAGAGATTCCTCTCCCTTGAAGATGAAGAGCTCCTCTTTAGAAAGGCCTGCGGCACAACTGTGATCACCAATCACTGCGCTCTTATTGAAAAGCTCTATAAGCTAGGTGCTACCCACGTTTTTAAGGCCCCTGATTTTTGGGACGATCTGCAACCCTTCTTAATCGATGATCAACTGAATAACTTTCTTAATAAACACTTCCCTTGCCTTGAAGGCCAAAGAAGACAGGACTTCTCTTCCCTTCTTACAAGTCATAAATTGGCCCAACTTCCCCTTTTGTTAACGGGGGAAAGTGGCACGGGAAAGACCTACTTAGCAAAGAAAATTCATGATTACACAAATCCCAAAAAAGTCTTTATCGCAAAAAACCTATCAGAAATTCCCAGTAACTTAATGGAATCTGAATTATTTGGTCACAAGAAAGGCTCTTTCACAGGGGCCACAACTGATAAGAAGGGCCTTCTTGAGCGAGTGAATGGTGGCACCCTTTTCCTTGATGAGATCTCCGGTCTCTCACTTGAAGTTCAAATGAAACTTTTAAAAGTCATTGAGGAAAAAGAATTTACCCCCATCGGGGCCACTCGTTCGATCAAGGTCACTTTTCATTTAATCAGTGCCACCTGTGATGATTTACAAGAGATGATTAAAGGTAAGAAAATGAGACCCGATTTTTTAGCGCGTATCAATGCTCTCCAGTGGCACTTAATCCCTCTAAGAGAGAGAAAGCATGACATAACGAACTACCTAGAGACTTTGCAAAAAGATTATAAAAGACAAATTTACTTTACCCCAGAGGCCAGAGAGGCTTTAGAAAATTACTCATGGCCTAATAATATAAGAGAATTAAAGAATTATTATCAAAGAATACAATCTCTTAGAGCTTCGGTGATAAGAAATTTTGAAAAACAAACCCCTCCTAATCGCTACCAAAGAAGTATTTGTCCATCAAAAGGACTGCCAGGCCTCATTGAAGAAGTGGAGGGAGAAGTCTTTAGAAATTCATATCAGCAAAACCAAGGAAGGCCCAATCACATCTGTAAGGACTTAAAAATCTCTAAATCGGTCTTTTATCGCCTTTCTCAGCAGCTCGAAACCGAAGTTAAGAAAGAAGCTTCACACTAAAAACTTACAAAAACTTAACAATCGCCTGATTGCCATAAACTTTGCCAAGTGGGAAAGTTACCCATGATAAAAGACGAAATTATAGAGGAGTTAAAACAGAGCAATCAAAGGATGCTTGAAATGCTCTCTTCCATTAAGAGCGAAGAGGACCTAAAAAGGTTTCGCTGTGAGCTTTTAAAAACATTAGAGCTTCTTCCAACAAAAGGCCTAAAATTTCAGGAAAACTGTTAAAAGGAGTTGGCCCCCTCAAGGCAGACCAACTCAAAAATCTTAAATTTCTTTATAATCGTAATTGATCAATATATGTCCCTCTTTTAATTTTAACTTGGCTCCATTATCCACTTTCGTCTTTAACTTGATCTTCAAATTAGTGAGTCCGCCTGGACGAGCAAAGAGTAGGCGATCCTCATCACTTTCAATGAGAGCACTAAGTAAGGACTCATCTGAAAAGCTTGGCCTAATAGGATTTAGTGAGTCTAATAAGACATTTTTAGTGCCTCCCCATTTTAATCGACTTTTTGAAGCGGTATCACCAAAGTCAAAGGCCAAGTATTCATTCGCCTTTTTAAAGTAAGACGATCCTGTATGCTGAACTGTAAGTTGTCCTTCGGCTATGACACCTGGATTTCCCTCTATCGTAAACTCTAACTTCTCTACTTCGACTGAATTGATCCGAACCTCAGTTAGTTCATCAAAAGAAATATCGCCTTGCTTTAAATCAATATAAACATCGAATCCAGAATTTAAGGCGACAAGTTGATTTTCAGAGAGCCTAAAACCCCTCTTTGCCTGAGTATGAAAGAGCGTCCCAGAATTCGCCTCATCTACAATTGATTTAATCATTTGTGCAATTTGATCATTATAGATCTCTTTAACTGATATAAATTCATCAGGAGTCATTCTTCCATTATCATTGGCCTTCACAAGAGTTAAAATCTTCTCCTCCGAAGGTCTCAAATCCAATTCGCCTTCATAATTAGAGAGCATTCGATATTGGTAGGACTTTAAAAGAAGATAGTAATACTTATCAAGTCGACTTTTTGCTCTATCTCCAATTTGCTTTAGTATTTCTTTTAAAACAAAATCATTACCTTTTGACAAAGCTAGTTTTTGCTCACTCAGACGAGTAATGTCTTGAAAGTTATCACCAATTTTATTAGTAATGATTCCAAGATTACTATTTAAGTCTACAATCTCTGCATTCAATTCGGTCTTTGTCGCGATTAGCGCCTTTAAATTGTTAGTGATCTCATTAAAGATAGGGTGACTATTTTTAATTTTTAAAATTTCCTTTTCTACTTCGGAAGCAGGAACTTGCTGTTTCTTTGAAGTATTGGCCTGTCTTGAAATTTCTCTAACAATTGGCACCATAAAAGAATTGAGATCATCAAAATATTTTAGCTTCATTAGCTTTATGTCTGCATTTGAATAGTCAGAGTTTTCAGGGCTTAGACTAAAGATGTTTTGCAAGTGACTCAAATCAATCCTTTCACGCATTTGATTCCAACTATTTTTTGATTGCTGAAAGACACTTGGTTTAAAAGAGCTTAAATTATTAGGGAGTCGTCTAAAGAACTCTTCAAGTGGCTTGTCCGTTCCAATTCCTTGAACAATTGAATCCACGGTATTGGCGACAACACCAAAAGCGGGTTGTCCAACCGGGATAACTGTCGCTAAAGAAGCAAGGGATTTCACCATTTTTTTCAAAGATGAAACCTTATTTCGATCAATCACTCTATTATTGGCCTCTTCTGTTATTTTAATTTCAAGAAGTCTTAATTCCTCTCTAAAGCCCTCTTCCTTTACCAATACATCACTTAGCTTCTTTTTAATTTCAGGAATAACTTTTACAATCGAGTTAAACTTATCGCTCTCTTCCTCAATTTCTTCGAGAAGTTGTTTTTGAGTAGAATTCACCGCTGATAAATTCTCTTCAAGACTTCTTTGCTTATCCGTTAACCAATAAGTCATAAATAGAATCTGAAAAGATCGGCTAACTTCCTCATTAAAGAGCTTATAATTTGTTTCAAAAGAAAGGTTAGGTGTCCATGTGGCCGAGTGACCATAGAAGTCGAGGTTAGAGACAAGATTAAAATGACGTTTATGACCTGTCTGGCATTTTTGATACGATAACTGATTATCTAAGAATTCAAAATCCAAGGCCTCATTACAATGCCCCAATATCTCTTCAATTGATTCTAAACTATGACTTATTTGATTTTGCTTATGAAGGTCATTTGCATACTTAAGAGAATATTCAAAATAACCACTATTAAACCAATTTTGGGTCTGAACTTTCTCAAATACTCCATCTATTCCATTCGATTTCAAGGCCCCTGGCGAGCGAGCGTCCTGTCCAGCTGACAGGGTATAAATACCTTCCCCGATTCCTCTTCCTACAACCATGTATGGATTTGGGCCACCAGGTTGACCTCCTTTATAAATGCCAGCGTTTTTACCCACCTGACCGGCGCGAAGATCGTAAGAGCCCAAAGGCAAAGTCCAATTTGATCTAATTGAACCCCCATCTCCAGGAACTCCAGGTCTTCCACCAGCAAGACCATTCTTTCCATTTTCTGGAGGGCTTGGATGACCATCTTTAAATTTATATTCACATGTGACCATTGAGCTTTTTAGAATCCCTCCTCTTCTAGGACAAACAGGTGTCCATACTGCAACAATTCCGTTTCCTAAATCTCGCCGGGAGACTCCATCAGCACCATCTTGTCCAGCACCCGCGTCCTGCCCATTACCACCATTTAGGATAAAAATTCGCTTTTCCTCTCTTGGATGAATGATAGGTGCTTCTTTTAAAATTAAACTTAGCTGGGCTCCTTTTAAACCATCAAGACCATTTTGAAATTGAGAAGCTGAAGTTTCAAAGGAGGGTGGTGTTAAATCTAGCTCTCCCTTAGGGCCTATGATTAAGCGCTTTGCTTTGATTTCAACATTTGCTCCTAAGATTTTTACAGAAGTATTAATTTCTAAATTTTCTCCATGAATAGTGACATGAGAGATATCACGAAACCCCTCAATGATTTCAAGAATCCCTTGTCTATCGGCCGCCTCAAAAACAATATCCTTTCCTGAAATATGAATCTCACGTGTACCCTTTTCAAGAACCTGATGATTAAAATTTAAAAGACTCTTATTCCACTCAACTTCAACCCTGAGGTAGCGTTTATCAGAAGGCGCCAGAGGTCTTCCTCTTTTGATGAGTGCCTTAGATTTAAATTTAGCAGTCTGTGGCCCAAGGATTGAGAGAACAGAGTCTTCTTTGAGCGAGGGATCAATAAAATCATCAAGATAAATATTTCGTTCCTTAACAACAGTAGTCCCATCACCACAAGAGACAAGCGACAATAATAAATAAGTAATCCAAATAAAAATATTCATAATATGTTCCTCCAACAAAACACTAGCAATGTGGAGAGAACCTAACGCTTAAAAGAAGTGCGATAAACCCAAATTTCACTTCGATTTCATTAATGAAATGAAACAAAAAAAAGAGGCCTGTTGTTGGCCTCTTTAAGATATTCAAAAATTTTAGTATTTAACTAGAAGGGCTTAATCTCACCATCACTGGTTTGATAATCCGTAATCGGTGCTCGCGGATCAACCCAGATTTCTCCGCCACTTTCAATCATCCACTCTGGTTTTAAATCTCTCAAGGTTTCGGTATCGATAATGCCATGATCTCTAGTATTAATATCTAGAACCCCTTGAAGTACACGACTATCACAAAAATTAAAACCTGGGTTTTCACAATCGCTTGGGATATCTAACTCTGATGATCTTCCCATATTTCTAAGCAAGTCTTTATAATCATGCTTCCTTTTGATTAGGTGATTTAAATCTTCAATACTTTGCCAGTTTCCATTAGCATCTAGAAAACGACTTAGAGAAGTTCTCGGAGGCCCCCCCCCGCCATCAACTCCTTGTCCTTGACCGAATGAAGGAAAACAAATAGCAAATAGAATAATATATTTTATCGCAGCCATTTTAAACTTTCCCCCGTCTTTTTAGGTAGTGTTATGCAAGACATATTAAAAACTCTAGTCTTCCGAAGGTTTCTATTAGCTTGATTTCTCTCACGACTAGATTTTATCTCCTCTAAAAGAAGTCTTTGATACTCTATCATTTTATATTCTATCTCTATCATTTCATCATCAGATAAGGCAACATAGTTTGTTCGCCACATATCAAAGTTTGAATTACCACCGACAGCCTTGATACGATATCGCAATATTTCTATCTGAAAAAGTTGTAGATTTGTATCAGTGAAATAAACATCAACCTTTGAGGAATAGTAACCTTGCTCGTCTAACTCAAAATTAAATTTTTGGATTAGCTCTTTCGCTTTTTCTGTAGCCCAAGACTCATAAAGGCCTAATATTAAGGTCTCATCAATCTCAATAAAATACTCATTATCAATATCTGAGGTTTTACAAAATCGTAAGTAGCTTAATCTGAAAACCAATTCATCAAATGTAATACCATTTGCATCATGTGTACTAATTATTATGAGTGCTTCATAAATATTCAAAACTTTATAATCTCTACTTACCTTAGCTCCCAAGTCAAAGGCATTTTTAATAAATGTTTTTAAATCACCTGAGGTAAGATTCAGCCAAACAGATGGGTTATCAGTTCCATAAGCCCTTTTAAGAATTTTTGCTACGGTATGTTTTTTTGGCATGCGAGAGATGATGCCTTCTTGCCAGCGCCATCCTGTGGCACCGCCGATCTCGTTCATCGCATCGTTCTCTTTGGCAATTTCGAGAAGCTGATTCACGATCCCTTTCGGGCACGGATCACTTGTATATGTTTCTTGAGTCTCCACGTCTTACGTATCCCTTCAATGATTTATAAAGGCATTTTATTGCCACCGTTTTCTGTGGGAAACAAAAGATATTTTAATTGGAAGTAAGATTTACATATTTTTCAAATGGTAATTGATGAATTTTCATAAACTTAGTGTCGATCAAGAAATCTTGATCTTGTATTCTATATGTAAGAATCATCCGGTGGTATTTTGAAGAACTAAATTATGCGGCCTCAACACTAATTTTGATTTTTAAATTGAACACTTTTTGAAGGTACTTATCGATAGTATCTGTGGATAGCTTTTTTCGGCTATTTACGAAATCTGATACATATTGAATGGAAATCTCCGCTTTATTGGCAAAGTTTTGTAGTCCCATTGATTTTACTGTTTCTTTTAATGCTTCATCTAAAGGAAGGCCTTCCTTATTAATTAGGTTCATTATATAGATTTGAGAAAACTCTAAATCCTCAAATTGAGAAGCAACTAGTTCGTTAAAGTCTTTATGTCTATTTGCCATAGTTCCACCAATACTCTTTTGCCTTTTCTATGTCTCGCTCCTGGGTTTTCTTATCTCCACCAGCTAATAGAATTAATATCTCCTCGTGGTCTTCAGCAAAGTACACGCGATAACCAGGGCCGTGGGGAGTTTTGATTTCATAAATCCCATTCTTTAATGATTTAACAGATTTTTTAGCTCCACCAGAAGCGACTCTTTGTATCAGTCTAATAATTATTGCCCTGGAAAATTTATCTAATTCTCTAAACCATTCCTCAAAAGGCGCCTTACCTTGCTCTGTAACATAATATTTAACTGTTTTTATGAATACTCCCCCACAAACTACACCAATGAGAGTAGTTTGTCAATGACCTTTAAAAGCTTAGGCTCCGTCACGGAATAAGGTTTTGTAGTATAAATTTTAGAATCCCTGGCCATCTATTTCATTTCAACACCGATATAAAGCTATCGATGGTAGTGGCCCAAAATAATTTCAAGTACTTTTAAAATTGATTCGTTCATTAATGAAAAAGAAGTGAAAGGATTATTTTCTTAGAAGAATTCTTTGCATAAGTTCCCCCTCAGTTAAACGAGAGACGTAAGGAGCTTATGAATATCTTAACGACTAGTATTGCCACTCAGATAGATGACCTAGAAGTGCTTTTAACCAATAGGCTTAATTACTTTAGGCCTCAGGGTTTAGAGTTTGATTTTATCTATCAATCTAAAATAAAGAATCTTCAAGAATTGGCGATTGAAAAGCAGGCGCTTAATCGTATCATTTATGGGCTTTTCTCATTCTTCTTAAATAGTGATCAACACCTAAAAATTGAAGTTAATAATTGTGATCGTTTTCTCAATCTCTCCATAAGCAGCAAGAATCGCAGCTTCCTATCTTTAAAAAATGGATTTTCTCTCCCTTCTCCTCTGAGTCCCCACTGGAACTCTGTCTACACCCAAGTGCGGGAGTCTGGCGGCAAACTGACGTTCTCCAAATGGGCCTGTGCCGGGCCTAAGGTTAGTCTCCAGATTCCCCTCTACCTCTTAAGCGATAATTTAGGCCCTCAGATGAGGGCCTTTTTTGTGCCTTAGATTTGTCGATTTTCTTGAAGCTCTTTTATTTTTGAATATTTTAAGAAAGCGGAAAGGGCATTGATGGTGCAAATGATGAGTCCGTAGCGGCCATCTAGAAAGCCCGCTTTTAGAAAGTAGTCTTTTAAGAATTTAAGAATGGGTCTTGTGATTATTTTAAAGAGGCTTGATCTCGCGCCATTTTTAAAACTGGCCTTCGCCGCAATGGTTGTGAAGCGATTGGTTTGGTTAATATGATCAGTAATGGAGTCGTAACTATAGTGAAGAAGGTCCCCTTTTAATAACCCTTCCTCTCCCGTTTTTAAGCGCAAAATATCGTGAGGGTTTACTCCCTCCCAGCGCGCCTGATTTTTTTTCACTAATCTCAGTTTCGTATCAGGGTACCAGCCACAATGCTTTACCCAAAAGCCGTTATAATTTGTGAGCCGATTAAAGCAGTAGCCGGCTTTTTCAAAAGTGGTATTTTTAATGGATTGAATAAGCGTTTCACTTAGGGCCTCATCAGCATCTAGACTGATGACCCAATCATGGGTTGCTTGATCAAGAGCGAAGTTTTTTTGTTCAATATGACCTTCAAAAGGATTTTGAATGAATTTAATTGGGAGTTTTTTTGAAAGGTCCTTAATAATCTCTGGAGTTTTATCTGTTGAGAAGGAATCAACCACAACGATTTCATCAACGATGTCTTTTAGGGACTCTAGGCAACGAGCGATTTTATCTTCCTCATTAAAGCAAATGATAGTGGCCGACAGTTTTACTTCACTTTTCAAAGACAAAATCCTCGTGATTTTCTATAATTAGGTCATGAAAAAAAGTATTCCTAAAACATTGCTTGTTGTCAAAAATAGAGCGCTTGGTGACTCCATCATGGGTCTCTCAACCATTCAATATCTAAAGAATACTTTGCCAGATACGACAATTATCTATGGTGTGCCTAAGTGGATCTTTCCACTTTACAAAAATTGCGGCCACAAAGTGATCGCTCTCGACTTTAAGACTTTGGGTGATTGGCTTGAATCACGAAGGGTCATAAAAAAGCACAACGTTGATACTGTTTTTGAACTCTTTCAAAGTGGCAGGACCGCTAAGTTTTTTAAGATCTGGCGTCTCTTTGGAGGTCCCCATTACAACTTTCATAATCATCACAGCAAGGAAGGCCTCGTTTTTGATCAAGGGGCCATTAAGTCTAATATTCAAAGGGACCTTGATGGCGCATGGACTTTCTTTGGCCAAGGATCAGGGCCCCCAAGCTTCTTAGACTATCCACCTGTCCTTGATATTTCTGATAAGGCTTCAAAATTACAAATTGTTATTGGCCTTGTCGCGACAAGAGAAACAAAGATGTGGCCTCTTTCGAGCTATGGACTCCTTACTCACCTCATTCAAAAGAATTTTCCTAAACACAAAATAATCATACCACTAGGACCAGGCGATAATTTGATTGAAGAAGAGCTTAAGGGAATCATCAGTAGCAATACCGAGTTTTTAAAAGTTCCACTTGATCGCCTTCCATTAGAGCTAGCAGGCTCTAGTCTTTATGTAGGAAACGATACGGGTCTAAAGCATCTTTGTGTCTCTCTTGGGGTTTCGACCTATACCCTCTTTGGGCCCGAGCCCCCAACAGAGTGGCATCCTTATGACTCTTCCCTTCATCCTTTCTATTTCAGAGAGCCTCTAGAGTGTCGCACGAAAAGTGCCCACTATTGTGGGCTCCAGACTTGCGATTCTATGATCTGCCTCAATACGCTAAGTCCTGAGAACCTTTCAGAAAAAATCTCTTCTCTCATTTAAGTCTAGGCCCAAACTCATCAAAACCTTAATATTTAACTTAAGAACTCCGATAAGGTGAGTAAGGTGAGAAATAAGTTATTAATGATATTCACAAGTTTGCTATTCGTATTCGGTTGCGAAACACCGAATAATGGCGGAATGGCGACCGGTGTTCCAGATGTATCTAACTTCAGTCCAGGTGTTAGAAGAAATCTGAGAAGAATGGACCTCACTCAGGCCATCGACACTGTTATGCGAGGCCCTGCGACTTGTGGATCAGAACTCGTAAGAGGGGCAAGTGATCAACTAACTTGGGAACAATTTGTTGCACAATCAAGAAGACAAGGCACTAATTTTAGTGGGCCTTTTGGTAGAGTTGAATTTTATAATAATTCTCATTTAGCACTTCCAGGAGAGCGAGGAATTACGGCAGTTGGCGCAGGAAGACACCTTGATCAAAAAATCCTTGATATCCTTCCTCTTATTGCTATCGCTCATCAAAATAAAAGGCAGCCCGTGAGAATTTCTCACACGACTTCTGGTCGTCATAGTGCCGGAAGCCATCACTACTCTGGTCGCGCCCTTGATATCGATCCGCATCCAGAAAGAACGAGAATGGCCGTTGCAGAAGAGATTAGAAATGTCTTGGCCAGCAGTGGACGAGGCTGTGGTTACTTTGTTTTAGTAGAAGCCACTCATATACATGTTTCCTATAAAGGCCAAGGTCGAACTGGTTGTCCGGGCTTTGCGGTGGATATATAAGATGAATATGACAATAAAGTTTCTCACATTCATTTTTATTCTTTGCGCCCAGGGTGCTTTTGGCTTTGACTGCAAAGAAGTGGTCGGTCGGAAGTATATGAGCCCTGGTGACTCTGACTTTCAGTATCACTATGTCTTTAAAAAAGACGGTGTGGCCGCTCTTGACGTCTATATGGTGAATCATGATCGTGATGATCACTCTAAAAAGAGTTTAGACGTTGATCATTTTGAAGGAACTTACAAAGTGGTGAAAGACACTCTTATCGTTAAGATTGAAGTAGATAAGGTTAAACACACGATCAACTTTTCCTGTAAGGATAAAGTCAAATACATGAATGTTGGAAAATTTTCGAAAAGCCTACAGGTTGGAAAAACAATTCCTGAATCTCATGCCTTTAGTATGATTCATCTTTGGCCTGCGAATAGTTCTGTGATTCGCGCAGACCTAAGTAAGAAGTAATCAGTCACATTTAAAGAGAGACCAAACGCGGGATCTTTCAAGCCAATTGCCAATATTAAATTGGAGAATCCACTCTGGGTATGCGAGATAGAGACTCTTACAATTTTGCTTTTTCGCGAAGGTAAAATAGTCCGCGCCTGTTCTTAGGAAGATATACTTTCCGGATTCCTCAATGGTGTCATTCCAAATTTCGACTTGAAACTCGGGCTTTTTATAGAATTCAATATCAAGTCCCAGCATTGTAAAAGGGCTTTCGTCTTTGGCGTAAATTTTAATGATGCTCTTTTGACTCCAAATATATGAGTAGAAATTCACCGATGGATTTACGGGTTTTGTTGAAGCGATTATCAGTGCCGCAATATTTACGATAAGGCATAGATTGATGAAGTAGCGAAAAGATCGTCTCTCCCACCACCTGTGAACTTTGTCCTTATGCTGTTCATAGAAAAAGAGAAGAAAAAGTGGCGCAAGCACCATCGTAGGAAATAGATAGCGGACTTCTTTATGCCCAACGAGAGAGTGGAAAATAAAAAGAGGCAAAGTCATCCATGTGAGAGGATGTCGCCACATCTTTACCCAACCCCAAAGTGTTGCTGCTATCAAAACGAGGGAAACCGGGGGTACTCCGCGAAGGATACCCCAACGAACGTACCAATAACTTGGGTAGTGCTTTACCCGGGCCATAATTCCTTCTAAGAAATTAGTACGATAATAATGCCAAAGACTAAAGCTCCATTCTCCATAGCCCCAGTAATCAATCACTGTCCCAAGTAGGATCGCAAGGATCACACCCGCGGCACTTAGAGAGAGCTTCTTGATATTTCGCTCAAAGAAACACCCATGAAACCACACGAAGGCCACCGGAAGGGCCATCTGAAAACGCGCGTGATAGGCAAAGCCCCAGAAAACGCCTGCGAGCAATAGAGATAATGGTTTCTTTGAAAGTAGGAAGTTTGTGGCACCAAGCATGAAAAGCGAGATGGCGAGAGATTCAGAACTTGTACGGACATGAATAAAAGGAATG
Organism: Bacteriovoracaceae bacterium; assembly: GCA_021737405.1. Lineage (GTDB taxonomy): Bacteria > Bdellovibrionota > Bacteriovoracia > Bacteriovoracales > Bacteriovoracaceae. The sequence continues at coordinate 141,784 of JAIPEG010000001.1, forward strand.
TACCAAAGAAAGTTTAAAAGAAGAAAGCTCCACTTAACTAGCGATTCATTTTCATTAAACCAAACTTTTATGACCTTTAAAAAATTAATGCAAGCGTACCAACCAAAGAGACCGGTGACTAAGCGAAAAAGAAAGACATAGAAAAAAGGTGTTTCAATACCCATGGCCTTAAAGGGCACGGAGATTATGTAGTAAAGCCAGGGCTGAAACCAAGGGCGAATTTTTTCTCTAAATTCCCAGGCCAACTTTTCTGGCTCAATTCCTCCCCACTTTAGGTTAACAAATTCTAAAATTTGAAAGTGCTCGTCAAAGTGCTGAAAGCCACTTGAAAAGAAGGCCGCCCAGATGTGAATACCAAGAGAGATTAGAATGAGATTTTTTAGAGAAAGACTATTGATCCTGTTCATAGATTCCAAAAGCACTTGTTCCAAAAGGAAGAATATTTCCAAGCTTTCTCTCGAGGACGCCAAGAAAGTAACAAATCGAATTAATCACAGGGTTTGGTAATTTGAGATCACTCTCGGCCTGATTTCCAGAATTATCTCGAAAGAATTTTCTTAAGATGAAAACAATAGGAAAAAAGACGGAAAACAAGTACCCTTCGCGAATTCGGCGAAACCCCGCCTTTTCGGTTTCATTCTTTAAGATCGCCAATGTGTAGCGCTTAACGTGTCCGAGGGCGATATCATGTTGCGACCAGAGAGACTGAAACGATGGGACCAAAATGAGAAGAATGCCATCATCAACAAGATATTTCTTATATTCTTTTAATAATTGTACTGGGTCATCTACATGCTCAATTAAATCGAGCATAATAAGTAGGTTATACTTTTCACTACTTTCTAAATCATCAAGAGAGTTTAATAGTTTGTCGGTGCTTTTTAAATCCGGTCTTGAGAAATTTTTAGGAAGATTTAAATCGATTCCTACAACTCTTGTAACCTGATCTTTATAGCGAGACTCATTTCTTAAAAAGGCAAGGTTTTGGGCCGTGCCACAGCCGATCTCTAAAACAGAGATCTCTTTTCCCTGGAATTTTTCTAACGCTAAATCAATGTATTGAAAGCGCGTTTTAATCCACCAATGGGACGCCTCTTTTTGTAAATCAATATTAGACGCTTCAACAAAGTCCATTAATGATATCTCCTATATAACTGTAAGAGCTCTAAAGGCGCTTTCAGAAAGTCCGTGACCTTCAAGCGACTTCCTCCCACATCTTCCCAAGAAGATAGGGGTATTTCATAAAAATCACTTACAGAAAGAGTGCCTAGTTTTTGTAATCTGAATAAGAGCTCAACATCAAAAATCCATTTAGAAATAAAAGTGCCTTCTAATACCTTTTTGATTTCTATCCTTGAAAAGAGCTTAGCTCCACATTGAGTGTCGTAAACGGGAAGCTTTAAAAGATTTGAGGCGACAGTTGCAAATAATCGCCCTAAATAGTGACGGTACCACTTTCTTCTAATATCACCGCCGAGTCTTAAGATACGTGATCCTAAGATTACTTTCTTACCTTTTAAGGCATATTTTTTAAATTCATCAATCTCAGATAAGGGAGTGGCGAGGTCAGCATCTAAGAAGCCTACATGAGTGAAGCCTTCATCAGCGCATACCTTTACCATGCCCAAGCGAACGGCTTCGGCCTTACCAGAGTTTTCGGGAAGATTAATCACTTGATCGGCCAAAAAATGTTTTTCTAAGACCTCTTGAGTCCCATCGGTTGAGCCGTCATTTACAAAGAAGAACTTCACATCAGAGTGATCTGATTCATAACTCTTAAAGACTTCAAAATTTGTTCGCTTTGCCTCGTTATAACACGGGACAACAAATGCAATCGCCAAGTTCGATCCTCATTAATATTAAGGCGTTATTTTATATTTTCTTGCCTACAATAACCAGTTTTGAAATAGTCTTCCTATGCGCATTTACCGAAGACTCTGGGAAACAAACCCCAAATATTTTAAAGGCTTTATCGCCATATCCTTACTCTATGCGTTGGCAGCCTATTTTTCTTCGGGCTTTTACCATTGGGATGAATATTTTCAGATTCTTGAGTTCACTGCTTTCAAATGGGGCAAAACTCAGGCCTCAGATCTGCCTTGGGAATTTGAAGCAAGAATGCGACCTTGGCTGCAACCTTTTCTACTAACTCCTTTCAAAATGTTTGGGCCTCACTTTAGTATTTTTCTCTTTAGGCTCATTACTGGTCAGGCCTTTCTTTATGTCCTTTTACACTGGTACTTTCTAACCAAAGAAAAATTTAGCATCAAAAAACCTTACTATTTCTGGGTCACCTTTCTTTTGTGGTTTTTTCCTATGCTTCTCGTTCGCTACTCTAGCGAAAACATTAGTAGTCTTTTTCTTTTAGCTTTCTCTCTTCTCTACTTAAGAGATTCAAAATGTCCCGTTCAACATACCTTGATGGGAATATTCGCGGCCGTTGCCTTTTGGTGCCGCTTTCAAGTGGGAGTCTTTTTATTTTTTCCCCTTTTCCACATTATCTTTATAAAAAGACGCTGGCTTTCTAACTTTTCTCTAATAGCAGCGTTTCTTATTGTTTGCGGACTTATGGTGGCCATCGACTCTTGGGGATACGGACGTTTAACCTTCTCACCATATGAGTACTTTCATCAAAACATTATTTTAAAGAAGACCAGTCAATTTGGAGAAAATGCCTGGTGGGACTATATAAAGTGGATCATGACAAAACCCACACCACTCGTAGGGCTGCCCATCTTTTTTTGCTCTCTTTATTTCTTTTATAAAAATAAGCTAAATGCCCTTGCCCAAGGAATGTTCATTTTCATTGTTATCCATCAGCTTATTGCCCATAAAGAGCTCAGATTTCTGTTTCCTCTCATTCCTTTTATTCCTTTGGTTCTTTGGAGCTCGATTGAAGGGATGAATGTTAAATCTGTCTTTTTAAAAATCTTTGTTATCTTTAATCTTCTTTTGGTCCCTAGTTTTTTCTCGTCTCTTCACCCCATTGAAGAATTCTCAAGAATTGCACCGATGGGAAATATCAACGTTCAAGGTGATTTTAGACCTGACAGACTCGCAGGTGGACTTAAGGCAACTTTCTTTTATGAGGGGCAAGAATTCAGCGAAGAAGCGAGCCCATTTAAATTTATTTCCAAAGCTGGTCTTTTAAAAGAAAAATTAAAGAGCTGTGAACTTCTTTATAGCTCAAGGCCTTTCGTAGACCTTCAATTTAAATTTAAAACCTTAAAAGAAAATAAGGATCTCTGGAGTCTTATCAAGTGCTAAAAGATCTTTATCAAAACCAAACTAATGAATGGAAAGAGACGTTTAAAAAGGTCTTTTATCTAAGTCTTCTCTTTCATCTATTGGCCGCTTGGTTTTCAGAAGGATTTCATAGACCTGACGAACATCTTGGAATTATGCGTTTTGTGGGCTGGAAGCTTGGAATGATTACAGATGCTCAGGCCCATTTATCTTGGGAATGGGGAGCAAGGATTCGTCCTTGGCTTCAACCTGCCATCTATATCATGATCCTCTCGCCTCTTCAGGCCTTAGGGTTAGAGAATCCCTTTATCATGGCCGATATTTTAAGATTTTTTAACGCCATCATTGGTCAAATAAGCCTCACGATACTCTTTGTCTTAAGCCCTCAATATCTTAAAACAGAGAAAGTTAAGACTTTTACCTTATGGGCATTGGCCCTTCTTTGGTATGTGCCTTTTTTTCACGCAAGAGGAACAAGTGAGCACTTTTCAACGAGCTTTTTTATTTTTGCTCTGCCTTTCTTTTTAGGAAAGAACACTCTTAAAAATGGATTCATCACGGGCCTTCTATTTGGGGCTTCCTTTATTTTTCGCTATCAAATGTGCGTTCCCATCTTTTTTATCTGTCTCTGGCAATTGTTTCAAGCCAATAAGAAAGTAGGCTTTCTCACCATATTAACAGCAAGTTTTGTTCTTTTTAATTTCTTTGGAGCACTTATCGATTACTGGGGTTATGGCGAATGGGTCTTCCCCCCCTATCAATATCTCTATTGGAATATCGTTGAAGGCAAGGCCTCAAGCTTTGGCGTAGATCCCTGGTGGAAATACTTTGAAAAAGTTGTCACCAGAGGTGTCCCACCGATTGGTCTTCCTCTAATGATGGCCACTCTTTGGTTCTGGTTTAAAAAGAGATCTCATTACTTAACATGGATCACTCTTTCTTTTTTCATCGTGCACTCCATGATTGGTCATAAAGAAATTCGCTTTCTCTTTGGAATTGGACTCTTCTCCCCTCTTCTCTTTGGAGTCTTTCTTGAAAATTATTCGCGCCTGCAATCTTTTAGAAAAACGGGGTTGGCCCTTGGCGCCCTCTCCCTCATCCTCATGACAATAAGCTCTCTCAAGGTCGCCTACACCCCAATCTCTTTTTACAAAGATTTGTACAAAAGCGAGCACACACCAAAGATCATCTATACCTCAGACGTCATCAGAGACCCTCTATGGTTTTACATGAAAAAGCCCTTTGAGTTTAATCTCTTAAAAAAAGAAGTCTTTCTAAGTAAATTAAGTGTTGAAAGTGGCTACTTCTTCAGCAACGATCATGAACTCCAATCAATGCTTTCAAAAACATGTAAGGTAATTCACCAAACTTATCCTGGGTGGATATTAGATATTAAACCCGACTTTATTAAGATGAAGTATTGGGGTCTATATAAGTGTCATTAATAAATCGTTGAAGAGCTTTATTCTTAAAAGCAATGAAAGCGATACTAGATATAAAGAAAAGCATCCTAAAGTATTGCTTAAATCCTGCGTATTTCTTTAAATGATTAAAAAGCTCACCAATAAGCGCTCCTTCTTCTGGAGCGAGGATGGTGGTGCCAAAAACTAACATGCGGAAAAAGAGAGTATATAAACTTAAACCTACAAAGGTTATTTTCCAGCACTTGTTAGTGTGGGGAAAAGTTAAATAGGCCAAAAAACAAAGCGCAGAGAGACCAACGCTTAAATACCGAGGTCCAGAAACAGCGCCTCCGTGCCAGCCGTTAAAGCTAATATTCACGAAGAAAAGAAGTAGAAAGCCAAAGACACAAAATTTAACAACTCCTCTTTCATTCAATTCATATTTATTCTTAAATAAGAAATAAATTGCAGTTGGTATAAGGAGTAAGACCCAAGGCTGAGTAAATAAGAGCCCTCTTCTAACACCAAACAAAAGTTCAAATGCAACTGTTGGGTCAGGAAACCCAAGCATGCCGTATAAGGGATGGGTTCCTGGAGAGAGAAATTGGGGATTCATATATTTTGTGACAGTGTTAAAAAGGCTTCCCGTAACCATTAAGTGATAAAAAGACCAAAGTAGCCCCGGAAAAACACCTCCAAGTAAGAAATCTTTCCACTTCCTTAAAGGAATCAAGAAAACTAACGGGATTAAATAGACCCCAGAGAGGTAGTCACAAAGAAGTGTAAAACCAAAAAACAGGCCTACTAAAAAATACTTCTTTTTAAAAATAAATATCACAAGGGCAAACGAAAACATCGCCGCTAGACCATGACCCATAAAGGAATTGTAAAAAAGAGAGGCCGTCGTTCCGAAGAAGAAGAGGATAAAACTCATGAGAATATCAGCTTCATTTCCTCCATGTCCCTTTAAGAGGCCCATTAGAAAAACAGACAAAAGTGCTATCGGAAAAACTTGAATAAACAAATTCAGCAATGATCTTTCACTACTTGTTGGGGGAGAAAGCTTCGAGTCAGGATTAAATGACAGGACGATCTTATCCACAGCTAGAAAAATAGGAAAACCTAAGAGCATTGGACCTGGCGCTTTATTAGAATAAAAGTGGCCATTAATCTCAGACCAGTCGACCGTCCATTCTATATACGTATCAATTTTAAAGGAACTCTGTTCGCTCATCGCTCTCATCGTAGCAAATCGAGAATTGGCATTGGTCATACCATTCCCTCTAATAAGGATATTTATTAATATAAACAACAGCAAAAGTAGTTTTAAATTGATGGAAAGATTTTTAAATCTCGAGATCATATTGATTAAATTATGGGTTCCTAATCTAGTTATTGTGCAATATATTAAACGGGTAGTCTAAAAAAAGGTCAAAATAATGAAGAAAACAATGCTTTATTTAGTAGGTATGATCATTGTCGGCTTTGTCTTCTTTAAGCTCAGAATGCCGTTGCTCAATGAAGAAGCTAGCTTACTTTTCTGGGATTCGGATTACGCTATTTTTGTAAGAATGGCAGAAGATATTAAGAGTTTTAAAGAATTTCCCATTTATTACTGGGGAGCTGGTTACTTAGGACCCTTTAATAATATTTTCATGGCCCTTACTGCTACCTTCGCTGACCTTTTTGGCTTCAAACAGTCTGTTCCTTTTCAGCCGGGAGTAACATTTACCATTTCACCACTTGTCGCAACTTTTAGTACAATGCTTCTCACATTTTTAGGTACAATTTTTTGGGGTTTTAATTTTCTAAAATTATTTACGGTCCTTGAATCCCTCGTCGCAACCCTCCTTCTCTCCCTGGGGGGATATTTAATGATGAAAACTTCAGTAAGACCTCTGGGACCAGAAGTCGCTTACTTTTTGGGAGCGCTCTCCTTTTGGCAAGGATTTAAGTTAGCAGAAAAGCCAACAACAAAAAATCAATTTCTCTTTGGGTTAGTTTTTGGCTTTTGCTGGTGGATGAATCAAATAACCGTATTTACGTTAACGCCAGTTATTTTTTACTTTGTCGCTCCCTCCAAAATATACAAATCACTTCGAAATAATCCTCAAGTCATTGATAGAGCTCTTCTCCGATGGGAAAGACTAGGTATCCGGAGACCCCAATTATTAATTCGGGCCTTTTTAAAATTTCTATATCCTGTGGCCTTTATCAATCTATTGTTAGGAATTTGGGTTTCTCTCATTGGTGGGGTGGATTACCGATTTTGGGGCATCAAAGTTAAAATCAACAATGGCTTCAGTCCCATAAAAACCAGTCTTCTTATCTTTGGTCTTACTCAATTTCTTCTATGGATAACTTCTAATAAAGAAAATTATCTCAAAACTAAAGAGCAACTTTTCAAATTAAAGTATTTTTTAACAGGTGCTCTCATTGGCTTCTCACCCGTAATTATTGGAAAATTATTTAAAATCATTAAACCCTTTCCAGCGCCAAGATTTCAATTTATTCCCATTGCAAAAGTCCCAGCCTATTATGAACGTCTCATAAGTGACTTCTTTCCAAAACTTTGGATTGGAGTCAACAAGCCCTACACCAGTATATTCTTTGCACTTTTAATCGTTACAGTTATTTATTCACTCTATCGAAACAAAAAAATTTTTCTTAGCTATATATTTTTTAAAAGTGAGAACCAATCTATTAGATCACTTCTCTGGGCCATTCCACTCTTCAATATCGTTTACATTTTAATCTGTGAGAGATCACGAGATCAATATGCTTACAGATACGCTATCCTTACTCTTCCCATAGTTTCTATTTTTGTTGTCACTTCTTTCAGGTTTTTCGAAAAGAAGCTAAAGGTCTTAGGCATTCCTCTCAGCGTCGCAATGGTATCTATTATGGCCATTGGGAACTATCAACAAGGACAGGAGACTATTTCCTGGATTCTTGCTCATCCAAAACCACACGAAAAGCTAGAGAAACTACTTAAAAGTGATTGTGACATATACTTTTCAAATTATTGGAATACTTACATTTTTGAATACTTTACTCAAAACAAAAAGCAATTTGGCGTTATTAGAGGTCAAGATAGAACTCCCGATAGAACCAAGAAATTAAAGGAATCTCCTTCAAAGAAGTGTAATCTCGACGAGCAAACTTTTGAGATTAGCTCATTGTAACTAAGGCTCTTCAACTCCAGTGATCTGGGCAGAGATAACAAACTGATAGGCAAAAAGTTTGTGCCAAATGTTTGCTAGAGAAAAATATAGACCATCACAGAACTTCAAGAACTTACTCTTTCCTGATGAAGAGAAAACTATCTCAAAGGGGAGGCCAGTTGGTTTTAACTCTCTAACTTCATAACCAGAATTAATAAGAACTTGCTGGGCAGAAAACTTTGTAAAGAACCTTAAATGCTTTCTATCGAGAGGGCCACCTTCTGCATAATTAAAGCGACCAATGGCCAAGCTAAGTCGATACACCCAAATTGCAATATTAGGAACTGAAGTAATAAGACGACCATCAGGCTTTACAAACTTTTTGAGTTTTATGAGTGTATCCATAGGGTCCACAACTCTAGCTAGAACATCACATAAGATAACAAATTCAAATTCTCTTTTAAATGGCAACTCATTCACATCTTTCATTAAGGTTTGATGATAGTTATTATTCGGAATAAAAGTTGCATGCCCCTCTCTTTCATCGACAATTTGTACTTCATATCCCTTTGCAATTAAAGACTCATAGAGAAGCCCATCACTATCGCCGATACATAAAACTCGTCCATTTCCAGCGGGAATCATGTTTAGGATTTTTTCATGAGAACTATAAGGGCTATATTTTCTTTTATAGATAAACTCACGATTTACAATATAGGAGCCTTTCCTAATTATATGTAATTGATGGAGACGATATAGAATCACAGATTTGCAGACATCAAAGGCGTACTGAAAACCATTAACATTACATTCTTCATCCCCATAGAAGGTTTGGATGGGAACTTCTTTTATTGGCGCTCCTAAATGTCTGCACTGGATAATAATCTCTGTATCAAAGTGAAAGTCATCCGTGTTCATTTTAATGGGCATTTTTTTTAAAATTTTAGTAGAATACATTCTGTAGCCTGAATGAAATTCCGTAAGTTTTGTTCCAAGGATAATATTCTCAAATTTAGTTAAAACTTGATTTCCTAAGAATTTATAAAAGGGCATGCCTCCTTTAATGGCGTCTTTCTTTCTCATCATGCGAGAAGCAAACACAACATCAAATTTTTCTTCTACAGCTGGTAACATTAAATCAACAATATACTCTGGAGCATACTGGCCATCACCATGAAGCATAATGGCGTAGTCTAAACCACGATCAATTGCATACTGATAACCAACCTTTTGATTACCACCATAACGGAGATTTCTTGGGTTTTTAAAGATATTTAGCTTTTCTTTCCAAGGACTCGTCCCTGCGTAATTTTTTACAACCTCAAAAGTATTATCCGGACTATTATCATCAAAGACAAAAATCTCCTCAATGATATCGATTAGCTTCGGGCTGATTCTATTTAAAGTCGTTTCAATAAAATTCGCGGCATTGTAACTTATCACCATGACACCAAAGCGTGGAAAGTTATCCCCCAGCTCAGCTTTTAGCTTTAAAAGCTTTGCGAGTTTTTCCTCGTCAACTTTAAAATTTATTTCATATCCTGATCTTGAAACTAGCACGTCTTAATCCTATAGGTTTAGAGTTCAAAAATAGTTGAAACCGAAAAAGTCTCTTTATGCATTAAAATCATCACACCATACTGCCTTATCCTAGCGACTGGTGAAAGTTTAGGGAACTTTCTTTCTAACTCTTCAGAGTCCTTAAGGCCTGCGACAATAAGTTTGTCCTTAAACTGCTCCCCTTCCCATTCAATTATCTGGCCAAGACCCTCTGTAGACACTGGAGCCCCCCCTTCAAAAGCATTTATGCTAGTTAGGGCACCACCGGCGTACACTCCAGAAACATTTATCCACCGCTTAATGGGTAATTTAGTCGCTTGAAGAATTTCTTTAAAACTATGAATTCCAGAGTCTCTTTTAGAAGTATTTGTTAGAGGAAAAATCAGTAGAATTAATGAAATCAAAAAAATCAAACCGACAAAAACCTGATAAAATTTTCCATATACTTTGTCACCTAAGCACTTCACCCCAAAAGAAGCTCCAATTGCCAGAAATGGATAAAGTGGGATTAGGTAGTTTGAATATTTAAATTTAGGAATACTTAAAACAAAAAGTAGCCCAAAGAAAAAGATTGCCGAAGCAAAGTGCAAGGAATTCTTTTTCATCTTGTATATCGAGAATAGAAATAGACCTAACCACAGGGGAGTTTGTTTAAGGAGAAATATTAAATAGGTATAGATTGGCTCTACCGTGCCACGAGACTTTCCAATCGTGATCACAAAAGTAAATTTGTACCAATCTAAAAATATTTGAAAATTATCCGTTAGGTATAAGCTTAGAGGCCAAAGAGCAAAGAGTAAGAATCCTAACCCCAGCCCACCCCAAGCATTTATATCTTTTAATTTTTCAAGAGACTTCGTGAATATGAGATGAAGAACGATTCCAATTGGAAGGAGTGCTCCCATAGGACCTTTTATTAAAAGGGAGAGCCCAAAAAACAATCCAGTCAAATACCAGGAGTATTTCTTTCCTTCGATGGCCTTAAGGTAAAAGTAGAACCCCCAAAAGACAGTGCACATTAAAGGTATATCTAGATTTGGGAATCTTACTTTTTTCATTAACGGAGGAATGATGAAAAATAAAAAAAGAGAATAATAGCCTAAGCGCTTCTCTTCTTTCTCGCTCATTAGCTTAAAAATACCAAAGCCCGTTAAAAGATAAAATAGACTTACAAAGATTCGTGCAGAAGTATAGCTAGCACCAAAAACTTTAAAGAATAGGCCCTCTAAAATAAAGACTGTAGGAAGGTGTTGTTCAAATCGAGGGTAAGAATAAGGGCTTAAGTGGGGAACTATCCAGTGGCCTAGTTCTGCAGCATTTTTCCCAAAGGCGCCATATAAATAGCCATCATGAAAGAACCCAGGGACCCAAGACATTTGCATTGAGAGAATCGCACCAAGTCCCATTATAAAGAGAAAGGTTTGATCCCAATAAGGAGATTGCCTAATTTTTACTAGCATTTACGGATTCTACCCAGGCCTGATTGCTTAAATACCAGTCAACTGTTTTTTGAATTCCTTCTTCGAAGGTCACTTGTGGTTCAAAGCCAAAATCTCTTTTGGCCTTACTAAAATCCATCGCGTAACGCCAGTCATGGCCTTTACGATCTTCAACAAAGCTTATAAGACTTTCTGGTTTATTGAGGATTTTTAAAATTGTTTTAACAACCTCTAAATTTCTTTTTTCAGAATCACCACCGAGGTTATAAACCTCGCCTTTTTTTCCTTTTAAGAAGACATCCCAGACACCAATATTATGATCATCTACAAAAATCCAATCACGAATATTTTTACCGTCTCCGTAAACGGGAAGCTTTTCGTCACTGATGGCCTTGGCAATCATGACAGGAATGAGCTTCTCAGGAAATTGAAATGGCCCATAATTATTCGAGCATCTTGTCATGACCGTATCGAGACCAAAAGTTTCATGATAACTCCTGACCAATAAATCAGATCCGGCCTTTGAAGCACTATAAGGACTATTTGGCGCTATTTTATGATCTTCTGTAAACGCGGGCTCATTTTCAGTGAGCTCACCATAGACTTCGTCGGTGCTAACGTGACAAAAACGCAGGTCCTTTGCACCAAAATGCAACGAAGCATTTAAAAGATTAAGGGTTCCTAAGACATTGGTTTCAACAAATATATTTGGGTTTTTAATTGAGTTATCAACATGGCTTTCGGCCGCGAAGTGAATGACGCCCGAAAAACTATTTGCTTTAAAAAGGTTTTGAACGGCATCATTATCTCGAATATCAATCTTTTCAAATGAGAGGTGCTCATTTACTTCAATATCCCCTGCAATCGTTGGGTAATGGCCTGCATAAGTAAGTGCATCTAAAATAACAAAATCATAGTCCTTATTTGGTACGGCAATTTTTTTTAGAAAATTTGAACCAATAAAACCCGCGCAACCTGTAAGTAAAATTTTCGCTTTCATCACAATAAATTCCTCTATTCTTCCTCATACTCTTTAAGGATAATATTCAGATAATCTCGATAGGGACTATTCGGAGTCTCACTGATGACTTTTCTAAAGTGATTCGTATCAACAAAGTTCATCCGCAAACCAATCTCTTCCAGACACGCAACTTTAAAGCCCTGTCTTTGCTCCAAGGTTGCAATATATGCATTCGCCTCTAGTAGTGACTGAGGTGTTCCCGTATCAAGCCAGGCCATTCCTCGCGAAATAACCTCGACACGTAAAGACCCTTCATCAAGATAGGACTGGATAAGGTCAGTAATTTCAAGCTCCCCTCTTGGGGAAGGCTTCTGAACTCTTGCTCTCTCTGGAGCAGAGCCATCCATTAGGTAAAGCCCAGGTATGGCATAATTTGACTTAGGTTTTTCTGGCTTTTCAACTATCGACTTAACTTCTTTCGTTTTCTTATCAAACTCAACTACACCATAGCGCTCAGGGTCCGTTACGGGATAAGCGAAAACTTGAGCTTTTAGGCCATCTTCTTTTGCGAGTTGTTGCTTAACGGCTGCGCGAAAGGACGCAAAGTTTCCGTGAAAGAGGTTATCCCCTAAGACCATAAGAGAATCTTCCCCTTGAAGAAATTTCTCCCCAATTAGGTAAGCCTGAGCAATTCCTTTTGGTTCCGGTTGAGTTTCAAATTGAATCTTAATCCCAAAGCGAGAGCCATCACTTAGAAGGTTCTTAAAAAAGGGTTGATCATATTCAGTGGTGATAATCAGAACTTCCCTAATGCCACACATCATTAACAGGCTTAAAGGGTAATAAATCATGGGTTTGTCGTAAATTGGCTGAAGTTGTTTTGTGACAACACTTGTCAGAGGGTAGAGCCTCGAACCTGCACCACCAGCAAGAATTATTCCCTTCATTTGTTGGCCTTTCGTTTATTCACATAAGGAATGTTTTAGATTAATGTTAGCTTACTTCAAGGAATAGCTAATGTCAGGAATATCTGTATTTGGCAGCACTGGCTTCGTCGGAAGCGAGTTCTGCAGAGTGACAAAAAGGAAACTTCATCCCATTTCTAGGGAAGAGCGATCCCCCGAAACAAATGACTCTGTTTATTTTATAAGCACCACTGACAATTATAATGTTTTTGAAGACCTCCATAAGGATATTGATACCAACCTGACCGTCCTCATGGATGTCATCAAGAATTTAAAACCTGGCGAGAGTACTTTTAATTTTATCTCAAGCTGGTTTGTCTATGGTGATGCTGACCTTCCGGCCACTGAAGAGTCTACTTGTGACCCAAAAGGCTTTTACTCTATTACAAAGAGGGCCGCTGAGCAGTTACTGATCTCGTACTGCCAAACTTTTGGCATTAATTATAGAATCTTAAGGCTTTGCAATGTCTACGGAGCTGGAGATAAAGGCGCCTCTAAAAAGAAAAATGCCCTTCAGTTTCTCATTGATCGCTTTAAAAATGATGAAGAAATTAGCCTCTATCATAATGGTGAATTTTATCGCGATTATATGCACGTTCATGACGTGGCAAGGGCAATAGACCTTGTTATTGAAAAAGGTGAATTAAACACCATTTATAATATTGGCTCTGGAGATAAGGTTCTCTTTAAGGATCTTATCAACACCATCGTTAATGAAACTAGCTCTCAGTCAAAAATCACGCCTATTGAGCCGCCAATCTTTCACCAAACCATTCAAGTAAAAGACTTTTATTTTAATACAGATAAACTTAAATCTTTGGGCTTTGAACAATCTATAAGTCTAGAAGAAGGAATAAAAACATTATGTCAGTAAATGAAAAAATCATTGGTTTTATTAATCAACTCAGAGAAGAGGGTGAGACCGTTTTCCCTTTTCTTTATAATAAGAAGCTAGAGACATTTGATGCTGAAAAAGACTGGGTCTTCTACTCAGGGCCCTACTGGGGAGATGAAGAAGTTGCAGCCGCTATGGAAAGTCTTATTACCGGAAAATGGGTTGCAGCTGGTGAAAATGTCGCGAAATTTGAGCGTGAATTTTCTAAAAAATATAATTTTAATAGCTCTCTTATGGTGAACTCTGGCAGTTCCGCAAACCTTGTAATGATAGCGGCCTCCAAGAAGCATTTTGGCTGGAGTGATGGAGATGAAGTTATCGTCTCTCCTGTTGGCTTTCCAACAACCATTTCTCCTCTCGTTCAAAATGGCTTAAAACCCGTATTTACTGACATTACATATCACGACCTAAATTTTGATCTTGATCTCGTTGAAAAGGCCATTAATTCAAAAACGAAGGCGATTTTCCTCTCTCCTGTTTTAGGAAACTCTCCTGACATCGATCGCATTCTTTCAATTTGCGATAAAAATAATATTAAACTGATTTTAGATGGCTGTGACTCACTTGGATCAAAGTGGAACGGAAAAGATCTTTCTGACTACGCGGCCGTGACATCTTGCTCATTTTATCCCGCTCACCATATGACTACTGGTGAAGGTGGCATGGTAAGTTCACTCGATAAAGAACTAGTCAAAATGGCACGAAGATTTGCGTGGTGGGGGCGAGACTGCTACTGCACAGGTGCCACGAACCTCTCCCCAGTTGGAGCATGCGGTAATCGCTTTGATAAATGGATTGAAGGATATGATCACAAGGTCGATCATAAGTACCTATTTAGTGAAATTGGCTACAACTTAAAGCCTCTTGAACTACAGGGATCAATTGGTCTCGTTCAAATGCAAAAGTCCGACGAAATACACATTAAAAGAAGAGAGACAAAGAACCGCCTAGAAAAAATCCTTAAGAAACACCTTGGAGACAGAATCTCAATCCCTCAAGAAGACAACAAAGCAGAAACTAGCTGGTTTGGAGTGCCTATCATTTGTAACGAAAACAAACTTAAGCAAATGCTCGTCGAGCACTTTGAAGGCAACAGAATCCAAACAAGAAACTACTTCGCCGGAAATGTTCTTCTCCACCCTGGCTACAAACACCTAGATGATGCCGGAAAATTCCCTTTAGCTAACCGTGTTCTAGATGAAGTCTTCTTCATCGGCTGCCACCCAAGCTATAACGAAGCCGTCTTTGAAAGAGTGGATCAAGTACTTTCGGAGTTTAAAGGCTAGTGAAAAAAAGGGTCCTTCTTATTACGGTCCGTTCTGATGTTGGGGGCGGACCGAAGCATGTGGATGACCTGCTCACCTACGCATCTACCAAAGATTTTGATTTTTTTGTTGCCTCTCCTGAATCTGAGCCTTTTGGACCAAAATTTCGTGAAAAAGCAAAAGGATTTTTTCCTCTCCCACATCGTAAATTTTCTCTACTAAGGTTTTTGAAGCTAATTTCCTACTTAGAGAAGAATGATATTCATATTGTCCACTCCCACGGTAGAGGGGCTGGTATTTACTCGCGACTCTTGAGCCTATTCGGCATTAGAATAATCCACACCTTTCACGGTATACACCAACCTAAAACTTTTAGTGATAAGTTTAAAGGCTTTGCAGAAAGAGTACTTGGGCAACTTACAGATTGCTTTCTTTTCGTTTCTAACTCAGAAAGAGACCAAGCAAAAAGGCTTGGAATCTTAAATAAAGGAACAAATAGAGTTATTCCGAATGGAATAGCTTTGGATGCTGAGGTCGACTCCTATAGAGCCCTGCCCCCCAGTACCTTTAAAAATATAGGTATCGTTTCGAGATTTGATCCACACAAAAACGTATTAAGAGGCATAGCGCTTTTTTCTAAACTAGTTTCGGAAAATCCTGAGCTCCACTTAAACATTGCTGGTGATGGGGAGCAAAAAGACCAGGCCTTAGCCTTAGTGAAGGAATTGCGGATGTCCGATAAGGTAACATTTCATGGGTTTGTAGACTCTCCTCTGGAGTTTCTTAGACAACAGGACGTTTACCTCAGTACCAGCTTGGGGGAAGGTCTCCCCTATACCGTACTGGAGTCTATGAAGGTAAACACTATTCCTCTAATTTCCAATGTTTCAGGACATATTGACATTCTTCCCCCTAAATACCTTTTTGACTTAGAAAATGATGAAGACTTCATTCACAAGTTTAATTCTTTGAAAAATAGCAAGGATCATGATTTTAGAGTTATCCTAGAAAAAAACTATAATGTCCTAAAGCAGATTCAAAAAATTACTGAGGTATATTAGTGAGCATAAGCATCGTCATTCCAACCATTGGCTCACCACCGCTAGAGATTATCAAAGAGTCACTCTCCTCTGGAAAAAATTCACCTCCAGAGATTTGGACTCAAATCATAGTTGTTAATAACTCTAACGACTCCTCATACGCTAAATTCCTTCAAGAAGAAATGCAATCAGACCCAAGAGTAGAGATTTTTCATATCGAAGAGAAACTCAATATGGCCCAATGTTGGAATATAGGCCTGGGTAAAGTAAAAGAAGAACACACTCTTTTTCTTCATGATGATGATGTTTTGATTTCAGAAAATCTTCCTTTATCAAAGCTAAAAAATATAAAAAGCTTCATTAATTTTGGTTTTGATGTTTTTGGTGCTGAAAATTGGACTTACACTCCCAAGATTTATGGTATTCAAGGCATCTGTACCAATACTCCAAAGCTTGTTTCGACTATTTTTAAAACATCTGCCTTGAGAGATATTGGAGGTTGGGACGAGAACAGCGGATACTTTCTTGATTTTTTAGCATTTCTAAAGTTGCATCAAAGATATGGCAGTGATTCAAGTACTGAAACCCTTGGAAAGTACCGTCTTCATCCGTCAAATGCGAGCGCCAAGGAGAGGAGAAATGAAGCCTATGGTGATAGACTCCCCTATGTTTTAGGTGAGATTTTTTCCGTAGTCAAAGGTGAGGATATGAGAAGAGAAGTTCTCCATGCGATGCTTACCTTTGCATACCCAAATGACTCAACGAAAAAGAAATTCTTCTCTGCTGTCGCTAAATCTATTGGCATTCAATCATGGCTAAAATAGGGATCTGAAATAAAGAGCTGATCCTCTACGAATATCACTATCTCTAAAAAGTCCTAATATTAAAGCAAATATGTAAGAAGCGATGGAAGCAATCACTGCTCCCTGAAGCCCCATTCTAGGAATAAGAAGATAATTAATAACGAGGTTAAATAATAGAGAAAACCCATATAACTCTATCGCTGATCTCATCTTATCAACAATGAGTAAATATCGAACAAGTGCTACATACAAGAAGCTAAGACAAACTTGAAGTGAGTAGTACTGGATTATATCAGGCGCCTTAGAGAAAGAACTACCATAGAGCGTCTTTATAAATAGTGGACCAATAAGCAAAAAGAAAAAGGCAATTGCCAAACTGGATAAGAAAATTAATCTAAAGAAGTTCTTTAAGGCAACCTGACTTTTCTCCCCCGTTGAGTCGGCAATAATCCTCGGTAAAAAGGCAGAAGTAAGCATCAGGGGAATAAAGTTAAGAAACTCTCCCCACTTTACAACAACTGCATACTCTCCCAGATTTTTTCCACCAAGGAAGTCCCAAATCATCACATGATCGACTCTTGCAAAGAGTATGGTCATTGTCGTTATCAAAAAGAAAGGGAAGCTACGACTAAACATACTTTTAGCTAAACCTTTATCAAATTTAAGCCTTAAATTTAGCCAACTCTCTTCCCTCGATTTGAAAATATAAAGGAAAAAAACAAGTAGTAGCTCTAGTGCACTTAAATAAACAAACCACTTCCAGTCTCTCTGCCAGTAGACAAAAGCACCTTTAAAGAGATTTATACCAATAAAAATAAAGGTTCTTAATTTTGCCAGCTCCCTTATCCTCTCCTTAGCGATAAAGAAATATTCAATAATATCAAAGGATTTTAAAACAAAGAAAGAACCATAAATAAGAACAAGAACAAATACAGGACTATATCCTTCCTTAAAAAACGCATAACCAAAGCAAAGGAGAGCTCCCAACAACCCAAGTAAAACTCTTAGGTATAAGCCTGAGCTAAAGATTGAAGATAACGAGTGCTTCCCTTCAACCACTTGCTTTACAATGACTTCATTCATTGAAAAGTTTATGAGAGGAGAAAAAATCAAAACAAGAGAAATAACATAATTATATTTCCCATATTGCTCAGGCCCCAGGAAACGACCGACCAAAATTGACGCAGCAGCACTTAGAATAATCCTCAAAAAGTTCTCTGTACCAAGAGAGAGCACGCTCTCGAAAATTTTGCGATCTCCAAACACCTAAAAACCTTATTTAAAAAGTAACTTATAAAAGATAGGATACTCCATAGGGAGAACAGTGCAAAATGAAACCAAAGGTTCTTTTCGTTTCCATTAACTTTTTTAGTCCAGAGTACCTCGATGGCGCTAATAAAATAACCTATAACTTATTAAAAGAAAAAGAGCTCTATGATTGCTCATTCCTTTCCCTATTTCAGGGTGAACTAAGCCTGGAGGAGAAAAGTACTTTCTCTCATGTCGACATCTCGTACTTAAGAACCAAAAAGCCCTCTCTTGAAAAGTTTTTTAGGTACCTGAGGTGGATTCGAGGTCACTCCCTTGGATCAATGATTAAGGCTGAGGCCATAAGACTAGCTGATGCTATAGAAGAGCGTGCAGAGTTCGTAGACATTATATATCTCACCAACTTTGGAACAGCTTCATGTATGAGTTACTTATCCAAGAAAACCCTAAAAAAGATTATCCTTGGCGCAATTGACTCATATAGCATGTATACGAAAAGAAGAGTAGGGAATGAGAAGCGCTCAATTACAAAGGGACTCTTCAAAAGAGAACTACGGTTTGCAATGAAGTTTGAGAGATGGGCTTATTCTCTTTCACCGAAAACGATCTTTGTCTCGCCTATTGATGAAGAATACTCTCGAGAAAATTTCCCTGAAGGAAACTACACAAACATACCTCTTGGAGTCGATACTGAATACTTTCATCCAGCCCCAAGAGAGATAGAAATAAACCCTCAACAGATCATTTTCACAGGTAACCTTAGCTATGCTCCAAATAGGGATGCCTGTAATTTCTTAGTCTTTGAAGTCCTTACACTCCTTAGACAAGAATTCCCTAAAATCAAACTCATCCTAGCTGGGTCAAACCCTCCCCCAGAAATTCGAAGCCTTAATGATACAAATATCCTTGTAACAGGACAGGTTCCTGATCTACGCCCTTATATATGGGAGTCAGCTCTTTTTGTTTGCCCTCTTCGATTTGGGGCTGGAATGAAGAACAAAGTTCTTGAACTTTTGAGTATGGAAAAAGAATCTATTTTTTCGGACATAGCGCTTGAGGGAATTGAAAGCATTGACGATTTAATATGTATAGACTCTAAAGCCCCTGCCAGTGCTTACGCTAAAGAAATAAAGGATCGACTGAACCAATCAAATAATCCGATAGCCAAATTAAGTTCTTATCGAAATATTATTAAGGAACAACTCTCTTTAAAAGCACAAAGAAATAGATATTACGAACTTTTTTTAGAACAAATCCCCAGCCTTAAAAAAATCAAGTAAATTATTTGAATTGGTTGAGCAATGGGGCCACAAGTTACAAACAGTGGTAATATCAATAGCCACTTTTTGGATATTGTCTTTATTAATTGGTGGTAGTAGCCAACTATAAAAATAAAGCCAATCAACCCAAACCGATATAAATTATAAGAAAAAACATCACCAATTTGATCGATTTGCCTATTCTCTACGCCCATAAGAAATGAACCCCAACCACCGTACCATTCTTTTATCGCGTTTAAAGCATTAATAAAACGGACCTCTCCTGAGATTTGTGTAAAGTCGAAAAATGTAATAAATATTTTGTTAAATGAGGATAATAAAAAAATTTTTGCAAATCCAACCGTAAAGAAATCGACTACTAATAAGAATAAGGAAAATAGCAACATAAGCCGAGACTTTTTATTATCAATAAGCATCCATAAGATAAAAATCAAATAACCGGTTAAGGCCCTATTGCAGATAAAAACAATAAGGGCAAGCATCAGCAGTAAATAATCTAGAGCTTTAAGCCTCTCTTGCTTAAGTTCGGAAAAAATACCAATGGCAAGAAAAGATGCATACTGAGATGATTCCATGAACAAACCAGACACTCTCCAATGAAAGTAATACCCTTCCTGCATAGGGTGATTATGGAAAATCATAGCCAACTCTTTGTTACCAAAGTACACATTAACAAGCTGAAATATCCCCACTAGAGTTTGCAACCACAAATTCCACTTTATTGCTTTTTTTACTACCCCTTTATTCTCTGAGAAAAAGTGATAAATCAGCCCAACTGAAAAAATGGTAAGAGCAATATTAAGGTCCCTAAAATGAGGCTGTTTCCAAAAAAGCGCTCGTGCCAAAATAAAAAAGGAAAAAATTAAAGACAATCCCATAAACGGAACTAGTGATTTATTCCTTAAAAAGTCTAGTCCATCATGTCTCAAACCTTTAAATATTAAAAATAAGAAAACGAGCTTTTCATTAGGAAAGTAAACTCCTCCTCCAATATACTTAACCAGACTGAGACTTGGAGACCCCACTAAGGCTAGGATAAAAAATGCTAAAATGGATTCATTGCTTAAACGTTTAGGTAAGCGAGTAAAAGAAAACAAATTATACCTGAGCACAATATTCTAAAAATTTCACCGGTGCCTTTATTGCCAAGTTTCTATGCTCAATCCCACAAAATCTCTTAATTGCCCTGGCCAAAGACAGCTCTGAATTAGGATCAAATGTCTCCTCAGGCTCTACTACATCACGAACATAGTCTAACTCAGAGGCAATTATTGGGACACCATGAAACTTAGCCTCTAGCAAGGGAATACCAAATGACTCTAATCGTGAAGGATAAATCAAGGCGTCACAAACTTTGTATAAATCTTCCACATCCACTCTAGACATAGCTCCTAATAAAAGTATATTGAGACCATTTTCTTCAATATATTTACACAATCCATTAGTTGAGGGCGAATCATTTGCCGCAATGGTCAAGCTAAGCTTCGGAGAAAAACCCTCTTCCTTAAGCAAGGCAAAAGCCTTTACGAGAGTCCAATGGTTTTTGTGTGGCTCACTTGAGGCTATATAAATAAAATGTTTATCACTTAAGTCATTCCTTTCGTCTTCAACCAGCAAATCACTAACCTGATAAGAAGAACAAAATGGAAAAACCTGGACCTTTCCAGCTACCTTAGCAGTTAAGCCTAGAACATCCTTAGCCATACTAGGAGTTTGAACAATAATTCTATTCGCACGCGAAATAAAAAATCGAATCATCGCCTTTTCAAGGATTATCCTTACCTTTGATTTAAAGCGAAAGCCTTTCAAAGAAGACCTTGAAACGTAGTACTTATTCTGTAAAAAAACAATTGTCTTACATGGTAAACTAAAAAGCGGAGGTAGATTGTTGAGATATAAAACTCTATCGCCCTTTTTGGCAATTTTCTTAATTTTCAAATCAACAAAGTAGCGAGAAATTAACATGCTACTCAATCGAATAAATTTTACGTGAGGGTTCGAATTAAAACAGTCGGGAAGTAAGAGTCTTGAGTCAATGAAAAATGTGAATTTAGCATTTATCTGAGGAGAGCTTTCAACCAGATCTAAAAGCAACGTTCTGCCACCATTTGACACAATGCCTAATGCATTTACAATTATATGATCCATTTATTTCCCTAGTGCCTTATCAACAGGCGTTATTATAAGGAAAGGAACTCAAATTAAAAAGGTTTTCAAATATTATCAGTCTATAATTTTTTGAGAACCTCCCCCTTTTCAAAGAACACAGAGTCACCAGATCCCTCTCCCCGGAAAAAAAGACGCAACACGCAACAAAGAAATACATTGTCAAAGATGAGTATATTTAAAGTATTTACAGGTATACTCCCCAAAGCCTCAACTCTGGAATACTTCGTACAGCACATAAAGCTATTCCTGTAAAAGCGATACCTTAAAGCTAACCGCAGAGACCATACTCCCAGAGCAAGCCAAAGACTCTTCAAAATAAGTAAAGTGCCAAATAACCAAGAAGAAGCCATAATGGTTCTCATACAAAGCTCACGCCACCTAACTTTTGGATAAAATAGAATTGATGCAAATGAATAAGCTTCAGCACGAACTATTTTTAACATTTGAAAATATGTATTTGGAAATTGATTATAGATTATTGAGTCTTCACAAAAGTGTTCAATTTTAGCTCCGTATCGAACTATAAGCTTTTTTAAAACAAAAACCTCATCCCCCCTTACAGATGTAACCCTGGAGAAGCCACCTACCTCTTCAATACATGATTTCTTAAGGGCCATATTTGCGCCGATAAGCCTAGAGCCACCCGCCATCTGACTCGGCTCAATAATCATTCGATAGTAAGTGTTCGAAAAGTCACTATCTTTTGAGCTTAAATTTTCAACTTTTCCAGAAAAAACCAACTTTTCGGGGTTCGCTTCGACACAGGCCTTGAGCTTTGCGAACCACTGTTTGTGTACAAGAGCGTCTGCATCTATAAATATTAAAAACTCACCAGATGATTGAGATATTCCAGTATTTCTAGAAATAGATAAAGGAACATGATCTATTCTAAGCTTAGTAAATAGGCACAACCCCTCGAAAATTGGCTGAATTTTTAAAATCTCTCTAGCAGTATTATCAGAAGAAGAGTTATCGACAACAATGACCTCAACATCATTGCCATGGCCCTCTAGGGCTTTTTTTAAAGACCTGAGGCAAGAACCAATATTTTCTTCCTCGTTATAAGCACACACAATAATGGAATATTTCAAGTAAAGTCTCCCCTTAAACTAAAAAGAGTTTACCAATCGAAACCCTATATTTAAAGTTTTCTTGAGCTATCTAAGTCAATGTTGATAAATACGTTAAATATTTATAATATTACCGATCGAGCACCTTAAAGAGAACAAATGAAGATAGAAAAAACACAAGCTATATGTCAGAGCTAAAAGAATTAAGTAACGAAATTTTTATTAAAAAGAAATTAGTAATTCTTTTCACTCTCCTATTCGTAATACTTGGAGCGACTTTCAATCTAGCCAACCAAGCTGATAAGTACCATGCTAAACTAAAGGTCAAACTTGCAAAAAGAAAAAATGAGAAGTTTTTAGATGACCATAGTCACCTATCATTTATACTAGAAAGAAGGTTTAAATCTCACCTTACTTTCAATCCTGTTTCAAACCTTTATGAATTATCATCTATAAGTACAGATGAAAAAAAAGCAAAAGAAAATATTAAAGATGCTTTTAGTTTCACAGTAAAAAGACATGAGAACTTGTCAAAAAATATTACTTTAGAGACTCCGACGGAAAGTGTTGGGTCCATAGCTGTTTCTAAGTTAAGTCCAAAAGTTGCCAAAAATATAATTCTTCCAAGCCTAAAGCTAGGTCTTCTTAGCTTCATTTTTTCTGCACTAATTATCTTATTTACAAAACTATATTTTAGATTAAAAAATGAGCGAGCAAATGTATATTGATGAAGCAGAGAAGCGGGACCTAGATATTATAGAACTTTTAAGACTTTTAAAGTTCTTAAAGAAGAACAAAGCTATTATTCTTGGCGGCTTTCTTCTCTCCTTTATAGGAGCGATTACTATTAGTTTTACTAGACCCAACGTTCCACCTTTCTATAAAGCAATGATGTCTTTGGAACTTGCCAAATATCCAAATGGACAGCCGCTAGACCACCTAGATGATCTCACATACCTTTTGAAAACTAAGTTTAACGTATCTCTAAAACCAATAGCGACTGAAATGCTCATCGAAATTACAGCTGTGGATAAAGATAAGCGAAAGGCTAGAGAAAGGGTAACAAATGCTTTTTCTTTCGTTAAAAAACGTTATGAAAAGCTTGAAGGAAGCAAAGAATTACAAACAAAGACAAATCAGATTGAAGAAATAGTTGTCAAAGAAGTTACCAAAAGTAAGTTAAAACGTGTTCTAAAGTTAGTTAAAATAGTATTTATTGGCTTTATCTTGTCTATTCTGATCATATTAATTAGAGATTTTTTTCGTAAAACTAAAAAAGCTAGTTCAAAAGTGTTTTAATTTTTATTAAGGAAGTTTTTCTAAAAGTTTTTCGACTAATATTTTAATGACTTTGTTCCAGTCATAATTATGAGCTAGCTCTAAAGACTTTCGGCTAAAATTGTCACAAAGTTCGTCATTTTCTAAAAACTTGGCGATGTAATCAGCTAGCTCTTTTGAATCAGATTCTTTAAATATAAAACCATTCTCTTCAGCTTTTACACAATCCTTAGCCCCAACTTGACTAGACACTATAACAGGAAGGCCGGATGCCATGGCCTCGAGAACAACTAATCCAAAGGAGTCATGTACTGACGGTAGAATAAATAAGTCCGATTTCATGTAATTATTAAAAGGATCTCCAGGCTCAACAGATACTGCTATACCTTTTCTCATGAGTTTATTCTTTAACTTGTCAAAGTTTTCTTTAAAATAGGGAGCAACATTACCATTGAGTATTAAGTTTATATTTTTTTTTCTTGAGCCTAAGAGAAGGATCGCGTCCAATAAAATATGAACACCCTTTTCTGGGTTCACATTTCCCACAAACAAAATATTAAAGTGCTCTTGACTCCCTCGAGATGTCAGGGCTCCAGAATTATATAGCTTAAAATCGACACCTAATTGGGAATTTATTAGTCGATTTTTAGTAACGCCATTTTCTAAAAATGAATCAAGTGCAATGTCTGAAAACACCCATATCAAATCAACCTCATCTATTTCCTCTAATTGCCTCTTAATTCTTCCCTCAGGTATCGGGTTACTCGCCCCTAACTTTTCATACTCCTTATCGAGTAGTTTCGAATGGGCATGAGGATGAAAAAATTGTGAAGCTAAAATAGTCTTCCCCCCTTTTCTCTTTACCGCCTGAAATGAAAACAGGGACATGCCTCCAAGTCCAATAAAGCAGGTATCTTCATTAACATGAATCTCTCCAGACTCTAATTTCGCGGCAACCAAGCGGTCGTATTTTAAAAACTCATTTATTGAAATATCATTTGGTTTGTAGCCAAAGAACGTCCTAAGGGCTTTATTTTTCAAACGAATAATAAGTTCGCTCACTTTAGACTTGCTAAGACTAAACAGCTCAACTCCCTCAGAGTCCTCTAAGTGACCTCGCCCAACCCAAGTCACTCCATAGCCGAGGTCACGAATCTCTTTAACCAGTTTAGTACATAAACTCTTTGTCGCCCCCAGAGAGTTGATGCTATACGACCCAGAATAAATTACGAATCTCACTTTAACTCTCCTTGCTTTAAAAGTTTAAAAATTAAAGCCAAATCAGTTCTATATGAAATAAACAAAGTTATTAATAAAAAAAGGTAAGATAAAGTTTTAAAAAATATGGTCGCCCCCAGTATCTTTATTACACAAATAAAGGCAATCCCTAATAATAAAAAACTTAAAATTTTACCATAGTAGCTAAAATATCCCTTTCCACAAAGAGGCTTAACATACTTTTGATGAATATAACCAATTGTAATATTCCCCACTAATAAAAGTGCGCTAGCAGCCCCAGCCGCACCAAAGTAACGAGCCATTAAATAGATTACAGGCGGCAATATAAAAAAATTTAATAATGAAATCTCTAGATCCGGCATAGTCACACCTGATGCATGCAGCAGAGGTATTGAAGTACTAGAGACTGCTTTAAACAGTACTATACAAGTAAATATTTTTATTAGTATTGCAGATGGTAGCCATTTAACCCCATAAATGAGCACGACGAGATCTTCAGCAAACAGTAAAACCAAAAAGACGATTATGAAAAAGATCACTGAAGTTAGACTGGTCATAATGCTAAAAACAACCTTTTGCTCTTCAATACTATCCATGCCCGAGACAAAGGGGAAAATAACCCTATTGACACTCGCCCTAATACTCAAAAGATAGTGACTTGCTTGATAAGCCATCCAATAAAAACCTAAGGTCTTAGCATCCATCAAATAATTAATTAGATAGTAATCTATATTGCTATAGATATAGGCGATTATTGCCGCGAACATTACAGGAGAGCTATACATAAAAGATTCACGAATAACCTGGATATCAAAAGCCAACCTAGGCTTACAAGGAATAACAAGCCAAGTAATTAAAGACTCTGCTCCAAAGGTGATCACCTTCCACCAAACCAAGCTCCAAAGACCAAATCCTTTATTTACTAAAAATACAGCTGTTGCTGCACCAATAATATTAGAAATCAGTGCTGGTAAAATGGCGCTCAAAAAAGAAAGCCTTTTTTCCAACAAAGCCCTAGGTTTTACTAGAGGATTTTGTAAGATTATAATACTAAATACTTGTGCATGCCGTGTTAATTCAGGTCGGCCGATTAGCAGCAAAATCCTTGGAATAAACAGAATACTAAAAATAAGTAAAAATAGGCATAAAGTGAGCTCAACCGTAAAAATATTATTCAAATTCTTTTGACTATTTTTTTTAGAAGCAATTAGGAACCTATCAGTATGCGTGTTTCCCAAGGTATGAAGAAACATTACAAGAGTCGAGATAAGAGCAAAGGAACCGAAATCTACAGGCGAAAGGTGCCTGGCCAAAATTATTTGTGCAAGAAATAGAATAGCAAATTGCATAACTGTGAATAAACCTACAGTTATGCTACTGGGTAGCAGCTGACTTACACCTTTAATTGACTATACCTCCATAAAGCAGAGAATCGTAGCAGGCTCAGAAAGACCGAGCCTTCCTAGGACCTTTTGAAATGTAATATAGCCCCTATTTACAATTTTTAAAGGCACTCCCCATCCTTTAAAGGGCACACTAGTGTTACAGACTGGACACTCTACATTTAAAGTATCCACCATTTGATGACCAGAAAGCCGAACAAAGTCAGAGAAAAGGGTTGAGGTCCAATTTCTTTTACCAGAGTAGTAAACATTCAAGCTACTTACATACGGTCTCATATTTTCTTGGACAAACTTCTCACCAACAGAATGAATATGGCCGACTGGGTGAAACCTTGTTTCGCAATGATTGCAAACAACTTGGTGATATTTTAGTTTTTCTCTGTAAGGATTAGTTGTCAGAATATATCTTTTAGAAACACGCTTAAGTTCATTCAATGCTTGTTCCCAATCTTTAACATCAATATGCTCCATTACTTCAGAGCATATAACTAAATCATAAGAGTTATCGGAAATATTCTTTAAATTTAAAATATCTCCGACGTAGGCTTTAAGACCTAAAGTATTAACAATATGCTCTACTCCAGATGATGAACGATCAACACCATCGATCTCAAATCGGCCTTCCTTCATTAAGTAGAGCATTAAAGATCCTCCACCACACCCGACGTCTAAAATTGTTTTAACATCTTCTGGAATAAGCTCCAATATTTTATCATTTTTTGCACTCGTAAAGGGACTCTGGTCAGCACTACCGTGCTTTTTATAATGATTTTCCCAAAAGGTCTTATCTCCAGCCATACCCCCCCCTTCTTTTCACCAAATTAACGAACTTCAACAGAGGTTCTAACCGGATTTATTCTACGAATTAAATTTTTAAATTTATGAAGATATTTATTATGAGGATTATGTACCTTTAGCCACTGACAACAATTAACTGTCTGACATGGACCTTTAATTTCTCCGAATCTACGCTCTGTCAGTAGATTAATTAGCTTTTTTCTCCCTTCACTTTTATAAATTTCTTGGAGACTATTAACGTGTACGTTCCCTAACTTAAGCTCATTTTTTGAATCAAGACAGCATGCATACCAATACCCATCTGGTGAAATATGTGCAATTGTTTTGATCTTATTTAAGTTAGGACAATCATACTCATCGTAATTCAAATCAGAAGTATTTATAGCATCCCTTTCCGCCCAGGCAATTACACCAGAGTTAAAAATTACATCTTTTTTAGGATCTAATACTCTTTTTAAATATTTTTGGGTCTCACCAAGATCGTCAGGTACTTCTAGAAATTTCTCAGGAGATTTTAAGTTAATTGGATAAAAGCCAAACTCTCTCTTAATTGTATGGATATAAGTATGAAGGGTTAATATATTTACATTTAAGCTCGCGCTTGAATTTAGTTCTTCTCTAATTTTTAAGAAATCTTCCATATTCTTAAGTGTTTGATCCATCCTTAGACCTTTTACAGTTTCATAAGTCTGCTCAGTGGCCCCATCAATATTACACACAAAGACATTTACTAGGTTTTCTTCTAAGAGAGTCCTTGTTTTTTTTGCATGGAGCCTTTGAAAGTTTGTGATGAATTTAATAGATACATCTGGAAGGTTTTTGCGAATATATCGAGCCATCTCTACGAAATGAGGATTGATTAAACCATCCCCATTTTCACCCAAATGAAAACTCTCTACATGGTGATTCTCTGAAAACTCTTTTGAGCTGACTTCATCCACTACCTTTCGAAGAGTCTCCATACTCATGTTACTAGAATCATTGGCCTCACCTCTGTCTGTTGGACAATATACACACTTAGCCCCACAAGCCGAGGATAATGATAAATTTATCTCTTTTAGCACAATGCCTCCATACCAATTAAGAATCGCCTTTTCTTATTTAAAATAGTCTTTAAAAGAAGAATAGTAGCATGACGAAATTAAGTCAGAAAGGTATGTTTTGATAAATAGAGATTCGTTTCCACAAATATGCGCTTCGCAAGAAGCGCTAACGAAGTGGGGCTGAATCACTTAGCCTAAAGCTTCATAAATTTTGGCTAACAATTAGGGTCGTTAAATTGAATACTATAAGCTCAGATAAATACAAGTTTGAAACTTCTAATGCGGCAATGCACTATAAAAATAAAATTTTAAAGGCCCTAAGAAAAGAATTTCCAACTGTCGACCATATCATTCTCTATGGGAGCTACGGTAGAAATGAAGGCTCTTGGTTTAGCCGCGAAGGCATCATTTTTCCTTATAATGACTTTGACCTGTTAATGATATTCGAGGACTTTTCTGAAGCTCCTTGTGCCAAGCACATTTCAACTTTCCGTAAAGAGCTAGCAGGGCGGCTCAATATTAAATGGGTTGATTTAGGAGTAATGTCGATCAGAAATTTAAAAAGTATTAAGAATAGTATTTTTGGCTATGACCTAAAGTATGGTTCAACTGTTATTTATGGTGACCCTAATATTTTAAAACTAATTGAAAAAAAGTCACCAAAGTCTATTAGTTTGGTAGAGGGTGAAATTTTATTCTTCACTCGTCTTTGGACATTTTGTGGCTCTTTTAAAGTAAGTTCACATTTGGAAAAAGAAGATGCCCGATTTTTCAAAAACCAAATGGCAAAAGCGGTACTAGCAGCTATCGATACAATTCTATTAATAAATAATAAGTACCATTACAGCTACGCTCAAAGACATACCAACGTATTGTCTTTAAAAGATACTTTCTTTACACAAGAAGAAGAACGTTTAATTAACTGGGCCTATAGAGAGAAGAGAACACCAACAGACGCTCCCATTACAAAAGAAGAATTAGAAAGAATCTATATTAGCGTTGCTAATTTTTATAAAAAACATATGCTCAACTTATTATCCAAGTACTATCGTAAGCAGTTTCACTCGATTCTCGATTTCAAAAGTTTTTACAAATGGAGCCCCAAGGTTAATTTAAAGAGATTGGTTTATGTCATTTTGAAAAGGAATACAAGATTTGAGAAAGTCTACTGGTCAAATATAATCCAGATGAATATTTTAGCAATCGTTGTTAAAGAAACCACTGACACAAAGATTTTATTGGAAAGTCAAAAACTACTAAAAAAACTTGGTATTAATTCGCCATGCTCACTTTTAAACATAAGATTATCAGTGGCAAGATTAAGAGAAGAGTTATGAAAAAGACGGTATTAATTCTTGCTGATGCCTTTAGAAACGATTATCTCGACAGAGGTGTTACACCCTTTCTTGATAAAGAAAAAATAAACGCCCACTATGTAAGAAAGATAGTCCCCGGAAATGGTTTCTGTGAAAGGTCGGAGATTTTCACAGGAAAGCACCCAGCCGAGACTGGCTTTTTTACAGCTATAGACTTATCAAAAGAAAAAAATATTTATTCCCGCTTTTCTCCGTTACTTAATATTCTAAATATTTTTTTGAAGATATTCCCTTCAATTCTTCTTGAAAAAGTCTTGAGACGTTTAATCTGGGAAATCGTTTCAAAGACTAAGTACCCAATGCATCCCTATAAAATTCCACTAAATATTTTGAAATACTTCACACTTACGGAAGATAAAGTTGACATGAGAAAGAAGGGGGCTCTCGGTTGCCTATCTATATTTGATTATATTGAACAAAATGGCGGAAGATACTTTTACGACTCTTTTACAGCTCTAAATATTGCTCAAAAAGGTGATGATCATTACAGAATAAACATTGCACTTGAAAATGCTGATGAAGCTTATAGTCATTATTTTATTTATCTCTCCGAGCTAGATGCTATTGGCCATAAATATGGACCGGAATCAAAGGAGATAAATAAAGCAATCCATGAAATGGACCAGAAGATCGAATACTTGATTCAAAGGTTTAAAACAAAAGCACCTGATACTCAATTTATCATTTTAGGAGACCATGGAATGGTTGAAGTCGAGCAAAAGATTGACGCCATTTCCATACTTAACAATACATTTAATAAATACCCAATTTCACTGGGTAAAGATTACTTGTACTTTCTAGACTCAACACTTGTCCGAATTTGGATAAAAGATAACAGCTTCAAAGCCCAAGTACTCAATGAGTTTCGAAATAATAATGAGTTAAAAACAAAAGGTCAATTTATTACAAAGGCAAATGCTATAGAGCTTCAGATCCCTTATACCTCAGAATCTCCCGACTTAATTTGGTGGGCGAAGTCAGGCACACTCGTTTCACCGGATTTCTTTCACAGAAGAGAAGAAGGAATCAAGGGAATGCATGGCTATGATAACAGCTATGACAGTAGCAAGGGATTTTGCATTGTAACCGGAGAAGAGGTGAAGCCAAAATTCATTGAACAAGAGCACCTCACTAGTGTTTTCAAGAAGCTAAAGGGAGAAGTGTAATAAGAACCTCAACAATAATAACGATAATTACCACAATTCTTATCTTTTTTATTAGCCTCATTGTCGCCCCTTTTTATACTAGTGGTGATCAAAATGCTTATATCAAAATATATTCCATCCTTAGTGAGCTTTCCCTATCCGAAGGATATCAAGCCTACTACAAAGGGCTCTCTTCTAGAGAACCCGTAGCTTTTGTCCTAGCCTGGATGTCCAGCCGTTTTTTATATAAGTATGAGTTTGTAGCTATTGCAAATGCGACCTTGGCATTTGTCGCTATGAGGCTATTCATTAAATGGAATACATCGAGCATTATCGCATCTATTGTAGTTTTAACAAATTTTTATTTTTACGTTCTTTACTTTGCGGCGGAAAGGCTAAAGTTTGGCTTTATATTTCTCATTATTAGTTTGCTTTACTCTCATAGGAAAAGGTTTTTTGCTTTTGCTTCGGCATCAGTAATGAGCCACTCACAATCGTTTATTATATATATCTCTATTCTATTTAGTTATTTTATAAAAGAGATTAAGGGATTCTCTGAAGGAAAAAAGGTTAATAAGGTTTTAATTATTAGTTTTTTAATTTTAGGAATTACACTTTGGGTAATGTTTGAACAGATACAATCAAAAATTTCTGCCTACATTAGCCTACAAAAAGGTCTCAGTATCGTTAGTATGCTAAAGATGGCTGTTTTTTTTGCACTAACTTGCTTATATACAAAGGAAAAGCTTCAGGCACTTTACTTATACCTCCCTCTTTTTGTGGTAGCTCTTATATTTGGAGGAGATCGAGTAAACCTTTATGGATACTTTATCTTTTTATTTTACGCACTCCGTATCAATAGAGGCTTTAATATTGGAGTCGCTTTAACATCAATTTATTTTGCATTTAAAACTTATATTTTCCTTTCGAAAGTTCTAGTTTATGCAAATGGGTTTACTTCTCAGGGGGTTTAGTTATCCCAAAAATAAGGAATTGAGTAGTCTCCAAGTTGCTTTGTGATACTCTCTACTGGACTATAAGGCTTGCTTGTAATATTTGCTATAATCGATGGGCTTTCCGAAATTCCTTTAAAACTATACCAAATTCGAGCAGGAATAGTGATTAACTTATAATCCTCTAAGCCAAACTCAACCTCCTGAATGCTCCCCCTAGTATCAGATTTTTCCCGGGAGTCAAAAAGCACCATCTTAATCATTCCGACAGGCGCGACCATATTTTGGACAACTTCCTTGTGATACTTCCATCCTTTTATTACTCCTGAATTAACAACTGAAAAGTATGCTTCTCCAAAGCCAGCAAATGTATCAGAGTCACTCCTTAGCATGTGCATGACCATACCTCGCTCGTCAGGTATTTTTCTTAATGGCTTTATTTTTACTCCATTAATCATCTCAGGGCCCATGAATGTCCTCTTTCATGAGCCAAATTTTCATAGGACTCAATCTGAGAAAGTGTATATTCCTTAGTTCTATTCCCAGAACTACTATAAAAATTTTTATACCATTCGGTTGTCATTGATATAGTTTCCTTAGCATCTAGAACTGCTCTCCAGTTCATTTTGCTTAAGGCTTTATCACAACAAAGCCTTAGCAAGCCTGCTTCACTCTGAGAATTTTTGGGTGAGTTTACAAAATACTCTCCACCTCCCCAAGTCTGTTTCATTTCTTCGATAAGCTCCACAACAGTCAAGCAGGTATCTTCCTTAGGTCCAAAATTAAACGACTCTCCACTGAGCCCTGCTCTTCCTTCAAATAACTGAGCACCAAGTTGTAAATATCCACTCAAAGGTTCCAGAACTAATTGCCACGGTCTTGTGGCATTTGGATTTCTAATTTCTACAGCTTGGCCATTAGACCATGTTCGCACACAATCAGGGACAATCCTTGCACGCGCCCAATCCCCACCACCAATAACGTTCCCTGCTCTTGCTGATGCTATCCTAGTCCCAGAATCATTCACAAAAAATGATCTTGAAAAGGCGGAGAATGCTATTTCTGCAGAGGCTTTTGAAGCACTGTAAGGGTCTTTACCGCCGAGTCTATCATTTTCACGATAGCCATATTCCCACTCTACGTTCTCATAACATTTATCACTCGTAATAAATACAGCGGACCTAACAGAAGGAGTTTCTTCCAATGCCTTTAAGACATTAACTGTTCCCATTAAGTTAGTTTCAAAAGCAAGCCTAGGGTCCTCATAACAAGTTTTAACGATCGATTGAGCAGCTAAGTGAAAAACTATTTCCGGCTTAAAGGTATTCATTACTTCAAGAAAATTGGAATAACTCCTAATATCTAAACTTTTTAGTCCTACCTCATTATTCAGTCCCGACTCTTCAAATAATGAAGGACTCGTGGGAATGTCAACTGAGTAACCCTTAACCTCAGCGCCTAGCTTCTTTAACCATAGAAAAAGCCAAGCCCCTTTGAAGCCAGTATGCCCAGTAACAAGAACACGCTTACCTTTATAAATACCATTAAACATAAATTCTACCTTTAATTATTACCCCAAGGTGCATCACCGTCTTCCCACAGCGCTGTTAAGAACTTTTTATCTCTTAATGTGTCCATACATTGCCAAAAACCTTCATGCTTAAAAGTCATTAGCTCTCCCTCATTTGCCAACCTTTCTAATGGCTCTTTCTCAAGAACTAAAGAATCTCTTGCCTCTAAGTAATCAAACACCTTACCACTAAAAACAAAGAAGCCTCCATTAATCCAACCCTCTCCAGTTTGAGGCTTCTCTGAAAAACTTGTGACCTGATCGCCATTGATTACAAGTTGACCAAATCGGGAAGGGGGTCTTACCGCTGTCACAGTTGCAATCTTTCCATGTGATCGATGAAACTCTACAAGCTTACTTATATCAACATCAGATACACCATCGCCATAGCTAAGCATAAATAAGTCTTCGTTTTCCAAAATTGGCTTCAGCCTAGCCAACCTACCACCGGTCATTGTATTTAGGCCGGTGTCAACTAAAGAAACATCCCAGTCAATGCTACACTCTTTTAAGAAATCAACTTTGCCACTTTTCAAGTTAATTTTAAAATCACTATTGAATGCAAAAAAATTCAAAAAGTAATTTCTTAAGACTTCTCCTTTGTAGCCTAAGCAAAGGAGAAAATCGTTAAAGCCGTGCTTGGCATAAGAGTTCATAATATGCCAAACTATCGGATTATCCCCAATTTCTACCATTGGCTTTGGCTTCAATGTTGTTTCCTCACTTAAGCGAGTGCCGAAACCTCCGCACAATAGAACTGTTTTCATAAGTAACTTCTCCAAATTTGTTTTCAGTTCATTTTTTTAATAATCGACTCAAAAGCCTGGTCAACATTCCTTAGTGACCAACTTAAAATTTTTGAAAGCTTATCTGTTGATAACTCCGCTCTTAATGGCCTCCGAGGTTGATTTTTAAAATCTTTTAATTCTTTAATTAAAGACTTTTCAAAATCAAATTTTTCACAAATTTTAAGCGCCCACTCATACCTGTTTATAAACTCTGGTCCTACAATATGGAAAATTCCAGTTTGATCTGACTCTGCTAGCTCAATCAATGCCAAGGCCAAGTCATCCGCGAGTGTAGGGCTTCCAAACAAACAACTGGGGACCTCAACTTCTTGCCCGTCGCTCAGTTTACGAAAAAGCCCCATAAAAAAGTTAGGGGTTTTTGTTTCGGGATCCCAACCGAAAACATTTGTAGTCCTAGCAATAATATAATCTTTCAAAGTTTCTTGAATAACCTTTTCAGCATCGACCTTCAATTTACCGTAAGCATTAAGCGGTCTGGATTCATCATCTTCATGATATGGTATCGAACCATCCGAAAAAACATAATCTGATGAAATAAAGATTAACCTTGCTCCAATCTCAAGACAAAGGTTGCTAATATTTTTTGTCGCTTGAACATGAAATGCATGAGCCTTTTTCACTTCTCTTTCACAACCATTCACTCCTCCAGGCATATTTGCACATAGGTATACAAATCCTGGCTGCTCTTCCTTTAAAAAGCTTTCGACACTTTTAAAGTCTGTTATATCAAGGAATTCATAACCGTTATTGTTTCGACTAAAACATGAACCCGTAAAAGGCTTATTGCGAGACCTCAATTCACTAACAACTGCCTTGCCAATAAGACCATTTGCTGCGATGACTAAACTTCTCATTAGTTTCAAGGGCCTTTTTTAAGATAACAATAATAAGAGAATACCTTAGTTGATTAATAGTAAAGAATAAACCTCAGAGACGGAACTAAACAAAATCAATGCACTTTTAAAAGTAAACTCTCCACACATGGCGCGCCGCATCTTCACCTATATATGTTCAGAATGTATAAGTTATTATGTTTAAGGACTTATCACCATCTACGAAAAAAGCAATCGCTTTCTTATATGACTCTTTTGTGTCAGTTGCTGCTTTCCAAGGAGCAGTGCTCCTAAGAATGGGAGACAATCAAGAGTTTTCACAACAAGAAAATATAATTTACCTTAGTCTTACTTGCTTATTTCAAAGTGCTACTTTTTACTTAATTGGCTTTTATAAAGGAATCTGGAGATACTCTAGTACTTATGATCTTTTAAGAATTATTAAAGGTGCTAGTGTCGGCGTTATTGGAAGCCTACTCATTCTTTTTATGTACAATAGGCTTGTAAACCTACCTAGAACAATCTTTATAATTGATTGGCTTCTTTTGATTGTGTTTTTAGGAGGGGGCAGGCTTGGCTATCGAGTTATCAGAGATTCAGTAGGCTTTAAGCCCACTAATTCTACCAAGAAAAGAGTACTTATAATTGGAGCTGGCAAAGCTGGGGAGCGAGTCTTTAGGGAAGTGAATGGTCACCCAGAAATGAGCATCAAGGTTATCGGGTTTCTAGATGATGATACCCAGCTTCTTAAGAGAGATATACACGGTTGCCCAGTTCTTGGAAAAATTGATGAAGTTGAAAATATCTCAAAAGAATTAAGCATTGATCTTATATACGTGGCAATCCCCTCAGCGACAGGAGAACAGCTAAAGAGGATTTATGAACTCTCAAGGGGTTTAAAAACTCCTATAAAAGTTCTTCCCAAGATTAAAGACATCCTAGATGCGAACATCCAACTGTCACAGTTTCGAGATATTGAGGTAGGTGACATTTTAGGACGCAAAGAAATTAAACTAGACGAGGACTCAATTGCTAACCTTGTAAGTGGAAAAAGGATTTTGATAAGCGGAGCTGGAGGCTCAATTGGCTCAGAAATTGTTCGACAAGTCTCCCTCTACTCCCCTGAAAAAATAATTCTATTAGATAATTGCGAATTAAACTTGTACAGGATCGAAAAAGAATTAATTAGAGCAGCAGAAAAAGTCGACTATGAAGTTTATATGGTTGACGTAAGGGATGAGGTGGCGTTAAGAAACGCTTTTGATGAAAACCCACAAGTGGTCTTTCATGCAGCTGCGTATAAGCACGTTCCTCTTGTTGAATCTAACCCCCACTCAGCCATCCAAACAAACATTCTTGGAACCAGAATAATTGCAAAAGTCTCTAATGAGAAAAATGTAGAAAAGTTTGTTCTAATCTCATCAGACAAAG
This sequence comes from Bacteriovoracaceae bacterium, assembly GCA_021737405.1. Lineage (GTDB taxonomy): Bacteria > Bdellovibrionota > Bacteriovoracia > Bacteriovoracales > Bacteriovoracaceae. The sequence continues at coordinate 178,191 of JAIPEG010000001.1, forward strand.
CAGTTAACCCCACCAATATTATGGGGGCAACGAAAAGAATATCTGAACTCATTTGTCTCGCTGAACAAGAGAAAAGCAAAGAGACAAAGTTTATTACCGTTAGGTTTGGTAACGTTCTTGGTAGTAGTGGAAGTGTAATTCCTTTATTTAAAGAGCAAATAAAGAATGGTGGCCCTATTACGATAACTCACCCCGAAATCAAACGTTACTTCATGTCAATACCTGAAGCCTCTCAACTAGTTCTCCAATCTGCAGCTATTGGTAGCGGAGGAGAAGTCTTTGTTCTAAATATGGGTGAGCCAATCTACATCCTAGAGATGGCAAAACAAATGATCGCCCTATCTGGCTATAACCAGGAAGAGATTAGGATTGAGTTTATAGGCTTGAGACCAGGAGAAAAGATGTTTGAAGAGTTACTTCTAGACTCAGAAGAAACACTCAAAACAAAGCACCCCTTGGTTTTTCGAGCACAAGCCGTAAAGCTAAACCCAAACTTTCATAATGAGGTGCAATCTTTAATTGAAACTAACCCATCTAAAGAAGTTAAAGTCTTTAAGAGGTTAATCAAAGAAATTGTTCCTGAATATACACCTTCTGAAAGCTCTATTTTTAATACAAACTCCTCTAATCAGTTGAATTCCGCTAACAGCCAACTTCATTAGACAAGGGTTTAATTAACCCAATATAACGATATGCCTGAACCTAGAAATAAATTTTTATTTAACTTTTCAAGCTCTTACTCAGGAGGTGGACTCCAGATACTAGTTTCCTATCTTGATTTTTTCAATAAAAATGGTGGTTCGTTTTTTATTCTCAATAGTCGCCTCAAGAACAAACTTTCCAAGGAATACCCCAACAACAAATTATTCTTTGTCGAAATCAATAAGGTGAAGCGCTTTGTTAATGATATGTACTATCTCACACCAATTGTTAAAAACCTTCCACCATTAGATTTATATTTTTCATATGGTATTCCTGTATACAAGAAAGTCGCTAGAAACAACTGGTTTCACGTAAGTAACATGATCCCCATTGAACCAATGTTTAACTACCTAGGGAAATTTCAGCTTCTACAAATGAGGCTACTAGGCTTTAGAATCAACAAATACGCAAGAAATGCTGACTTCCTTTCTGCAGACAGCAAGGATGCACTTGAAAAATCCCAGCGTTTTTTAAAATATAATGTAAAAAACAATGTTGTTCTAAAAAATGGTATCGACGATAGCTTTATAAGGCTTCGAGGTAAAAATAAAATCAAAAATGCTGTAACCATTGGTACCCAGCCATACAAAGACCTGATAAGGCTTTATAGGCTTTACAAATGGCTACAGAAAGAAGGTAAAGTATCAAAACTTACCATTATTGGTTCAGTCGAAACTATTCCCAAGCAAATTTCTGAAGACTCTTCAGTCATTCTCAAAGGAATTATAGAGCCTGATCAGGTGCACGAGGAACTCTCCTCTGCGAGTACTTATATATCGACAAGCTTGATTGAGAACTCCAGCGTTGCAGCATTGGAAGGTTTGTACCTTTGTCCAAACTCTTATTTATCTAAAATTGGGCCACATAAAGAGATGTTAGAAGATGCACAGTTAAGTTTTGAAAGTATTGAGATACAAGAAGTTGGTGAATTTTACCATGTCGACCAAGAGGTGCCTTCAGACTATATCAAAAGTATTAGCTGGGACAACGTAAACAGGCAGTTCTTAAATTATCTTAAAAGTAATTTGTCCTAAACTGTCCCTTTAGCTTCAACGATTTCCTCGTAACTTCCCTTATCAACGATCCTACCGTTCTCCATTCTATAGATAACATCACAATCCTTTAGGGTTGATAAGCGATGAGCGACAACTATTAGAGTTTTCTGACCTTTTAAATTTTTAATTTCTTCCACAATCTCACGCTCAGTTTTATTGTCTAAAGCACTAGTTGCTTCATCCATCACAAGTACGCTTCTGTCATAATAAAAGGTGCGTGCAATGGCGACACGTTGTTTTTGTCCTCCAGAGAGACGGGCTCCTCTCTCGCCAACAATGGTATCTAACCCCGCTGGTAATTGCGATACAAACCCCTCAAGGTTGCTTTTCTTTATAGATTCTTTAATTCTTTTTTCGTCAATTTCGTTATCATTTTTCCCAAGCGCTATATTTTTCCGAAGGCTATCATTCACTAAAAAAGTATCCTGCGGAATATAGGCTACTTCCTGTATCCACTCAGCCATGGACTCCTTATTCAGTACATTATCATTAAACTTTACGAATCCTTCCTGAGGCACAAGAAGACCCAGTAAAAGGTTTACAAAAGTGGTCTTACCAGACCCCGATGTGCCAATTAGGCCAATTGACGTGCCTGCCTCTATGGTAAGATTAATATTTTTTAAGGCTTTAATATTGTCTGAATTATATGAAAAGCTAATATTGTCTAACGTTAATTTTTGAAATACCTCACTATTATCGATGTTAACATACCCCTCATAAGTACTTAATCCCTTCAATGCCTTCAAATCATCATAAAGTAGCCCAACTGCGTTTCTATTTTGGACCAATTGCGAAAAAGCACTTAAAACTTGACTAACCGAAGGTATCAGCCTCATAGCGGATACAGCGAACATAGTTAATACAGAGGTTAACTTAACAATATTACCATCAGTGAGCAAAGTGTAATTAATTAAAGAGACAATAAAGCCTACGATAATTAATTCCAATAAATATCTTGGAATTAATCTAATCGTAGACAAGCTAACATTAAGATCAGATAGTTTCTTTGCACTTCTTATTACTTTTTTAAAAAAGTAGTTCTCTCTCCCAAAAATTCTAATTTCTCTTAATCCTTCAATACCCTCAACAACTCCCTGAATCATTCTCTTTGTTTCATTATCCGACATTTGACCAAATAGAAATACTTTCTTTCTGAATAGAAGATCATACGTAAAAGTTGAGATTAGAACTAAGCCAGCCAAAATAAGAAGAGGTAACCCACTTTTAATAAAGAGTAATGTAAAAATACTCAAGATTATCAATCCTTCACTAATTAACCTCAAAATAGACTGAAATGTTCCCTGTGCATAAATTGCTGTTAGGCTTTGAATTGAGTAAATATAGTCCGATGTATTCTTTTTTAAAAAATTAGTATAGGGCATTCCTTGAAAGCTACTCATCAAATACATCCTCAGGCTTACCGCTTTTTCATATGAGAATCGAATAATCATCCTATTCACAAAGATGCCGACAATAGACTTAAAAAAGAAAGTGACACAGAGTAATGCACCTAGAAAGAACATTAGGTCATTTCTTGATAGTTCATTAATTAAAGGAAACATATTCGTTACTATTGAATTGGTTTCAAACTTTTCTGGAGATAGAAGAAGAGCAACATAAGGTGCAACTAAACCGATACCGGCGAGATCTAAAAATGAGGAGCTTAAGAAGAACAAAACCATAAGTGGTAGCTTTTTAAGGTCAGCACCAGCTAAAAAAATAATTTCATGTAAATACTGCTTATACTTGTTCATTGCGCTCTCAAAACCTTGAAAGTTAATTTATACGAAGAAATACTAACAAATCTAATACCTAAAGTCTGAACCTTGTTTGGCGGATAAATTCATTCACCCAAAAAAATGTATACCGCTCCCGACACCCTGCTCCACATCTAATTAGGACATTTTCATCCTCCCTCAGTTATCATATAATTTATAGAAATTTGGAGAATAATCTAATGAAAGTACTGCTCTCAGGGCCAAACGGAAACCTAGGGTCTCAAATTAAAAAGCATGCCCAATTCGAAATTTTACCTATTCATAGAGAAGAATGGGAAAGCTTCACGAGAATGGATTTATATGAAGTCGATTTCTTCATTCATTGTGCTTATGATTTAAAAAACCTTGTTCAAGAGAATCCTTCTAAGGTCTTAGATTCAAACGTGTTATCCACAATGAAGGCCTTAGAAATTTGCAAAAAGAATAAAATTAAAAACTTTTTATTTCTAAGTAGTTGCTCTGTTTATGGCCACTCAAGTAAGACAACCGAAGATACTATCTGTAACCCCGTAACAATTAATGGCCTTACCAAACTACTAAATGAAAAGATTATTTTATCCTTTTGTATGGAAAATGAGATCAACCCTATAATCTTGAGAGCATTTAACTCTTATGGTGGAAAAGATGAATTCTCCATAATAAGTAAATTAATTGATTCATACAAAAAAGATAAAACATTTAAACTTTTCAATGATGGATTTGCAGAAAGGGACTTTATTCATGTAAGTGATATTGCCAAAGTTGTGTGTCAACTTTGCCTCACTCCCCCTACAACATCAATTTTAAATATTGGGACAGGGGAAGCCATTCGCATTATTGATGTTGTTAAGTGCTTTGAAAGAAAGTTCGGAAATTTAAAAATAGAAAAACTGAGTAGTATTGACGAAGCTATTTACTCCAGAGCAGATATAAGGAAGCTTAAAGCTGAAGTGGATATTGATTTCGTTAATGTTTTCGACTTTATTGAAAGTCTTTAAGTAAAGTTTAAAACCTTTAAATACTCTAGTGATACTTTCTCAATATTAAAATTTGACAGTGCGACCTCTCTTGCTCTTTTCGAGAGCATCTCTACCTGACCTTCGACCTCTAAAACTGCCTTCGCCATTCTTCTCGCTAAATCTTCATCAGTTACCCATGGTTCTCCCTCGACGGATACACCTGCACCAGACACAAGCTCTGCAGTCCCTCCCCACTTTGGGCAAACAACAGGAAGACCACAGGACAATGCCTCAATAGCAGCATTGGGGCACCAATCCCCAACCTTTGCATGAAGGAGTATATGACACTCATTAATTTTCTTCGGAAGAGAGTCAAAGTTTACGACACCATGACAAATTACTCTCGCTCGTAAGCCACCCTCTAAGCCAATATTTTCTAGAAACTCAGCAACAATGTCCTCCCCATTTCTCATGGGCCCTATAATATGAAGTTCATATTTTTCACTAGGTAAGTTTTTCATAACTTTGAGACCAAGTTCAATATGCTTCGGGTAGTGTTTACCGAGCATTAGAAGTCTAATCGGACTATTTTTAGGTTTTAACTGAGGTGAAAAGTGATCCGTATTAGTACCATTGTGAATTATAGAAAAGCCCGCAGTCCTTTCAAAAAGGTATTCATCACAAACAGCTTTAGAGAAATGGGACTGATAAATCACGTGATCAAATTTTTCCAAATCTTTAGACAGTCGATAGTTAACCCAATTTCTATAACTTTCATCTTGCTGAAACCTCCCATCAACCTTGTCCTCAGGCACATAAAAACCATCGACTCGCAATACGGACTTTACACCAAGTATCTTACATATCTTGCTGAAAGAATCTCCCCACGATGCAGAGAAGACCAAACTAGAGCGACACCCCCTAAGACTCCAGTGCGAAACTACTGCCTTAGACTTTAGAGACTTAGTACTTAGGATATTTTTAAGAAATCGGTTCGGACCGCCATAAACACTCCCCCCTCTTAGATTACAATAGAGGGCAGTACGAGCCTTAAAAGTAGGTATAAAGGATGTCATTATCCCAACAAGAACCCTAATGATATTTTTAAACTTAAGGGTTTTCATTTCGCCTGCTTAATCCTTTTAAAAAAATTGCCCACTCATCAAGGGCGGAACCTGAAGTGTAAGCAACATTTTTTCTGAATTGATAAGTTGCCTCTGCGACCTCCCTGCTTTCCCACCATTCGAGCGGGTCACCAATAACGTCATTAACTTTTTCAGCAGCGCTTTCTGGAGATCTATGAAAAACTCCAACATCATACATTTTTTCATAAAAAACCCTTAAATCCTTTCTGATTAGATTTGCATCTGGGTTCCAAAAACATATTGTGGGTCGATTCATAACGATAGTCTCCAAATAAGTAGTCTGGGGCAATGTATGAATACAAAGAGAAGCCATTTCTACTGAGCTCGAAAAGGGAATAGAACTGTCTACAGGAACATTATTATCACAAAGCCACTTTACAAACTCGTTTTCACTTAACCTTTGGGATTGATGATAATCTCGAATAAGAACTTTACCTAAACTAACCATACTTAACCCCTCTAAAAAACGAACTTGCCAAGCCTGATATTCAGAATCAATAGTGTATGGATAAATTGAGTTATAGGCATATCGGCTAGGATAATGCCCTGTCACAAAAACAAGTATCTGACCATTTTTTTGATAACTCTTCTCCCATATATTCCACTTATTAAACCTTAATGAGGGCATTTTTATTACTTTTGCAATGCCATCAAACCCCCTTGGGTTTGACCATAATGCATAGTAATCAACCACGCGAGACCAAACTTTCTCCTGAACACTTATCTCCATAGCACCATAGCATCCTCCGTGACATGCCATAACATGACTTGAAGAATTTCTCTCAACAGAAGTAGCTATAAAAAAGTCGAGAGAGGGACCACCCGAGTAATTAAGAGAATTCAAAATAGTAAGAGGATAATTGGGAGTAATTTCCTCAAAATGACTTCTAAGGAGGTCGTAGTTTTCCCAAAACAATGTAGGCATCATCTCGCGAATTAATAAAGCGACCAACTTATGGACCTCGGTATGGCACTCGCCCACCAACAAGCTTTCTCTAGACCTTTTATTTTTATTCGAAAGGCCCTCCCTAGAAATAGGCTCACCATAAATAAAAAAATTTCTTTCTCCAAGCTTATTAAAAAGAGAGGTTAAATCCTTTTTATCAAGATACTGATTGCCTAAAAAAGCAAATTCCATTCTTTTATCTTTAAACTTTTTGAGCTCAACTTTTCCTGAAAGATAATCTTTAAGACTTCTTACCACAGAGCGAAAGTGATTTTTAATGACTTTATTTTCAGTCTTTTTAAGACTTTTTTTTCCATCACCAACCCTTTCAATACATTCAATGATATTATCATCATTTGCCAAGACCGGATTAAGGTAACCTGTATTTTGTACAATTCTGCTAAAAACGAGAAAATGAAATAAGCGACTTGACCCTCCAGAAAGAAAGTGAGGGTCTACCCATTCATTATTAATTGACAGAACTTCAGCATCTATTTTTCCAAACTTTAGGGATAAATATTTTATGACCTCTAAATGATCTACAATTGTCGCTATAAGTTGATAAAGGAATGGATGAAGCAACGTACTCCAATACCTCTTTGAAAACTCAGCCTGATGCTTTGAGTTTAATATAGTACTGAGTTCATCCATGAAGTAATCGAAGAGCTCTTCACACATACTTGCTTCTTTTAGGTATTGTTCTTCTGTTACGACACGGGCCTCTGCAAGCCTAACCTCTAAACCTTGCTCCTTAACTAAATCTAGTGAGGCCGGAGTATTACACCAATCGCCGGATAGAATCAATGACCGCTTATTTGTTTTCATACCCAACGCAGACAAACATAACGTTGGAAGACTATCATCACTATTCATAAATTATTTATCATGGCCAGCATTCATCATCCTTGCCCTATCTCTTACTTCATCAAGCATTTGAATTAAGCTCTCGTAAGTCATCGTCTTACCCTCTGGAAGCTTAATTACAGTGTCTTTTGAAACTCCACAGTAAGACTTATCTTCATCTAAAACTTTAATGACCTCGGACAGGGGAGGGACACTTCCTTTTAGGGCAATTACATTATAAAGCCTGTTGGCGAGTTCAAGATCCTCTGGATAATCAATGGTTAATGAATAGTAAGGTCTATCCTGCCCTTCGATAGGATCTAAGACCTCACAGTGAAAGACATCCGGATTAAATGAGAAAAATGACATATATTCACTTTGATTAGGGTCTGGCATAAGAGTATGAAGCTTCATTAGCATGGGGCTACACATTACCTCGGAAGTAACACCTAGGGGAAGACGCCCTGTTCTTGTGTAATCCGCCCCAGTTAAAATGTGATGTTCTACCATGCGATCAATATTTTTCTCACATGTGAAAGGGTTATCCCCTGTAATTCTAAGAACGTGATCCGCATTGTAAATTTTAGAGGTCTCTATTAAGCGTGAAAGAACATCTTCCTCGTGACCAGCATATGCCTCAACGCCCCACTCCAACGCCTTTTCCAACAGAATTGCATCCTCTGGATTACGTGAAGTGCAAAGAACAATCTTATCGATTGCTGAGGAATTTTTGAGGCGCTTTATGAGTTGATAGGTCATGGGATCACCAGCTAAATCAGCTAGAGCCTTTCTCTTTAGTCTGGTTGACTTCATTCTTACAATTACGCAAGCAAGCACCTTCTGAGTTTTATCCATTTGATTCACCTATATGCTCTAAAGTTATGCTCTCAAACTTCTTAATCTTCTTTTTCACTATTTTTTTCTTTATTAGGTCTTCATTCGAAGGAGGTATACCTATGTCCCCCCTCATAAATTTATACATATGGGGTTCAAGGTGCTCCCCTTCGTGAATATCCTGTATTGCCACTATCGACTTTTTAAAGGTAGCCCTGTAATTGATCTCTGCTTCAGATAAAGAGTTTCTTTTCTCATCTCCCATTACAAGCCAAGAGTCTTTTAATAGCTTTGTGAATTTTTTAAATTCGGTAGAACCCAAGGCTGATTGGTAATCAGTTCCCTTCCGTTCTCTATTGTCTGTTACATGCTTCTCAATAAAAGGACTCCCTTTAGCAACCGCCATAATGGGTACAATCATCGCCATATCTTCCGAGCCGTCAACATGATCCTGGTAACCTATTGGTAGTGAAAATTTCTCTTGAAGAGTCTTAATAAAGTTCAAGTTATTATCCTCAAGCTTAGTAGGAAATGCTTGAAAACCATGCATTAATAAAATGTTTTCAACACCACATTTTTTTGAAACGGTTATTGCTTTCTCTACCTCATCTAAGGTGGACCCTCCCGTCGAAATGATTAAGGGCAGCTTTTCTTTTGATACAATTTCAAAAACTTGAGGATTAGAGAGGTCTGCCGAATGAAGCTTTATAGCATCTGCGCCTGAACTAACTGCAGTCTGCAATCCAGACTCATCAAGAATATTAACAGAAACCGTTAATTTTTTCTCTTTAGCGTACTTAATAAGTTTATCCCACTCAGGATAAGAAATCTCTAGCTCCTTAACCAAACTATAGAACTTATGATTGGGTACGAGTAGATTATCTGTTGAGAAAATTTGAAACTGAATTCCGTCAGCACCGGCTTCCGCAACAAAGTCGATCATAAAGCGCACCTTCTCAGGGTCACCATCATGAGAACAAGCTACCTCGGCCATGATAAAGGGTTCACCTCCATTAGAGATTTCCTTACCATTTAATTTAAAAACTGAACTAAATTCAAAACTCATTTTTTACCGTCAAAAAGTTCGTAAATATTTTTGGTATGAACTCGAGCACTATAACCGATCATCATAACACTCTCTGGCACATCCTTAGTGATTGTAGTACCTGCACCTACGAAAGAGCGTTTCTCTAATGTTATGTCTGGTAAAACCGTCGCTCCAATTCCTACAAATGCCATATCCATCAATTTCGCACGGCCCCCTGTTGTTGAGTTGGGAGCCATTTGTACACAATCACCAAGAACATTATTGTGTTCAATGATGGAGGAAGTATTTAAAATGCAAGAGTGACCTATAGTGCTTCCATTTTGCACAACTGCATTCGCACCTACAAAACAGCCTTCACCGAGAACGCTTGACTTACTTACTATGGCTGATGGGTGAATTAGTGTGAGAAAGTCTGCTCCCTTTTCCTTAAGGAAGCTATAAATCTCACCCCGGGCAAGATTGTTTCCAATGGAGATATGAAAGAAGTCTATTTCATTAAGTTGCTGATCAGTAATCTCAAAGACACTACCTACAACAGGTATCCCCAAAACGTCTTTTCCTTTTAAACTCTCGGTACTATCAAAGAAACAAGTAACCTCGAACTCATTTGAATAGTAGGCAATTACGTCAAGAACTACCCCTGCCTGGCCATCTGCTCTAGCTCCAATAAAAGAAACTTTCTTTTTTTTACTCAACGACATCACCCCAACGAAGTAACTCATCTGCTTTATAGTTGCATCGAGATTTTTTACCCAGAATATCTTCAAAATGCTTGGGTTTAATACCAGTACCAGGTCGCTTTATCGTAAGATTATCTGAAGAAAACTCTTCCCCCTCTGTAATATTTTTTGCTACGACCACGCTTCTTCGGTGAACTTTTCTTTGGCCAAGCTCTTTTTCACAAAATATTCTCTGTGTACTCCCTAGTCCCTCTTCAATTTCCCTTAGTCCCTTGATTAAAGCTTTCATTTCGTCAGGCTCAATTGAAGCCGCATGATCCGGTCCAAACTCTTTTTTATCTAGGGTAAAATGTTTTTCTATTACTGTTGCTCCCAATGCCCTAGCAGCGATACTCATATTGATTCCTAAAGTATGATCGGAATAACCCACATCAAATGGAAAAGCATTTCTCAATGTTTCCATATAACGAAGGTTAGTTGTAGAAATCTCCGCCGGATACCATGAAATACAGTGGAGTAGAGTGATTTGATCATTTCCTTGCTCCAAGATTGCATTTACTGCCTCTTCTGTTTCACCAAGAGTCGCCATTCCAGTTGAGAGAATAATGGGGAGTTTTGACTTTGCCATGTGACGAATTAAAGGCAGGTTCGTTAAATCGCCTGATGCAATCTTCACGACATCAATCCCCAGAGAAACAAGAAAATCAAAAGACTCATTATCAAAAGCCGTACTTAAAAACTTGATATTTTTGCTATCACAATAAAGCTTTAACTCTTTGTGAGCCTCTTCATCCAGTTCAAGTCTTTTTAATAGATCTCTAAAACTTTCACCTTCATGGCTTCCTTCATCTATATAACTGCTAGTTAAAGCATCATGGGTGACAAGCTTTTTTGCCTTAAAGCTCTGAAACTTAACATAGTCTGCACCTGCTTCTACAGCCGCATCAACCATCTTCCTAGCTTTTTCGAGACTGCCATCATGATTTATACCTGCTTCAGCAATAAAGATTGCCCTGTGCTCACTACTATTTCTTCTCATAATTTTCTCCCACTAGATTTTTTAATTTTTGGGAGAAGATTCTCAAACCTGCTCCCGCTACAATACTTCTACATATATCAACTTGATCGATCAATAATGATTTGTTTTCAAGAAGAAGACTAATTTTTTTATGTATAGCATCTTCAGAAAGGTCCGGACCATAACCAAGATTAATGTTCACCCCCAACTCTTCAAAACAATCAGAGATCTCCATTTGTCTTTCAAGTTGGCATAAAGTTGCACCTGGAATGCCCGCTGCAATTCTTTCAAAGAGAGTATTACCACCGGCAGTAATTGCAAAGTCAAACCTTTTCCAAATATCGTAAAGCCCATCTAAATCGACAAATAATTCAATTTCTTTAGAGCTACGCGATGCTCTATTTTGAAGTTTATCAATATAGCCAGTTGCCCTTGATGTAATGATAGAAATTTCAAATACTTGAGTAATACCTTCTATCGAGTCTAGAAGTTTAAAAAGTAAATTATTGTGATCACTTCCTCCCAAGGTTATCAAAAGCTTCTTCAATTCCCCAGATGGGGGCAAGGGCATCTGGTCGTAGTTTCTATCCATAATGAAGAATTCGGGTCCTATTAAGTACTTTTCACCGAACCTCTTATAACTTTCTGCTTTCTGGTTGGGGTTTCCGTTTAACACCAAATCAGCATCAACTTCACGATAGTTTGAGTCATCAATAATACAAGCTATTTTTATATTGTTTCTTTTTAAAGGGCCCAGCAATTCAGGCGTTAGATTAAACTCTAATAGATCGAAAAGAACAACATCGCACCCAAGGGACATTGAACGCCCTATTAAGAATAATGCCTGCTCTGATAATGAGATTTTTTTTTCAAAAAAGTACAGGTTAACACCAGAGGAATCTTTTCCACTTAAAAATGATCTTGCCGCATGATCATCCTCAATAAAAAAGTGAACCTCACAATCGAACTGATTCACTAAATATTTTGATATTATCAAGCAACGATTCAAATGACCCATCCCTAGGTCCTTTCTACCATCAGCTCGAATTAAAATACTTTTCATTTTTTTAATACTCTTACAACTGATTTTACATCTTCGTCACTCATTTCAGGGTAAATTGGCAAGCAAATGATTTTTGAGGCGATTTCAATTGATTTAAGCATCTTTCCAGAAGTGTGACTTGAGTAACCCAACGTATCTAAAGAAGGAGAGAAATATTGACGAGGGTAAATATTTTTATCGTTCATTTCTTTAATTAAGGCACGAAGCTCTTCCTCTGATTTACACACAATTGGAAAGTATGAGTTATTTGAAGAACTACCTTCATTCCAAACTTGCAACATAAAGTAATCCTTTAACTCATCTCTATAGTGATTAGCTATTTGTTGAACCCTTTCCTGAATAAGATGGAAATCATCCAAAACAGCTAAACCCATTGCCGCATGAATTTCGCTCATTTTCGCATTAATACCAGGCCCTCTGATTTCTTTATTTTCATCAAACCCAAAATTTATTAATCGTTCAGCCGTTTCTAAGTCTTCTTTTTTCTTAAAGACGACTGCCCCCCCCTCTGTGCAATGAAATAATTTTGTTGCATGAAAGCTTAATGTGGAAGCATCACCAAAACTTAGTACGCTTTTATTCTTATATTTAACATTAAAGGCATGAGCAGCATCGTAGATCACCTTTAGATTATGGCGTTCCGCTACCATTTCCGCGTCTTCAACATCACACGGATTACCAAAAACATGAACCGGTACAATAGAGTCAAAGCCACCAGAGCTTAAAGAGCTTTCCGCCAATGTAAAATCTAAGTTAAAGGTGCACGGGTTTATGTCTGAAAAGCCAAAAGGTATCCCTTCCCACTCCAAACTGCTTGCGGTAGCTATAAATGAAAAAGGCGTGGTTAAAGCTTTTCCTCTGACACCTAATGCTTTATAGGCAATTTGCAGAGCAAGAGTACCATTTGCACACAAAAGTAAATTCTCAACTCCCAAAAACTCACCGAGCTTTTGCCTAAGCTCCTTACTTAAGGGCCCATTGTTTGTTAGCCAAGTATTGGCATAAATCTTATCTAATAAATGATAAAGTTTTTTCTTATTTGGCAAATATGGTCTTCCTACACTTATCATTAAATTTCCTTAATAGCTTCTATTGCCTTTATCCATGTACTCGGATCACTGCCTTTAAAGTAACAAAATTTAATATTATTTCCTTCTATCATTTGATCTAATTCAGATGCGAGCTCTTGACCATACTTCTTAAAAACATCATTAATGCTGCCCAAAATCAAAGAAGGACAGAGGCTTTTTTCGATGAGTGACTTCACAACCCCTAACTCTGCTCCCTCACAGTTCATCCTAAGCACGATTAAGTCCCCCCCCGCTAGAAGGTCCTCATTATGAAGATCGTTTATTACTTTATCAAAGGAGTAACCTGAGCAAAGAGTCAACTCATCACTCTCCCCACTATAAAAAAGAGATGAGCTCAAAGAGTTTTTCTCAATATAAAAAGTTACAAGTTTAGATTCATTTATAAACTCGTGGGGTAAGACTGCGATCGGTAAAAATAGTGCCCTTTTGAATTTTGTCCTTAGCTTTGAGAAAAAGCCCATTACGACCTCAACCACAGGGTCAACTAAAACTGCGGTAAAGCTTCGCAGGTAGTTCTCTGGACTAAGAAAAAGAGAGAGGTACCAGAAGTGAGTCGTCACTCCATAGTTCGCAGGAGACTCAATAAACGCACCTTCTCCGTACTTTATTAAACCATTATAGTTAATCAATTTTTTAACCTGTCGCCTAACCCAATCAAACCACCAGTAAAGATATACCTTAGCAATATAAAGCCTATCACCTGTAAGGACTCTTAACTCTTGAGCCTCATGAGTTCCAATATCAAATATAACCTTTTTCAACTAGTTACCTCTATCTTAAAAAGGCCATTGCGCAACTTTTTAAGTCCTATCTCCTCAGAGTCAATATCCAAGACTTCGGCCAAACTTTCTACTTTTTGCCTCAGCTCGCTAATTGGTAATTCACCCTGCTTAGTTTTACCATATCTAAAAATATCCTTTTGTGAGGAATATTTGCCTGAAAGAATACCAGTCAAATGGTCAAGCCATCCTGCAAACCAAACTAACCTCAACCTTAGGTGTGAGTACAATGCTTTGGGGCTAAAACGAATCTTAACTAAAGAAGGAAAATCTCTAGAAATACTAATTTGACCAAATTTAGATAATTCATCCAAAATATTTTCCGAAGATGAAGAAACCCTTTGATCAAAACAGTCTTTCACTAGAGTATTTAAATCCAAGTCAACCTCCAGCTTTAAGCCTTTGAGTGAAGCTTCTATTTTTTCCATTAGGTCTTCAACATTTTTTGAAATAACTGAAGACTTTAGAGCATATTGATTTAAACGGTTGGATAGTTCAATTGGAAGATCCTCTGGTATATAGGTAATGATATTTTTTCCATAATAATGGGCCTCAATTGAGGTTGTACTATTAAAGTGAAATAGAATATCTGACTCTAATAGAATTGGTGAAATCTCCCCTGACTTACTCATCTCAACATTTTCATACTTAGCGAGGGCTTCCCAAGGTTCTGGATTTTCAGAAGGGTGGGGTCGTAAGATAATTTTCACTTCAGGATTATTTTTAATAATCGATTCTGCAAGTCCTTTAAATTGTGGGTATATAAGATTCTGAAGTTTCCCGTCTAAGAATATCTCTTTAAAGTGATCCTCCGTAGCCCCACTGCCACTCGCGTCCCGCACTGCGGAGTAAGACATTTCTTTATTAATGAAATGATTAGGATAAGGAAAACTCGTCGCAATTAAAATTGTCTTCTTATCGGGACATTTTTTCTTTTTGTTCAACCTTTTCAGCGCTTTCCAATAATCAAAAATAGGGCTTCCTGTGATGACTCCACAACTTTTAACCGATGGAATATATTTTTCTACTTGCTTGAACTGGTCCATGCCCCAAAAAAACAACATGTCTGCTTTTTTAATGGTTTCATGACTATATCGCAGCTCAACACCAGACCTCCCATTGCTTGGCAATAGACCCTCAGCATCAATAGAGGCTACTTTATGCCCAAACCCTCGAATACGACTTTGAAGGTCAATTTCCCCGGGAACAACACTTTTTAAAAGGACTACGCCTTCAGGAAAGCTATCAAGAAGAGGGAACAGAGCCCTCTTTCCACCAATTACAACCTTCCATCCTCTTTTTACCGCAATAAGGGATAGCAGAAGCATTCCATTCAGCTCTCTCCTATAGATTTCTAATGGAATGTATAAATAGTTTTCACCTGAAATATGTGATTTGCCTTTTAATTTTCTCATAGAAGCATGACATTACCTTAAGATTCTTTGTTTGGACATCTGAAGCGTATGTAGTATTAATATACAAATTCCTTTATAAAAAGAGAGTATCTATGCTGCACGGCAAAAGTATATTGATCACGGGTGGTACTGGCTCATTTGGCAAAGCCTTTATTGAAGCGATTCTGAAAGAATATCCAGACATAAAAAAGGTTATTGTTTTCTCGAGAGATGAGTTAAAGCAATTCGAAATGATGACCAGCCCTGCTTTCCAACCATATTGTGAAAATGGGACAAACAAACTTCGTTTCTTTATTGGTGACGTAAGGGACCTAAATAGACTCCGTAGAGCCTGTGAAGGTGTCGACGTTATAATCCATGCAGCTGCTCTAAAGCAGGTTCCTGCAGCAGAGTATAATCCACTAGAGTGTATTAAAACGAACGTTTACGGTGCACAGAATATCATCGATGCTGCAATGGATTGTGGAGTCAAAAAGGTTGTTGCCCTTTCAACGGACAAAGCTGCTGCTCCAATCAATCTCTATGGAGCAACTAAGCTCTGCTCTGATAAACTCTTCATTGCCGCAAGCAATATGATTGGAAATAGAGAGTTATCCTTTTCCGTAGTTCGCTATGGGAACGTTATGGGCTCAAGAGGCTCAGTGATTCCATTTTTTATAAAGCAAAGAGAATCTGGTTTCTTGCCAATAACCGATGAAAACATGACACGATTTAGCATTTCTCTCGAAGACGCGGTAAGAATGGTTCTATACGCTCTGGAGAATGCTAACGGTGGAGAAATATTTGTTCCCAAGATTCCATCCTATAAAATTACTGATATTGCAAAGGCGATTGCTCCAGACTGCGAGCAAAAACTGACAGGAATAAGGCCAGGTGAAAAAATTCACGAAGAAATGATCACTGAGTCTGATTCGCAAAATACAGTTGACTGCGGAAAGTATTATGCCATTCTCTCACCTGAAGGAATGAAGAAATTTGAAATGTATGCTGAAAAATTCGATGCTAAAAAAGTTCCCCAAGGTTTTAAATACAACTCTGGGACCAATGATGATTGGCTAACCCCCGAAGACCTGAGGGTGTTAATAAAGAAGCATGTTAATCCAAACTTTGAGGTATAGTGTTGAACAATATTTCCTATGGTCGGCACTATATTTCAGAGGATGATATAAATTCAGTCTTATCGACGCTTCGATCAGATTTTCTTACTCAAGGCCCAGTACTCTCCAATTTTGAAAAAGCGGTTGGAGAAATTGTTTCTTCAAAGTATGCTGTTGCTGTAAACAGCGCGACCTCAGCTCTTCACATAGCCTACCTTTCTTTGGGACTTGGCCCAGGCGACACTTTATGGACCTCTCCTAATACATTTGTTGCAACTTCAAATGCAGCTCTATTTTGTGGAGCAAATGTTGATTTTGTTGACATAGACGAAAGAACTTATAACTTATGTCCTCATAAACTCGAAGAAAAACTTATTTTGGCAAAAGATAAAGGATCTCTTCCTAAAGTCGTAGTACCTGTTCACTTTAGTGGGCAGCCATGTGATATGGAGAAGATTCATAAGCTTTCCCAGGAATACGGATTCAAAATTGTCGAAGATGCCTCCCATGCCATCGGGGCAAGGTACAAAGACAAGCCCGTCGGAAATTGTGAGTTCTCTGACATTACAGTCTTTAGCTTTCACCCTGTGAAGATTGTAACTACAGGAGAAGGAGGGATTGCCACAACTAATTCATCAGAACTCTCAGATAAGATGAAGCTCATATCTAATCACTACATAACTCGTGATGAAGCACAAATGGTTTCTTCACCCGACGGTCCCTGGACTTATGAACAATTAGGCCTTGGCTATAACTTTAGACTCCCAGACATTCTCGCTTCACTAGGTCTAAGCCAACTGAAGAGTCTTGAGAAATTCATTCAAAAGAGGAATGAAGTCGCCGCTTTTTATAATGAATCTTTAAACCAAACCCCTTTAAACCTCCCCTATCAAATCGAGGAAAGTGCTTCATCCTTTCATTTATATGTTGTAACAAATGAGGACCGATTAAAGTTATTTCATTTCCTTAGAGAGAGAAAGATAACTCCAGGAGTTCATTACATTCCAGTCCACCTTCAACCTTTCTACAAAAAGAAGGGATTCAAGAAGGGAGACTTTCCCGTGTCCGAAAGCTTCTACAACTCCTGCCTTAGCCTTCCCATTTACTACGGCCTTTCTGAAGAAGAAATGAAATATGTGAGTAGGAATATAATCGAGTTTTTTAAATGAATTTAGCAATTATTCCAGCAAGAAGTGGAAGTAAAAGAATCCCAGATAAAAATATAAAAGACTTTTATGGAAAACCTCTTCTTTCCTACTCCATAAAATATGCTCTAGATTCTGGGGTTTTTGATGAGGTCATGGTTTCAACAGACTCTCAAAAAATAAAAAACATTGCTATACAAAACGGTGCTAAAGTTCCATTTTTAAGAAGTGAAGAGAATTCTTCTGATTTTGCAACGACAGCAAATGTAATTGAAGAAGTTATACTCAATTATGCTTCATACTTTAAATTAGAAGTTGATTCTTTTTGCTGTATTTACCCCACCTCTCCTCTACTTGGAAAAGAAACACTCATAAACTCATTTAAAAAATTTAAAAAAACATCCTCATCAAGTCTGATTTCAGTATGTAAATTCTCTTTTCCTATCCAAAGAGCCCTCAAAATGGAAAATGAAGTACTAGAATTTTGTAACCCAGAATTTAAAAATACACGTTCACAAGACTTGCCCTCAAGATATCATGATGCAGGTCAGTTCTACTGGGGAAAAGCAAAAAGCTTCCTAGAGAATAGAGCAATGATCACAGAAAATACTATTGGGTTTGAATTACCTGAGCTTGAGGTCCAAGATATTGACAACCCTTCTGACTGGGAATTAGCTGAACTTAAATATAAGAAAAAATACTGCTGATATGACAAAGGTTCTTGTTCGAGTAGATTCAGGAAAGCATATTGGTACAGGTCACCTCTTTAGATGCAGGAGCTTAGCCCTTTCTTTAAGAGCCAGAGGTTGTAGCGTCCACTTTCTGACCCGCCCCCATGATGGCAACTTTATAGATTTAATTAAAGATGACTTTTCTGTTCACGTTCTACCACCACCAACTATCAATAGCTACCTAGGCGTGCCTTATGACGATGAGATTAGGGACACTCAGCAATTTATGAAGAGAGTAGGCAACTTTAGCCTTGCGATCATTGACCATTACTTTCTTGACTCTGATTATGAGAAATCACTTCCTATAAATAACATAGTAGTCATTGATGATCTAAAGAATCGAAGGCATTTCTGTAATTTTCTTATCGATCAAAACTCCCCCCAGTCGTTGGCTCAATATAGAAGCTTAAATGAAAGAAGTGAATGCATTTATTTCTTGGGGCCAAAATATGCCCTACTAGGAGATAATTTTAAAAAAGCTCGTCCTGTATTATTTGAAAAAAAAGACGACTTTTCAAAAGTCCTTGTGACTTTTGGAGGGAGCGACCTAACTAATGAAACAATGAAAGTCATTAAAGCCTACCTAGAATATCAGGGCACATTAGAGATAAAAGTAGTAATTAAATCAACTCACCCGGATTATAAGAAAATTAAACAATTATCTAATGGAAAAAAGCCTTTTGAGGTTGTTGATTTTATCGATGATATGGCAAGAGCAATAAAAGAATCGGATATTTGTTTCGGTGCTGGAGGAACTTCATCTTGGGAAAGAGCCTGCCTAGGCGCTCCCTGCTTCACTGTGCTTGTTGCCGATAACCAAGACTGTATCATTCAGACGCTTGATAAAGAAAAGTCATTACTTTTTGTTGGAGATGGCCGAAAAACAACCAAAAAAGACTGGTTTAAAGTGTTTGAAAAGCTAGATTCAACAGAAGAAATAAATAATGTAGCCTCAAATAGTTTTAAGCTTTGTGACGGAATTGGGGTAGAAAGAGTTTCTAGTGAGATACTTGATGCTATCCTATAGAATGGCCACACAGGGTGACCTTACTCTATACTTTGAATTGGCAAATGATCCAGATGTAAGATCAAATTCATTTAACTCTAAGATAATAAACTTGAAAGACCATATAAAATGGTTTGAGCAAAAGCTTATCAGCAAAAACAGTCACCTTCTTATTATTCAAAAGGATAGTGAAGACATAGGCCAAGTAAGAATTGAGGTGAGTGCTGAATCTGTCATTAATTTTTCCATTGAAAAAAACTACAGGGGCTTTGGCCACTCAAAAGAAATTCTCAGACTCGCCGCAAAATATTTCTTTCAAAATAGTCTTGGAAGCCTCTTGGTAGGTTATGTAAAAAAAGACAATATTCCTTCACAGAAGGCCTTTGAAAGGGCAGGCTTCAAAAGTGAGCATATGTCTGATAAAATTCGATATTATATGAGGTAATAATGAAGCATGTTGTTATTGACGGCAAATACATTGGCCCACAGTTTGAACCGTACCTAATTGCTGAAATTTCAGCAAACCATAATGGCAAAATCCAAAAGGCATTAGACCTAATTAGAAAAGCTAAAGAAGCTGGAGCTGATGCTGTAAAAATTCAAACCTATACCCCTGATACGATGACTCTAAGATCTGACAAAGATGATTTTAAGATTGTAGATGGTACCTGGAAAGGCTACACCCTTTATGACCTTTATAAGGAAGCCCATACACCTTGGGAGTGGCATCAAGAGCTTTTTAATTACGCCAAAGAAGTTGGCATTACAATATTCTCAAGCCCTTTTGATGAAACGGCTGTAGATTTTCTAGAGGACCTAAATGTCCCTGCGTTTAAGGTAGCCTCTTTTGAAATAGTTGACCTTCCCTTAATTGAATACATAGCCCAGAAAAATAAACCTATTATTATTTCAACCGGAATGGCGTTGAAGAATGAAATAGATGAAGCTGTTAATATAATTAAAAAGTTTCATGATAAAATCATTGTCCTTCACTGTATTAGTGGTTACCCAACTCCACTCGAGCAATCAAACTTGGGAATGATAAAAACCCTAAAAGAAGACTTTCAAGTTTTAACCGGCCTATCTGATCACACACTTGGAACAGCTGCCTCCGTTGCAGGAGTATCGCTAGGCGCATGCCTTATTGAAAAACACCTCATTGAAAATCGAGAAGATGGTGGCCCAGATTCGTCATTTTCGCTCGAGCCTAAAGAGTTTGCAGGCTTATGCTCGGAAACCAGAGCGATCTGGAGCGCTACCCAAAAACCTACATATAGGCTAGAGAAAGCTGAAGAATCCAATAAGATTTTTAGACGGTCTATTTATTTTGTGAAAGAGATGCAAAAAGGTGATTCAATTGACGCAAGCTGTATCAAAAGAATCCGACCTGGGTATGGGTTACCACCTAAATACTTCAATAGCCTTATAGGAAAAAGAACGACTCAAAATATTTCACCTGGTACGGCAACTTCGTGGGATTTGATTAAAAATGGCTCGAGCACACTGTGATTGGTCTAATTGAATGTGGAAATGGGAATATTCAGTCAGTAGGAAACGCTCTCAGTTTTCTAAACATTGAATGGGGATTTATTTCTCATAAAAATGATTTTTCAAAATTTTCACACGTCATTCTCCCCGGAGTAGGATCCTTTCCTCACGTGATGAACAGGTTAATCGAAAATGACTTGGTTTCGGAAATAGAAAAATACGTAAGATCAGGCAGGCCTTTTCTAGGCATTTGCCTTGGTATGCAACTACTCTTTGAGGAAAGCAGTGAATATGGAAGCAATGAAGGACTTGGACTAATAAAAGGAACGGTTAAACCTCTAGCAGACAGAAGCCAAGATCTATTGGTTCCTCATGTTGGTTGGAACAATTGTCGAAATAGTAAAAAATCTCCATTCACTCTCGATGAGTCCTTCTACTTTACTCATAGTTATTATTGTCATTGTAGCGAAAGTGAAGACGTTTTAGGTGTTTCTGAATATGGTCAGGATTTTGTTTCTGCAGTAAAAAAAGACAATGTTGTCGGGTTTCAATTCCATCCTGAAAAATCCCAAAAAACAGGATTAAAATTATTGAATGAATTTGAAAGATTAGAATGTTAAAAAGAAGATTAATCCCAGTATTAAATATATTAAATGGTCATATCGTTAGGAGTGAACATTTTAATGTCCACCAAAAGATTGGAAATGTCGTAAATCAGGCTGCTCGTTATAATGAATGGGACGTTGATGAGTTAATCTATTTAGACATAAGTAGAAACAGAACTTATGATCTTGGGAGGGATGACCTCAAGGTAAAGTCCTACAACAACATAGAGGATATCATAAAGCTAATATCAAAAGTCTGCTTTATGCCCCTGGCCTTCGGTGGAGGAATAAAGACACTTGAAGATATTGATCTCAGAATTAAAAATGGTGCGGACAAAGTAATTATTAATACAGAAGCATTTAGAAATCCAGAACTGATTAGGATTGCTTCTGAGAAATATGGCCGTCAGGCAATCATTGTTTCAATTGATTATAGAATTATAGAAGATTCTCCTTTAGTTCACACACAGTTTGGTCAATTCAACACAGGTGTTTCTGCCTTACAGTGGGCAAGGGAAGCTGAGGCATTAGGTGCTGGGGAAGTATTCCTTAACTCGATTGATCGAGACGGCTTGGCAACAGGATTTGATATAAGCACTATCAATGAATTTACGAAAGAACTCAAAATCCCAGTTATATCCTGTGGTGGAGCAGGAGACTTGGACGACTTTTACGAAATCTTCACCAAGACGAATTGCTCTGCAGTTGCTGCTGGGAACATTTTTCATTTTACTGAGCGTGCCTATCCGCGCGCTAAAAAAGAATTAAAAAAAGAAGGTATCAATGTACGATGAGATTAAACCAATGACCTATTGTTTCAATTGTGTTTATCCCGGAGTTTCGGCAACCCCTCTGACCTTCGACGATAACGGTGTCTGCTCTGGATGCCGAACAGCCGCTCAAAGAGTAGATGTTGACTGGGGAAACCGCAAAGAAAAGTTTGAAAAGATAATAAATAAGTATCGTTCAAAAGATGGCTCAAACTATGACTGCATTATCCCCGTTAGTGGAGGGAAGGACAGTTATTTTCAAATTCATATTATCAAAACCCTTTATAACTTGAATCCGCTTCTTGTTACCTATCATGGGAATAACTACACTCCTACGGGAATGAAAAACCTTTTAAATATGAGAGAGGCTTTTGGAGTAGATCACTTATTCTTTACTCCTAGCATCCGCGTATTAAAAGCAATGAATCGAATCGGCATGCAGTTAATGGGGGACATGAATTGGCATGCCCATGCTGGAATATTTACCTACCCTATTCAAGTTAGTGTTAATCAAAAGATACCTTTAATGATTTGGGGAGAGCACGGCTTCATGGACCTCGGAGGAATGCATTCATATAATGATCTTGTTGAGTTCACTTATCGTTATCGCCACGAACATTGCCTCAGAGGTTTTGAATGGTATGACATTCTTGAAAGCGCTCAAGGATATGGCGAAGACTTAAAGAAACAAGACTTACTCCCATGGGTTTATCCAAGCGACGAGGACATTGATGAAGTCGGTGTCAGAGGTATTTATATCTCAAACTTTTTTAAATGGGATGCTAATGAACATGGCCCACTTATGATGGAGAACTATGGATTTCTAGAAGCAGAAGAACCCTTTGAAAGGACCTACCGTAAAATGTCTAACCTAGACGACATGCATGAGAATGGGATTCACGACTATATGAAATATATTAAGTTTGGTTATGGTAGGGCGACAGACCATGTATGTAAGGATATTCGAGCAGGTAAGATGACTCGTGATGAAGGTATCAAGATTATAAAAGAAATGGATCATGTAAAATCAAAGGATTTAAAGCGATGGCTAGAGTACGTAGGTTGGTCTGAGCAAAAGTTTGATGAAGTAGCAGATAGGTTTAGAGATCCAAGAGTATGGTGGAAAAATAAAGAGGGTCACTGGGAAAAGTCTAATATATGGGACAAGTAAAAGTACTCATTGTGGGGAGCTGGTTCTCAACAACCTATGAGAATCCCCTTTTTGAAGCTTTTAAAACTATCTGTACTGTTGATAAGTTTACTTATTGTACATACTTCAGCTTTACACCATTATCAAATGAGCTTGAAACTGGAGGAAGCTTTGTTTCATCATGTTGGCAAAAGTTTCAATATAAGTACATTATTGGCCCCTCTGTAAGAAATCTTAATAACGCCCTTATTAAAAAAGTTGAAGAATTTAAGCCTGACTTAATCTTTCTTTATCGGCCAACACACATCTGGCCATCGACGGTAAAAAGTATAAGAGAAAAAGCAAAAGTTTTTGTCTATAATAACGATGATCCCTTTACGGAAAAGCTCCCCAAATATGTATATCGATACTTTTTCTCAATATTAAAATTTGCTGACAAAATCTACGCCTATCGTGAAAAAAATATTAAAGAATATGCAAGTATAGGTTTTAAAAATACCTCCCTGCTATTACCTAACTACAGAAAAGATAAACACTACCCAATACCAAAAATAAAAAAAAATGTTAATGTTGTTTTCATTGGACATTTCGAAAAGGATGGCCGTGACAATTGTCTAAGATCACTGATCGAAAAATTTGGAAAAGGCATAGAAATATGGGGTAATAATTGGGAAAACTCCCCCCACTATTCTTTTTTTAAATCTTACCTTGGAAGAGATATATGCCCATTATTTGACGATGATTATAATAAAAAGCTAAACGAATCAAAAATCGCACTCGTGTTTCTTTCTAAAATTAATAACGATAAATACACAAGACGCTGTTTTGAAATCCCAGCGACAAGAACCTTGATGCTTTGTGAATATACTAAAGAAATGGCCTTACTTTTCAAAGAGGATATTGAGGCAGTTTATTTTAGGTCACGAAAGGAAATACTAGATAAAGTAGGCCTTTACTTAAGTCTTGATAGTGATCTTAAACGCATACAGAATGAAGGTTATAGTCGACTTTTATCTGACGGGCACGAGGTACTTGATAGGGCTATTCAAATCATAAGTGACTATGAGGATATGAATACTTAGAAAAAAAGTATATACACATAGCTACCTTTCAAAACTAAGAACACTAGTCAAAGGTAAGATAAAACTATAATTAATAACAAAGATTCGAGAAAGCTAACCCAAAGAGGCAATTAAATTTAACCTTTAATTGTGCTTTTTGGATAACAAATTAAACTGGCCCTCATACTCCAATTTTTAAAAGAGAGCTCAAGAGAAAATAGTTATGACTAAAGTGTTATACTTTTTATGTTCACCAAGTTTTGGAATATTAGACAACTGGCTACCTGTCATTAGCTCCTTAAAGACGATAGCACCTGAGATTTGTATAAAAATGATTGTACCAAAGCCAGGAAATATTCTTCACCTTGATTATGAAAGTCCTTTATTAAAAATCTCGAACAAATACTTTGATGAAATTCTAATTAAGAGTTTTGGAAATGGATATCTTCGGTATAGTGATTTTGAACAAGCACAAAAAAGCACTCTAACCAACAAAATCCCTATACGGCTACCTTTCCTCGGTGGAAATCGACCTATTCAGAAAGCTAAATTATACCTAAATCAAATGCTCAATAGTTTAGAATCCTTAAACCAAAAGCTTACCCTGAGAAAGCTTCACTTTTCTTTTAAAGACTTTGATGACGAGAGTTCAATTCTTTTGTTTGATATTTATGAAGAGCACAAGCAATACAACGAAGAAATAATAAAGTTGTTTGATAAATCTATCAAGTTTTCTATTTGTCATGGTATCGATATAAATCAAGATCCTATTATTCCTAAAAAACATGATCGAAAAAGGGCAACCTCACTAACATGCTTTCTATACTCAAAAGAGGAAATTGAATACTACCAAAAAACATTTTCACTTCATGATAGCAACTTACTGATCACGGGAATTCCTCGTCATTCAAAAGACTGGTCCAATAGCCTTATTCAAGACTTTCCTCCCAAAACAAATTGGGATAATTATGTATTCCTAATTTCAAGATCCTACTGTGATTATTTTCCTCCCGATAGAAAACAGGAGGCTATAGCTAACCTAAAGAAAGTAATAATTGATGAGTTTGAATTAAAGCTAATCATCAAGCTACACCCAAAAGAAACTAATGATGGTATTTATGAAAAAATACTTGGCAAAGAGAACTATGGAAAAAGTTGGCAAATTACGAAGGATCACCCATTCTCAATTTCAACTAAAGCGATTTTTGCTGTGTCTTTTTATTCCGGTGTCGCCGTGGATATGATATATCTAGGAGTCCCGTGCATAGAGTATCTTGACCTAAGAAAACTGCCTGGTTTTGATAACTCGACATCTTTGAGAGATCGATCAGGGGAACCAGTTCTTAGTTTCCGTTTTCTCGACCTAGCGATTGGTACTAGTGACCTGGGTTCTTTCAGAGAAGCCTGCAAACGAGTAATCGCGAATAGAGCTGAAGCTGTGAACAAATTAAAAGATAGGTACAAGAGCCTATTTGTTATATCTGAAGATAACAGGGAAAAAGTTGTTTCAGAGATAATAAAAGCACTAGATACCTGAATTCAAATTCTTAGAGAATAGGGTTTTAAAATCAAAAGGCTGCCCCAGTAAATAGATAGACTCCCTCTCCTTAGTATTCTAAAATGAAAACCAAGCTATTAAATAAAACGTTTCACCCCTGATGATTACAAATCAATTGTACAAATGAACAGGAAAGTTAAGCCTTAACAATGATCTCTTTAAAAGCTGAATACCACTTAAGAAACCACCCTAATCGTTTAATTAGGGCACTCTTTAGCCGCCTATCGACCCTAAGAGATAGGCTGTACAAGCTGCTATCATTTTTTTTAGCAGCTTTTATAAACTTTCTTCCTAATCGCATCATCAGCATGACTAAAGAAAGGATAACTCCTTTTACAAAAATGCCTTACGATCTTCCCGTTAAGATGACTGCCAACTCCCACAGAGAATTTAGAAGAGCTGGCTTTTGCTTCAGAGAGGAAAGCACCACCAAATGGATCGAGGAAAATGCAAAAAAAGGTGGTGTTTTATTTGATATTGGAGCTAATGTTGGCGCAGTCTCTCTCCTTTATGCTGCCAATGTATTAAATTATCATAGCGATCTACCCGATAACTCTATAATCTCTTTTGAGCCCACCCCCGGGACCTTCGACACACTGTGCAAAAACATTAAAATAAATAACTTTATGGGTAAAATCCTTCCAATGAACTCGCCTATGAGTAATAGATCAAACTTAGGTTTTTTTGAAATGGCTAGTGATGCCTCAGGAACTAGCGGGCACAACTTTTCATCAACAGGTATCAAAGATGCAAATTTTAAAAATAAAACATTACGAGTTCCAATGATTTCATTCACAATTGATCAACTTGTATTTGACTTTAATCTTCCAAGCCCAGACTGGCTAAAGATTGACGTGGATGGCTTAGACTTTCTCGTCTTAAAAGGGGCCAAGAAAGTTCTTGAGAGTGGCATGGTGAACAGTATTCTCATCGAAAAAAATAAAAATGAAAATGATATAAGGGAGTTTTTAATCGACCACGGATTTTTAGAAGTTAACATAAAAGAACGAATTTCAGAGGACATAAACCTTCGGTTTGATAGAAGCTAATGTGATATCCCCTTTCTCATTGCAACCCTAACGAGGGTTAGGATTATTATTTTAAAATCCATAAAAAATGACCTATGAGTTAAATAATAAAAATCAAGCTGAACCTTTTCCTCCAAATCTAATTCATCCCTACCATTTATCTGTGCCCAACCTGTTAAGCCAGGCCGCAGCTTATGAACTCCCCTCCTTGTTCTCATCGCAATAAGATCAGCCTGATTATAAAGTGCAGGCCGAGGTCCAACAAAGGACATATCGCCTTTTAATATTGTCCAAAGCTGTGGCAGCTCATCTAGGCTTGTTTTCCTAAGAAACCCACCAATAGCAGTTAAATACGACTGGGAGTCATTTAAAAGGTGTGTGGCAACTTGAGGAGTCTCAATTAGCATCGTTCGGAATTTGGGCATAGAAAAAACTTCATTTTCGATTCCTACTCGATCGGACCAATATAAAGCTGGTCCTCGAGATGTCATACGCACAACAATCATGACAAGTACCATCAAAGGTAAGCTAAAGAAAGTAACAATTAATGCAAAGGTAAAGTCAAAAAACCTTTTCATTTCCTTATAAGAACTTGTGCCAAACTGTTCTGTTAATATAATCCGTATAACTTTGGATTACTTTTACCACCTGTTTGGAAACTAAGTCTGACTTATAATCTTCAATTTCTAGCGGTATAGATTCCTTATACTGAGCCGTAACAATGTCTATAGACTCAATTACTCTATTCGCCACTAATCCGGACATGATAACAACACCAACATCCATTCCCTCAGGCCTTTCATGAGCCTGCCTAATCATTA
Source organism: Bacteriovoracaceae bacterium (assembly GCA_021737405.1). Lineage (GTDB taxonomy): Bacteria > Bdellovibrionota > Bacteriovoracia > Bacteriovoracales > Bacteriovoracaceae. The sequence goes on from JAIPEG010000001.1 coordinate 205,986, forward strand.
TTCCAGGAAATTTAAGAATTGAAGACTCTTCAGTAATGGTTCCACTGTCACTAATCACACAGAAGGATGACTTTTGAAGCTTATTATAATCAAAAAAGCCAAGCGGTTTCATAAATTCAACTCGAGAATCAAAGTCACTTCGTCCTACAGCTTCAAGCTTCTTTTTAGTTCGGGGATGAGTAGAAACGATTACTCGCTTATCGTACCTCTGAGCAACAGCATTTAGTGTATCAAGAAGATCGTTAAAGTTAGTATCACTATCAATATTTTCCTCTCGATGAGCACTCACTATAAAGAACTCGTTCTCTTCCAAATTTAACCTTTTTAGAATATCTGATTTCTCAATATCATTTTGGTAAAAACTAAGCACTTCTCTCATAGGCGTGCCCGTTTTTATTATTGTCTCTGGCTTTATACCTTCATCAAGTAAATAACGCCGAGAGTGCTCACAGTGAACCATATTAATATCACTCAAGTGATCAACGATTTTTCTATTAAGTTCTTCGGGAACTCTTTGATCGAAACAACGATTACCAGCCTCCATGTGGAAGATCGGAATTTTTTTTCTTTTTGCTGCAATTACAGAGATACAGCTATTAGTATCACCATATAATAAGATCGCGTCGGGCTTAACATCTTCTAAAACATCATCTACCTTGGAAATAACATTTGCGATAGTCTTGTTGGCATTTTGCCCTGCCGACTCTAAAAAGAAATCTGGCTTTGGCATATTTAAATCTTTAAAAAAAACCTCATTTAATTCGTAATCATAGTTTTGGCCAGTATGACACAAAATATGATCTGTATATTTAATAAGTTCATTAACAATGCGACTTAACTTTATTATTTCGGGTCTTGTCCCAACGATTGTCATCACCTTAAGTGCCATAATTAATACCTACCTTAATAACTCAAATTCATTTGTTTTTTTTGAAAAATTTAAAAGGTTATTTTTTTTAAGTAAGCCAATAGTGCCTTTAAGATCTAACACTTCATCATTGGAACTATACTCTTTTGTAAGGCTTATTTTTCCTTCTAAACTTCCTTGAAGTTCTGGTAACATTGATTGAATAGCATAATAGTCACCAATACTATAGCAGTGATTAATCTCTTCTTCGGAAATCATTATTTCATGCATCTTCTCCCCGGGCCTTATACCAGTTACAGATATTCCGATTTCCCGATGTCCTATCAATGCTTTGGCAATATTTTCAACCGTTGCAGATGGAGCATTAGGTACAAATGTCTCACCAGCATTTCCATTTTTCATTACCGCGAATATAGTATCCACCGCATCATCTAAACTTATTAAAAACCTAGTCATGGAAGGTACAGTTAGAGTTACTGGTCCGCCATTTTTTATTTGCTCATAAAAAAGAGGTATCACAGACCCTCTAGAGGCCAGGACATTTCCATACCGTACACACATAAATTTTGTACTGGGGTTTAAAATATTTGCTGTTGTAAAAATTCTTTCTTGAATTGCTTTAGTCATCCCCATTACGTTGACAGGTTTAGCAGCCTTATCTGTAGAAACACCAACAACAATTTCGACCTTTAAGTTATTTTCTCTAATCGCCCTCACAATATTTTCTGCACCAAGACAATTAGTAAGCAATGCTTGATAAGGAAAATATTCACAGGATGGTACCTGCTTTAAGGCTGCGGCATTAATAACAATGTCTACATCTTTACAGGCAGAGCTAACATCTTGATAACTCCTAACATCGCCAATACGAAACTCTAAAAGGTTTTTAAAATTATTATAAGTAACTTCTTCAGTACTCACCTTTCGATGAAGGTACTCTAGCCTCATTTGATGATGTTTACCTTCGTCACGAGAAAAAACAATTATTTTTTCAGGATTTCCACATTCTCCTGACAAAACTCTTCTTACGAAAGTCTTGCCCATAGAGCCAGTACCACCGGTGACGAGTATCCTTTTTCCCTCTAGGAAACTTTCCATCTCTATCTCTTTAATGAATTATAAAAGTCAAAGTCAACTTTTAGATCGTTAATGATATTATTCCAACTCATGAGAGGCATGCCGGTCAAATCTCTAAAGCATGTTGAATCTAGATCTCTCTTAATGGAAATACTCTCTTCTTTTTCGATTTCTATATCTAACTCAAGAACCTCTTTTGCCATTTGGAGCAAACTAAATTTATCTATAGGCTCCGTAGATAAGTGATATAAACCACTTAGATCAGGGCAGGGGAAAACGTAATCACTTAAAACCTTTGCAAAAGTATGTGTTGGAAAGCCAGAGTAAATAGCCTTAGAGAAACCTTTAATTTTTTTCCCTTTATTGGAAAGAAGCCACTCTATTAGTCCACCATGAGGATTTATTTCTCTACCAATTGTTGAAGTGCGGATAGTTATAGTATTTTTGTGATTAATAACTTCACCAAGAATCTTACTTCGACCATATAAATCAGTAGCGTCTGGTATATCAGTCTCTGTATAATCTCCTTTTTCACCAGAAAATACACAATCAGTGCTCATCTGGAGCATCCTTGAACCAACGTTTACGCATAACTTATTTAGCTGATGTGGAAAAAGTGAATTTAAGGAGATTGTTGGAATAGCACTTTCCGATAACTCATGTTGTTTTACAATACCAACACAATTTAAAGTAATTTCTGGTTTAATTTCGGATAAAATATCTTCCAGCTTTCCAAGATTTTCTACGTTGACTCCCTGAAATGATTTAGACCAATCCAATTGACTTAGATCTTTCATTTCAGAGCGAAAATCTGATCTAGAAACACTATAAACTTCATGACCAATACTAGACAAGCTGGCCCATAAACGATGACCAATCATACCTGTACCACCAATAACTAAAACTTTCATTTATGCTTTCCAGTTGGCTTTTGAATTAGGGAAGTATGTCATTTGAAGCGATTTTTGGCAATTATCATAGGGTATTAAGAATTTCTTCTAGACGCATGAGGAGCTTATTTCGATCAAAGTTGTTAAAAAAATATTTTCTTCCATTAGCACCCAAAATCACTCGTTCACCCTGCGTCAATCCATAAATTTTCAAAACCCCCTCAGCTAAAGACTGGGGACAACCAGCCTTACAGCTAACACCCGCATCGGCCTGCTCGATTAGACTTGCTCCCTCACCATCCATCGATACAATTATCGGCTTTCCACTTGGAAGGTAGGATTGGATTTTAGCTGGAACTGTAATTGTAAAAAGGGGATCTTTTTTTAGTGACGCTAATAGTAAATCGGCATTTTTATAATATAGAGGCATTGCCTCCAGTGGTTTTCTTCCTAGTAAGTGAAAGTTCTCAGTAAGACCTCTATTTAAAATTTCTACTTCGACCCATTCTTTCATAAGCCCGTCGCCCAAAACAACCCAATGGATATCTCTATAGTATTTAAGCATAGCAGCAGCCTCAACTATAGTTTCAAAGCCCTGACTGGTTCCAATATTGCCTGCGAACATAATCTTAAACCCATCAGGTATCAAGTTTTGATCATAGCCAACAACTTCATTACTTATGGCTTCACTAGTGAATAGATCCTCTCCCCACTGTGGCCAATACTCTACTTTCTCTTTATCAATCCCCCTACTCACGATTTTTTCAATAAAGCCCCTTGAGGTAACAAGAATACGATCGCTATTTTTATACAAAAACTTAACAAACTTAGACCAAAGCCATAGAACCCATTCTTTCTTTACCATTCCAGTAGCCGATAGTGTCTCAGGCCAGAGGTCAGTTACCCAGAATATTATTGGGGCTCTCTTTATCCACTTTAATATTACAGCAGGAAAAGCGACCGTCACAGGGGATGGCTGGTAAACAAAGATCTTATCGATCCTACCCTTAATAAAGAAAGGACCTAAAATTGATGAAAATAGTAAAAATGAAAAATAATTTAGTGCTAAAAAGATATTTTTCTTTTGACCTCTTGGTATTAATGGAACTCTAACGACGGTAACTCCACTATAGTTTTCTCGATAGGGACCCCTAAAAGAGTATCCAGAAAATATTTTTCCTCCTGGATAATTAGGTAAGCCCGTTAGAACAATAACCTCATAACCTTTATCATTAAGAGCGCGAGCAATATCATTTACTCTAAATTGCTCCGGCCAGAAATATTGGGTAACAATTAAAACTCTCATCTAAGGCTTAAGACCTGCTCCAACTCTAGCCCAAACTCTTTAATGTTACTAAAGCGTTTGACCTCTTTTTCTTGAGGCGGAAAATTGGCATTGATTGCTAAGAAGTCTAAATCACATGCAACAGCTGCGTCATAATCGGTAAGTGAATCTCCTAAAAAAATTATATCTGAAGGGGACAGGTTTTCTCTCATTAATATATTTTTTATATGCGTTTCCTTCGAATTATTTCCACCATAAACCTCAGAAAAATATTGATCAATCTCATTCCTCTTTAAAACTTCTAAAATCTCCTCGCTCGGTGCACCGGAAACAATATAAGATATTAAATTTAGTTTATTAATCTTTTTTAAACAAAACTTTACTCCAGAAAACAGCGTATCTCCTTTAAGTCCTTTCTCTACACTTTCCTCAAATGTATTTATTAATGCTTGAATTTTAGACTCTTGAACAGAACGACACATAACCTCCTCTTCGAAATACCTAAATTTCTGAGTTCTATTAACTCCCCCATGCCGGAGATGGTATTCTCTAATCATATCTAGCTGTTTAGAGTTAGCATCATCTTTGTAGGCTTCCAGAAAAGCATTCGTTTTAATTCCAACGGAATCATTTAAAACACCATCAAAATCAAACAAAATACACTTTTTCAATTAGAATCTAACCTTTAGTAATTTTTAATAAATTATCAATTGCGGATTTCCCCATGGCCATTACTGCTTCATCAGCATTGCCCCCAATATGAGGAGTACAATAGACATTTTCCCTCTCAATTAAGCTATGAGGTGGATAGGGTTCTTCAATAAAGGCATCGATTGCTAATCCAGAGATATGCCCCTCATCTAAAGCGACTTCTAAATCCGATTCATTAATGATCCCTCCACGAGCGGTATTTATTAAGAATGGCTTTTGCTTCATTGTTCTCATTTCTTTAATTGTTATCAAATTTTGAGTTTTTTCAGATAGAGGTGTATGTATTGAGATTATATCGGATTCCTTAAAAATTCTTTCTAGCTTAGAGTTCTTAAGAGAATAGCCATTAAATGCATTCGTATCGATATCATTTATTAAAATCTTGCAATTAAATGGTTCAAGTAGTCTATAAACTTCCTTACCAACGTTTCCAAAGCCAATTAACCCAACTGTTTTATGCGAAAGTTGCCTACCACCAACTTTTTTCCACTCTCCCCTACTTAAAAGGGAAGATGTTTGATAGAGATTTCTTATCAAGGAGATCGCAAAGCCAATCGTCATCTCTGCAACACTTAGCTTATTTACACCCCCAGTCCATCCTACGGGAATCCCTCTCTCTGCACATGCTTTTAGGTCAACATTGTCAAGGCCAACACCATATTTAGATATATACTTTAATTTAGGAAGGCTTTCCAAAACCTCGAGGTCTATCTGATCAAGACCCACAATCACAGCATCGGCATCATCTAAAAAAATGATTAGCTCACTTTTAGTGAAACGAATTCCCTCGATATTGTATTTTATTTTCCCACGCCATTTCGAAGAAACCTCATCTCTTAGGTATTTATTTTTAGAAAAAGAGGCAGATGTTACAGCTAATTTCATTAAAGTCTCACAGCTTCAAATCAGAACAAACAAAAAAGTTAAAGTCATTTAAAATTTTGTTATAGGGTAGCTTCCTATTTGCTTTAGAGTTAAAAGAGGTTATTAAGTGTTTCTTATTTTCTCCCATTATCAATAATGCCCCCTCATTACATTTCTTTAGCAGTTCATATGTAACCGTTACACGCTTTTTTGGAGGCTTGGGAGAGTCTTTAATACTAACAAATAGTTTAGATTTTTCAAAAGTGTCCTTTTCAGGAAAAAGGCTACAAACATGACCATCTTCTCCAACACCCAAAAGCGCGAAATCAAAAGATTCAATGTTAGATAAGATTTTCTCCCCTTTCTTAAGAGAAGGAAGACCATTCTCATAAAAGTCAACGACCTTGAAGCTAGGTCCCAAAATCTCGCTAACGATCCCCGTATTACTATAGGTCGATTCAATCGGAACAAGCCTCTCATCAGCTATGAATACTAAGGTTCCTTCTCCACAAAAGTTATTCGAAAAAGAATCAAGAACAGACTTTATGGAGTTTCCTCCAGAGACTAAAAAACGAAAGGATTGACCAAGTTTTTTTTTATCATTTGCAATATGAATGATTCTCGCAATTAGTTTGCTCTCATCAATTGAGTTCATATAACCTACTTAGAGTTTTTTTCTTTACTTAATTCTCCATAAACTTCGTGAATGCACTCCAATATCCCTTGACCTAGGTCTTTATATGCATTGTATACCAGCTTTCTTCCAGTTTTTGGTAGGAAATTAAAAGGGGTAATCACATAGTGGGTTAGCATCTCTGGGTTATCAGTAGTTTCTATGTTAATATCCCCACCCAAAATTTCGTTTATCATCTGGAGAAGATTTTTAATCTGAATGTCTTCAAGCCCAGTTATTGAAACGTAGTTCTCATTAAATCCCTCTTTTAAAATTTGGATAGCCCCTCGAGCGGCATCTTTGACATGAATATACTGACGAATCTCTTCTCCTGTGCCCCAGTAATTAATTTTACCCTCCTCAAGGGCTTGTGTAATTAACTTATAAACAGCGTTACCGTGAGTTGCGCCCGGACCATACAATGACCCATATCTTAGAATACAAAATTCTAATCCATAAGCTTTAGAGTACTCCTCAATTAAAAGCTCACAGCACTGCTTGCTCGCTCTGTAAAAGCTCCCATTCTTACTAAAAACATACATGCTACTTGCAAAAATTAGCTTTTTAATATTATTTTTAACGCAGGCCTCAAGTACATTAGTAGTACCCATGACATTCAATTCAATTACCTTTGAAGGATTATCAAAACTTGCAAGCATATCTGCCCAACCAGCATAATGATAAATGTAGTCTACTCCCTCTGCAGCCTTAATTAGCTTTTCCTTTTCCGTAATGCAGCCCTCAATAAACCCTACATCATCATGGGAAGAAGGCTTATGGTCATAAATTGTTACTTTAGCGCCTTCACTTTTTAGTTCATTAACAGTCGCATCCCCAATAAACCCAGAGCCACCAATAACTAAAACCTTACTTTTTTGTAACTGATTCACAAAATCTCCCAAGAGCTATATGTTTTACTCTCCACCATCAACGTCATAAATCGCACCTGTACAAAAAGACGCTTCTTCACTACAGAGAAATTTAATCATACTGGCCACTTCTGTAGGGTCACCAGGTCTGTTTAGCATTAAAAACTTTGCTCTTTCTTCTAATTTCTTTCCCTTATTAAGCGAATGAAATTTCGTATCTATAAATCCGGGTCGAACAACATTTGACAATACCCCATATGGAGCACCTTCTTTTGCCACGCCCCTTGCCAAGGACTCGAGAGCACTTTTACTCATGGTATAGTGGATTGTCCGAGGTGATCCACCATGCTTAACGGAACAACTTGAAACAAAAATAACCCTCCCCCATTTTTTACTTTTCATATTTGGTAGAAGCCTTTGGGTTAAGTACATGGGAGCTTTGAGGTTTACATTAAAGACAGTATCAACCTCACTTAAAGAAATATTTTCAAAGTCGGAGAAATTGAGATAAGTAGCTGCATTGTTAACAAGAATATCTATATTATTTTCCAAGAAAACCCTTTCCTGCAACATCTCAACAATTGAAGATTGGAGGCTAAAGTCTGCCTTAACAATACCAAGTAGCTTTTCCTTAAGTTTTAATAAATTTGAGTCATTACTATTACAATGAGCGATAACGTCATAGTTAGAGTTTAAAAAAGTCTTAACTGTAGCCAGCCCTATTCCACTATTCGCTCCTGTTATAAAGGCAACTTTTTTTCTATTGGCAGAATTCATAGGAATCAAAGTACTGAGCACTTCTTACAAGGGGAAATGTTTTTCCTATTTCCTTCTTGATGCTTTTCCCTAAGCCTATTATAAGAGTGCCCCAGCCAAATATCGGAGATATTGGATTCATTTATATTTCCAGTCGCAAGATGAGATTTGTAATCAGTGTCACAAGGATTTACTTTACCATCAAACCAGACAAACATTCTTCTCCAAAGATCCGAACAGGGTGTACTTATATTTGTTTCAGGTGAATCATAAACATTTTCCCAAGGATTATATTTTACGAAACTAACTTGATCTACGAGATCCCCCCAAACATTTACCATTTGATCCATATCTTGTTCTTCACTAACAAAAACGCCACTCACACGAGTTATAACTTTTAATTTAGAATATTGCTTATCTCGAATATTTTGGAATTTTTCGATATTTTTCAAAACTTTATCTAAATTTCCATTTACCCTAAGCTTACTATAGAGCGGTTCTACTGCAGCATCGGCAGAAAAAACAATAGTCTTTGCTCCTCCACAGAGAAGTGCATGAATGTTAGACTCACTCATTAAGCTAGCATTGGTGTTAACTTTTAAGTTGAGAAACTTACCCACTGAGTATTCCATCATCTTATTAAAGTCTTTACATATCAAAGGCTCACCTCGAGAAGCCAAGGACAAAAACTCTATATTTCCTTCGGCCATATCCACAATTTTTTTATAGGTTTGAAAGGTCATACTCCCCATATGATTTACCCTGTCAGAATTAAAGGACTTATCAGTTTGGTAGCAAAATACACACCTGAAGTTACAAATTGACGAAGGCTCAATTTGTAAATAGGGCGGAAACTCATCTAATTGCTTCTCAGCAGGAAAAATATCATAACGGTAACGATGAAAAATATATTTAGGTATATCTTCGTCCTCTATCGTTGATAGCTCATCTGCGATAAAAGGAGTGATGTAGAACTCACTTTTCCCTCCTATTGCTTGAAGTTTTAAAGATGCGAAAGCTTTAGACAAAACTTCCTGAAATCGATTATTAGCCTTATTTTCAGATAAGATCTTAATAACTCGAGAAACCTGCTCATCAACCGTCGTTCTACTTTGAACTATATTGAATTCATTAAAACTATTTTTCTTTTCATAGGTAGGAACATCTTCCTGCATAACAAAGCCTTTTTTAATTTTTTAAGTCGAGGTCAGAGAACTTATTTAACCACCATTCAACAGCGGGGAGCTGCCACTCATAATCCATATCGAAACCTGCATCCTGTTCCACAGGTGCTATTTTTTGTCCCATCCACTTTTGCGGGAGTAAACCATCTTGTATGCTTTCGAGACACTTAGGCCTTACAATAGAAAATCCCATGTCAGCAAACCAAACATCTCCTTGAGAATCACGGTCACAGTTTAGGTTTTCGGGATCTCCGAATAATTCAAAAGGTACCATTGGTACTAAGGTTCCATCACCTGAAAGCCTTCTAGCGCGCAACGGGGACCACATATTGTAGCGAGAAACAGATACTGCTGAATCTATTTGAGGTTGCTTTTCTAGTATCTCGAATCCTTTCTCAATTCCTTTTAAGGTTGCGGTAGCACAATTACAAAAAAGTAGGGCAATAGATTCAATATTCTTATCAGGATAGCGTCTTTTAATTTCATCAAACCCGTGAACAAATACATCTTCCCCCAAGGCTTCTTTTGTGGCCAGATAATCAGGTCTCTCAATTATCTCCAATCCAAGACTAGTGCCTAAATCAACAAGAGAGGGATCATCTGTTGAAAGAAAAATATGATCAATTTTCTTTGACTGAATTGCTAACTGCATGGGGTACCAAGCAAGCGGTCGCCCATTTACGGGGTGCGTATTTTTCCCTGGAAATCCAACACTTCCCTTTCTTCCAATCAATAACGCAGGTCTCAAAAAAGCTCCTTTGACAATCAGTCTATATAACAAATCTACAATATAAAAATAGGGTATGAAAAGGAGCTAAAAACCTAGCATCCATTAACAAAGTCTTTTGATGAGTACTCTTGGTACAAGTTTATTTAGGTGAATGCAAGCAAATGGACTGGAGTGATAAGCCCGTCGCTACTCCCCTTTGGGAGCGTCTGCATTATAATGGTTTTCAAACCAAGAAACAAACTTTTCAATACCATCTTTTAATGATGTTTTTGGTCTAAATTTTATAAGATCGTAAAGGTCTTCTACATTAGCATAGGTTCTCTGCACATCACCATCTTGCATGGGTAAGAATTCTTTCTGGGCCTCTTTACCAATTGCACTTTCAAGAGTTTGAATAAATTCCATTAATTGTACTGGGGCGGAATTTCCAATATTAAACAATCTAAAAGGAGCAGTAGAAGTGTTAGGCTTATTACAGCTCCCACCCCCCGCAGGAACTTTATCCAAAAGCTTCACCATAGCCTCAACAATGTCCTCCACGTAAGTAAAATCCCTCTCCATATCACCCTCATTAAATACTTTGATTGGTCGATCATTGAAGATTGCATCTGTGAAAAGAAAAGGTGCCATATCTGGTCGCCCCCATGGACCGTAGACCGTAAAAAACCTTAATCCAGTTGTGGGAACTCCATAGAGGTGTGAATAAGTATGAGCCATAAGTTCATTAGCCCTTTTGGTTGCTGCATAAAGTGAAACTGGATGATCAACAGGGTCCTCTACTGAAAAGGGAATTTTTGAGTTTTTCCCATAAACAGAAGAAGAAGATGCATAGATAAGGTGGCCGACTTTGTTATGCCTACAACCCTCTAAAATATGAAGAAAACCCTCAGCATTACTCTTTATATAAGTCAAAGGACTTTCAATAGAATACCTCACACCTGCTTGTGCTGCTAAATGAATGACAAAATCAAACCTTTCCCTTTTGAATAGTTCTAAGATTGCTAACTCTTCGGATAGATCGAATTTAAAAAAGCTAAAATTTGAATATTTGTTGCTCTTTATAGAGCCCTCATATATCCCTAAGTCCCAAAGTCTTCCCCACTTTAGTTTAGGCTCATAATAATCGTTAATATTATCAATTCCGATAACCTCATAACCTAAGCCTAGCAAGCGTTTAACTGTGAAATATCCAATAAACCCCGCAGCACCTGTTACTAATACTTTCATGAACCCTACTTCTCTAGATAAAAACTTCTCATGCTAAAAGTTGTGACTTTAAAACAACTGAAGAGAATATTCAAAATTCATAGTACTGTACCCTCAGATTAACTTTTTATGTCACAACTAGTCACGAAATCAACGCGCCTCAGCACAGCCTTTTTTACTCAGTCCATCAGTCGGCACTCTTGCCTAGACTAAGAATCCTCACAATTATAATGTCTTAATTCTAGAGATCAACAACTCAAATTAAGGAAGGATACTATTTTACTTTCAAAAATTATTCAAAAATTAAGAAACTTTAAAAGCTTAAAACTAACTCCTGAATATATCGATAATTTGCAAATTAACGAGGGGGACATTTGTATCGATTGTGGTGCAAATGTTGGAATTATTACTAAAAAGCTACTAAAGAAAGGCGCATTAGTTTATTCGTTCGAGCCAAATCCTTTTGCATTTGAAAAACTCTTAGAAAATTGTAAGGGGCTTCCGAATCTCGTCCCAATTCAACAGGGAGTCGGTGCAAAGCAAGGCACGTTCAGACTATTCCTCCATCACGAATCAAAACAGGATCAAATAAAATGGTCAACAGGCTCCTCATTTCTTGAAGAAAAAAACAATGTTGATTCTAGTAACTTTATCGAAGTGAAAACGACGAGGCTTTCCGATTTTATATTAAATCTAAATAAGGAAATTAATATATTAAAAATAGATATTGAAGGTCTTGAATACGAAGTCCTTGAGGATATTATAAAAACTGAAGCTATTCAGAAAATTAAACACGTTCTAGTTGAGACCCACGAGCATAAAATACCAAGTCTGGCGCCTATAAGTAAAAGAGTTAGAACTATGATTAAAGAAAAGGGCATTACAAATATAAACCTGGAGTGGCTTTAATAGGTTTTCAAACTTAGAAGTTTTTTATACGTGAAACCATATTTATTCGCCTTACCTTTAGAGTTTTATGGCCCTCTTAAGAGCTAAAAAGGAAGGAAAGTATTAAGAAAAGCATATATCTTACAGGCTCTACAGGCTTTGTAGGTACATCAATTCATTCAATGCTAATCAAAAAAGGTTACCTTGTAATTAGAGGCGACAGAGCAAAAGGTTATCCTGAAAGACTTAGTGATATTGACTGCGTCATCCATCTCGCTGCTAAAGTACATGATTTTAATGAAAACTCATACGGGCCCTACTATGAATCCAATGTACGTCTAACTCAAGAACTACTTGAAAGAGCCATTAAGTCTGACGTTAAGAAGTTTATTTTCTTAAGCTCTATAAAGGTAAACGGAGAAGAGTCAGATAGACCCTATAGCGATACCAAGGTTGACTGCCCAAAAGATTTATATGGAAGGAGCAAGTGGGAAGCTGAGAAGGTTGTTCGAAATCTTTGTGCTGACAAATCTACCTTTTATACCATTATTAGGCCCCCCTTAATATTTGGTCCTAATGTAAAGGCTAACTTCAAAAGGCTCGTAAAAATAGCCCTTAAGCCAATACCTCTCCCCTTTGGTGAAATTAAGGAAAAACGAAGTTTCATTTATGTAGAAAACTTAAGCGACCTCCTAATTAAATGTATTGACGAAGAAAAATCACACAATAGAACTTTTCTTGTACGAGACAATACCAATTTATCCACAAGTGAACTTATCTCAATGATACGGAAAATCAATGGTTCTAAGAGACTCATATTCAATTTGCCTCTTTCAATATTACAGATATTATTTAAGGTCATCGGTAAAGATAGCTTTTACACTAGATTAGCAAATGGACTCTCAATTGATGATTCCTCTACCCGTGAGGAAATTCAATGGGAGCCGCCAGTAAATACCAAAGATGCGATTCAAGCTACACTTTCATCTTTCAAATAAGTAGGCATCCAACCTCTTAAAAATCAACCGAAACTTCATAGATGAAGACATTGCTTTAATGATTAGTTTTAAATAAAGCATAGTTGTGATGAATTATTATTGCATCCGATGTGTTTTCTTGAAGTGCATGGCAATTACCCATTGGAACCTTGGCGATATAATAATCGAAAAATGCTAACTGTTCTTTTGTGGGGGTTATACATTTCCTTAGAAAATTTGCCTCATAGGAATGGCCTGCTTGGTACAGCCTTGTTCCCCTAGGTGCATAGTACTGCATGGGAGCATGATCAGAAACTACATTCGAGTTTGGGGCAACATGGTTCCAAATGACAGTATAGGGGGCGTAGTAGTTAAGGAGTTCTTTCGATACGCCCATCTGATATACATCCTTGTAATAAATAGTTACCCGCTTGGTCATTTTATCGATTTTGCTGTCTGCGAGAAAAAGGATAAGAGTCAAGACGAGCCACCTGGGAGATATCCTCACCTCACTCAACACGTAAGAAGAGCTTTCAAGAAGAAAGTAAATGAGGACAAAGTGGCATCCGAAGTAAAAGCGCTCGGCAGGATATCCTGGATTTATGAGGCAATAGAGTGAGGTAAAGCCAAAAATGAGCCAAAAGAGTTGATTGAGTTCGGTCCTACCTTTTTTATAATTGTAGATCACCGCGGGAAGAGAAAGGTAGCCTATAAACTTGGGAGAAAAAGCGACAGCATAGTTTTTTAATATACCACCGAAACTTGCGGGATTCTTTAAAAAAGACTCCATGAAGGCTTTCATTTCGGGAGTAGCCCTTGTTGGAAAGAAATCAAGAAATGCAGGAAAAAGAGGATTCCCAATGAAGTGCCAGTTTCGAAACCAAATAATAGAAGCAATTGACAGGGAGAGAAGGGTCCCTATTGTCACTAACTTCCATTCGCGAAAGTATTTCAAGAGATAAGTGATACCTAGAACTAAAGCATAGATAATGCCGCTCATCTTTATAGCGGGTAAAAGTCCTAAGCACAGTCCAATTAAAAGATGCCTTTTGATATGAGTAAAATTAATACCAATTTTTTTAAAGACTAATAGGGTTCCGATCAGGAATGTAATTGCGAGGGCTCCATCATTTTTTGCATAGATAAAGAAGTCAGGGCTTCTGGCAAATGAAAGAAGAAAGATTCCTGCTGAATAAAAAAGAATTTTTTCCTTGAATACCTTTGAAAATACCCAAATGCCGACAAGTAGGGAACACGCCATATGGAGAAACTGAGAGATCAGGTGAGCCTTTATGTATGAACCGAATATCCACTGGGGAATTGTGTAAATGTAATCAAAGAGGCCTGTCATATTGGAGAGATAAAAGTCTCTATGGGCAGCGATAAAGCCGTATTCTAAAATATATCGTCCTAACACCTGGTGGTAGGAAACTGCGTCTCCGTGGCCTTTGAGGACAAAGCTTTCAAGAATTTTTAAAATTAATAAGAAAAAGAAAAAGAAGCGAAAAACTTTTTCAATCTTTTCGCTTTTTAACCACGACATAAGCGTTCTTACCAAGGATAGAGGAGAATATTGGGTCTAAAAGATAATTTAATGGGTAAAATAATCGGTCAAAAATAACCACGTTTCTTTTGTTGATTTTATCTGTTTTAAAGCGAAGGGTTTTGAAAACGAGGGCAAAAAAGAAGCCGATAAAATCAAAGTACTTTAGCTTTTTAATAGAAGTGTTATTCTCTTTCAAAAGCTCTCTAAGATCATTTGTTCTATTCCTTCTGAAATGGCCTACTTTCTTATCAAGATCAGAAAAAAGAATATTAAAAGCTGGAACGAATATTAACAATTTCCCACCTGGCTTTAAGGCTTTCACTAGGTCTTTAACAATATTATGGTGATCTTCGATATGCTCGAGAACATTAAGAGAGTAGATATAGTCATATTTATTTTCTTCTAAACTATCGACGACGACGAAGCCTTTTTGTTTAAGAATCCCCGCCTGCTTCTTATCAATTTCAAGACATTTAGGATTGAGCTCATCTTTTAGGAGGTCTGAAAAAGTTCCTATTCCAGCTCCGAAGTCGAGAACATCGCCAGGTAAGGATTCTTTAATAACGAGGTCCCTCAAGGAGTGATTATAATTAACCGCCTCAGTAAGGTTTTTGAGAACTTCTGTTCCATCATAGACGAATTCAGGCACGCTCGAGCTCTTCTTTTATACCGACAAGAGCTTTTTTAAATGATTCAGCAGGGCTGGTTAGTATATTGAATTTAAAAATGCACCATAAAGCAGAAAAGCCATCTTTCCAGCCAATTTTCTTACCAGCAGCATATGTTCTTCCGTAATAACTAATAAGTACTTCATATATTCGTAGTTCGGGTATCTTGGCTATTTTTGCTGTCATTTCGGGTTCAATGCCAAGCCTCTTTGAAGTCAAATTCATATTCTTTATGACCGGGCTTCTAAAAACTTTATAGCAAGTTTACATATCCGATAGGTTGAGATTTGTGAGCATGTTTGAAAGAAGAGTGAGCACCATATTCTTGATGTATCTCCCTTAAAGCGAGAGCCGTAAACGACATCGGCCTTGCCTTTCAAATTTGGCTCAAGTAAAATGGTGTATTCAAAGGGGTCATATTCCATATCAGCATCCTGAACCAACATGATCTCTCCCGTCCCTTCTGAAAAGCCTCTGGTTATAGCGGCTCCTTTTCCTTAATTATAATCTTGGTAAAAGAGATGAACTTTTTCGTGATTTTCGAAATGGTTTTTGAGAACTTTAATGGTTCCGTCGCTGGAGCCATCCTCTACAATGATAAGCTCAAAATCGGAAATCTTTTTTGGCAGTTGAGTACAAGCTTCTAACACAAGGTTAATTAACCCCTCAACAGTCGCTTCTTCATTATAGACAGGTATTATTATGCTTAATTTGATCAGTTTAATTTAAAGAAGAACCCTATTTATGGCAACCGCTGAAGGCACTAGGAAGAATATAAACCGCCCGGCAACGCGGCACACAAGCCAGTGCCTTAAAAAATGCAAAATACCACAACAGCGTTTATATTATTAGCAATGTTAAATGAGCACAAAGGTACATTTTCTTTTTTCCAGAAGTTAGTCGATGGCATAACCGTCTTTGGCTCTTGGATGCTAGCCTTTTATATTAGATTTCACCTTTTGCAAGGTGGGCAGCCTGGACTTCAAATTGAGTTTTTAAAGATTGGTCCCTACCTAGTACTTATATCTCTCTATGCCTTCTATAAGACCAACCTATATAGTTCACTGAGGTTTTCCAATCGATATAAAGAAATCTTTGGCGTTATCAAAGGAAATACTTTTGCCGTTTTAGGCTTGGTCATTCTTCTTTATTTTTTAAATGATAAAAGAATTTCGAGACTTACAATTGTTATCTACCTATTCGTCTCTAATTTCTTTCTTGTTTCCATTCGAATGGCCGTAAGAAACTATCTGCGCTACCTGAGATCCAAAGGACGGAATCTGCGCCACATCCTTTTAATCGGAAATAGTCCTCTTTTGAGTGACTATATTAAAACCGTAAAGTTATTTAAAGATAGTGGAATCCGTTTTATCGGGTGGATAGACTCTAATGGTCTTGCAGCTAAAGAAAGCATTAGTGACCTTAAAGGTGACTTTAAGGAATTAAAATTAACTCATAGGCCTGATTCAATTATCCTTTCTTACACCGGAAGTGATTCCATAAAAGCTCATGATTTTATTGCCAAGAACTACAACGACATTATTCCCATTCAACTTCTTCCTGACCTTACCTACTCACTTGTCGGGCACAAGATTGAAGACTTTGCGGGAATTCCGTTATTATCTGTTAATCAACCAACCCTCAATGCTATTGAATTGCTTTTCAAGAGGGTTATTGATTTTACTGGTGCGTTCATTGGCTCGATCCTCATTTCCCCTATCCTTATCTTTTTAACTGTGGGGGTTAAGCTCTCTAGCCCAGGTCCAATTCTCTTTGGTCAAAGAAGAATTGGTTTTGATGGAAGGGAGTTTATGATGTGGAAGTTTCGCTCTATGCGGTTGGCCTCTGGGAATGAAGATAAGACGGAATGGTCGAGTCAGAATAATCCGAGGAAGACTAAGTTTGGGGATTTCATTAGGCGCACGAGTCTTGATGAGTTGCCGCAGCTTCTTAATGTTCTCTTGGGAGACATGAGCCTTGTGGGTCCGCGACCGGAGCAGCCTTTCTTTGTTGATAAGTTTCGGCATGAGATTCCGGGCTATATGCTTAAGCACAAGATGAAGCCTGGGATGACGGGCTGGGCGCAAGTGAATGGCTGGCGTGGGGACACTGATCTTAATAAGCGCATCGAGTGCGATATTTACTACATCAAACATTGGTCCTTTTGGTTTGATGTCAAAGTTCTCTTTCTTACTGTCTTTAAAGGCTTCATTAATAAGAATGCTTATTAGCCAAAAGGTGCCAGGTTGAGTGTGGTGTTTATGTATTCATACGAATTGAACGGCCTAAAATCTAAAAATTGAAAAACAATAATATTAAATAGTTAGGGTAGTCGCTAAAATTGAACACCTCTCGCTTTTTTGAAGGGGTGTTCAATCTTGACCTGTAACTCGTTGAAAATTCATTAGAGAAATTGAACACCCTAATCGCCAAAAAACCTCTAACTAACTGAATACTCGTAAAAAAGGCTCAAAATTCTTCAAACAGGGGGTTTCTCAAAAAAATTCGCCAAAGTTGAACTAAAGGTGGAGATTCAAATTTACATATCCTAAAGCTGGCTTAGTCCTTATCTAAAAACTGGCTACACATTGGTTGAATAATTCTAAAAAAAGCACCGGCGTTTTGCCAAAAGGTGCCAGGTTGAGATTGGTGGAGTATTTAAAAGTTCGATGGTCTGAAACTATAATCACTTAAGAATTTTTATGAACTGACCTTTTTTTGGCATGTATGTCAGTTACCCCCTATTTTCGGTCTGTTAGAAGTCTAATACGTAACGAACTCTTGAATTAAGGTCTTAGAACATTGATTAATGAGTTAGGAGTGATCGACACATTGAAGTATACTAGGGAGCTAGAAAGCGCAGGACTCAACTCAGAACAGGCGGAGAAGATTGTGCGAGCACAAATCGACATGATCACAACTAGTGTAGCGACCAAGGCCGACCTTAAGATTTTGGAGGCCCGCATGGATGTTGAATTCGCCGAAATCCGTAACCAATTCAAAGATGTCTATCGCAGGTTTGAAGACATTGATCGTAGATTTGAAGATATTGATCGTAGGTTTGAAGATATTGATCGTAGGTTTGATGCCATTGATAGTAGATTTGATGCCATCGATAGTAGGTTTGATGCCATAGACCGACGTTTTGAGGGAGTGGATTCAAAGATGGACTCCCTTGAAAATCGCATTACCTTTAAACTCACTGGAGTGATGGTTCTTCTTCTTACTGTTTTTTCTCTTGGTAATAAGCTTCTGCTTTAAGTTCCAAAGGGTGCCAGGTTCAGTGTGGTATTTGTGTATTCAAACGTATTTGTGACCTTTATCTAACCAAGTAGAAGCCTTTCAACTCTGAAAAAACTCCCTCTTTTCATTAACATTTCACTAACTTTTTGATGGAGCCTTTGGGGAGAAGTAGTTATGGCTTCATGAAAAACTTAACAACGACACTAATTTTCTTTCTCTTTTTTATTCCTCTCTCGCTTGCTAGTGGCCCCCGAGCTTTTGGCCTGTATCTGCAGGACAGGATTGAAAGCTGCTCTGTCGAATATGGGATTACTCCTTCTACCCTGCTCTCCAGGAAAACAGAGGAACTCTTTAATCAAGAAAACTCCCTTTCATGGGAAACAGTAAAAGCTGAGACTCTAAACCAAGCGCAAGACCAAACTCTGATTGAGCTTATTGAAAATAATAATTACAAACTTGCCCACAAACTCTCTCTCATTTATTTAGAAAAAGGTTAAGAGATGTTATTTCTCAAGGTTTTTGAAGGCCTCACAGAAAGAGCACTTTTTGATTATGCAAAGAGCGATATTATTAATGTTGAAGCTGGTATGAGACAAATTTTAAAGCAAAGATACGGCAAGTAATATCCCCATAAGAGGAGAAAAAGAATGGCATCCATTAGCTTTGAAGAACTTAAAAATATAATCAAAATACATCCCGATTATGAAAGGAAATGGAAGAAGGATACTGATATAGAACAGGCTCTTTATATTTCCTTTTCTGATAAGAAGCCCACTCCCATAGATTCTGATGTTATTGATTTATCATGTGGCAATTTACTTGTTCTCGATAAAGATAAGGAAGGTGTAATTTGGGGCTTAGAGGTTTGTTAGCCAAGAGATGCCAGTCACCTAATAGATATCTAAATTTTCAAAGAACGATATAGTTATCTTATCTCCAAAGCTTGAGGGTATTATTCGTTGAATACTCTCAATACGTCGTTATTGGAAAATTGTGAGGGGCGTATGGAGCCTGCCTGGCCTTCTTCGCCGGAGGAGCCAAATCTTCCGGTTGGGCCTCTGCTTGCAGTGTAGGATTTGCTAAGGCCGCATCCTCTGAAGAGGTTATTAACGATTGTTCTTGCGCTGTCTTCTCCGGCCATAGCCTGGGCCCTTCTGACGATTAAGTTAAATACGTCAAATCCACTGGTAAGGCCCATGCCGGGGGCGCCTCCTAGGCCTCCCTCTTGTCCTTGTTCTCCTTGGCTTCCGATTCCAGGTAGGTTGCTTGAAAGGATATGAAGGTTTGATTGATTTTTGGAATGAATGATGAAGTAGCCGCTGTCTCCTCCCCGAAGGCCATTCACTCCGTTTTTACCATCGGCACCTCGCGTTCCAGAGGTAGCAAAGATGGGGCAATGTTGACCGGAGTCGGCTCCGTTTAAATTTCCGTCCCTTCCTTTGTTACCTGATTTTGCTACTCCTTCGTAGCTTGGAATAAAGTTTCCGCCGTCTTGGCCTTGAAGATTAAAAGAGACCTCGCCGAAGGCCTCTTCAACATTTAGGTGAAACTCTCCACCGTGCCTTCCATGTAATCCTTTTGGTGCCACTCTTTCTGCTTCTTGAAAGAAGCTTTCAATTTTGGCGCCCTCACTGATGAAAGTCTTCGCCGTGATTTTGATCACTTTGTCTGAAATATTTAATGATGAGTCGGTTGATAAATAAAGAATGCCAATTTTATTTTGGACTCCTTCGATTAGTTCTAGATCCTCAATTTTCTGGTCTCCCTCAATCAAAATATCTTTTAAGATTTTTATCCTAATACCTTCGCTTTCAAAGGTTGTCCCGACGAGGAGGCATTCTAAATTTATCGTAAGCGAATCTTCTTTTAGGAGGATAAGAGTGTGAGAGGCATTCGAGCTGCCTTTTTGAAAATATATAGGCGGTATGGGACTTCCATTTTTAGTGCATTTTAGGTGTTCTGATCCGCTTGCTTTGAAAGCAAGACTAGCGCTTAGGGTGTATTGATTGAGAGACTCTTTAATTTTTATGAAGTCCGTACTGAATGAATCGATAGGGTCCATATTACGTTTGAGGGTTAGAGAAAAGGGGCTTTGTGATGTGTTTTTGTTAGGAGACTCAGTTGAATTTTTGCCACAAGAAAATAGGACGAAGAGGATTAATAAGATTTTATTCATAGATTATTCCTTTGATGAAATTCAACAGGAGGGTCGCAAGATAGTAGTAAAGTGGCGAGAGCTATTTCTAAAGTGAAATCGATGGGTTGCATTGCCATACCCATAGGAGACAAATTTAGTTCGATAAAAAAGGCTTGAGTCTCACATACTGTCATAGTCGATACTTTCTTATATGATTTATAGGAGGTAATTATGATTAAAATTAAAGAATTTTCAGAGATTGTTGGGTTTTCAATTCGTATGCTCCGTTACTTAGAAGAAGTTGAGGTTCTAGTACCTAAGAGAGAGGATAACAATTATCGAGTGTACTCTGAGGATCAGATCCCTGTAGCTAAGAAGATTTTGAGGCTTCAGGGGCTTGGAATTCAACTCAAAGAAATTGAATCTCTGCAAAAAGCTGATATTCCCACTCAACTTGAGGTTTTAGAGAAAGTATTGGCGAGAGAAATAGAAATTTCAGAGATGAAGTCAGATTCCATACCAGAGCTTAAAAATATTATTGATAACTTAAAGCATGAGGGTATAGGACTAGATGCCTATTTAAGTAATGAGAGACAAGCTCCAAGAAGAATGAGAACGCTTGGAGGAGATGAGAAGTTTCATCGCACGGCCTTTAGTATTCCCATTTTACGAAGTATTTATGAAGATCATTTAACGGAAAACGCCAATATCGAATTAATTGCAACGGATCTCATGAAGTTTAGTGAATGGTTTCAAAATTGTGACTATATTCCTGATGTTTTTTCAGTATTAAAAGAATCCTCATTTGTCTTCGGCAAGAACATTCACGATAACTTTATAAAGGGCTATGAATTGTCTTGGAAGAAATTCCTGCCAGAAATGGGTTTTAGGCGAATGGACGATTTTACCAAAGAAGACGTCAGTCAATTAATGGGTCCCCATGACATTGTCATTAGAACCACTTTTAAATATTTAGATTCCTTAGAGGAAGGGGAAATTGTCATTCCCTATGCGCCCATTTATACGATGTCTCAATTAAGCCATAAGAATTGAATTATAGAATTAATGGCCTTAACATCATTAAATAAATTAAAGATGACCTTGGGTATATGAAAAAAGCATTAATTACAGGAATTACTGGTCAAGATGGTGCTTACTTAGCAGAGCTCCTTCTTTCAAAAGGTTATATAGTCCACGGTATAAAAAGGCGCAGCTCGCTATTTAATACTGACCGGATTGATCACCTCTACCAAGACCCACACGAAGACAGTGTGAAGCTAAAACTTCATTACGGAGATTTAGCAGACTCTTCAAATATTATTAGAATCATTAAGGAAGTTCAGCCTGACGAGATTTACAACTTAGGTGCATCAAGTCATGTGAGAGTGTCATTTGATACACCTGAATATGTTGCAAATATTGATGCTCTTGGCACCTTAAGGATATTGGAAGCCGTTAGGATTCTTGGTCTAGAGAAAAAAACACGGATTTACCAAGCTTCAACCTCTGAGCTTTATGGGCTTGCACAAGAAACACCACAAAATGAAGCAACTCCATTTTACCCTAGATCACCCTATGCGGTAGCAAAAATGTATGGCCATTGGATTATCGTAAACTATCGAGAAGCCTATGGAATGTATGCCTGCAATGGCATCTTATTTAATCACGAATCACCAAAGCGTGGAGAAACCTTTGTTACAAGAAAAATTACAAGGGCCGCTTCACGAATTGCCCTTGGCCTCCAAGATAAAATTTATCTAGGAAATCTAAATGCCAAAAGGGATTGGGGACATGCTAAGGATTATGTAGAAGCAATGTATCTTATGCTTCAGCAAGAGACTCCCGAAGACTACGTTATCGCAACAGGTATAACCACAGAAGTTAGAGAATTTGTTAGGCTTGCATTTTTAGAAGCTGGTATCACACTAGAATTTAAGGGAGAGGGTCAGGAAGAAATAGCCGTCGTGAAAGCCTGTGATAATCCCAAGTACCAAATTAAGATTGAAAAAGTGGTTCTCGCAATCGATTCAAACTATTATCGACCGACAGAAGTAGACCAACTAATCGGTGATCCAACCAAAGCGAAATCTCAGCTCGGTTGGGCCCCCAAATTCGACCTTTTAGGCCTCGTCAAAGATATGATGAAGTCAGACCTCGCATTATTTGAGAGAGATATATACCTTAAGAAGGGCGGACACAAAGTACGTAATTACGATGAGTAACTTTTCTAAAGATTCAAAAATTTTGGTGCTGGGTGGCCGTGGAATGGTTGGGTCGGCAATTGTTAGGGAGCTTAAAAAAGCTGGTCATGAGAATATTTTAAGTCCTCCAAGAGTGGAGCTTGATTTAAAGAATCAAGAAGCTACTTTGGAATACTTTAGTAAGTTTAAACCAGAGTTTGTTTTTAATTCTGCAGGAAAAGTTGGTGGAATAATTGCTAACAATACCTATAGAGCGGATTTTATCTTTGATAATTTATCTATTCAAAATAATGTCTTTGAAGCTTGCTTTAAATTTAAAGTTAAGAAACTTTTGTTTTTAGGAAGTTCTTGTATTTATCCTAAAAATTGTCCCCAGCCCATTAAAGAAGAATACTTACTGACGAGTCCGCTCGAGAAAACGAATGAGCCCTATGCGGTTGCCAAAATTGCAGGGTTAAAAATGGCAGAAAGTTTTAGACGCCAATATGGCAGCCAGTTCTATTCGGTTATGCCAACAAACCTCTATGGTGTGAATGATAATTTTCATTTAGAAAACTCTCACGTTATCCCGGGCCTAATTGCAAGGATGAGTCAGGCAAAAAGAGAGGGAGATAAGAGTTTTAAAGTATGGGGAAGTGGCAATCCTAGAAGAGAATTTCTTTATGTGGATGACTTAGCGAGGGCCTGTATTCTTTATATGAGTCTTTCTAAAGTCGATCTTCCTGACTTTGTTAATATTGGAACTGGTGAGGACATAACGATAAAAGAGCTTGCTCTTAATATTAAAGATATCGTTGGTTTTGAAGGACCCATTGAATTTGATACATCTATACCAGATGGGCCAATTCAAAAATTATTAGATGTGAGTAAAATTCGCTCTCTTGGTTGGAAGCCTACAGTAACTCTCACTGAAGGTCTCGAGAGATCAGTCCAATTCTATAACGAGAATTATAACTAAAAAAATTAAGTCCTCATTTTCCACTTTTTTTACAGCTCTTATTGCTTTGAAGTTTTAGGGCGATGAAGTATTCGGGGAGCCTGATGAGTTCGAGGCCTAGGCGGGAGTTGGGGGCAGTGAGGTAGGTCTTTTTTTCGGTATTGATAGAGTACTGGATTTTCTTGATGTCGCTCTTTCCCTCTGTGTGGGGGAAAAGGTTTAAGAGGGTTTGGTAGCGTTTTTCAAAGCGAGTGATGGCCTCTCGATTACAGTCTTTTACATCAATGGTTAATTGAAGGCCTGGGGCCTTTAGGGCGAGTTTCTCTTTTTCACCTTGGTAGTGATACTTCTTTAGGCCGAAGTTATAGTTTAACTCTAAGGCGCCAACAGGGGTTGAGAGTAAGAGAAGTATTATTTTAAGCATTTTACCGCCTTAAATTCAGGTACCAACTCTTTTAGAGCTTCTGTGCAAGCGCTAGAGAGTGGAAGGTCCTTATTGAAGGCCTCATTTAAGACACGAATAAATTCTGGTGAATGAACGCCGTCACTATTCATCTCGACACTATAACCTCCGTCAACTCCTGAAAGAAGGAGAGAACAAGTAAAAGGAGCGTCATCTGAATAGGCCATGAATGTTAAAAGGTCGGCCGTGTCCTCTTCAGTTGTTTGTAGGTCGCCCTCATGATCAAAGAACATGGAAGGCCCTGAAGAAAAAAGAGAAGAGTCTTCAAAGGTCTTCTTTGAACAGGAGCGCAGCTTCATGAACTCACTTTTACTCTCGGGCGATACGCCTTCTTTATCAAAGAGGTAGCTCACAAAGTGGCCGAGTTCATGAGAGACGATATTCTTTCCATGACTTTCATGCTCACAAGAAAAGGGCGATATCGTAATGGCGTCTTTTTCTCTGTGGTAACCAAGTCCTCCCATACCCTGATTAAAGATTTCTGCTGGGGCAAAGTTATCATTGGCCGTGACGTAGGGGCCTGACATACATAGGTCGCGAACGGGTAAGAGAGGGTCGTAGGCGCCCTCATAGTCTTTACTCATTTCAAGCCATTTGATTAAGACAACGTCTGGTAAATATTCAAGTTGATCTAGAGGAGGGAGGCCATACTCAGCCCCCTGCATACGATTGATGAGTTCATTCTCAAAGTCTTTTGCCATATTCTTTTTTTCTGGGAAAATGAAGTCGAGATTATCTTTTATTTTTGAATTGATAAAGGTGCGAGTCGAGGAGCTAAAGCTGCTTAAAACACGCTCGTCATAATTTTTAATAATATTTGGAAGCTCTTTTTGAAAGTCTTCTACCTTCTTGTCACTTCCATAACTTTTTGCTCTTAGCATGTCCTGGCAATTGCTGACGACCTCACTTGCGTCAAAGCTTTCATTTTTCATTTGAAAGTCAGTGATAACTTTTTTCAAATCAAAGTCTCTTAATTTCTTGATTGAAAATTCTAAACAAGGCCCACTTTTACAGCTGTAATCCCTAAGTTTTGTCCCTTCACCTCTTAGAGACTTTAGATTAAAATCAAGATTCACAAATTCTTGAACCAATTGGAAAGCATCCTCTGGATAAGGATCTTCTCCCCTTTCGTTCAGGTAAGACTCTAAATTATCAAATGTATCCTGAACCTCGTAAGGTAAGAAGGTTGCGCCATATTCTAATTCATACTGATTCTTTAATTCTGATAACCGATTGGTTACTTCCGAAAAAGTCTCTTTTGGGGTTAAAAGACCACTGAGAGCATGTAAATACCAGGGGCCCCCCAAAATCGTCTGATGCTCTTTTTCGCGATAGTCCTGAAGTGCTTTTTCAAAATCGTCGCCAAGACCGTGCTCGACAGTGACAATTTCCAGTCGCTCACCAACTGGTTTTTCAAGATCAATACTACTTCTTAGGAAAGGCTCAAAGGTTAATTGAGCGTAGAGCATACTTCCTTCACTATTGTCTCCTAAATTGTTTAGGCTCCCCTTTGGGTCTTTTAGGCGATTATCAAATTCTTCTAAGACAACTTCATTCACTTGCTTAAAGTAATTTGCCATGGACTCAATGTCCGAAGCGAGTGTTGGATATTCGTCGAGAATACTGGCACTCGTTAATTCATCAAAATTCGCATCTGTTAAGAATACAGATTTAGAGGCATTCGCCTCACCACAAATATCGACCAGGCATTGTTGTAAATTCTCTGATGGACTCCAGCCATCTTGACAATTATTTATGACCTCGGAAGAAGCATTAAATTCTTGTAGACGAATAATAGGAGCGCGCAGACTTTGAGCTTGCAAGGGGTAGAGAGAAAGTAGATAAATGAAAAGAAATCTCACAAGTGTCTCTTCGGCTCAAAGTGACTTCCAATTAAAAAAAACTTCCTCTTTGAAGCTATAAAACCCATGTAAAAACAATAATTTACCTATTTAAATTGAAGTCTTTTTCATAGGACTCTTCAATTTTTTCGGTATCTTGCCCCAGGTGAAATTTGACCTTTGAGATTTGATTGAGCATGGCCTGTTTTAAGAAGCCAGATTTTTGAAAACGAATGGCCGAGGTTTTGACGGTCTTTTTTAAGAGGAGAGGCCTCACTTTTCTTCTTAATTCATAAGAGAGAAGCGTGTCTTCAAAAATGGGGGCCTCTGGAAAATCATCCATCGAAATCAGTTCACGATGAAAGAAAATACCATGATCTAGATAAATGATCCCTCTTAGCTTTAAGCGACAGTAATTAGAATAAAAAGAAGTCCACCTAAGACCCAAGTGATTTTGATCAAAGCTATGAGTAAAACCACCCCAAACTTTCTTTGACAGAATTTTCTGAAGTTCGACAAGGGCTTCAAAAGTCATGAGGTTACGAGGGTGATGAAGAAGGAGCATCTCTCCCGATGATTCCCTTATGCCTTTTTTAATGCGTTTGGCGCGATTAGAGTTCTCAATTTTATAAGACTTTATAGGAAGTTTTTCTAATTTCTCCCAAGTGCCATCCATTGAGCCACCATCGACTACAATGACTTCAAGAGGTGTAATAAGATGCTGCTGATGGAATACTTCAAGGCTTTGCCAGAAGTAGGCATTTTCGAACTCATTAAAAGAAGAGACAATTATACTTAACAATGCTGATGCACCTCATTCCTTTAAACTCTACCCAATGGTAGCTACTATTAAAATAAAAAAACCCCCGTTGGCCGAGGGTTTCTTCTGGTGGGTTATGGCACAGAATGGTTTTAGGAAGTAGACGTCCCCACCAAAAAGTAATTACTTTTTAAGAGGACAGGAACTTATGCCGATTAAGGCATAAATTGGGCAGTATCCAATAGCTCCAGTCACAAGGGGAATAATACCTATGTAGCCCAGATTACTCTTTGGACCTATAAAGGCGAGAGATAAGACACCAAGCCCCACCAAGACTCTAAACACGCGATCTAGAGTCCCTTCATTCTTTATCACTAAGACCTCCTTTAATTGATTTGCTTAATTTCTGTACTCACTTTAGCGCATGAGATTTAGAACTTATCTGACATGAATCAAGAATGTATGCGATGTTGATTAACTTTCACTTGGTAAAGACGACCTCTTTTTGTTACCTTTAAAGCATGAATACAACCCTTTATGGCCTTACCCTTCTTAGAAATGGGCTCAAATACGATTATCCCTTTAAAGAGTGCCTTGCCGCTTTAACTGATCTTTGTGAGCAATCTTTTATTGCCCTCGGGGATTCTGAGGATGGGACCGAAAAAGAAGTTCAAAAGTTTGAAAACCTCACCATTATTCCTACGACATGGGATATGTCTCTTATGGGTGATGGAGGAAAAATTCTTTCTCAGCAAACTAACGTGGCACTTGAAGCCCTTAGAAAAGAGTATAAGACGGGCTGGGGCTTTTATCTTCAAACAGATGAACTTATTCACGAAAAAGACTTTGATCAAATTAAAAAAGATATTCTAGCTGCAGAGGCAAACGGTTGTGATGCCATTCGTTTTCGCTACTTTCACTTTTGGCTCAATCACAATCAAATAGCGATTTCTAAAAGATGGTACCCGCAAGAAATTCGCGCGATCAAACTCGACTCTAACATCACTTCTCATGGGGACGCTCAAGGTTTTATAGGCCAACAGAAGGTTTATGAAAGCGATGTTCATATTTTTCACTACGGCCATGTGAGAGATGAAGAAAAGCGCGAGGCCAAGCAAGAGCTCTTAATCAAAATGATTAGACCGGATGAAAAATTTAAAAAATATAAAACGCGCGAAGAAAAGGCCTTTAAGAAAACTGAAACTCTTCCCTACTATGGACCTCACCCCAAATGGATGAAAGAGAGAATCACTAAATTTGGTGATATCTTTGAGATGCCTGAAAAAGAGCATGTGTTAATTTACGATCCGCGAGGGATTATTGATGAGGACCTCAAAGCCCGTATAAGAACAAAGAAGTTAGAGATCATTAAGAAGGATCAAAGAGAGGCGTTGAGTCTTGAGCCAACCTTCTTAGAGGGCCTAGGCTTTGGAAAGCGCATTCCCCAAGGAATGAAGAGTCCTATTGCGAGGGCGTGGAGTGAGAAGCAAAGAATGGAATTTCTTCTATGGTCAAAGGGAATATCTACTTAAGAGCCTAAAATTACTCCTGATTCACAGGTGCGAAAACACTCTCTTTTTACCTTAAAAAAAACACCCACTAAGCTCTTTAGAAGCCATTTTTCCTCTAAAATCCCTAAAAATTTGAGAGAGGAAAAAAAGATGAAAAAAATGTTTTTAGTGGCAATTTTTTGTTTGCCCACCATGGCCCTAGAAGAAGCGACCGTTTATAACGAAATGGTTAATCGTTTTGAAAAAGAAGAATTCTGTCCGGAAAAGCCCCAAGAAAGGTTTTGGAAAAGAAAAAGTGTACTAACTCCCCTTGTGGCCTATCAGGGCCCCATGACTTACAAGCTGCGCTTCTCTAAGTTTGGCTGTAGTGTTGGAAAGAAAGGCGCCATGGTGATCGCTCCAGGCCGCGCTGAAGCTTCTCCTGAATACTATGAAACGGCCCTCGATTTTATCAAGGCAGGCTTTTCTCCAATCTATGTCATCGATCACAGAGGGCAGGGCCTTTCTCCTAGAGAGTTAAAAAATCCTTATAAGGGTCATGTTTCTAATTTTATGAATTATGTCTCTGACCTTGACTACGCTGTTGAGGCGATTGTTGATGATCTTAAAACAATTGGTTTTAAAGCGGGCACTGATCACTTGATGTACACATCAAACTCAATGGGAGGTGGCATTGGTCTTGGCTACTTCGCTCAAAAAGGAGAGAAGAATCCTTTTACCGCAGCTGCTATTTTAGGCGCAATGATTCGTGTGAATTATTTAAGCTTTATCGATAAAGAGCCTACAGTGCTAAACAATATGATTTACTCTGAAGCAGGCGTCATAGCTCAAGCAAAACTCACATGTCGTAAAGCTGATAAGTGTGAAGAATACGCGCGCGCTGGAGTTTTTGGAGATTATCAACCGGGAACGAGAAACTTTGTTCAGTATGATTCTGTAAAACGCATGGAAAAATATATGACTCACTCAAGTGCTCGCTATGATCTAAAGACTTATCTCTGGGATGAATTTGACTGGTCTTCTATTGTTGCCAATGAGTATCAAGGAGAAAACTGGATTGGCCCTCAGCTTGGTGGTGCAACTTTTAGTTGGACGCTTTATACGACTCAGTTTCTTAAGAAAATGAGAAAGACGAGCTTCATTAAAAAGCTTCCCGATATGCCTTTACTTGTCCTAACAGGTTCAAGAGATTTACGGGCCTACAAGCCTTATAAAGAGGGATCAACTGATCTTTCTCGTCACTCTGGTTTTTGCGATCAAATTAATAAAAAGAATCGTTTTAATAAGAAACTTTGTACGTTCATGCCTCTTAAAGACAGCTTTCATGAGATTTATAAAGAAAGCGATGAGTATCGTGATCAGGCCATCAGGTTGGTTAGCGAGTTTTTTGAAAAACAAATTTAAGGCGCACGTCGCCAAAGTAAGTTTTTCACAGTTGCGTCATCTCTAAATACACTCTTATTTCTCTCTGGTACAAGGCCTTAACAACCAAACCAGAGAGAATATTATCAAGACCCTAACGATCATATTGCTACTGACATTTGCTGTGAGAGCAGAAGAGTCAGCACACAGCACCCCTTTTACTCCTGAAGAAGAGGCCATCTACTTTTCTGATACCTACAAACTCCTCGATGAAGGAGTTCACAGTAACAAGAAAAGAAAGTTTCCCTATCGCTACTGGGATGAGTGCCTAGATAGAGGCATCAGGGGAAATTATGTCGATCACTTCTGTAATTCAAAAAGGATGATTTCAAATATTCTCTATCACTTTATCTCTAATAATTTATATTCCTGTATTGAAAGAGCGGCCGGCAAAGCAGGTTTTCGTATTCAAGACGCCTATGTGATTCATAAAGGTATTTTTGCTGACTCTCTTCACTCTCCTCAAAGTCTCCATTCAGAAGGCCGCGCTATTGATATAGCCGCAGTTCGCATCAAGACTTTCTGGAAAGGCTGGGGTGAGATCAATTTTCAAAGAAGTGGTGGTGGAGTTTTTTATGAGGAGCTACGAAGTTGTTGGGGTGAGACTCTTTACTACAATAACGAATGCCCTCTTTTTAAAGGGCAGCCTGAAATGACGGGCTCTCTTGGAAAAGAAGATCCGGATCATCAAAGACACCTTCATTTATCCGTTCCATATTGTATCAATGGTCAGCACGCTGGCCCTTATTTTAGGAGATAACCTTGAAAGCCATTTTCTTATTCTTTTTCATTTTTATTAATCCAAGCTTTGCCCAATATAAAGGCTCGATTAGCTTTACAGCACAGGAAATAAGCCAGCACAAGAAAATGGCCAAAACCATGGTTGAGAATTCTAGAAGCTGTCTTCTTCGTCACAAAAAAGAGCATATCGATTTTTACAAAAAAACTTGTATTAAAAATTGGCGTGGTAATGAAAAGTGTCTCTCAAAATTTTATGGTGAGAGACGCTATTCAAAAAAAGAAGGTCAAAGAAGAAGTGACGGCCAAAAGCTTGAATACCTTCCAAAAGAACTTCAAAAAGAAGGCTTTAATCCTGAGCTCGTCAATTACATGGAAGCGACAAGTTGTGTAGGCCTCGCTCTTCAGTGTTTAAAAGAAGGGTTTCAGGCAACTGGTCAGTCTAGCCAGTGGCAAACGATTATGAGCTACGTTCGCTTAAATAATGTTGGAGGAACGGCCCTACAAGATGCTCTTCAGAAAATTGGCTGGAGCATTTATTATTGGAACCCCTCAGCTACGAGTAAGATAGAAGAAAATGCCGCTCGTTGGGATGCTGAAGAAAAGAATTGGCAATCAAAGGGCTGGCACCTTTATCGTTACCAAAGAGTGATGAGCCGAGGAACCTATTGGTATAACAGTGTCGATAACGCCTACGACATGGTGGGCTTTCAGGATCAGGTCCCTCAAATTCTTTACAGCTACCCCTACTGGGTGGGTACGGCCAATACTGGCTACCATGTATTTCCAGGTACTTACGAGAAGGTCGTTGAGGCCCACAGCACTCGCCACTTTACGGCATTTGATAACCTAGAGTTCAGTGATTTCAACCCCTTTGCTACTGGTGGGGGTCCTAGATGGACGAAAAGTGAGAAGTATCGCTCAGGCCTTGTGGCCCTTCCCCCAATTTTTTAAAAAAATTAGAAGATTCAATAATATTTGACCGAAAAGACTCCTATGAAGGGAGTCTTTTTTATTTATATATTGATTAGTTCTCTGTGGGCCAACGAGGATCTCGAAAGGCTTGTCACTCTGGCAGAAGATAGTCGAGACGCTGTAGTGGCCCTTGAAGCGCCTAAAGAGGAATTTATCTTAGATGAAGAGTCTTCTGACTTTGTTTTTAGCCTTCAAGAAATGGATAAGGAAATAGCGAACATCGTCCCCCAGTCTCTTCTTGGTTTCTCAGAGACGAACAATTCAGGAGATCCGGCCCTTGATCCATGTGCAGATCAGTACTCAATTGATTCAGAGATTGCAGATAGAATTCAAGGACGTAAATTTCAAATTTATTTTTCGGCCACCTTTAGTGAAGGAGCAGAGCTAGGATTAAATCCTGGATTTGCTGGAAGAAATAATTTTAACAACTTCATGACCTCTGCAAGTCAAACAGGTCATCCAAATGCTTTTAATATTCGAACAGTCTCTGCACTTGAAAATCGCTACTTAAATACAGAAAGGCCTACTGATTGGGATTCAATATCGTTAGTAGAGCGAGCAGAGCGCCTTCAAAACTTTGCTACTAGCTACTCTGGAGCAGAGCCAAGTCTTGGCCTTATCTTAAGTGAATATGCCATTAGAGGCATGACTCAGAATCCATCAAACTGGCAGCAAGAGCTCAATCAAATTAAAGATCATTTATCTTTTGATGAAAAATTAAGGGTGGCCTCTCACTTTGGTGGCCGCTTTGGTGACAATTATAATACGGACAGGGCAAATGGAACCGGCGCAAGGGCCGAAGGAATTGTGACCATTGAAGAGATGCTTCAAAGTGTGCGCGATGGCGTTCCCGGTGGAGTCTGCCGCGATGTCTCTCAGGCACAGAGCCTTATCCTTCAAGAACTAGGGGTAGCACCTGATAGTATTTATCAAATTGGCTATGCTACTTCCACAGGAGGCCATGCTGTTACGGCAGTACGAGACCCTAATAATCCAAATCGAATTGTAAAAATTAATTATGATTATACTGATGAAACGGATGATCGAAGTGGTGGGGCGGTTCTCACTCAAAACTCTACTCTTCCAGGTTTTGGTATGAATTACAGAATTTATGATGCCAATGGGAAACCCATTGCGAAAATTCCAACTGAATTTGGCCAAGTTTTAAGAGACGCTACCAGAGAGCGCAGTCTAAGTGATGGCATTACCAGAAATCATAATCTTCAAAGAGTCTATGTTGATACCCCCATTGGTGTTGGTAGTCTTTTTACTGGTACCACAATGAGTGGGGATAATATTGTTGGTGTTGCTGTAAATAAGAGAGTTGAGGAACCCCAAAGAAATACGGTGACGGAGTATGGTGTAAGTGTAGTAAGGCGAGAAGGTGATCGGGCCTCAGTCACAGTAGATCAAACGGCTCTTTATAGCTTTATGAAATTGACCTACAACACTCCCAGGAGAGAAGTTGGAAATTTTAATCTCGGAATGACGGGAGGAATTGATTCAGAAGTTCTTATTATGGATAATACGGCAACTCTTAGTGATGGAAGAGAAAGAGGGGGCTTTAATATAGAAGGGACCACAACTTTATTTGTCGGAGCTGATGCTAAATATGAAAGTGAAGATGGCAGGACTAAGGCCAGCACTGGAATTAGAATAGAGGCCTATCCAGATTTTCAAGACGTACAGGGGGCCACATCAAGTGGCTACACAGCGGCCTTAGATAATCTAACTTGGAGCTCTACTGTAGAGAGAGAAATTACAGGTGACATGGTTTTTACCGGTGAGTCTGCAGTCGTTTTAAGAAATATTGGCAATACCGCGGTCTTTAAAGGGACTTTAGAAGATTATAGTCGAGACCTTGCTGGAAGTATTACCTACCAAACGCCTCTATCGGATGATGTGCCGGCCTTTAATCCTCTCAGTAGCGAAACTATCGCTATTGGAGTGCAAAAAAGTTGGCAAAGACCTGGAAGAAGAGTCGGAAGCCAATTTGAACTTGATTACTCAAGAGACCTTAATTTTGATCGCAATTCTGTCAATGCGACCTTTGGTATTAAGTGGTAATTACGAGAAGAGACTAAAAATACCCATAATCAAAAATAAATTTTCCCCATCCCCAAATGTGTATTGAAATAATCCTGAAATAAGAAAGCTCATCACGAAAGAGAAGACGATCGGCTCTCTGTAAGTTTCTTTAAGCCACAGAAGACAAAAGATAATGAAGGCCAAAAAGCCTAAAGCACCAGTGCTGGCAAGATGCTCAAGAGCATTGTTGTGGGCGTGACCTGCGAAGTGCTGATGACCGATATCGTGGCGCTTTTTTATTGCTATTGAGTTTGCTTCAAAGTTTCGATAACCAAAACCTAAGAGGGGTTTTTCTTTGAAGGCGGCGTAAGCGGTTTCAAAAAAGGTAATCCTCGCTTCATTTGAACCTTGGCGTTTTGTAAAGATATCTCGCACTTTTTCAGAGCTTACAAAAGAAACACCTGCAATAAGAAAAACCGCAATAATTACCATAAAGAATTTCTTTGTGTAATCCTTTAGGAAAAGAAAAGGAACACCTAAGAGAAAGCCTAGCCAGCCACCGCGGGCAAAGCTAAAGATTAAACCGACTAAATTGACGGCAAAGGCACTGTAGAGAAGCCAAGGAGTAAGTACTTTTTCAAAGCGCTTTCTAAAGACGACGAGACCTGAGATAAGAATCATAAATAAACTAATCCCATAACCATAAGTCATGTACATACCGTAAAGACCACAGGCCCTGGTTGGATGACAGGGACCTTTAAACTTTAAAGGATTAAATCCTCCCAATAAAGCGATGAGGCCAGAGAGTGTTGCAAGGGTCGTGGCCACCAAGAAAAGGTTTAAAATAATTTTCGTTCTCTTTTCATTGAGCCAATTTTTCTTAAGATAGAAAAAGGAAATGCTACTTAAGAGGGCGACAATAAAGTATTTAGTTTTTAAGATGTGGCGCATGGGCTTTTCAATTTCGGACCAATTAAAAATAATGGAGAGCCAGCAAATAATCGTTAATCCAAAAAGAGCATAGAAACTAGGTCTTGGCGTAAAGCTCTTCTCTTTTAAGTTGTGGATAAAGAAGTAAACCCCCATAGGGAATAAGAGAATATGGGAGAGGGCCGAAAAACTCACCGAAGTGAATACTCCAAGAGAGAGAATGCAAAGCCCAGTGAATGTTAGCTGATAACAGCTTTTCTCTATTTTCGTCATGCCCCTTAAGTTTCTAAAACCTAAGGGGATAATTCAAGGAAAAAGACCTTAAAACGACATGCCTATTTGTAGGTTAAGAGCGATTATCTCAAGATTTTCGACTTCTGAAAGATCGCGTCCTTTTGAACCTAGATCAACGAGCTCTACTGCAGCCCCAATCCAATCTACGCCAAGAGTAAAATTGTCCCACTGCCACTGATTCCCAATTTTAAAAGTAGCACCGGCCTTTTTAAAAATACTGACTTCTTTGACTGATGAGCTGTCAAAGAGAGAAAAGCTTGAGTTATAGGTGTATGTTGAATTTAAGTAAAAAACTCCAGCATCTAAGTAGAAGGAATTACCTGCAAAAACTCTTGGTCCAATCTTAACGACTGTTCCCTTATGATCATCATATAAATCATCTGCATCATTAATTTTTGAAATAGTTGCCGTGATAAGTTTATTTCCGTCTATGTAATAGCCAAAGGTCGCTCCAACAGAGACAGCATTAAATTCCGCGCCATAGTTGGTTGTCAGCATGTACTTCTTACCTGAGCGATTGGCCTCTGATTCATTGCCAACAGAAATTTTGACGCCTTTTTCAGCAGCAAACTTTTTAACTTCTGCCACGTTTTCTGGTGTGCTAGCAAAGACTTGGGTAATCGAAAAGGCCACTAATAGGCCTACAAATTTTTTCATGAAACTCTCCTCTCTTTTTTTGGCAATATAGCCTTAACTGTCACCTATTTTTAGTCCTTAAGTAAAATTTATAACGCAGATAGCAACCAGTTCTCCTTCAAGGTATTAATAAGCACCCATTCGAACTTGAGAGAAAAAATGAAACCACTAAGCCAAGCATTATCCTTGTCATTTCTTATACTTATGAGTGCTCCCCAGGCGGAAGTTAAAAGCCTCTCTGGCTATACCGTTGATACAGAGGGTCTATGTGGCGGCTTTCCAAAAGTGGCCCTAAAGACAACTGATGACACTTGCCTAGGCCTCGTGGCGACAGAAGAGAGTGGTCTAAAGAGACCTCGAAGAATTCTCTCCGTTGGTGAAGGCCTCTTCATTGTGACTGACATGTATGGGTGGGTAGCAAATAAAGGAATTGTTTGGCTCTTTGATTCTAAAAGTCGCAAGCTCACAAAACTCTTTGATAAAGTCGACCAAGCTCATGGTTTAGGTATGGGTCCTGATGGGCTTATTTATGTGGGAACAAGAACGTCTATTTTTCGCTTTAACCTTGAAAATCATCTTGAAACTAAAGAGACGGTAATTAGTGATCTTCCACTAGAAGGAAATCATCCGCTTACTCATTTTATTTTTGATGGAGCCGGAAATTTGATCGTCAACGTTGGTGCGCCTAGTGATCAGTGCCTTGATGATAAGGATCGTCCTCAATACCCATGTCCTGTTAGTGAAGGA
The DNA here is from genome assembly GCA_021737405.1 of Bacteriovoracaceae bacterium. GTDB lineage: Bacteria > Bdellovibrionota > Bacteriovoracia > Bacteriovoracales > Bacteriovoracaceae. The sequence goes on from JAIPEG010000001.1 coordinate 242,041, forward strand.
GATGATCCAGAGGCTTCTTTAAGATTATACTTTAGAGATGGCACGGGCGCGTATCCAAGTTATAAGGTCATTGCAAAGGGACTTAGAAATTCTATGGCCCTCGCGATTGAGCCCAATAGTGGTCAGCTCTTTCAGGGTGAAAATGGCATGGACTTTAAAGACGCCGATACACCTCTTGAAGAAATTAATCTCATCGAAGAGGGTGCCCACTATGGTTGGCCTTATTGTTATGAAGATGGACTACTCAACCCTAAGTACAAGAGAAGCCTTCTTAATAGAAGAATCCCGAAGATAGATTGCTCAATATATAAAGCACCTGTAGCCCATCTTCCTCCTCACTCGGCCCCACTTGATATGATGTTCTATCAAGGCGACCTCTTTCCTGAATTTCAAGGAAAGCTTATTGTCACCCTTCACGGTTACCGTGAAACAGGTCACAGGATTGTCTCCCTTGATCTAAATGAACAATTTCTTCCCCTTGAAAACTCACGAACTGAAATCGTCACAAATTGGTCCTCAGAATCTGGACTCACTCCAAAGGGATCTCCAGTTGGCATGACCACTGATAAAGAAGGTAATATTTGGTTTGTTGAAGATAAGAATAAAACCATTATGGTCCTAACAAGAGGCGACTCCAATGTTGGCGATCTTGGAGGGAACACTCTGCAAATCAAACTAAGCGCTTCTCAAGTTAATGCCTATAAAGGTCTCGATGAATCGATCTTCACCAATAGTTGTCAAAGTTGCCACGATCAATTCTCTGGTGACCCAAAGAGCGTGGTGCCCGAGCTCATTAAAAGTGGCCTTATCAAGCCTGGTCTTGGAAAAGAGAGCCCACTCTATCAAAGACTTATTGGCACAGAGGCCGGCCAAAGAATGCCTCTTGGGGCGCCTGCAATTAAGAGCGAATTATCCATAAAACTTAAAGACTTTATCGATTCACTCAAGTAATTCTTACCCCACCTGACCCTTTTGTTTCAACGAGTTACAATAGTTGAAACAAAAGGAGCGAGCGTGGACTCATCACTTATCCAATCCCTGTTTCAGGTGATTACGAATAATATCTTTCTAATTATTTTCATCTTTGTCATCGTGGAGACAGTTCTTGCAGCGGCGATCTTTTTTATGATGAAAAAGCATGAGCTTGTTCTTCAAGATGTCTCGGCCAATCTTTTAAAAGGATTTCGAGATGCTCCGGATAAAGACTCTACGGCCAATGTTCACGATAACTTTCAAAGAGCACTGGACTTCATGAAGTATAAAATCTCTAATGACCCTGCCATGAAAAAAGCCTTTTCTGAAAATGCCAAAGGCCTAGGCCAAAGAAGTGTGCTTGGTCGCTACTACAATATAGAAGTTTTTGCGAGCCTCATGTCGACCATTGTTCAGATCTTTCCCCTTCTTGGGATTTTAGGAACCATTCTTGCGATTGCTCAGACGGCCTTTCAAAATAGCGGACAAGTTGACGTGTCCTCGCTTTCAAATGCTTTTGTGCTTGCAATGGACACAACAATTCTTGGCATCTTTTTTTCTATTCTCTTCATGGTCATTGAAAGTGCGTTGGCGCCAAAAATAGAGCGAATCATTAATGAGAGTTTAGAGTTTAGAAAAATTATTGCCAATATTCAGCTCTCTACGAATGAGGGAGACTCTTAATGGAGAGGTCCTACAAAAGACCTAAGCGTCAGGCGGTCTCTTTAACCTCCTTACTTGATCTTCTCTTTGTGATGATTTTCGTCTCTCTCATTCAGCAAAAGGCGGTCTCTCCCACAAAGGAAAAACCTATTGAAAAAGTCACACAAGAAAAAGTTCAAAAGCAATACTTTGAAATCAAGGCAACTTTTAATTTCTATGGAACATCTTCTAATCCCTCGCTTCCTTCAGGAAAGTACATCATGACAGGAAGCTACAAAAGAAAAGATGGAGCTTTAAATCTTGGAGGTCTCGCCTGGATTGAAAGACCTCCCCAATACGATATGGTTCCTCTTTCTGGAAAGATTGATCCTGAGACTGGTAGTTTTAGGGGAAGAGTCGAAGCGATTGGTTGTCAGGAATTTACACTTGAGAGAAAACTTAAAAGAGAAAAAACTCCTATTAGCGGCGAATGGGTTGGTACCTACTCATGCTCTCAAGGAAAAACGGGCCTAACTCTAACAATCGAGTGATTGATAAAGTTCCTCTCTTAGTGCCTCATACTCAGGATTAAAGAGGCTCTCTTTATTGTAGCTGACGACTTTTCTCGTCCCAAGCTCAACGATTTGGCCCCCCGCTCCCATCAGCACAGCATGAGCAGCAGCGATGTCCCACTCCTTTGTGCCAATTCCAAGGCGTGGATTTATGTCGGCAACACCTTCAGCGACCTTACAAATTTTAAGACTAGAGCCAAAGGTTTTAGCGACAACTTTAGGATACTTCTCTTTTAATTTTTCTAGATAGTCTTCTGTTTCTTGATTCTTATGAGACTTTGAGGAAACAACTCTTAAAACGCCTAACTTATAACTCTCGATTGGCAGATTAAATTCCATGCCATTTCTCGTGAGAAAACTCTCTTTAGCATTTCCATAATACGTTTCATTAAGAACCGGCACATCAACGACACCCGCCATTACTTGATGATTTTTAATGAGAGCAATATTTACGGTAAACTCATCATTTCTCTTAATAAACTCTTTGGTTCCATCAAGGGGATCAATCAAAAAGAACTCATCCCACTCTTTGCGTTTTTCAAAAGTTTCAGGTGACGACTCTTCAGAAAGGGATGGAATATTGGGGAAAACTTCTTTGAGACGACGAACGATATATTCACTGGCCTTAAAGTCAGCCTCTGTAACAGGGGATTCATCGGACTTTGAATGAATAGTGATATCACTTTTGTAGTAGCCTAAAATGATTCTTCCGGCCTCTTGAGCGATTTCACAAAGCTTATAGAGAAATTCCTTGTCGTAGTCCATCAAAGACTCTTTTCCCACTCAAAAGCGGTTCTTACGATAAGGTCTAGGTCATCGTATTTTGGAGTCCATCCGAGAACTTCTCGAATTTTATCAGCGCGACTAATGAGAGTGCCGGCATCTCCTGCCCGCCTTCCCTCTATTTCTACTGGAAAATCGACTCCCGTCACTTTCTTAACGGTTTCGATAACTTCTTTTACCGTGTAGCCGTGACCGTAGCCACAATTTAAAACGACACTTTCACTGTCTCTTTCAAGAAACTTCAAAGCATCAACATGGGCTGCGGCAAGATCATCAACATGAATATAGTCACGCACACAAGTGCCGTCTTTTGTTTCATAGTCTGTCCCAAAGATCGCCATTTTTTCGCGCTTTCCAGCTGCACACTCTGAAGCAATTTTTATTAAGTGAGTTGAGTTAGGAGAGCATTGACCAATCTTTAAATCAACATTGGCCCCTGCCACATTAAAGTAGCGAAGCGCTACATAATTGAGATCCGTCGCTTTTGCCGTATCTTCAAGCATAAATTCCGTCATCATTTTAGAGCGACCATAAGGATTAATCGGATTCACTTGAGTCTCTTCAGTACAGATACCACCTGGGGCAGAGTCACCATAGAGGGCGGCCGTAGAAGAGAAGATAAAACGGTTCACGTTATACTTCACACACAACTCAATCAGATTTAAAGAGTTGGTGGTGTTATTTTGATAATATTTTAGAGGCTTTTCCACAGACTCTGGAACAATAATCGAGCCCACAAAGTGAAGACAGGCCTCAAACTTTTCTTTTTTAAGAAGCTCTTCGAGTCTAGCAACATCTTCTAAGGAAAACTCCTCATGACGCCCATAAAGAAGGGACGCATTTCTCCCCGTCGATAAATTATCCACAACCACGATGTCATGACCGGCCTGCCCCAAAAGATTGAGAACATGAGAGCCAATATAGCCGGCGCCACCGGTCAGCAGAATTTTCATAATAACTCCTTGAAATTAATTGGATTTTACTCTGATCGAGTAAACCTGTAAAAGGTACAAATCACTTTTAATATCAGGTACTTTTGGCGATTATCTCCATTCATTTACCCTGGAGAGAAAGAATGAAATCCCTAGTCTTTATTATTAGCTTTTTGACATTAAGCACTCACGCACAAACCCTAAATTGCCAATGGCTTGAGTCCTCAGAGCACGCCGCGGGTTTTTATAGACCAGCCAAAATTCAAATGACTTTTAAAGACCAGACGGTCACTTTTGTTGAAGACACATTTCTCTTTCGTACCTACTCCCCATGCTGGGTTGGAAACTTTAGCTCATGTGCCTTTGGTTTTAATTATGAAGGCAATACTTGGACGATCACTTCTAACGTTAACAAGACTTATGAACTAGAAGCTCCAGGATTTTACTGGGACGCTCAATTAACTTTCGAGTTCGAAAAAGAATTGAAGAATCTTTCAAGAGGCGAAGTTGTTAAGGCTTCACTTTCTGGCGATGATGGCGATGGCGTTATGTTCTCAGATGAAGCTTTTCTTTGCCAAAAGATTTAATTAAGCGCTTTTTCAATACATTCGAGAATATTTTTCTTGAAGTGATCTTTACTAAATTCTTCTGCTCTTAAAAGAAGCTTTTCTCTTGGGATTGGCTTCTTTTCAAAATCTAAAATGGCCCTAATTAACTGCTCTTCAGAAGGCTCATCAAAGAATTGGGCCACTTCATCATTAAGAGTTTCAAGTACGCCACCTATCTTATAAGCAATAACAGGAGTCCCTGAGGCCATTGACTCTAGAGGAGTAATACCAAAATCCTCAACACCAGGAAAAATAAACGCGCGGGCGCGGGCAAAGTTATTAATAACGTCACTTCGATCCAGGTTTCCAAGAAAGTGAATATTATCAGAGGCCATCTGCCTTAACTCACTAACTTGTTGGCCACTGCCAATAATTTTTAGGGTTTTCCCCAATTTATTAAAGGCCTTTATCGCCAGATCAACTTTCTTATTGGGAGCAAAAGCTGTGACCATTAAGTAATAATCTTCTTTTTCAACTGGATTTTCTTGAATCTCTCTAAAGTCATCAAGGTCAACGAAAGGGTGAATTACACCAGAGTCGATTCCGTAGAATTTCTTAATGCGCTCTCTTACAAAGGCAGAGTTGGCAATTGGCACGTCCACATTTTTATTTGAATCAATGTCCCAATTTGTTAGGTAGTTCCGAAAAACCTTCATGCCCGCTCGCTGATACCAGGGGGAGCCTTCTCCAAAGTAATTATCAAATTGATCGTAGAGATAGCGCATCGGTGAGTGAATATAGCTGACATGTCGGCTACCAATGGGCTTTTTAACCCCCTTAATAACGCAATGACTCGAGCTTAAGAGCAGGTCCGCCTGATGAAGAATTTTTAAAGACTCAGCGGCCGTGGGAAAAAGTGGCAGAAACTTCCTATAATGCTTATGGATTCCAGGGATATCATTTAGAAAACTTGTGACAATTTCTCGGTCTTCAATACTCTTTGGCACCGAGCCCTTGGCGTGAATCAGTGTATAAAGAGGAGCATCAGGAAAAAGCTCGCAAAAAACCTCGAGAACTCTCTCGCCTCCCCTAAATCCGGTCAACCAATCGTGCATTAAAACTACTTTCATGGCCAATAGTGTAATAAAACGTAAACAGCCTGAAAAACAAAAAGAATTCGGCCTCATGCCCCTAGTCCTAGCGTAACTTTGGGCCTAAAATATAGTGTATTATTTATTTAATAAAAGATGTTTAGCCCCTTTGAGAAAGGACTTCTCAAACTTGAACAAGAGATAAGAGCGAATGAAAGTTGTTGAACACTTAGAACAAAAGAAATCCAGTCCCCTCTTTAGTTATGAAATTGTCCCACCACCGCGTGGAAAGACGGCCCAAGAGGTCATCGATATCGTTAAGCAATTGGCCCCGTTTGATCCACCATGGATTGATGTTACCGCTCACTCGGCAGGCGCTTTTTATAACGACAAAAAAGACGGAACGATTCAAAGAAGAATCTACAAGAAAAGACCAGGAACCATTGGTATCTGTGGAATTATTCAAAACCGCTTTAAAATTGATACCGTTACTCACCTTCTTTGCAATGGTTTTACTAAAGAAGAAACAGAAGATGCATTAATTGAGCTGCAATACTTAGGCATTCACAATGTCCTCGCCTTACGAGGAGATGGTCTTAATTACTCAAAGAAAGTTGATAAGGCCCGCACAGTTAATCGCTACGCCATTGATCTCGTTGAACAGATTGAAGACATGAAAAAAGGAAACTTCCTTGATGAGCTAACAGGAGCTGAGCCTCTTAACTTTTGTACAGGAGTTGCAGGTTATCCAGAAAAACATTTTGAAGCACCGAACATGAAGCTTGATCTTCATTGGCTAAAAAAGAAAGTTGAGGCCGGAGCTGAATATGTTGGCACCCAAATGTTCTTTGATAATAAGAATTACTGGAGTTACGTAGATCAGTGTAGAGCTGAAGGCATTAATATCCCAATCGTACCTGGGCTAAAGATTCTAAAAAGCGTTAGCCAACTTCAAAGTATTCCCAAACACTTTTATATAAACTTTCCAGATGAATTAGTTGATGAAGTGATGGAAAACCCAGAGCACGTAAAAGAAATTGGCATCAAGTGGGCCATCAAACAAACGGAAGACCTCATTAACGGAGGCGCTCCATGTGTTCACTTCTATATTATGAATGACACTGAAAGTGTTTTACAGGTCGTTAAGAAATTCCGCTAAACCTAAAAGGCAAGAAAATGAATCTAGAAAAAACTCAAGCTTTTAAGAAGCTTCACTCTTTATTGGAAGAACGAATCGTTTTCATGGATGGCGCCATGGGAACAATGATTCAGCAACATAAACTTGAAGAAGAAGATTTTCGTGGTGAGCGTTTTAAGGATCACAACAGTGACCTTAAAGGAAATAATGACCTCTTAAGTCTCACTAGACCCGACATCATCGAGGAAATTCATTATCAATACTTATTGGCCGGCGCCGATATTATTGAGACAAACACTTTCTCAGGCACACGAATTGCCCAGGCTGACTATAAGCTTGAAGATGTGGTGCCTGATATTAATCGAGAGTCTGCAAGAATTGCCAAACGAGCATGTGAGAGAATTCAAAAGGAATTTGGGCGCACTTGTTTTGTTGCGGGTGCCATGGGTCCTACAAATCGCACGGCCTCCATGAGTCCCGACGTTAATAACCCAGCCTTTAGGGCCGTGAGCTTTGATGAACTTAAAAAAGATTATTATGAACAGGCAAAGGCCCTCGTTGAAGGTGGCGCTGATATTCTTTTACCAGAGACCACTTTTGACACCCTTAACTTAAAGGCCGCGCTCTTTGCTATTCAAGAATTAAAAGAAGAACTGGGTCAAGATATTCCCGTCATGATCTCAATTACGATTACTGATCAATCTGGCCGAACTTTATCTGGCCAAACAGTAGAGGCCTGCTGGAACTCTATTCGCCACGCAAAACCCGTAAGCATTGGTATCAATTGTGCTCTAGGCGCTAGAGAGATGAGACCTTTTATGGCCGAACTCTCTCGCATTGCTCCCATCTATACTTCTTGCTACCCAAATGCTGGTCTTCCTAATCCCCTAGCGCCAACAGGCTACGATGAAACTCCTGATATTACCGGCCGTTTGATGAAAGACTTTGCTGAAGATGGTCTCATCAATATCGTTGGAGGCTGCTGTGGTACAACTCCTGCTCATATTGCTGCTATTGTGAAACATGTGAGTCCAGTGAAAGCGAGAAAGAAACCTCACGTTCTAGAGGCCATGCGCCTCTCAGGTCTCGAGCCCCTTACTATTTCTGATGAAAGAGTGACAAAGTTCTTTATGGTTGGTGAGAGAACCAACGTTACGGGTTCACCAAGATTTTCTAAACTCATTAAAGAAGGAAAATTTGAAGAAGCACTCGATGTGGGAAGAAGCCAAGTCGAAAATGGCGCTAACATCATTGATATCAATTTTGATGAAGGCCTCATTGACGGGGTTGAGTGCATGAGCCACTTCCTAAACCTTGTAGCAGCAGAGCCTGATATTAGCCGCGTGCCTATCATGATTGACTCCTCAAAATGGGAAGTCATTGAAGCGGGTCTAAAGTGTGTTCAAGGAAAGGCCATCGTTAATTCCATTTCTTTAAAAGATGGCGAGGAAGCTTTCTTAGAAAAAGCAAAACTTATTAAAAAATATGGTGCCGCCACGGTGGTGATGGCGTTTGATGAGAAAGGCCAAGCTGCCGAGAAAGACGATAAGGTTAGAATCTGTAAAAGGGCCTATGACCTTCTTGTAGAAAAAATTGACTTTGATCCTCGTGATATAATTTTTGATCCCAATATTTTAACCGTTGCGACGGGTATGGAAGAGCATAATAATTATGCCGTTGATTTTATTGAAGCTGTAAGAGAGATCAAAGTGGTCTGTCCGGGCGCTTTAACGTCAGGTGGAGTCTCAAACCTCTCCTTTAGTTTTCGTGGAAATAATATCGTTAGAGAGGCCATGCATTCCTGTTTTCTCTATTACGCCATTGAGGCAGGCCTTGATTTAGGTATCGTGAACGCAGGAATGCTTGAGGTTTACGAAAATATTAAGCCAGACCTTAAAGAAAAAGTGGAAAACGTACTCTTTAACAGAAGTCTTGAGGCCACAGATGAGCTGATTGAATTTTCAGAGCAATTTAAAGGTCAATCGAATAAGAAAGATCGCAATGACCTCTCATGGCGAGAATTAGCCTTACAAGAGAGAATTACCCATGCTCTTGTTAATGGGATTACGGAATATATTGAAAAAGACACCGAAGAAGCGAGAGCTCAGCTAGGAAGACCCCTTGATGTTATTGAAGGTCCGCTCATGTCCGGCATGAGAGTTGTTGGTGATCTCTTTGGTTCAGGAAAAATGTTCCTCCCTCAGGTTGTTAAGTCGGCTCGAGTAATGAAGAAGGCCGTCGCCTATCTTGAACCTTTTATGGATGAAGAAAAGAGAAAGAACCCCAATCAAAAAGAGCAGGGAACTTTTTTGATCGCCACCGTTAAAGGTGATGTTCACGATATTGGTAAGAATATTGTTGCCGTGGTTCTCGCCTGTAACGGCTACAAAGTCGAAGACATGGGAGTCATGGTCTCATGTGAGCAAATACTAAAACGCGCGGAAGAGATTAACGCCGATATCATTGGTCTCTCTGGTCTTATTACTCCAAGTCTTGATGAGATGATTTTTAATGCTCAGGAGATGGAAAAAAGAGGCATGAAAACACCTCTTCTTATTGGTGGGGCCACAACCTCAAAAATGCATACGGCCGTCAAGATTGCCGAACACTACTCTCAGCCAATTGTTCAAGTTGGAGATGCTTCACTTGTGGTTGATGTTTGTTCAAAACTATTGAGTGATAAAGAGAGTGAAAATTATAAGTTAGAAATTAAAGCATCCCAACAAAGCCTTCGAGAACGCTTTCATAAAGGGGATGATCGAAAAACCCTCTCCCTAGAAGAAGCCCGAAGCCGCTCTCCTGAAATTGATTGGAATAAAATCAAACTTGAAGCCCCGGATAAGACAGGCATAAGCACATGGGAAAATATCCCGCTAGATCAGATTGTCCCTTTCATTGATTGGTCTCCATTCTTTTGGACATGGCAGATGAAAGGTACTTATCCAAAAATTTTAGAATCTGATAAGTATGGAACAGAGGCCAAGAAACTTTTTAAAGACGCCTCAAAAATGCTTTCAGACATTGTTAAAAATAATCGTTTTAGGCCAACCGCCGTTTGGGGGCTTTGGCCTGCAAACTCAGAAGGCGATGATGTCCGCCTCTTTAAAGATGAAAAGAGATTAGACACACTAGAAGTTCTTCACTTTTTAAGACAACAAAAACAAAATGACGATTCCCTCCCTTATCGCTCCCTTGCTGATTTTGTCGCACCAATTGGTCACAATGATTACTGTGGAGGCTTCGTTGTCACAATGGGTTCTGAAGTAGAGGCCTATGCGAAGACATTTCAAGATCAGGGTGATGACTATTCTTCCATTATGGTAAAGGCCATTGGCGATCGACTAGCAGAAGCACTAGCCGAAATGCTCCACAAGAAGGTTCGAGACAACTGGAAGTTTGGCCTTACTGAAGAGCTAACTCAAGAAGAACTTATTAAAGAAAAGTACCGTGGAGTAAGACCAGCTCCTGGCTACCCCGCATGTCCCGATCATACGGAAAAAGAAATTCTCTGGCGTCTACTTGATGCCGAAAAGAATACCGGAGCCACTCTAACAGAAAACTATGCCATGAACCCCGCGAGTTCTGTATCAGGCTTTTATATGCAGTACCCTCATTCAAAGTATTTTAATCTTGGAATTATTGGTCATGATCAACTTGAAGATTATGCTAAGAGAAAGGGAAAAACTGTAGAAGAGATGAAAAGGTGGCTCTCGCCTAATCTATAAATTAACGACAATTCGTGATCGCCCAAATATTGGAGCGGTCACGCCATCCTCCATAATTATACTTAAAAAGCCAAAATGGATAAGTAGAATATAAGAGATCGCAATTTTCCTTGGTCAAAAGACTCTGAAGATCCATGTATTTGGTTGTTAAAACAAAACCCTTTAAAACTTCCTCTATTGTGCCTCTCTCGATTAACTCCGTCTTTTCAGATAAGTAGAACTTTAATTCTAGGCTGGGGTTAGCTCGTCCCATTTGTGAGACAAATTGCAATGACTTAATCTTATGATCGGCCAAGGCCTCATAGAACTTTAAAGGTGTGTAAGCCGGCTTAAAAGTTATCAGTGTAAGGAGGATCAGGTTTTGAGCGCCAAGGAGGATCAAAAAAACTCTAAACCACTTTAATTTTAAAAGGGAGCGCTCTTGAATAAAAAGAAAACCCATTAGAATTAAGACGGGAGTAATGGGATAGAGAAAGCGCAGCTCCTTGTGACCAATTAATTGATGAATCAGAATAAATAGGGTAACGGCCCACGTAAGAAGATGCTTTGGTCTCTCTTTTAAAAACCAGAGCCAGCCGACCCACATGAGAACGCCAAAAAGCCCTAACTTCGTCATCGACATTTTAAAGTAATGGTAAAAGGGATGAGTTCCAAAACCACTGACCTTATCAAGAATGATATTTTGATAAACATAATTCCAAGGGGAAAAGGAAATATGCCCATAACCCCAAGAATCAATCCCAAGTTCTAAAAGAAACATTCCAATTTGTGGTAGGCAAAAAAAGATCAGCCAATTTTTTAAAGACACTTTTTTGAGGATTAATAAAAAGAGCCCAATACTTAAAACGAAGAAACCAAGTTGATGACGAAAAAGAAAAGAGAGTCCTGAAAGTAATGAAAAGAGTAATATATCTTTAGAAATCAGTTTCTCTTTTATGAGTGTACTCAGAGACAACAAAAGAAAGACCGTGCTCCAATTCTCTGAGCTGGTTCTCACTTGCATAAATTTTACAAAGAAAGCGAAATTCAAAAATAAGGCAAAGACTTTATAAAGGATCTCATCATTAAAATATACTCGTACCCTTTGAGTAAAAAGACTTAGAGAAAACCATGAGGCCGTGGCCGAAATAAGGCGAAGCCCTAAGGCCATATCAAAAGCATTTAATCCTAGAATTTTAAAAATATTTAGAAAATGGAGAAATAACCCTGGAAGACTCCACGGCCGAAGCTCTGTCGTATGTTCCCAAGAGGAGAGCTCAGTGATTAAACCAAGTTTCAGGGCAGCAAAGTCAATGGCATAATACTGCTCATCAGGATGATAGAAGCCAACGGAAAAAATTGAAACGACGAAGGTCAAAATTAAGGAGACGACAAAAATATTGTTTAAGGATAATTTCCTAATATTTTCCAATGATGACCTTAAAAAGAGTATTTAATATAATTTAATATCTTATCAAATTTGACGCTCTCTTGTAAAAATTCGGCCATTTTAAATGGGAATAGACTCACTGCTATGTTAAGATTTCTGCATGAAATCGACCTACAATAAATTTATCGCGAGAATTAGATGGATTAAGAAATACCTCCCCTTTCTTGTTCCTGAAGTCGATAAAATCAAGATCAGCGATAAACTCACAATTTTCTATTCTCTAAAGGATGTTGCAGGCCCTAGTTTTGATATTGGCTATGATCGATTAAAGGCCTTTGAAAATTATGAAATCTTAGATAAGTCCCTTCTTTTAAAATACCTAAAAAATGACTCTGTCTTCTTTGATATTGGCGCCAATATTGGCCACTTCAGCTTTTACTTTAAAGAAAAATACCCGCGTCTTAAGTGCCATCTCTTTGAACCTGTTCCAAAGCTTGCCAATTGTATTACCCAGACCATTAAGGAATCTCAAATTCAAGACGTCACTCTTCATCAGCTAGGACTCTCAAACATTACCGGAGAAGCGACCTTCTTTATTGATGACTACAATGACGGGGGTCACAGCTTAAAAGTCGATAAAGTTTCGAAAAAATCTCGAAAAGGGACTCAACTTACGATCAAAACCTTTCGTCTGGATGATTATTTTTCTAGTATGAATCTAAATAAAGTAGATGTGCTAAAAGTAGATATTCAAGGGGCTGAGTTTGATTTTATTGAAGGTGCTAAAGAGACCTTAAAAAAATGTAGGCCTATCATGCTTATTGAAGTTGACTCTCATGCTGTCGGTAAATTCATCACTCTTTTAAAAGAGAGTGTCGGTGATATTTATGACGTCTTTACGTCAGAAGAAGAGCCTATTAAAGACGAGAAGAAGATCATTGAAATAGAAGCTGAGTATCAAGCTGATGGCAAAAAAGAGGGTAACTTTCTCTTCTTACCCAAGAGTTAATTGAATTCTTTCGGCCATGGCCTTCGCTAACGCCGGAGAAGCAGTAAGCCCAGGAGACTCAATCCCTAAAAATTCATAATAACCGGAAACGTTATGAACGGTGGGATCTCCTAACCAAAAATCTGGATAGAGTTTCCCATTAAGAAATATTTTTGAACGTATTCCACAATAATCGGCCTTTAGATCACTCTTTTGAATGCCCTTAAAGAGATTCGAAATAGAAGGGTACATTTTCTCTATGATATCTTCACTTACTGAGTGCTCATATCCCTTCTCACAATCCTCAGTATCAGGACCAAAGCGAATAACACCATCCATATCAAAAGAAGTATGAACCCCTAAACCTAATAAATCCTTTGGAGGCACGGGATAAATAAGGGCCTTGTTATAGTAAGGGATATTTAGTTTTACATAATTTCCCTTAACCCAAAAAGATTCAATATCTCTAAGACCAAGACCTTTTCGAAGTTCTGGAGCAAAGCCTCCTATGGCATTGACAAAAATATCGCAAGTAAATGTCTCTCGACTTGTTCTTACGATAAATTTATCTCCGTCCTTGGTGACTTCTTCAATTGAGTAGTCGGGCATAAGGGGAATATCTGATTTATAAAGATCATCTCGAATTTTAGTTGTGGCCTCACTTGGGGAGATGATGCCGCTCATGGGACTAAAGAAGGCCTTCTCAACAAAACAGTATATTGATATCTCGTCTTTTTCAGTATCGCTGCACCATCTGAGACCTTGAACTCCATTGGCCTTAGCTTTATCAAAAAGCTCAACCAGAGCAGGCACTTCTTCTTTAGAAGAGGCGACAAGGAATTTCCCACAACGCTTAAAGGAAATACCAAGTTCATTTGCTAATGACTCCCATAGAAGATTTCCTTCTAGACAGTATTTTCTCTTAAGTGAATCCAATGGATAATAGAGGCCCGCATGCAAGACCCCACTATTTCTTCCACTGGCAAGATCCCCAAAATAATGACCCTTCTCTAAAAGGGCCTTATCTTTTTTGGGGTATAATTTATGAAGTTCTCTCATGGTAAGGAGACCAACAAGGCCTCCGCCACCAACGATTATGGGTAGATGCATGCTTCTAGACTAGCTAGCTTTTAACACTCCGTCGACCAAATCCTCATAACCACAAACTCCATAGAAGAGTACTTTTTTGCCCTTGGTCACTTCTTTTACGGGTTTTACTGTGCGCCTATTTCTTATATTTTCTAAAAAGAGATCTATTTCCTTTAACCTTCTCGAAAGCTCATCTTGCTCTTGTGGTTCTAGCCACACCTTCTTAACTCTTAATAAAGCATTCCCTTCCTTTTTAAAAATAAGATTCACCAAGGAAGAAAAGAGCTCCTTTATTTCGGCCTTCATTCCCTCCTGATCTTTAACAAGGGGAAGCCAATCCTTCTTTTGGCTCCAGTTGAGTTCATAAATGCCCCCCTGATAAGTGAGAACGCCTTGCTCGATCAGTTTAAAGAGAACAGCCTTTAAGAGCCCATTCTCTAAACCAGTATGTTCCTCTAATTCATCGAGACGTCGGCCTTTACTCTCTAGCGACTCAATGACAATTCTCTCTATGACTAATATTGTTTTTCTCATCTTCTTATTGTCCTTTTTAAAAATTAAGCCGCTTTAGGCATGTCTTGTAGGTAATCCGAGAGTCTCTTTTCTCTCTCCCATTGAATGCGAAATTCCTTTGTCATGTCTCCTGATAATCTTTCATCCTGAATTTCTTGAATAACATTTTTCCAGTCCAATTCATCACCAGAGTTTTGTTTTAGAAAAGACTGAAAGATTTCAAACTCACCAATTTTCATTTCGGCCCCATGAAAGAGACGAAAGAGGCGGGTTCGCTCGATTCCCGTCAGGGTGGAATACTCATCAAGAGTCTTCTTTCCAGTTTCTTCGAAAAACCGACTCAATGTTTCCTTTTGCAAAATACTCATTAAACCTCCTGAGATTTCTCTTATTGCTAAACTGAACCCAGCAAGAACAGTGCCGACTGTTGTTATTTGATAAGTTATTAATTTTCTTTGTTCTTCTAGGTAGGAGGCCCACTACTTTTGGTCTAAAATAGACCAAGTATGAAGGAGTCATAGAATGCTTTGTGTCATGAGCACCAATATTCGCTTTTCTAACCCACATGATGGGGAAAATGATTGGCCTAATAGAAAGGACTTTCTTGCTTCACTCGTGAAGAGAGAATCTCCCGTTCTTCTTGGCACTCAAGAAGGAAGAGAGCCTCAAATTCGCGAGCTTCAAGACCTTATTCCAGAACTTCAACTCGTTGACGGTCATCGAGACTGGATTGAAGAGCGGATGTACCCTTGTATCTTTGTTGATACAAAGAGATTTGATATTTTAGAAAGTGGAGATATTTGGCTCTCCTCCACTCCTGATGTGGCCGGATCAAAGTCTTTTAATTCAGCCTTTCCAAGGTTGTGCACCTTTGCTCAATTGAAAGAAAAAAGTAGTGGCTTAAAAATGACTTATGCTAATTGCCACCTCGATCACGTTGAAGAAGAGACGAGAATTGAGCAGGCAAAAGTTTTATGTCTTGAGCTTCGAAAGAAACTTACTAAAGGTAATCCACTTATCATCTCGGGTGACTTTAATACTTCTCCTCAGAGTAAGGTTAGAAAAATACTCACAAAAGAAATTGATCAATTAAATGATCCCTGGATCAATCAGAATCTTCCGGAAGAGACGAGCTTTCATAAATTTGATGGTGAGGATCCCGATGGATCGGCGTCTCGAATCGATTGGATCCTACATCAAGCGCCACTTCGAGATAAATTGACCTATCTTGTAAAAGAGCACAGAAATGGCCTTTACCCCTCAGATCACTTCTTTGTGGTCTCTCATTTAGAATACTAAATCTTCTCGGCGATTCTTGTTCCAAGTTTTTGATAAACCTCAATGCCTTTGTTGGTATTTTCTATAACCACTTCATCTGGTTTCCATTTACCGGGCTCTCCCAGAACAATAACGGTAGAGCCTCCAAAGAGAAAATAACCTTTCTCTTCCCCTCTTTTAAAGGCTCCAACCATGGGGCGAGACTGAACAATTTTTCCAACACAAATGGCACCCACTTCAACATACGCGAGCTTTCCAAAGTTTACTGTTTCTAAAATTGTCACCTGTCTTTCATTAACAGAGAAAATATTTGGATTTGATTTTAAGGCAAGAGGATTTACGGAGTGAAGAACTCCCGGAACCCTATAGTGATCAAGAATTTTTCCATCATCTGGAAAATGAAAACGATGATAATCCACAGGGCAAAGACGAGCTAAAAGGCAGGGACCATCTTGAAAGACGCCTCCCCATTTTTCATGAGCGAGAAGAGCCTTGCCTCCCCAGAGATCACCTTTAACTGGAATCGTTTTAGTGGCATCTAAACTTTCATAACCAAAGTAACGGGCCTCACTAAAGGCCGGCATCAAAGCTTTATTGGCCTCAAAGGGCCTAGAGCCATCTCTAAAGCGGCGAATAAAGAAGCTATTAAAAGAGCGATAAGGATCACTTTCGTCACGCCCCTCTTCTGGTAAATATTCTTCAATCCTAATATTGAAGTCTTTAATAAAGGGAGCAACTTTTCGATGAGATAAGGAGCTCTCCTGCGCCATACCGTAGAATTTACTCAAGGGCCTTTTGATCAAGTATTTAGATAATTTCTTTCCAGGAGTGCTCTCATAGAGCCAGCGAACGGCCTTATCACCATAAACTTTCTCTATTTCAAATTTCTCTAAATCTCTATTAAAGTACTTTATTTCCAAGAACTTAGCCCCTTTTTTGCGATGACCTGACAAAGAACTTACATGTTACTTTCTTGAATTAAATCGCTTGAGAAATTATACATATAGTAGGAGCTTTTTGGCCCGCCAAAATGAAAAAACGTTTATGAAATTGATCGCAAAGGATTAAAGATGCAGAAGATTAAATTACTCCCCTCGTTGGTATTCGTTTTTTATTCCCTAAGTAGTTTCGCCCTTTTTGGAATTGGCGACAAAGAAGAAAAGAACGACCAAATGGCGATTGAAAAGCTCGCCCTTTTAGAAAGTGAAAAGAATACCGTCAATGTTTTCGAAAAGAATGTCAGATCAGTTGTGAACGTCAGTAACATCAGAATTGCGAGAACGGGCTGGTGGTTTCATAGTGAAGAAATGGAAGTTCCGGCCGGAGCAGGTTCTGGTTTTGTTTGGGATGAAGAGGGACACATTGTTACAAACTACCACGTAATCGCAAATGGCGACTCCTTCGTTATCTCTTTTCATAAGGATAAAGAAACTTATGAAGCAGAAGTTGTAGGGGCTTATCCTCAAAAAGATATCGCCGTTTTAAAACTTAAGAAAAAGCCCAAAAAGCTTTATCCCATTATTCCTGGGACATCTCGCTCTTTAAGAGTGGGTCAAAAGGCAATGGCAATTGGTAACCCCTTTGGCCTTGATCATACGATGACCTCAGGAATTATCTCGGCTACTGATCGAAAGATTCGAGGTGTCGCTAATGTCACGATAAACGGCATGATTCAAACCGATTGCTCAATTAACCCCGGAAACTCTGGAGGTCCTCTTTATGATTCCCAAGGACAAGTCATTGGCATGAACACCATGATTTACTCAGCTTCTGGATCATCGGCTGGAGTTGGCTTTTCAGTTCCAGTGGACACGATTAAAGGTATTGTTCCTCAAATTATAAAACACGGAAAGGTTAAGAGACCAGGTCTAGGAATTGGGTTACTTGAAGAGAGATTAAAGTACCATTTTGGTATCGAAAAAGGGATCGTCGTAAAATACGTTGATCCAAAAAGTCCTGCAGCATCAGCGGGGCTTGAGGGCATGAGTCGAGACCCTCGAGGACGTTATCTTCTAGGAGACATCATCTTAAAAATTGATGGCAAGGAAGTTAATAATTACGATGAAATTTTCAATGTTTTAGATAAGTACAACGTAGGTGATAGTGTTCAGATCGACTATCTTCGAGGTGACAGCGTCAAGAAAACGAAACTTAAACTTATGGAGATTTAAACAAAGTTTTTCTTAGTGATAATTAAGAATAAAAAGAAAGGTCCCCCTAAGAGAGATGTAATTACACCAACTGGTAGGATCATCGTTGGAACAATCACTTGAGCAATCAAGTCACAGAGAACAAGAAAGGCTCCAGAAAAAGCCAATGTGGGCCAGATATTTTCCCTAAAATCCATGCCCCATATTTTCTTAACAATGTGGGGCACGATTAGGCCCACAAAAGAGATGGGACCCGTAAAAGAAATAATTATACTTACACAGAGACTTACGAGAATGAATTGCTCCATTCTTAACTTTTGAATATCAAGTCCCCTACTGATTGCAAAGTTATCCCCTATCGCCATGACATTTAAAGAGAGACTCATCCTAAGAAGGTAAATCGTAAAAAGAATGAACACAGGAATAATGATCCAAAACACATCAAAACCAAATACGGCGAGATCACCAAGAGTCCACTGAATGATCTTCTTGGTGTTAAAGGAGTCATTGATAAAGTGAAGAAAGACAATGCAGCTTGAAAAGAAAAAGCTCGCCACAACACCTGCTAGGATTAATATATTTGGATTAAAGTTACTTTTGGTTTTTCCAATAAGATAAATAAATCCGATCGTAACCAGAGCACCGACAAAGGCCAAAAGCCCTGGCAAGCCAAATGATAAGAGGGGAATTGAAATAGTAAGCCCTAGCCACGATTGCAAGGAAATACCAAGACTTGCCCCAAAGGCCGCTCCAGAAGAAACCCCAAGAGTGTATGGACTCGCGAGGTTGTTTCTAAAAAGGCTTTGAAAGACAAGTCCGGCGCCTCCAAGAATGGCCCCAGAAATAAAACCCAGCAGTACGCGCGGTAATCTTAGTTGATAAAAAATAGTAAGCTCTAGCCCACTTTCAGAATAAGGAGAGATGAAGCCCTCTTTACCAAAAGAGATGGCAAAGAGAATAATGAGAAGTGGAGAGAGTTTGATCAGTATTTTCTTTATAGTGAACCTACCGGATGAAAAAAGCCGATTTTATGATCACTCATAACCCATTCAAATGGGATATCATAGAGCTTCTTTAAAGTTTCAGCGTTAAAGACTTCCTGAGTCTCACCACTTTCGAGAACCTCGCCTCTTTTTAAGAAAATCGCTTTATGAGAAATCTTGTAACTCCAATAAAAGTCATGACTCGCTATAATAAAAGAAGTCCCCTTTCTTTTTTGCCAAGAAACGAGAAAGTTGGCGAGAGCATTTTTAACTTGTGGATCTAAGGCCTGAAAAGGCTCATCTAAGAAAACAATCGGGGTATTTTGATAGAGAGCGGCCGCGACGGACACTCTCTTTAACTCCCCACCACTTAATTGCTCCATATTTTTCTTCATCAAAGGCTCAAGGCTAAGCTCCTTAACGATTTCATTTAAAAGCTCTAAATCCTCTCCCCCCTCAGAAATCAAATGATTATAGCGACTAAAATAAAAGTAATTCTCTACCGTTAGCCCTATTTGCCATTCAGGAAATTGAGGCACGATAGAAAAAAGACGAGAGCGCTCTAGAAGACTAAGGGTTTTAAAATTTCTTTCATGAATAAGATAAGTTTCATTTGATGAGCGTAAATTTGAAGCCTCTGTTCCCACCATCGAATTAAGGAGCGTACTTTTACCACTCCCGTTTGGTCCCATAATAACGGTCGTCTCGCCACTAAAGATCTCAAGGTCAATGTCTTTAACGATGTGACAATTATCCATCAATACACTATGACCCAATAGTCTTGCTACCAACACCCTTTCATCAAAGCCCACGAGCAACCTCACTCATTAATAAAGAGACTCGAGGGCCTGGAATCAAAGCATAGTCGTTATTAAAGACAAGGATTTGAGGGATCTTCTTAAGGCCTAATTTGTTTTTGAATACTTTTTTGAGATCATTTGCCTTAAAGGCCTTATCCCGTGTAAAAATAAAAAGAAAATCAGGAGGGTGAAGAAGAAATGTTTCAAGGGAGATGTCTTTATAGCCCGTATCAAAAGGAGCGATATTACAAAGTCCCGTTAACTCAACAATGTCACTTAAGTAAGTCATCTTCGAAGCAATTGAAAAACCTAAAAGATTAGGTATTGTTCCCTTGTAATCGATAGCCGCATAGAAAGTCCCCGTTACATTTTTCGTTTTTAATTCTTGCTCGCTCTTTTCAAAGGTGGTGAGGACTTGAGGTAAGTCATTACTCTTTAAATCAGTTGCCATCTTCTTTATCGCCAGCTTTATATCACTAAGAGACTCAAGCTTATAACTTTTGAACGGGAGCCCCAACTTTTTGATCATGCTAGAAAATTTTTGATCATGGGTATCCTGGGTAAGAATGAGTGTTGGATTTAATTTTACGATCAATTCATAGTGAGGAGAAAAGGGAGTACCTACTCTAGTAAGGCCTTTAACTTCCTCTGGATAATGACAATAAGTGCTTACTCCAGATAACTGATCCTTCGCTCCTAAAGCGTATACAATCTCCGTTAAGGCGGGAGACATGGAGATTACCTTGGCATTGGCCGAAACCATTAAGGACAAAAATATTAAGAGAAATATCATTTAAAATGATCTCCCATAGGCCAATAAGAAGTTTCTATCTGGAGTACCAAAGTTTCTAATTTCCTCATATTCTCTATTTAAAATATTTTTCACAAAGAGCGACACTTTATTCATGCTATCACTATAGGCCAAGAACGTATCAAATGTTAAAAAGCTAGGCATCCTGATATTTCCAACGTCCTGGCGACTGCCAACATAACTGCCATTTAATCCCAAATTAAAGCTTTTCTTAAAAGGTGTATCAATATTTAGGGTAAATTTCTGTCGAGGCCTCCTAAGAGCATACTCTCCCGTGTTGGGGTTTGTTGCTCTTAGAAAGTTAGCACTTAAGGCCACCGTACTTTTCTTGATTTCCCCAGAGAGCATAAGCTCGACACCCTTGTTATTTTGCGCCCCAAGATTCGCATATCTATTTTGAAGAGAGTCAAAATCAATAAAGTTAGAGTAGAAAATATCAAAATAACTGGCCTCTAATTGATACTGCGCCTTTTTATAAAAGATTGAGATTTCTTTTGATTTAGATTTTTCTACTTTCAGATTCATTGAGCCAAAGGAAGAAAAGTTTTGATAAAGACTTGGGGCCTTAAAGCCAGTGGATTGATTAAATTTAAGGGTGAGATCACCTCTCTTAAGCCCTAATGCTACTCGATAGAGGCTTTCATCATCTACATTTTGAATACTTTCAAATCTGCCACCGGTCTCAACAAATATCTCCCCAAAGCTTAAATCTGTATCATAGCGAAAATGGCCATAAGCTGACATTCGTTCTCGACTGCGATCTTTTAAAAATTTCGTATCGAGGGACTCTGTCTTTTCTCTTTCAAAATGTGCCCCACTTATGAAATCTATTTTATCGGTTAAATAGGACTTATTGATCAGTTCCGCGCGAGTCGTATCTCCAGAGTACTGATAAAGAGTGCTTGAGTTATTAAAAATGATCGTTGAGTCCGTTTTAACGGAGCGCTTTTCAAATAGAAAGTTCGGGTTGATTAATTCTGAATAGGACTTAAGCCAAGAAAAGCTCACAAGATTGGTTTGATAATTCGTCATATTCCCTGAGACATCTGCCGTTGTGCTATCAAAGTCTGATTCTGACTTTTGAAAGGCACTGTTGAGTTTATAAACGTGCCCCTTATATTTTTGCCCTAAATTTAGTTTTAAATTAAAGTTTTCATAGCCATCTTTCTCTGCCATTAAAACCTTCTTCTCATTAAAAGAAGAAATTCCTCGGGCCTTATCATGACTTAAGGAGAGCTGTGTCTCCCTCTTACCTTTTGATAGATTAAAGTCACCGCTTAGGGCGTGTTGCTGAAATGAGCCTAACTGGCCCATAACCTGATTTTTCCCCTTAGTGGTAATTTTGATCACTCCACCAATGGCCTCTGCACCATATAAGACTCCTTGAGAGCCTTTTAAAATCTCAATTGATTCAATATTTTGAGTATTTAAAAATTCTAATCGAGACCCTCCTCCAATCGCTGTTAAGTCAGTCACTCTGACTCCATCGACAAGAACTAAGGTATGGCGATTAGAAGTTCCTCGTAAAAATAAGGAGCTCGCCTTACCAAATGATCCGCTAGTGAAAAGATTTATATCGGCGACCTGCTTTAAGAGTTCTGCCACATTAGTGGCCCCACTTCTTTCGATAGTCTTTTCAGAGATTTTCAAAATGCTTGAAGTACTTTGCGAATAATCACGCACGAACTTTTCAGCGGTGACGATGATCGGTTGGTCACTAGAAAAGACCAAAGGGGAAAAAAGAAAGAAGCCTAAAATTAACGATTTCATTCATATTCCTGACGCGGGAGAGGCAACTTGAAAAAAGGATCGGACTTATGAGCTCTGCTCAATTACCGTTGCGCGACAGTGCTGGACTTTCACCAGACTTCACTCTTTTCGGCCTTTTCTAATTCATATTGGGATCCATTGCATCCCTAACACCTTCTCCAATTAAATTAAGAAGAGTAAGTGTCGTAAAAAGTGCTCCAGCAGGATAAACGGCGAGCCACCAGGCAACCGTAAAATGCTTTTGAGCTTGAGCCAGTAACTCACCCCATGACGGAGTTGGAACCGGCAAACCAAAGCCTAGATAATCTAGCATTGATAAGGAAATAACATTGTTTGAGATAACAAAAGGAGCAAAAGTAATTACCGGCACTAAGGAGTTCGGTAAAATATGCTTAAAGATAATTGTGCTATTCTTAGCACCCATTGAGCGCGCAGCTTCAACAAACTCTCTCTTTCTATTTTTTAAAAACTCACCACGAACATAGTAACTGATAGGAACCCAACCAAAGACAGATGAAATGGCGACCAGCAAGAACATATTGGGTGTAAAGATACTAATTAAAATCAAAAGGAGAAAGAATGTCGGAATGGTACTAAAGACTTCAACAAGTCTTTGACCAATAATATCCACTCTTCCACCAAAGTAGCCCATGATGCCACCAAAACTCACACCAAAAATAAGACTCAAAACCCAAACAAGAAAGGCATAGGATATTGAATACTTAAATCCGTAGAGAATTCTAGAAAAGACATCTCGACCCGATTCATCTGTCCCCATAATATTGGTGGCAGTCGGAGGAGATGGATATGAGAATACGGTCTCATTTGATTCAAAGGGATTCCACTTAACGATAGGCCATACAACGCAATCATCTTCACCAATCGAGAGCTTCTTGTAGCTCATCACCATGGTGTTTTCAAAACCAAATTCACGAGGATGATAATCATTAAAGACAGGAAAGTAGCTCTTTCCCTTGTAGGATAGATAGAGAGGCTTATTGTTGGCCAACATAGGTGCCGTTATTGTGGCCAAAACCATAATAACAAAAGCCGTTAGTGAGAAAAAGGCCGATTTCCGTGTTTTAAAACGACGCCACCTCTTTCTCGTTAAGTCATTTGAGATAAAACGTTCAATCATTTGAAATCAATCCTTGGATCAACTAGTACATAAGCAAGGTCACTGATCAAGTTACCAACCAACATGAGAATTGATTGAATAAAAGTCAGACCCATAATGACATTGTAATCGCGCTCTAATACAGATTGGTAGCCCAGAAGCCCCATTCCATCGAGGTTAAAAATAGTTTCAATTAGTAGAGACCCTGCAAAGAAGATCGAAAGAAAGCTTCCGATTCCTGTAACAATGGGAATCAAAGCATTTCTAAGTGCGTGCTTAAGAAAAACTGTTTTCTCAGAGAGGCCTTTCGCTCTAGCAGTACGAATATAATCCTTCTTTATTTCCTCAAGAAGTGAGTTTTTCTGAAGCATTGTTAATACTGTAAATTGGCCAATCATATAAGAGATACAAGGAAGGACGAAGTGATGAACCCTATCAGCAACCTTTCCCCAGAAACCATAGTAAGTGTAGTCATCTGAGTAAAGCTCTCCCGCAGGAAACCAATCAAAGAATTGTCCGCCCGAAAAGAAAACGATTAGAAGAATTCCCAACATAAAGCCCGGGATTGAATACATGGCCATAATGACAAAACTTGAACCGTAGTCAAACTTTGAGCCATTAAAGATGGCCTTTAAAACCCCGAGAGGAATACAAATTAAATAGGAGAGAAAGAGCGAGATGAATCCAAATTGCAATGAGACTGGAAACTTACTCATGATCACGTCTGTCACGGGCTCTTCGTAAGTGAAACTTTCTCCAAAATCTAGACTCGCAAGGTTCTTTAACCAAATCCAATAACGAACATGGATTGGTTTATCAAAGCCATACTGCTTCTTCAGGGCGTCAATGACCTCTTGAGATACGGCAGATGAATCATTTGAACTACCTACACTTGCCGCAGAATCACCACCTGATCCAGCGCCTCCGAATTGCAGTTCTTGTAACTTTCTCTCAACAGGGGAACCTGGTGCCAAGTTGATGATAATGAACACAATTAGTGTCACCCCAAACAAAGTTGGGATCATCAGCAAGCTTCTCCTTAAAATATACTGTAACAAAGCTCTACTCCTAAATTATCTACTGAGAGACTTTCCAGAATTCCGTACCAACACCAAACTTGAATGTGTCGCCTGGTCTTTCTATTCTGTCACTGTAGCCGTAAAACCCGAACTTTGGGTTAAAAAGAAATGCATAAGGAACATCCTCCGCAATAAGTTTGAAAGCTTCGCGAAGAATTGGGATTCTTTTTTCTCTCTCTAGAGTTTCTCTCGCTTCATCGATGAGTTGATCGACTCTCTTGTTTTCATAACTGACAAAGTTTGAGCCTGTATTCTTTGCGGAGTCTGAGTGCCAAATTTGCTTAGGGTCGTAATCAACTGAACCACCAGACCAACCAAGTCTTACAGCTTCAAATTTACGTTCATTTAAAAGAGTAATGAATGTGTTCCACTCAACAACTTTAATCTGAACGTCGATTCCTGATTTCTTGGCATCTTGTTGAAAAGTCACAAGGTACTTTGTGAACTCTTTATTTGGCTCTAGGATCGTGAAGCGAAATGGTGTCTTTGTCCCATTGATCACTTTATCGAGAATTTGATCACCATCTGTGTCTTTCCAACCATTCTTTCTTAAAAGTTCAAGAGCCTTTTTAGGATCAAAAGCAACTGGTTTTACACTCGGATCAGCATAAATAGATTGCTGATACCATGGCCCTGTAGCAGGTAGGCGAAGACCGTAGTCATATTTCTCAATCATCTTCTCACGATCAATAAGATGATAAAGGGCCATACGAACTTCTTTTGAGCTAAAGAGATCGTTCTTTAAATTCCAACCAATAAAGCCGTAACCCTTAGGTGCTGAGTTTTCAAACTTAACTTTCTTTACTGACTTGCCCCACTTCTTACCACCAGTTTTCTTTACGAATTCTTCAGCCGTCAATGAGTTGAAATCAAGATCGCCTTTTTCTAAGCGTTGAATGGCGATATTTCCTTCTTTAATAAAACGCATTCTAATGCGAGCAAAGTTATGCTTAGTGGGATAAGTCGTATTTCCCCACCACTCTTTGTTTTTTTCAAGCACAATAAATTTCCCACGACTCCAGTCTGCAAAAGTGTATGGACCAGTTCCTACGAGAGTTTTATTGAGTTCCTTTTCTTGTTCTTCATTTGGATTTTCGTAGAGATGTTTTGGAACAACGCCCATACCAGCGACGACGTCAAAGTTGGCAAAGTATTTCTTCTTGGCCTTAAACTCTACTTTCTTGCCTCCATCTAGAACCTTACAGTATTCAATATTTTCAAAGTAAGACTTAGAGTGAGCTGTTTTGTATTTATTTTCAGGGTCCATGATGGCTTCAAATGTAAATTTGATATCCTCTGCAGTGAAAGGCTTTCCATCGTGCCACTTAACGCCTTCTCTTAGAGTAAAAGTGTAAACCAGACCATCCGCTGACGTTTCCCAAGAAGTTGCAAGGGCCGGCTGCCATTCATAATTTTCAACATTACGTTCAGCAAGACCTTCAATAATATATCCCTGTACCTGACTAGCGTAGAAATCAGTTGAGGAAAGTGGATTCAAAGTCGTTGGTTGTTGGGTAAGATTAAAGTTAAAAGTGTCGTCTGAGCTTCCAGCCTTTTTACCCTCTTTGTTACAAGAAACAGTAAGAGTTATAGACATTAAAATGGACACCAATAAAACGAAATTCAATTTCATATATTTATCCCTCGAAAATTTAATAGCTTTAAAACTGCTCTACACTAATTGAAATTAGACAAAAATTGAAGGAAAAGGTCAGGAAAGGCTTAAAATGATTAAGGGATACCTTATTTAGGAAAATAGAGCCTTGGGTCAAGGGCCCAGCGATCAACCTTGAGGTTCTTGTCATCAATTCTATATTTTTCGAGTTTATTATCGATATCGAGGATTCTTCCCTCTAGGTCTTTGTAATTACGATAAGAAGTAAGGCGATCTTCCTCGATACTTCCTAGCTCCTCGCGCCATTCTGCCTCCAGCTTATCACGAAGAACTTTATAACGCAGATTGACAGCATTCACCTTTTCAATGTGGTTATCCAGGTTCTGTTGATTTTTTAAAAGACGAGAGTTTAACGCGAGGCGCTTTTTTAATAATATTTTAAGAAGTTCTTTTCCCATCTTGAGGTTGTTAACCAGGTCCTGACTAAAGAGCACAATGTAGCCACCCTCTGCTGTATAAATAAAACGCTTGCAGTAACCAAACTCTGGAACCTTAAGGAGCAAATAGTTATTCGACTTTCCAACAACGTAACCTTTGCATTTTAATTCCGGACCTCTCTCATCCCAAAACTCTAATTGGTCTCTCTTGTTGAGATACTTCATATTTACGAAATCAATCTTTAAACGAATAAGACCTGCTTCTTCGTTAATGCGAGAGATTCTTCCTGAAAAAATACCAAGGCGCTTTGATTGACCTTCAGTTAAAACGGCTGAGTTTACATCTGTAAAAAAGAGCATTGAGAACAATGTAAAAAATAATAAGCGCACCATACACTCTATTATAGAGAGATTAGAATAATTCTAAAGAAGGAAGTAAGTGCCCGATGAATTTACTATGGATCTTTTACGAATGGCCGACTAATCGTCACCGTCATCTTGACTAAAATTGTCTTCGATAGATTCTAAAGAATGCTCTAGCATGCCAAAGGAAGCATCTGGAGTTTCGACCTGAGGAGGTTTTTCCTTTCGATAGGAGTCTAACTCGGCACCAATATAGAGCTGAAGCAATTCATAGCCTTCCTCTAATTCTTTAATGGCATGGCGGACATGTTCATTAACTGTTCCAGGCATATCGTTAGTAACCATTAGGTACCATTTAAGATCATCAACCAATGCATAAAACTGATCAAGGCCCACAATAACCTCTTCACCACAGTTCATAAGATCTTTAACCGTTACGTCATCATATCGATGTTTAAAAACTTCTGGAAAATGTTCACGAGTTCTCTTTGCTGAAAAAAATTGCATATACTCTGGTTCGCGATACTTTATTCTTTCAAACACTCTTTGAGCGTCAAGACGAAGAATCGTTATTATCTTAAGGGCTTCATTGTCTTTTCTTTGCTTCTCGTTCATGACTCTCCTCCCATTTGTGGAAGACGTGCTCTCCTACCACCGGGCCAGCGTTCACTCAAAGCATCTTTGCCAGAAAATTCATTCAGAACTTTAGAAATAATGTCGTCGGCCATCAAGGGCAATTTTAACACTATATAGTCTTTTTTGGGCTTAAAAGAAGCGTAGTCTTGAACTTCTTTAAAAGACGTTAAATGAAGAATAGAAATTCTTCCAGACTTTAAGTAGAAGTCAAAATGGCGCTTTTTACATTCTAAAAGTTTGTGATATTGCGCAATCGTTTTTGTAAGAATAATAACGGGAACTTTTCTTTTTGAGAGAAAGAAATCTATCTCATTTGGCTTAACAGGAACAAGAGAGACATTCGCCTGCCTCAGTCTTGCCGCTAGATGAATGAAATCATTATCTAGTTTCGATGCCCATTGAATGTAGAGAATATAATCTTCTGCTGTTTCAAAGCCTTCCATAGAGGACTTATCGACTAATTATGTAATCGATCAAGCCCCTCTTAAAAGGCCACCTGAATAGGCAACTTTTTCCTACCAAAGGCGATAAGCCTTAAAAGAAACGCCAAAATCACGCCAAAAAGAACAGTAATGGGACCATTGCCGGGACCACTTGGTGGATTTCCCTTTATAAACGCCACACTTCCACACGCTAAGGCATTTGCCGCTTCTCCCTCGCCCTTGGCAAGCTCAGAGACAAAACCGACTTCCTGGCGTCTTTGGGTTTCATTTATAGCAGCAACAGCACCAGAGGTGTCGTCATTGCTAAGTTGATTATTTCCTTGAAGGGAAGCGTACATAACAGCGTTACTAAAAGGAGAATGATCGAGACCGATAACGTGCCCCAATTCATGGAGAATAGTCTGATAAAGAATATTAGATAGATTATTTCTTAACGCTGTATTTTCACCATTTAAAATAATTTCAAAACGAGAAAAGTAGGTGCCTGTTCTATAGCGGACTGTTACGGCAAGAGTTGTGCTGGGATTAAAGCCGGTTTCAGCGGCAAAATTATTACTCCAGCGAATCGCATTTCCAAAGGGGCTGCCGCCAACATCAGCACTTCCTGGAATATTCCAAATTTCTTTTCCCACACTATCTTCCCATGCACTAACCGCCTGAGAGACGAGTGTAGATAAAACCTGACCTTCACTTTGATTAGTAGCAAAATTTTGAGCACTAACAGGAAGTTCCGACCAATAAATTCCCGCTTGAAAATCACTAGTAAAATTGAAGGCAAAAGAGTTGATACTTAGACCTAAGAAGGCCCAAAGGATTAGGGGTTTCATTTTAAACATCCTTGTTCTCACCACCCAACTCATCCTAAGTTGGGTTTACTGAATGCTTCTTAAGCCTTTTGAAGCTCAAAGGAACAAGCAAGTCCCTCTTGTGCATAGACTTTAAATGTTTCACCTGCTTTGAAATGGTGGGGACCACCTTTTAAGACTGTGAGAGAAAACTCTTCTCCTAGATCACCTTTTATTTTTTCAGTGACTTTAAAGAGAATGGTTTCCTGGGGAAGTGAAGAAAAAGGAGCACGCGAATCGCTAATTTCTTTTACCACACCCGTAAATCCTGTGTTGCAAGATTCCGGTGAGAAATTCGTCGTTGCCATAACATTGTTGGAGAGAGAGATGAAAAGGACAAACATTCCAGTTTTAATTCGCGAGAAAAAAATAACAGCTACTCGCAGTGTGGGAAAGTTAAGCCTCATCCTTGTGCTCCTTTCTTCAATTATTGTCTTCCATGACTTTCTTCTTAAGGACTGGTCATCCTAACCTGTCTTGCCTAAGTATAAAGCACAAAGCGTGCCAACATTGAAAAGTAGCTAAAGACCCTTTAATACGTGGGGTCGGCCATTTCAGTGGATCAAATAAGGACCAAAATAGAGACATTAATCAGACTTTTAACTACTTACGAGAAGTGCCAAAGGGAACCTCTATGTCAAAAAATAGTCCTCACTAAATTTTAGTGAAACTTGCAATCCCTATCACTTAACTATTACAGAGACTTAAAATTAGAAATTTCTGTTTAAATAAGTCTAGAACTTAGAAAGAGCTCTGGCATAAATTCTTGATCATTAGCTTTTAATTTATGAAGGGCTTCATAAGTACATGGAAGTTCATCAGGACCAAACATTTCTAAACAATTTTGGAGATCTTCCATGGTGTCAATATCTGACCACTCATTCAAAAGTTTGACCTCATAGCCCTTATTCTGAAAACTTCTCACAAGCGAAGTTCCCACATTTTCTGGTGCACTATTAATTTCAAAGCAACTGGCCGCCTCTCTAGGGCCTGCGACGAAGTAAATCCCACCATCATTGTCGGGACCTAAATAAATGATCTTACTCTCCATTTTCAAATCTTTTATAAAATGAAAAGGAAAGTGAGGAAGGTCAGTACCAGTTAAATAAAAAAACGGGGTTTCTATTTGAGATAGGCCTTCTGCTATTCTTTCAAAGAAGCCCAACTTATTTTGAAAAATTATCTCTAATGGATTTAAAGAAGATCCGCCTAGGATTTCACTGATCTGCGTTTTCTCTAACTCAGATTCAAGGTCCAGAAGAGGTCTTAGGGGTAAATCACAATGAATACTATAGCGACTTAAAAAGTCTTTAAAGAAGGCCTTATAAAGAAGAAGGCATTTTTCTGGGTTATCAGGAAAGAGCCTTGTTTTAACAAGGCCATATCTTGGAGCTTTACCAAAGAGAACGAATTCAATATTTGAACTATTCGACGCCATTAAAGAAAGTGGTACCTATTCTCCAAGGTCTCATATGAAAAGGTTCATGTGACCAAGGATAGACCATATTAAACCAAACAAACAAGGCCTTACCTCTAATATGGCTCTCGGGAACAAATCCCCAAATCCTAGAATCTGAAGAATGATCTCGGTTATCTCCCATCATGAAATAATGCCCTTCGGGAACCGTTACTTTCATCTGACCCCTATGAACAGGCATGGCCTCATTATGAGCAATAATATGTTTTATCGGTCCATTTTGAATCTTAAAAAACTTCATATCAAGCATGCGGCCGTTTCCGTCGTAGAGTTCTCTAAACTCATTGGCCATTTCAGGAGTAACCTCTTCTCCCTTTATTTCTTTATCATTAACAAATACTCGATTATCAAAAACTTCAATTGTATCACCAGGAAGAGCAACTAACCTTTTCACATAAAGAATGCTGCGATCATTTGGAAATTCAAAGACCATGATGTCGCCCTTTTTGGGCTGCGTGAATTCTGTTAAGTAAACGGGATCACCAAACCATTCTGAAAAGGGAAGCTTTAGACCATACTGCATTTTATTAACGAGAATAAAATCACCAATGGCCATAGAAGGTAGCATTGAACCAGAGGGAATATGATTGGGCTCAAAGAATGTTGATTTGAACCCAAATACACCTAAAAAGATAAGGATATAAGAAATTATCTCTTTTTTAATTTTTTCTTTGTCCCAATTCA
Source organism: Bacteriovoracaceae bacterium (assembly GCA_021737405.1). GTDB lineage: Bacteria > Bdellovibrionota > Bacteriovoracia > Bacteriovoracales > Bacteriovoracaceae. The sequence goes on from JAIPEG010000001.1 coordinate 272,891, forward strand.
TAAATAAAGATTCCTTATCATTTAATTTCTTTTCATAAATTTATAGCAAAGTTTTTTGCCCTCTGCCAAAAAAAAAGGCCTCCGATTAAGGAGGCCTTCATCAAAGCGAATTTGTGGGGGGGATTACATCATTCCGCCCATGCCACCCATGCCGCCCATGCCGCCCATGCCACCAGGCATTCCACCACCGGCACCATCTTCTCTAGGAAGATCAGCGATCATAGTTTCAGTAGTAAGCATTAAGCCCGCTATTGAAGCAGCATTTTGAAGAGCTGAACGAGTAACCTTAGTTGGATCAATAATTCCAGCCTTAGTTAGATCTTCGTACCTATCTTCACGTGCATTATATCCAAACGTTGTAGATTTTTGGTTACGAACTTCGTTAACAACAACAGAACCTTCAAGGCCTGCGTTGTGAGCGATTTGACGGAGAGGTTCTTCAAGAGCTCTGCGAACAATTCTTATACCAAACTGTTGCTCTTCATTACCTGTTTCAAGACCATCAAGAGCACTTGCAGCGTGAAGAAGTGCAGCACCACCGCCAACGACGATACCTTCTTCTACAGCGGCACGAGTAGCGTTAAGAGCATCTTCAACTCTGTCTTTCTTTTCTTTCATTTCAGACTCTGTTGGAGCACCAACATTGATAACAGCTACGCCACCAGAGAGCTTAGCAAGTCTTTCTTGAAGTTTTTCTTTGTCGTAGTCAGAAGAAGTTTCTTCGATTTGCTTTTTAATTTGAGCAACACGCGCTTCAACTTCTGTTTTCTCACCAGCACCATCAACGATAGTTGTGTTTTCTTTATCGATAGTGATTCTTTTTGCACTACCAAGGTGAGCAAGGTCAGCAGCCTCAAGGCTCATTCCAAGTTCTTCAGAAATTAAAGTACCACCAGTAAGAGCAGCGATATCTTTAAGCATTTCTTTTCTTCTGTCGCCAAAGCCAGGAGCCTTAACAGCAGCAACATTTAAAGAACCACGAAGTTTGTTAACAACAAGAGTTGTAAGAGCTTCACCTTCAACATCCTCAGCAAGGATAAGAAGTGGTTTATTTGTTTGCATTGTTTTTTCAAGGATTGGCACTAACTCTTTAAGGTTAGAGATTTTCTTGTCAGTGATCAAAAGAAGAGCGTCGTCAAAACCAACTTCCATTTTTTCCGCATTGTTTACGAAATAAGGAGAAAGGTAACCACGGTCAAATTGCATACCTTCAACAACGTCTAAAGTTGTTTCAGCAGTTTTTGACTCTTCAATTGTGATAACACCACTGTTACCAACTTTATCCATCGCCTCAGCAATAAGTTTTCCAATTTCAAAATCATTGTTTGATGAAATTGTTCCAACTTGAGAGATTTCTTCATTAGACTTAACGTCTTTTGAAATTTCTTTAAGCTTAGCAACAACAGCTGTTACAGCAGTATCGATACCACGCTTAAGATCCATAGGGTTGTGACCAGCAGAAACTAGTTTTGCACCTTCACGGTAAATTGCTTGAGCAAGAACAGTTGCAGTTGTTGTCCCATCACCAGCATCGTCGTTGGTTTTTTGAGCAACTTCTTTAACCATCTGAGCGCCCATATTTTCGAAATTGTTTTCAAGTTCAATTTCTTTAGCAACAGACACACCATCTTTTGTGATGTGTGGGGCACCAAAAGACTTTTGAATAATAACGTTACGACCTTTTGGTCCAAGTGTTACTTTAACAGCGTTAGCAAGAGAGTTTACTCCGTGAAGGATTAAACTTCTGGCGTCTTCTGAGTATTTTAATTCCTTAGCCATTTTATTCTCCTATTTTAAATAATTAGCTTTAACTTTTTGGTTGATCTTACAATTAGCGATAAGGCTTATTGTAAAACTCCAAGGATGTCGTCTTCTCTCATAATAAGAAGCTCTTTTCCTTCTACCTTAACTTCTGTTCCAGCATACTTTCCGAAAAGAATAGTCTCGCCTTCTTTAACGTCTAGAGCACGAACTGTTCCATCGTTATTTCTGTAACCAGTACCAACAGCAATAATTTTGCCTTGAGCAGGTTTCTCTTTGTTGTTGTCAGGAATAATGATCCCGCCAGCAGTTTTTGTTTCTTCTTCAAGTCTTTCGACGAGTACGCGGTCTTGCAAAGGTCTTACTTGCATACGTTCCTCCAATTTTTGTAGTGCGACAATGCGCGTTTAAAACACTAAAATTTGTTTCGAGACACAATCTAATAGCGATTTGATCAGTGTCAAGGGTGGCCCATATAAAAAAAATCAATGTTTCTGGGCTTTTATTAAGTATAAAAGTAAGAAATAGGTTATATAAGGGGCTAAGCTAGTGTAAATTCAGGATTATAACGATCACTCTCTAATTTAAGGAATTATAGCCTTGGGCCTATCTGAATTTTGGAATAACCGCATTCTTAAATTTCTTTTAAAAAACTCTATCAATGAAGAGAGAACCTACTTTGTTTTAACACTTATCGTTGGACTACTCGCTGCAGTAGTTGCCGTGGGTCTTCATAAGCTGACGCACTTCCTTGTGGAGTTTTTTGGTACCCAAAAACCTTTTGAGTTAAAGGCATTTCTTTGGGGTGGCTTTGCTCTTTTTGTCAGTGGTTATTTAACCACAAGAAAATTTCCGAGCACGTCTGGCTCAGGTATCCCTGGGGTAAGAGTGGGCCTAGCCGTCTATCATGGGCGCATAACGATTGTTCAAACGATCATGAAGTTCATTACGAGTGTTCTCTCTTTATCTTCTGGATTTTCTTTGGGAAGAGAGGGACCAACTGCGGCCATCGCAGCGGGAATTGGTTCTTACTTTGGTCAGATCTTTCATCTTTCTAAGCGAAAAGTTAAGGCACTTGTTGCAATCGGTGCTGCAGGCGGGATCGCCGCGGCCTTTAACACACCAATCGCAGCCGTCGTGTTTACACTTGAAGAAATTGTTGGAGATCTTAACGCCAAAGTATTAGGAAATATTGTCATCTCTTCTGTTGTGGCCTCAATTGCAGCTCACCTCATGATGGGCAATAGCCCAACATTTCAAGCACTCGAGTATAAACTTGGTCACCCTCTCGAACTTGGTCTCTATGTTTTGGTCGGTCTCGCGACGGCAATAATGGGACCTATTTGGACGAAGTCCGTTTTATTGTGTCGAGACTTTAATATGAAGATCTTTAAAGGGCACCGCTTAACAATCATCATGGTCACTTTTCTTTTGATTGCAGGAATTTCTTATATAAGACCTGAAGTGCTTGGCAGTGGTCACGGCACTATTGAGGACGCGCTTTTAAACCTTTTCAAAGATTGGCGATTTCTTTTAAGCCTTTTTGTCTTGAAGTTTTTTGCCACTACGATTTGCTACGGCTCTGGTGTTAGTGGAGGTCTTTTTCTTCCGACCCTCTTAATGGGCGCCACTCTTGGCAGTTTATGTGGGAGCGTATTTCAACTGGTTTTCCCCGATATTGGTTTGAATATTGGTGCCTTTGCTCTCGTAGGAATGGGCTCATACTTTGTTTCCGTCATTAGAGCGCCCTTTACAAGTATCATTATGGTTTTTGAAATGACGAGGGACTATCATATTATCCTGCCTCTCATGATTGCCAATATGGTTAGTTATTACATCAGCTCAAAACTTCACGAAGGCTCCATTTATGAATCTATTTCAGAACAAGATGGTGTTCATCTTCCGACAAAAGAAGATAACGAAATCTTAGAGTCACTGATTGTTGAAGACGCCATGGTAGAGAGTCCATTTTCAATCAACGCCAATCTCTCTATAAAAGATGCTCATGAGTTAATTGAAGAAGAGCCTTATTCTGGATTTCCTATTTTGAAAAATGGACTTCTCGTAGGCATGGTGGCCAAGTCTGATATTAAGCAGGCCATAGCTAAAGAAGAATTTGATAAGCCCGTTATGGATATTGCAGAGAAAAAAATCATCACTATATATCCAGATCAATCTCTCATGGTTGCCTTTCATAAGCTAGATCGCTTTCATGTCTCTCGTCTGCCTGTTGTTAGCAGAATTAACGACAAGAGAATGATTGGTATTATTACTGCCGAAAATATTGTCTCTCGCTTTGGCTATCACATAGCTAACAAAACTCACCGCGAGGAATAAGCATTTGAGAAATATCATTATCATTAAAACCGGATTAAGTGAATCACTTGCTCTAGATCATCAAAAGAGCATCATTAGCTTGGGGGATATCTTAAGCTCGACTCCGCTTATTGATTTTTTCAAAGAGGATAATATTTTTTGGATTACCTCACCACAGGGATTACCTCTTCTTGATGGGATACCGGAGTTAGAAAAGGTTCTCACCGAAAAAGAAGCTGAATTATATAGCTTTCCTAAAATAGACCTTATTTTAAATTTAGAAAGGTACGCTCCCTCACTAACAATCTCCAAAGAAACAAAAGTTTTTGGTTTTAGTTTTTTAGACCCAAATATTCTCCACACCTCTTCAGGAAAAGAAAACTTTAAATATGTAAAAGAGCGTCTTGAAACGCAGGGAAAGAAATCACTACAGGATTTTATTTTCTATATATTAGGGCAAGAGTTCACTGGCGAAACTTATAAGCTCTCCCCTAACTTGTCTGAGCAGTTGCCAGAGGTTTCTTACGACATTGGTTTTAATTGGAAAGTAGGTGAAAAATGGCCCACAAAAGAAGTCTCTCTTGAAAAATGGAATGAACTGGAAAAGTCATTAATCGAAAACAATTATTCAGTTTCCTGGCAAGAGGGATTCAATGATTTAAAAGACTATGTCAGATGGATTGCAAAGAACGACTTATTGATAACGAATGATAGTCTTGGACTTCATATTTGTTTGGCCCTAGGGAAGAGAAATATCTGCTTTTTTGGGCCAACAGACTCTCAAGCCATTTGGACTTATGGCCTCACAGAAATTGTGACCTTTGATGTACCCAATAATTATGACTGTCTTCCCTGTTACTCAAATACTTGTCAAATGGAAAAAAAATGTACTGAATTTCTTGATACTTCAAAAGTAATGGATCTCATCAGAAAAAATGTCACTAAAGCTCTATAAATATGATGATTAAGCAAGGAGCGGCCATTTAGAGCAATCTTAGTGAATACGAAAATATTGGACATAACTTCCCCACAAGAATACGATGGATTCACACTTATGATAGGAAACTCGCGTCCAAGTAGTGAGCCAAAAATGCCAAGTCACAACAAAATAATCGTTCCTTCACATTTTAACTATATTGGAATTTTCTTAACACTAGGCTGTAATCTCTCTTGTAGCTATTGCATAAATTATTTAAGTGGTCTCGACAAGTTGAGAAGACCATTAAATACAGAGCAGTGGATTGATGTCCTTAACAGACTTGAGGTTCCAAACGGACTTCCTCTAACGATCCAAGGTGGTGAGCCATCGATTCATCCAGGCTTCTTTAAAATATTACAAGGCATTAGAGAAGATTTAAAGATCGATCTCTTAACTAACCTTCAATTTGATGTGGACGAATTTGCCAAGCATGTTTCACCACAGAGATTTATAAGAGAAGCCCCTTATGCTTCAATTCGGGTTAGTTATCACCCCGAGACAATGGACCTTCCCCCTTTGCTTGATAAGATTTATAAGCTTCATAAGCTCGGTTATCCGATAGCCCTTTATAGCGTCGAAATTGATAAGTATAAGAGTGAGCTCAGTATGGCAAAAGAGATGACTGAGAGACTCGGTATCACCTTTAAGCTAAAAGAACTACTTGGAGAATTCGACGGTAACCTTCATGGAGACATGTTGTATGAAGGCGCTGTCGCTGCAAAAGAGCTTAAGTCTTGTGAGTGTAAAACTAGTGAATTACTGGTTTCACCAGAGGCCGAAGTTTATCGCTGCCATCATGATCTCTATAATCGTAAATTTAGAACTGGGGACATAACCGCGAGCAACTTTAAAATTGTTGATGAATACAGAACTTGTCACTTTTTTGGAAACTGCAATCCATGTGACATTAAAATCAAAAATAATCGCTTTCAAAAGCATGGCCATACTTCAGTAACAATTAAAAACATTCGCCCTAGGGACATTACCCAGAGAGAGGAGACTCTAGCGTGAGTAAACAAGAGCAAAAACTACTTTTAGACGGCTCAAAAATGATTCACCATCTCGACAGAGTCGTGGCCTGGCAAAAAAAAGAAGTTATTTATCCTATTTATCTAGCCTTTAGCCCTACAAGTCTTTGCAATCATGCCTGCACTTTTTGCGTCTATCACTATAAGAAATTTGAACCGATCTTTTTCCCCATGGAATCTTATCGAAGACTAATTGAAGAGTGGTCTAAGCTTGGTATTCGCTCGATGTTTTTTGCTGGGGACGGTGAACCGCTTCTTCATAAAAATATCGTCGAGATGATCGAGCTTGCAAAAGAGAGAAATATTGATGTCGCTATGAACACCAATGCAAGATTACTCACACTCGATAGGGCAAAGGTTTTTGCTGATAAGCTTACGTGGATACGTATTAGTTTAAATGCAGGAACTCGTGACACTTACGCTAAAGTTCACCAAACGAATCCAAAAGACTTTGATATTGTTTTAAAAAATATTGAAAACCTCGTAAACATAAAAAAATCTCAAAACAGTGACATCACAATTGGTATTCAGTGTGTTCTTCTCAATGAGAATGCTCGCGAAATTGAAGAGCTTGCAAAGAAACTCCGTGATATTGGTGTCGACTACCTTGCCGTTAAGCCCTTTATTAAGCATCCTCTCACCAGTTGGGAAATGAATCTCGATAACAAAGAGACCATCATTGAGGAGCTGATTCAGCTAAAAGAACTAAGTACCTCCTCATTCAAGTTTGCTCTTCGTGAAAACAACTTTAAAGACAGCTCTATTCGATCTTATGGTAAATGCTTGTCTACTGAGTTTATGATTGAAGTTGATGCTAGAGGTGATATTTACAGTTGTGGTCCCTACATAGGAGATAGCAAGCACCGATTTGGAAATATCTTAAATCATCCTTTTGAAGTGGTATGGAATAGTGAGGAATGTCGTGAACGAATTTCTTATATTAGACATAAAGTCGACGTCTCAAAGTGTATGCCATTTTGTCGTCCAGATGCTGTAAACGAATTTCTGTGGGATCTTGAAAATCCCCCTCAACATGTTAATTTTATCTAAAAAAGTCTTAACGAAAGACGCGCTCATTATCTTTAAATCCAGAACTTAGTAGAGACCCAATTAATGTGGGCTTTGTTGCCAAAAATGAAAGCATTGTTAACATACCTGAATTCTTAAAGGCCGATGGCATATGGGCCAACTTATAGGCGACACCAATCGAAGGCTCTGGGTTTTCAACAAAATGCCAAAAGAAGGCCGGAAACCACATCACATCTCCTGCTTCTAAAGTGATTTCAAAACTTCGTGCATATTTTGAAAGAGGAAATGCGGGATCAGACTTAAGATCAATATTCAATTTACTAAAGAAGTAAGCCCTTCTCTCTGGCCGAACTCCTAAGAATAACCTTTCATCAGGTTCCCAAAAGGTCCATGTCTTCTTTCCCCGCAGTTGAATGAAAACTGTGTTTGATAAAGCATTGTGGATCGGTGTGTGAGTCTTTTCTCCTCCTATAAAGAGGAATAACTTCTTTCCAAACGACCCGGGCAAAGAGAAGCGATTTAAAAAGTTAAAATCGAGATCTTTCTTTAAATTTGAGTCATGATGAATAATTGGTGAAAACTTCAAATATACTTTAGAGCCCTCTCTTAAGCTCTTAATATATTTCTTCATTGTGGTTACACCAAAATCTTGAACCCCTTTTTCGTGAAGGCCCTCACTATTTAAAATCGATATTTCTTTATCTGCGAAATAATCTACGAAGAAATCAAAATCCCATTTCTTAGAACAAGGCCATTCATTACCCGCTTGTCGAAAGACTTGGACCTTGTCAGTTCGGCCCCAACTTTTAACCTCATCCCCAGGAAAAAATTCTTCAAATGTAGGGTCCTCTGAATCTAATAGATTGTTATCAAAACTTTGACGAATTTCTTCAATTAGTTGATCTTCTTTTTTTCCAAATAGTTTACGAAAAAGACCATGACCTAAAATATGCTCAAGTAAAAACAGCCTGTTATAGCGTTGCCATTGTACAGAACTAACCCTTTTTGGATTCAATCTTACCCTTCCGTTTTCAATAATTATTGCTGCTTATTATACCATAGAAGTCTTTGATAAAGACTTAATCTTTGATGCAACGAGATATGGTGTTAAGCTATTAAAAGGAGTCCACATTTAAAATGAAATTAATACCTTATTCCATATGGCTAATGGCCCACATTTTTCAAAGTGAAACTTTGCTCAAATACTTTTATAAGAGACCCGCCAATAGCGAAAGCTTAGATAATGAAAATAATTTTACCCCTATTGAAGAATGTGACGGTCAGTCCCTCGACACCAATCAATTTAAGAATCTGATTTATAAAAGAAGGCCCATTATCATCAGGGGTATCGCGACCGCAGGTCTTAAAGATGAAATTAACCACGAATATCTCCTAAAGTATTTTGGCGATCAGCTCGAAGTTACAAGAAACTCCGATGACTCTTCTTCAAATCCAATGCCCATAAAAGAAATACTCAATAATGAGAAGTTAAAGCAGACCATCGCAAGTCCTGTCCTTATGTCTCATGCAAAACTTAATCAAGATGTAAATATTGAGGAGTGGATCCCTGAGAAAACGATTCTCAAGGCCCCTATATTAAACAAAGTCCTCTTTGCTTCTAAAAAGGGCTTTATTGCGAACCTTCACATGGAACCGGGTAGAATAATGAATATCCAACTCTCCGGTAAGAAACAATGGTTTCTGGTTCCACCAGTAATGTCCCCCTTTCTTCAACCACAATTAACTGACACGACTATTCACTTTTCAAATAATATTAGAACCAAGGCCGACCTTCTAGAAAATCTACCTAAAGGTGCGACGGTGTACACTGCTGAATTAGAAAAGGGCGATGCTTTATTGATTCCTCCCTTTCACTGGCATGTAGTTGAAAATCATGATGACTCCGTCTCAGTGGCCTATCAATGGATGACTTTCTTTAGGTCTTTTATAGAGAACCCTTTAATGAACCTATTTGTTCTAACTTGTCGAAAAAGTCCTATCATCTCTCTCATTAAGAAGGATCACTCAAAAAGTGAAAGTTAAAAAGATCATACTTTATCCATTCTTATACCTACTCATGGTTTTCCTTATTGCCTTAAATAGTAAATTCAATGCATTTGAAGGCAATCTCTATAACAAGAAGCTCTTGAGTATTGTCAAAGACAACGACTTTAATGTCGTAAATAATACCCAACCCCCGTGGAGTACATTAATTACGGCTACTGATAACGTTGGAGATATGCATGACTTTGGTGCTCCCATTTTATGGGCAGGCATCATTAAAACTTATAATCTCTTTTTTAATTTTGATGAAATAGTTTTAAATTTCGAAAATGTCTTTATTTCAAATTATGATTCTTTCTTTATCGTCTTTCATCTTTTTTTACTTTTCTTTATTAGAAAATGGGAGATAGAAAAAGGCACCAGAGAGTGGCTCTTCTGGGCGATCATTTTGAGTTTATCAATTCACGATTATCTTATAGACAATATTTTTAATGCCGATATTATGGCCCTTTTTTTTATGTCCTATATAACCCATTCAATTTTGAAAAAAGATCTTTCAAAAGCACATCCTACCCATGCTTACTCACTTGGGTTAACCTTTGGGTTGCTGCGAGCGATTAAAATAACATCCATTCTCTATCTTCCGGCTTTTTTGCTGTTCTTCTTACTATCGATTCCCAACAAAAAGGAATCATTTCAATTCATAGCAAGGTTTCTCTTAGGCTTTGCCTTAATCTTATTAACTATCCTTATTAATAATTATACGATTTTAGGAGATTGGTCTTTTTTGCAAGGTTATAATTATTCATATGCACTTATCCACCCACTAAACCTTAATGGCTGGAAGGCAACCTACCTATACCCAAGAAGCCTCTTTCTCCATTCAGTCCCGATTCTTGTGATGCTCGTGACATACATTCTTTTCTCGATAAAGAAGGCAAAATCATTAGAGGCCAAAAACATATTCTTTTTGGTGGCTGGCGCTGGAATTTTGCTAAAGCTTTCCCTAGGGATATTTGGAGCGGCTGATCACTTTCTTGGAGTCGGTGCCCGTCAATTCTTCCTAGATATTCCCGTTATTCTTTTCTTTCTAAGTTGGGCCTATGAGAAGCAAAAGCGACTAACCACTGGGTGTGTTGTCTTTGGGATTTTAAGTGCCATCTATTTTAACTGCGAGTGGCTTTTACTCAATAAAGACCCTGAAGCCTTCTCCCTTGTTCCGCTTCTTAATTTTAAAGAAAATTTAATTTTTGCTTTTTCATTGATTCCATATGTTTTTAAGAAGATTTTCTTTGTATTTAGGTTTTGTGTTCAAGATTTTAGATACATTAGCGTATTTATATTTTTTACTTCAATCGTATTAATTTCTTCTGTTGTTAGAAAAAATGAAAAACTTAATAGTTTACTCCCATTTATCTGTGCCTCAGTCTTTATTTACATATCATTTCTGAATTTAAAAAATAATATTAACAATACTTACGACTACTTTTTAAAGAATGGCTATTCCAATAGAATTATTGGGGCAACTGGTAAGCTTTACCTCTATCATGAAATCAATTCAGGACTTGCCCTTGGCCGGGCCTATGAAGATCGATATGGCACGACCAGCTCTCAAGTTTATAGCTCAAGTATCCATAAAGCCCATTTGAATGAAATCAGAAATGATATCCTTTTTATAGGAAGAGAAGTTAATCCTAATGGAATACAATCGGGCTACCTTGATCCTCGGTTTCCTTTTAATGAGCCTCTCATTGAGAGGAGTGCACCTCAATCAAAATAAATTAATTCGTAATCACCTCGATAGCCGGATTCACTAAAGATCCATTGCCACTCCGAAGGAGTAAAGAAGCACTCACATGTAAGCTGCCATCTCATGAGATTCCATTTTTGTCTTTCATCTTGATAAGACTCTACCCCTAGCCAGCAGGAATTTCGACTTACTCTCTCCATTTCTTTTAGAGCTTTGAATAGTTCTGGTAGGTATAGGTTATGAAGAGTCATATTTGAAAACACGAGATCAAACGAGTTATCAGGAAAGGGGACTTCACTCGCACACCCTTGAACAATGCAGTCTGTGACCTTAGGCGAACTGTGATCGATAGCATATTTTGAAATTTCAAGACCCATGATCGTGGCATTTGGTAATAGGCTTTTTAATTCTTTTAAAAGGAAGCCTTTTCCACAACCGATATCTAAGATGGAGCTATGGTCATTTAAACCATAGTGATTAATAATTTTTTGGGCGATTTCTCTCCAGCGACCATCATCAACATAGCCTCCATATCCTGTGTCCCTTGACCCATCCCAGTAATCTTTATCAAATTTTTTTGCTAATGCTGCATACTCCGGTTTTTCATCCTTTGCTCTAGCTTGATAATCTCTCTTTGAGCTTAAGTGATTCTTTGTGACGAAGTTAACGACTTTATTTTCAGCCTTTTTAAATTCTGGATATTCAATAGATCTAAATTTACTGTTTTCAACAATATTTAAGTTACTTCTTAGGGCGATAAGTTCTTTTGCAGATTTAAAAATCTCAGCTTCAAGAGCAAAATGAATTTCTGTTTGAGATTTGGCCAAGAAGTTCACTAGGGCCTCAAAGTCGGAAACACTTAAATTATTCACCTGCCCCATGGAGAAGAAGACGACGATCGTGATGCCCTCATCAACTAACACCTCTCTTCTGATAATATCTGGATCATCTAACAAGGAAGTTACATGGAGAACATTTGGAAGACCACGACTCTCCAAATAGTTTCTTAGAATTAAGCTTTGTATTCTTTGTGGGTAATGACACCCTAGTAACTTATTTGTTGAGATGATTGTTTTAATCTTCATTTTTCCACTCGTTCAATCCAATTCTTGTAAATTCAGACATTTTCCAAATTTGAAAGTAGTCCAAAAGGGATTTCTTATTCTCAGGACTAAAAAGTGATTTGAACCTTATATTAAGAGAGACTCTTGCAGCGTTTGTTGTGTTTAAAGAGTTGCCATGCTTTAAAAAGTGCTTAAAAAGAACAACCTCATTTTCCTTAGGCATCAGATAGGCCTTTTCTCCCTTTTTATAAGGGAAGAGATGCATCGTATTTTCAATATGGCATTTTGTTAAAGGTATCCAACAGGTTACTTCAAAGGAAGAATTCCCCGTCAAAACATCTGAATGATTGGGAATGATTGAGGTTTCATCTTGAGGGAGATGCATAACGAGATTGACCCGTTTTTGTCGCACACAATCAGGACCAATTAACTTTGTTATAAAAGGAGCGAGGGGCTCAAGAAGCCAATCGAGCTTCGCCTGATCACTATTTATAGTGCTGATAACTTTTAGCCTTTTGGTATTAATGTCCTGAGGACTTATATGATGGTGGATCTCTTCAAGTGATACCGATTCTTCACAACCAGCCCCCTCTAAAATTAAGGAGCGCAAAACTGACAACCGCTCATCCCAATGATTTGGCGATACATAGGTGTAACCATCGGTGTTTAGCTCATTAATCCAGTCGCATTGATTCATATTTGCTATTATAATAGGGAGTCCAACATTCTGGGAAATTTGGAAGGAAGATCTATGACACAATGGCCCGATAGAAAATGGCTATGTGATGAGGTTATTGAAGCCGTTAATTACACCCTACGCTATTACAAAGATCTTGGAAAAGACCTTCCAGGCCAGGGTCATTTTGAAGATCGCTATTGCCAAGCGTTCTCTGACTATCAAGGCGGAGGATTTACTGACGCTGTAAACTCAGGAACATCGGCCATATTTGTGGCCTTATCGGCCTTAGGTGTAGAACCAAATAGTATTATTCTAAGTTCACCAGTAACAGACTTTGGGACAGTTTCTGCACTCATGCTAAAAGGCGCCCAAATCGTGCTTACAGATTCTAAGAAGCTTAGCTACAACGCGTGCCTTGAACAAATAAAAGAGGCTGACTTAAATGGGGTTAGTGGCCTCATTCTCACCCACTCATCTGGTGAACCCATCGAAGATATTAAAGAAATTGCACAATTTTGTAAGAACAATGGTTTTTGGCTTATAGAAGATTGCTCACAAGCTCATGGAGCAAGTATCTCGGGAAGAAAAGTTGGAACCTTTGGTGATATTGCGGTTTTTTCCACTATGTTTTCTAAAATGCACTCAACGGGTGGCTCAGGCGGACTGGTGTACACGAGAGACGGAGATTTATACGATAGGATTAGATCTTTCTCAGATAGAGGAAAGCAGTTTGAAAGAGTTGGATTCGATTCTAAAAATCCCGAATTCATTCTTGGCCCTAGTTTAAATTTTAACAGTGATGAAATTTCTTGCAGCATAGGTTTTGTTAACCTTGCGAAGCTAGACTCGGTAATTAAAAGTAGACAAGAGTTTTTAAAGAGATTGAAAGAAAAAATTTTAGAGCAATCTTTATCTTATGGAATCTCAATTAACATTGAGAAAAGTAGTCCCTACTTCTGTCCCATTTTTATAAAGCGAAGTGAGGAAGAGGCAAAGGACATTAAGAACTATCTCGTAAAAAATAATTTCCCTTGTAATCCAAATTACTCTTTTATCGTCTCAGAGTGGGACTGGGCAAAAGTGAACATAGCTCCTCATTCAAAAGATACAAAGAATGCCATTGAATTTCGAAACAGAAGCTTCAACCTTCTCTTTAATGAGGTTTTTGGTGAGAAGGAACTAGATCTCATTGTAAATCTCCTTAAAAAAGCGGAGGAGTCTCTTGATTGATCATAGCTTTATTGTTCCATTATACAACGAAGAGGAAAACATTAAAGGAACAGTTGAGACCATAATTAATAGCTCGGCCTCTATCCTTGATACTTATGAAATTATTATTGTAAACGACTATAGTACTGATAACTCAATGTCTATTTGTCGAGATCTTGAAGGCCAGTATCCCTTTATATATGTTATTTCAAATAGTAAAAACCTAGGTTTTGCAGAGAGCTTTAAGATTGGCCTAGATCGTAGCGCTGGAAACTTCGTCCAATATATTCCAAGTGATAATGTTATTTGTACTAAATCTCTTACAAAACTTTTAGAACATCGCTTTCCAGGAGAATTAACACTTCAATACTGCCTAAATCCCAAAGAGAGAGCGTGGTCTAGATACTTAGTTTCTAAACTCTATGGTCAAATCCTTAACTTTTTAAATAAGACTCAAATTAACTACTTCAACGGATTGCATATTTATCCTGGTGACTTCCTTAGAGGACTCAATATCATAGAGAAGAGCTTCTCTTTCCAGGCGGAAATCGTAGTAGCAGCAATCGCAAGAAACATAAGTTACAACCAAGTAGGAACGACATGTGCCTTTAAGGATGAGACCTCAAGTGCTTTAAGAATTAGCAATATCACTGGGGTGCTTTTCTTCCTTTTAAAGCAGATCTTTGCGACCTGTTTTCTTAGGAGACTTACTTGAATAAGCTTAAGTGGAATCTCTATTCTAAGATTGTTTTAAATAATCTCTCGACACCACCTGGGCCCGGCGTTTTCTTTAACTTACTCTCATCTTGGATCGAACATAAAATGGGAAGATCCAATCTCCTCTCTTCTCCAAGCTCAGCCGTTCTCTATATTAACAAAACATGCAATTACACTTGCGGCTTTTGCTACAATAAAGACGTCTTAAACGTTGAGCCTTTAGAAGAAAATCTTTTCACTGTAACTGATTTAAATGAATTCCTTCAATCTGATCACGGCAAGAATGTCTTAAGGATTGCTCTTATGGGGGGAGAACCATTTATTAACAAGAATATTTTCGACTTGATAAGAATCTGTAAAGAAAACCACAAGATAGTTAATATTGTTTCAAATGGCTCTCTTATAAAAGATGACTACATACCTAAAATAAAATCTTCCCGACTTGATGCTATTGGCTTAAGTCTTTATGACAATAACCCTGATCATATCGAGCGCCTATCGAGACAATTCAATCATTTTAATATCAACTACTGGGTTCAAACTGTCATTGATGGGACAAACCTTGAGAGCTTAGAAGAAAAACTCGACTTTGCCTCAAAGGCCTCAATAAAGAACTTCATCATTTCAAACTACAATCCTTATTTTGACGATATGTTTTCAAAGTCCATTAGAAGCGGGAATAACGACTACACTTTGAAAATCAATGAGCTCTCAAAGAAATACTCAAAAGAGATGAATATTACTTGGCCCACCATTCTTCCAATATCCAAAAATGCATCTGGAAGGCCCACAAAGAAGTGCACACTGCCCTTTAGCTATATTCATCTTGATAGTTCCGGGACCATAGCACCATGCTGCTATCGGTATCCCAAAATAGAGTATGGAAACCTCTATAAAAATGATGGATGGAATAGCCCATTCAATAAAAAACTTAGAGAAAACATGTATTCTGATGATGAGCCCATTGGGGAGTGCAAGGATTGCGAAAATCTCTATCGAAATCTTTACTTTTAAAAAAAATAATTATGTTAGCCTCAGTTTTTTCAAAACTAGATGTAATCCGATTTCGATTGGCCCTTGAGGAGAGCCTTTTTTTAAGTTTTTGATAAGGCTTCCTAGATAACGAGGATTTCTCAAAACACTAATTGAGTAGGCAAAAAGCATCATTGAATTCGCAACAAATGTATATAGTTGCTCCCTTGGGTACTTAAGTATAAGAAAAGGATTAAAAACCCTTCCTCCTGGAGAATTATTAGACTGATAGTTTAAAATCTCTTCGTATTCAGAACGAGTTAGATTATTTGTATCATAGGTCTTATCAAAGAGTTCACTACCTGGGTAAGCGGCAAATATAAAAATTACCACATTTTTAACTCCCAGTAAGCCTAGTTTAATTACCATCAAAAAGGTTTTCATCAAGTCCAAAATTGATTCTTCAGGAAAACCAATGATGGTAGAGGTTTTTACTTCCATACCTAAGTCGAGTGCATGTCTTATAGAGATGTATAATTTCTTATGATCTAGTCGTTTTTTTATTTTTTTTGATAATTCCACTGAACCTGTTTCAGGTGCATAGGTTATCTTTGTTGTACCAGATTGTTTCAACAAAGATAGAATTTCTCGATCTAATATTTCAGAGCGAGTCCCAACGGCCATTTCCCATGAAATATGTGGGAAATTATGTATCAATGCCTCTAGTAGCTCTTTAAACCACTTTTTATTCACTGATGTCGAGAGGTCTTGAAATTCGAAATGCTCTATTGCATATGTCTCTATGTCATACTCTATCTCTTTAACAATTGATTCAATAGAGCGCATCACATAGCGAGCGCCCCACATGCTATCTGCCGAGCAAAATGTACACTTATAAGGACAACCCCTTGTCGAAATTATTGGCAATGTTCTAACACCAAGTTTAGTAGTTGAAATTTTTTGATCCAAATAGAAGTCTACGGGTATCTTACTCCAGTCTGGAAAGTGATCATCTAATAGGGTTATTCTAGGTCTTGGTTGAGTTTTCTTAATATCAACGCCTAACCTGTAATATATCCCTCCAACTTCTTCCAAGTCTAATTTCTGTTCCAAGGCGAAGTAAAGTGCAACGAGTGAATCTTCTCCTTCACCGTAAACAATATAATCAACGGAAGGTTCATACTTTAGAGTTGGTATGGCCATTGAACTTGCGTGTTCACCTCCTAATACAATTTTAATGTTTGGAAGTCTCTCTTTTATGTAAGCGCATAATTCTCTCACAATTTTAAACTCTGTGGTAAACATCGCACTAATTCCAACCAAAATTGCATCTATAGGTATTTGAATTAGTATTTCCTCAAATGACATTCCCTCACAGTAAATATCTTCTTTAGGAGTATGAAACCTTTCCTTTTTTGCAAGGCCATCAATAACTGAATACTCAATATTGTTTTTCTTTAAAGCACTACCGAGATAAGCAATACTAATTGGAGGCAATCCACTTCTTCCTACAAAAAAGCTGGAGCTATGTGAAGACATTTTAGGTGGCGATATTAGAACAATCAATACAGGCTCCTATAAAAAAACGTTATAGCTATCAATATGTATATAAGGGATCCTTTGCATAAAGATAATGACAACCTATACATTTAGAGGGAGCCACTCCATTTTTCATCTGACTTCTTATTCTTAATAAATCTGGGGTATTAAATATATCAGAAGTCTCAGTCATCGGGTCACTAAATGCTTCCAATGGATACTGACAGCAAGGTAACACACGGCTCTTTTTATCGATCAAAATCATATCCCATGGCTCAGAACAGTTTATCTTCGGATTTGAACCTTGCATATTTTTATGGACTTCACTCCAACGTAAAATAATTTTTGAAGAATAATCAGAAAGTAATTTCTTTTTAAATTCATTGTAATCTTTGCTAGAAAATATAGCTTTTCGGCTGCAACCATTTTTTTCAATTATGTTCTCAATTGTAATGAATTTTGCCTTAACCCGAATGGCAAAATTTATTACACTCTCAAGTTGCAGCAAACTCTCGTCAGAAATTATAATACTTATGTTTATGATCGAGAGCTCGGAGAGAGTTCTGATTTCATCCTCAAGGTGATTTGCTATCCCCTGATAATAGCTTATCGTGATTTGGTGTAACGGATTCTCAGTAAGTTTATCAAGGTATTTTTTTAAAAAAGTGCCATTTGTAATGGTCGAGCTAACATATGAATTATTATTTAAATAATCGACAATTTCGAAAAATGACTTATTTAACATTGGCTCGCCACCATATAAGCAAACCTTGGAAGGAGATTTAAGTATTCCTTTTCTTTCAAACCCTAATAGGTCGTCAAGGCTAATCTCATGCTCATCATCAACTTCGCCAACTTTATTGAGTTCTCCGACATAGTGGCAAAAACTACAATCTAAATTACACCTTTTGGTCATCATTAGATAAACATTTGGCGGAATAAACTTTACTCTAACAAACCTTAAACGAAACTGTAATCTAACAATTAAATATTTGACACTTATTAAGATTGAGTTCAGCAATCCTATCTTAATAGAAAACTTGGTTCCAAGAATAAAATAAAGCCAAAATGTATTTAAGTAAACTTTTAACATTTTATTTTATTAACTTCATTTTTTTTACTAGTGAAAATGTTACGTTCTCAACAGCTCCAATTGGTTTACCGTTAACTATGTTTTTAAAGGAAGAAATAATTTCTTTTGGATTTAGAGCACAACTTACAAAAAAGGTCGATACCATAACTATATTTGTTATAAGATAATAAAACTGAAATTTAGGTTCAGAGAAAAACTTTACAATATTAAAAACGCTCGGCCCCTCTTTTCCTGTCAAATTATAGACCCGCTTATTGTAAGAGTCATAATCAGATTCATTGTAATAATCTCTTGAAAGCTCTGTTCCAAGAAATGGCTGATAGACAGAAATTGTTACTCCTTTAATACCAATAGTCGCCAATCTATAACACATCACCACTGTGCCCAAAAACTCTCGCAATGTCTCGTTGGGAAAACCTAGAATAACATTGGTTTTAACTCTTAGTCCTACTTGCTTAGCTATTTTCATAGATTCATACATTTTTTGATGATTTATCCTCTTCTTTAACTTTTTGGCCATGGATACTGTCCCCGTCTCCGGCGCATAGGTAATGACCCTCATTCCGCTTTTATAAAGTAAGGAAAGAATCTCTTCATCCAAAATTTCACTTCGCGTTCCGACAGTCATTTCCCACGAGAAGGGGGGAAGGTCGGAAATCATTCTTTGGAGTAATTCCCTAAACCACTTTTTATTCACTGATGTAGCAAGGTCTATGAAGTCAAAATGCTCAACATTATAATCTCTAATATAATTTCCGAGCTCTTCAATCACCCTATCCACACTTTTTGTGACATAGCGAGTTCCCCACATCTCATCATTACTACAAAAGGTACACTGATAAGGGCAGCCTCTGCTACTGATGACAGGCATTGCACGATTGCCAAGCTCAGAGTAACTGAGCAAATTATCAAGATAGTAATTGACGTTTATTTTATCCCATGTAGGTTTAATATCATCGATATTTGTAATTCTAGAGGGCTTTGAATTTTCCAGGACTTGCCCATTATCCATTTTACTGACAACTCCAGGAATACTCTTAAATCCATTTTCTTTATCAAATGTTTTTAGAAATATTTCAAAGCTTGTTTCAGACTCCCCAAGAAAAACTGCATCCACGCCCCTCTCAAATCGTAGGATTTGCTTGGCATCAGCACTCGCATGCTCTCCCCCCAAGATAATCAACTTCTTAGGGAAAATTTCTTTTATTTTCGTAATTAGTTCACGAACAATTAACCATTCACTCGTAAACATAGAAGAAATTCCAATCACTTCCGTTTCCGGGCTTATTTTCGCTAAGATATCCTCTATGTATAAACCTTGAATATAATAGCTCGGAAAGGTTTTAAAAACCTTAGATTTACTACCCTCTAGTCCATCGATAACATCGTAGTCACAACCACAACTTTTGGCTATTGTAGCTAAATAAGCGATATTCAGGGGGGGGCCGCCTAATCTCCCAATATATAAACTATTCTCAGGAGTGGTTAGTTTTGGGGGAACAATAAATGTAATGTGCTTTATCGCCATAATTATTTTACAAGATAAATACGTTTAAGAAAGTTATGAACACCTATTTCTAAAGGGTTCTTTGGACTTCCTGTAAGTGGATTAATGATTAAACTAAAAAACCTACTTGGGAAGCGAAACATACTAAGAAAATAGCATAAAACCATGAAGACATTGCCAATAAAGGTATAGGCTTCTTCTTTAGGGTATTTAGATAAATTTTTAAATGAAAATACTCGCGCCCCAGCGGAGTTTATCATTTGAAACTTTAAAAAATTATTGTAGTCAGATTCGCTAAAGTTCTTAGGGTCGTATAGCTTTTTAAATATCTCTGAACCGGGATAGGGACTAAACGTATAAATACTTACTCCCTTTACTCCATAAAGACCTAACATTAAGGCCATCTTGAGCGTCAATAATAGATCGATCAAAGACTCTTCAGGAAAGCCAATAATGATATGGGCCTTGACCTCCATGCCCAATCTATTAGCGATACTTATTGAATCAAAGAGCTTTTTATAATTTAGCTTTTTCTTTATTTTTTTTGATAATTCAACAGAGCCTGTCTCAGGTGCATATGTCAACTGGGTCGTCCCCGAATCACGTAAGAGCGTTAAGACTTCCTCATCTAATATTTCTGACCTGGTCCCAACAGTCATCTCCCAAGTAATTCCAGGAAGCTCTGTTTTCATTCTCTCTAGAAGATTTACGAACCACTTTTTATTAATACTGGTTGATAGATCTTGAAAGTCTATGTGCTGAACATTGTACTTTTCTTGATAACTTTTCATTTCACCGATAACAGAATCAACTGAGCGCATCACATAGCGATTGCCCCACATCTCTTCGTTACTGCAAAATGTGCACTTATATGGACATCCTCTTGTGGCAAGCATCGGCATGCTTCTAACACCTACTCGAGAAAAAGAGAGTTTATTTTTTAAGTAGTATTCAACAGGTATTTTGTCCCAAAGAGGAAGGAGATCATCCACTTCGGTGATTCTTCCGCAGCTAGGATTTCTTTTTATTATTTGATCTTTTGTCTTATAAATAATCCCAGGTGCATCTTCCAAATAATTTCCATTTTTAATGTGTTCTAAAAATGAAACTAAAGTAACCTCACTCTCACCATAGAAAATATAATCTATATCAGTATCATATTTAAGAGTTGGCCCAGGCATTGCCGTCGCATGCTCGCCTCCGAGGACCAATATTTTATCGGGATATCTTTTTTTAATTTTTTTAATTAACTCTCTTACAATGAGATACTCATTTGAGAACATCGAGCTAATACCGATCACGCTAGAATCAGAGTCTATTGACTCAACGATCTCATCAATTTCAACACCGTGAATGTGAATACCAAGTGCTTCGTAAAAGTAAGTCTTCTCAGTCGCCATGGAATCAATAATCTGATATTCAAAGCCAGCGTTATCAATGGCCCTTGCCAAATAAGCGAGATTTAGAGGAGGTGCTCCTCCTCGGCCAATATAAAACTTCGCACTATGGGAATAGAGCTTTGGCGGCGTTATAAGTGTTATCTTTGGTAAAACCAGCTTTAAGTCCTAATTTAGGGGTAAGTGCCTAATATTTTATCATTAAAGCTAATTTTTCAGAAATTTTGAATATGCCTAAACGTTCATCACTTTTTTAGAGAGTTTTTGGCCATAAAGCCCACTGTTTTTAGCGCAAGAGTGGGGTATCTTACGGCGTTAAAGACATGGCTAGTATTAATGGCACAATCCCAGATACAGTTACACTCATTATTTTCTATTGATTTTCGAGCACTCTGAGCTTTTTCCCCATCAATCACTTTTTGAATACTGTAGTCATTATCTCTGACGTTACCTAGCTTATTGTCAAGCAGATGCTCACAGGCAAACACATCACCCTGATCATCTAAAAGGGCAAACTTCTTAGCTCCAAAACACTTAAATGCACGACCTAAGCTAGGATTGCGAACAGCCTTTTCAATAATTTTCTTTGTCTCTTCCTCCATCACCTTTTGCAAGGGTGAAAAGGGCTGATTATTAAATGGCTTATAACCCTCTATTCGTTTTTTAATTTGATAATACCTTTCAACATCGACCTCTTTAAGGGTGGGGTCATATGTTTCTCCACGAACAATTCCAAGAGAGATGGAGTCGAATAATTTTAACTCCATCATTTCTTCTATAAACCCAGGCATTTCATCTTGGGTCACCCTGTTGTACACAGAGTTAAGTGACATAGATAAATTGCCATACTTCTCTCTTAATCCGGCAATTAGACGAGCAGTCCGCATAGCATTTTGATGACCATCTTTTAGCTTTCTTACTTTATTATGAATTTTTTCAGGTCCATCAATAGATATCGCCATTCTAAAAAAGGAATTCGGGTATTTTTCAAGGGAGCTAACAAGAACTTCCTCAATCCTCTCAGTATAATAGGCATTTGTAGGTATAGAGAAATACTTCGTCTTACAATTTATCGCAAATAAATCGATAATTTTATCAAGATCTTCCCTAATAAAGGGCTCACCGCCATAAAGATCAACCAAGAGCATATCGGGTAATTGAAGTGTTATTTTTTCTATTTCCTCTAAGCTCAGCTCTTTTCTTTTTATTGCCTCACCCACTTTATAAAGCTTTCCCGCATCAGCCACATTTTCCCAGTTCCAGCAAAAATCACAAAAGGCATTACACCGAGAGGTGACCGTGAAGTACAAGTAATTTAAATCTGGTGACAAGGCCCGCTTTAGTTCAGTTATCATATCTTTTTAATTCTAACCTTTTTTTGATTTCTATATTTAATTCTTTAGCTATTTTCTTATTTCCGACTTCTGATAGATGGACAAAATCCACGAATCCAATCTCTCCACCATCTCTAAGGAGAGAATCCAAATCAAAGCTGTATTCAGGGAGATTTTGTCTCACTTTCGTATAAAAGGGCCGTATATTACTTAAAAAACTAAGCTCTCTATTATCTGTAAAGTTCTTTTCCCTTTGTTTTTCTTCCCAAGCAATTGGTTGAAGTACATGTAGAAATCTTACCCCCTTCAGATCACAAATTGCTTTCATCGTTTTTATATTGAATAAATATCTATCTTCGTAATCTGTAAAAACTGGGCCATAAGATATCTCGATCTTCATAGAAGTGAACATTTTAGATATTCGAGATCTTAAGTTTGGTAAAAAGGTACTACTTACAAACCTAGAAGGTGATCCAGAAAGCTTTTTATAAAGTAATTCCTGATATGGATGTACCCAAGGGTGATTCTTAGTGATATCCTCATTTGCCAAAGTATCATTTATCCCATTGAAAGCTATGACCATAGCTATATCTCTAAAAGAGCTTATATCCCTTTGTAGTTTAATCATTTCTTGATTCGAGCTATAGCCACTAACGGCACCATTTATAATTGTATGAGGAATATCTTTCTCTTTAAGATCTTCGTGGAGAAAGTAGGGCCAATTTCCATGAAATATATTTGAATCTGTTGCCGAGCCACCATAAATTAAAATTTTCACGGCCCTAACACCTACATCTCTGGCTGGATGATGAAAATAAATATAACCATCTTTACTTTCCCAGTTTTTTTCAAGCGTGGGATGATGCTTCCGTTCAAAACTCGTCATCTTGGCCTTTCGATTGAAAGTATAGCCAAGAAGAGGGTCAAGCTTTCCATATAGATCAGAAGGTAGCTCGTTTTCCAATCCTTTAAAATAAAAAAGTGGGTAAGTCTCCTGATTAAGAGAAAAAGAGGCAACCTCACAAAGACAAATCACAATGACTGGAGCGAGAAATACAAACAACAATTTAAAACAACCTTTAATTTTCAAACTAAGCCTTTATATATCTATTGCCATGAGGGATGCTCTTAAGCCTTTCTTCATTATTAACAAAGTAATGAGTATAAGTTTTTGCTATTACAAAGCCTTCCTCTTTTTTAATCTCAGGACTTTCATTGCTCCACAGATTGCAATTAGCACAAATCCCAACTTCAGAAAAACGCCCTTCTTCATGTAACTTGCGTATTTCACCGACTTTTCCGTTATTCCAAAGATTCAAAACTCCATCATCAAAGGCATTACCAATTTCCACTTCGGAATGGGTATCAACACAACACAGAGAAACGGATCCATCATAATTCACCATTATTGAATCATATAATGACCAACAGGGCGTCCGAATCGGGGAGACTTCCCCTTCTACCTGGCGCTGAGGGGAGAATTCCTTATTAACCCTAATAACATCTACTAAACTCTTCCACTTTTGAACGAATAACTCTTCCTCGCTCCGATTATTGTCCTCTACAACAAATGAAACGCCAATGCGGGGTAGGAGTTTATCGCCCCTCTCTTTTAAGAGATTTAGAACGTTTTTCTCCACGAGATGAAGAACGTCCTTTCCCCTTACCTTCTCAAAAGTTTCGGGCTCGATTGCATCTATGCTTACAAAAATTGAATCAATCTCTAGTTCTACAAGCTGTTTCGCCATCTTCTCATTTAATAAAATACCGTTGGTGTCCATCGTCACCGTCAGGTTAAAATCTTTTAAAATTTTCAGGTACTTTAAGATATTTGGTGTTAATAACGGCTCATCCCATGTTTGGGGAGTTACGCGTGGAGAATAAGGAGCGAGCTCTTCACAAAGAGCAATAAACTTTTCAAAGTTCATAACCCCTGTTTTTCGATCACTCAACGTTGGTGCGTTTTCCCCATGGGTATAACATTTAGGACAACTCAGATTGCAATCACCCTCCTGTAGCCCCAGCAAAACTTTTTTAGGAAAAAAATTTTCTTTCATGACTTCCCTGAAAAGTAATCATTCACAAACTTTGCCATCTCATCGATATCTTTAGGCATGAGATACCAATGTGTTGGCATATAAATAATATTATCTCTCATATTTTGCGTACTTCCAACTTTGGCGCCATTAAGCTGAGGGAGATTCGTTTGACTGCAATCAATGCCCCACTTTCTTGCCCTTTCCTTAAAATCATTTGGATTCTCTATCCAAATGGGAGTTTTCCAAAAGGTAGCTCCATCAAAATCAATGCCACGAGGAATACTCTCTCTAGCCTTTATATTTAAAGCATTATAGAATCTTTTGGCATTTCTTATACGTCTCTCCTCTATTTCTATTAAATGAGGCATTCTCTTTAAGCCGATCTTGGCCTGTAAATCTGTAAAGCGATAAAGAAGAAAAGAGGGAAACCCCACGTTTTCTTTTACCTGATTTGATTGAAAAAATCCTTTTAAAAATCTAAACCCTAGAAACTTTATCCCTTGTCCAGAAGTGATGGCCTCAACGTTATCCCCTCTTTTAACAACAAGAAGCTTCACCAAAAATCTCGTAAAAAAATAAAAAACATATGGATTCAGTAACGTTAAAGAAACCCAGTCTTCAAAAGCTGATATCATTAAAAACTTTCGTTCGATTTTCTTTAATTCATTGGTAGATTTTTCTAATATGTGTCTCTGAAGATCTTTATTTTCCGTAATATAATAAGCACCTCGATGAGTATGAATGACTTTTAGATCACACATTGAACTGAAGGCAAAGTCACTATACTCAAAAAGCCTTTTTCCTTTCCACTTTGTTAAATAACATTGAGTCAGATCGAGAATCAAAGATAAGTTATGAGACTTACAAAAGTTAAAAACCTTTTCCATGTCAACGGGAATACCCGCAAGAGGAGTCAGAAAGAAAACTAAAGCGTTTTTTGGCGGAGTGAAATCATCTAAATCAGGCTCAAAGGAATTTTCCTTAAAATCTATGAATGTTAGATTTGCCCCAGTATTTGAAATGATCGTTTTCATATCAGGCAAATTAATAGGGGTCATCAGAACTGTAGACCCTGTTCCTACATTGAGATAATCCAATGTTAACTTTAAGCAATACCTTGCATTTGGAAGACAATGAACTGGCCTACCAAGCGTTTCGCCTAAGACCTCTTCAAACTTAGCCACTGATTTGGATGAACCTAAATCAATGCTCAATAAAGTCTTAAGTATTGTTAGAAAAGGCGTCCACCAAGACATGTAGTAAACGGCTCGTGGGATTTGGCGAATTCTGATAAATACTCCCATTCAATAAGGCCAAACTCAGTTTACAAGGGCTTTACTAAGAAATACAATTTAGCCCTCATTATAACATCGGTCCATATATGGAGAAAATCAAAACATACTACATAGAGACGATGAGGAAACTTATCGCTATTAGAGAGACCGAGCTTTTTATTTCAAAGAAATATGAAGAAGGGTTCTTTAGATGTCCTGTTCATCTCGCAATCGGTCACGAAGCTGTCCCTTCCGCCATTTTTAGTTTGTACGAAGAAAATCGCTTCGCCTTTAGCTACCACAGAAGTCATCATCATTTCTTAGCATGTGGCGCAAGCCCAGAAGAACTTTTGTACGAACTGGCAGGTCTTAGCAAGGGATGTTGTCATGGCCATGGTGGCAGTCATCATCTTCGAAATGAGAAAGTTGGCTTTCTAGGATCTACTCCCATTATTTCAGGAACTATACCTGTTGCCGTTGGTTACTCTCACGGCCTTAAACTTAAAAATATCAGAGGACGTGTTTTTGTCTTTTCAGGAGATACTATTGCGGAGGAAGGCCTTTTTCATGAAAGTCTAAACGCCGCGAGTTTATATCAACTTCCTATAACCTTTGTTATTGAAGATAATGGATTAAGTTGCTTTACTCCATCAAGAGACCGCCAAGGTCATAGTGGTTATGAATTCATTGCCCGCTCATTTAACATTCCTTACTTTTCAGTTGATGGCTCCTCTATTGAGAACTGTCTCTCTAACCTGATTGAACATAAGGACTTAACTGACAAAAACCTTGGACCGACAATGATCCATGCTACGGTATTTAGACCTTATGAGCATTGTGGATATCAAATCGAAGACACTGTGGACTGGAGAAATATCTCTGAGAACTGGCCTAAGCTTGACCCACTTCATAATGCCGATGCTGAGTTTTCCAATACCAAATATTGTGACGATAAGACTCGGCTAGAGTTTTCAAAAATGGCTCAAGAAACCATCAATAGATGCAATGAGGCTTTAAAAGTGATTAAAAAGGAATTAAGAAGTTGAGCCCTTTATCCTATAATAATTCTATTAACACCGCCTTTAAATCCATCATGAAGGAAGACAGTACTGTTATTGTCTGGGGGCCAGGTGCAAATGATCCCAAACGAGTTTTTGGAACCACAGCAGATCTTCTAGAGCTTTATGGCCCAGGTAGAGTCTACGATGGAGCTATTTCTGAAGCTTGCTACACTGGCCATTGCCTAGGTCTAGCGCTTAATGGGTTTAAGCCTATTGTTCACTTTCAAAGAATTGACTTTGCTTTTCTGGCCTGGGATCAAATCATTAATAACATTTGTAAATGGTCTTCCATGTTTGGAGAGGATATAAATTATTCGATCACTCTTAGAGCAGTAGTCGGGAGAGGCTGGGGACAAGGTCAGCAGCATTCACAAAACCCCATTTCTATGCTTACAAGTTTTCCTGGCATGAAAATTTATACTCCAACTACTCCTCAGCAAGCTTATTCCTGCTATAAGTCGACTTATAACGAAAAACAACCCTCCTTTGTTTTAGAGCATCGTTGGCTTCAAGATTATGTAGGCCACCTTGATACGACTAGGCCACATTCTGACCAAACTGTTTATAAAAATGGCAAGGATATTACATTGGTTAGTTATTCCTACGGAATTATTGAATGTCTTCGTGCCTCTAAGGCCTTATCTAAGATTGGAGTTAGTTGCTCCGTAATAGGTGTTAATACATTTGATGAATTTACGAGAGAAAAACTTCAACGTACTTTTGGCTCTCCAGAGAATTCAATCGTGTTTGACCTTCACTGGAAGTCTTCTTCTCCTCTCATTAATTTATTGCAAATAAGGGAAACTAAGAAACACAGACTCATCGCCCTTCCCAATTCCTACACGCCCACGGCAAGCACTCTCGTAAAAGACTATTACCCTACCTGGGAAGATATATATATGAATGCGTGTGATATTCTTGGAGTTGTTCCTGAGAAGAGTTTTAGAAAATATTTTGCTAAAAATATTGATCAACCCTTATATGATGATCTACTTATTCAAGAACAATTTTGAAATTTAGCGAATTCGATCTGGGCAGGCAAAAATATCAAAATATTTTGAAGCTATCGTTAATTGAGTAACCTTACCCTCTTTATCAATATTCTCAATAAAGCCTTTAATTCTTTTTAACTGACCACCTTCTTTAGCCGTTAAATAAATGTACTGTCCCTTAAGCATATAATTACCAAGTGTTATTTCATTGTCTAGTGGTGTGCCATTTTTTAAGTCGTACTTATCAAAGTCCCAATTCGCAAAAGTTAAATTTTCTTCAAATTGCATTATATCGGTCAATTCACCATCAAAATGACAAAATGGCTTATCACTCATGGTCACTTTCTTTTCAATTTTTTTCCCCTCAATGACTAATGCTATAGGATCATCACTCGAGATGGTACTGCTTTTCATCAATCCGGATACATCGCCAAGATTGGCCTTAAGTGCTTCAATATTTTGGGTATTCGTTATAACTTCACCAGTTAAGCGATCGATACTTTTATAAACAAAGGAAAAACCTGCAACGACTATTACGGTGAATAGAAAAATAACAAATAGTATAAATTTAGGAGTGCCTTCTTTTTTACTTTTCATCTTTTCCCTTACCTTCTCCCTTCATTATAGATGACGTTTTGGATTTCTTCATTAAGATTTAATCCCAAAATTAGTCTTTTAATTCATACCAATTTAAGCCAGTACCTATATCAACAGTCAAGGGAACCTTTAGTTTAACTACTGATTCCATAGAGTTACGCACCAAATCTTTCATTTTATCGACTTCATCGTCTGGAACTTCAAAAATGAGTTCATCATGAACCTGCAAAAGCATTTTTGATGTGAGCTTTTCTTCTTTTAATTTATGACTAATATCAATCATTGCCATTTTAATGATATCCGCTGCTGTTCCTTGAATCGGACTATTAATGGCGACTCTTTCTGCCATTGATTTAACGGTTCTATTCTTTGAATTTATATCGGGAAGAAATCTTTTTCTCCCAGACAATGTTTCAGCATAACCAGTCTCTTCAGCACGCTCTTTAAGAGTATCGAGATAACTCTTTACCCGGGAAAATCGTTGAAAATAATTCGTTATGTAATCCTTGGCTTCCTTTCGTGAAATTTTTAATTGTCCAGCAAGACCAAATGAGCTTTGTCCATACATTAGGCCAAAGTTAACGGCCTTTGCCTTTGATCTTTCATCAGAAGTGACTTCTGATAAA
This sequence comes from Bacteriovoracaceae bacterium, assembly GCA_021737405.1. Lineage (GTDB taxonomy): Bacteria > Bdellovibrionota > Bacteriovoracia > Bacteriovoracales > Bacteriovoracaceae. The sequence goes on from JAIPEG010000001.1 coordinate 301,858, forward strand.
GGGACACCCATAATCTCGCTAGCTGTTTGTCTGTGAATATCTTCGCCATTATTAAAGGCCTTAATCATTGTAGGATCTTCTGAAAAATGGGCCAAAAGACGAAGTTCAACTTGGGAATAATCCGCTCCTAATAGGATATGGCCTTCTTTTGCTACAAATGCTTTTCTTACCTTTCGACCAAGCTCGGTTCGAATTGGAATATTTTGAAGATTGGGATTATTTGATGAGAGTCTTCCTGTCGCTGCAACATGCTGGTTAAAATGAGTATGAAGCCTCATATCTTTCTTATGAACGAGTTCGGGTAGAGTTTTAATATAGGTTGAAAGTAATTTACCAAGCTCTCTATGTTGGAGGAGTAGACCTGGAACTGGTGATATATTTTTTGCGTCAAGTGCTTCTAATACACTTGAGTCTGTTGAATTACCCGTTTTTGTCTTCTTAACCACTGGCAACCCTAGTTTTTCAAATAACAACTCTCCCACCTGCTTTGGGGAATTTAAGTTTATTTCTTCACCAGTAACTTCAAAAACCTCTGCTTCAATATTTCCTATGGTTTCCTCAAGCTCTTTTTCCATTTCAGAAAGTTGTGACTTATCTAGAGAAATACCTGCTCTTTCCATTGCAGAGAGGATCGGGATCATGGGCTCATCAAGCTCACCATAAATCGAAGAGAGGTTTTTCTCTTTTAAATCTGATTTAAAAAGATTCACTAATTTAAAGATGATCGCAGAACGCTCACCACAAAACTTTGATTTTTCCTCAAGGTTCATTTCCGTTAGATAAATATCCTTTTTTGAACGTGCTCCTAAGTCATAATCAAAAAACTTTTTTGATAAGCTGATGATGTCATGGCGAGTACCTGGATCTAAAATATAATGAACTTGTGTTACGTCAAAGGCCCTACATTTAATTTGGAAATTATTCTCTTGAGCGAAAAAGAAGTCTCTTTTCCAGTGCTCAGAAGCGACTTCCATATCAGAGCTGCCCCAAACGGCACTCAGAAGCTCTTCTAATTCACACTGAGACAATTTACTTTTATCATCAAAAGAGATGAAATAAGTCGCTTCTCCATCAACTGATAGAGTACAAGAAGAGATCTTTCTTTCAAAAATGTCACCGGAATCAAACTCTGTATGAAATGAACAACCTTCCACTGATTCAATGAGTTCAATAACCTTTTCAAATTTCTTTTTATCATTGGCGACAATATGCTCAAAACTAAGCACGCCTGCCGGCATAGGTGTCACAGACTCAGCATCATATTCAGCCTTTCTGAGATCCATGAGTTTATTAATAATCGTTTTAAAACCAAGGCTTTCCAAAAAGGCGACTAATTCATCTGATGGGTAAAAAGATATTTTGGTATCTTCAGCACTTTTCCCTAGGTCTACGTCTTTTACAATTTCAATTAATTTTTTACTTAAAAGGCCTTCTTCTAGGTGTTCATTAAATGCTGTTATTAACTTCTTTCCTTTAAACGTATCTTTTTCTTCGATACACTTTTCAAGTGTTCCATACTCTGCCAATAGCTTCGCCGCACCCTTAGCACCAATCCCTCTCATTCCAGGAATGTTGTCGGAAGAGTCTCCTACCATTGATAAGTAATCAACAATTTGTTCTGGTTTTACGCCCATCTTTTCAAACACGCCTGATTCATCGTAGATTTTGTCTTTCATGGTATCGAGCATTTTTATGTTACCACCAACAAATTGCATCAGGTCCTTATCACCAGAAGCGATTAAGATCTCATCAAAATCATTTTTCCACTGAGTTACGGCAGAACCAATAATGTCATCGGCCTCGTAATTATCGTCTTCTGCATGCGGCAGCTCCATTTTTTGAATGAGCTCTTTAATTAAAGCAAATTGAGGAATTAAATCTTCAGGCGCCTCAGACCGGTTGGCCTTATATTCTGAATACATTTCATTACGAAAGGTACCACCGGCCGTATCCCTTGCCATAAGTATGTGGGTGGGTCGGTATTTACTGAGGATTTTTAGGAACATCGTTAAGACACCATAAACCGCATTCACTGGAGTTCCCTCAGGTGAAGTCAAAGGCCTAATGGCAAAAAAGGCACGAAAAATAAAATTACTGACATCTACTACGATTAATCTCTTCATATGGGTCCTCAAAAAATTTGAGACCCACTCTAACAAAGGGTACTAGAACGTGGCAATTTTAGGTTGGAGTTGCCCCATTTTCAGGGAACCATGTTGCTTGCTTCTTCTTTTTGGTGACTATTTGAGTTCCGTCATGACCCATTACTGAAGTATCCGCCATAACGTCTCCAAGTCGATGACCTGAATCCAGTTTAAAAAGGAAGAAAACTTCAAGAACGAGAAGGAAAACACCTGCAACAATGGCCAAAATTGGCCCAATTAGGGGAAAAATGGCCAGACCGAGAGGAACAAGAAGTGGGATATTTCGGATTATCGACTGCTTAACTGTGCATGGACGACCATCCTCCAAAGAAATGACTTGGAAGCCCATAAACTTTTTCCCGACCGATTGACCATTTTGCAGACTGTCAGAAATACCCACATAAATGGCCGAAAGGATCAATCCTAGAGGATAGAAGAAGACGCTAAGAACCAGTACGATAAACAGATCGATCGCTTTTGCGATGAGTCTGCTAATACGCGCCCTGTTAATGGCCTGTTTCAAAAAATAACGTCTTTTCATTCCCTTATTCTATCCTATTGAATATTCGTGAAAAGCGAGGAATTTTTTGCTACATGACAAATATTTGTCTTTAAAGGGACACTTTTTCATTTCGTTTAATTTATATTATTCTCTAGCACTAGACGTGTATTAGAAGAGGAATAAATCATGAGCAATGTCGGAAAAGTTGATAAAAGTACTTTCGAAGAAACTGTAATTAAAGCTGATAAACCAATCCTTGTTGATTTTTGGGCCGAGTGGTGTGGACCTTGCCGATCTCTTGCTCCAATTCTTGATGAAGTGGCCGGTGAAATGGGCGAGAATGCAACCATCGTTAAATGTAACGTTGATGAAAACGGTGAGCTAGCAGCTCAATACGGAATTCGCGGAATCCCTACGATGATTTTCTTTAAAGGTGGAGAAGCGGCTAAAACATTAGTTGGTCTTCAAACGAAAGAAGAAATTAAGAAACAATTCGAAGAACTCTCTTAGATACCTGCTTTTCTAGGGGCTTTTTTAAGCCCCTAATTAATTTATGGAATACATATTAAACTCCTTGCAAGAAGCTCAAGAGACTTTAAACAAGACTCTTAATGACGAGTCTTTCTTAACTGCACTCTTCGAAGCTACTGATTGCCTAACCAAAACCTTTGAAGGCGATGGTCGTGTCATGAGCTGTGGTAATGGCGGGTCTTTATGTGATTCAATGCACTTTGCTGAAGAATTAACAGGACGTTATCGTAAAGATAGACGACCTCTCGGCGCCACATCCATTATGGACCCCTCGCACATGAGTTGTGTTGCCAATGACTTTGGTTATGAACATATTTTTTCTCGTTTTGTTGAAGGCTGGGGTAAAAAAGGCGATACCCTTCTAGCGATATCGACATCTGGAAATTCTGAAAATGTTATCAAAGCCGTTGAGTCTGCCAAATCAAAAGGAATGAATACCATCGGTCTTCTTGGAAAAGATGGTGGACGCTTAAAAGATATGGTTGATTTTTCACTTATCGTTCCAAGTAATATCACCGACCGAATCCAAGAAGTTCATATTAAGTGCATCCACATTATGATTGAGGGAATAGAAAGAAAGCTTTTCCCAGAGAATTATCTATAACCGACCAATGTAAACGGTTTGGTTTATAGAGGAATTCTTTTCCACTCTTAATAAATTCCCCCACTTACTTCTAAGTTCCAGTAAAATAATCTTATATAGGCATTAATTAAATCTCATAACAGGAGATACAGAATCATGGAAGGTTCAGTCGAAGGTTCAGCAGTATTAACAGGTGTAAATTCTATCGCAGACTTTATTCAAAGTGGCGGTGTCTTTATGTGGGTAATTCTTATTATCTGGGCAGTGGGTATAGCCATTAGTCTTGAAAGATTTATGAAACTTAGTTTTAAGTTTGATGTAGATGGATCTTCATTTATGAATGAACTTCAAAGATACATTCTTAGTAATGATATCCAAGGGGCCATCAGAGTTTGTTCTGGTTCTGTGGCAGCTCTTCCAAAGGTCTTAAAAAGTGGACTTAAGAGGGCTTCTCAATCAACCCAACAAGTTCAAAATGCCATAGATGCAACGGCACTTGAGGTCATTCCCAAAGTGGAACTTAGACTAAATTATCTTCAAATGATTGCCAATATTTCTACTTTGTTTGGACTACTTGGAACTATCCAAGGTCTTATACAATCGTTTTCAGCTGTTGCCTCAGCAGATCCTGCTCAAAAAGCTGAACTTCTCGCGACGGGGATTTCAAAGGCGATGAATACAACATTCCTCGGACTTCTCGCCGCGATCTCGATCATGATGCTTCATACTTTTCTAAGTTCAAAATCTGAAAAAATCATCAACGAAATTGATGAGTTTTCTGTAAAGCTACTTGATCTTCTTGGTACTAAAAACGAAAAAGTATAATGGAGTTATAAAGTGTTAAGAGCACCTAGTAGAAGAAAAAGAAAAGATCCCCCACAGCGTTTGAATCTTATTCCGATTCTAGACGCTGTCTTTATCTTTATTTTTTTCCTTCTTATGTCCGCAAACTTTATAAAGATCTTTGAGGTTCAAAGTGATGTTCCTATAATCTCTAGTGATTCACCTCCTCCTAAAGAGAAGCCTTTGGCCCTTACAGTGAAGGTGACGGGAACAAGTCTTAATATCTATAAAGGTGTACCTTCTGCTCTGATTAAGAAAATTAATAAAACGGCCAGTGGTGACTATGACCTAGAAAGTCTCCACACATACGTGGTGCAGCTGAAGCAAAACTTTAAAAGCGAAAGAAGTGTCATCCTAGAACCCATCGTTGATATCGATTACGAAAGTATCGTGAAAATCATGGATGCGATTAGGCTCTTTAGAAATACTGACGAAAAAGTATGGATTAAGGATAAAGATGGCGTTGAAACTCAAGCTAAATACTTATTTGATAAAATTGTATTTGGGAATATTAGGAGTTAGGGGATAACATGAGGTTGAACCGATCAATTAGAAATAGAGGACGTAGAGGCAAGAGACCGCCTATCGATTTAGATATTACCTCTCTGCTCGACATTCTTGTTATCATGCTCGTCTTCTTACTTAAGAGCTATAATGCCACGGGCATTATTATGAACGTTCCCAAAGACATTACCCTTCCGACTTCTAATTCAAGTGACGTTAATACCTCAGGGGTTGTTGTCCAAGTATCCCCTTCTACACTATGGGTAGATAACCAAATCATCTTAGACAAAGAGAATACAACAGGACGAGTATACGATTATGGTGGCAGAAGGATTATTCCTCTGTTTAATGAACTTATTAAGAAAAAGAATCTTATTAAACAAGTAGAAAAGACAGCACCCGAAGCACAGAAGTTCTCAGGCGTTGTGAATCTCATTGTTGATAAGACGATCAAATACTCAGAAGTTAAGAAGATTCTCTTCACAGCTGCTGAAGCAGGCTATAAGTCATATAAGTTTGTCGTTTTAGGTGAAGATAACTAAATTAAGACAACACTACCGACAAGAAAAATAAATGCGATATTCGTAAAAACTAGCCTCTTGTAGTTAAAAGAGTTTTTAAGGTTGTAAATATTCACACCGAGAAAGACACCAGACCAAATAACCACTCCACACTTATAAATCGTATCCCTAATCGTTATATCAACAACTGAAGTTTCTAAAATCAGTGCTCCGATCATAAGCATAGTAAAGGTGAGGTTCATTAAATACTTTAATCTCTTCTCTTTAAAGTCTCTGTAATCAGAGCGAGAGGAAAGAATCCACCTCTTCAGTGGTTGACCATTCACTAGCCTAAAATGAATGTAGGAGTCGTTGGCCATAATGATGAAGAAAAATAGTACTGCCCAATCTGATATATCGTTTACACCATCAAGATATTCACCAAGAAGTAAAATGCCTAACAAGAGAGACAGAAAAGCCTTAAGTGAAATGGAGATATTTCGATAATATAAACTCAAAATTCCCTCTTGTTACTATGCTCAGTCACATTTTAACGCCGATTCATATCAAAGTCCTAATATCAATATAAAATCAATTACTTAAGGTGATGTTCTTGAATTTATATCCTATTAAAGTGACCACAAATTGGGTCACCAAATGAAGAACAATCTTTATAATTTCAAAGAATTAACCGGTCTAAAGTTTAAGGACAATTTGATGTGGTGAAGAGAAAATTATCTAACATGAAGGATTCTACTTTATCTAGATATTTAAAGTTTCTTAGGGCCTTGATGTCGCTTGATCCATCTAAATCCAACGAGTCAAAAAGAATTGAGTTATTTTCAAAAAGATAATCTGTAACGTAAGAGTAGTTTTTAAATTTACCATCAAGACTTGTTATTTTTACTGACAATTTAAAATTCTCAAGAAACTCTAATGAGACGAGCGTCTTGTGTATAATAGTACAATATTGATCATCATCAAAGTTTTGGTTTTGAATATTTTTGGTATTTTTAGAGAAAATAATGGCATTCTTTTTTAAAGAATCTAAATCAATCGTTGATATCCCTCTCTTCAAGCGCTCAAATTTGGATTGTACGCCCCAAAATTGTAGAATCAGAAAAGAGAGAGTTAAAAAACAGAAAGTCCCCCATGCAATGCCATTAAAGTATTTTCTCATTTAGCTCGTGGATAAAAGTTCATAGGTTGATTAACCTCAACCACGCCTCCTCCGAGAGGTTCTGGAAAAGGAATTCTTCTAAGCACATTTACGACACAGCCTTTAACTGAAGATGGAAGACTTGAGATACTATCGACCCCGGCCTTAGTGACGTGACCAGAAGCTCCGATAATGAAATTAAGTCTAACAATTCCATTGAAGGCACTCTTAGAGCGATCTAAAACCTTTTGGTAACAGAATCTAAACTTAGGGATATTTTCTACAAGAATCTGCCTTATTATATCGGGGTCAATACCACCTCGAATAACCGTTTTATAGGGAAGTCCAGCAGTATAAATACTCTTTTTATCACTTAGTCCTTCTACACCTTTTGAACTATCGAGCTTTCCACTCGTAACACCAGTCAAACTACCAGTATTGTTACTAACCATTGCAGTCGTGAGAGTTGCACCAGTATCAGCTTCGTTGATAGAGCTTCCCCTAATCCCACCTGAATAATCGGCTGCCGCCTTGGCAGACTTTGTGCTGCCACCTTTTGAAATCAGATTAGATACTGTAGATTTGAAATCTGCACTCTTATATGTGTCAACAGCACCTTTTGAGTTAGTTATAGCCGCACTGGCTTTCTTAGGTCTAGACATTCCCGATTTAGCACCCGTTGTTTTCGCGACTGTTGGAGTAACTTTCGTTGCCTTAACATTCTTAGGCCCCTTGTTTGGCTCCGCCTTTTTAACTTCGCCTACTTTTACAGCATCTTTACTTCCACTTTTCTGTACCGCATTTTGATCAGTTTTTTGAGTTTGATCTTTTTCGACGACTTTTTCTTTAGGCTTGTCCTTACTCAGCTTTGGACTTTTTTGTACTACCTTGGGTGCATCCTTCGTCTTATCAATGGCCTTAAATGGGGAGACTGTAGGGCGTCTTTTATAGAGGATAGTTGCTATTCTTTCCGGCGCTTTTTCTTTTTCAATTTCTTCATCAACTTCAAAAAGTGAAAACGGTATAAGAAAGGAAAAAACCAAGAAGAACATTAATAACAAATATTTTTTGAACTCAGTATCTCGCCTTAGGACAGGAGCTGGCGCGACTTTTGGAGGAGAATAAGTTTTCCTCACAAATATTTGAATATGTTGATTCGAAAACTGAACAATTTCCTCATCATATAAAAAGAACGGGGTATTTAAGCTATCTCTTTTTGTGTCTCCAAGACTTTGAACTTCATATCCACTTAAAGGAAGTACTTCTGCCTCACCATTTTTAATGACGATAAAGGGAACAACATCTCCCTTGCCAAGATATGGATATTCGACTTGGTTCGCCTTAGGGCCATTACCTACGAGTGAATAAGTTCCATCCTTTCCAGGAATGTAATCTACACTCTGGATACGGTCGTTAAAGACGATTATGATCTCAATCGCATTTCGATTGACTTCATACTTAAATATTGGATAAAGCTCATCCGCGTCTTCGAAGATATATTCGCTAAATTCAGCCCGTGGATCTTTAGCGAGAGGGTACTTTATACGAGGAACAACATCATCACTATTGGGTATGACACTTGGAGGTGGGGCTTTTGGCAAACTCTTTACCTCCCTAGAATCCTGTTCATGTTGAATAGCAGGAGGAAGAGAAGAGATCATATCAAGTGGTGGTGGTGGCATATCTGACGAGCGGTAATCACTTATACTTACCTTATTATCACCTAAGTAAAAGGTGTCATTTACATCTAATTCTGCAACAACGACCCTCTCCCCGTTAACTTTTGTGCCATTCTTAGAGTTAAGATCGTAGACTTTTACTTTATTCTTTTTAGTGATTTCTACCACCGCATGAATCGTACTTATATCATTAAAAGGAATGACGACATCGCAGGCAAGACCCCTTCCGACAAGAGACCTCTTTTTTGACAAAGGGAAAACCACCCTGCTGCCGTTAGGGCTTTCCGAAGAAATTTCAAAACTGACCAAGTCCTTAGGGATTTCCTTATCCATTACTGGGATCCTTTTTAATACCTATCTAATTCTTTCAATACTTTTTCTAATTTCTGCGTTAAAGTTTTTTCTATAAGGTAATTTATTTTTAAACTTTCTTTGATATCGAGGATTAATTGAAAGGTCGCCAGGGCTACCGGTTTCGCCTTCAATCACGAGGTCTTCAAAATCAAACTTTTGATATTTTTTATACTTATAAATAATACGAGGGACTTCAACATTACCTTTATCTTGGGCAAATATTAGGGTGCTAAAGCTTAGCCATAAAATTAGATATCTCATTTTATTAAACTCCTAATCTTACCAACATAGGCCAACAACGATTGATCCTTAGTCGGCCTTAGATCATCTAACAGGTCCTTAGCTTTTTCTTTATTACCATTTAAAAAAAGACTATAGGCTAGATTGCAACCCACTTCCGGCCTTAAATAGTAATCACTACTCATGCGATCAAAGATACTAATTGCCTTGCCATAATTACCGACCGCCATTTCTAAAAAGGCTAAACCGTGAAGAGCATCTTGATCTTTTGAATTAAGTCGAATCATTGATTCAAAGAGTTGCTTGCCTTCATCAATGAATCCATACATCGCATAAATCTGTGCAAGATTAAAAATGGGGGTAAGGCTAAAAGAAGATACATTTTTAGCTTCCTCATAAGACTTTAAGGCTTTTTGATAAAATCCCGCTTTTTCAAAGATCACACCAATATTATTGATCGGTGGAGAATAGTCCTTTTTAAGATCTCTAGATTTATTATAAAAAAGCAAGGCCTTTCTTTCATCGCCTCTCATCATGAAGCAATTCCCAACTTGATTCCAATAAATAGGATTCTTACGGTATTCTTTTAGGAGCTCATCAAAGATTGAATCGGCCAAAGAAAAATTACCTCGATAACAGGCCAAGATTGCTTTATCAATTGAACGTGAAACATCGTTTGGTTCTTCAAGTTCCTCTTGTGGGATTTTTGAAAGGGACTCTTCTTTTAAAACATCGTTATAACTTGCAACTTTCTCATCAATAAAATCATCTAAAACTTGATACTCGCGAGGAGCAGGCCAATTAAAACTGTCATTTGTGATATTTTCCAATTCATCCTGACTAGCTTCTTTTTTAACCGTTTGCTTTGAAGCACAACCAGTTAAGAGGATCAATATAACCAAAAGAGACTTTTTCATTTCTTACCTCCTCTATCCATGAGAACTCCATTCTTAACGGGGAAGAATTGAGGAACGACAGGAAGATTATTTTTACTCAGAAAATAAAAGTTACTTAAAGATAAAATCTTAGAACTATTGATCTGCTTAATGGCTTCAGATTCAAACTCTTCGGCTTTTCTCATGATAGGAAGTGCTATGTCTTTCATACTATTTCTAAACGATGCTATGTATTCGCCACTCTTTCCCTCTGGTGCAAAGTCGGCAATTTCTTTTCCTAACTTTTTATAGCTTTCCACAAGGATACGATAACCTTCTACGATTCCGTGACCACTTCCAATTTTAAATACATCAAGTGCTTTTGATGTAACCGAGTCTAAATATTTAAATTTTGCTTTTAACAATCCGTTATATTCCTTCTCGGGAAATGTTAGTCGTATACTCTCTAGTTTCTCTGCTGTTCTCCGAAGATCTTCTAAGTAGTTTTCAGCAATCACATCTAAGGCCTCTAAGGGAATTCGTTGTTTCCTTGCGCGAGCTCTCTTAAATAAATTAATCATTTCAATATTTGCTGAGACAGCTTGATCTTTTCGGCCCCTGGCGAAAAAAGTTTTTCTTAGTTTTGACATGGGATAGATCAAATCGGAACTAGCGCTGACATTGCCTTTCAACTTATTAAGAAGATTCTCAAAAGATTGCCATCGCTCTTGCTTGCCAAGTTCAGTTAAAGTATCAAGGGCCACTTCAAGCTCAATTTTATCGGAGATACCACAGGACTTACCGAGTTCGATGACTTCAACCGCTTTTTGAAGATTTCCATCAGCTAAATATAGAATGTTAGCATTCTTATAAAACGTGTCCTTGTTTTTTGCCCGAAGCTTACAAACCTTTTCCAATGTGATTTCATAAATTTCAGCAGATTTTCTAAACTCGCGATAGTTAAAAAGCCCTGAGGCCATGAGTAAGAAGCTGTCTTCGTACTTATCAACGTCTTTTGGATCGAGTAAAGACAGTGCCCTTTTACTCCAGCCATAGGTCTTTTCTTTGTTTCCAAGTTGATGAAAAAGGGTCGCTATATTGTAGGCTGCACTCTTTCTCGCGTCTTCACTAGATGAAGCATCTTTATAGATTTCAAGATATCCCTTTAAGGCATCAACTTTCTCACCTTTGGTGTTAAATTTCTCTACTTTATCAAATTGAATACTAAGCAAGATAAGGCGAAGTTTTTTTGCAAACTTCTGACTTACTTTAAACTCACCTGAATTAATTTTATCTACCCATTTTTTAATTTCTTCTCGATCTTTTTTTACTCTATGGTAATCCATGACCCTTGCTAGCATTACCTCTTGTTTTTGCTGGCTATCGGGAAAGTGAAATTTAAATTCTAGCAAAGTATTTTCTGCGCCCTTTATATCATTCGCTTGAATTTTTGAATTAAAAAGCCTTTGATAGATCTTAAAGCTTTTTTTAGACCGAGGGTTTTTCTTGAGAAAAATGGCATAAGACTTTGAAAGATATTTATTGGTAGTTGCCTCACTAACGCCTTTCCCATTTAAACTGGCAAGAAGGCCGTCAAGAGCAAGTGCCTCTATTTTTGAATCTCCCACTTTTTTAGAAACCTCATAGGCTTGATCATAAAGATTAGCGGCCTTATTAAAGTCTTTAACAGAGTACTGAGTTTCAGCTGCATGAAAGATCGCCTTATGATCTATGCCATCTGAGAGGCCGGCTTGAATCTGGAAATATTCAGTCGCGAGGGCTGCTTTCTGCCTCTTTATATTATTTCGACTATTATAGGCCTTTGATACTACTTGCTTTTGCAACTGTGCAGACATTTTAGCCACATGGTATTTCAAGTCTTCTAATTGTTTTGGATTAAGTTGATTCGCCTTATGCTTTTCAAAAAGAAACTTACTTACGGCAAGATGCTTATCTACTTTCCCAAAGCGGTCATATAAAGAGAGAAGCTCTACATATACCTCTATTTTTACGTCATCCGACTCTGCGTTTTTAGCCGCTTGATCAAAAGCACTCTGGGCGGCGGCATATTTCCCCTGTCCCTTTAAGTACTTACCAACCTTTAAAAAGTTCTTACCAATGTCCTTACCAATTTTCTTGTAAAAAGCGAGCGCCTCATTTGTTCTTCCAGCTTCTGAATAAAAATAGGCTAAATCACGCTCTACCTGCTCACTAACATCGATAAATGAAGCATTTCCACTTAACTTATGAACTTCACTCATTAAATTAATCGCCTTACTTCTTTCATTAACTCTGAAGTAACACCAAGCTAAATTATAAGCGTCTTTTGTCCACCACTTCTGATCCCTTCTCTTTAAGGCTGTTTCATAAAGTGGAATGGCCTCCTTATACTTCTTTTCGTTGTAATACATTTCGCCTAAGGCGAGTTTAGATTTTATTTCTGTGTAACTACCTGACTTGGCAAACTTTATGGCGCGCTGGAAGAACTTCTTCGCTCTTTCGCCTTGCTGAAATTCTTTCGCGTTATAGGCCAATATATAATAAACCTCTGCGCGGCCTTTAAATTTTTTGAATCTCTTTAAAATATAATAACAAGTCTTTTGAGCCATTAAGAAGTACTGACGACTTTTCTTATAAAAGTCTTTCTGATCCATCTTGGCGCTTTCTTCAGGAGAAATACTTAACCATTTATAATTCTCTTCTTCAATTATCAAGCGAGCTTTCTCTAAGTACAGCTCGGCCATTCGAAGAAGAAGGTTTGGATTTTTAGAGCCAATTTGTCTATTTAAGCGAATAACTTCTCTTAACTCTTCATCAATTATATTAATGAGCTGCTCTCTTCGCTGCTCCATATTTCCAAATGAATTATTAATTAAACCAATATTTAATAAGAGTATGGTAATTAAAAGTTTTTTCATCATTATTGGTCACACTCAGACTTGAGAGAAAAGACATAATCTCCCAACTCGTCTGCCCAAAATTCACCATTAAATGTCCAAAAGTACTGTTTATCATTTCTTTGAAGATAGCGAATGTCGCCTCGTGATCGATTTACATCATTGCTTGCAAAATACAACTGCTCCTTGCGCCTTCCAAGAACCTCTAGTTTTATATAAGTCATACCTTCAAAAGACTTATCAAGGTAATCCATATTCAAATGAAGACTTTTTCTTACATATGCTCCGATGAGATCTCTCTGAAGCAATAGAGATTCTCTTAGATTAGAAGTGAAAACTTTTCGCATTTTTGAATTACCGAGTGCCTTAACTCTTTCAATTTCATCTCGACCGACATTAAAGCTATCAGTTAGTTCAATAAAGGCTGCGTCTTTCAAAACACTATTTAATAACTTTTCAAGTAATTTATTTCCAGGAGCTTTTCCTCCCTTAATGGATTTTGCTAATAAGTAAAAGTATTTATAGTTTTTCCCATACTTTGAGAGAAACTTTTTAACGGCAAGAGTATCTTCTTGATATTTCTTGTAATACTCATCGACGACTTTTCTAGCGTCATCAAATAAGCAAAGCTCCATATATGTTAAAGCCTTTAAGACTTCGATTTCTGGGTTAAAGACAAAGCTCATCACAGGAGCGTTGTAAGTAACCAGCTTTCCTAGCGTACGATTATAATCTCTCTGGTAAAAAGAGTTCCATGCTTCTTCAAAGAGTACTTCTGGCCACACATAGCTGTCTTTTGATAAGTCCAAATATGACAACGTAGCTTCGTCATATTTACGGCCATGAAACTCTGTACGGGCAATGCCGACGGTACAATAGTCACGATTAATTGACAGTTGCTTTAGACGATTCTGATTTCTTGTCTGATTCATCTGCCTTTTCGTTTCTCTTACACAATTTTTATACGCGGCAACTGCAAGATCCGTTTTATTGCTTATAGAAAAAATAGACCCTTCTAAGAATAGAGCAAAGGGTTTGGTCGGATGATCTTTTGGAATTGTGCCATTTAATGCTTTTAAGGCCTTCTCATAATTTCCTACACGAAAATATTTCTTTGCAAGTATGTATCTTATAATAGGAGCACTCGTACGCTCTAAAATTTCATGAGGTAAAACTTCAAATTGCCTAACGCCAACTTGTGTTACAACGGCGTCGATAAGCGCATCAACATTACTAGGAATTCTTCCCCCACTAGAAGACAGATATTCTTTTAAGTAAGGTATGGCCGTAAAGTAAAGTCTATCCTCTAAGAGTTCATTAACTACATTAGGATAACTACTCACGCTTCCTCTAGACTTCACGAGATATGTCCAAGCGTTATTTACCCCAGCATTAAGATGATGACTCATCAACAGGGATAGAATCGGCAGAGCTTTTAAAATTTTTGAAAAATTAAACATACCTCTGGCTCCCTTAAAAGCTATAGCCTAGAGAAACAGAAAAATCCCAATTGGAATAAAAGGTAGATTCTCCGGTTCCTGTTCTTACAGGTTTGTTTGCCTTGTAATGAATTACTGTTAAATCTGTTCTTATATCGAAATTTTCATTCAGGTAAAACTTTAGACCTGTATCCCACATAAAACCTGTATGAGTTAATGTGGTTGGAGTGTCATTATCTGGAGTTGTCGTAAACTCAAGGATATTGTTCGATTCTTCGACCTTTGCCAAACCAGCACCGATAATCCAATCCAAATAAACGATTGTGTTAAATGTATTTATTTTGGCATAAAAGGGTGACCACAAAACCATCCCGCCGACATAGGAATCAACAATTCTTCGAAATGGCACAGAACCTGCTGTCCCTTCACTTCTTAAAGAAGCAGCTGTTCCATTTTCTTTTCCATTGTTCATAGAATAGACAGCTTCAAAGCCCCAATCTTCAGAAAAGAAATAACCGGCCCTACCTTGAAAAGTAGTAGCATCAACAAAGGCGCCAGATGTTGTAACACCTGCTCCAATATTTAAATGGAGTTTTCCTGCTTTACGAAATTTTCTATTTTGTAAAACGTAGACTTCTTTATCTGGATCAAGCCAAGTAAAACTATAGGTATCACCCTCTCCAGCAAAGGTTTGAGAGTTAAACATCAACATACAGATTAAAAGGAGAACATTTTTTTGAATCATGGTCTAGCTTCCTGCTTAAATGTCGCGACCATCCATGGTCGTATCATAATGAACAATATTACATACTTATTTTAACATGACTGGCATTTTGCGCAATGTACTCAATTTTCATTCCGACAAATTTGCTCAAATTCACACTGAGGACAATGATTTAGGTTAAGAGTATCCGGTCTAGAGAGTAAGGCCCATTTCTCGAATAGTTGATCTTCTAAATCACTAAGCTGGTAAGTTTCAATAAAATTTTGCTTCTCGTCGATAAACGATAAAATTAGACTGACTTTTATATTGGTTTCTCGATTTTTTAAAAGGGCATATGCATAGGTCTTTAGCTGCATCCAGTATGAGGACAGGTCTTTTCCGTGGGAGCGTCCTGTTTTAAAGTCCCAAATTTCTAGTCTATCCGGTCCATCAATAACAAGATCCGGTGTGCCTGAGATCATTTGCCCGAAAAGAGAAAATTTTATCGGCTCTTCACTAATAAATTTATTGCCTTCTTTATAAGGCCTTAATTCGCCCAATACCCAACTAATTCCATCAAGCGCTTTTTGATCAAGATCGAGATCATTAGGGAGAATAAAATTCCTCTTTAAAGCAAATTCAATTGCCCCATGTACGGCAGTTCCTCTACTTGCCCAAAAATCACTACTAACAGAATTAAAAACTTCGTCACCTTCTTCAACCACTTCAGATACTTTTTCTTCTAGAAATTCTTGAGATTCACTTTTTTTATAAGAATGAGTCTTCTCAATATCCTCTGGTGATATTTTTAATACATTTTTTAAGAAAAACTTTCGAGGACACTGGGCCAAAGTGGCGAACCTTGTCACACTTAACTCAGCTCCAATTCCAAGATTCAAAGACTCTTTTGTATGATCAAAGTCAATGCCAAGAGAATCTTGGTGATATATTGGTCTATTCAAATCAAGTCTTTCATTCTTGGGGATCAACTCCTCAAGCTGAAGCTGACTTGAACTGATAGAGATCTCTTCAGTTGAAGCCATTTCACTAGCACTTAAGTCATTTTCCCAAGTTCGAATTCCCTCGATCCAGCTATTCTTTGAAAATGAAGCTGGCTTATCTTTAAAGTTAATATCCACCCAAACAATGGTATTCACGGCCCTAGTTGTGGCCACATAAAAAAGCCTCTTAAATTCTGAAAAACTCTTTGATTTACTTAATTCATTTTCATAAATAAGTGTTGGCGATAAGTAAGTCGAAGATTTCGAAAAGCCTTCTAGCCACTTGTAGCTAAAGGGTAGTTTCCCAAAGTATCCGGAATCCCCCTTGGAAACACCATTCGTATGAATTCCACCTAATATGATCTTAGAAAACTCAAGCCCCTTTGAAGCGTGAGTCGTCATGATTTTTATCCTTTGAGCATTAGCACCGTATTGAAAATCTAATGAATAATTACCCCTTAGAAATCCAGAGGCAAACTCAAAAACGAGATCAGCATTATCTTCACTTAAAACATTCAATGCATTAATAATTGGCCAGTTATAGCTTAAATTTGAAGAGCTAAGACCTAAACTCCACAGAAACCTTTTAAAGGCCCCCATAAGCCCGAATGTTTTATAAGTGGACAACTGGTCTGTTAATTCTTCAATTGAATAATCTTTACCAAGATTAAGAAACTTCAGGATGTGCCCAATAACAAGCGTTGATCTTTGCAACTCATCATTTTGATTTTTGAAGCTACAGGCCCTTGAAAACTCTAAATATAGACAGATAAGCGGGTCTTCCTTGAGTTCGACTTTTACCTGACAGGTGAAGCCTATCTGCTCTTCGATTAACTTTTTAACGAGGAACTTGGAAGGGGAGAGCTTTCGATACAAAATGCATGTCTCTTCATCAGACTGCTTAATATTTTCAAAGAGCACACAGGCTTCGATATAGTTAAGCTCAGTTGGTAACAAACTTTTGGTTTTATCATCTACTGAATCTACGTTTACTTGAAGTTTATTTAAAAAGCCTCCGTCGGCTTTCCCTTCTGGAACGGTTTGGTTGACCATCGGCACAGAATAACTGTCCTCTCCTACATACTCTTTCCCGAGAGGTAGTAAGCTTGTAAAGAGTGAATTGTTAAAATTAATGATTTTAGATTGTGATCGATAATTATTTTTTAATGATAAATTTTGATAAGTTGTTTTCTCCGCCTCTTTAAATACACCGAGCTCACCACCACGAAACCCATAGATAGCTTGTTTCACATCACCGACTGTGAATACTTTTTTCATGTCGTTCGATAAAATCTTCCTAATGATATCGAATTGCACTCTACTTGTGTCTTGAAATTCATCTACAATAAAATATTGGTATGTTTCTTGGATTTTATTCGCAATATCCTTATCCTGTATGGCTTTTGAACAATAGAATTCTAAATCCGTAAATGTAAGACCATTGTCTCCCAAGTAATTATTCTCTACAAAGTGATAGATTTCATGAATGATCTCGCCCCAGGACTGGTATTTTTCAAAGTTATCTTTAAGCACATTGAAGTCTGGAAGATATTTTTTACAAAAATCTCTTAGGTCCTTAGCAATTTGAATCACCCTGATAGCTTCTGCTGGTGCAGTCTTCTTACTAGCAGAGGGAAAGCGACTGTAAGAGCTAAACAAAGCATCAGCATTATTTAAAAAACTAAAGACATCTTCGCGATCTCTTGCAATCTTTGAAAATTCTTCCAAAAACTCAAACCACTTAGGAGCCTTCTTCGCACTAGGATCAACATCAGAAAGAGAAAATTTAAATTCATCAAAACTAACACCTGAAAAAACTTCAAATGCCATCTCAATTTTTTCGACCTCTTTGTGTATACCTTCATGTTTAGGGTTAAAATTTGACCACAAAACCCTTAAATCTGTATCTGAAAAAATTTCGCGGAAGTTATTATTCAAGGACTTTTTATTTAAAACTAAACTTTCAAGATGATCCCTCTTTATTCTTTCTCTATTTTTTTCAAACCAAAGGGAAATTAGGCCATCTATTTTATTTGCAAACTCGACCTCTCCGATCATTTCCTCGTGACCAGTAAAGCCTGGAATATACCCTTGAAGAATTAGACGATAACAGAATCCATGAATGGTACCAACATAAAGGTAATTTATGGCCCTCTCAGCTTCCTCCCAATAAAACTCCGAAAATTCCTCTAGGCCTTCCTTAGAACGTGCTCTTCCTAGCTGAATCCTCTTTAACAACCTAAGAGACAACTCTCCCGCCGCTTTTTTGGTAAATGTCATTAAAACAATTTGAGAAAAATAGTCTCGCAACTCGTTTGCAAAAGCTTCTTTATCTAATTTTTGATTTGCCTTAACAAACTCGTTAAAAAGAAAAATAATATGCTCTACAAGAACAAACGTTTTTCCACTTCCAGCCCCAGCACTTAACAAAACCCCACCAAAATGCTCTATAGCCAGCTTTTGTTCATCATTTGGAGGGCGTAATTCAAGGGAATCGCTCATAGACTTTTCTCCCTAGTGCAAATAGCCGCTCCCTTGCAAAAGTTACATGAAGAACTATCAAGTGGTTCTATTGAATAATCTTGCTGTTTTATTAGACGATTTTTTACAGAGTCAAAAAGAGTATAAAAGTTTGTAAGATGCTCAGACAATTCACCTTTAAACGTTTCAAACTTTTCTATGTTGAGAAAATTTACGGAATTAAGTTTATTTTTTAAATCCGTGTCATTTGAGAAGATTACCGAATTAGGACCATCAGACAAATTTATATACCCAAAACAACTAAAAGGCGCTTCAAGACCATTTAAAAAATAGAGGTAGTACCATAGTTGAATATAGCGTTGATTCATTATTTTATACTTATCCGGAATAGAGCCCCCCGATCTCTTAAGATCAAAGAGCATTCTTCCAAGTGTTTTTGATTCAACAATCACGTCAGCGGAGCCGGTTCCCTCATCGTGCTCCATAGTCGTCTCAAACTTGAATAAAATATCTGAATCTAGTTCTTTTAACTTTAAAAATTCTATAATCGTCTGTTTAGTATAAAAATAAATCTCAGCGTCAATTTCTTCTCTCAATGATTGATTATCTAGAATTTTTTGGTCAAAAGAAGAAGCAACATCATCTTCAACCATCTTATTGAAAACTTCTTCATTCCATTCATTATAATTATTCAAAAAATTCTGAACGATACGATGTTCTATCTCCCCAAGTGTTCTTGGATCTATATTCTTTTGTTTTTCTGGTTCAACTCCAATTTTTAACACATAAGAGAAGTAATACTTTCCAGGACAATCGAGGTAGGTTTGCATTCTACTGGCACTCAGTTTCTTAGGCGGATTATAGTTACCAACGTTTTGCAAAACATTAAAGGACTTAACTCCTTCTCTCTCTTTCGGTGCCTCAATCCTTCTTATCTCTAATTGTGTATTCCCAACAATTGATGCCCAGGCTTGATCGTGTTCTAACATCCCCTCTTCGATGAGCAACTTTGTTCTAGGAAAGGTAAGGATCTCTTTTAGGTGATGAATATAAAAAGCAAAATCAAGGCCTTGCCTACGTATTGGCCCCAAGGTAATCAGAACCTCTTGAACTTCTTTTGGATAACCAGTTGTGCCACCAACTCTTAAATCATGATTAGAATCGACGAGTAAAAAATTAGTTTTCTCCTCATCAATTTGATAAAGGTCTTTTAACGTTAAGATGTAGTTCGATACCTTCTTTAAAAGGGGTAGATTAAAGTTTCTTGGCAAATTTAATTTGATAATTTCCCAAATAATCATCATGTCAAAACTTTTCAAAATAGCATTGGCATCTGAAAGCTGTTCATAGTCTTCAAGAGTCTCAAGAAAAACTGTAACTAATTTATAATGGGTGAGATCCTTAAATGTGGAAAACTTACGGTCTCTTATCTTGTCTATTAAAAAATTATGCAATTCCCTTAATTCAATGGAATTGTCCTCGCTTAAAAGGAACTTATGAGAGATCTCTTCCTTTAAGATTTTTATCGATGTTTCGAAGTCATCACTATTATTTTTAAAAAATAAACTCTTTTCATGACACTGTAATACGTCGACAAAACCCAAGTTTTTCTTTGGAAGAATAATGTTACCTGGTTCTTTTTCAAAAATACCTTTCAAAAGACTATTGGAGCGTCCTTTACTAAAGTGATAAGTTTCGATTACCTTTTCGGAGCTCTTTCCAGTGGCCTCCACGACCCTATCGGCTTGTGTGCCTATCCAATCGACCCAGTCCGTTGGCAACGACTGCTTGATGACGTCCTCGGCTATTGGCACAAGTACACTCGTAAATTTTCCTAGAAGTTTTATAAATTCAATCTGATTCGCAGAGAGGTGGCTAAAGCCCGTAAAAATGTAGCCCGGAATACCTTCATCACCTAATATTTCAGGATTATCTCTGCAAAAATTATAAAGATCATAATAAGCTTGATGCTCATCAGTAATTTCTTGATTTTCTAATACCAACCAGAATGTTTTTACCGATTCAGAGACTATTGGGTGATAACTCTCTAAAACTTGCTCCATTAAAGATTTATCTAAAGTAAACGATCTTAAATCTGTGAATAACTCAAAAGACTGATGGAAGAATGCTGAATCCTCTCCGTCAAACTTCAACTTCCAAACGGTTCCTAGAATTTTTAGTAATTCAGACTTCCTTGAAACTGATCTGTCGGGAAAGCACTTTTTAAAGAGATCACTTAAAAACTTAGCAATCGTTGTGGTCTCAATCGCCTCTTCACCTTGACGCTCCTCTAAATTATTTCGAAAAGCATCTGCAACAGCGGGATTAGGACAAACGACCTGCCAATTCGAATTGGAGCTTAAATCAAATTTTAAGTGGGTGTTTTCTCTAATATTGTTGAACTTTATTACGCTTAATGGCAAAGTGACTCTCCCTCTATAAAAACTATCATGAGAGAGTGAAGTTGACATCGAATTTAGGTAGAATATAGTTGAATTTTTTAAGGATTAAATATCGTGTTAAATAATAGTCGTCTTTTAAGTTTTCTAGATAAAAACAGTGAATTCACTCTTAATTTTGTCGAGGGTCAAAAAGTCGTCCAGGACTTGGCCTTCATTCACGATTTAAAAGGAGATGGTTTCGCTTATTTTAGGGACTCAGTTCTTTCCTTTATTCCTTTAATTACGCTTTTAAAACTTAATGAAAATCTTGGTCTTTATATTGATTCAAAAAGTCCGTATTTCCTCCTAAAGATTGAAATGTCTGAGCACGGTCACTTTAGAACACTTCTCTTACCCGAAACATTTGAAGGTTTCCCAGAAAAACTCAATGGTGAAGCTCGCTTAAGTAAAATTTCAGTGGGTCAAAGCAGCCCCTATACATCAATCATTGATATCAATGGATTGAGTTTTCTGGAAGTCGTTAACAATATCCTAAGAAGCTCTTATCAGATTAAGGGCCGAGTCATTATCAGTGAGCAATCTGACCAGGCCGCTTTCATAATGCAACTTCCGCGAAAAAATTGGGACAAAGAAGATCAAGCAGAAGCTCCAAAAGATTTTGATACTTTTATCAATGAGATTACTCCAATGCTTGAGGATCTCTTTTCTAAAGGAACCAATGAAGAATCAACTGTGGTTAAATACTTAGAGGATCAAGAATTCACGTTCCTAACCGGAAAAGACTTAATCTTCAAATGTAATTGTAGCTATGAGCGCATGGTATCGGGGGTTGGTAGTTTATTAAACACAACTCCAATTGATGAAATCTATAAAGATGATGATTCTATTGAGACCAGGTGTGATTATTGTAAAACCTTTTATCAAATTCCTAAGAGTGTCTTTTTAAAAAGCTAAATTTAGAATACTTTTTTCTGGCATCCAAATAAATCTTCTTAAAATATCTGATTCCTCAAATATCCCACAGAAATTTTCAGAGCCCTCACCAAAAGACCACACATTATTTAGCAATCGCGAATTGCGATAAATGACGTGTTTGCCCTTTTTTAGGTATTCAGACCATTTACTACCCATTGTAGGAAGTTCGACCCCTCTTGCGCCGCTGGAAGTGACGACCAACAAGATAGACTTCTTTTCCGCCTCTTTTGCAAAAAAGTTTATTAAATCACTTATCTCTTTTAAGCTCTCCTTTGCCTTTAAAGTATTCTTACTTTTTAAGGCCTCCAAAAAGCTAAAGTTTCTTATGGTGAAAAAGGTCTTAGTATTTTTCTTTGTAAATTGTTGCCAAAGGCTAGTGACATTCGTTTTCATAGGCACAAAACACTCACCATTGTGACAGGACTTATCGAAATATGTCCCTGGAATTGCTACGCCCGTTGCTTCTTGGTAGTGAAATGTTGAGAAAGTTCCTTTTCCTTCCGACTGACTCCAAAGGTATGAATTTTTTAGAATATTAAAATCCCCTTCACAGGACTTTAGTTTTAAAAGAGAGTTCTCTAGAACACTTGGTCCCTCAAAAACACCAACCTCATAGCCATTATCTTGAAAATAACTCCAAACTGATTTTCTATCCAAATCTGAACAGGTTCCGTTTATTTTTTGTGACCCTAAAGTTTGTGCCAAGAAACCGTTATTAGGTGAAGGCCTTAGCTCATAGAGATTGTAACTCCAAAAAGAGCCCATGCATGTCATTCTTTCAAATGGAATCATCTCGTCAGTAGTATCCTGATCTAGCTTTAAAAATGATAGGTGCTCTGACTCTAGCCCCGCCACCTGAAGCCAAATGACGTGCTTTCCTTTTCTGCCAAATACATGATCCCTCGTCCCTAGTGCTTGCCTCTGAGAGCATGAATGAAGAATTAGTAGCATGAGTGACATTAAAACTATCTTCATTCGTTCTCCTCGTAGTTTAACGACAAGTTGTATCCTGCCGTAAAGGCCATCATCCACAGAAGAGGACTTAAATCAAAGATGTCTTTTAAGAAGCTAGACCAAGTCATAATAAAACTCGTAAAGGCCATAACGCTTATAAAGAAAATGGAGAAGATAACCCCAGGGCCTCTAAAGTTAATATCTCGCCAAAAAAGGGCCGGTATCAGAATACATAAAATGGCCAAAACAGCTTCCGCAAACTTTGGACCAATTAGATTTGCCATCGTGAGAAAGATAATACCAACAAGCAAAATAATTTTGACTTCTATCCGACTCTTTTGCTCTGCTTTTAAACCACTGGTAAATCCTCCCAACAAAAGCAATAAATATCCTACAAATAATCCCCTACCCAGTGAGACGATAGGGTAATTCCCCGCTAGCGAGGGCAGGTTAAAGCTCGTATAGGCAAAACTCTGGAGACAAAGTCCTATGCTTAGGACAACGATAGGCATTTTGGAGACTGTTCTCCTCCATGAGAGAAGTCCAAGAGCAAGAGAGACAAGGGGAAATGACCACATTAAAATTACCTTAATCAATAGGGCTTCCTAGCCAATAGAATTCATAAGTGTATAAATTTCTCGTTTTATATTCCACACTTATCCACTATCCTAGTAAGTGAATCATCATTATAGCAAGAATTTATAAATGACCCCAAGGAGATAGCTCATGAACGCCAACGCTACGCGTGAAATTATGTGGAACATACCCGCATCTTTTAAATATGCAATGTATGGATTACTCGTTGTGGCCACACTCGCCATGATCAAGGGCTTTTACGAAAAATATAAATTCGTTACCCAGGGAAAAAGCATCAAAGAATTGCTTCCAGAAGAATTAAACTGGAAAGCCTTTTTCGATACTATTTTCTTTACAGGAAAAGTCACAAGAAATGTGAACGTCGGTATTTTCCATTCTCTTATTTTCTATGGCTTTGTCATTTTATGGATTGCAACTGATCTAGTCGCCATTCATTACGATACACCCCTAAAAGTTTTTCAAGGGACAACTTATATTGTGATTTCATTCCTTGCTGATATTGCTGGTATCGCAATGCTGATCGGGATAGCCCTTGCTTTTCATAGGCGCTACATTAAAAAACCGGACTATTTAAAATCAACAAAACCAAATCAAGAACTCTTTATGTATGGAGTTTTAGGGCTTCTAGTCGTTCTTGGCTATTTCTTAGAAGGATTCAGAATCCTTGGAAACAACATGCCGATAGGAGAAGCTCAATGGTCTCCAGTAGGATGGTTTCTTGCAAAAGGGTTTAAAAGTTTTCACCTAAGCGAACTTATGTTGGCAAAGACTTACCAGGCCCTGTGGTTTGTACACATGGTAAACACAATGGTATTTGTTGCAGCAATTGGTTGGAGTAAGTTTTCACATATTATTCTCCTTCCTTTTGCGGCCTTAATCACACCGAAGAGAAGAGGAGCTGTTTTAAACACAATGAATTTTGAAGATGAAAATGCTGAGACTTTTGGTCTTGGTAAATTTTCAGAATTTACAATGAAAAATAAATTCGATCTTCTTACCTGTGTTGAATGTGGACGCTGTACTCAAGTTTGCCCTGCAAATAAAGCAGGAAAGCCACTAGACCCGAAGACCATCATCACCAAAGCAAGAGATTTTTCGTTTGCCACTATTGGAAAAGGCCAAGAAGATGCTGACATCTGGGCAGAAAATCCAATCTATGGAGCGACTGAACTTGATTCATGTACTACCTGTGGTGCTTGTATGGAAGAGTGTCCCGCAAACATAGAGCACGTTAATCTGATAATGGAAGCAAAACGATATAAGAC
Organism: Bacteriovoracaceae bacterium; assembly: GCA_021737405.1. Taxonomy (GTDB): domain Bacteria; phylum Bdellovibrionota; class Bacteriovoracia; order Bacteriovoracales; family Bacteriovoracaceae. The sequence continues at coordinate 326,486 of JAIPEG010000001.1, forward strand.
ACTGACCTTAGGGGAGATCCCCCCAGCAGCAGCAGACGCCGCCAACAAGATAAAAATCAATGGCAACCCATGGGGTATTGCTCAAGATGATCGTTTTAAATGGGCCGATGGACTTGATATTCCTGTAATAGAAGCAGAGAAAAAAGTTGATTACCTCTACTATGTCGGTTGTGCGGGATCCTACGATGCTGCCAACCAGAAGGTTGTAAAAGACACGGTAATGCTTCTTAAAAAGGCCGGTGTTGATTTCGCAGTTATGGGTAAAACAGAAAAATGTAACGGTGATCCAATCAGAAGATTTGGTGATGAATATACTTTCTTTGAAGTCGCAATTGAGAACATCGCCAACATGAATCAGTATAAGTTTGATAAGGTGGTCACTCATTGCCCACACTGTCTTCATACGATTGGCAAAGAGTACGCTAAGTTTGATGATGGCCAGTTTGAGACAATTCACCACACTGAACTATTGGCCGAGTTACTAAGAGCTGGAAAGCTAACACCTACAAAGAGTGTCGAGCAAGAACTCACCTATCATGATCCATGCTACCTTGGAAGACACCACGGCGAGTACGATGCTCCACGTGATATTCTCAATGCTATCCCTGGTGTAAAACTTAAAGAAATGGAAGACTCAAAAGACAAGGCCCTTTGCTGTGGAATGGGCGGTGGTAACATGTGGTACGAAATTGATGAAGGTGTTCATCTTGCCACTAAAAGACTAGAAGACATCGGAGAAACAAAAGCTCCAAAGCTTGCGACAAGCTGTTCTTACTGCCTCATTAATTTTAATAGTTCTAAGGCCCAAGTTAAAACCACAGAAGAGCTACAGGTCGATGATGTCGCCTCAATTCTTGCTCAATCCATTGAGGAATAAGTTAGGTAATGAGTGAACTTTCTCCTTAATCTTAAATCAATTTTCTTCGCCCTCCTCTTTATAAGTGGGGAGGGTGCCTTTTCCCAGCAAGAGAGAAATCCACCGGGTGTAATAGAAGGACTAAAAACAATCGTTGAAGATAGTCGCGAGAAGTTACAAAAAGAATATCAAAACCTCGAAACGACAAATAAAACTATTACTAGCCCCTCTGAAGACCTAGTTAAGAATTTAAAAATTGCGGACATCTTCTTACGAAGTATTTTTCTTCATAGTGAAAAAAAATACTTAGAAATGATCAACCTAAATCAGTGTCATCTCTATGCTCTTCTTGAGAATAAACTATTAAAGTCAGGGCTTGGAGTAGTAGATAATCTCATCGTGGAAAATGGAGACGAAAAAAGTCTTATCAAGTATTCAGACTATATAGAGCAAATTTACAAATTCAAATGTCAAAACTTTGCTCAAATCTCTAAGATCTTTAATAAGACGAATTTAAAGAAAACGATACTTTCATTAACCTATCAAGTTCCAAAAACTAGTCAAGATTGTAAAACTATCCTGGATGATTGGAAGAAGAATGACTACCTACCTTACCTTTGTAAAATACCTCAAAGTATACAATTAGGAGATATTGCCGAGGCAAATAAGGTAAAGGCAGACAAATCAAATATTCGAAACATACAGTATCTAAATGGAGTTATCTCTACTGGTACTTATTTCAAAGAAGAGATTCCATTTTTTCAACGATCGTATTTGAAAAACATTTGTAATGGGATCGATGAAGAGAAGAACTTTTGCGCCCCCTATTTAGCCAATGACGCTTGGACAAGGATATTAAACGGTGAACTCTCTTCTGATTATATCAAATATAAGTGCCTTAATTTATTTAAGAAAAATGATTCAGAAATACTAACTCAAGTACAAATGAATACCTGTGTTAAGCGAATGAAGGAATCACCAACCATATGTATTGATAAATCAGCTGACGGATTTACGAGCATTTTCCCTAGACCAAATTGTTCCCTAATCTCTAAGGCCCTCAATCAATCCAGAATAAAGGTACCCTACCATGACTGCCCAGGACAGGTGGACAATGGTGCTGTCACAAATATTCATAGAATACTCTCCCATTATCTTGATAGAGACATCAGCTCTAACTCAGAAACCTGCCAAGCCGAGGCAAACCTTTCTTTACTTAATCTGACGACCGTATCAAAGAACACTCGCGGCTGGCCCTTGAAGATTTGTTATAACGATAAAATTGAAGGTAAAGAGATATGCCTAGACTATATTCCTGGGTCACTTGATAAAACGGCAATTTCCGAAGAGAAAGTCGTTACAAAAATATTAAGACGAATGACTAGCATTTCAACATCTCAGTCTTGCAAGGTCGCTACCAAATCCCAATTTAATCCAGCTCTATTAGAGTATAAAAATGGCTGCCATATCGTCTTTGACGAAAAGTCTTGTAGTAATGCTTATTGTCCCAAGGAAATCTTTGTAGATGAGAAAAAGGTTGAAGGCCTAAAATTCATGGGCTCCACTTCCTTTGAGTATGTGCCTAACAATTGGCGGGATCAAAAGAAAAGTGGAATAGTAATGCTAGAGGAAGGCTATTCTCTTGCTTCAAAGAAGCTTAGAAACTTAACTGAACTTGAAGTTTATTTACGACAAAATGAAAAAGCTATCATCCACGGAATTGGTTGCGCAGAAGATATTCTCCCCCATTTTTTCCAGCGAAAAACGTTTGGAAAGTGTACACCTCTTCCATTCATACTTGATGGTGTACTCAAAGAGGATGACAACAAACTGCTCATAACAAGAACATCCGTTGATGACATCCACAGCCCAAGACTAATACCTTGGAACTGGATTTTCACCGCAGTAATGAAGTATAAAGAAAAACACCCGCTTAACCAATGGAACCTGTATGGCATTAAGTAGGTTTCTACTTATCCTTATTAGTATTGTAATCGTTCAAGCTGAGACTATGGAGCTTCCAGAGCTTACGACCAAACAAGATATTAAAAACATTCGATACGCGAGCTCTGACGGGAAGTTCACTTACTACCAAAGGAACAATGGCAGCCTTCAATTTTCTACAAACTATAAAGTAACTGAAGTCATCAAACTTGAACCAAATACCGACTACAACCTTTACGTCACAAATCACAAAAAATATGTTTTCGTTGAAGCCAATGAAACATATCACACTTACCTAGCGCCTCGGAACAACAAGGCTCTCTATCTCATCGATTATGGCACCAGCACCATAAAGAAGATAGGGGAAGGTCAAATCACAGGAATTCACGACCAAGACAAATGGATTTCCTATTACAACTCCTTTAGTAAAATATTAACAATTCAGAGTCCACTAAGTGAAACGCTTAAGCACGAAATCAAGTTAGCAAATGTTAAAAATTTATACTTTCAACCTCAAGTAATCATGATTGATACTGACACTGTCATCTATACCGATATAAATAAAGATGGATTACCTGGCATTCTTCGTTTTAAAATTAATTCACGCAAAATTGATCTTCTCTACAAAGCTGAAAACTATACTTCAAAGCTTGAAGTGTGTATCAATGGTGAAGATGTATATTGGGGAGAATTTGGTTTAGACCCCCTAACCAAACGAAGTCAGATACGTACTCTAAAAACCAACAATCTCGATTTCAAAAACTCTCAAGTCATTTATCAATCTGAGGAAAATGACCTCGGCCAGATTGTCTGTGAATTAAATGATGAGTCTATCTATTTTATCAAAACCTTTAGAAACAATATTGGCAAACTTACCTATGATGCTTTCAAAGTTAGCCCTAATAGTAAAAAAGGTGAAAAGATCTCAGATCTTAAATTTGTGACAAATCTATTCCTTATGGATAAAAAGCTTCTACTCCCCTATCAAGATAAGTACTATATTCTTGAAGGAAAAAATAATCTGACTGAGTTTGATAAAATCAAAAAAGAACAAATACCATAGACCAAGGACGGTTAATGAAAATATTATTTACTTGTTTAGCCTTAAGTTTTTCCACTTTTGCGAGCCAGTGGACAGTAAAGAGACAGTCCCCCTATGAGCTAAAGGCCCTCGTGGAATCCTTTAATATGGAATATCTCACTCAAGAAGAGAAGATCCAGCTTAAAGAGCAACTTGGTGAACTCGACTCTTTAATGATGACTCTTGAAGAAGGTGATCGGTTTTTCTTAGCAAAATCAACTGTCTACAAGTGGGTTTTGAAGTCCTCACCATTCGTGCAAATCCCTAATGAATTTGACCTAGACAAGTTTAAGACTCAAGACGACTTTAAAGAACTAACCCCTTTCTCTAAGTGGTTATTGATGGCAATCAAATCAGATGTTGCAAATTTAGTTTCGACTACGGATTACCAAGGTTACCTCAAAGAGAAGAAAGATAAAGGAAGAACGATCCGCTTTAAGTCTGTAAAAAGAAGAGTAGATCTTATTAGACCATGGGCCTATTTATTTACAAAGGAAAACTCACAACAAATTTCACTAAGGCTTGTTAAATACCAATTCATTCTTCTTAAAAATCTCATCTCTCAGTATAAGCTTTATTATCGATTCAAAAATAAAGAGATACCGTTACCTCAGAAAGAAATGTCCTTCTTTGCCCTTAAAGAAGATTTAAAAAAAGACACTTCTGAAGAGGATCGCACTATTACACTGTTGGATCAGGCAATCGAAAAACATCGCAAAGCGAACCTCCCAATACCGACTGAAGATTGGGAAGTTAGTCAAAATGATGAATGGACTCCAGAGGATGGTGAAGGTCTTACAAAAGGCAGTTTAAGAAATTTAAATAACCCTAAACCAAATCCTAATTACAAAGCACCGGCCAATCTTCCGACACCTGTTAATGACTGGGATCTCGAATAGCTAGTTTGAAGAAGGGGGAATGTAATATTCCCCATAAGCTAACTTTAATGCGACAATTATTTTCTCTACCATATCAGGGTCAAATTGCTTGCCCTTATCATATTCGAGCACTTTTATCGCCATTCTATATTTTTCTTTCTTTGGCTTGTTCTTATTTTCCATAACAGTATTGTCGAAGATATTTGCCATAGCAACAATCATAGCTGGTCCAAATATTTCATCCTCTTTTAAACCCTGCGGAAAACCATTACCGTTATACTGCTCATGATGCTGTTCAATTATTTTAATAACCGGATCTCTAACTTTTTCTAGCTTTTTAACTGCCAAGCTACCCTTACGGGGATGGTCTTGAATGGCTTGGTTATACTTCATGTTACTTTTATTTTCTAAGACTTCTTGGGGAATCTTCATTTTGGCATAGTCATGAAAAATAGAGCCCATATAAATATCTTCGAGGACTTGATAGTTTCCATGGCCTAAAACCATGGCCATATAAACAGCAACGTTGGCCGTATTTAAAGAGTGATCTGCTATTGATGAATTGTGTTTTAACATTTTTGCTAAAATGGCTTGAGACAGATCAATTTCCTTCACTTCCATAATGAATTCTTTAACCTGAGACTGAAGAATTTCGGCCACACCGCTATCCATCTCCATATCAGTAAAGGTGTCATAAACCTTCTCTCGAATTTCTTCTCTTTTTTCTACAAGCTCTCGATGCTCCTCACCGACCTCTTGAACCATCTCATTTATGGCCTCTTGCTTTTTCTCTTTAAGCCATTTCATGAACTTTTCAAGGGCATCTAATTCGATAAAAATATTTTTTAAACTCTTTTGAATAAAGAAGTCGAGCTTTTCAGGCTCTAACACATCACCTACATTTTTAAGCTTAATGAACTTGCTATCAATTTTTAGATAAATGGGGCTTATCAGCTCAACATTTGCCTCAAACTTTCCTACTGGTACAGGGACGTAGGAATTGCCTTCATTATCTTTTTCTATTTCTATGCCCATAATATAACTATAGCTAAACTCATGAAATTAGGTCGATTGAGGCAATAAATTCTTTTTTTTACACGCGGCGCATTACATCTTTATAGCTTTTTACCAAAGCGGTCTTTTTTGTTAATGTGACGATCTATTAAAAGGTAGTAACTCCCTAAAATAAGGCACTCAAAATGGCGCTAAGTAAAAAGCCCTATAAAGGAACTCGCGACTTTCTCCCCCCAGACAAGAGAGCGCAGGATTATCTATTCGAAAAAATGCACCAATCAGCTCAACTTTTTGGTTTTGAACATTATGATGGCCCACTTTTAGAAGAAGTAGAGCTTTATAAAGCAAAGTCAGGTGAAGAACTCATTAATGATCAGATTTATTCTTTTGAAGATCGAGGCAAGAGGTTTGTCGCCATTCGCCCAGAGATGACTCCAACCTTGGCAAGAATGGTCGCGAGGGTCCACCGAGAAATACCAAAGCCTATTCGCTGGTACTCTATTCCCAATTTATACAGGTATGAAAGACCTCAGAGGGGACGACTAAGAGAACACTGGCAATTTAATTGTGATATTTTTGGAGCTCCAGGCCGAACTGGAGAAGTAGAAATCGTTCAACTTCTCGTCTCCTTTCTAGAAAACTTTGGTGCCAATGAAACTCATTTTGAAGTTTTAATAAATGACAGAACCATTGTAGATAGTATTTTTTCTTCCCTCACCTCTAACCAAGAAACTATTTATAAACTCTATAAGTTAGTCGACAAATCTAAAAAGATTCCTGAAGAAGCTCTCTTAAAAGAGTTAGGTGAAACAGGACTTGAAAAGCAATCAATCGCGAGTTTTAAACGATATTTAAAACTTTCAAGCTTTGATGAGCTCTTTGATTTTCTAAATGAACTAAACCTTAGTGAAGCCGCTGATAACTTTAAACAGTTCTATCATGTTATTGAGGGACAAAGCATAAGTAAGTTCCTTAACTTTGACCCAACTATTGTTAGAGGTTTAGATTACTATACAGGTATCGTATTTGAGGTTTTCGATAAGCACCCTGATAATCGTAGAGCAATCAGTGGTGGTGGAGCTTATGCAAATCTTCTTCAGATTTTTGATGAACCCGCCTTAGCAGGAGTGGGCTTTGGCTTAGGTGACGTTACCTTACAAGACTTCCTACAATCCCATGGCCTTATGCCGGATTGTACAAAAGCCTCAAATGACGTTCTTGTCTCCTATCAGGTTACAGAGGGCTATCAAGACCTTGCTGAACTTGCCCTAAATCTAAGAAGAGAAAATAAGAAAACTCTTTTTAGCCTAGAGCCTCTTAAATTTAAGAAAGTCTTTTCTCAGGCAGAAAAGGTTGGTGCTAGATTTGTCATTCTCTACGGTGAGCAAGAAAAAGATCAGCATTCCGTTATTATTAAAAACCTAGCTTCAAAAGAGCAGGAAACTATTCCGTTAAAAGAATTTAAACAAATTATTAAGTTTTTAAATAAATAAGGTTTCTTATGAGTTCAGACAATGAATTAGAAAAAACATATTCCTCTAAAGATGTTGAGAATAAGTGGTATTCCATATGGGAAAAAGGTGGATATTTTAAACCTCGCCCTGGCAAAACAGGCGAAGCCTTTACCATCATTATGCCACCTCCCAATGTTACTGGAAGGCTTCACGCGGGCCATGCCCTAGACGTAACCACTCAAGATGCACTTATTCGCTTCAAGAGAATGAAAGGCTATGAAGCCCTATGGCTTCCCGGTATGGATCACGCTGGTATTGCTACTCAAAATGTTGTTGAAAGAATGGTATGGGAGCAAGAAAAGAAAACACGCTACGACTACGGACGTGAGGAATTTATTTCTAAAATTTGGAAGTGGAAAGAAGAGTATGGTGGCATTATCGCAACTCAACAACGATCTCTTGGTGCCAGCCCTGATTGGGACTACTCTATTTTTACGATGGATGAAGGCCCTCACAAGGCCGTTAATAAAGTGTTTGTCGATCTATTCAATGAAGGACTTATTTATCAGTCCGACTATATTATTAACTGGGACCCAGTCCTACAATCTGCTATCTCAGATGCTGAAGTTGAGCACAAAGAAGTAAATGGAAACTTTTATCACCTTATCTATAAAGTAAAAGACAGCAACGAAACGCTAGAAATCGCCACCACAAGACCCGAAACTCTCCTTGGAGACACCGCTGTTTGCGTTCACCCGGAAGACGAAAGGTTCCAGCACCTCATTGGCAAAACCGCAATTGTTCCCCTTTGTAATCGAGAAGTACCAATCATTGCGGATGATTATGTTGACCGTGAAAAAGGAACTGGTTGTTTAAAAGTTACTCCAGGTCATGACTTCAATGACTTTGAAATTGGAAAGCGCCACAACCTTCCCATTATCACCATTATCAATAAAGACGGCACTCTTAACGATTTTGGATTAGAATGGAAAGGACAAGACTGCTTAAAGGCCAGAAAGTCATTTGTTACAAAGCTTGAAGAGATTGGGGTTCTCGTCTCGACAAAGCCACATCGTCATCAAGTCGGTCATGGTGATAGATCTGGTGCGATCATAGAGCCTCTCGTTTCAAAGCAATGGTTTTTAAATGTTCAAGAAATGGCAAAAGAATCCTGTAAGGCCGTTGATGAAGACAATACTGTTTTCTACCCGCGCCAATGGGAAAACACTTACTTTTCATGGATGAGAGAGCCAAAAAACTGGTGTATTTCAAGACAACTATGGTGGGGCCATCAAATTCCAGTCTTTTATTGCCAAGACTGCTCTCATCAGTACGCAAGCGAAACTGAATCAACAGCTTGTCCAAAGTGCCATTCAAATAATATTAAGCAAGATCCTGACGTCCTCGATACTTGGTTCAGCTCGGCCTTATGGCCCATGAGTACATTGGGATGGCCTGATGAAAAACTAATGGATGAGAGAAAGTTTAAAACCTTTTTCCCAACCTCCGTACTTGTTACTGGATATGACATTATATTCTTCTGGGTGGCCCGAATGATGATGATGTCTCTTAAGTTTATGAAAGAAGTTCCTTTCGATAAAATTTATATCCACGCTATTGTTAGAGATAAGATGGGCCGCAAGATGAGTAAATCCCTTGGAAATGGGATTGATCCACTTGAAATGGTCGATTTATATGGCGCCGATGCCTTTCGCTTTACCCTAGCGGCTGGTTCTGGTTACAACCGGGGAATCAATTTAGATCCCGATAGAATTAGCGGTTTTAGAAACTTTGTTAATAAGATTTGGAATGCTTTTCGCTTTATCTCTCCTTATCTTGAAAATGCAAACGAAGAACTTCCTGACACTTCTAAACTTGATCCTCATGAAAAATGGATTCTTGGCGAATTAAATTCTGTCGTAAAGGTGATGAATGATTCAATGGAAGAATTCCGTTATGATGATTCATGTTCGGCCATATATAGTTTTGTATACGATAAGTTCTGTTCTTGGTTTATAGAGTTATCGAAGACGACATTTAATCAAGGTAGTGAAGAAGAAATCCAAAGGCGAGCAACCGTTCTTAAGTATACCTTTAGAAAGGTAGTGGCATTATTACACCCTATTACACCTTACATTACCGAAGAACTCTGGACTCATCTTAAGAATAAGGAAGAAGACTTACTCATCATTCAAGATTACCCAGAATATAGCGAGTCTCTAGAGTTTACCAAAGAGCAAGCTGATATGAATCGCTTCGTAGAAGTCATATCCACGATTCGTAATTTACGAGCAAGTGTTAATATAAAACCCAAAGAGGAAATTTCGGCGATACTAAAAACTGATATTCAAGAGGCGATTGATTATTTTCAAAAAAACGAAGCCAACTTCCTCAAGCTTGCTCGTGTAAATAATCTTAAGATTGAGAAAAAAGACGGTATTACACCAAAAAAATGCCTTATTGGGGCAACAACTCACACAGAGATCTTTATCCCCTTAGAAGGTGTCATCGACATTGAAGAGCAGATAAGTCGTCTCGAGAAGGACCTAAAAAAGACCGAAAAGGAACTTGATAAATACACCAAGAAGCTAAACAACCAGAAGTTTCTCGATAAAGCTCCTGACGAAGTTAAGCAAGAGGTTCAATTTAACTTTGATCAATTAAGTGAAAAAGTCTCGAGTCTTAAATCAAATATCGAAAAGTTTAAGGGTTAGAGAGAATACTTTTTATAGATCAAGTCGACTAAATCGGAGTAACTCATATTCTCTGAAGTATCGCCCTTAAGAAGTATCACTTTGTTTTCATCGGCCAGTTCAGCCTGAACTGGCTCACATTTAAAATAAGGTAGATTCACAATCTCACGCCCTATTAAAAATGATTCCACTAAGAGAAAGCTTGCCTGAGAACAAAGCCAAGTAATATTTGAAACAAAGCCTCTGCATCTTATCAAATAATGGTGCAGGTTTTCGACACTGGCCTCACTCGCATCTATGACGTGAGGAAAATTTAATTTTAGCTCATCCATTGAGTCACTAGGTTTTTCGGACCACACAATCACCCTAAAATCTTTCAAATCTTCTATGATCAACGAAATAAAACTTAATAGATTTTCAGATTCTATTTCAAAATCTACAGCAAAAAACAGAAATGGTTCCGATGATTCTGCTTTGAAGAAGTTCTCGGGTGTTTTTTCTTTAGATTCTTCCGCTACTGACTCGTATTTCTTTTCACCAAAGGAAGAATCCTCCCAAAGGACAGAGTAACGCTCCATTGGCGAGAGATTGTCCGGTCTAGGATGAGGATTTGTTAGAAAAACGTCATTTAATAAAGACTTCCAACCTAATCTATATTTTGCCTTTAGTGCTTTCGCAAAATGAAGGGGGCCAGCCTCGGTCCTGAAGCAAAGAACATGGCTAATGTTAAATAAATCATCCAATCGACTAGCTAGTTTTATACTTGCGAGAGGTCCAAAATCACTTTCGTTTACGGTAAAAAACTTTACGCTTTTCTTTAGACCCATTAACTGATTCGATAAATTTAAAGTATGAACGATACTTATCTCTGCCTCAGGAAATTTCTTTTCAATTGAAGAAATCAAAGGGAGCATCAAAAACAAATTGTTTTCACCTTTTTCTGGTAAAAGAACAAACTTTTCCATAACTCTACCCTGCCGTTATTTGGGTGTTTCGCTTTACATGAAGCACGGTAAAGTAAACAACGCCAAAGGGAAGCATGAACAAATTAAAAATGGGAATTGTTATGAGAATAAGGAATCCCCCTCCCATCAACCCATAAGAAAAAAATGATCCTCTTAAATCACTTAAACACTCTGTAAAAGTCATATTTTTTCTCGACCAAGAATAATCTAAAAAGCTCACGGCCATTAGAAGAGATGAGATCAATACGCTTATTGGAGCCAAGATGCCGACGAAGCTTACGGCAAATGCTAATATGTTTAAAATAATGATAAAAATTATTTTTTTAAATTCATTCGATAAAGTTTGAGACAGTCTTTTAAAGAGCCTTGTAAAAGAAGCTCCTACCACTTCAGGAGTTTCCCCGACCAAAATTCTTTCAACTCTATTTGAAATAATATCGTTAAAGGGAGAGGCCAGTCCTGAAACGACCAAAACAAAAGTCCAACTAAGAAGAAAGTAGAACCCTATGGTTAAAATCCCGGCCAACAACCAAAAGAAAAACTGACTCCAGCCCCCTGTACTCACGGATTGTTCAATAAAGGCCCTGCCCTTGTCCAAAAGGTCCCCATACAAGTAAGAGCCAAAAACAAAGTAAACGAGGGCCCCGATAAGAATGGGGATGAATGAAAAAATCACAATCCATTTATCTTTTCTATAAACTGATAAGGATTCACCGATACTTGATACGATATTCATTCTACTTCTCCATTTTATCTAGATGTGGTCCCCATTTTGAGGGGTCCGAAAATCTAAAGGATTGAAGGTTTTTAAAATCGGTTAATTTTGGATCATCCGGGATATCCCTGACTAGCTTCTTAAACCTTTTCCAATTCAAAAATTTATTCATTATATCAGATTCCACGCCCCTGACTTCACACTGCGTTATTTTCTCCTTAGCCTTATTAATCATTCCCTTTGCCCCAGGCAAATTATTATCGGAATGATGCAATAAGGCAGTAGCAACTTGGATAACGACCCAGTAAACAAAGCGAGCGTCATCCCCCATATCTTCGAGCCAATGGTCCTCAAGCTCTTCATGGCACTCCCAAAAATAACCTGAATTATAAAGTCTAATGCCCTCCATCATTTTCTTCAGATGTTGCGAGGAAAACTGACCGATGTCACCAGACATGTCGCTCCTTTTTGCGTTAGAATTCTTTGGCAAATACTATCCTAAATTTCGGCTTGCGGGCCACCCCAAGTGCAGAGGGCGATATGACAAAAAAATCTTTTGGTGATCCTAAGACAATTTCACAATCCTTAGTACCAAGCTATATCAGAGACCTAAAAGTTTATCAGGCCGGTAAGCCGATTGACGAGCTCACGAGAGAAAAAGGCTTAACTCGAATCTCTAAACTCGCTTCCAATGAAAACCCCCTTGGACCCTCACCATTTGCTATCAGAGAAATGACAAATGCACTCTGGGATATTCATCGTTACCCTGATATGCATGCCTATGCTCTGAAGTCCCAGCTTTCTGAACTTTATCAATTAACAGTAGAAAATATTACGCTCGGAAATGGCAGTGAAGGAATCATGGGTTATATCGCTCGTGCTTTTCTTGGGCCTGGAAGCGAAGTCCTCACCTCTGAAAATACTTTTATTGGCTTTTATATTCTCGCAAGAAGTGTCGGTGCCGAACTTAATTGCGTGCCCCTCACAAAAGATTATCGCTATGATGTAATGGCCATCGCAAATGCCATTAATGAAAAGACTAAAATTATCTATATCGCTAATCCAAATAACCCGACAGGAACTTACATAACAAAGACTGAGTTTGATCATTTAATGGATCATGTACCCGATCACGTTCTTGTAATTCTTGATGAGGCTTACTTCGAGTACGCCAACGAATATGACGACTACCCAGATTCAATGGATTATCGCTATGACAATGTCATCACCTTAAGAACTTTTTCAAAAGCTTATGGACTCTCAGGAGTTAGAGTGGGCTATGGCTTTGGACACGAGGATTTAATCACTAACTTAAACAAAGTTAAACTTCCCTTTGAGCCCAACCTGATTGCCCAAAAAGGTGCTGTTGGCGCTTTAAAAGATCGTCCACACCTTGAAAGGACATTAAAAACAAATGCCAAGCTACTTAAAGAGTGTGAGAAATTCTTAATCGATAAAAACTTCTCCCCCATTAAATCAATCACTAACTTTATCACTATAAAAACGGGAAGCTCCGAAGCTAGTGACTTTCTTTTTGCGAACCTTTTAAATGAAGGCGTTATTATTCGTCCCCTTAAGGCCAATGAGATGTCAGAGTTTATTCGCATCTCCATTGGTACAGAAGAAGAAATGCAACACTTTTACGAAGCGATGGAAAAAGTTCTTCCAGAGTACGATAAGAAATACGGTAGGTCTGAAATATGAAAATATGTAGTTTTAGTTATCAAAGCCCTTTTATTACTCAAAAGCGAATCGGGATTATCACCTCAGAAAATATTTTAATTGATCCCAACTTATGTTGGCAGCTCGATTTTCAAAGGGAAGGCCATTCAAATTATGAAGAGAGGGCAAATTACAAAATGCCAACAAGCCTTTCTCGGTTATTAAAACTTCATGACTCTCCTCTAGAAGCCCTTCAGGAAGCCTATGGGCTCTTTCTCTTTTTTAGAAAGGTTGGGATTAATGAAATGGCAGATGGTACTCCAATTTCATTTAACCTAGATCAAGAAGATAATATTCGCTTTCATAACCCATTAGATAAAATCAGCACTTACCGAGACTTTTATGCTCACGAAAAACATGTAAAAAAAGGTTTTGAAAAACGAAAGGAGCCCGTTCCTCCCGCATGGTACGAGATACCCGCCTATTACAAGGGTGGAACAGAGGGATTTATCGGACCCGAAGATGAAATTCTTTGGCCCTCCTACACAGACGTGCTTGATTTTGAATTAGAGATGGCCGTTGTTATTGGTAAAGACGGCTTTAATATAAAAGAAGAGTCTGCACTTGATCATATTTTTGGTTACACCATATTAAACGACATAAGTGCGAGAGATATTCAAAAGAAAGAGATGTCCATTCGCCTAGGACCAGCAAAAGGAAAAGATTTCTGCTCGGTTCTTGGACCCGTTATCGTTACTGCAGATGAATTTGAGGGTGAACCTAATCTTTTAATGACAGCTAAAATTAACGGTGAAGAATGGTCGCGAGGGTATTCTGGTGACTCCCATTACACTTGGGCACAAATGATCGCTCACGCCTCTCGAGAGGAGTTTGTCGTGGCCGGAGACCTAATGGGATCTGGCACTGTTGGTACCGGCTGCGGTCTAGAGCTTGATAAATGGATCAAAAGTGGTGATGAAATAGAACTCTATATAGAGAGAATCGGTCATCTTAAAAATAAAGTTGGCCAAAAAAGGATGTATTAAGATGGAGAGCTTTAAAGCGAGTGGTACTTATACCAAACAAGCCCACGTTAAAATTCCTGACGGACTATATGAAGAAGAGCATGGAAGAAAAGGCTTTTTTGGAAGAGTCAGTCACCTTTATCATGAAAATCCACCTGTAAACTGGAAGAATATTGAAGGGGATCTTAAGCCACGTTGCCTGCCTCCTGTTTTTAATCAGAGCTTAGCAAAGAATCGTTTTACGACAATTTTAGCTAATAAAGACTGCCTCATTTCAATTGCTCACTATGATAAGGATTTCGATCATTTCTTTAGAAATGCTGATCATGATGAGCTTTATTTTATTCATGAAGGTGTGGGTCGGGTAGAAACTACTTTTGGTCCCTTAGATTATAAGAAAGGTGACTATATCAATATTCCGAGAGGCACTACATATAAATACTATGTATCAGAAGAAACTAAATTCTTATTAATTGAATCGACTTCAGAATATGAAGAACCAAGCAGAGGCATTTTAGGACCCAACGCACTTTACGATCAAACAGCGATTAAAACTCCAGAAGCAGCACTTGGATCCGAGCAAGACAAGGACGAGTACACCCTCTTAATAAAAAGGCTTGGTAAGCTCACCAAAGTTACCTATCCCTTTAACCCACTAGATGCCAAAGGCTGGAAAGGTTCGGTTTATCCTAAACTTCTAAGTATCTATGACTTCTGTCCTATTATGAGTCATAAATATCATATTCCTCCTTCAGGACACACAACCTTCGTTGCACAGAACTTTGTGATTTGCTCATTTGTGGCAAGACCTCTCGAGGACTCCTCTGAAGGTGTTTTAAAAGTTCCTTTTTATCACAGCAATATTGATTACGATGAAGTCCTTTTCTATCATGAAGGTAACTTCTTTAGTCGTGACAATATTGATGCAGGAGCCTTCACTTTTCACCCGCAAGGCATTCATCATGGGCCGCACCCAAAAGCTTTTGAAAAGTCTGATGACAAACTTCATACCGATGAATTTGCTGTGATGATTGACACTCGCTACCCGCTTGAGCCGACTTCATGGTTCTCCGAAAACGAAAATAAGAATTACTGGAAAAGTTGGATGGTTTAAATGAAAAGTTTTGATACAGATGGTGAATTTACAAATAATTATAAATTTCTCATCGGCAGTATATTACCGCGCCCAATTGCAGTCGTTTCGACCTTGAATGAGGATGGCTCAAACAATGTCGCCCCTTTTTCTTTTTTTACAGGTGTATCGGCAAAGCCCATGATTGTCGCCTTTTGTCCTTTAATTAGAAGCTCTAATGGTGAGTTAAAAGACACCCCTCGAAATATTTTCAGGGAAAAAGAATTTGTTATCAATTTTGTTTCTGAGCCAATATTAGAAAAAATTAATCTTACCTCCACAGAACTTCCCTATGGTGAAGACGAATTTAAGTTTGCAGGATTAACTCCTATTGATTCCGAGGTCGTTAAGGCCCGTCGTATTAAAGAGAGCCTAATTCATTTTGAATGTGTTTATAGAGATCACTTATCTTATGGTGATGAGCCCGGATGTGGTCAAATTATCACTGGTGAAGTGAAAAAGGTTCATGTGGCCGACCATATCTTAGAGGAGGGTCGAATTAGCACAGACCTATTCGCTCCGGTTGGAAGAGGTGCGGGTAATGACTGGATTCTTTGTAACAATAGAGTTCAGATTGAAAGACTCATGAAGGCGCAAATACAAAAATGATTATCAAAACTCTCCTCATGTCTCTTTTCCTTTTGTCTTGTGCCTCTACACTTAAAGAAGAAGACTGTATTGGCCGAGACTGGACAAAACAAGGTCTTTCCGATTCCTCACGTGGTCTTGAAAAGACGATGTATGAAACTTATATAAATGTCTGCTCTCAAGAAGAAGATCCTACCACTTTAAAAAATTATCTTGAAGGATACCTCGTTGGTGCAAAGAAATATTGTACTTATCATCAAGGTAAACTTGTCGGAGAAAGCCAGAGGACCTTTCCCTCTGTTTGCAAAATCGAAAAATTTGATGAATTCATCAAAGGCTACAATGAAGGCAAAAAAAAAGGCCCTCAAAAGAGGGCCAATTAAAATCTTACTTAATTGTTAAGAAATCATAAATCTTTTCAAAAGTTTTTTCTTCACGAATGGCAAACATTAAGTTGTTCTTCATTCTTTCATCTTTTGAATAGAAGCTCTTAATCTGATCCATTTCAAGTCCAGAAGTCTTGGCAACTTCTTCTAACTTTTTATCAAAGTCTGCTTCATTGGCCTCAATATTATGCTCTTTAGCGATAGCATCTAAAATAAGACCAGAGCGAACTTGAAATTTAGCTTTATCAGTTAAATCACCAGACCATTTTTCAAAATAGTCCTGCATCATTTGCTCATTAAAGCCTTGCTGAGAAAGTGTTCTTTTAACATCCTCTTTTAGGTGATTTTCTTGTTGGGCCACTAATGCCGCTGGAATATCAAAAGAATTTTCATCAACAAGTTTCTCTAGAATTTCTTGGTTTAGTTTTTGTTTTGCTGCTCTGTCTTTTTGATCAACAAGGTTTGCCTTGTTTTTTGTTTCAAAGTCGGCAACTGAGTCAAAACCAAATTCTTTAGCGAGCTCATCTGAAAATTCAGGATAATTTTTTTCTTTAATTTCAAGAAGCTCTACTTCAAACTTTACAAGTGCATTTTGAAGGTCAGCGGCTTGGTAATCGGCCGGGAAAGTAACTTCAAGAGTTTTCTTGTCGCCCTTTTTCATGCCTACCATTTGATCTTCAAATCCTGGTATAAATTGTCCTGAACCAATTTCAAGAAGAAATTCCTCTCCCTTCATATTTTCTGGTTTTTCACCATTTGGCATCTCACCTTGAAAGTTCATAACAGCAAATAGACCCTTGTCGAGTCCTACTGAATCATCTTTAACTTCAACCATTTCAGCTTTTGAATTCAAATAATTCTTTTTCATGTCATCTAAATCAGACTCTTGAAATTCAACTGAATCTTTAGTGAAAGATAAACCTGACATATCCTTAAGCTTAACTGTTGGAAAAATTTCTACAACAGCATCAAAACTTACAGATTTTCCAGGCTCATAATTCATATTTTCAAAGTTTGGATAACCAACAACTCTCAAGTCTTCCTTTGAAATGGCCTCATACATTTGATTTTGAATAAAACTATTCAAGGCTTCACTTTCTAATTGAGGCCCATACATTTTTTGAACAACAGAAAGTGGAGCCTTTCCCTTTCTGAAACCTTTTAAGCTAACCGTTTTCTGTTTCTTGACGAGTTCATTTTTAATTTCTGTCGTTAGATCTAAACTTTCAAAACTAAAAACGATCTTCTTTGTGCATCCATTAACTTCTTCAACTTGATAAGACATTTCAAATCCTCTTTTCTATAGGCAGTGCGATAAGATATTAATTTTGTTGGAAAATTATCGACCTTGAAACCGATTGTCAATTGATCCCATTAAAGGGTTTATCGTATTCTACATGCACAAGATAAAGGCCATTTGGTGGTGCTACAGGCCCTATTTTTTGGTCGGTTTGAACGTCAAAGTGCTTCATTATTTCTTCTGGAGAGACTTTATCTTGCCCCGCAGCTAAAACAGCGCCAACAATTAGTCTGACCATCTGCTTCAAAAACCCATTGCCTGTAACACTTATACGATATAGTGTCCCCGGTTGCGTTGAGTCAATAAAGCTCGCCATAGGTTCTTTCTTTAATGAGGCATCAAAAATAATTCTTCGAGTTGTCTTAACCTCAGTGCCTTTGGTCGAAAAATTTATAAAGTCATGCTCACCAAAAAAAACATTCAATGCCTTTTCAACTTTTTGCCAATCAATTTTTCGAGGTACATGGGTAACGAGATTCCTATAAAAAGGGGGCATCGTAGGTCCATCAAAAATAATATATTCATAGGTTTTCCACAGAGCGTCTCTAACCGGGTGAAATTCATCGTTAGACTCTTGGCAGTCTTTAATTCTAATCTCTTCTGGAAGATGTGAATTTAACGCCCGAACAAGAGACAGGGGCTCAATGAGAAGTGGAATTTGAATTTTCACAATTTGCCCTAAAGCATGAACTCCACTATCCGTACGACCAGAGCCCAAAGACTTAAGCTTTTCACTTTTTACTATTTTGGAAAGAGCCTTATGGAGCTCACCTTGCACTGTTCGCTGAGAAGAGGTTTGGATTTGCCATCCTTCAAATAAAGAACCGTCGTAGGATAGGCTTAAGCGATAATTATAAATACTCAAAGGTAAAACCAAGTCCGAAGCTTGCCCCACTTATTGAGATATTATCTTGAAAGTTTTCATAATTTTGAAGACGTCCTTCAATATTAAAGTACATATTTGTTAAGTCACTTTGGCTAAAAGTCTTGGAGGCCAAGAAACTTGAAAGAGCACTCATACTTATTTGAAGTTTCCCATGACCAAAATAACCATAACTAACCTGTCGTCTGTGCTTTAGATTATCTTCACGATCTAAATCATTTCGAGACTGAAGTAGACCCATCGCTGAAGGACCGCCTGAAAAGCTAAATTTAAAAAAACGACTCGGAACAAAGTCAAATCCAAGACGTAAATCAATGGGGACTGTGAAAAGCTGAAACTTTACATTACTTTCAAGAACAGGAGAATTTGAAAAAATCCCCTTTCCTACGGCATACCCAACACCAAGTCCGTAGCCGTAAAAAGTATTAAATAATCCACGAGAAAAATACTCATCAAAATGTAAATGAAGGGAGCCACCCTTCTTAGAACCTGGCGCATTCTCAAATGATTGCTGATAGATATTATTATTATCTTTTACGTCATATTCATCTTTAATATAAGTAAAAGAAAAAGAACTTTGGCCTTTATTGTAAATACTTTTATAAATTTCTTTGTTTTTGAATTCGATTAGGCTTTCTCTATTTTCATGAGTATAAGGAACCTCATTTCCGGTAGCGAGAATTTTTTCTTTTTCAGAGAGTTCTTTTTTTTCAAACTCTGCCTTATCCATGATGGCAAAACTTTTCTTTTCATCTTGCTTGGACGGGATAAAAGAGTCTCTCTCTCCCATAGAGAAGTCGACATCTTCGTTATTTTCATCTTTTTCAAAGCTCTCTAAGAGGTGCTTACCAGGCTCAAGCTGATCAGGTAAGGCAATACCAAAATCTTCCGCTCCTAAAGAGAGAGAAAATAAAACACTAAGAATCAGAATCTTCAGACCATTGGAAGGCATCGCCAAATTCCTTGATTTTATAGAGGTAGTAAAAAAGAGAAAAGAGAACGTAAATGGCCATCCCTAAAGCAAACATAACTTGGTAGTAAATGACGGTTAAAGCGGCACCTACAAAAAAGAAAAATAAGATCGCTCGCTTATGCCTACGAACAAAATCACTATCTTTAAAGGAGTGAAAAGGGATTGTTGTAATCATTAGTAAGGCATAAATGGCGGTGTAACCTAAAGTATATTCACTATATTCATTTAACTGGGGAAACTTATCAGCAAGTAAGATTAATCCAATCATACCTAAGGCCGCACCTGGACTCGGGAGACCTTGGAAGAAATCTGACCTAACCTTGGTGATATTGGCATTAAAGCGGGCAAGTCTTAAGGCTGCGCAAAGGAGATAGAAAAAAGAAATAACAGCACCGAGACGCCCATAGTTTAAGAGGTACTTTTGATAAATAAGAAAAGCGGGAGCCACTCCAAAGGAGACGGCATCACTCAATGAATCAAACTGTTCGCCAAAATGTGACGAAGTTCCAGTCAGGCGGGCAACTCTTCCATCAACAGAGTCAAAAATCGCGCCCAATATTAAAATCATTGCGGCCTCATAGTGCATACCTCTTGTGGCAAACACCATACTTGAAAAGCCGCAGGCCATATTCAGACCAGTGAAAATATTTGGTAAAAAGAATGCAAATCTCTTAGCAGGACTCATGCCTCCACCTTTTTAACGTCTTTTAAATGAGCAACAATCGCTTGACCCGCTACAACATCTAAACCTTCTCTCGCTAGTATCTCATAGTTTTCGGGTAAATATAAAACTGTGGTTCCACCTAATCCAAAAAAGCCCAAATTCACTTGCGCCTTTCCTTTATCTCCAGGAATTACCCTTACTTTTGGCCATAGGCCTGTCACACACTTATAGAAATCAAGCCCAACGGTAATATCGTTTACACAGCGCATTCCGACTGAAAGGCTTGGTTTTCGCTTGCTGTCTTTATTAAAAATACTTTTAAAGAAATATCGAAAGTGACCCACGCCTCCTTCATAAGCGAGATCAATAATCTCTGCTTTTAGTGGAAAATAAATTCCATGCTCACGCCACCAAGAAGAGACAATAACGACTTCCGTAAGGTTTTTCCCATAGCGATTTTGCTCAATACCATTATTAATCAGAACAATCTTTCCATTAACTGGTGCATAAAGAATGCCTTCTTTTAGCACTGCATCTTCTTGAAAAGCCGGAGATAGACGTCGTGAGAAGAACAGAATTATGGCAATGACAAATAACGCCAATAAAAAAAGCCAATAAAGACCAAATAGCCACGAAATGAAAAGTATTGCGAAAAATACCGTAAAATAAAAGGAATTAAGAAAAAATCTCATTTTGATAATATACCATCAAGAGTATCAGGAATCTTCCAAAAGCTTCTTACCTCTTAGCGATTTCTTGGCAAATTAAACTCTTTTTCTTCTGGTCGGTAATAATAGGGGGGAAGATG
Organism: Bacteriovoracaceae bacterium; assembly: GCA_021737405.1. Lineage (GTDB taxonomy): Bacteria > Bdellovibrionota > Bacteriovoracia > Bacteriovoracales > Bacteriovoracaceae. The sequence continues at coordinate 347,507 of JAIPEG010000001.1, forward strand.
TTTTGCTCTCTTGAGAACCTGCGAGAAAATCTTTGTAGGCTCTTTCTTATAGAGATCATATAGATTATCGAGTTCACGATCCATTAGAAGCCCTTCGAGGTGATAAAGGTGATCTTCCGAGAGATCAAGGAGATTAAAACTCTTCTCACTAATCAGTTCGAAATCTTCTCCGGTTAATTTTAGACTATATTGAAATACCTCTCCCTTAAATGCTTCTGCAAAGAACTTATATTCTTTTACTTCTGCAAAGGAGGGTACCTCAAAATGATAGAAACTATAAATTGGTAGACCTTCCATTTCGAGGATCTGGCAGACTCCCTCAGCCACACGAATGCCAGTGTAAGAGCCAGGTCCATTAGCGAGAAAAATTCCTTTTAAGTCCTGCACCTTAATATTGTGATCATTCAAAGAAGAATAAATTATTGAATGAAGAACTTGAGACCCTTTTTTATTCGGCACCATCTCATAATGTTTCCAATTTAAGTCAGCATCGAGCAAACCGATTTGAATATAAAGAGAGGAATCTAGAAAAAGGTACATATAGTTTTCTTTTTAAAAAAAGCGAGAAAAGTCATTAAAAATAGCACCAACCATTAGCATCAATAGCAATGACAAACCTACCTGCTGGGCGATTTCCATTTTCCTTCGAGACACTGGTCCACCATTTAAAATTTCTAGGAAAATAAACATAATGTGTCCGCCATCAAGTACAGGAATCGGAAATAAATTTATCACTCCCAAATTAACTGAGATTAAGGCCATCAATTGAAAGAAGTAAGACAAGCTCGTATTAAATGAATCTGAAGCAACTTTCCCAATAGCAAGAGGTCCACCAATCGTTTTAAAACTAACTTCGGCCGTAATAAGCTTTTTGAAGCCATCAATAGTCTTTACAATAGTATCCCAAGTTCTTCCAAGCGCCATTAGAGAAGCCTCGAAAAAGCCTTTTGATTTTGTTTCAATAAACTTTAGAGGTTGAAAAATGCCTCCACTATAGACACCTATTAATTTCACGGCCTCACCGTCTTGATTAAGTACCTCTGGCACAATTTCAAAATTTTTAGCAATTCCTTTTCGCCACAAGGAAATGGCCACTTTCTCTGACTTAGATTTTTGTAGGTTACCCCTTAAATCTTCAAAGCTATGCACATCCTCACCTTCCAAAGAATAGATAACATCTCCAGCTTTTATTCCTGCTAAATCTGCGGGGGATTTCATGTTGATACTTTTGACCATCAGGTCAACAGTCTTAAATCCATTATCACTTAGACCAATATCAAGATTTTTATAGGCCTTTAGACTTAAAGTCTTTTCTTTCTCAAAATTAACAACGAAAGGATCCTCAGCATTCTTTTCATCGACACTAAGTGGATAAACATAAACTGGCTGCTCATTATCCCAAGTCTGCCTTAATTGATCATAAGAAGTGTTCCAATTAATTTTACCGGACATTAGGCTAAGGGCGTAAGTTTGCCCCTGTGTATCGACAAGGATTGGTTGCCTCAATGTGGGAGGATATTTAGCAAACTCTTCAAAAAATGTTTCACCAGTCAGGTTTAAAGTAAGAGTTATGTTTTTTTCTACTCTACCAACGACCATTGTTTTTATTAAATCTTCCCCCTCAAGGAGAATATCTGTCGGATTATAAACTTCCTTATTATTGACCTTTTGAATCACATCCCCACTTCTTAGACCTAGATCATAAAAAGTGCTGGTTTTTGGAATAACACCAAGCTTTAGCTCAGGAAGCCTCTCACCCATTACAAGCAAGGTCATAAAAATAACATAAGCCATTATGAAGTTTGCGAGAGGACCACCCATCACAATCCAAAAGCGCGCCCACTTTCCCTTAAACGTAAAAGAGAACGGTCTCTCCTCTACAGGGATAGCATCCTTATTAAGAGGATCGTCACCAAACATTTTCACATAACCACCAAGTGGTATAAGGGAGACAGCATACTCTGTGTCTCCTTTTTTGAATTTTAAGATTTTTGGACCAAAACCAATGCTGAACGTTTCAACACGAACACCAAAGAGGCGCGCAAAGATAAAGTGGCCAAGCTCATGAAAGAAAACCAGGGGACCGAGAAAGAGAATAAATATTCCAAATTTTTCAATAAACATAGGCTAGCTTTTTTTGTTAGTAGTAGTATTTAAGTACCACTGCAAAAAACGGAGCAGAGTACAATAGGCTGTCTATTCTATCATAAACTCCACCATGCCCAGGAATCAAAGAAGAACTATCCTTGATCTTAAATTGTCTTTTTATTTTTGACTGAATTAAGTCACCTAATTGGGACAAGACTCCAAGAAGACAGAAGAGGCCAAATAATAACACTTTAGTTTCACCAAAAATTAATGTCCACGTAATTGTTCCAAGAAGACCCGCAGTAAGCATTCCACCGATGAGCCCTTCTATCGTCTTTTTCGGACTAACTTTTTCCCATAATTTATGTTTTCCAAAATTCTTTCCAAAGAACCAGGCGCCAGTATCCATACCAAAATTAACAACCATTAACACAGCGAGAAGAAGACGCCATTTTTCGTAGTGGAGTGTATTGGTCAGGGCAATCATGGGCAGCAACAAAAATGGACCTGCTATAAAGGGCATTTTTGATGTTAGGTCCTCAACAGCTTTAGACTCAATGGGTAAATAGAAAAGGTAAATAAGTAAACCAACATTAAGAACAAGGCCCGCGTTTACGACAGCAAAGTGCATACCAGGCGAAAAATCTAAGAAGTTAAAATAAACATATGGAACAATGAATAAGGCTTGGGAAAGAAAGTAATTAAGAGAGAATCTTTTCTTTCTAAAAAAGTTACAAAAAATTTCATCAACGGCCAGTGATCCAAAAAACAGTATAAAGCCCATTGTTGCTTTTTTGCCAAAATAGATACAAACGAATACAGCAAGTAATAAAACTATCGCTGAAACTATTCTTTGAACCGTATTTGAAGACATTTTATTGTACCTGGGGAGAAGTCTTTTCTATTAACTCTTTATTCACCTTAGCCATTCTATGACTTTCGGATAAAGAATCAACCGACTCAATTTGACCAAATCGTCTTTCACGTCCTGTTACCTGATAAATGATGCCCCTAAACTCTTCGCGTGTGAAGTCAGGCCATTTTGTTGATGTAAAGAACAGTTCGGCATAGGCAATTTGCCACAGCAAAAAATTTGATACTCTTTGATCACCACCTGTTCGAATCAATAGATCAACGTCTCCAGATTCTGGGGCAAAGAGAGCTTCAGTGAGATCTCTCTCATTTATTTGAGTTTTGCCATTTAAGATTAATCTATTTACTGCAGAAACGATTTCACTTCGCCCACCATAACCAAAAGCAAAGTTAAGAATTAAACCCTTATTGTCTTTGGTCAAATTCTCTAGATCAACAATAAGCTCTTTCGTCTTATCGGGCAGGGTCGAAATATCCCCTATTACTTTAAAACGAACACCATTTTTTAAGATTCTTTGCTTCTCTTTCAAAAGAAATTTTTTCAACAGGTTGAAAAGAGTCATCACCTCTTTTGGTGGACGACTCCAGTTCTCTGTTGAAAAAGCATAAAGTGTTAGTGCCCTTAAACCAAGGTCGTCAGCTTCCTCTACAATATTACTTACAACGGAACTGCCGCGAACATGGCCCCATATACGAGGACGACAACGCCCTTGTGCCCAGCGGCCATTACCATCCATGATGATAGCAACATGTTTAATTTTATTTTCAAGTCCGCTCATAATTTCTTAAACAGAAAGAATCTCTTTCTCTTTATTTTCCATAACGTGATCTACTTGAGACACAAATTTATCTGTAACTTTTTGTATTTGATCATGAAACTTTTTAGAATCATCTTCAGAGATTTCTTTCGCCTTTTCCGCTTTTTTAACGACTTCATTTTTGTCTCGTCTAGCGTTTCGAATAGCGATTTTGGCATCTTCACCATATTTTTTGATATCTCTTACTTGCTCTTTTCTTCGCTCTTCCGTTAAGGCCGGAAAAGGAATCCTTATAAGGTTTCCATCGTTAGAGGGAGTTAACCCTAAATTAGCCCCAAGTATTGCTTTTTCAATATCTTGAATCATCGTTTTATCAAAGGGTTGAATTTGAAGCAGCCTGGCCTCAGGTGTTGAGATATTTCCAACCTGAGCAACAGGAGTTGGCGAACCATAATAATTTACACTTACACCATCTAAAACATTAGCACTGGCACGACCAGTTCTAACTTTTGAAAGTTGGTGCTTTAAGGAGTTAATTGATTTTTCCATGCCGTCTTCAAGCTCTAAAAGAATTTCATCAATCATTTGTGCTACCTTCCTTTATTCTTGAGTTGTTACAGTGGTACCAATGTTCTCACCAGCAACAACTCGTTGAATATTTCCTTTTTCAAATACATTAAATACTTTGATATCTATTTTATTATCCATACAAAAAGTAATTGCCGTTGAGTCCATTACCTTTAGGCCTTTATTAAGAACATCTATATAGGTTAACTGATCGAACTTTACCGCATCTTTATGCTTCATTGGATCTTTATCATAGATCCCATCTACTTTAGTCGCTTTCAAGATTACATCAGCATCAATCTCCGAAGCGCGCAAAGCCGCTGCAGTATCTGTAGTAAAGTAAGGATTACCCGTACCTCCAGCAAAAATTACGACTCTCTTCTTTTCTAAATGGCGAACAGCCCTTCTACGTATATAAGGCTCTGCGATTTTCTTCATCTCAATGGCCGTAAGAACCCGAGTATAAACACTATTGCGTTCTAAACTGTCTTGAAGTGCAATTGAATTGATAATTGTTGCAAGCATTCCCATGTGGTCAGAAGTTGTGCGATCCATACCTTTGGTTGCACCAGCAACGCCACGATGTATATTCCCACCACCAATAACGATTCCGACCTCTACACCCATTTCGATTAGGGCCTTAATTTCATCTGAGAGTGTTGCTAGGACTTCCGGGTCTATTCCAGTACCTTGGCTTCCCGCAAGAGCTTCACCAGAGAGTTTTAACAAAATCCTTTTATACTTCATTTAAAAAGACTCCCTTTGATTCAAAAAAGGGGGCTCTAAAGCCCCCTGATTTATTATTTAATTTTTAATCCTAGTTTCCGCTAGTCAATTTTGCTACTTCTTCAGCGAGGTTATCTTCTTTTTTCTCAATACCTTCACCAAGATTTAACATTTTAAATCCATTGACCTTGAGGACAGCGCCAACTTGTTTAGCAACACTTTCAACAAGCTTGCCAACAGTTGTATCAGGATCTTTAACAAACTTCTGCTCTAGCAAACAAACTTCAGAAGAAAGTTTTTTAAGTTTACCTTCAACAATCTTATCAATCATGTTTTCTGGTTTACCTTCTTCTTTAAGTTGAGCAGCATAGATTTCAGCTTCTTTTTTCTTAAAGTTCTCATCAATATCATTAGATGAAAGAAACTTTGGAGAAGCAGCAGCTATGTGCATAGCAATATCTTTTAAAAGGTCTGAAACCAATTCATTTGAAGCATCAGCTCCAGAGATATCTACTATTACACCAATTCGTCCACCGTGATTATATGAACCAACAGCACCATCAGTCTTGGTAACTTCAAAACGACGAATATCAATTTTTTCACCAACTTTTAAAGTTAGCTCATTCACTTCTGTTTCTTTAGCTGTTTTAAGGGCAGCAATGTCAGAAGGTTTTTCTTTTAAGATATAATTCGCAACACTATTTGCGAAACCTTTAAAGTCATCACCTTTAGAAACAAAGTCTGTCTCACAGTTTACTTCAACGATTACACCAACACCGCCCTCAACAAGGGTCGCTACTGCACCTTCTGCAGCAACTCTACTTTGTTTTTTCTGAGCAGCAGCAAGGCCTTTCGTTCTTAGGTAATCAACAGCGGCATCCATGTTACCACTGTTTTCTGATAGAGCTTGCTTACAGGCCATCATACCTGCACCAGTCATTTCTCTTAATTTTTTTACGTCACTTGCAGAAAAAGACATTTTATTTTTCCTTTTTTAAATTTTATTCTTCAGTATCAGCTTCTACTTCTTCCTCAGCGCCCATGAGGTCAATATCATGCTCAAATTTTTCGATGATTTCTTTCTCAAGACCAGCATCACGACCAGGCTCTGAAGCAGATGCCTTAAGTTTTGCTTTGTTACCTTTAGTGCCTTCATTTACAGAAGCAGCAAAGTATTCAGCAAAAAGAGTTACTGACTTAATCGCATCATCATTACCTGGAACAACAAAATCAACGCCATCTGGGTCACAGTTAGTATCAGTGATAGCAATTACTGGAATTCCTAATTTATTAGCTTCTTGAACAGCAATTCTTTCATTGTTTGGATCAACGATAATTACCGCACCAGGAAGTTTTCTCATATCCTTGATACCACCAAGGTTTTTTTCAAGCTTAACAACTTCTTTATCAATTCTAATTCTTTCTTTTTTAGTAAGAAGACTGAAGTCACCTGTTTCTTTCATTTTTTCTACTTTACGAATTTTATCTACAGAAAGTGTAATTGTTTTGTAGTTTGTAAGCATTCCACCTAGCCAACGGTGAGTTACATAGAAAGCACCACACTCTTCAGCAGCTTTCTTAACAGCATCAGAAGCTTGTCTTTTTGTACCAACAAAAAGAACTGGCTTACCATCAGCACATGTTTTCTTTACGAAATCATAAGCACTTTGAGCAAGAGGAATTGTTTTTCCAAGATCAATAATATAGATCCCGTTTCTCTCACCAAAAACGTATTTCTTCATTTTTGGATTCCACTTGTGGGTCTGGTGACCAAAGTGAGCACCTGCTTCTAATAAATCTTTCAACTGTAAATCTTTCGACATCGCGATCTCCTTAAATTCTAAGTTGATGGTTAATTCTTATCACCCGAAGCCGGCCAATAAATGACCAGACCATCAACCAGGTGATTGAACGTTAAAACCCTAAAATAGGGCATTCCTTTTAGTTTTAAGTGTGTAACACAGGGGATAAAGAGGGGCAAGAAGGAAGTTAAGGAGAACCTAAATCTTCCATCGTCCACAACACCTTGCGTCTTTTAGATCCTTCGGCTGGACCGACTATTCCCTTGGCCTCCATCTCCTCGATGAGATTTGCAGCTCGATTATAGCCAATCTTGAGTCTTCTTTGAAGCATTGAGGCACTAGCAGTTCTGTGTTCAACAACCGTTTTTACTGCTGCGCGAAAATAATCCTCATCACTTGATGGTTCACTAGAAGAGCCGGGTATATGGGAGCCAAAAGCATAGGGGTCCTGAGCCTCTTCTCCGCCATTATCTAGAAACTCCATAGCTCCTGAGTGGTAATCTCTGCGCATTTGACCAAGCTTATCAGTAAGGGCCTCTATTTCATCTTCATCAACATAGGCTGAATGAACGCGCTGATTATTAGTGCCATGGCGATAAAGCATATCGCCCTTGCCGAGCAGTTTTTCAGCCCCCATGGAATTAAGGATTGTCCGAGAATCTTGTGAGGAAGTAACCCTAAATGAAACTCTTGTTGGAAAGTTCGACTTAATTAAACCTGTAATCACATCAACAGAAGGTCTTTGGGTAGCAAGAACCAAGTGAATGCCAGCTGCTCTCGCCTTCGCCGCAAGGCGACAAATATTATTTTCAATTTCCTTGCCGGCCTTGGTTAAAATTAGATCCGCAAATTCATCGACAATAATAACGAGGTAAGGCAGTTCATAATGCTCTTCAGGCTCATTTTCGTAATATTGATGAATCTTCGCAAACATTTCAGGAGTGGCCTTCTTCAATTTATCATTGAACCCTTCAATATTTCTCACTCCAAATTCTTTTAGGATTGAATAACGCCTCTCCATTTCTTGGCACGCCCATAAAAGAGAGATTGAAGCCGTTTTAGCGTCAGTTACAACTGGAAGTATTAAATGAGGAAGGCTTGAGTAAAGCGCCAATTCAAGTTGCTTAGGATCAATCAGAATTAACTTCATCTGATCCGGAGATTTCTTAACGAGTAAGGACACTAAAAGTGTATTTATAAAAACTGATTTACCTGCACCCGTTGCACCTGCAACTAACATATGTGGCATTGAAGCTAGATCGACGACGAGGGGTTCTCCAAAAGCATCCTTCCCCATAGAGATAGGAAGCCTATTTTGAGAAGATTTAAATTCTTTAGTGCTAAGCACTTCATCAAGGTAGATAATCTCACGAGGGTTTCTTGGAACTTCAATACCAACAGTTGCCCTACCAATCATAGGATAAACGATTCTAATTGGAGCTCCCAATAATGCCATTGAGATTTCATTTTCAGCATTGGTGACTTTGGAAACCTTTACACCAGAGCCGAGTTCTAATTCAAAAGTATCAACAACAGGGCCTTTTAAAATATTTACAATCTGCCCCTCGATTCCAAATTCACTTAAAGTATCTTCGATTTTCCTAATAATATTTTCAAAGTAATCATCGTCAGGATGCCTCTGAGAGCGTTTTTCCCTAGGGTCAGTCATTGTTGTTACAATGTCGTAATAAAGCTTTTCTTCTTTTTGGCCGTTCTTAGCTCGGTATTGCTTCTTAGCTAAGTTTTCTTGAGTTTCAGGAGTAAAGGTTTCCTGAACGTAAGTTTTTTCAGTAGATTCAGATTCAACATCCTCAATTTGATAGTCTTCAGCGGCCGAAGCTTCTCTAATTGGGGTAAAGTTAACCTCAGAAGTGAGGTCATCTTGGGTCTCTTTTTTCCGAGAAAACTTCGGTAACTTAAATTTATTACGAAGAACCGAAGAACTTTCCTGTTTAGGTAACTCTCTAATTCTCGATTGAGAATTGCCTTTCAAAATATTGGGTAATCTAACGAGGAAAGTTTCTTTAAACCTTCGCCAATAATTCGCCAAATCATGAGCAGCTTGAATAGGTCTAATATTAATTAGGAAGCGCCAGAGATTCCCCGGAAGACGTCCTAAAAAGGAGAAAAATTGGATAGAAGCTTCTTTAAAACTCGCCCTAAAGGAGCCAGCGAGGAATGCTACTGAAAAGATCAAACCAATTGCTAGTGCCTCATAGAAGGAAAAATGACCCTTAATAAGGTAGCGAATACCTTTTCCGAGAAATTCAGGCGCAAATGAATAGAAAAGAAATAATGAGCCACCTGTGACAGAAATAAAATTAAGTCCATCAAGGGGAATGTCTCTCTTTGAAAACTGAAGCGTATAAAAAAGAGCAAATAAAAGAAAAGGAACAATTGTCCAAGGCCCCAAGTAGTAACCTATGGCCACTACAAGAGAGCTATACACATAAGAAAAAATTCCTAGATCATTTTGACCAGAACTGATGGAGAGATAATTATCTGGCAGTTGCTCACCAAAATAGAAAGCCGCCAAAGATATAGAGGTCAGTAAAAAAAGAAAAAATAGCTCTGTCTTGAGCACTTTATTGGTAAGAGTCGTCATGTATTAATTTTACCAGAATAAACGAATTGCTGTCTAGGTGTGCGTCAAAAAGAATATTTTACTAATTCCAAAAAAAGACAAAAAAAAAGCCACCCGAAGGTGGCTTTTATATAATTGGTGCATCTTGCTATTCTCACACTCAGTCTCCCGAGCACTACCTTCGCCGATGTTGGGCTTAACTGCCGAGTTCGGGATGGGATCGGGTGTTTCC